>CAWDUN010000004.1:0-739433 GCA_963805485.1 uncultured Verrucomicrobiae bacterium | reverse complement strand
CCCGGATGACAGCGACCCGAGTGAACCCGCCGTAATGATCAATGGCTACAGGCGCAGCCTGCATCCATGGCCCGGGCGAACCTCCCGGTTGGCACGTCGGTGTCGCTGACGGTGTCCCTGTCGGCGTCGGCGATGCTCCGCCGCAGCCGCCTGGTAGCGACACATCGTCCATGTACATGGCAGTGTCGTCCCCGAAGCCGTCCTGATGCACCAGGAACTTGATGCGCACGGTCTGCCCCGCATAGGGCGTCATGTCCACCGTTTGCTGGACCCACCCGCCCGAAGTTACGCACTGATGGAAGATGGTTTGCAGAATATTGCCAGAGCTGTCGGTAATGTAAGCATCCTGCCAGTCAAACGTGATCGTGTCAGTCGTGAAATCCCAATGCCAGAAGCTCAACGTGCCTCCGGCGGCAGGAACAGCGAACTGCTGATAGAACGAGCTATCCCCCAGCGCTCCGCCCCCGATTCGTTACCTGCCAATGCCGAGACGTCCGCTGTGTACCTGCGCGGGACTGATCACCGGATCGTTGTTATGACCGTCTATCACCCACGGCGGGAACGTGCCAGTCTCGAATTCGCCGTTAACGATCACGTCACCCGGCGTGCAGCTGCCCGTCGCTGTAGCTGTTGGAGTTGGAGTGCCACACGGAGCGCCGGTGGTGTAATAGATCGTTCCATTCCAGACGCGGGGCGAGAATACTGGCGCGGTGAACGGCACGTTCGTCGCGGATCCAAGGAAAAGGGACAGATCCGCATTGGAATAGTTTTGATTCGATCCAGTGCCATTGGTGTAAAAGAGGGCGATTGTGGGGTCGGCCACTACAGCGATTCCGTAAAGTGTACCCGCGTTCAGAGTAAACGAATTGGACAAGGTCACGTGAGTCGGCACGTCCTGGCCGGCGCCGGTTCCACTGCCGGTTGCCACTTGAGTCCAGAGGCCCATATTGGTTTCGTTCCCTGCGAACGTCATCCCGGGTAACACATAAACTCGCACGTTACTAAACGCCGTCGTAGCTGAGGTATTGATATCTAATGCCGTCACCGTAATTGAATTCGCGGCAACGGTGACGTCGAAATAATTGGCGCCGCCCGGGCTGCCACTGTTATTCGAGGCGAACAGGGTTGTTATTTGTCCTGCTGCCGGCGAGCACGTCGGGCTAGCTGTCGGTGTAGCCGTAGCTGGGGCTGTGGGTGTCGCTGTAGCCGGGGCTGTAGGAGTAGGCGTAAACGTAGCTGACGGACTTGCCGTCGGCGTAGCTGTAGGCGTTCCGCAGGTCCCTGCAGTGCCATTCACGCCCATGGAGAAGTCGCTGGGCTGGCCCTGCTCCGCGGTGTTCTGCCAGTTAGCGCCAAAGAAGGCGCTATTGAAAAACGCGTTCAGATCGTTGCCACATGGCATGCCCACGCAATTGGCCCCGCTGGTGGTCGAGTCAAACGAACGGCCTGTGAGGTCGCCGACCGGCGTGACATTGAGCCAGTAGGTTCCGGGTGGCAAACTCACGTTCAGCCCGATAACCTCAACCATGAATTCGGTAAAGCCGAACCCGCTCCGGCCAGTGGCAGTAACCACCGGCGTCATTGTCATGCCGCTGGCAATCAACGTGCCGCCGGTGCCTTCCGCCACGCCTTGCCGAATTTCCCAGGTCGCGCCGGTAACGTTTGTATTCAGTAGATTGTCGGAGAAAACTGACGTCACGTTCCATGCGGGGCCGCTGGGCACGATGAAATCGTCATAAACACTGGCGATCGGGCCGCTACCTAGCGAGTCGTTGTTCTCGTTAGCGAGCCCGTTCACGTCGTTAAAATCGCCGTTATACCAAAGTGGGCCGGGCGAACATGAGGGAGTACCTGTTGGCGTAGGAGTGGGCGAACTGCACGGCTGAAGTGAGGCAGTCAACTTCTGGCCGGTAGCCACCGGCGGATTCTGTCCGGTGGTGTCGCACGCGTACTGGGTGAACGCTGTCGTGTTTTGCTGGACGCCGATTGAAGTGATCCGGCCGGTCTTGGTGGTGCTGTTGACCAGGCCGTAAGTGAAATCGAAGGCCGGCGAGCCACTTTCATAGAGGTTCACTTCATAATCGAGCGTCGGCGTGGCGCTGGTTTCGCCAAAGTAGGTGGTGCGATACTCGATGCTGAAAATGCGGTTGGGCGCGGTACCGGTGGTGGTGGTGAAGATGCCACACCCTGTACATCCTGTTACGGCATCGGTGCGCTGGTCGCGGAAGAAAGGCATCGTCTGGTAAGTAGCGCCAGTGACGGGCAGGCACCTGCCGGAAAAGGAGTTGTTGTTGGTGCCAAAGGCCAGGATGCCGTTGGACCCGACGGTGGCACTCGTGAAGGTCTGATCATACAGGCTCACCGGGAACGGAAGTGAAACGACTGTGACGCAGTCATCGCAGTGGTTGCCGGTGTCGGTCACTCCCGGTATGATTGTTCCTGTGCCGGACTCAAACGTGTAGACGGGAGGACAGGTCGCTGTCGGTGTCGGGCTTGGCGTGCCCGTTGGTGTTGGGCCTCCCGTGTTGCCATCGGCGCGAATGAGCCAATTGCCAGGCAGACCAGCCGATTCGATTGTGATCGCTCCGCTTAAATCATTGATATTTGAGGTCGCATCGACCCAGGAACGATTCGGAATGGGTGCGCTTTCATCCAACGCGGCTGGGAATTGACCTGCAGCGTGACTGATCAGGAAGCCCGACAAAAGAAATTCGCCGTCGTTACCATTGTCGGAGGAATGACAGTGGTTAAAAATGTGTTCGTGCCCTCCTGCGAGATTACTCCGGGAGCCATCGCCAATACCACTGCGTCAGTGGGCGAACCGTCGCCATTTGGATCGCTCCACAATACTGCAGTGTAAGGCAGGCCATTCAGACTGGGATCGGGAAAGAGCGGTGTGCCTCCAGGCGATGGAAATGGAGGTAATGACATTATTGCCTCCGGTTACCGGAAATTCGTTGAGTGCGACCAGGCTGCCGCCAGCTGTCAAGCCGCTGAGTCTTCAGCCGTGCCGTCGTCAATCATGTACGTGAACAGAGGCGTATGAGCTAATAGTTTTGCAAGTATTCCATTTCTGGCTTTAGCGGTTGGCAGCTTCGCCGCCGGAACTCGAAAAGCACTCGCAGGCGCAACCAAAGACGAATTGGCTGGAACCCCGGTAAGGGCATTGCGAAGATGCGCCTGCGCGGCTGCCGCCGCCCGCGGATACCGGCACGTTCATCTTCGGGGCCACGCCTGGCTTCGAAGGCATGGTGGGCTTGGTGGCGTTTCGCTGCGCCAGCGCAAATGGAATTGCACAGACAGCAAGAAGAAGCAGCAGATAAAACGCGCCTCGGATAAGGTGGGCTTTGATGGTGGGATTAATTTGTTTTTTCATGGGTGTGGTCCGTTCTGATGTGAGATGTTCGCGCAATAGATCCGATGAGAGTATCGGGAGACGAACATCATGGGAGCACGCTTGTAGCGGAAACCGCAGAAGAACGTCAAGACTTTTTTTGACAATTTTTTATCGATCGACGTAAACGGCTTTACAAGAAGGATGCATTCGCAGACTGCAGAAGACCGCCCAAAATCTGAGGCTTTTAGAGCGACGCCGGTTACTTTCGGGAACAAGCAGCCGATGTACGCATCGCGTTCTTATAGTCCTCAGGAAGCTTCCAACTTAGAGACAGCGCTTCTCGAACGCCACGGACACCACTGATGCGAAGCGAACGCTTCGCACCTAAGGCGCTGTCCCGACGCACCAAGAACTAACGCGGATGTGTCCGGCCCACCCTGCGTGCTCTATTTTTTTTTTTTTTTTTTTTTTTTTTTTTTTTAAAAAAAAAAAAAAAAAAAAAAAAAAAAAAAAAAAAAAAAAAAAAAAAAACACCCTGGGTCCGTGTGTTGCTCGCGATCAATCTCAGTAATGTTGTTGCTGTCGCCGTGGAATGTCTACCATACCTCCAAACACATCGTATTCCCGAGCGGGTGATACATTGCAATGCCTTGAGCGACCCCCGGCGGAGTAGACGCGATGGTATCCCAGGATTGTCTCGAGTGCCGGTCTCGACGATTCCAAATAATTTCCCTACGGGCGCGGCGCGGGCGTCGGGCGAGCTCTGGGCGTCGACTGAGGTCTTGCCGTTGGTGTCGGCCTCGGTGTTAATGTAGCTGTATAGCTGTAGCTGTACTGTTGCTGTTGGAGTAAACGTCGCCGTAACAGTCGCAGTCGCAGTCGCCGTCGCCGTAGCCGTAGCTGTAGGTGTAAAGGTGGCTGTAGCGGTCGGCGTCGCAGGAGGTGGAGTCGGTGTCGGCGTAGGCGTAAATGTAGCAGTCGCCGTCGGTGTCGAAGTAAATGTTGCTGTAGCAGTGGCAGTGGCAGTGGATGGCAGTGGCAGTGGCAGTGGCAGTAGGCGTGAAAGTAGCTGTGGCGGTCGGTGTCGGAGGAGGTTGAGTCGACGTTGGGGTAGGTGTAAACGTCGCAGTCGCCGTCGGTGTTGGAGTAAACGTCGCTGTAGCAGTGGCAGTAGGCGTGAACGTGGCCGTAGATGTAGGTGTTGCAGTGAATGTTGCGGTCGCTGTTGCCGTTGGCGTGAAACTAGCCGTGGCTGTTGGTGTCGGAGTAAACGTGGCCGTGGCAGTTGCCGTTGGTACAGGTGTGAATGTGGCGGTCGGTGTTGGCGTGGGCGTGAACGTAGCTGTAGGTGTTGCTGTTGGAATTCCTACTGGCTCTCTATCGGTGAAGGCATCCTGTTGTGAGGCGGCGTTAATGGCGTTGCGCCCATCTGTCCATGAAGTCGCGTGCTTGGCTGCTACCGCAGAGCCATAATCGTAGTCGCCCGCATAGGTCGCCTGTATGCCAGGATCGGGCTGCGCCGGCAGCGGAGTGACAACATCTGAGAATGTATCGTCAGGCAGCCAGGTCGCGCCGTTATCAATAGATTTGCGCGACCACATCCGGTAACACGGAACGGCTGGGTTGCCCCTCGTGCAACTGGCACTCTCGCGCGCATCATACCATGTTGCCAGGAGGGTGCCGGTCGGGCTGACCGAGAGATTGGGCTGCCATTGAGGACGCGTCGAGCCATCGGTGTTCAACTTGAACGGCGCGGCAAACGTGGCACCGCCGTCGGTTGAACGAATGTAATAGACGTCGCCAGGGTCACTGCCAGTGCCGTGCTGGGCATAGACTAGGTGAACGACGTCGTTGAGAGCAGCAGGCTCACCCCAGCCTTCGTGCCGCCAGTAGCCGCCCCCATCACTAAACATGCAGGCAAAGTATCCCACAGCTGTTACGCCCGGGCCGGGGAATGCGGGACCAGTATAAGGGTGAGTCCAGGTGTTACCGCCGTCGGTTGATTTGAAGATATGGTTGATGTCGTTGTGGGGGAAGCCGCCACCGCCTTCGTTCATGCCGGCGAGATACAGCACCCCGTTGCCCGACAAGTCGCCTGTGATCTGCACGTCACGGATGAAGGGGCTCGCCGGAGCAACCTGTATCGGAGTGTGCCACGTGAGACCGTTATCGCTGGAGAACGTGACGGAGAGGGCACCAGCGTTGCCCCAGGAAATATACATGCGCCCAAAGAATGGAGAGGCAGGATTGTTGTCAGCCCAACCAGATTCGCGATCGTCGCCCCCGCTATTGTGAATGCAAAAATGGGTCCAGCTAGCAGCATTCGCGGGAGTGGCGGATTTATACCCGCCGAGGCCCTGACCGCCGCAGGCTGTGTCAAGCCAGACGGTGAACCAAGTGGCGGTGGGTTTGTTGTACAGAGCAACAGGGTCGCCCACGGTACCGGCAAAGGGGCTTTGACCCGCGGCAGTGGTGATACGTGTAAACGTCGTGCCGCCATCAGTGGAGATCGACGCGCCCGAAATGTTAATCGGACTGGCGTTACGGCCTCGCGAATCGTTGTAGGCTACGAAAACCTGGTTAGGATCATCCGGATTAACCGAAGTGAACGTCTCCGACTGGGTAATGTTGGGAGAGGTCTCGGTGCCGGTGATCAGATTAACGTCCCCGGCGCCATAGGCCAGCGGCATCAACAGTTGTTTGATGAGGTAGCCGATGGGACCCAGAGTGGAAGTGGCAGATGTGGCGTTACCGGGTAGCTCGCCGCAGGCCACCATGATGGCCCCGGCCCGGAAGTTTTCCTCTTTGTCGATGCCCATCTCGTAGATTTTCGAACAGTCGAATCCGACCGGTACCAGGGGATCCATGGAATAAGTAATAATCCTGTTCTTCGTCATCGCCTGGATGACGTTCTGAGCGGCTACTGAAAATACGCCCGAGCTTGCCAGCGCCAGCAAGATGCCGGCCAGCAGTATTAACACCCCTAATAAACGGATGCTAAAGAACGCTGATCGTGAAGTGGATTTCTCTTTCATGAAGTGATGTGGCTAGTACGCCGCTCTGCGGCATCCGAAGATCATGCGAGCACGTTCTTACCCCTTTTCGTAATGAGCGTACGGCATTTCACATGTGGCAGGTTGGAACAGTGCTTTTACGCGAAGCGGCGGAAATGCGTCAACGTTATTTCGCGGTTAATCGCACGCGCAGCGGCTTGCCGCGTACCGGATTGCCGCCGAGGCCCACAAATGCAGACGAGGTTCATCGCGTCTCCTCATCAAGCACAGCAACCGCACGATTATAAGTCGCTTTTGCGTCCTCATGCGAATTGCCAACTGCAGTCAGGCCTGTTCTTCCCAGCTCACCCAAGGCGCTCATCATGTGAAACACGATGCCTGTCTGGCGTGTTTGGTCGAAATGCAGGTTGTGCCGGACGACAATGTCGAACAGGTCGTCGGGAGTAAGAGTGCGATAGCGCGGGGACTCGACGTGATCGCTGGCAACGAAAAATTTCTGCTGACCATTCGGAGCGGTGAAGATGCCGGTCTCCGTGTCGTAAGTTCCATCGGTAAGGAATTGCAGAGTCAAAAATGGATGAGTGGTGCCGCCTTTTCTTAAGTTAATCTCAATGGCGTACGGCTCCCATGTTCCGTCCTTGGCGCGCACCACCACAAAGTCGAGCGCAAAGCGCCCGAGCACACCTTCTTTGGCCAAACGCCTGCCTACCTTTGCAGCTTCGCGCGTAATCACAGGAGCGTAAGCGGTGTCCGCCGGGAAAACACAGCCGAGGTAGCTTTGTCCGCTCGGGCCGCCCAGAAGCTGGTCATGCGTTGATAATAGTTCAACCTTACCGAGCGGAGTGACGCGAAGCTGCACGCTCGGGCTTCTGAACTCTTCTCCCATGATCCGTTCTTCCACGACTCCTTCCCGGTGCTGCAACTCCTTCATGTAACTCGCATAAGTAACATCTTGTGACTCGAACTTCATTGCTCGAAGGCGATCCGCTAGCATAGCTACCTCCTTCGGATCACCGGGCGCGGGAAGCCCTGTTAAATCAATTACAGCGTTGCCTTCACCGGATACGCCTTCATTCAGCTTTACCATCACCTGCCTGATCGAAGGCTTACTCATCCGCATTTGCGCAATCGCGTTGACGAGGTTTTCCTTGCTGCCAATATCTTCGCGACCCAAAGGATACGGCACATCTTCGTCCATGAAAATCTTGCGACAGCCGCTCTTTGTTCCCAGCGGGAAAAACTTCGGATCCGCTCCGTACATCGGAATGCCAAGCCGCAACGCCAGTTCTTTTTCGCGATAGGTCGTGTTGAACGGAACAAGATGCGCCCGATTAGGATCTATAATTAGCGAGCGGATGTACGCAATCAGTCGTGGCCGCTCTAACAGCTTCTCACTGAGCGGACGCGCTGAACCGTCCAGAGGTGAAGGCAGGAAAAGCCGCTGCCGCGCATGGCTCGGGATGACCCCGGGAAGAAGATCGAGGTAGTAATCGATGATGCTCGGCAGAATGGTTCGCGAAGTCACGTAGATCAGGCGCGCCCGCGGCTGGCGTAGCAGCAATAACAGAAATAAGAACCGCTCCTCATAGGCCTGGATCACCGCGCCCGAGTCAATCGCGGCGATCGACATCGAAGGTACGACAACAATGGTTTGTGGATCCTGATTGAATCGCTCGATCGATTTCCACAACGGCACTAGTTTCTTCTGCAACCGATCGAACTCGGTCTGTGAATCGGGAACGGATGCATTCATTTTTCGAGGTCGAAAGTATTCGCGAACAAATGCACCGAGCGCAAGGTGGAACGCTTGTCCTCAACGCGTTGGGAATCGTGCGGCTCTGCAGCCCTTGAGCTCCGCGCCTTCGGCGATCAGGCTGGGCATCGTCTTTCGCCACGGCGAATCTTCGATCGGCGAAGCGGATCCGCCTCTGGCAAATCTGTGTTACTTTCGTCGCCCGAATGAATATCCACGATGGGTTCTGCCCCCGCCGATTCCGCGACGACCGCTCGCAGCAGATTCCGATTCAAACAACGCGGTATATAAATAAGGAAAATTTTCGAGTTTCAGCCGCGGAATTTTCTGGCCGATGAAGCGTTCAATCGCCTGTAAAGCCGGCAGTTCCTGTCCGCTGGTAAGCGTGAATGCGTCGCCAACGTTTTGCGCCCGCCCTGTGCGTCCAATCCGGTGCACGTAATCCTCGGGATGCTCAGGCACGTCATAGTTGATTACGTGACTTACACCTGCGATGTCGAGCCCGCGGGATGCAATATCAGTCGCGACCATCACTTCGTATTTACCGCTCTTGAAGCCTTCGAGCGCTTCGATGCGTTCCCGCTGTGTTCGATTAGAATGCAACACCGCCACCGCGTGCTTACCCTGCTTTAATTGGTGCGCTATCCGATCGGCGCCATACTTGGTTCTGCAGAAAATTAGCGCGCTATCAAAGTTTGTTCGCTCCAGCAAAGCCATCAGCAGATCGAATTTTTGTTCAGCGGCAACGGGATAGACCGCGTGAGTGACTGTTTCCGCAGGCGAACGGCGCACGCCAATTTCCACCAACTCAGGATCGCGCAGCACCCATGCCGACAGACGCTCGATCTCCGGAGGCAACGTAGCCGAAAACAGCAAAGTTTGTCGCTTTGTTGAGGTTTTCTCAACGATCCGGCGCACGTCGGGCAGAAAACCCATATCCAGCATCCGGTCCACTTCATCGAGCACGAGAATCTTTATCTCCTTGAGGCTCATCGCCCGCTGCTCGAGCAGATCCAGCAGGCGCCCTGGTGTTGCCACCAGAATGTCCAGGCCACGATTTAGCGCATCACGCTGTTTCCCATAACCAACGCCGCCGTGCACAAGACCCACTTGCAAATCTGTGTAACGGCCATAATCACGAAACGCCGTCTCCACTTGCGCAGCCAGTTCGCGCGTAGGCTCCAGCACGAGACAACGCAAGGCGCCGTGCTTTGCCAGCAACGTCAGAATGGGTAAAGCGAAGGCCGCGGTCTTGCCGGTACCGGTTTGCGCGGTGCCGATCAAATCTTTTCCGGCAAGGACAATCGGAAAGGCGCGAAGCTGGATCGCGGTCGGCTCCACGAATCCCATGGCCTGCGCTCCGCGCACTACTTCGGGCAAGAATCCGAAATGATTAAATGACACAGGCTGACAACCTACGCAGAAAACCACGAATTAACACGAACCAACACGAATAAAATTCCAAGGTTCGGAATCAGCTTACAGCCATACCTCGCGGCGAAATCGTTATCCATTCGCTACGAGCGGAACCTCAGTTTCAGAAAACATTCGAAAAACATAAAAATTATCGTGACGCGCGAAGACTTTGTGCTACGGTTCGCGCCCCAGCCCTTCAGAACAAAGAGTCAACGATAATCTCCCTTCCGGATCCCCCATTCAAATCAGCTTGAACCTACAGCTTCTCCAAATGAAAAAATCCACTTCTCAATCTGCCCGCGCCTTAATCGGACTACTTCTTTGCGGCGTCGCATTTATTGCCGTGACCGGGACACTGCTCGCTTTGTTGCGTCCGGAGCAGGCGACGAATGTTCCTCAAAGAAATCTCACGTTTGCGGAGCGCGTCGCCTATCAGCAAGCCATTGAAGACGTTTACTGGCGTCACCGGATTTGGCCAAAGGAGCGTCCCGATCCCAAGCCATCGCTCGACGCAGTGATGTCGCAGGCGCAACTGGAAAAGAAAGTCAGCGATTATCTGCGCAAGTCACAAGCGCTGGAGGATTACTGGAAAAGGCCCATCACTGCTCAGCAGCTACAAGCTGAAATGGATAGGATGGCAAAGCGCACCAGGCAGCCTGACGTGTTGCGAGAACTCTTCGAGGCTCTTGGGAACAATCCCTTTGTTATCGCGGAGTGTCTGGCCAAGCCGGCGCTGGTAGAAAAGCTGATTCAGTCCGTCGAAGGTTCGCAGTACATGAAGGGCGAATTCCAGGAGCTGTTTGATCTTCGCCAAACAGATGCAAAATCTTTTGCTGGCTACACTCTTCCAGGATTCGCGACAGGATCCAATGCGGAGGGCGCATGCGTTGATGACACTTGGACAACTACCAGCATCACCAACGCCCCCAGCCCGCGAGAAACACATAGGGCAGTGTGGACTGGCAGCGAAATGATCGTGTGGGGTGGCTCCGGAACGAACACCGGTGGCAGATACGATCCGAGCACCGACACATGGACTGCTACCAGCATTAGCGGCGCACCTAGTGGCCGATCCGCTCACACAGCGGTGTGGACTGGCAGCGAAGTGATTGTGTGGGGTGGATTTGATGGCCCGGACCATCTGAACACCGGAGGGAGATACAACCCGATCACGGACACGTGGACGGCTACCACCACTAGCAACGCGCCCGCCGGTCGAGCGTTTCACGTAGCCGTTTGGAGCGGTTCTGAGATGATCGTCTGGGCTGGAGAAGGTGACAGCACCTTCTTAAATACTGGCGGGAGGTACGATCCCACCACAGATACCTGGATTTCCACTAGCACCGTTAACGCACCGTCTGCTCGGGAGCTTCTCACTGCAGTCTGGACTGGCAGCGAAATGATTGCTTGGGGAGGGTATGACAGAGAGGCCGACGTGAACACTGGCGGTAAATACAATCCCACTACAAACACTTGGGTGCCGACTAGCACCAGCAACGCGCCGAGTGGCCGAGAATTTCATAGCGCGGTCTGGACGGGCAGTGAAATGATTGTGTGGGGCGGGCTTCATGACGTCACTTTTGTCAACACCGGCGGCAGATACAATCCCGTTACGGATACTTGGACGGCGACCAGTAACGCGAGCGCGCCGAGCGGCCGAGAGGCACATACGGCGGTATGGACGGGGAGTGAAATGATCGTTTGGGGCGGTGTTGACGCTTCGCACTATTTAAACACAGGCGGGAGATATAATCCGGGCTCAAATAACTGGGTGGCGACTACCGTTGCCAACGCGCCTTCAACCCGGGTATCTCACACGGCCGTCTGGACAGGCAGTGAGATGATCGTCTGGGGTGGCGGTAATAACGACGGTGACGTCAATACAGGCGGCAGATATTGTGCGCAATTTGGGCCAACTCCTTCACCTACTCCCACGACGACAGCTACAGCTACAGCGACAGCCACAGCGACACCTACATCCAGCGGAACACCAACTGCTACTCCGATAGCGACAGCGACGCCCACCGCTACTGCAGCAGTCACACCAACCGGCACACCAAGCACAACACCGAGAGTGACTCCGGCGCCGCGATTGCGGCCTACTCCAAGGCCGCGGCCGTAGTGTACACCTCTGTAGTCAACCGGTAAATCTGAATGAACATTAAAGTCAGATCGAACATTAGCGCGCTTGTGGTAGCTGTAGCGTATCTATGTTTGATTGTTACTCCTGCGGGGGCAATCATCATCACAGTGACTAACACAAATGACAGCGGTCCTGGCTCACTGCGTCAGGCGCTCGCGGACGCAAATGACGGCGATACGATCACCTTCGCAGTCACCGGCACTATCATACTGATGAGCCGTCAACTTGTGATTGATAAGAGCATCACAATCTCAGGGCCGGGCGCTGATATCTTAACTGTGGATGGCAACGCCAACTCCGGGGTATTTTTCATTGATTCGCCGATCAACGTCGCCATTTCTGGCCTGACAATCACACACGGGAATGCATCGTCGCACGGCGGCGGCATTTACAACGGAAGCGCAACTGTCACTCTCGACGGTTGCGTTATCAGCGCAAATTCCGCGCAATACGGCGGTGGTATTTACAACGAAGCTGTTTTCGGAGACGCTGCACTGACAATTAACAACTGTACGATCAGCGGAAACATGGCTAGCGAAGAAGGCGGAGGCATCTACGAAATTGGTGTTATAGGAGCTGTGTCAGTAGCGGTTAATAACAGCACGATTAGTGGCAACTCAGCTTTTTCCGGCGGAGCGATCCGCAACCTTGGACCCAGCGGACATATCGTAGCTTTGGTGATCAGTAATAGCTCGATCAGCGGCAACTCAGCTGACCTGGACCGTGGCGGCGGTATTTCCAATCAAGGTGGTAATGCGAGCGTAGAAATCTCCAACAGCACGTTTAGCGGCAACTCAGCCGGACATGGCGGCGGCAGTATTCACAATAGTGGCACTGCTATCGTAGACCTGACGGATACCATTCTGGAAGCTGGCAATGCAGGAGGAAATATTTTGAACAGCGGAGGCACTGTCATTTCGCACGGCTACAATCTCAGTAGTGACGATGCTAGCGGCTATTTGACTGCTCAAGGTGATCAAATCAACACCGACCCAATGCTAGGACCTTTGCAGGACAATGGCGGGCCGACATTCACTCACGCGCTATCACCAGGCAGTCCGGCCATTGACCAAGGGGACCCGAACTTTACTCCGCCACCTTCCTTTGATCAGCGTGGCCCAGGGTTTGACCGAGTTGTTAATGGTCGGATCGATAAGGGATCCTTCGAAGTGCAGGGACCGACCCCTACAGCAACCGCATCCGCCACCGCCACACCCACGGCTACTTCAACGCCAACGCCAACAGTTACTCCAACGGCAAGTGTAACTCAAACGCCGACTCCCACTGCGACACCGACAACAACAGTAACGCCGAGTAGCACACCAAGAATCACTCCCACACCGAGAGCTCACCCAAGCCCAAGGACTCGACCTATCGCGCCGCCGCCGGTGCCGGGCCCAACGTCACCACACCCAACCGCCTAGCCGCGGCCTACCTCGCCTCCTCACATCACACCAGTGCCGACGCCATCCTCGCCACGTTCTGCACCGCCGCCACGGCCATAAAATAGCAGTCATACCGTGTCGAGCAGTGCATGCTCGTCCTCTTTCACTGGCGCTAGAGAGGGGCGGCAGATAACACCTTGCGCTCTCCGGCTATTCATTGACACAAATTCCGCATTCAGCAAAAAAGATATTGACACCCTTCGGAGTGTCATTTAAAAGCGGCGGCCTCATCCAACCCCTACAATGCAGAAAAAATCTACCTATCAGTCGGCTTTTCTTATCTCGCGCGTCCTGGTTGGTTTCGTTCTTTGCGCAGTCGCATGTTTGATCGTCACAGGCACATTACCCGCGTTTCTGCGTAGCGAAGCGCCGGAGACCCGTTCACAACGAACTTTGACATTCGCGGAACGCGTCGCTTACCAGCGAGCCATCGAGGACGTTTACTGGCGTCACCGCATCTGGCCGAAGGAAAGCCCCGATCGCAAACCATCGCTCGATGCGGTCATGTCTCAGGCGCAGCTTGAAAAGAAAGTCACAGATTACCTGCGCAAATCACAGGCGCTGGAGGATTACTGGCAACGGCCGATTACTGCTGACCAATTACAGGCGGAAATGGAGCGCATGGCAAAGCATACAAGACAACCAGAGGTGTTGCGCGAGCTCTTTGACGCATTGGGCAACGATCCCTTTGTCATTGCCGAGTGCCTGGCCAGGCAGGTGCTGGCGGAGCGGCTGATTGCTGATCTTACAAACGGTAGGGACGGATCTCAGAGCCGTCCGTTGTTCTCAGCCCACGATTCGGCGCGCCCCCATTCGGCTTTGCTCGGGGCAAGCTTGGTCGCGCCATACCAAAACGCTAGGACGTCAGACAAAGCTACCTACACTCTTCCAGAGATTGATCCCTGCACCGATGACACCTGGACAGCCACCAGCATCATCAACGCCCCTTCTGCGCGAACTGGTCACACGGCAGTTTGGACTGGCAGTGAAATGGTCGTGTGGGGAGGATTTGCTGGCGGCTATACGAACAGCGGTGGCAAATATGACCCCAGCACAGATAGCTGGACAGCCACCAGCACGACCAATGCGCCCTCTGGTCGAGAAATGCACACGGCAGTATGGACTGGCAGCGAAATGATCGTTTGGGGTGGAAATGCCGGTTCCGATCTGAACAGCGGTGGAAGATACAACCCAAGTACAAATAACTGGACAGCCACCAGCACCACTAATGCGCCCCAAGCGCGAAACTCTCACACGGCAGTGTGGACCGGTAGTAAGATGATCGTCTGGGGTGGATTTAATGGCGACGTTTTGAACACCGGCGGCAGATACGATCCCAGCACTGATAGCTGGACAGCCACCAGCACCACTAACGCGCCCAGTGCGCGATGGTTTCACACGGCAGTGTGGGCTGCCAGTGAAATGATCGTGTGGGGTGGTCAGGATACCAACAGCAATTTTCTGAACACTGGCGGGAGATACAATCCCAGCACTGGTAGTTGGACAGCCACAAGCACTACGAATGCGCCCGATGGCAGAGGGGTACACACGGCAGTTTGGACTGACAATGAGATGATCGTCTGGGGCGGAGTTAACGACGTCGGCCCTGTGAACACTGGCGGGAGATACGACCCTGGCACAGGCACCTGGATAGCCACCAGCACTGCCAATACGCCCGAGGCGCGAGACCAGCATACGGCAGTGTGGGATGGCAGTGAAATGATCGTCTGGGGCGGCGGTGCCAGCGGCTTTTTGAACACCGGCGGGAGGTACAACCCCAGCACTGACAGCTGGACAGCCACCAGCACCACTAATGCGCCTAGTGCGCGAGAGGACCACACGGCACTTTGGAGTGGCAGCGAGATGATCGTTTGGGGCGGAGTTGGCAACGGCAGCAATTTGAACACTGGCGGGAGATACTGCGCACAATCCGGTTCGATGGGAACCCCGACGCCTACGGCAACTGCCACATCGACGCCAACTCCTACCGCTACGCCTACCATAACAGCAACTGCGACTGCGACTGCGACTGCTACAGCAACGTCGACGGCTACACCAACGTCAACTCCATGCGCGGGGAGATGTTCGCCGACGCCTAGGCCGCGTCCTACTCCGCCGCCGCGCCCATAAGATAGCAGTCATAGCTTATCGAGCAGTGCATGCTCGCGCTCTCTTTTAGTGATGCTAGCAAGTGAGGGGAGACAACACCTTGCGCTCTCGGGCTATTGATTCAAACACAAATTCCGCATTCAGGCAGGAGCTACTCCCACGCCTTCCCACATTCACGCTCAGCCCATCGCCGATACCGGCTTCGACAGCAACTCCTAACGCAATGCCGACCGCGACAGGTAGGCCGCGGCCGAGTGTTACGCCAAGAGGTATCCCTACACCGCGGCCGCGACCGACGGCGCGGCCACCGTCCTGTGCTGTCGCGCTAAACGTGTTGGCTAGCACCGGCTCCCAGCATGTTGTCGTTACCATTCTGCCCATGAGCAGCTCAGGGTAACGGGCGAGCTAAGGCGGCCAATGTGCTCAGAGCTTTTCGGCAAGCTGCCGAAAAGGACAGGCTAGCAGCCTGTGCTCCCCGGACAGGACCGCTCTTTCTTGGTTATTCACAATCGCGAGCGCGAACATCAAACGCTGGTCTGGCGCACCGAGCGAAAAAATTAGTGTCCATTCGTCTTCATTCGTGGTTAGTAGAAGCTGATGAAAACCAACGCCAGATCGAAGCTCCAGTTCGTCGCCGTTAGCGTTGCGCTGTTATCGGTGGCGATACTTCCTGCAGCTACTGCGACTACTCCGCAGTATCAGATCTACGATATCGGGGTGATTGATACCGGCGACACGGCTTCCCAAGGCTTCGGCGTGTCCGACGGCGGAATCGCGGTGGGGCGATCGATCCGCACCGGCGGAAGTCAGGCGTTCACCTGGACACTTAACGGCGGCATCGTTGCCCTGCCCAATCTCGCCGGCCGAAATCACGCTGTTTCTAATAGCGCGAACGACAATGGCGTCGTAGTGGGGACGGCAGCCACCACACTTTTCGGTTCCAGCCGGTTGCCGGTGATCTGGCAAAACGGCGCGGTTTCGCAGTTGCCATTGCCGTCGGGTGAAACGCTGGGTGACGCGAACTCGGTGAACGCTTCAAGTGTTGCAGTCGGATCAGTCGACGGCGGTAGCTTGCAGCGAGGCGCAATCTACAGCGGGGGCAGCGGCACAATCATTACACAAACCACATCGAACGGCAGTTTTTTCGTCACTGCATTCGGTATCAACGATTCAGACCGCGTTGTAGGTCAAGGCATTGATCCGACGAACGCCGCGCGCAACGTTGGGATTGTTTATGATATAGGTGACGCCATGGCGTTCGAGGTCGGCGCGTTGCCAGGGTTCAACGGTGCGCTCGCATTCGGCGTGAGTAACACCGGTTACGTGGTCGGCTCGAGCATGCTAAACCAGGGCTCGGGCTTGCCGTTTATTTGGTCGGATCAAGGTGGCATCGTTGCTATCCCGCTCGCGTCAGGCACAAGCCAAGGCTCCGCCCGCGCGGTGAATTCAGCTGGCCGGGTGGTGGGAAACGATTCGTCAGCGTTCTCCATTCCGTTTCTTTACGACGGAACAAATACTTATCGTCTTGCCGATCTTATCCCTCCGAACTCCGGCTGGGACTTATCGATGAATACATCCTCGTCCGCCCTCGGTATTAGCGAGGACGGGATCATTGTGGGCACCGCTGTGCACAATGGCGAGACTCACGCGTATGCAATGGTGCCCGTAGCGCCCAGCCCTACACCGACGGCAAGTCCAACTGCTACGCCCACCGCGACTTCGACACCCAAGCCAACTCCAACCGCTACATCCACCGCGACGTCAACACCCACGCCAACTTCAACTGCTACGCCTACCGCGACTTCGACACCTGCGCCAAGAATTACTCCTACACCAAGGGCGCACCCCAGTCCCCGACCGCGACCGTAGCTCATCATTGGCAATGATCAGTGACCGGTTAACTGGGATCGGCGACGCCTGCGTGATATCACCTTAGACGGCACGGCTGCCGCTATAGCAAGCAGCGACATCGCGGACACCGCAAAAAAATTAGTGTCCATTAGTGTCCATTCGTGGTTACAAAAGCAAGGGACGCGACGGCTTGGAAGCCGTCGTTCCTTGAGCATGAACGAAACGTATCGCGAGGACCCGCACGCCCCGCTGAGTTATTATGGTGCCCGGCGCATCATTTGGCTGGTTTTTTTTGTATTCATCATCTGGCTGATCCTGCGCGCACTGCAACCTGTAATCCTGCTGTTCGCGGTGGTTTTTCTTGTCGCGATGGTTCTGAACCCGATCGTCGTTTGGCTGCAGAAACATCGCTTACCGCGCCTAGTGGGTGTCATCCTGGTGATGCTAGTGTTAATCGCGGTCACGACGACCATCATCCTGTTTGCCATTCCGCCTCTGAGTCGGCAACTGCAGGAGCTCGTGCACAGCACGCCAAACGTGTGGCAAGGCATTCGCACCCGGATCGAGTCGGTAACGAAAAACTATCCGCAGGTTCGCGAGGCGTTGCCACGAACAGACGAAATGGCAGGTAAAGTCGGCTCCGCTGCGGGTGCAGTTGGAAATTTCGTGTTGCAATCGACGCTCGGATTGGTGGGAGGTGTGGCCAGCGCCCTGTTGGCGATTCTGTTGCTAGTGTTCGTGCTGGCGAATCCGCAGCCGCTCGTGAGTGCATATCTGGCACTTGCGCCCGATCGTTACCGCGGCCAGGCGCACCGGACTCTCGAACGAATGATGCGACAAATGATTGCATGGGCGCGGGGTGTCGTCATTAATGGCGTTATCACTGGGGTGTCGATCGGTTCGCTGCTTTGGTTGATTGGCGTGCAGCCGGCGCTCATATTCGGGGTTATTGGGTTTCTCGGGGAATTTTTGCCAAGCATCGGCGCCTTTCTCGTTTCCATTCCCATTTTGCTGGTCGCATTAAGTATGGGAGCGACAAAATTCTGGCTGGCGCTTGGTGTGATCGTACTGGTCTATCAGGTTGAATTGAACGTGCTCGTGCCCGGTGTGCTCGGCAAAGAAATGCGACTCCACCCGGTGAACATCTTGTTTTTTACCGTCGCGACCGCCGAATTGTTCGGGTTTTTGGGATTGTTTCTGGCTGTCCCTGCTGCGGCGCTGGTACAAATCGTGATCGACGAATTTTATTTGCAACCCCGCAAGATAGATGCCGCCGCGCTGGATCGGGAAGCCGCCGTTCTGGTGGAAGGCAGGAAATGACGGTGCTGAGGGGAATCTGCTTCAGATGCCGCCTAACCACGAAGAAAACACTCGTCCCGTCGGCGTCTGGACGTTGCGGCGGCTGAGGAGTTCAAGAGAAAAGTTTTGACATTTCCCCGTCGAATTGAGTAAAACCGGGATACGGAGGAATTCATTTTATCATGTCCAAAATCAAACTGACCCTGAGCGGTTTCATGTTTCTGTTGCTTCTGCTGTTTGGTTTGTCCCGCGTTTTTTCGCGCAACCCCGACACAAAGAACAATCACAATGGCTACGCTCCGAGTGGCACACTTCAAAAGATGATTGTGGAAAACGCGAGCGTAACGATGCAACTCGACTTGAACGGATTGAATGGGAGCAATTCCCTGGTGGCAAGACCGGTCACTCTGCAATTTTCCGCCGCAGCCAATTCCTTCTTTCCCATTCTCGTTTTTAATGATCTGCTGCGTACAGTTAAGCCGGGCTCATTGGTCTTGATCCCGTCCCGCAGTGGCGGGATTCCGGCACTCCCTGTGCGATTAGGTGCGTCTGTCAAGCAACTCGTCGTCGAAAAACTTCCGTTGAATCAATCTTTCGGTCTTGCCGTACGCGACAGCAAGACGGGATTCACTTTTTTCAATGTTCAAGGAGGAGATTACGATTACAATCCCGACGCGCGGTCGCTTGGCATTACAGGCGGTCGACTCCTTATTTCAAAAGAGTTCGCTAACGCGCTCGGTCGTCCATCGGATGCCGGCTCAATCGTTGGAAAAATTTCAGTCGGCGCAGCGATGCAGCCTATCGAGATCACGCAAGTGGTGAACGGCAAGCGTACGTCGGTGGTGGTGCCGCCATTGAGCCAACGTGCTGGTCCGGGAAAGCCTACCCTGGTGCCTGGGCCTGATATCATCGTTGGAGATCTGCCCGATATGGTGCAAGTCGGCAGCGAGACAACACCGATCCCCCAAGTCGGCCTGGGGATAGCGACGACTTCCTGCAACAATGGCGATGTTCCGGTCAACTTTTACGCATTGCCACAGACAGATCATTCGTTCTTTCCGCAAAATTTTTATCGGATGAGCGGTGGCGCAGATAACACCGAGCGGATGGAACAAATTGGTCAGTCCTGGATCAAGCACACATTCGGCGCGGACGAGGGCGACGACTGCAACCTTGGCTGCAACACAAATAATTGCACTCAGTTCTCACAGCTATGTCCGGGCTGTTCCGATCCGTATCTCGCCGAGGAGAACGGATGGTACCAGTTGCTTGGTTCACGCGCGTGGGTCAATCCTTTCACTGGACTTTTCCTATCTAATCCAGATCCAACCAACCACACCGGCCACAACGATATTGGCGCATCGCACCGGGTTCGCGTTAATATTAGTGATCTCAACACAACGCTCAATCAAGGCGCAACCTATTTCGCGGAAGCGGCATACCTGACGCCGCAGGAGTACGCGTGGTGTCAGGCCCACCCAGGGCAGTGCAACATGTATAACAACGCTTCCTACCGTCAGTTCCTTGTTAACGGCACAACGAACTTCACATTTTCACCTGTTGGCCAGACCCAGAGAACGCAGCCTGCCATCATGGGTTGGACAGGGGCGACGATAAATCAGGTGCAACCTGATCCGGGAAACGACGGCATCTCGTTTGTGGGCTACAAAGTGACCAGTCCCGCGCCGGGAGTCTATCACTATGAGTATGCCGTGTACAATTACAATCTCGATCGTTCTATCCAATCTTTCAGCGTGCCTTTGGGCGCTGGAGCCAATCTTAGTAACATCGGATTTCACGCGCCACCTCAGGAACCTGGCTGGGCAAACGACAATATCCCGGGCGGCCAGGGCTATAGCAGCATGCCTTGGGCTGTCACTCAGACGAGTGATTCCATAACCTGGAACAGTGAAACGTTTGCGCAGAATCCGGCCGCAAATGCGATTCGCTTTGGGACCCTGTACAATTTCCGGTTTGACGCCGATCAACCTCCGCAAACTGCTAACGCGACAGTAGGATTCTTTAAGACAGGGGCGCCAATGACAGTTGCAATCCAGGTGCCTGCAGGCGGCGCAACGCCTACAGCGACACCAACCGCCACGGCCACGACGACGGCAACTGCAACGGCTACCGCCACAGCGACGGCAACTGTAACACCGAGGCCTACTCCATCACCACGAGGCAGTCCTCCGCCGAGGCCGCGTCCAACTCCCCCATCCCGGCCTTAGCCCTTCACAGCGCGCGAGCAAGAGAACTAAGGAGGTTGTTAAAACTTTTTTTGTTTGTATCGCAAGCACCGAGAACAATGACAACTTAATCTTTTCTCCAGGCCGCACCCTAACAGAAGGATCCACTACAATGTCAAAGATATGCCTTACAAGCTTCGCCCTACTGTCAGTTCTTGTATTCGCGAATGCTTCCGAAAATGCCGCCAGTCAACCCAAACAAAATGCTGCCGAAGCGCTGACTGGAACACTGCAAAAGATGATCGTCGACGACGCGAGCATAACGATGCAACTCGACCTGAACGGATTGAATGGGAGCAGCTCTCTCTTGGCGAGGCCCGTCACGTTGCACTTCGCAGCGGCGCCAAATTCTTTCTTTCCCGTTCTCGTCTTTAACGATTTGCTACGCGGAATCCAGCCCGGCTCGATGGCACTGGCTTTGCAAAATTCCTCTTCGGCCGGCGTAAACGTCCCTGGCTACAGAAATCTGCCTGCCGCACTACGCTCGTCTCTTAAGCGGCTGACAGTGGAAAAACTCCCTTCAGGTCAAGGTTTCGATCTAGCAGTCCGCGATAGCAATACAGGATTCACTTTTTTCAACATTGAAGGACACCAGTACAATTACGATGCTGCAGCTCAGTCGCTTAACATCACCGGAGGCAGGCTTCTCCTATCAAAACAGTTTGCCAGGACATTGGGTATTCCATCAGAGGCTGGCTCATTGGCCGGAACAATTTCAATCGGCGCAGCGATGCAACCGATCCAAATCGATCACATTGTTCGAGGGGAAACGAAATCGATAGCCATGCCATCTATGCAACATGCAGTCAGCCCTGGAGCGCCGCTGGTGCCGGGCCCCGATGTTATTGTGGGAGATTTGGAATCCGTCGAGCAAGCTGGGAGTGATGCAACCTCTGTCGGGCTTGGAGTCGGAACGGTTTCGTGCAACAACGGCGACCAGCCAATTAATTGGCATCCGCTGCCCAATACCGATCATCCGATTATTCCACAAAACCTTTATCGCATGAGCGGCGGAGCAGATAACGCCGAACGATTCGAACAGATTGGCCAATCTTGGATGAAACATGCGTTCTTTGCATTGGAAGAGTTTATCTGCGGCACGTGCAACACGAGCCCTCCTTGCGTCACCGGCGACCAGTTGTGCCCTGGCTGCGCCGATACTTATGTCGCAAGTTTAAATTATAACCAGAACGGCATCGGTTCGCGCGCGTGGACGAACCCTTTCACAGGTTCCTTCCCATCGACTGCCAACAATCACTCTGGTCACTCCCACACTGGCACGTCGCACCGAGTCACAGTGGCAATGAGCGACCTCATCCCGGCGCAGAATCAAGGCGCGACTTATTTTGCCGAAGCTCAATACATAAGTCCTACTGAAAACGCGTGGTGTCAGGCCCACCCGGGGCAATGCAACATGTATAACAATGCCTCCTATCGCCCGTTCTCGGTGAGCGGCGGGCCAACGTCTTTCTCCTTTTCGCCAACTGGACCTACAGTGCGTATGCAACCTGCGATCATCGCTTGGATGGGAACTGGTGCAACAGTAAACCAGGTCGAGCCCGATCCAGGTAACGATGGGATTTGGTTTATGGGCTATAAAGTGACGAACCCGTCTGCGGGGGTCTGGCACTATGAGTACGCGCTCTATAACATGAACCTGGATCGCTCCATTCAGTCCTTCAGTGTGCCAGTAGGCGGAGCGAACATTAGTAGCATCGGGTTCCATGCGCCGCCTCAGGAACCGGGATGGCCTAACGACGGTACTTTCAACAATCAGGGGTATAGCAGCACGCCATGGGCGGTCGATCAGAGTGTCGGCGCGATTACCTGGAGCACCGAAACCTTTGCCGCAAACCAGAACGCCAACGCGATTCGCTTTGGCACCCTGTATAGCTTCCGGTTTGACGCCGATCAGCCGCCGCAATCTGTCAGTGCCACGGTCGGGTTCTTCAAAACAGGTTCGCCTATGATGGTTGCTATCCAGGCCCCTGCGGGTGGCACGCCAACGCCAACACCTACTGCCACCGCCACGGCTACAGCAACGGCCACGGCGACCGCTACACCCAGGCCCACTCCATCACCAAGGAGCAGTCTTACGCCAAGGCCTCGTCCAACTCCGCTACCCCGCCCATAGCCCTGCTCCCAGCAAGCTAAGCAAAAGAGCAAGGAGGTGTTGGAAATTTTTTGTTTGGCTTGCATCGCAACCACTCAGGGAAATGACCAATTAATCTCCGCCAGACGCACCCTAACAGAAGGATCCACTACAATGTCAAAGATATGCCTTACAAGCTTCGCCCTACTGTCAGTTCTTATATTCGCGAATGCTTCCGAAAATGCCGCGAGTCAACCCAAACAAAATGCTGCCGAAGCGCTGACTGGAACACTGCAAAAGATGATCGTGGAAGACGCGAGCATAACGATGCAACTCGACCTGAACGGATTGAATGGGAGCAGTTCTCTCTTGGCAAGGCCCGTCACGTTGCACTTCGCAGCGGCGCCAAATTCTTTCTTTTCCGTTCTTGTCTTTAACGATTTGTTACGCGGAATCCAGCCCGGCTCGATGGCACTGGCTTTGCAAAATTCCTCTTCGGCTGGCATAAATGCCCCCGGCTATAGCAATCTGCCTGCCGCATTACGTTCGTCTCTTAAGCGGCTGACAGTGGAAAAACTTCCTTCAGGTCAAGGCTTCGATCTTGCAGTTCGCGATAGCAATACAGGATTCACTTTTTTCAACGTTGAAGGACACCAATACGATTACGATGCTGCAGCTCAGTCGCTTAACATCACCGGAGGCAGGCTCATCCTATCAAAACAGTTCGCCAGCACACTTGGTATTCCATCAGAGGCTGGCTCATTGGCCGGAACAATTTCAATCGGCGCAGCAATGCAGCCGATCCAGATCGACCAGCTTATTAGAGGCGAAACAAAATCGATGGTCCTGCCTCCCGTGCAACGTGCAGTGGGTCCCGGAGTGCCGAGTCTTGTGCCCGGTCCGGATGTTATAGTCGGGGATGTTGAGGACGTGGCACAATTTAATTCCCCTGTCGGGACGCAGGTTGGTTTGGCCATCGGAACAGACTCTTGTAACAATGGTGACCAGCCAGTCGACTGGTTTGCGCTGCCAAACACTGATCATCCTGTCGTTCCGCAGAATCTCTATCGGATGAGCGGAGGGGCAAACAATGACGCCCGCTTTGAACAAATCGGCCAGTCATGGATGAAACACACCTTCCTGGCATTACAGGACAGCGTGTGCGGCACCTGTAACACAAGTCCTCCTTGTAATCCGGGTCCACAGCTTTGCCCGGGTTGTTCCGACCCGTACACCTCAGGCCTGAATGGCGATCAAAACAGCATCGGGTCGCGCGCCTGGGTTAATCCTTTCACTGGTTCTTTTCCATCGACTGCCAATAATCACAGCGGCCATAGCCATGATAACGTGTCGCACCGTATCCTGGTGGAGACGAGTGATCTGATCCCGGCGCAGAATGCGGGAGCCAGCTATTTTGGCGAAGCGGCCTATATTAGCCCGCACGAATATACCTGGTGCCAGTCGCATCCGGCAGAATGCAACATGTTTAACAATGTCTCGTACCGACAGTTCTCCGTCAGCGGCGGCCCTACATTTTTCAATTTTTCAGCAGTCGGTTCCACCGTTCGAATGCAACCGGCAATCATGGCTTGGGCAACTACGGGCGCGACGGTAACTCAGGTACCAGCCTGTCCCGGGAAGCGACGGGATTTTCTTTGTCGGCTATAAGGTGACGGGGCCAAATAACGGCGTATGGCACTATGAATACGCCATCTATAATGAAAATCTCGATCGCGGAATTCAATCCTTTAGCGTGCCTGTGGAGGCCAATATTAGTAACATCGGATTTCACGCCCCGCCTCAGGAACCTGGCTGGGCAAACGACGGCACGTTTAATAACCAGGGTTACAGCAGCACGCCGTGGGCTGTCACTCAGGTCAACGGTTGTCAACTATGGCTGGGTAGTTGTCTAATGTGGAACAGTGAAACGTTTGCGCAGAATCAGAACGCGAACGCGATCCGCTGGGGCACATTGTATAACTTCCGGTTTGACGCCGATCGATTTCCGACACTTTGGTATGCGACGATCGGCTTCTTCAAGACAGGGTCGCCCATCACTGTTGTAGTCCCGGCTCCCGTACTCCAACAGACGCCGACAGTCACGCCGACAGCTACGCCTACCGCTACACCTACTGCCACGGTGACGTCAACGCCAACGGCCACAGCCACGGCCACGGCGACATTTACGCCTACGCCTACTGCTACAGCTACCCCGACAGCGACGGCGACGTCTAGCGCAACCCCCACTTCCACTCCGCGACCCACGCCAACACCCAGGTCAAACGTGTCGCCAAGGCCTCGTCCCACCCCTCTGCCGCGCCCGTAGCTGGTGACAATGGACTGGTGGAACGGTCGCCGCGGCGACTCCTCAACGCGTTGGTAAACATCACTGCGGCTTCGCCGTCTGATATCTGCGCCTTTGGCGACGAATTGTCATCGTGTTTCGCCACGGCGAATCTCCGATCGGAGAAGCCGAGCCACGTTGATTCGGGTGCTGCAAGGTTTTGAAAAATCTTTTTTTGCTTCTATCGCCAGCACGTGAGAGAAATTACGACCTAATCTCCGCCAGGGCTAAACCAGGAGCATCCACATTATGTCAAAGATAACCCTTACGGGCTTCGCGCTGCTTTCAGTTCTGTTTTTCGGAACCAGCTCGGAGAATTATGCAGTACAACCCAGGCAAAACGCTTCCGACGAATCCACGGGAACCCTTCAGAAGATGATTGTCGAAAACGGCAGCGTCACACTGAACGTGGATCTAAACGGATTGAATGGGAGCACTGACTTGATCACGAGACCTGCCACCCTACAGTTCGCTGCCGCGACGAATTCGTTTTTTTCCATTCTTGTCTTTAATGACCAATTGCGCGGCGCCGAATCGGGTTCGATCGCGCTGGTCCCGCAGGGACGGCCCGTTTCGCTGCTTCCCTCGTTGTTGGCGACCTCTCTCAAGCAGTTGGAAGTCGAAAAGCTTTCTGCCGAGTCCGGGTTCGACATGGCTGTTCGCGACGCGAAAACAGGTTTCACGTTTTTCAAAATCGAAGGACATCAATATGATTACAATGCCAGGGGCCGGTTACTCCAGATTCAAAATGGACGGCTTCTGATGTCAAAAGAGTTTGCCGCGGCGCTTGGCCGTCCCGCGGATGCTAATTCCGCGGTTGGAAAAATCTCCATCAGCGCACGGATGCAAGCGATTGAGGTCACCCAACTGGTCAATGGGGAACCGAAGTCGATGGTCATGCCAGCGCTACCTAATCCGAATCCCGGGACGATACCTGGTCCCGACGTCATTGTAGGGGATCTGCCGAACATGCAGCAGTTTGGCAGTGCCGGCACACAAGTGGGTGTTGCGGTCGCAACAACTTCCTGCAACGCGGGAATCGAAGATTTGGATTGGTTCGCATTACCGCAGACAGATCATCCAGTCATTCCGCAGAATCTGTACCGAATGAGCGGTGGCGCCGATAATACCGAACGGTTCGAACAAATTGGCCAGTCCTGGCTTAAGCATGCGTTCACAGCATTGACGCAGAACATCTGTGGCTTCGGCTGTAATGGCGTGGGCGGGGCTCATCTTGGCTCCGGATGTTCGGACCCGTACTCTGCCAGTTTAAATGGCGGCCAAACCGGGATCGGTTCGCGGGCATGGGTCAATCCTTTCACTGGCGCGTTTCCATCCACGGCGAACAACCACGGCAGCCATTCGCACGACGGTGTATCGCATCGGGTTAGGGTTGAAATGGATGACCTAAACCAAAACCTGAATCAAGGCGCAACGTACTTCGCCGAAGGCCAGTATGTCACTCCCCACGAGTACACGTGGTGCCAAGCCCATCCCGGGGAATGCAACATGTACAACAACGTTTCTTATCGCCAGTTCAGCGTCACTGGCACAACGAGCTTCTCATTTTCACCACTTGGCGCCACGGTTCGGAAGCAACCGGCCCTGACGGCGTGGACAGGCATGACGCTGAATCAGGTCGAACCTGACCCGGGCAATGATGGCCTTTGGTTCATGGCTTACAAAGTGACTAATCCCAGTCAGGGAGTGTGGCACTATGAATATGCCTTGTATAACGAGAATCTCGATCGAGCTATCCAATCGTTCAGTGTGCCATTGGGTTCAGGTGTCAACGTCAGTAACATCGGCTTTCATGCGCCGCCTCAGGAACCTGGTTGGGCAAATGACGGCACTTTCAACAATCAGGGTTACAGCAGTGCTCCCTGGACGGTAACTCAGACCGCGGATTCCATAACTTGGAACAGTGAAACATTGGCGCAAAACCCGAACGCAAATGCGATTCGCTGGGGGACGCTTTATAATTTCCGGTTTGACGCCGATCAGCCACCCAATCCGACGGACGCGACGGTAGGGTACTTCAAGATTGGCTCGCCCACGGCTGTTGTCGTTCAAGCAGCTGGAGACGTTCCATTGCCATCGGCCACACCGACACCGACCGCCACCGCGACCGCTACAGCCACAGTAACGCCTACTGCAACTGCACTGCACGCAACTGCAACTGCAACCGCGACCGCTACGGCCACTGCGACGTCAACGCCAACTGCGACTGCTACTCCGACGGCGACGGCAACTCCAACCGCTACGGCGACTGCGACAGCGCGGCCTACTCCGAGTCCAAGGGGTAATCCGCCACCGAGACCTCGCCCCACTCCTTTGCCTCGTCCCTAACTGCTGGCAGGCAGGTGGAACGCGTTGTCTAACGCGTTGCGAGCATTACTGCGGCTTCGCCGCCTGATATAAGCGCCTTCGGCGATGATTTGTCATTGTCTTTCGCCACGTCGAATCTCCGATCGGAGAAGCCAATCCACCGCCTCTTGGTGCTGGCAGGATTGTTCATAATCTTCTTTGCTTTCGCCGTAACGCATGAGAGGAATTACAGCTTCGATTTTCGTCCACACTCACAACAAACGAAGGAATCCCATTACAATGTCAAAAATAACGCTCACCGGTCTCGCGCTTTTGTTGTTCGTACTCTTTGCATCGCCCCAGGCGAGCGGACCAAAGGCTTTCGGCGGTACAAGAAAAGTTGTCCAGACCCAGGAGCAGAGCGGGGGGACGCTTCAAAAGATGATCGTCGAACACGGAAGCGTGACAATGGATCTCGATCTCAATCGACTGAATGGAATCGGCTCCGCGGCGCAAACATCGACAACATTGCAATTCGGTGTCGCGGCCAGTTCCTTCTTCAGCATTTTGGTTTTTAACGATCTGCTGCGCGGCGCGGACCATGGTTCAATGACACTGATCCCGCAAAACTCTGCGTCGGATCTTCCTGTGTCGCTAAGCGCTTCCATCAGGCAGCTCGTAGTCGACAAACTTCCTGCCGGCGCAGCCTTCGATCTAGCCGTGCGCGACGGCAAGACCGGTTTCATTTTTTTCAATGTCGACGGTGGTCGTTATGAGTACAAGGCCAACGCCCGCTCGCTAAGCATTACCGGCGCACGTCTGCTGGTCTCCAATCAATTTGCGAAGACTCTGGGCCGCCCGTCAGATGTCGGCTCAATCGCCGGCCAAATCGCGCTGCGCGCGACCATGGAATCGGTCGAGATTAACCATCTCGACAAAAACGGTAACGTGACATCCGCCTCGTTGCCGCCGCTAAAGCAACCTGACGTTGGAACCGTTCCCGGCCCTGATGTCATCGTCGGGAATCTGCTCGACTTTTCGCAACAGGAGGCTGGTTCCGTCGGGGGCCGAGTCGGCCTCGCTCTCGGGACTGATGCGTGCAACAAAGGAACGATCGACGTGGATTGGTTTGCATTGCCGAACAGCGACCATCCCTTCATTCCACAGAACCTTTACCGAATGAGTAGCGGCGCGAATAACAACGATCGTATTGAACAAATCGGTCAGTCATGGGGTAAGCACGCGTTTGCGGCGGCATCGTCAAACACATGCGGTTTCGGATGCAACGGTGTGGGCGGCACTCAACTCGGTTCTGGCTGCTCCGATGCATACGGCGCCGGTTTGAATGGTAGCCAAACCGGTATCGGTTCGCGGGCCTGGGTCAATCCATTCACCGGCAGCTTTCCCGGTTCAACAGCCAACAATCATAGCGGGCACGCGCATGACGTAACGTCTCACCGAATGCTGG
Source organism: uncultured Verrucomicrobiae bacterium (assembly GCA_963805485.1). Taxonomy (GTDB): domain Bacteria; phylum Verrucomicrobiota; class Verrucomicrobiia; order Chthoniobacterales; family UBA10450; genus Udaeobacter. Next base: position 710,609 of record CAWDUN010000004.1, on the reverse strand, counting down.
TCGATGTTAACGACTTGAACACTTCGCTGAACCCGGGAGCGACGTATTTTGCAGAAGCGGAATACATCGTCCCCCACGAAGGCAGCTGGTGCCAAAGTCATCCGGACCAGTGCAACATGTATAACAACGCTTCATACCGTCCGTACACAGTAACCGGAATCAGTCAGCCCTTTAGTTTTACTGCCTCAGGTCCGACTGTGCGAGAACAGCCGGCCATCACGGCATGGACCGGTGCGACGGTCAACCAGGTCCAACCCGCACCTGGAACCGACGGTATCTGGTTCATGGGCTACAAGGTGACTAACCCTAGTACGGGCGTCTGGCATTATGAATATGCTCTGTACAACCAGAACCTCGATCGCTCTATCCAATCTTTCAGCGTTCCTGTTGGTCCCGGAGTGAACATCTCTAACATCGATTTTCATGCGCCAATTCAGCATCCCGGCTGGGCAAATGATGGCACCTTCAACAATCAGGGATATAGCAGCACCCCGTGGGCTGTTATGCAAGACGGTAGCTCTATCACCTGGAGCACGGAAAATTTTGCGCAGAATCAGAACGCCAACGCAATTCGCTTCGGCACGCTGTATAACTTCCGATTCGATGCCGATCAGCCGCCTAATCCAACGAATGCCACGGTCGGCTACTTTAAGACCGGCTCGCCAAGCTTTGTTAGTGTTCAAGCTGCTGGCAATGTCCCGCTGCCATCGCCTACGCCCACGCCTACAGCCAGCCCAACGCCTACTGCTACGGCTACTCCGACACCAACGCCGATACCTTGCGCAGGTCTTACGATAACTCAGATAAGCGGAAGCATTGTGCCGGGCACCACCGACATTGGTAATCACGGGGATGATACAGTCACTACGATCGCGTTGCCTTTTCCCTTCACCTTGTACGGGCAGACCTTCACCTCGATCAATCTGTCCTCTAACGGCAACGCGCAGTTCATAACTACGGATAACGAGTATACCAACAGCTGCCTTCCGTGGATCACCCACAACTACACGATCTTCCCATACTGGGATGACCTCTATTTGGTTAATAGCGGGTTTGGCATCTTCACATCCGTAAGTGGCACGGCACCGAATCGGATCTTCAACATCGAGTGGCGGGCGGAGTATTACCCGGGCAATGGCAGTGCCAACTTCGAGCTGAGGTTATACGAGGGGCAACCTCGTTTTGACGTTCTCTATGGCACAGTGAGTGAGGGCAACACATCGGCTACAGCCGGAGTGCAGAGAGACGACGCATGTTTCAACGAATACTTTTGCAACGGCTCAGGTGGTCAACCTACTGGCGGATGGGCGTTGGTTCCAACAGGCACGGCCACTCCAACTGCAACGCCGGCGGCAAGCAACACGCCAACTCCAACGTCCACACCAACTGTGACAGCAAGCGCTACGGCTACACCTACAGCTACAGCTACTCACACCCCCACACCGACACCAACGGCCACGGTGACCCCCACCGCAACGCCTACGCATACGCCCACGCCGACTCCGAGACCCACACCTCTGCCAAGAGGTACGGCTGAACCAAGGCCGCGGGCGACTCCCCCACCTCGGCCGTAGCGGGGAACGATGAACTGGTGGAACGCGTTGTCCTCAACGCGTTGGCAGACATTACTGCGGCGCCGCCGCCTGATATCCGCGCCTTCGGCGATCACTTGTCGTCGTCTTTCGCCACGGCGAATCTACGATCGGAGGAGCCGGGCCACCGCCTCCTGCTGCCCGCAGGATTTTTCATAATCTTCTTTACTTTTGTCGTAAAGGCGTGAGAAAAAATGACTTCTCGCTCAAGCTTAGCGAAGCTCAGCACAACCAAACGACTCCACCATAGTGTCAAATTTAACGCTCTCCGGTCTTGCGCTCCCATTATTCCTGCTCTTTGCCTCACCTCCCGCGAGCGCTCCTAAAGCTTTCGGCGCAATGAAGGAGACTCCCGAAGGTCTACGGCAGACCGGTACGCTTCAAAAGATGATCGTCGAAAGCGGCAGCGTCACGATTGAAATTGATCTCAATCGCTTGAATGGAATTGGCTCTGTTTCGCGGAGACCGACAACCCTGCAATTTGCTGTCGCGGCCAATTCGTTTTTTCCGATTTTGGTTTTCAATGAACTGTTGCGCGGTCCGGAGCCAGGGTCGATGGCTTTAATTCCAGCCGGGGTCATCGCCCCCGGCTCCAGTTTGCCCGTCGCCCTGGGCACGTCGCTTAAGCAGCTCGCCATCGAAAAACTTTCTTCCGGCGAACCGTTCGATTTGGCCGTGCGCGACAGCAGGACAGGATTCACCTTTTTTAATGTCGAAGGACACCAGTACGATTACGATGCTAATGCGCAGTCGCTCGGCATCATTGGGGGAAGACTCCTGATTTCGCAAGAGTTTGCTAAGGCGCTTGGCCGGCCGGCAGACGTCAGCGCGGCAGTTGGAAGGATTTCAATTGGTGCCGCGATGCAACCGATCGAGATCGACCATCTCGTTAATGGCGAACTCAAATCGATGGCCATGCCGCCGCTGCGATACGGTGTGGGTTCGGATACGCCAACTTTGGTGCCCGGGCCCGATGTCATTGTGGGCGACTTGCCCGAGATGGCACAGTACGGAAACGACACTGTAAATCATCTTGTTGGACTGGGGGTGGGAACAACTTCCTGTAATAACGGCGACCAGCCGTTCCACTGGTTTGCGTTGCCAAATACCGATCATCCCGTTATCCCGCAAAATCTCTATCGCATGAGCGGTGGCGCTACCAATGATGAGCGATTCGAACAGATCGGGCAGTCCTGGATGAAGCACGCATTTGAGGCGTTGGAAGGCGGCCTTTGCAGTAGCTGTAACACCAGCGGTTGCACTACCGGCACCAATCTGTGCCCCGGGTGCTCCGATCCTTACGGCTCTGGTTTAAATTCCGGCCAAACTGGGATCGGCTCACGCGCATGGGTCAACCCATTTACAGGCGTTTTCCCATCGACCGCCAACAATCACAGCGGCCACAGTCATAGTGGCACATCTCATCGACTCACCGTGGCCAGTAGCGATCTAAACCCTGCGCAGAATTCTGGCGCGATCTATTTTGCCGAAGGCCAATATCTGACTCCACATGAATATGCCTGGTGCCAGAGTCATCCCGGGCAATGTAACATGTACAACAATGCCTCGTACCGCCGCTTTAACGTCAGCGGCAGCGGGGATACCTACACATTTTCTGGTTCGGGGTCCACCGTTCGGATGCAAGCTGCTATTAAGGCCTGGCAAACACTCGGAGGCGCGACAGTGAACCAGATCGAGCCTGATCCGGGAAACGACGGTATCTGGTTTATGGGTTACAAAGTGACCAATCCTTCAACGGCCGTCTGGCACTACGAATACGCGCTGTACAACCAGAATCTCGACCGCGCCATCCAATCCTTCAGTGTGCCTGTCGGACCCGGAGTAACGATTTCTAACATCGGGTTTCATGCCCCGCGTCAGGAACCCGGCTGGCCAAACGACGGCACGTTCAACAATCAAGGTTATAGCAGCACTCCCTGGACTGTTACGCAGGACGCAAGCTCTATCACCTGGAACACGGAAACTATTGCGCAGAATCAAAATGCGAACGCGATTCGCTTTGGCACGTTGTATAACTTCCGGTTCGATGCCGACCAACCGCCCAATCCAACTAATGCCACGGTGGGCTACTTCAAGACTGGCTCACCAACGATTGCTGTAGTTCAAGCGGCTGGGAACGTTCCGTTGCCGTCCCCAACGCCAACCCCCACAGCGAGTCCCAGTCCTACATCTACAGGAACGCCAACAGCTACGGCAACGCCAACCGTGTCACCTTGCCAAATCGGCATCACCCAGAGCGCTGCTATAATTGTGCCGGGCACAACCGACATTGGCAATCACGGGGATGACCAGGTAACCACCGTCGCGCTTCCCTTCCCTTTCACCTTCTACGGTCAGACCTTCACTTCGGTCAACCTCTCATCCAACGGCAATGCTCAGTTTGTGACCACCGACACGGACTTCACCAACCAATGCCTGCCGTGGTCCAGTCATGACTACACGATCTACCCCTATTGGGACGATCTGTATTTAGTTAACAGCGGATTTGGCATATTCACATCGGTAAGTGGCACCGCTCCCAACCGCATCTTCAACATTGAGTGGCGGGCACAGTATTATCCGGGAAGCGGCATCGCTAACTTCGAGCTGAGATTGTATGAAGGGCAGGCTAGCCACTTCGACGTGATCTACGGCACCGTCACGGGAGGCAACACATCGGCCACCGCAGGAATGCAAGGAGACGACCCCTGCTATAACGAATACTTTTGCAACGGCTCAGGGGGTACGCTTACTGCCTGGACGACAGGTCCAGCAGGCACGCCGAGTCCAACTCCAACGTCTACACCCACAGCTACAGCTACTCCCAGTGCGACAGCGACTGCAACACCCGCAGCGTGCGACAGCTACTGCGACAGCCGCAGCTAGTGCAACGCCAACTGCTACCGCTACGGCTACACCTACCGCAACGGCGAGCAGCACAGCGACTGCGACACCGCGCCCAACGCCGATGCCACGGGCTACTCCGCCACCCAGACCTCGCCCCACTCCTTTGCCTCGTCCCTAGCTGGTGGTGGAACGCGTTGTCCTCAACGCGTTGGCAAAAAAGTTGTGGCTTCGCCGCCTGATATCCGCGACTTGGGCGACTAATTCACATCATCTTCAGAAAAGCCCATCACCTTCGGCAATGTCTAGCCGCGAGACTTTCGGAAGAATCTTCTTTACTCTTGCTATCGTTCCGTGCGAAAAAATAAGTTCTCTCAAGCTTAGCCAAACTCACCGCAACCAGAGGACTCCACTACAATGTCAAAGTTAACGCTTACCGCTCTCGCTCTTCCGCTGTTCCTGCTCTTTGTTTCACCGCCGGCGAGCGCTCCGAACGCTTTCGGTGCAACGAAGGGAACCACCGAAATTCAGGCACAGGCCGGGACACTTCAAAAGATGATAATCGAGAACGGCAACGTCACGCTGGATCTTGATCTCAATCAGTTGAATGGAATCGGTTCCGCGCCGGGAAGAACAACAACACTGCAATTTTCCGTTGCGGCTAATTCGTTTTTCACAATTTTGGTTTTCAATGAGCTGTTGCGTGGTCTTGAGCCGGGATCCATGGCGTTGATTCCAGCCAGGGGCAACGCTTCCGGCTACATTTTACCGGCGGTGCTACACGCGTCACTCAAGCAGCTCGTAATTCAAAAGCTTCCCTCCGGCGAAGCGTTCGATTTAGCTGTGCGCGATGGTAAGACGGGATACACCTTTTTTAACATCGACGGAGGCCAATACGACTATGACGCAAAGGCGCAGTTGCTCAGCATTACCGGCGGCCGACTGCTGGTCTCCAAAGAGCTCGCGAACTCTCTTGGCCACCCGGCAGACGCCGGCGCAGGGGCGGGCGAAATCTCCATCGGTGCAACCATGCAACCGATCGAGACCATGCAGCTCGACCAAAACGGCAATGTGCAATCCGCGAGACTGCCAGCTCTGAACCAACCCGGCGTGGGAACTGTCCCGGGACCTGATGTCATTATCGGCGAGCTGGTCGGCTTGTCGCAATCCCAGAGTGGCTCCGTCGGGGGTCGCGTCGGTCTCGCTTTGGGCACCGATGCCTGCAACAAAGGCACTATCGATGTGGATTGGTTTGCCTTGCCTAACAGCGACCATCCCTTTATTCCGCAGAATGTTTACCGGATGAGTGGCGGCGCCGACAACACTGAGCGGTTCGAACAAATTGGCCAGTCCTGGGGTAAGCACGCATTCACAGCAGCGTCGTCAAACACATGCGGCTTTGGATGCAATGGTGTAAGCGGTACCCATCTTGGGTCCGGCTGCTCCGATTTCTACAGCGCCGGTTTAAACGGCAGTCAAACCGGCATTGGTTCCCGCGCCTGGGTCAATCCATTCACCGGGAGTTTTCCCGGTTCTACAGCCAACAATCACAGCGGTCACAGTCATGACGTAACGTCTCACCGAATTCTAGTTGACGTTAATGACTTGAACACATCGCTGAACCCGGGAGCGACGTATTTTGCCGAAGCGGAATACATCGTGCCGCACGAATACACCTGGTGCCAAAGTCATCCGGGCCAGTGTAACATGTTTAACAACGCTTCGTACCATCGGTACAGCGTAACCGGAATCAACCAGCCCTTTACTTTTACTGCCGTGGGCTCCACCGTGCGAGAGGCGCCGGCGATCATGGCCTGGACCGGCGCGACGGTAAACCGGCAGGAGCCCGACCCGGGAAATGACGGTATCTGGTTCATGGGTTTCAAAGTGACGAGCCCCAGTACCGGCGTCTGGCACTATGAATACGCGCTCTACAACCAGAACCTGGAGCGCTCTATCCAATCTTTCAGCGTGCCTCTTGGGCCAGGAGTAAACATCTCCAACATCGGTTTTCATGCGCCTATTCAGCACCCCGCCTGGGCAAATGATGGCACCTTCAATAATCACAGGATATAGCAGCACACCGTGGACTGTTATGCAGGACGGAAGCTCTATCACCTGGAGCTCGGAAACTTTTGCGCAGAATCAGAACGCCAACGCTATTCGGTTCGGCACGCTATATAATTTCCGGTTCGATGCCGATCAACCGCCACAGAGTGCGCAGTTCGACAGTCGGTTTCTTCAAGACAGGCTCGCCAATGATGGTTGCGATCCAGGCGCCAATGGGTGGCGGCACGCCAAGTCCCACCCCTACGGCCAGCCCGAGTCCAACGGCAACTGCGACGGCGACGCCAACGTCCACTCCAACAGCAACAGCAACGGCGACTGCGACATTCACGCCTACACCAACACCAACAGCTACTCACACGCCTACGCCTACCGCTACAGCTACGGTCACAGCGACAGCCACAGCTACGGTCACAGCGACAGCCACAGCTACGGCAACAGCAAGCTGCGACGCCCACAGCGACTGCTACCGCGACTGCGACGGCAACTCCCACGGCTACGCCAACATCGACGCCTACGGCTACCTCTACTGCGACCGCAACAGCTACACCGCGGCCTACTCCCTCACCAAGAGGTAGTGCGCAACCAAGGCCTCGGCCGACTCCCGCTCCGCGCTGAAACATCGCAGGAATTGACACAAGTAAAAAGCGATGCGAAGACGCATCTCACTCCGAAAGCAATTTGTGCGAGATTCGTGCCGACCAGGGGCACATCCTTTTGCGAAAAACTCTAGGAGGCGTATCGGTCGCTTAAGACTCTACCACTACAAATTATAATCTTATGACTTCTAAGACATTACTCACAGCAGCGCTCGCCGCAGCGATTGGCTACACCTGCACCACGTTAGCGAGTGCAAACATCGTTAATATTATGCCATCCAAGGACAATACTCTGTACGAGTACGATCCTGCTGAGGGCGACCACAGCAACGGCGCTGGTTTTCACTTCTTTGCCGGTGAGAACGGCATGGGAGAACTGCGGCGCGGGGTGCTCGCGTTCGATGTTGCGGGAAGCATTCCGGCAGGCTCTACGATCACAGCCGTAAGCCTGGCTATGAATATGTCTATGACGCCCGTTAGTACCTTGCGAACCGTTGAGCTGCACACGCTGCTTGCCGATTGGGGCGAAGGAACCTCCCACGCACCCATGGGGGAAGGTGACGGAGCGCCGGCTACTCCTAACGATGCCACATGGCGGCATCGTTTTTTCGATAGCGTCTTTTGGACAACGCAGGGCGGAGATTTTTCCGCCACGGCAAGTGCAAGCCAATCGGTTGGCGTTGTCGGACAGTACACGTGGAATTCAGCACAGATGGTTGCAGATGTGCAATCGTGGCTGGACAACCCGGCCAGTAACTTTGGCTGGCTGGTGTTAGGCGATGAGACCGCCATCGCCACGGCAAAGCGGTTTGATACACGTGAAAGCGCCAGTCCACCTATCCTGACGATCGAATTCATACCTGCTAGAATGACGCCTTCGCAAAGGTCTCGGCCCACTCCAGCTCCGAGACCCTGATTTGCCAGGCATCGGCGAAGAGTCATCACTGAGCCGCGTTTTATGACTAAGGCTTTATTGGCAATTTTGCTTGCGGCTGCCCTTGCTGGTATCGGCGTGCGTTTAGCCGCTGGACCGAAAACCGTTGGCGCAACTACAGGTGTGAGAAGCACAACACCGGCACGTGCGGCTTTCTCGCATCCCCTAGTTTTTCCCCCCGTGAATACGAACGCGAATGTCTCGATCGGCATCGACGGAGCGTGCATGCAAATCCTGGATGGACCATGCACGAACATGTGGACATATGGCGGGACGTACCCTGGCTTAACCATTCGTAGACCCACCGGGCAGAGAACGGATGTCACGTTCACGAATAATCTCGGCCCAGAGGCTGGCGAGATGACCATTCATAATCACGGCAATCACTCCTCCGCCGCCAACGACGGCCAACCAGAGAGCCTGCTCATTCCGGCTGGAGGATCGCGCACCTATACTTACGAAGGACTTGAAGAAGGTACCAGTCAGCGAGGCAAGATGCAGTTTTATCACGACCACCGCATGGATGTGACCGCTCGCAACGTGTGGATGGGTCTTACTGGACTGTACATTGTGGATGATCCCGCCGATCCCTCGACGCTTCCATCCGGCGCGTTCGATCTGCCTTTAGCAATCGCCGACCGGCAGTTCGATGCGAAGAACCAGATCCCGTACGTGTTTAATCCTAACGGTGTCACTGGTGATAAGTTTCTAATTAACGGCGTTTACCAGCCATACTTGGAAGTTGGCGATCGTAAATATCGGTTCCGCATCCTGAACGCATCGAACTTCCGCACCTATTTTCTTGCGCTAAGCAATGGTGACTCCTTCATCCAAATTGGCACTGAGAGCGGTCTGCTTCCCGCACCTGTTACGCGCACTAGCATGCGCATGGGACCAGCGGAACGCCTGGATGTGGTGGTCAATTTCGCCGGTGAACTCGGACAAACTATCTACCTCATCGACGCGCTGACCGGCACGCAGTTGCTTGAGTTGCGCGTGACTCAGCACGTTACAGACGACAGTTCAATACCCGCTACGCTCCGCCCACTCCCAGACATCGGTGAACCTTCAGTGACACGAAGCTGGAGCTTTGACCACACAGCGGGTCACTGGACGATCAATGGGTTACGCTTTGATCCAAATCGCGTCGACGCAAACCCTGTGTTGGGCACGACTGAGAAATGGGTCTTCACGAACCCCACGGCACAGGCGCACACGGTGCACATTCATGATGTTTCGCAACAATGCTTGGCCCGTAACGGTGGCCCGTGTTTTCCATACGAGACAATGAAGGAAACCTGGTATCTGGCGCCGGGGGAAACATTAGAGGTAAAACTGAAGTTCACTGATCACCTGGGCATGTACATGCTCCACTGTCATATGATCGAGCACGAGGACGATGGAATGATGACGCAGTTTGAAGTGGTCCGGCGCGCCAATTCAACGCCAAGGCCGCGACCAACCCCTGCCCCGCGGCCGTAGATTCTCTGCACCAATGCTGTCGGTGCGCGGCCGACGCATTACGTGCTTCCGAGATCAATCCGGGAAAGCGCAGCCCGATGTCGGGCGATAACGCCGCATTTGCCTCGGCAACGCGTTCAGGCCAACGCGTTCCACCTTAACGCTTCAATCTCCTCAGCGCTCAGCGGGTATTTCGCCGCCTGTATCAAGTTGCTTTGCTTGTTGGAAATGCTTTTCTGCCAGATCAGTCATCCCCAGATCCTGAAGGCGCTTCGCGAGCACCCAATGGTAGAGCGCATTGTTAGGAGTGAATTGATCCGCTTGTTTTTCGTGAATACTCGGCTTCTTCGGCGTTGCCTGAGACAGCGCGCCGCGCCGGCAAGCTCGTTGTTAACCAAAGCCAAACGCGAATTACGCTGTACGGCGTCGCTCCAAACCGAAACGGCTTCGTCCCTGCGCCCGAGCTGCCAGAGCGATTCGCCTTTTTCCTGGCGCGCCAGGATCAAATCATCTCTTTCAGCCAGCGCTTCGTCCAGACTCGCACGCGCTTCTTCGTAACGCCCCAGGCGATTCAAGATCGCGCCGCGATAATAAAGGCTCAAAGCTTTGCTCTCCTCTTTCTGGTAAGCTGCGGCCGTGTGGAGCGTTTGCACGGATTGCGCAGCGTCGCCTAACAAATATTCAAACCAGGCCAGCTTCTGCAGAGCTTCGTTGTTTACAAACAACGCCGTCCTGCGACGCCGCCAGATAATGCTCTTTTCCTTGAACAATGTTTTCCCGATCCGCCGGGCTGAGCCAGCGAGCGAGATCGAGCTGCGCCAGGGCCAGTTCGTCGGGCAAATGAAGCTTGTTGAATGCGACGTTGCCGAGAACCTCGTGATAGCGCACCCAACCGCAGTGCGCGTTCAACCCAATCCATGCACAGGCAAAGGCTGCAAACGCCCAGCCGGTCTTGTGAATCTTTCCTGACGATTTCAAATTGAACCGGTAAAAGGACAACTCCCTTGCCCGAAGTAATCGCCACGTTTTCAGGGTGAGAAAAGTTGTGACCGCGGCGCAGCCAAGCGCCATCAAGAACGGAACCAGCGCGTAAACACCGCGGACAGCAAGGAAACTTCCCAGAAAAACCAACGCGCCGACGATCTCTTCTGGCCACGTCAACGAATAATGTCTTTTAATGATATTCGATTTCGGAGCCAGGAGCGCCGGTTTGCCAAAGCCGAAATAGAGCGCGTCGTTGGGACAAACGCTGACGCAGTCCATGCATTTCATGCAACCCGGATCGACCACCATCCCGTATTGCTTCACTTCCTGGTGCACCAACACATTCGAAGTGCACGTGGCAGTGCAATGCCCACACTGATTGCAAGCAGGCGTGACGCGAATTTTTCCCAAGGAGAATTTGTCGGCGAGACCGAAGAAACCGCCGTACGGACAGGCATAAGTACAAAAGCCTTTTTGCCCTAGAAAATAAACGGTGACGAAGCCGCAAATGAACAGAAACGGGATGGCCACCGCGACAGAAGGAAACGTCGCCCAGAATTTTGTGGTCACCAGATGATTCGTGAATTTCGGGATTACTGGTCCGGGGTCTGCGGTCCAAAACACTCGATACACCACGGGCCAGACAAACATGTACAGGGCGGCGGCGAGCGGGACATACACCAAAAGCCGTGATCGAAACGGTTTCGGATGCAGACGCATTTTCTTGAGCAGCCAGCCGCAGAAATCCTGCAGAGCGAGAATGTGACAACCCCAGCCACAAACAAAACGCCCGAAAATGAGCGTGGCCAAAATCGCCAGGCTAAAGAAGATGAAGCCTGCGTTCACGAACCCGTTCTGCAGCGTGTACATCGTTTCCGACGGCTCGATAGGCGAAACTGTTCTGCCCGTGAACCGCCACTGAATGATGTGCGCGATCATGAACAAGTTCAGAAGAATCAAAGCAGCTGCGCGCCACCGGCTGGTTTTCGATTCACGTATGCCGGTTTTGCTGTGGCCAGCGACGCTGACGCCAACGCTGGCTCGCCTCGGAATCGTTCCAGCTGCTTTCAATTCTCGGCTGAGGCAACCACTTTTCACAGAGTTGGCGAATTTACTCAGGAATAGATCATGCGCCACCAGCAGTCCCAAAAAACACGCCTTGCCTGGATATCAAATCTCGACTAGAAAAAAATGTGAAAGCAGCGCGCGCAATAATTCTCATAATGGCCGTGAACGTACTTCCCCTGGTCGTGGCCGAGGCAGATTCTCCGAACGTGACTGGCAGTTGGAAGATCGACATTACTTTTGCTAACGACCAACATCGTTTCCTGCGCTTCGACGCACAAAACGACGGAAAAGGAACGCTGACGGTGACGGACCCGCAATCGAAAGTTTGGACGGGTACTCAGCCTTCCGAGGCGAAGTGGAGTCCGGGTGACGGAAAGTCGGTAACCTTTTCTGGGCCGGCGGAGTTTCTAATCGGCAATGTTGGGCGTGACGCGGGAACTTTGGCGTTCAAAGGAAAGCTTGAAACTTCGGATTCGATCACCGGCGAAGTTGATTTCTCGCCACTCGTCGGGGATGGACCATCGAAGCACGGCACCTTCAAAGCTGTTCGCGAAAAAAAATAGCGCGAGCCCGCTGAATTCTCAGACGGCACACCCGGGCGAGAAGCACACGCGCGACTTTGAATTTCAAAGCCATGTGCGCACGTCGATTGGTAACAGAATTGTTACTTTGGGAACGCATCGGTAGCGTTTGCTACACTCTCATCGGCGTGAACTCTCAGGGATCCGAGAGGCCTTAATTCCCACGAAGAACCGTCAGAACAAACTCCAAAAAAAGCTTGCCAACATTTTCTGGATCTAATAAACGCCCCAGGCAACCATACACAAACCGGAAAAAGTGTTGACGTCCGGGTAGCAGTTCCGCTACTATGGCGCTCTTCACGTCAATTCCACCTACTTCAATGATCCAACTCCATGAAAAAGAAATCTGCTTCAAAATCTGCCTTCTTTAATCTGCGTATTTTAATTGGTCTATGTATAGCGCTAGCCGGAGTCTCGCTGGCGCTGGCAGCCTTGGACGCCTTCGCTGCAAACAGCGCACCAGTAAAGATAAGAAATCACATTATTACCGCCTCCAGCGATCCTCTGGTGCCGGTGGGCTTTGACTGTTCCAAAATTGAGGAACTGGGCATCAACAAGATGGAGAACTTCCGGGCTGGAGCTATTATGATCGCCTGCGCAGCAGATGGCGCTTCAGGTCCTTCCTCTGTGGGTGGCTTCTTTCACCGCGTCGCCCAAAGCGTCAAAAAATTGCTAGTGCCTCTTTATGGTGCAGGGGACGTCGACGTGATCAACCATCCGGAGACCTTTCCCAATATCACGCAGTCGGAGACATTCACTACGGTTAATCCGGACAACCCCCAACAGATTGTCGTAGCCTACAACGACTCGCGTGGCCGCAACGCCAGCCCTATCAACATCTCCGGCGCATCGGTTTCCACCGATGGTGGCGCCACTTTCGACCGTCTCACCTGTACAGCCATTCAAAACGGCTGCGTTGCCATTGGTCAAGGTCCCTTCTCCAACACCACAGGGGACCCCGTTATTCTGTACAACAAGCCAAGCCAGACTTGGTTCACTGTGTGGATTGGCGATGGGGCGTGCGGGGGAGGTTTGGGCGGGTACAAGTCCGCCACTCCGTGGATCCCTGAGAGCTGGACTCACTATCCTTGTGTTAACTCTAGCGGCGGTAGCAATGATGACCGCGAGTCTGGTTGGGCCGATAACAACCCATCTTCTCCCTTCTTTGGTCGGATGTATGTTTCCTGGAACAACTTCGGTGTAGGCGGCGGCGCGATCCAAGTCACGCGTTCGAGTGACAACGGTGCTACTTGGAGTGCACCGGTTAGCGTCACAAGCAGCTTCATCCGCAACGTCCAGATCACCGGCGATAAGGTGACCGGTGATTTGTACATCGCAGGCATGGACGAAAACAGCGGCAACGGCTGTAATTCCGGCTGCGGCAGCCCCCGAAATAACAAGCTCTACCGCTCCACTGACGGCGGCGCTACATGGACCAACACCTACACCGGGCCATCCTTCGTCGGCCCTTGCCGTGGAGCTTCGGGCTTCTTCTGCACCATGTACAACAGCCCCGCTTACTGGCGACACATGGGCTGGGGCGAGCCTGCCGCATTCAACCACGTAGTTAGCCTCGTCTATGCGGAAAAAGATGGCGCCGATCCTGGCAACGTTTATTACATTCGTTCTACCGACAGTGGCGTGACCTTTAGCGCCCCGTTCCAGTTGAATAGTAACACCGATCCCACCAAAGCGCAGTGGCAGCCGAACCTCTCGGTCAGCGAAGCTGGCACCCTCTTGGCCACGTGGTATGACGAAACACCGAGGACCTCTGCCAGCTGTCAACCCTCTAGTCCAAGCAATCTTTGCTATCAGATGCATTCCAACAAGTCGCCCGATAACGGCGCGACCTGGACGGGTGATCAAACGTTGTCCGACGTAGCCAGTCCGCTGCCGTTGCAACCCGATCCGGGTATTGTGTCCACTTATGTGGGCGACTACGACTACGGCTCGGCGGTGCTCACCAAGCACGGGACTTCATGGGCGGACGGACGCGTCCCGATCAACGGCGCATCTCAGCAGGATGTCTTCAGCGATAGAGAACTGGTGGGGTTTGCCGTGACCACTACTACTCCGGCCTGCAACAGCACCATCAGCACGCAGCCGACGGACTTCGTTATTAACCTGACTGACCCGGTCGATCCGGCAACCGTCCAGGCCAGCGATTTTACGGTAAACGGAATCCCGGCAAACACCGTTATGTTAAGCAACGGAAACACCACGCTCACCTTCCACTTCAACACTTCGCCGGTGAGCACGCAGGGCCCGCAGACGATGCATATTGCGGCGGGCGCATTTAACCGCGCTTCGGACAACATGCCGAACTTTGAGTTCAACTGCACGTTCTGTTACGCCATAACACCGCTGATGGTGACTAGTACTAATCCGCCCGTTGGAGGCACGTTTTCGCCACCCGCGCCCGGTGACTATCAATATGACGTGAACTTCAACCAAGCTATTGATTGTTCCTCAGTCCAAGACAGTGACTTGATGCTAACGGGGAATGCTGGCGGCAGCGTGACCGGGCATAGCTGTATAAACGGCAACACCACTGTCAGGTTCACGGTGCATTTCAATTTCGGTGGCAGCGTGACGGCGACTCTCGGCGCAGGCGCGATCACAGCTAACACCTGCAATGCTAACGCGGCCTTCACCGGGATGTACACCGTAGAAGGATGTCCGCCGCAAAATCATTACCTCATCACCCAGATCGGCGGCAGCATCGTGCCGGGCACGACGGACACCGGTAATCACACGGATGATGGCACAACGCCCATCACATTGCCGTTCTCTTATACGTTATACGACCAGACCTTTACTGCTGCGAATGTGGACTCCAACGGCACTTTTCAGTTCATGACCCCTTCGTCGATCTTCACGAACAGCTGCCTGCCTGACACAAGCCGCACGTATCTGATCTTCCCGTATTGGGACGACCTGCGCACGGACACAGGGGCTGGCTGCTCCAGCTTCCCAGGTGGCACCTGCGGTGTTTACACCTCGACATCGGGCACTGCGCCCAATCGGATCTTCAATATCGAATGGCGCGCTGTTTACTTCGCTACTCCGACCACCACGGCCAACTTCGAAGTGAGGCTGTATGAGGGGCAGAGTCGCTACGATGTGATCTACGGCACTGTCGCCAGTGGCAACAGCAGCGCCACAGCCGGCGTGCAGAAGACCACTGACTTTGACCAGTACTTCTGCAACGGCTCAGGTGGCGCTGCTACGGGCGGACAAAGCTACATCCTGACTCCTTGCAGTCCATCGCCAACGCCTACCGCTTCGCCAAGCGCAACAGCAACAGCAACTGCCACCGCTACAGCGACGGCGAGCGCGACTGCTACTCCAACGGCAACGGCTACATCAACGGCAAGTGCTACGGCCACGCCAACAGCCACAGCCACCGCTTCGGCTAGTGGTACTCCAACGGCTACTCCGGCGCCGAGGGCTACTCCGTCACCGAGGCCGCGTCCTACTCCACCTCCCCGGCCGTAAAGGTTATTAGCCGCCGACGATCAGCAATCAGTTAGTTGTTTGGAAACTCGCGAGTGACCCTCGCGAGTTTCCTGTTTTATCCCCATACTGTTCGCGACTCGTTTACTGCGCGTTGCGCAAGAAATTTCCTATCACGCAATCAGAGACAAATCCGCGCGCGATGCCTGAGCGGTAGTAGCGCTTCGGTTCTCAGCCTCTAAGACTCCGACAAACCAGGCGCGGATGTAATCCCGATTCACAAGGCCTCACGCTAGTACGGCGCCCCCCGTTAATTCGATCGCACTAGCGAATCGTGGCTGGGTGACTCTATTCGTTCATGCGATGCCTGTGCCTCAAAATATTTCCACGGATTCGAACGTATATTGTTGACACGTTGTCGGCGGACTGACTAAAAGGATATAACGTATCGCGCTGCCGTGTCCAGGTAACGCAGCGTGGAAAATGCAATCCTGGCTTCCACTAACTCTATGAAAAAGAAATCCGCTTCAAAATTAGCCTTCTTTAACCCGCGCATTCTAATCGGCCTGTGCATAGCGCTGGCCGGGGTCTCCCTTGCGCTGCTGGGCCTTGACGCGTTCGCCGCGAACAGCGCACCGGTGAAGATAACGCATCACATTATTACCGCATCCAACGACCCTTTGGTGCCAGTCGGGTTCGACTGTACCAAAATTCGGCAGCTGGGCATCGACAAACAAGAGAACTTCCGGGCTGGAGCGATCATGATCGCCTGCGGCGCAGCAGAGGGCGGTTCAGGTTCTCCTGTGGGCTTCTTTCAGCGTATCACGCAGGCTGTCAAAAAATTGCTCGTGCCCCTGTATGGCGCCGGGGACGTTAATCTGATCACCGGCACCGAGACGTCTCCCAACATTACCCAGTCGGAGACGTTCACTTCGGTTAATCCGGATGATCCTAACCAGGTATTTGTGGCCTACAACGATTCGCGAGGCCGTAACGCCAGTCCGATTAACATTTCGGGCGCGTCGATCTCCACTGATGGCGGCACGACGTTTACACGTATCACCACTGCCGCGGGTCAAAGCCCCTTTGCCGGTACCGTGGGCGACCCTGTTGCTCTGTACAACAAACCCACCGCCACTTGGTTCACCGTCTGGCTTGACACAGCCTGCGGCGGTCAGGGCCTCGGCGGGTATAAATCCGCCACTCCCGCGAATGCTGCTAGCTGGACCCATTTTTGCATTCACAATAGCGGGGGCGACGATCGCGAATCTGGTTGGGCTGACAACAATCCTGCCTCTCCATTCTTTGGGCGCATGTATATTTCCTGGGGCAACGCTGGTGCCCTCTCCGTCACGTTCTCCAGCGATAACGGTCTCACGTGGCACACTCCGATACAGGTTGCCCCGGCCAGCCCCTTCATCCGTGACGTGCAGATCACAGGCGACTTGTCGGGCAACGGGGTGCTGTATCTCGCCGGCATGAACGAAGGCGGTGGCGGCTTCCCCCACAACGACATCAACCATATCTTCAAATCAACCGACGGCGGTAACACCTGGACTCACCCTTATACTGGCCCCACATTCCCCGGCCCAGGCGTAACAGCTGTGGGATACTTTGCCTGCATGTTTAGTGATGGGGGCGGCTACTGGCGGCACGAAGGCTGGGGTGAGCCTGCTGCTCTCAACGACGTCGTTCACCTAGTCTATGCCCAGCACGGCACTGGCAGTGACCCGGGCGACGTCTATTACATTCGTTCAACCGACGGCGGTGTGACCTTTGCCGCGCCATTCAAGCTGAACACCGATGCCACCACGCGTCCTCAATGGCAGCCCAATCTCTCGGTCAGCCCGACCGGCACCCTCCTGGCAACATGGTATGATGCGCGCGAGAGTGCTAGCTGCACCAGGGGCAACCCAGCCGTTCCGTGTTACCGGATGTGGTCGCGCAAATCTATTGATAACGGCGCGACTTGGCTGGCTGACGAAACGTTCTCGGACGTTGTCAGCCCGCTCCCGGCTCAACCCGATCCTGGCATCCAGGCGACCTATGTCGGCGACTACGATTATGGCTCAGCGGTAGTTACCAAGCACGCGACTTCATGGACAGATGGGCGCAACGCCATTAACGCCGCCTCCCAACAGGACGCCTACACCGATAGAGAGCCGGTCGGTCCCACACCTACGGCCAGTCCATCCGCAACGGCGACTGCGACAGCTAGTCCGACGCCAACAGCTACGGCAACGGCAACGCCTTGCCAGACAAGCTATACGACAGCTACTAGCTCTGGTACCATAACCGCGGGCGGCAACGATATCGGCAACCACTGCGACGACTGCAACACCGACATCGTTCTACCCTTCCCGGTCAACGTGTATGGTGCTCCGGTTTCAGTGGCGACTGTCGGTTCCAACGGCGACCTACAATTGACCGCCACGCCCAGCGAAAAATTGTTCTTCGTACTCGACCAGTGCGTGCCGGTGAATCCGGATCCTGCGTCTCACGGTCCGTTTCTGAATACGTTGTTCCCTTACTATGCCGATATGGTTACCGATGAAAGTGTGGGTACCTGCACAGGCTGCGGTGTCTTTACCCAGACGTTGGGAACTGCGCCCAACCGGCAGTTCGTCATCAGGTGGAAGGCCAACTACTTCAACAGCCCGCCGGGTCCCGCACAAGCCGAGTTCGAGGTACTGTTGACCGAAGGCTCCGATACGCTGTCGGTGATCTATGGGATGACCGGTGACAATGGCTTGATGGCAACAAGCGGCATCCAGCAAGATCTGAATGTGTTCACGTCGTTCTCTTGCAATGAAGCCACTCTGACACCAGGCCTGCGTGTGGACTACATACCCACAACCTGTGGCAGTCCCACGCCGACGCCAACGGTGACACCGACAGCCACAGCAACGGCCACACCTACAGCAACAGCTACGACGACAGCTACGGCAACTGCGACTGCAACTCCAACCAGCACACCCGTGCCGACGGTGAGGCCTAGTCCATCACCGAGACCTCGTCCGACACCGCCGCACCGGCCGTAAGCACTGTTGTTTGTTCATCAATTTGGGAACTCGCGAGCAAACCTCGCGAGTTCTCACTATGGCGGGCAGCAGACATCTGTGCCACACGCGATAAGACTTCCCAAAAGTCGGGACGATCACTGAAAGCGATTGCGCGTCCTTGCGTTTCAGACGATGCCGACAGCGGAACGCGTAGCCGTCTAAGGAATCTAGCGAATCCCGCTATCGCATTCCCACTGGACGTTGGTCATCTTGCCGGGCGCAACGTCAGCTTCGAAGGGACCGAAGTGGCCGATGCTGGATTTCCTTCCCTTTAGCGAAATTTTGTAATGGCCAGGGGGCAATGAGACGCGAAATCGACCATGCTCATCGGGTACTGAACGAGGTCACCTCAGCATCATTTTTCTCCACCGCAAAATTGGCGTTCCCCACAGGCGCTGAAGCGGCGGCACCAACCCTGGTTGGCCCCGGATTAGCTGGAGTTATCGTAATCAATCCTTCAATGCCTGATTCTCCTGCCGAGGGAGTTTGTCCGGTAGAAACGCAAACAGCCATGACGATGAGCCCGAAGGCGGTGAATAAGTTGCGAGATCTCACTACGCACTATATTCACGGGCGATCGTGGTGGTCAACGAGTCGACACGAAATGAATCTTAACAGCGCTGGCACTTGACGACGGAATTGTCGCGTCGAAATTCTCCGCTTCTCTCGCGCATGAAACGCTACCTGCCATTTATAATTGTGCTTGGTGTCGGATTGGCCACGTTTGGGAGTGGCGCGATGCTCTATCGCGCAAAGCATTCACAACTCCAGGCTATTCCCGAAGATAAGTCTCTCCCGGCAGGCACAGGTTCCGAATCATTGCATGTTCGGGGCAATCCCGATGCGCCAGTGACGCTGGAAGAGTTCGGCGATTTTCAGTGCCCGCCCTGCGGCAGTTTCGCCGCGTTTGGCGAGGAAGTTCTCAAAGAATACGATTCGCGCGTGCGGCTTATCTTCCGAAATTTCCCGCTCAGCGCTCACGAGCACGCCCGCGAGGCCTCCTTGGCCGCTGAAGCAGCAGGGCTCCAGGGCCATTTTTGGGAGATGCACGACGTGCTGTATCGCGAACAAGCCGCCTGGAGCAAAGCTCCCAATGCGCGAGAATTGTTCGAATCGTATGCCGGCACAATCGGACTGAACGTTGATCAGTTTAAAAAGGACATGGATGGGGAACAAGCCAAGGCACGAGTTGATGCCGACAAAGCGCGCGGTGAATCGCTCGGAGTAAACGTCACCCCAACCTTGTATATCAATGGCCAGCCGGTGGACCCAAAGGATAAAAACCCGGAAGGCGTTCGCGCTGCGATCAACGCAGCGTTGGCGGGAAAACCGCACGCATGATCGTATCGCGATTTCGCACCATCCTTTACACGATTGTTGCCATTGTTGCGGTGGTCGGTCTCGCCGATGCAACGTATTTGAGCGTGCAGGCGCTCACTGGTGAAACCCTCAGCTGCGGAGGTTCGCCGGATTGTTTTCGGGTGTTGGGCAGCTCGTATGGCAAGGTAGGCGGAATTCCGGTGGCGATGCTTGGAGCGCTCGCCTATTTCTCGGTGTTCGCTTTCGCCACATTCGCAGCGTTCGGCTACTCATGGGCGCCGAGGTTTGTTGCTTTGATCGCTGGTGCGATGTTTTTGGCGACGCTTTGGTTTCTGTATGTGCAGGCGTTTCTCCTGCACGCGTACTGCCGATACTGCTTATTCTCCGCGGCACTCACATTTCTTATAGCGGGGCTGCTGATCGCCGTGCCGCCCCCACGACGCCGATCTGGCGCTTGAGCCGTATGCGCGTGCTCGTATAGGCGATGAGCCCTATGCGCATTTTGGTGATCGAGGACGAAAAGAAAACCGCGGCTTTTCTCGCCAAAGGATTCCGCGAAGCGGGCTTCAATGTCGATGTCGCGCCGGATGGCGAAACGGGGTTACAACAGGCACGGGCGACTAAATTTGATCTGCTCATCGTGGACATCATGCTGCCGCACAAGGACGGCTGGGAGGTGGTCGCGGAACTGCGGCGCGATGAAATCCATACGCCCATTTTGTTTCTTACCGCCCGCGATAGCGTCCGCGATCGGGTGAAAGGACTCGAGCTAGGTGCAGACGATTATTTGGTCAAACCGTTCGCGTTTTCAGAATTACTCGCTCGCGTCCGTTCGGTGTTGCGCCGCGCTCCCCAGCAGCAGCCGGAGCATTTACGCATTGAGGATTTGGAACTCGACACCGAGCGGCACAAGGCTTCGCGCTCAGGCATTCCGCTGAACCTCACGCCAAAGGAGTTCCTTTTACTGGCACATCTGGTTCGTTCAACCGGCGCCGTGGTGTCGCGGGACGAAATTGCAGAACACGTTTGGGACGTTGGATTCACGACCGACACGAATGTCGTCGACGTAGTTGTCCGCCGACTGCGCTCGAAAGTGGACGACCCGTTCAAAACGAAGCTGATCCACACGATTCGCGGTGTGGGCTACGTTCTTAAGGGACGCTAGTCATCTTCATTGTCGTCCTTGAACAAACAACGCTCGATCGCATTCCAGCTCATTCTGCTGTTTACGCTGGCGGCAGGCCTTTTGCTCGCGTGCGGCCTTGGCATCTTTTACTCGATTGTCGTGCGCCACGCGGTTGCCGAAGACAACTCAGTTCTGGCGGACAAAATTTTCGCCTTAAGCACGGATCTCCGTGAGAACGGACCCGAAATGCTTGCTGAAGAGGTCACGGCACACCGCGCCGGTCAGCACACTGCTTACTGGATCAGGATTCTCGACTCACAGGGCCGCGCCATTGCCGAAACACCGCAAATGGATCGATTGATCCCGACACAGACTTTTCCAGCCGGGCAAGAATCGGCGCAAGCTCTTCGCACTCGCAAGGATTATCGCAGCTCAGGGAAGTTTTTTTCGCTGGTGGCCTTCAATGAGCATCCCGCCGGCAAGGCTTACACACTTCAGTTGGCACAAGATCGCTCAAGCGACGAGCAAGTTGAAAAGAATTTCGCTCTTGTTATTCATCGCAGTTCTCTTCGGCGGTGTTGTGGCCTCGGCTTTCATTGCGATCGTCGTTACCCGACGCGGGTTGCGACCGCTTCGAGAAATGACGGAGTCACTCCGCCGAATCGGGCCAGACCAATTGAAACAACGTATCGGTTCCGCCGGGTGGCCGCGCGAGCTGCAACCGCTCGCAATCGCGTTCGACCAAATGCTTAAACGCCTCGACGATTCATTCACGCGGCTCTCGCAATTTTCCGCCGATCTCGCGCACGAACTGCGAACGCCGATTGCCAATATGCTGGGCGAAGCGCAGGTTGCGCTCACGCGAGATCGCCCTGCAGCCGAGTATCGTGAGACGGTCGAATCTACCGTAGCTGAATGCGAACGGCTTTCCAGGATCGTGGACAATCTGCTTTTTGTCGCACGCGTGGATGCGGCGACCGAGCCGATCGCTCGGAAGCAGTTCGATGCACGCGCAGAAGTTCAGAAAATCGCAGAGTTTTATCAAACCGTCGCAGAGGATCATCATGTGACCATCACGTGCAGCGGCAACGGGCAAATTTATGCAGACCCGGATCTATTCGAACGGGCCGTGGGAAATCTGCTTGATAACGCACTGCGCTTCACTCCCGAAAACGGTTCAATTCAAATTGCGGTTTGTGAACACGAAGCTGATTTTGAAGTTGCCATCAGCGACAACGGCTGCGGAATAGCTGCACAGCATTTGCCACGCGTCTTCGATCGATTTTATCGTGCTGAGTCATCGCGAGGTTCCGATGGCGCAGGCCTCGGTTTGGCTCTGGTAAAATCGATTGTCGATCTCCACGGCGGTTCAGCTGTCATCGAAAGCGAGCTCGGTCGCGGCACAGTAGTCAAACTACTGTTCCCGCTTTTGCCGAAAGAAAAGTCACCCAGCACCCGTCTCTCCGTCGCGTTACAATGACAAAAACGTAATTGTAAATCGTTTGACAGAATCTTGTTCTTGTCCGGAACTCTCCTTAATCAATCGGAGGAAAAATCAAATGTATACTCGAACATTGCTTGTGACCATCTTTGCGGTGGCGCTTAGCTTCGCTCCACAATTCGCCAGTACTTCAGGCGCGGCAGGAACATATTCTGCCACGCTGATTTCGCCCAGGGCTGGGCAGGTTCTCTACCCTGGGCAGCATGTCAGGGTTGAATGGAGAACAGTGCTTCCCAACATAAACTTGGGGGCCTGTGAGATGGAAGTGTGGCTATCGGTGGACGGCGGCAACACATTCCCCATGTGGATTAGTCCCTGGCTGAACGCGAAAGCCGAATCTTTCGATTGGATCGTCCCCAACATCCTTACAAACGCCGCCGTCATGGACATTCGCTTCGGGTGTGAACAGTTCTACCCCGAAACCTACGCTCCACAGCCAGCGTCGACTTTTGTGATTGCGAAGGCACCATTTGGATCGCACTAAAGTTCAAATTTCACTGACTCTGGCAGGGAGATTACTGCGAATCTTCCGAGTAGCTCCGGGGCGAACTCCACCTGCAGCACAAGCTGACGCAAGAATTAACGCCAACAGTCTCGACTCTCTGTTGGTCGTCCTTGGAAATTTGCCTTGCTAAACATTACAATTTTGTAATGGTAGGCAGACCTGCAGGTGGATCGCCGCGGAAGTGAAGCCTCCGCGGTTAATGAAGCGGATAGGCCGCAGCTCGTTGTGGAGGCGGGCTGCGGCTGCCTTTTCACTGTAGTTGTCGCCAGACGGCGTAATCGGACGCCCTGACACGTCAGCAAAAACGGCGAAAAATTTGTCTTGCCATTAATTACAACTTTGTAATGATTCCCGAGCTAATGAGAATGACTTGCTTTTTTCGTGGAACTCGGCGGCGATGGCTTCTTCCGTTGATTACAGGTGCATCCTTCACGTTTGCCGCCAGTGATCAGTCCGTCCTCGCACAAGCATCAAGCCAGGAGGAAATCGTCGTCTCGGGCGAGGAAGTGCCGAGCGCATACGGCGCGCCGCCCGGACTTTCTCGCAGCCGTTTTTCCAACACAACCCAAGCTTACGTATTGCCTGCATGGTCATTTTTCTTCGGTGAACTTTTTGAGGGCCAGGGGTTCCGTCACGGACCACCAGATTATCTTTTCACTCAGGAGATCGAAATGGGTTTGCCGTATCGTTTTAACGTCGCGGCGGAAACGCAGTTCGAACGGTTCAATGGCGGCGGCGGCGCGCAGACCGTGAGCCTCGAAGCGCGATGGGCTCTTGCTGATTGGAACAAGATTCCGCTCAATCCAACTCTCTTCGCCGAATACAAGTTCGGCGTAGGCACGATTCGACACGAAGAAGTTCCGCCGCCTCCCGGTGGAGGAGAAGAGGAAGAAGAAGAGGGCGGACCGCCCAAGGTTCCCGATGCCTACGAAGTTCGTTTACTCCTTGCTCAGGAATTCTTCGGGCGCGTGGAATGGGCGATGAACTGGTTCTTTGAAAAAGAGAATACCGGCGACCGCGGCCGAGAATGGGGTTTCTCACAGGCGGTGATGACGCCAATTCTCCTGGCTGAAGAGCGCCTGAAAGTCGGTATAGAAATGGAATATAAGAACGTCACCACCAAAGACACACGGGGCGATCCAATCAACAGCTTCGTCATCGGCCCGAGCGTAGCGTGGAAACCGACAGCGCAAACTCGTCTGGACGTCTCACCCTTATTTGGCTGCACGCACGATTCGCCGGTGGCTGATGTCTTTGTTGCCTTTTCCTGGCTTTTTGGTGGCGAGCGCGCCGAAGCCGAAGCGCCAGTATCCTCGCGGTTCCGTTATTACACCGACGCTTCCTATGCCCGTTCAGGCAAAGATTCAGGAAAAGAAATGAAGCAGGTCGCGTATGTGCCCCCCTGTCCGCAATGGTACGGCGACCGGGAATGGAATTTGAACCTCTTCGGCACGTATGCATTCACCAACACCGAGTTCGCTCCTAATCCCTCGCTGGTCGACATTGTTCAAAGCACCAGTGAAGGCGGCCCTGTGCTGGGTACGTATGACCGTTACATTGGCGGCGATCACGCCTGGGGTGGCGGCGGCGACATCAAATATTTCTTCTGTCGCTATGCTGGTGTCGGTCTTCAGGGATTTGTTCTGGACGGCAGCAAGCCAGGTTTCGATATCTTCGAGGACCAGTCGGTTCCGACATTTGTTCACCGAAGAATTAATCACAATCACACCATCGGTACTGTGCTTGGCACAGTCACGTTGCGCTACCCGATTCCATGTACGCGTCTCGCGCCTTACGCGTGGGCGGGTGTTGGTGCGATTTTCGGCGGCGGAGAAAGGGATGAACTTCACACGCAAGGGCCGCCGGACGCCTTCGCTGTCAATGCGCAGACCGAACACTTCGGCGCCGAAACGAGATTACTCGGTCAATTTGGTGCCGGTCTGGAATTTCGGTTCGCGCGAAACTTCGGTTGGACTAACGACTTGAGTTTTGGCGTGATCGATGGACCGAGGAATAATTTCGGAATGTTCCGCAGCGGGGTGAATTTCGCCTTTTAAGAATCTTGAGGGCTAGCGCCTTCGGGGCTGAAAACCGCGGCTATTTCCGTGGTTGAGAGTGGAGACGCCGCAGCCTGCTGGAGCGGGCTGCGGCACGCTTCTTTTTTGAACTATTTTGCCCGCTTGTATCAAGGCTGCATTGGCAAAGCGCGCGCTGAGAAATCCGCCGGTATGAATCTTGACGCGTTCTACCCACACCGATAGTTTGGCTGCGAAAGGAGCTTGTGGTGGTGAAGATCGAAGTCTCAATCGAATACTGCGTCGTTTGAAACTACACGCCGAAGGCCGTCAGTTTGGCGACCAAAATTCTCGAGCTCGGCGAGCGCATTAAGTCGCTTACGCTGATTCCCTCGAGCGGCGGCGCCTTTGAAATTCGCGCTAATGGCAAGCTGCTCCACTCCAAACTCGAGTCTGGCGAGTGGCCGGACTTCGACCAGATCGCTAAGGCGATCAAAAAGACAAAATAGCCAGCGTGCGTCCGTTTTAATAATTCGTCGCTCCGCGTTCAGCCTTGAAAAGCGCCGTCAAACCGCCTCATTCCAAAGTACATTTCGTGCGCAAGAAATTCGGCGTTGGATGTTGGACGTTGGGCATTGGGAGTTTTCCGTCATCCGGAGAGTGAAGGGTGCCTGGTGGCCCTCGCGGTCTTCAAAACCGTCGTCGTCGCGCAAGTGTCGAGGTAGGTTCGATTCCTATCCTCTCCGCCAAATCTTCTCTCGTCATGCTGAGCGCAACCCAACGAAGTCGAAGGATCCCGCTGCCAGATCGACAGCTGATTCACCGGGACTCCTCGACCTCGCTCGGAATGACAAAATAATGGAAGGAGGTGGAACCAGATGTCGCGTGAGCAAATTCGCAAGCTAACGTCGCTTTCATCCTGCGCCGGGTGAGCGTCAAAATTGAGCCAACAAGCCCTGCGACAAGTCTTGCCGCAGCTTCCTATTTCGTTAAGCCGGAACGTGCTCGTCAGTTCGAAAACGTTCGACGATGCGGGTGTGTATCGTTTGGACCGTCATCGCGCACTCGTGCAAACGGTTGATTTTTTCACACCGATTGTGGACGACCCGTTTTCGTACGGGCAGATCGCAGCCGCCAATTCACTCTCCGACATCTATGCCATGGGCGGGCGTCCATTGACTGCATTAAACATCATTGGTTTTCCTGATGATCTCGTCACGCCAAGAGTGGTTTCGTCAATCTTGCGCGGTGGCCTGTCCAAGGCAGCCGAAGTGGACTGCGTGATCATTGGGGGCCATTCCATTCGGAATCCGGAACCGATCTACGGACTTGCCGTGACAGGCCTTGTAGACGTCCGACAGCTCACTACCAACGCAAATGCGCGTCCTGGTGACTCGCTCATTCTGACCAAGCCGCTCGGCACCGGTATCGCCACAACCGCGATGAAACGCGGAATGGCTTCGCGCGCGCTGCAAAAAAACGTCATCGCCCTCATGTCACATATCAATACGGTCGGCGCCGATTTGGCGGAATCAGAGCTCGTGCGTGCCGCCACCGATATCACGGGCTACGGACTGATAGGGCATCTGATCTCGTTGTGCCGTGCGAGTAATGTCTCCGCGGATATTGAGCCCGCTGCTGTGCCAATCATCAGCTACGAAATTCGCGAACTCGTGAGTCTGGGCTGCGTTCCGCAAGGTAGCCGTGATAATCTGAATGCAGCGACGGTTCTTGTTGATTGGGCGCGAACAGATGAGACGTGCCAGATTTTATTAACCGACGCACAGACCAGCGGCGGATTGCTGTTGTGCGTCGCCGAAGCCAATCTTCGAGAAGCACTCAAAGTCATCCGAAAAGCCGGCACCCATTCCGCCGCGTTGATTGGGCGAATCGTAGCGCGACGACGTCGCCGCCCATTGGTATGCACGATCGAATGAGGTGCGACAAGCGACGCAAAATTCCAGCGGTGTCGAAGATCCTGGATGCTATCGGCGATTCTGATTTGCCGCGGCCTTTCGTTGTCGAGATGATCCGCCGCAAACTGTCACACATTCGTTCGAGGAGCGTGACCCCCGAATTCAATTCGATTGTCGCTGATCTCCACTGTTCACTCGACGAATTTCACGCCAGCAGACTTCAATCAGTCATCAACGGAACTGGAATTGTCATTCACACAAACTTCGGACGCGCTCCGCTTTCGCGCGAAGCAATGGACGCATTGAATGAGATCGGGCCAGCGTATTCCAATGTCGAATACGATCTCGCCAAAGGCGACCGTGGGGGACGTGGCGCTTATTTCGAAAGTGCGCTGGCCCTGCTTTGTGACGCTGAAGCGGCGACGGTCGTCAACAACTGCGCAGCCGCATTATTGTTAATCGTTCACCATTTCACACAGCGTGGTAGGGCGCGACCGCCGGGCGCGCCGGAAATTATCATTTCACGGGGCGAACTGGTGCAAATCGGCGGCGGGTTTCGCATCAGCGAAATTGTGGCCGCGGCGGCTGGTGCGAAATTGTGCGAGGTCGGCGCCACCAACAAGACCTCACTCGAAGATTACGCGCAGGCGGTTGGATCCAAAACCGCGATGATTCTGAAGGTGCACCGCAGCAATTTTTCGATGAGCGGCTTTGTAGAATCGCCTTCCTCAAATCAGATCAGCGCGTTGGCGAAGAAGAAACGGATTCCGTTTGTCGAAGATCTCGGCAGCGGCGCGATGATCGCGAGTGAATCATTCGGCATTACCCAGCATGAGCCGACCGCTGGCGACGTATTGAAAGGGGGCGCTGATCTTGTTTGCTTTAGCGGCGACAAACTCTTCGGCGGTCCACAGGCAGGAATTATCGCGGGAAAAAAACGGTTCGTCATCGCGCTAAAGCGCGAACCGCTGTTTCGCGCTTTGCGCTGCGACAAGCTGTGTCTTGCAGCCTTGCAAGCGACTGTGGATCTTCATCTGGACCAAAAACCCGGCGAAATCCCCACGCTCGCGCTTTTACAAACTTCAGAGGAGGCGTTGCGCGTCCGTGCCGCAGCGATCGCTTCGAGTTTGGCGAATTTGCCTCTGAAAATTGCAATCGGCCGCGGCAAAGCGAAGACAGGTGGCGGTACATTGCCGACGGCGAATGTGCCATCCGTGACGATCGAGTTCATTGCCGGAAATTCGTCACTGGTCGAATTCGCGGCGAGTCTTCGTGCGTCCCACCCGCCTGTAATCGGCTACATCGCAGATAACCGATTCAAACTCGATCTGCGGACAATTTTCCCTCAACAGGATGAAGCGGTGAGTAAAGCAATCCGCGCGGCCTGTTCATGTCATCCTGAGCGGAGTGAAGAGAAGCGGAAGGAAGTCGAAGAACCGCGGTGAAACAGTTTGATGGTAACGCCGCGGGATCCCTCGACTGCGCTGCGGTTCGTTCGGGATGACGGCCATTCCAGGTGACAGCGAAACATTTCATCATCGCCACAGCAGGCCACGTGGATCATGGCAAGAGCGCGCTTGTCAAAGCGTTAACCAGCATCGATCCCGATCGTCTGCCGGAGGAAAAGAAAAGGCGGATCACAATCGATCTTGGCTTCGCCGCACTGAGCCTGACCGCGCCAAACGGCGATAAAATTCACGCAGGCATCATTGATGTGCCCGGCCACGAAGATTTCGTGCGCAACATGATCGCCGGCGTTGGCTCGATCGATCTGGCACTGTTTGTCGTTGCTGTAGATGACGGCTGGATGCCGCAAACCGAAGAACATTTACAAATACTCAATTATCTCGGTGTGCAGCGCGCTGTGATTGCACTCACCAAGAGCGACCTGGGCCAGGTCGACGTCGTCACTGATCAAATTCGCGAACGACTCTCCGGAACAGCTTTTGCAGAGTCACCGATTGTTGCCACTTCAGTCAGGACAGAATCGGGCATCGACAAGCTGGTAAACACGCTGGCTGCTCAACTCGCAAGAATGGAGATCCAACGCAACATCCGTAAGCCGCGCTTGTTTATCGATCGGGTGTTCACGCTCCGCGGAATAGGCACAGTGGTGACCGGGACACTCACCGGCGGATCTTTGCACCGCGGCCAGCAAATCGTTGTTTGCCCCACTAATCTCGAAACGCGTATTCGTTCGATTCAGAGCCACGGCAAGGAAGTGGAAGTGGCGCAGCCGGGGATGCGCACAGCCATCAACCTACCGGATTGCCGAGTGGATCAGATCAAGCGCGGCGACGTGGTGACACTACCGGGTCACGGCACGCCAACTTCGATTCTGATTGTTCGCGTAGAAAGGTCGTCGCGCCCGAACGGCGATAAGACCGTTGCACATCCCCTGAAAAATGGATCGTCGATCTATGTGCACCATGGTGCGTCGCGCGTGGCCGGCAGGATTAGATTCCGTGAAAATGGATCTCTCGAGGCAGGCAAAGAAAAACTTGCTCGCTTAAAACTTACGTCACCTATTCTTGCGTTTATTGGCGATCGCTTTGTGGTTCGCGATTCCTCGGAACGACACACCATTGCAGGCGGAATTGTGCTCGATCCGGACGGCGACAACGAATCACTGACGGGCAGTGTTGCACTAGAGAACGTCAATTCTTTGGTGTGTGCGACCCTCGCGCGACGGGGATTCGCGCGTCGAGAAAATCTTTTAAGCCAGTCACGTTTCAGTACCGATGAAATCTCTGAAGCCCTGACAAATTTGAAGGAAAACGGCAGAATTGTGGTGTGCCAGAACATCGCGGCCGATTGTGAATTCTGGCGGAAACTTCGTGCGCAGGCCGTCGGCTTGATCGATTCGGCGCACAAAGAATCTCCCGAGCGCGCGGGTGTAGAACTCGGGGAACTACGCTCAGCGCTGCGGATTCGAGAGTGGGAGGCGTTTGAAGCACTAGTGGTGGATCTATGTAAAAGTGACTTCGTGCGCAAAGCATCCGTTATCGCGCGAACTTCCCATCGCGCAATGCTGCCGATCCACGTTCAACCGGTGGAGAAACGAATCCGCGAAGCACTCAGCGGACAGCCCTTCGATCCACCCTCGCGCAAAGTAATCGAATCAGACCTGCAGGCTCGGCAAGTCGTCCGTTTTTTGATCGAAAACGGTGACGTGACCGAACTGGCTCTCGATGTGTTGTTGTTACGGGAAAGTTTTGAGCGGATGAAGTCGCAGGTGACCGAATTCATTTCCAAAAACGGACCCGCCACAGTAAGTGAGCTGCGCCAGGCGCTTGGTAGCTCGCGACGTGTCATGGTGCCGTTGCTGGAACGGCTCGATCGCGAAGGCATCACAACGCGCGCAGGTGACAAACGCCGCTTGCGGATGTAACGCCATTTCGTCGCATGCCCGTTTCGCTTCACCTGGCCACTTCATTCGATGCCGCATGGGAGAACGTGCTGCTCCCATGGTTCGAAAAAGTAGCTCCGCAAGCATTCGAACAGGGCGCCCCAGTCGCTGTGGTCACTCCGTTTCGCAGCCATGCGCAATTATTACGGCGTAAACTTCTCGACCACGGAATTTCACTCCTGGGCGTCCACTTCTTCGTCCCGGCGCAATTGCGCGAACTTTTACTGCGCGACAGTGAGCTGAAGCTTCCGCTGCGCGAACATTTGCGTTTGCTTCTCGCGATTGCGGCCAATGAAATGGAAGATCAGCCTAACGAATCTGAGGCGCTTGCTGCGAAAGCTGTTGCTCGTTCGCCGGCGCCATTACTGCGTGCACTGGATCGTCTCGAAACTGCCGGTTGGAAATTCGAGGAATCAGATCTGCCATCGTTTGCGCCAGTGGTTCAGCGTTTTAACGAGGTGTTGAAAAAGTGCGATATTGTCCTTCGCGGCGAGAGTGACCGAAATCGTTTGCAACAGCCCACACGCGGCAGGCCGCAGTTTTCTCATCTGCTTGTCTGTGGATTCGACGGAGCGCATTGGGCAGAATGGTTTCTTCTGCGTAGCGCGGTCGAAATGGCAGAAAACGCGACGATCGTGCTTGAAGAACCCGGACAAAATTTTCCGATGTCGATCTTTGCTGGATCGGCTCATGGGAAGAAGTCTGTGGCGAAGCCCAACGTGCATCGAACCCCCACCAGCGCGCTCGGCGATTCGCTTTTCAGCGAAATGGAAATGCGCGGAGGCGCGGAAATCTCAAAGCATTTCGATTTTCTGATCGGCACAAACTTTTCCGAACAAGCCGAGGCAATCACGCGGCAATGTGTGCGTTGTTTGGCCGATGAGAAATGCACGCGATTGGGCGTGATTTTCCCAGGCAGCGGAGCCTTGCCGCGGCTGGTCGCGAGCTTGCTGGAGCGGCTTGAAATCCCACACAACGACGGGCTCGGCCACATTGTGCCTGGCATTTTCGAACCGGCCGCGTGGCAGGCCTGGATCGAATTGCAACGCGCGCCGCGGCTCAATTCCTTCCTGCGTTTTCTGAATGCAGTGCGCGACCCATCGGTCGTATCGCCCAAAATCAGCCGGCCAGTTTTCGAAAAATTCTGCACGAGAGTTACAGCGAGGTGTTGCTCGACAACCTCGAACTGCTGCGCGAATTCTGTGCGGCGCGTGAAGACGAGAATTCTCGTGCGGCGGCCGAAGCTCTACGCGCACTGCCTTTCCTCTCGGCGCGCGCCACGTTCGCACAGTTTCTCGAACAAACTTACGCCGCGCTTACGCATCGCGAGTGGAAGCAACACGTGATCGAGCTCGCAATATCGCGCATGGCTGGTCGCAGCGTCTCGATGCCGAATTTCCGCGGGCGCTTTTTTTGCGCTGGCTGGAAGAAGCCGCTGTGACGTCAGATGCCGAGCGCTCAACTGCAGGCGATCACTCATATGCGCGCGTGCAATTGCTGACAGTGGCGCGCGCGCAAAATCAGGAATGGTCGCACTTGATTTTTGCCGGCTGGAATGAAGGGGCGTGGCCGCCTTCGGCCGGCGCTGAGTTCGCCCGGGCCGAAGAAATTCATGCTTTTAATCGTAGCATTCAAAAGCTCAACAAGCGCGCCGCTCGCCAGGGAAGCCAGGGCGAAGGCCACACGAGTGTTCGCGAAAACCATTCGCTTTATCTCGGACCCAGCGAGCAACACGCGATTGCGTTGCGGCAATTCAATGCGCTCGTCGAATCGGCCAGTGAAAGCGTGACTCTCACGGCCAGTCTGGTGCAGGAAGACGCGCCGGAACGCTTCTGGAATCCGAGCGAATGTTTCAGCGAGCTTTACTTCAAAACGCGGCGAGCGCCGCTCACCCAGGCGACATTGAAAAATCTCCAACGCGCCACTGCGCTGTTGCCGAAGCCTGCGACTGTCGCGACGGATGCGCAGCAAACGCTGATCGCTTTTAACGCGCGCCGTGACTCCTCTCAACCTGCTGGCGAATATGATTTCGCATTGCGGCCAAATGCGTCGGATCGACCAGTGCCGACGCTGAGTGTGACAGATCTTCAACGAATGCTTTCGTCGCCTGCAATTATCTGGATGAAACGTTATCTCGGCGTGGAGGCAGCGGAGGACGTTGCGAATCCATGGGCGGCGACGACCGGTAAATGGGTGCATCAATGGCTGGCGAATATCATCGAAAAGCGGAACGGAAAGATTCTCTCGGCTTTTCCGCCCCTGACAAAGATTGAGGAGCGCATTCAGTTTGCGGCGGACGAGCGGTGCGCGGCACTTCGGCGCCTTTGCGCCTCTGTAGGCAAGATCGTCCCTGATTGGTGGACCTCGGGTTGGTTGAACGCGCGCTATCTGGCGCGGCACCTCGGCGCCAAAATCTCATCGGCGAAAGATTGGAATTGGATGGCGACGGAATTGGCCGTTGGCCGCGAGGATACTTTGAAAATCGCCGTTGGTGTGGAACTTCATCTGCGGGGACAGATCGATTTGGTGCTCGCGCAAAATGACGCGCTTAGCTTCACCGGACAAAATATTTGGATTGTCGATTACAAGACCGGTTCGGACAGGGAACTGAAGAGCCCGATCTGCACGACAATCTGGTCAAGGCACAAGCTTGCAGCTGGCTCTTTATGCATTAGCCATGCGCGAACTCGGCGCCGCCGAAGTGAGCGTGAGCATTATTTCGCTGAGGGTTAAACACGTAGGGCCACAATTGTCCGTAGACGATCTCGCATCGCATAGCGACGTCTTTGCCGATCTCGCGGACATGCAGCGCACCGGAATTTTCGGAATGAAAGGTGAAATCCGTCAGGCGTTCGGTTACAGCGCGCCGTACCCGCTCGCGACATTGCCGATCGACAACGACATTTTGGAAGATAAATGGGCGCTGACGCATCCCGCGCTCGTCCTCGAGAAAGAGGAGTGGGAAACATGGTGAAGCCGCGCGACGAATCTGTGCGCGCTCGTTTTGCCGGAGAGTTGGACCGCAATTTTTCTGTAGTCGCGTCGGCGGGTTCCGGCAAAACGACCGGGATCATCGAACGCATTTTGTCGATCGCGCGGTCGCATAACGCGGCGGATATTTTGCCGCGGCTGGTCGTCGTCACCTTTACCAATCGTGCGGCGGACGAAATGCAACAGCGCGCGCGCCAAGCTCTGCTCCAGGAAAATTTGGGACAAGAAGTGCAGACGGCGTTCAACCGCGTTTTCTTCGGCACAATTCATTCGTTCTGCATGAAACTTCTGACCGACTTCGGTCATTATCTTGGTTTGCCTGCGCCGCTCGAGTTAGTCGAAGACGACGACGACCTGTGGCAGGAGTTTGTGCAAAACCAAACCCGAATTGGCAGGTCGTTAGGCGAAAAGCATCGGGCCATGCTTCTGCGTTTTGTGCAAGCGCGCGAGCTCATGGACCTGGCTCGACGCGCGAGCTCGGCTGTTTTGCAGGTGCCAGGGTTATCACCATGTCCGCCGCTCGATTTCGCTGACGTTTACCAACAGATAGATCAAGCGGGCCGACGACAACATCGCCAGATCGCAGGCGGAATTGCGCGAGTGGGAAAAGCGTTTCAGCGGGGATTGGGAATATCTGCGCTGGCCCGTTTGTTTCACGGCGCCAAACGCCAGATTTACTCAACTCTGGCAGGAAAAATTTGCGCCTCTGCGAAAGTGGATCTGCGCCGCCGCCACGTGTGTCGCGGCAGAGGTGCAGCATGATTATCTTAATTTTCGACTCGACCACGGACTGGTCACTTACGACGATCAAATCGCGCTCGCGGAAGAGTTGCTGCATCATCCGGTCGCCGCTCCCAGAATTCGCGAAGAAAGCTTCCGTGTCATCCTCGACGAGGCACAGGATACGGAGCCGCTGCAATTTTCCGTGCTGCTGGAATTGACGCGTCCGCCGGAAGCGAAGGGCCTTTGGTTGCAAGATCGGCAATTAGGTCCGCGGCGGGGACACTTCTGCATGGTCGGCGATTTCCAGCAATCGATTTACTGGAAGCGCGCGGACTTAAATTATTACCGGGCAGTTCATGAC
Organism: uncultured Verrucomicrobiae bacterium; assembly: GCA_963805485.1. GTDB lineage: Bacteria > Verrucomicrobiota > Verrucomicrobiia > Chthoniobacterales > UBA10450 > Udaeobacter. The sequence continues at coordinate 676,094 of CAWDUN010000004.1, read as the reverse complement.
GCGCTTGTTGCCGACAAGAATGGGGAGAGCCTTGAATTCGCCGTCACATTTCGACTGGATCAGAAGCAGCTCGATTTCGTCAACGAAACTTTTCGGGAGATTTTGAATAACAAGGACGGACAGGTGCGCTTCGTCGAATTGCAACCGCGGCCGAACATTCTGCCCGGGAAAGTCATTCACGTGCCGCTTGCGGAAGAACTGTTGCCGGAAGGAAAAAAACTCAAGGACTACCAAAAGGCACGTATCGAAGCGGACTATCTTGCAGGTTGGATCAAGAACGCGGGACTGAAAAAACTTTCAGCCGATTCGTGGCGGGAGGTGGCGATTCTTTGTCCGCGCAAAGCCTGGCTGCAAACGATGGCCGCAGCGTTACGGCGCGTCGGCTTACCAGTGGCAATTCAATCTGAACATGATGTTAAAGGCGACAGCCCGGCTTATGCCTGGTTGACCGCGCTTCTTACAATGATGACGGACCCGCTCAATGCCTACGAAATCGTCGGCGTCCTGCGCGAGATCTTTGGGGCGTCCGATCACGATCTTGCCGTCTTTTCTGAAGGGCAGAAGGCGAGATTTCGAATGGAGAAGATTGCGTCAGCGACAGGAAGAATTTCCTCGCTTTTGCGTATGCTGGCAGAAATTCGGGAATGCGCGGAAGGTCTGGCGTTATTTGATGCCGTAACTTTGATTATTGAGCGCACGCAATTGCGCGAACGTTTGCTCCTATTGCCTGCGACGGAGTTTGGCGATCTCGCGCGCGAACTCGACGCATTAATCGTACAAGCGGCGCAAGCAGAAGCGAATGGAATGATCCTGCCAGGGTTCGCGGAACAGTTACGCAACGATTTCGCATCCCCACGCGCCATCCGTTTTTCCGCCGACGACAACGCGATCCAACTGATCACTTCTTACAAGGCAAAAGGGTCGGAATGGCAGGCTGTGATCGTGCCGTTCCTCGCGCGCGAACTGCGGACGCCATCGCCGCGTTATCCGCATTTTGTAAAATCGCCCGCGGATGGCGAACTGATTATCGCTTTTGGCGTTGAAGACAAATCGAAGGATCTGAAAGACGCAATCGAGCGCGCGGAACAACAGCAACTTGAACGCCTTCTCTACGTCGCAACAACACGGGCGCGCCACATGCTCGTAGTTGTGCTCGATCAGGAAATCTTTTCCAGTAGCGACGGCAAACTGCTGAAGACAGCACAACTGCGACGACTGATTCGCGACAAGGATTTTTATTCAGGCGACTTCGATCAACACACCAGCACGATCGATCAGGTCCATGAATCTTTATCGATGGTGGAGCATGCGTCACAGGAAAACGGCTCTGAAATCGAGCGGTTAACGAACGACGAATTGAAGCGCGCTGCAAAATGCGCTTCCGAATTCGTGCGAAAGATCACACCAAGCGCTATCGGCACGGAAGTTCCGGCAGAGGTGCGAACGCGCTCGCGCCTCGATACTCTGGCCACACTGCTACGGCCGTTGGTGGCACAAATTTTTCCAACGTCTGGATTGGAAAGGTGGAATCGACTCCGCACAAAAGTTATTCGAACAGGAATTGCCGATTTCTCCCGATGCCAAAGCTGCGGTAAAAGACTGGAACGCCACGCGCCCCAATTTATTCAGCGACGCCAGCATCGCTCGTTTTCTTGCGAGCGATCAAACGTTGTTTCACGCGGAATTCCCATTTTCGTGGCGCAGAAACAATCCCAGCGTGCTGGAAGGCTTGATCGATTCGATCATGATCAACCGCAAAGCTGGCAATTGTCTACTGCTCGATTGGAAAACGAACGATGTCTCAGCAAGCGAGGTTGAAATCTTTCGCCAAACCTACCGCGCCACAGTTAGCCGCTTATTGGAAGGCGGTGACAGAGATTACCAGCCTTGAAGTGGAAGCCGGCTTGTTCTCGACTGCGCTTGGACGCTTGCTGCTCTATTCGGAGGAAGAACTGCAAAGGGAATGGCGCCGGCTGGAACAACTTCCGCCCGCGCAACTGGAAAATGAAATCATGGCTGATTCAGCCGATAGACTTTGAGCGCAGAACGAAATGACAAATCGAAAGCGGTGAGAAGACTGCGTTACGCCCGGGCTGACTAGCTCTCCAGATCCCCGCGGATGAATTGCTCGACGCAGCGAAACGCTTCGTCGTCGGTCATTTGCACGGGAGGATGCTTGGAAAAATAAGCGGAAGGCGAATGCAACACGCCGCCGATGCCGCGGTCCAGCGCAATTTTACAGCAGCGGATCGCGTCGATCGCTACGCCGGCGGAGTTAGGCGAATCTTCGACCGATAGTTTCAAGTCGATTTCCATCGGCACATCGCCAAAGAGGCGCCCTTCCACGCGGATGAAGGCAATCTTGTTGTCGAGTTGCCACGGCACATAATCGCTCGGGCCGATATGGATATTTTCGTCCACCAGGCGATCGCCCATGACCGACTGGACTGCTTCCGTCTTGGAAGTTTTCTTCGACGCCAGTCTGGTGCGATTCAACATGTTCAGGAAATCGGTGTTGCCACCGGTGTTTAACTGATACGTGCGCACAACTTTCACGCCGCGCTTGCGAAAGAGATCGACCAATGCCCGATGCACGATAGTGGCACCCACCTGCGCCTTAATATCGTCTCCAATAATCGGCAGATTTTTATCGGCGAATCGTTTCGCCCAAGCCGGATCGCTCGCGATAAAGACCGGGATGTTATTGACAAAACCGAGCCCGGCTTCCAGCGCACACCCGGCATAAAATCGGGTGGCCTGCTCGGACCCGACGGGAAGATAATTGACCATCAGCTCTGCGGAGGAATTTTTCAGCTCGCCGATAATCTCTTCGCGAGTGGTTTCCTTCTCGAGCGGAAGAAATGTGCGCAGCGGGTCCTGATCCTGCATGTGCGGCGGATAGCCGTCCATAACGCACCCCATTTTCACGATCGCGCCGGTGAGCTTGATCTTTTCACAGAACACCTTTGTACAATTGGGCGGCGCAAAAATAGCCCTGCTCACGTCCAGGCCCACCTTGCGCCGGTCAATGTCAAAAGCGGCCACAACTTCAATATCGCTTGGACGATAACCACCGATCTGCCGGTGCATTAGGCCGACGCTCGTGCCGTTGGCAGAGGAGGAGCCATCATAAAAATTGAGTCCCTGCACCAAAGAACTGGCGCAGTTTCCAACGCCCACGATTGCGATTCTGATTTTTCTCATTTTCAAAAACTAAAACCTACCTGATCTAAACAATTCGGAGCAAGTGATAAATTAGGCTTGGTCGATGCCGCGTCCCCGCCTGGTTAGGCCTTTCGAAACCGGGCCGCGAAGCCTGAATGTGTCTGAAGTCGCCCCAGCTTGCAAGGCCTGATATAACGGCAAGAGTCAGAGGCGTCCTGACGCAGGGGCAGCCTCCGCCAGGAGATAAACGACATGTGTTCGAAATTGCTCGCCATCAGTGTGATGCTCGCTGCCGCTTTGGCCGTGTCTCCGAGCTCATTGGAGGCGATTCCAGTTTATGGCATCGAACAAGCAGTTGCCGTGGCCCAGGAACGGAATCCCGAAATTCTCATCGCACATAAGAAAGTGACAGCGGCTCGCGGCGGTTTCATCGAAGCCCGTTCGGGCTATCTCCCTTCAGTGGGCTCAAGCGGCCTGTACGATAAACGACAGACCGAGAGCCAGACAAACCTGCGACAGGAAGATTACAACGCGATAGTAAAGCTCGAACAGAACCTTTACACGGGCGGAGCGGTCAGCAGCCAGGTGGCGATCGCACAGTTGAACATTGCCAAGGCAAATTACGACCTTCAGGAGACGATCAGCCGCGTCACCATGGATGTGCGAATTGCATTCAACGAACTGTTGCTCAATCGGGCGAAACTTCGCGTCCACGAAGATTCCGTCCGAGTGTTCGAACAGGAGCTAAAAGGCGAGAAAGAAAATTTTAGCGCCGGGATTGTGGGGAAACTGAATGTTCAGCGAGCGGAGGTGGCGCTCGCTAACGAGCAGCCGGAATTATTTAACGCGCAAACGGATTTGAAAAATTCGTATTTGCGATTGGGGGAACTTTTGGGAATTGATCTTGCTCCCGGGGCAGAAGCGCCTCCGTTCGGAATTTCGGGAGAGTTACAGTATCGGCCCAATCATCCCGATCTTAACGAATGTCTCGCACGGGCTGACGCGAATCGTGGCGTCATCAAATCCAAAGCCAAAGACATTGAGATCGAGGGTCGCCAGTATGTTTTGGACCGTAGCGCGACGCGTCCGCACATACGCGCCTTCTCCGGGTACGAAGTTTATAGCGAGCGGGACCCCGACGTTGGTCCTGAATTTAATTATGGGGGCGTTGTCGGGATAAACGCGACTTGGAACATCTTCGATGGCTTCGCGACTAAAGGCCGCATGCAGGCGACGCGTGCCCGGCGTGATGCGGCGATGCAAGCCCTGGCAGCGGCTCGGCGCAGCGTAGCATCGGAAGTGCGCAGCGCATTTTTCGACCTTCAACAAGCGGACCGCGTCCTCGAGAGTGAAACGAAAAACCTGCAAACCGCGGATGAAGCACTCGAAATGTCCAGAGGAAATTTTGCCGCCGGTTTGGGAACACAACTGGATGTGCTGCAAGCAGCCATCGACGTCACCCGCACACGCACCACCCGTTTGAGCGCGATCTATCTGCACAACGTGGCTCTCGCACGACTTACTCACGCCTGCGCCAGTTCAGCCGATGCGCTCAATTTCGGATCCGACTTCAAAGACGTGAAGAATGAAAATCGCAACGCGGTGCACGCTGCCGACGTGGCCAAGCCGCCGCAAAAAATGAGTCAGCGATGAAGCTACCGTCAAAATTGGGAACTCAATTTGCCGTCGCGCTCTGGGCGACGCGGAGTGAACGTGTTAAGCGCATGAGCGCTGCGCGTACCATAAGGAAGCGGCTACACTCAGCAGCGACTGTTCACATTTTCATTCTGATTTTGATCGCGTCCTTCGCGCAGCCGACCAGCGCGGTTACGCTGCAAGAGGTCCTTCGCACGACTCTGGAAAGAAATCCCGCAATACTCGAGGCCAAGGCGGGTCTCGAGCAAGCTGCCGGGAAGCGCCTGGTCTTTCGCTCAATCGTCTGGCCCGATTTTGACGTGGACGTCCCCGCAGGTGTTCAATATGGCCATCGGGCCGGCGAGAGCGGAGTAAAAGGATTTGCTGTGGGTCGCGGCAACTTGGAACAGACGTTATTCGACATGGCTGTGCCGCCTTCGCTTCGGCGTGGAGATATTGAGGTTCTAATTGCCGAGCAGCAACTAAACGTGGCGGTAGTTGAACAATTGCACGCTGCGCGGCTCGCGTTTTACGCGGCACTTTACAACCGATCGCTGGAATCCATTCGAGACGAACAGCGACAGAAATTGGAAGAAAATGTTTCTACTCAGAAAAATCGGTTCGAAGCCGGATTAACTGACCGAAGCGCCTTCACGAGTGCAACTGTGCAAGCCGACGAACTGATTCCGGAAAGTGAAGCCGCGCAGCGCGCCTATCGGGAAGCGCAATTGAATTTGGCGCAAGCAATGGGGATCGATCCTGCAAGATCATCTCTGCCGGAAGCGGATGGCGAGCTGAAGTTTGTTCCTATGCATATCGATGTTGCTGCGGAAACAGCAGCAGCTTTACAGCGCCGTGCCGATCTTAAACTCGCCCGCTTGTTTGTGAGTGCTGCCAATGAAGATCAACGCATTATTGCCGCCGATTATTATCCCCGGGTCGTCGGAAGCTTTCACGGTGAATGGGTGCCGGTCAGCGGAATTCATCGACAGGAATCGACAAGCAAGACACAGGATTTCATTGGATCAGAAATTCGTGAAAAGGCTGCATACACCTGGCGTGTTATTGACAACGGAAAAGTCGGCGGCGCGGTGCTAAGGGCACGAGCAGCACGGGAGGAAAATGAACTGACGTGCCGGAAACTGGAATCGAACGTGAGTCGCGAGCTCTCGCGGATCGCCAACAACATTGAAGCAATCGCCGGCCGCGAACAATCACTGGCGTCCGCTTCCAGTGCTGCGGAGGAAAGCGCCCGCACCGTCCGGGAAAATGTTGCGACCGGTCTGATCTCGCCGCTTGAGTACCGCGTGAGTCAAACCGCTTTTCTGACCACAAAGAGTGGCCTGCTCGATGCTATTTATCAGCACAACGTCGCAGCCGCAGAATGGGACCGCGCAGCCGGCCGGTATTTTCAATTTTCGTACGGGCCTCGCAAATCAGGTTCGGAAGCGGATAAGTAACCGCATCGCAAGATCTTCAGAAAATTGACGTATTTGGCAGCCGGAAAACCGTTATTCAGTGAAGCGTGCTGATCGAACGGATATCTCGCCTGCAGTGTCTTGGCAATAATGGTCGCGAAGATCGACGAAGAAGCCGAAACAAGGACGGCTACCGCACGGCACGAGCGTATTGCAAACAACCGGAGTGGCCATCACACTACTTCTCCAAAATTGAAATTGCTGAAATCAAAGACCGTGTTGTGGATCGGTGCAGCGACCATCGTTGTGGTTTTCGCGCTCGCATATTTTTTTCTGATGCCAGTCGCGGAAGTGGCGACAGTCCAGCGCGGAACGGCCATCTCGGCCGTTTACGGAACAGTGCGGATCGAAGCGGCCTTTGTGGTCCGTGTACGGGCGCAGAACGATGGTTTTATTCGGCTGGCGGAATCTTTCTCTGCCGGTCGCGGTGCAATCGGCAAAGGCGTGCAAAGAGGCGAATTACTGGCAACGATTGCTGACGAAGAAACGTCCAGACAATTGAAGCAAGCACATACCGATTTGCAGGCAGCCGTTGACCGCGCAGCTCTTCCGCTCCCATCCTCGGAATTGCTCAAAGCGGCAGAAGACAATCTCCAACGGCTAGAAAAAGTTGTTTCCTCAGGCAACGTGCCTGCGGTCGAATACCAGAGATCCAAGAGCGAGGTGAACCGTTTACGCGGCGCGGTGGAGACAGAGCGCATCGAGCGAGATCGCAATCTCAAGTCTCTTGAAGAAACTGCGAAGAAACTCGAAGCGGCAATGAAAAACGCTGAAGTCCGTTCGCCGATTGATGGCATTCTGACCAACGTTCAGACAATCGATGGCGAACTGGTGTCGGACGGGAGCGAACTTTTCACCGTCTCTTCGCGAAAGACTTACGTACGCGGCGAAGTGAACGAGGAGGATGTAGGCGAAGTAAAACCGGGAATGAAAGCAAAGGTGCAATTGTACGCTTACCGGACCCGCACCTTCAACGGCCGCGTCACATCAATCCAGCCCGCAGCCGATCCAACCACTCAGCGGTACACTGTTGTTCTGGAAATGGAAAATCCGCCCGACAACATGATGGTCGGAATGACTGGAGAAATGAACATCATCACTGGCGTTCACGAAAATGCGCTGCTCGTGCCGACGCGCGCGCTGCTCGTCGATCAAGCACTGGTGGTGAATGGAGGCATTGTGCAGCGACGAACCGTCAACGTAGGATTTCGCACACTGGATTTTTCCGAGGTGCTCAATGGTCTGGCAGACGGCGATCGTGTAATCGTTTACGATCAGGATCAGTTTCATTCCGGCCAGCCGGTGCGCCAGCGCATGATCAACGCGCCGCCTCCACCGAAAGCGCCGTGACACCCCCGCTTTACATTGCTCTGCGTTTTTTAACTCATCGCAAGCGGGCATTGCTTTTGAGTTTGAGTGGCGTCGTTTTCGGCGTCGCAATCTTCATTTGCACGCAAGCGCAGACGCAGGGGCTGTCCCGCTATTTTATCGAGTCCAACATCGGCAGTAATGGTGCGCTCGTCATAAGGTCCCGTTTTCGGCCGCGTTATCAGCCGCTCATGGTCGCCGCGAAGAACTCCAAGGCGAATACCAGTCGCCGTCTCTATTTTGAGGGCATTACCAACCCCAATGAAATCATGCGGGTAAGCAGGCAATTCCCGGATGTCATTTCCTGTTCACCGGTTCTGCGCGGAACCGTGAGCGCGCGCGCGGGATTTGAGAACGCGACGGTCGACCTTTACGGCATTGATCCCGCACTTCATGCACGCACGACCGATATCGTGCACCAATTGATTGAGGGCAGCTTTGACGATTTTCGAAATAACACCAGCGCCATCGTTATCGGTTCGCGATTGGCAGAGCTCCTTCAGACCGGCATAGGCGATACGGTGCAATTGCTCGCCCCTAATGGCGAGTACTGGCGATTCAGTGTTGCCGCGATCGCACGTGCAGGGATTGGCTCGATCGATTCGACTCGTATTTATTCGCACGCCAAGGTTGCGCAGGCGTTGCTGCAGCAGCCCTCTGGAGCGACCATGATCATCTACAAACTGCGCGACCGGAATCGTGCACCGATGTTGGCCGGCCGCTTCGAAACACTTTTCCAGCACAATGCTCTCAGCTGGCAGGAACGGGAGGAGAGCACGCTTCAACTTTTTTTGACTCTCAGAATGTCCGTTGCGATTACCGTTTCGCTCATCATTCTATTGGCTGGTTTCGGAATTTTTAATGTCCTCACGATGTCGGTCCTGGCGAAAATCAAAGAGATCGCGATTTTGCGTTCGATGGGATACCGTCGCAGCGACATCAGTGCAATCTTCCTCTGGCAAGGGGCACTGATCGCTGCGGCTGGATCGGTGTTAGGTTGCGTGCTCGGTGCCTTGATGACTTGGGGCGTATCGCACATTCCCATTCGTCTCCGCGGCTTGCTCTACACCAATTATTTCTTAGTCACATGGGACTGGCGCCATTATGCGTTTGCGACGTTACTCGCGATTCTGGCCGTGTTTATCGCCAGTTATGTCCCGGCACGGCGCGCCGCTGAGTTGCCGCCTGTGGTCACCATTCGAGGATCGAGATGAGCGCAGAAGTTAGCCTGAGTTGCGATCGAATCGAGCGCTACCTCGGCGAAGAGGAGGAACGCGTGCACGCTCTGCGCGGAGTATCGCTCGAGATCGAGACTGGAAGCGTTCACGCTGTGGTCGGCCCCTCGGGGTGTGGCAAAAGCTCATTGCTCTACATTCTTGGTTTGCTGGATACACCCGACGCCGGGCGCGTTGCGATCGAAACCGAACCAGTATCCCACCTGAGCGACGATGAGCTCGCGCAGAAGCGGAACAAATTCATTGGTTTCATCTTTCAATTCCATTTCTTGATGGAGGACTTCACTGCGCAGGAGAATGTAATGATCCCCATGCGTAAGCTTGGCCAACTCTCGGATGAGCAGATGCGCGATCGCGCTGCCGAGTTGCTTGACGGCGTGGGCTTGGGCGACAAGGTGCGACGGCCCAGCCGTCATCTTTCAGGCGGGGAACAACAGCGCGTAGCGATCGCACGCGCGCTCGCAAACGATCCGCGTGTTATTCTGGCCGACGAACCGACTGGCAATCTCGACACTGCAAACTCGGAGCGCGCATTTGAGCTGTTACAGAATCTTGTGCATGAACGCGGCAAGGCATTGCTACTGGCAACGCACAATCCGGCAATTGCCGAAGCGTGCGACTGGGTACACGAAATGAAGGACGGCCACATCGTCGACAGCCAACTCCGGACCACGCGCAGCTAAGTTGTCGCCGAAGTTGGCAGTTTCGGATCGGATCGTTAATCTCAGCGGGTGGAAAACATCCTGCCAATCTTAGTCGCGGATGCACCCGACGCGTTGACTGAATTGTGCGGCGTTAACTTGCTTGAACGCTTGCTCCGCATCTTACAGCGACTGGGATTTCATCGTGCGATCGTTTTTTCCAGCACGCCGGAAATCATTGGCGCGAAACTGGCGAAGCCGTCGTGGGCTCGAGAACGAATCACTTCCCAAATTGTGTTAACGGTGAAACCGGTTGCAGCCCACCAGATTTTGGAACAAGGACAGGCGGCACGCTTCTTGATTGTGCCAGCCAACGTTTACTGCGATGCCCGGCTGATTGCCGCATTATCGGCCAGGAATTCTCCGACGATCCTTATGAATTCCAATCCGCCAAAGTTACTGCAACACGTGGTCCGAAACCAAAGCGGCCCGGCTTTAGTCACCCGGGAGTTCCTTGAGGCGTGCTCTGACGGCGCGCCGCTTGCTGAAGAGCTTAAACAGAAGGTCGCGAGCGGTGAAATCGATACTGTGGACGCAGCGAAAGTTGACGATTATATCGTCAGCATGCGCCGGCACGTCCGGCCACTCTGTTTTCCGGCGTCGAACGCACGCGAACGTCGACTCGTTGAGCGCATTATTTTGGATGCGGCGCAAAAGGGCACACTCGATTTTCCCGCTTACGTTCACGCACCAATCGAAACGGCGATAGTCGCGGTCCTTTGCAAAACGCGAATCACGCCTAACCAGGTTACGATTACCGGATTCGTCATCGGTTGCGGCGCGACTGCGGCCTTTGTGTTTGGCCATGTCGGGCTGGGCCTCCTCGCTGCTCTGGTGTTCGGTATTGTCGATGGACTCGATGGAAAGCTCTCGCGAGTGAAAGTAGAAACAACCGAACGCGGCAAATGGGAACACCATCTCGATTATGTGATAGAGAACTCATGGTGGACGGCGATCGCTTTTAATTTGTGGCAAAGCGCCCAACTTCGGACTGCATTCTACTTTCTAGCAGTACTCGTTGGATCGCACCTTCTGGATGAAGTTGTAAAACGCAGAGCCAAGATCGCAACGGGCAGACTGCTCGATGACGTTGCGCCGTTCGACCGAGCTTTCCGGCTGATCGCGGCTCGCAGAAATGTTTACGTTTGGGGGTTGGCCACCGGCTTCTTGTTAGGCGCGTTCCCCCAAAGCTACGCGATTATCTGCGGCTGGGCGGCCATTACCGCTACCGTTCATCTGGTGCGCTCCGTTTGGATTTGTAACGGTGTCAGCCGTCGAATTGTTGATTCCAGAGCGTGACAAAGGACGCAATAGCGAAGGCACACGCTTTGCCCGCGCGAGAATTTCCTTGCCAAGAACAGTCACTGGTTTTTCCACCAGCAGTGAAGCGCTGACTGCGCAGTAAACACCGCAACCTTCCTGGCAGGATTTCTTCTTATAATTGGCGAACAGGTCCTCCAGTGTCACGTCCATGATGTGCTTGTTCGTGTGCACCATGCTGCAAATCCAAAATTTCCCCTGCGCGGAAACGAAGAATAACTTGTAGCCTGCCGCGCATGTCCATTCGACGTGTTCGCCTCGAAGCAGGCTGCGCTGATAATTTAGGATCGCCTCGCTGGTGTGAATCTTCTCGCCACGGCGTTTTCGTTCGATCATTGAATCGATGAAATGTTCGAGCTCCTCACGCTGGCCGCGGTCCACGCGAAAACGCTGCAGAGGGTCGGCATGCACAAGCCGAACCTCGGTCGGAATTCCTCGCGATAACCCCGTCTCGAGCACTGCTTCTGCTTCGGGCAACGTGTCGGCACAAATCACGCCAGTGATGTGCAGACTGATCTTTGAATCACGAAAATAATCCAGTTTCGGTAGAACGGTTTTGAACGACTTTTTTGTGATCGCGCTCGGCGTCATTCGATCAACGCTGATCTGCATCACCTGCAACCCGGCGTCCTCAAGTTGCGCAACGAGTTTACGCGTGAGGAGGAATCCATTGGTGGTGAGACTGGTGGCGAAGCCCAGCTCACGACAGTAGCGAACGAGCTCGACAATATCGGGATGCACGAGCGGTTCGCCCCCAACCAGAGCTATGCGCATTGTGCCAAGCTCGCGAATCTTCCGCACCCATTTTTTCAAGTCGTCAATACTCGGATGCGGCCGGCTATTGTCGTATTCAGTGCAATAAGCGCAGTCGAGGTTGCACTGATCCGTCACGTAAAGGCTGCATTGCAGCGGTTTGCGGTCAATGAGCCGCTTACCCGATTCCAAAATGTTGTAACCGGAGAATTCGCGACCGATTTTATCGAGAAGCTTCATGCGATGATGAAAGAGCCAAACAGCCTACGATAACTTACCTGCGAAGCAATTGCGCCCGACGTTGCGACCTTCTTTTAGCACCAGCCAACCCAGTGCGATACGAATCGCAAGCGGATAGGCCTAAGCGGAGACCAAGGACGGGCCGACATTGGTTAAACTCGGCACATTTGGAATCTCAATCCAACCGGCTTCATCGAAGAACCACGAACGCCGATCGACTTTAATAAACAAATCGTGGAGCGGCGAAAAAAAATGCAACGGCAGCGCTAACTCGCCGGCAAACGGATGACCCCGGTAACGGGCGACGCCGATGCTACGATTCGTCGCGCAATCCAACATTTCAAGATCGGCCGAGCAGCCGGGAAGACGGATCTGACACGCGCGTGATCGCCCACTCGAATCGCGACCCAAAAGAAAAAATTTGTTCCTTTGCATACGCAACAGATCAGCCGAAAAACGAAAGTTCACATCGAGGTTGTCGCGTGTTCGAGAGACGCAATAAATGGATCCATCGCGCCGGACAACGCTCTCGTGTTCGACACAAAGAAAGCGCTCCGGACGCGTGGCGTATTGAAGGAAACGTCGCCCCGACAGTTTGATTTGCGTTTGATGGCAGCGAATTGCTTCGCGTTTTCTGACGATCTCTGATTCGGAGGACGATAATTCCACGGCATTGTCGAAGAACGCGCGACTGCGGCCGTGTACCAAATAGTTCCAGTGCAAAACTCCAGGCGGCAAAAAGTCGGCGAAGATGAGCCGCATCATCACTGCAACAGCGTTGTGGTCTGGGTGAATGTCGAACAGTGAAGGCGCAAGAATGTCTGTCGGTGACCAATCTTCGATGGCTTGAGTGATTTGCGTGAGTGTCGTGTCGCAATCTCGCAACAAAAGATTGGTTAACCCCTGATCAGGCAGGCCAAGGAATCGAACATCCGCAACGGCAAAATCGAGGGCGCGCAGCGCTGCCAAAGCTTCTGCGCGTCGCAAATTGCCCCAGCGTTGTCGATCCGATGGGCTCAGAGTCCATCTTCGTTCGAGCGCTCGCTGCGGCCAGGGATTGTTATCACCATATGTAACGTATACAACGCGAATGGCCGCTCCAGCGCGAACGGCTTTCTGGAGAACGATGCTGCAAGCCAATGCTTCATCGTCCGGGTGTGGCGCGATGAGCAGTAATCTCGAACGGGTATCGAACGTCGGGGCAGTTAAAGTTACAAATGACACCGCGGTAACAAAGAGAAAGCAAGAGACGTCGCAATCGAATTCAGCGTCAGGCCAGGTACTACCACCCGACCGGTCTGAAATGGCGATCAACGGCTTGCGCCCAGAAGACCACAAGGTCGTGTCCGGTGGAGGTTTGCACAAATGTGTGAGGCCCGCGTGAAAGAAAGCGCTCCTTTCCTTCATACCACTCGCCGTCGAGCGTGCCCGTTACAATACCGACGTCGCGCGCGATGATTTTGTACGAGGCCGGAATAACGATTTCAAAATAAAATTGCTTCCCGTCCGCGGATGGGTGCAACAAGACACCTGCCACGCGCAATCTGTTTCCAATTGGCAAATAATTCTGTTCGAGAAAGCGGAACGTCGCTAACGGCATGTCATCTGGCAACGTGGCAACACAGGTGCGTGTATCGATGCAACGCTGGATCGTATCGTCTGCCATCAATCCGCGCCGAATGCGTTCCTTGGTAAAGGTTTCAATTATGGGATAAAAGCAACGCTGCCGGAAAACCGTTTCTCCTCTGCGATCAAAAACAAAGTCGCCTGGCTCAGTAAGTGTGAGCGTGTTTCGCAAAAGATCTGTCTCAAGTCTCGCCTTGTCTATCCAGAAAGGATGAACCAACAGGGCCAGCAATAGTTCGCATGTACCGAACACGGCGGGCACGGGCATGACGCGCCAGATTTTACCGACATTCCGATTTTTTGCGCGACGGTCTAAACTTGTTAGAACTGCGCCCGTACAAACGACAAAGGCGAGCGGATAAAACGGGAGATAGTCCTGCCGCGACAGAAACGGCCAAAATGAAAGCAGCGCAGTAAAAAAGAAGCCGGCGGTGATAAAGACGAAACTGCGGCGCGCCGCCACTGTAGTCTCGGGCGTCGCGGCGATCATGCGACGCGTCCCGAGAGCGACGAGTGGAAAACCGACAGCAAAGATAATTACCCACCATGCGGGATGGTTGGTCACACCGGGCACGACGTTGTGCTCGAAAACCCAATAGCGGAACTGCGGCCAGACGCCATAGAGCGCAAACGCGGCCATGATCGTAGCAGGAACAATGAAAGTAGTGGCAAAGAAGGCGGTTAAGGCGCCGAGAATCTGCCGCCAACCTATACCAAGTCGCTCGCGGCCAAGGAACATCAGAGTCATCGAACCGCCGACTACGGTGGAAATAAGAAGGAGCAATGTCTTCATGGAGACGCCAAAACAAAGACCCATCAGGAAACCTGCGATCAGCGCACGGCGCACCGTCAATGCCCCACTGAGCAGTATCAAGATGCACAACAACCAAAGCGGAGCCCAAAGGTTGTCCGTCCGGAATTCAACCGAACAAAAAGCATAATCGTAGGACAATCCCACTAGAATGGCTGCCCAGACGCCGACTCGCCGGGAAAACAGCAGCGACCCGATTCGATAGGTACACCAGAAGGCGAGAAGGTAGAGCGATTGCAAGATGGTCCGCATCCAGTAGAGAATGGTGCCCCTGTCGCCGATCAGCTTGTAAATCGGTGCGAATAAAAGCTGAAACAACGGCATGTGGTTATCAGCCAAGTCGCGATACTGAACAAAACCGCGAGCCCAGCCCCAGATTACGTGCAGATGTTGAGGCTCGTCAGCACCGAACTTGTAGTGGGCAATGGTAATGACCCTCAGAAAGATCAATCCAATGAGAAGTAAAGCCGCAGACGTGAATTCGTGCGGGTAGGATAAGCCGAAATGATCGGCTATGCGCCGTGTGAAGACTCGCCCCTGAGTGGGCGAGGCAAGCCTTGTGCTGGTAGCCGCAGGTCGCGAGGACATGACTCTCAGCAGGTAGCGCTATTGGCCGGCACGAAATCCCCCGAGCATGCGCGCACGGATTCCCAGATGTCGATGGTAAGCATCTCGGGCATTATGCGGCTACTCGGGCCAGCGGACACGCGGATCAACTTCCACGATCGTCAGGGTTCCAGCAGCCACACGGGCAGCTATAGCGTCCTTGGGTAAGGCGCCGGCCAAAATTCTTTGCTTTGCATTAAATCCGTCCACCACAAATGGTTTGCCCGCTCGGTAACTCACTAACATATCTCTCCCGCACGTCACATCCCCGGGAATTCGCCGCACTCGTGCGATATCGTCAGTCATTGCCCTCTCCCGCATCGCGATTTCGCTCCGAAAACCGGAATCAAATATTAGCCGTACCGGTTGAAGTGTTTTGCATGCAGACGGCAAGCAACACAATCGCCTGAATCGCTTCCGGGCCAACAAGGCGCGTTACGGGCCACACTGCAATCTGTGTAAACGCCAGACCAAGGCCCATCGCGACAGCAATAACGAGATCAAATTGAGCATCGATGTCCACTCCAGCACCGCTTTTCTGTAGGAAATATGATCCTAATACAATTCCGATGAGAGAACTGCAAAGCCGAACGTTCGGATCACGCCATCGGGCCCAACCGTTGTAAAGGCAAATACCCAAGCCGACAGACACCCATTCTAATTTTCCAAAACCGGCAAGGGCACTTTTGAACGAATAGTGCCTGGGACACAAGATGTTCAAAAAGAGGTGCCGACCGAAGGAGACATAACAAAGCGCGATGCCAGTTATTACGATAATGGTCACAACAAAAAAGCATTTCACCGCTTCGCGACGGCGATGCAGCGCAAGCCAGAGGAAAACAGTCAGTGGCATGGCAATAATGTTATGCTTAACAAAGCCAGCCAACGCCATCAGGAGAACGGGCCAGACATATCCGCGGTCATCCGATCTTGCGATGAGAAACCACAGAAAACCAAAGGCCATGACAGCTTCGCTAAGGAGTTGCGGCTCGTTCATTCCGACGTAGGACATAAAAAACCGGCTCATGGTCGCGACTAAGAATGCCGCGCTGATTGTGGCGGCCACTCCACTTCCGCGGAGTCGCCTAACGCTCAAGGCGATCGCCGCCGCGATTGCAATCACGGCGAGCAGGGACAATAATCTTCCGGCTAACACTGGATCACCTACAAGCCGTCCCAATAAGCCGGAGATGTAGAAGGATAATGGAGGATAGTTGTTAGTGATGAGTTTATCGCCAGATGGATAGAGAGGCATCCTACCCATTGCAGCATCAGCGAAATAAGCATTCCAACCTTCGTTAGGTTCTATTTCCACGTTTAGAAAGGCGCGATAAACGGGCCACGCAAAAGACCAAATCGCTATGACATAAAGCGTCCACCGTAACACACCGAGGTACCACGGATCACCGGCCTTCGTTGTCACCAGGAGCAAATGGCTTTTCAATCGAGCACAACGAATCAAAACCTAACGCATCCGGTAAATCACGCCTTCGGCAGTACGGGCCACCGGTTGGTATCGTTCCTCCAAAAGTCTGGCCAAAATCGGGAAGTCCTTGACCGGATAGTACGCACTTTTCGGATCGGGTTGAACGTCAACAATGTAGGTGGGCGGATGCCTGGTGAAATCCTGCTCGAGGGTGCTCCACGCGCCTGGGAGGATCCTGCTGCGGGTATCCAAACCGGGGATTGGTCCTCCGAAAACATAACCCGTCAGCGGGAACGTCGTTATGTAGCGGCAGGCAGGACGTCTGTGAGCGTCCAGATAAATGTCCTCCCTTTGGCCCCAGACGAAAATCCGGTCGCCAGGATCGGAATGCGCTAATAAGTATTGCCCCGATTGGGAGGGCGCACGTCGCGGTGCTAATCCTGTCCAGTGTTTGATTGAGAATGCAATGATCGTAAGACCCAGCCATGCGTAGGTCACTCCGGGTCGCAGAAGCCAGTTAGGCGGCTGAATCGTTCGTGACCAAAGTCGCGTGTAGTAGGATGCGGCGAGCAATGCAAGTGGAGGAATCAGTTGAACATAGTAATGAGGGTAAAAGCGGGCGCCTGCCACAACGCCAATCGCGGAAGCAACAAGCAGTCCCAGAAGCGCTGTGCGTTCTGCCATTTTCCCATTCCAAATCTCACCCTTATCCGCCCACGCCATTATGGCTCCGATAAGGAGTGGTAAACAGGTCCCGACGAAGGTCAGGGTATTCACGATTCCCTTCTGCCAAAAAACGTGCGGAACATCATGATCAGCAATCGTCCAATAGAACGCGTCACGAACGACGCCTTGTTTCCAAAGCACAATGGTCACGACACCGAGCACTGCGAAGAATCCTGACGTGAGCACAGTTGCCTGAATGATCGAAGTAGTTGGCGTAACATCGCGACAAACTCGATACGACGGGAGTAGAAGATAGATGCCAAGCGGGACTGCTGCTATCGCGGCCGGCTGTTTGAGCAGGAAGGCCAGGCCGAGAAGCGCACCTGCTGCAAAGAGCTCGGGGCGCAGTCGTGACGAACCGCGGCCGAAGGCGATTGCCCACGCCCAGATGATAGGGAGATTCATTAGCATCTCGCTATCGAATGAAAGATTCTTCCACGTCCACCACGGTTGGAACACACTGTACAAAAGCGCGGCAATCAAACCGGTATGGCGATCAAATAACTCGCGGCCGAGCACATATAGACCCCCCATGGCGCACAGCGTCCACACTAGTGCGGCTACGTGCAGCGCTTTCCAATTGTACTTGCCTGCTATTTTGAATACTGCGGCGTAGGTCCAAAAGAGAAGCGGCGGCTTGCGCTCTACCGCGTCAATGTAGGGCCGACCTCCGTCGACGATCTCGTTCGCCACCACCGAATACATTGCTTCGCTGTCAATTGGCTGAGGGTGCAAAAGAGACGGAAGGCGAATTACAACCGTGAGCAGGATTATCCCGAGCACGGCGACGCGAAATTGGAGCGACCTATGAATTGGCACACTCTTCAGTAGGCAAATTGAATTCCGGATGCGATTCCTTCAGCGAATCGTAAATGCGGGTAACGCTTTCGAAAACATCGTCAACAGTGATTGCTTGCATGCAAAGATTGTTGCGGCACACGGATTGCCGGTTGTTGTAAGCGTTCACGCACGGACTGCACGCGATACCGGCCCACAGGGCGGTTGCGTTCGGCGACCTCGCAGCAAATAATGCCGGCGTCTCCGGCCCGAACAACGTAACGACGCGAATCGGAGTCATCGAGGCAAAATGAGCTGGTCCACTGTCATTGGTAACCAAAATCGCGCTGCGAGTGTAAAGAACGAGCACTTGCCGCAAGGTTGTTCTCCCGGCAAGCCGGATGACGCGATCAGAACCAACGTCGTCTGCAAGTTGGTTAATGCGGCCAGCTTCGGCTGGCGCACCGGTAAATCCGATAAATAACTCCGGATAACGTTCCAGTAGCCGCTGCGCAAGTTCGACATAACGCAGAGGCGGCCATCGCCTCAGCGGCAGCAAATCGCTCGCGTTCGGATTGAGCAGAATGAGTGGCGCAGAATCGAGGCGAGGATTTTCGCGCTGTAGCAGAGCATTGATTTCGGCAACCTCCGACGAGGATGGCCGAAATCTCGCGAGTGGCTGGTTTTCAGATGGTCTAAAGTCAAACGTCGGAAGCACCGACGGATCGCGGGTCAACGCTTCAGCCATCGCTTCAAACATCTGACTTGTATGGAGATGAGGATTGTATAAGAGCCGGTGCGTCATTAAGTCGCCGCGGTACGGTCCGTCGCCGAAAAAGGTATGAAATCCAACACGCGACTTGGCCCCTGTCATAAATGTCAATATCGCGGAGAAACGTGTCAAAAACTCCATATCAACGACTGCGTCGATGCCAATTTTTCGCGCCCGCCGCACCGCCCGCAGGGCGCCGGTCGCAAGTCCGAAAACACTGTTCGTGGCGATGGTTATCACATTTCCATCGGGAATAACTTCCATCGCGTCGAGGATGAAGCGATTATCTTCGAATACCACGAAGTAAACGTTTTCACGTCCAACCATTTCGATTGCCCGGAGAATTGCGGGATAAGCGAGGACGGTTGAGCCTTGCTCCGCGAACTTCACGAAGAGAATGCGCTCAACCTGACGCGGTCCTGGCCGTGCAGCGGATTCAAAGATTTTTCTGAAGAGCGTTAGAATGGCGCAAAGCGGCCCACCAACCCAGCGATCGGTGTGTTGCAAAGTTGAGATGCCGACTGGCAGATCCATTTTCTGGCCCTCCTGAGATGGTCAATCCTTGCTAGATTTTTTAGCTTGATGACCAATGCTCATGCTGTTTGGGCAGAACGAAGTGTAGCGACAGCCGTGGTGCGATGCAATAAAGGCTGCCGTCATCGATCGGTGCCTGATCGAAATGCTTAGCCAGAAAATTTTGGCGGCCCGTAGGACTCGATTGTAGCATCGAGAACGTCATGAGCGCGGATGTTAGATTTACGGCCTCCTAAATCGAGCGTGTTTGGGCGAAAATGAAATCACCACGCTATTTCTTATGACGCATAACACCGAAATCGCCCAAGCCTCTGACCCGCTTCACCGGGAGTTAGGACGCCCGACGGAAGCTTTGGTCGATGTTCCGCCGCCGGCGTCGGACGCACCAGCGCGTGTAGATCAAACCGGAGTCGAGCTAAAACGCGGCGCCTTTTTGAACACCATCGCGATGCTGGCCTCGAATTTCCGAGGTATATTCACGTTTCTCGTAGCCCGGATGCTTGGGCCAGCGGCCCTTGGCATATTTTCGGTTGCGTGGTCGACGACTGATATCATCAGCAAGATTGGCGTCCTCGGCCTCGACAATACGATCACCACATTCATCGCACGCTCAGAAGCTGTGGGCGATCGGGCAAGAAGCAGGGCGCTTTTCCGAATCGCTGTGGTTCTCGGAGTTGCGCAGTCGATTATCACCGCCGGCCTTGTGATACTCGGCCTCCGGTTGTTTAACAACCGCCTTCATGTACAGCCGCAGCTGGCTTCCGCGCTTGCGCTGGTCCTCTGCGCGATGCCTGGTCTGGCGCTGTATCGCATCAGTACCGCGATCTCGCGTGGGATGAAGGTCATGCAACACGACATCTATTCTCGCGGCGTGACCGAACCGATCGCGACGACACTGGCCTTTTTGCTGGCAATCGCCGTCGGCTTCGAAGGCTCCTCGCCAGAGATGGCTGCAATCGCTGGAACGGCAGCATCAGGGTTGATTGCAGTCGCGCTCGCCTCAAAGTTGTTTCGCCACGTTCCAAGACACGCCGACGTGATTTCGCCTCTCGCTGAAGCACGATCGCTGATTGCGTACGGTGCTCCAATCAGCATTTATCAGCTGATTAACGCATTCATTGCCCGCTTGGATCTTCTCATGCTCGGCTACTTTGTAGGACGCGCGCCTGGTGTGACGCTTGCCACCGTTGGTATTTACAGTGCAGTCATCGGCACCGCGAACGGCCTGCGAAAGGTCAACCAAGCTTTCAACCCGATTTTCGCGCCGGTTGTCGCCGGCATGACCGCAACGGGTGACCACGAAGTAGCCGCTGCTACTTACGCTCGACTTGCTCAGTGGATGCTGTGGATTTTATTGCCACTCGTTGCGGTCCTGTCGCTAGCGGGTAGCACGATTCTGCTTATCTATGGTCCAGCATTTTGGCAAGGCGGCGTTTGGCTGGGCATTGTTGCTCTGGCTAGTGCTACTAATGCCTTTGTTTCCCTCGGCGAGACGGTCATCATGGTCCAGCGCCCGCGTCTAAATCTTCTGCATTCGTTGATCACATGCTTCGTCGCGTTCGCCGGGCTTCTCTGGTTAATTCCGCGCTTTGGAGCGTTGGGTGCAGCAGTCGGTATTCTCCTTCCGTACGTCGTCCAAGGGCTCCTGCGTTACGCAACCTTACGTTGGGTATTTCACTGGAAAGACTCCTGGAGCGACATCAGCGCACCGCTGATCGCCGCAGGAATCGCGATTATTCCCGCTCTGATCTGCCGAGGATTTCTCAGTGGAGTTGTCGGACAAATCACTAGCGCTGCGCTTTTCCTGGCAGTCTTCGGTATTCAATGGTGGCGGCATCACCGGCACGTCCATCTCAGGCCCCGCTAAGCGGAACGTTTTGGTCCCTCGCGATATGAATGTGTTAATTGCGAAACTCGGTGCGGCTGGCGACGTGGTCCGGACCACAATTCAGCAGCTTGACGCTCCATCGAAGCCCAATGCCGTGTCCGTAGGCAATCTCAGCATGGCCGAATAACATCCCAGGAATCGCCAAAAAACGCGATGATTTGATTGTTGAGTTTTTGCCGGCCGGGAATCTTGTTTAACGACACAGTCCATCGCTGCCGAAGCACGCTTTTCATCATGGCTGATGCAGGCACAACGTATCTTTTAACCCCGCGGCGGCTGAGCCATCCGCTAATCCAAATATCGTCGATATCAAACGCAACTTGCGGCGCTACCGAATAAGTCCAGAGCGATTCGTCGAAAAATCTCGGCTGAATCAAATAACTTCCGCATCCGGTGATGACAGCCACCGGACACGGGTCGCGCAGCTCGCTAGCCCGAATCATTGTGGCATCGTCCCAATCGAATGTTGACGGCATTGCGGCGCCGCGAAAACAAAGGGCCGCATCCGGCAATTGCTCGCTGTAGTAAAGATACGTTTCAACCGCGTCGCGCGGGTAAAGCCGATCGTCGTCTACGACCATAATCAAACTATTCTGCCGCCCCGCTGCCAGCTCATCGCGAATCGCGGCGATAAACTTCGTTGCTGGTCCCCAATCCTCGCCGCAATGCAGAACACGCACGCGCGGCAACCGCGAAATATATTTCGGCACCACATAAGATCGCTGCTCGCGGAGAGAAAATTCCGGGATAGCGAGGACGATCTCATCCGGCGGGCGTGTTTGGTTTAGAAGCGATCGAATCGTCGGCCTCAAATTGTTGATGCGATCGGGAACCGTCGATAGTGACGCGATCACGCGCCGATCATCGAACGTGTGTTTGCCCGCTAACGCTTCACGAATGAAACGAACTTGTTGTCGGCGTTTTCTCACACTCGGGCGCAGCAGTGTGAAACGCAGCGCGATCAAAATAACAAGGACGGCGGAAATCAGCGGAAGCATGGGAACAAGGTCGACATCGTATGATCAAAGAATTTTTCGAGCCGAAACGGATAACAATTACACTCCACGCACAGGAGTATCTTGCAGCAGCTTGACAGTCAAAATACGATTCGATGCCCGAACAACAAGAAATGCGCTGGCCACGATGACCTCAGCCGAAATCGAACCAGGCGATTCGAGCCAACATGCCTTCGTTAAAGCTGCGCTCCTTTTTGTAGTCGCATTTGCGCTCTATTTTTTCACACATTCGCCTGCGCTCGATGAAATCGATGCTGTGCAATTTGCGATGGGCGTGCGGTCCTTCGATCTTTGGCATCATCAACCGCATCCACCCGGCTATCCGCTTTTCATTTTTTTTGGGTGGCTTGGGACGCGGCTTTTCCATGCGACGCCGGAATCGTCGCTTTACTTTGCTTCCGCTTTTGGTGGTGGACTTTTCATCGCGGCTTGGTTCTCGATTATTCGAGCGCAGTTTTCAGAGAGACTCGCGTGGTGGGTCGCAACTTCCCTGCTGATCACGCCCGTTGTTTGGATGACGGCTACAAAGGCTGTAACGGACATGCTGGCAGCGGGTTTTATGAGCGCGGAGTTGCTTGCCGCGATCTGTTTTTTGAAACAGCAAAAGCGCAGTCTGATTGTCTGGGCTGCTCTCATGGCCGCCGCCGCGGCTGGGACGCGGCCGCAATTGTTTCCGGTTGTCGCAGTGATTCTCGGTATTCCGCTCAAGCAAGGTTCGGTGGACGCCAAGACATGGTCGTTTGCGTACGGCCTGCTGATCGCTGGTTGCCTGCTTTGGCTTTTGCCAATGTGGTACATCCAATCTGAATTGCGTCCGACTGAGCCCTTCTGGCGTGTGTATCCGGAGCTCGCGTACGGGCAATGGCGCTGGCGCGTAAACCTACCCACCATTTACATAGGCGCGGGTGATTGGAGTCCGCACTACCTCGGAATGCGATTCGTTAGGCACATTTTGGGGTGGTTTTGGAAAGGATTCGGCTTCATTCAATCAAGCCGGGTGCTTGCAGCCGGTATCGTTGTCACAACGGGTGCGATCATTGCTTATTTTCGGTTCGGACGCGAAGCGATCGATCGGAGATTTTGGAGATTTCACGCTCCATGGTTCTTGGTTGACATTGCGATTGTCTTTATCGCCCTTCCCGGTGACCAAAGGTACTATCTCATGGTCTTTCCGCCGCTCCTTGTGATCATGCTTCGCGGCTTTTTGCAATTACCAGCGCCATGGAGGTTGTCGGCACTCTGCGTTCCAGCATTGCTCCTGTATATCCTCGTCCCATTGGCCATAGAGAATCACCGTGATGAAGCGCCAGCAGTCCGGTTGGTACGCTATTTGGAAAAAATTTATCCGCCCTCTAAGCGAGCCAACGTGCTCTTGATTCTGCCGGTTGTGTATCGTTCCGCTCAGTGGTACGCGCCGCAATTTAAAATATTGGACCATGTTCCCACGGCGGAGGACGAGGAAGCGTTGCGCAATGCGGCAGCGGTTTATACCGACGAAATGTCTTTCAAGCCGAAAGATTCTTACCTGATACATCTCGCCAATTTCAGACGGTCAGTCTTGATTTACCCTCAGAATCGCCGTGTCCGACTTTATCTGGTCGAACGGCGCCGCTCGTCATGAGGCTATTAGCTGTGGATTGGGTGCGGAAATATGCTGAAAAAATTTCCGGATAGATTTAAGCACAGCGGCTCTCATTTCAACATGGCGCCCGAGCAACGAAAGCCGACAACTCTGCAACACGTCTCGCGTGTGCGGCGCGGCGCGGCCTATTTTGAAATGTCTGGCCCGGGCGAATTCATCGCCGCAGCAGTCCTTTTCGCGCTGATGATCGTGATCAGGCTCGTGAATATCCTGCACTACAGGTTCGATAGCGATGAACCGCAGCATCTTCACGTTATCTGGGCATGGACGCGCGGGTTCGTTCAATATCGCGACCTGTTCGATAATCATATGCCGCTATTCCATGATCATGTTTGCGCCGATCGTTGGGCTGATCGGCGATCGCGCGACCATCCTCTACGAGATGCGATTTGTTTTGCTGCCGATGTATTTCGTCGCGGCCTGGTGCACTTACAAAATTGGTACAGCGCTTTTTTCCAAGCGAGCCGGCATATGGGCTGTAATCCTCGCCGGTCTCTATATCCGTTATCACTTAATTTCACTGGAGTTTCGAACGGATAATCTTTGGGCGCCGCTCTGGTTGTTGTGTCTCACGGTCCTGGTCAGCCCTCCGTTAACTATGCGTCGCGCTCTCATTGCCGGCCTGTTCCTTGGGCTCTGTTTCGGTGTCTCAATGAAATCCGTCCTGCTTTTATTGTCGATGGCGATTGCGGCGCTGCTGGCGCTATCCCTTGTTGGACGGAGAAACATGGCCCTGTCCTGGACTCATCTAGTGCAGTGCATCGCGGCCTTTGTTGTTTCGACAGCAACTATTCCCGCAACAATAATGATCTTTTTCGCCGTCAAAGGGCTCTGGCGCGATTTTCGATATTGCGTGTTAGACTTTAATTTTCTGTTGCTTGGCGCCTCTGGAAACTCTCTTGGTCACATACTCCATCTCACGCTAACAATCATCATTGCGCTGCCGATTATCCTTTATATCGCCCGGCGAATAATTCGCTCTACAGCTGATGCGGGTTTGGCGTTCCGGCGCGTCTTTATCCTAATGGTTTGTGCCTCCTATCTTGTCGCCTTCAAGGCTTTCTGGCCGGTGAGAAGCCACGACGACGATCCGCCATTTTATCCATTAGTTGGCGTGCTTTGCAGCGGCGCGCTTCTTGCCGCCTCTACCCGGTTGATCAGCTTTAACTGGACCGCAGCTCGAATCTTCCGGCGAATCCCCGCGCCCGCGTTTCTCGCGGTTGGCGAAATGTTTGTTCTCCTCGCAATGCAACCGATTTGGAAAGACAAAAGCAGGCGCGAAACGGATTTGCTCCGGAACGTGCTTACGCTGCTAAAACCCAACGATTACGTCTTCGACTGCAAAGGAGAAACGGTTTTCCGACAACGCAGTGTTCGCGCCGTTTATGAAACGATTACGAAATCGGCCATTCAGCGTGGGCTTATTTTGGACAATGCTCCGCAAAGATGTGTGGAGACACAAACTTGCGTGGCAGCTACAACGCTAATCAGAACATTGCCGCGTGACACATCCCGTTTTGTCCGACGTAATTACTTAAAGGTGACAGACAACTTGCGGATAGCAGGCAAGGAACTGAAACCTTCAGCCACCAATCCAAGTCGGTGCGAGTTCGAAGTAATAATTCCCACATCCTACGAAATCATTTCCCCTAACGAAGAGGTGTCGGGTACGCTTGATGGAATCCGTTACAATGGCGCGCGGTTTCTCGCAGCGGGTTCGCACACGTTTGAATCGACGTTCGTATCGCGCGGTTTGGTCTTGCTCTGGTCGCAAGCAGTCGATCGAGGTTTTACTCCGTTTAAGCATCCTAATTCCCCGAATGGCTGATTACGGTGAATCTCGGCTTTGCCTTGGCGCCGATTCGGGCTCGCAAGAGTTCTCGGTTTTCTTCAAGGTGAAAGATCTCGCCGTGGTAAGGCTCTCAGGCGTTCTTGACTCAGTGACGCGCGCGACACCATTGTCCGAACCATGACGACGGCGAGGAAGCGCATTCTTCTTATCGGCCTTGGGCGATGGGGCGTAAATCATTTACGCATCTTACAATCCATGCCGGTGGAGCTTTTCGTGAGCGACATCGACGAAAGCCGGACCAATTCGGCGGGCCTTCCGGATGACCACTGGAGTGCGGATCCACGCACGCTCTTTTCTCAGATCGACGCCGCGGTAGTTGTAACACCAGCCCCCGCCCATTTTGCAACTTGCCGTGAGTTGCTGGAAATGCGGAAAGACGTCTTCGTTGAAAAGCCGATCAGTCTCGTCTCGGCTGAGGCAAAAGAATTGACAAAGCTAGCGGAGCGGGCCGGTTTAATCCTGCAAGTTGGACACATTTTTCGATTTGATCCCGCATCGCTTTGGCTGCGCGACGCGATCGCGCAGGGCGTATTTGGCCGAATCAAAATACTGCGCGCGAAGTTCACCGGCCTCAAACGTCCTCGTTCAGACACGGGTGTGACCTTTGCCGATAGCATTCATTTCATCGACCTGTTCAATTTTTTTCTCGATCGCATGCCGCGGCGAATTCATGCGGTACTGGATGATTTTCTCGGGCGAGGAATGGACGACGAATCTCTTATTGTCCTGGAATATGATCAGGCTGACGGCTCACGCATTCGTGCGACGGTAGAAGCAGGCTATCATACACCGGGAAAGGTGCGCGAAGTAATGATTATTGGCGACGAATCCTCTGCCGTCTGTGACTACAACGTCGCCCAGTACAAGATCAAAATTTTGGAAAATCGGCACATCTCAGACGGCTCTTCCATTAAGGCGTTGGAGGGCGCGGTGAATCAGCTTGAATTTCCACCCGAGGAACCACTTCGAGCCGAGCTCGCAGCCTTCATTAACTCGATCGAGAAGCGCAGCCGCCCATTGGTTGATGGATGGGCAGGATTTCAAGCTATTCGGGTAGTGGAGGCCGCGCTCGAATCGGCCAGAACCGGCGCATGGATCGAAATCGCCGAAGCGGAGCGATGAAAAAAATCCCGCTTTCGCGCGTTTTTCTGAACCAAGAAATCCGAGAAGCCGCGATGCGCGTGCTTGAATCGGGGTCGTACATTTTAACCAAAGAGTGTGACGCCTTCGAAGCTGAATTGGCCGATCACACCGGCACCAAACAAGCGGTTCTCTGTTCGTCATGGACGGCGGCTGTTTTCCTGCTCCATCACGCCATGGGAGTTCAGCCTGGCGATGAGGTGCTCGTGCCATCGCATACTGCGTTTCCATCGATCGAACCGATGATGCATTGGGGCGCGAAGCCCGTCTTCATCGACATCGACGAAACTTACTGCCTCGATGTCGATCTAATCGAGGCGGCGATCACCCCGCGAACCGTCGGAATTCTCCCGGTTCATCTTTACGGTCATCCTGCAAATTTGGATCGCGTGTTGAGAATCGCGGAGAAACATCATCTGTGGGTAATCGAAGATTGCGCGCAGGCGCAAGGCGCGCGATTTGACGGGAAACGCGTCGGCTCAATGGGCGTCGCGGGAGCATTTTCATTCTTTCCTTCAAAAAACCTCACCGTCATGGGCGATGGCGGCTGCATTACAACGAACGATGCCGCGCTCGCGGACAAACTTCGAATGCTGCGAAACCATGGTCGCAAAACCAAGTACGTCCACGAACTGGTCGGTTACAATCTGCGCTTCAACGAAATTCAGGCGGCGATCGGCCGCGTCGGACTGCGAAAACTCTCGGAGTTAAACGAACATCGGCGGCGAGTCGCTGCTCGATACACCGAGCGTCTGACCGCAGTCCTCCGAACCCCTCCCGAAAAAGAATGGGCTCGTGCCGTTTACCACATGTATGTCATCCGGACGGAACGGCGCGACGCATTGGCGGAGTATTTGCGGAGCAAAGGAATCAGCACAGGTATTCATTATCCTGTGCCGAATCACCAGCAGCCGGCCATTACTAAAATGTATTCTGATTTGCCGACGCTGCCGCAGACCGAAGCCGCGGTGAAGGAAATTCTCTCGCTCCCGATTTACGGAGAACTGCCCTTGGATGACGTCGATTATGTATGCGACGCAATCCTGCAATTTTTCCGCGAGCAATGAAGGCACCGGAGATAAGTCTGGTTATTCCGTGTCATAACGAACAGGACAATTTACAGCCGCTACTTTCAGCAATTCACGCCGCGTTGGACCCGCTTGCTTTGGATTTTGAAGTCGTGATTACCGATGATCGCAGCACCGACAACTCATGGAGTATTTTGAAGCAGCTTTCCGCAGATGATCGGCGATTACGTATCCAGCGTTTCAAATGCAATTGTGGCGAGTCGGCCGCGAGCTGGGCCGGGATGCAACTCGCCCGCGGCCGATACATCGCGACCATGGATGCCGATTTGCAAAATGACCCGAAGGATCTTCCGGCAATGATTGACGCTCTCAAAGATGCTGATTGCGTCTGTGGCACACGAATCACAACGCGGAAAAGCGGAGACAACTGGATTCGAATTGTTTCTTCGCGCATTGCCAACTGGGTCCGCAACAAACTATCCGGCGAAACGATCAGCGATGCCGGTTGCACGTATCGTGCATTTAAGCGCGAATGCATCGCGAACGTGAGGTTTTTCAATGGCGCGCACCGGTTCCTCCCCACGTTGATCAAAATGGAAGGGTTTCGCGTGATCGAGATTCCGGTCTCGACGAACCCGCGACTCTCGGGAACCAGTCATTATGGTGTCTGGAATCGCTTATTTAAATCGTTCCGTGATTTGCTGGCAATTCGCTGGATGAAATCGCGCGCGCTGCGGTACGAAATCGCTGAGTCGCGCGATCAGTTATGAATCTGCCCGTTAATTCTCGCTATCACCTGGTAATCCTGCAAGTTGGCCGCTGGTTGTTTTGAAACGTTCCTCAATTATCTGTGTCGCTGCTTTTGGCTTATCGCGAAACCGTTTATGAAAAGCGTTTTTCTCACCGGAGCGAGTTCGGGTATTGGTCTCGCCATTGCAAAGGAACTCATCGCTGAGGGTCACGAGGTTTGGGGCACCTCGCGCAACCTTGAAAGAATCCCAAGGATGACACAGTTGCATGCAGTGCGCCTCGATTTGGACGACCCGCTTTCAATTGAGGAGGCCTTCAACGCTGCACTCGCGGAAGCCGGTCATTTCGACGTGTTGATTAACAACGCCGGCGCCGGTCATTTCGGGCCGGCCGAGCTCCTTTCCACCGAAACAATCACGAACCAGTTTCAAATTCTCGTGTTCGGTCAAATCCAACTGATGCAGCTTGCCTTGCGGCATATGCGTCTTCGCGGGGAAGGTTTGATCATCAACGTCACCTCGCTAGCTTCCCGGCTTCCAGTGCCGTTCATGGGAGCTTACAACTCCGCCAAAGCCGCCCTGGCAAGTTTTACCATGTCTATTCAGCTTGAGTTTGCTCATCCGCGGGTGCGGATCGTCGATCTGCAACCCGGCGACATTCGCACCGAATTTAACCAGAGCGTGATTGTCAGTCGCAATGTCGATGATGCTGACGCACGGATCGCCAGAACGTGGGAAGTAGTTGAACGAAACATGAAAAATGCGCCGGGCCCGGAGTTAGTTGCGCTGCGGGTTGTCAAACTGATCCAAGAGCTCGAGCCGCCGCCCAGAGTAACTGTGGGAAACGCGTTTGAATCCAAAATCGCGCCGCTCATCTTCAAGTTACTCCCACAGCGTCTCCGAATTTGGGGACTGAAAAGGTATTACGGTATATGACGGATTGATCCCTGTAGGGGAAGCTGACAGCTTCCCTGACAAAAATGGCTCGTTTATGACTAGGATTTCCGAAGCTGTCATTCTAATCGCTGGCCAGGGCTCGCGGCTGCGTGGAGCGGATAACAACTGCCTGAAGCCATTTGTGCCGCTGCTTGGCCGACCATTGCTGTCGTACACACTGGAGGCGGTAAGCTGTGCAGGTATTAACACCATCCGTTTCGTGGTCGGTTACGAAAGCGAACGGGTAATCGCAGAGGCAAAGCAGTTAATTCCTTCACACATCACCGCGTCGTTCATCATGAATCGTGACTGGCAAAAACAAAATGGCATCTCGCTCCTTGCAGCAGCAGGTCACGTCAGCGCTCCGTTTCTGCTCGCGATGAGCGACCACCTTTTCGACGGTGCCATTGTCGATCATTTGCTTGATTCTTCTGAACCGGGTTTCCTCAACATCGCTGTAGATCGAAAACTCGATTCCATTTTCGATTTAGACGACGCGATGAAAGTCCAAACCCGCGGAAACATGGTCACCGGTATCGGTAAACATCTGCGAGAGTTCGATGCCATTGATACTGGTTTGTTCGTTTGTTCCCTCGAAATCTTTAATTATCTCGAACGCGCGAAGTCCAATATTGGGGGGCGCGATTGCAGTTTGGCTGACGGAGTTCGGATAATGGCGGCTGATGACAAGGTCCGCGCTATCGACATCGGCACCGCTTGGTGGCAGGACGTCGATACTCCGCAAATGTTGCAGCACGCAGAAAAGGAGATGGCTAAACGCACGGAGCACGCATTGACCTGACATCGATACACCAAGAGACAGCTCCGAGCGCGCTTGCCTGAACCCCTCAAACTCCAAATGAAACTTCGTTTCGAAATTGGGCCGCCTCAAAAGCCAGCCTGACACGATCGCCTTTACAAAAACGAGGCGACTCCTTTGGCGTCCAGATTAGGGCGACTTGCTGCACGACACTCCTATGTTGGCGGAAACAAAACGTATAGACCTGACGTGACAACGGTCGTGCCAGCGGCGGAGCAAGCCGTACCACGACTTTCGGCCTCTAACTGGAGCAGATCGGCTCAATTTTTAGCCATCACTGCGCAGTTTGCATTGATTGTAGTCGCCATAGACAGCTGGCAGCTTGAGACCCAATTATTGGCCCGATTGATGTGGTTGGCACTTGTCGGTTTCGTCATACACCACTTTCTGCCCGCGCGGTTTCGCCTTCCGTTCTTTGCGATGCTATCGCTTTTGGCAGTCATAACCGGTTTGGGTCATTTGGGCCCTAACGTGGGGGCGGCGTGGGTAACTGGCAAGATCACAACGTCTGGTCTTCTATATTACCTGGTTCCAGGTTTAGCAGTTATCGGGATTGGACTGGGTCTGATCGGCATCTCTCATCTTCCGATTCAGTTTGGAGCTCGGATCGGGTTGTTGGCGGTCGCCGGCGCTGGGCTTGCCTTTCTGCGGGCGCATAGTCAATGGTTTCCTGACGTTACCGAGATGTGGGTCGTTCTCGGCTCCATGTTCATGTTTCGATTGATAAGCTATCTGTATGACCTGAGGCATCAGACAGCGCCCTTCAGCCTCTCACGAGCGATATCGGTACTTCTTTCTGTTACCGAACGTTTGCTTCCCGCTATTTCCGGTAGTGGACTACAAGACTTTTTGCTCCACGTACTACAACGAAGATTGGCCGCGAGTTTATCAAACGGGACTCAAGTGGATGTTCCGTGGGATATTTCAGTTACTGCTGTATCGGATCGTTTATGAGTATGCGCCCTTGGATGTTTCCAAGCTTACGTCTGCACTGGATGCCGCTGGATTCATGCTGGGCATGTTCCTGTTATACCTGCGTGTATCGGGCACCTTCCACCTCATTGTGGGTCTGCTGCACATGTTTGGCTTTAATCTTCCCGAAACCCACCATCTATATTACCTCGCCACAAGCTTCACCGATTTCTGGCGCCGCATTAACATCTATTGGAAAGACTTCGTCATGAAGCTGTTCTTCTATCCCACTCATTTCAAGTTGCGGAAAATGGGAACGTTGTGGGCGATGTCAGTAGCAACGATGGTCACCTTTCTTGCCACCTGGCTGCTGCACTCATGGCAATGGTTCTGGATTCGCGGCAAGCTGCTGTTTGACTGGAAAGATTTTTCTTTCTGGATGATCCTCGCCGTCCTTGTGCTGGTCACCGCAATTTATGAGACAACGCACGGTCGGAGGCGAGCGCTTACGCCATCGCATTTCACGGTGCGCGCCCGGTTGATGTTTGGATTACAGGCAAGCGCGGTCTTTTGCGGCATGTGTCTTCTCTGGGCTTACTGGTCATGTCAATCCTGGGCGGAGTTTCAGTCACTAATGGATGTTGCCTGCAAACCAACATGGCGTGAAATCGCCATTATCTTCGTCGTCTTGGCTCTAGTCTGCGTATGCGGGATGTTATGGGGGCAATCAAGCCGAGAAACCTCCGAAGGGCGCGGGACCCAAGCAACCGGCGCGCCGTTTCACTTCTGGCGGTCAACGGTTGCAGTTACGGTTGGCTCGATATGTCTCGTGGCTGGGCCGTCAGTGGCTACTTGGACACTCCCAGGGACCAAGGACTTAATCGCGCGTCTCCATGGCGACGTATTGAATGCTCACGATCTCGCCTTGCAGCGCCGTGGCTACTATGAGGAGCTCGACCTGGGCCGGATGGATGACTGGCGGTGCCATGATGCTCAAGAGCCTGAGGGATGGAATGCAGGTCGAAAAGTGTTTTATCGTCAGCGGTCTGATTTTTTGATGAAGGAAATCGTACCATCGGTGTCCACAATCTTAGGAGGCATGCCAGTAACATCGAACCGCCTCGGGATGCGCGACCGCGATTACCAAAAGCTCAAACCACCGAACACCTACCGGATGGTTTTGTTGGGCGTGTCCCATGATGTAGGCACTGGGGTGAAGGAAGATCAAACGTACGAAAACCTCGTCGAAGACCGTTTGAATCGTCACTGCCCAGACACTCACTATGCGCGCTACGAGATTTTAAACATGTCCACTGGTGGCGACTGTGTTCTTCAAATGTTGCTGCGGCTTGAGCGGATCGGCTTCGAGCTTCAGCCCGATGCCGCGATGATGTCGGTTGCCGCCGTTGATCAGCAGTTTCTTGTCGAACACTTGAGAAAGTGCCTGACTCGTGGAATTGAGCCGCCTCGGAGTTACCGCGACTTCCTGGATGGGATCGTCAGGAAGGCCGGTGTCAATGGGCAAATGCCTGATGCTGCGATTGAACGACGCCTGCTCCCATACGTTTCCGAAATACAAGAGTGGGTATTCCGCCGATTTGCACAGCAGTGTACGCAGCGCGGCATCCACTCGCTGGTTATCTACCGACCGGCTCCGATGGACTTTGGGGGAGTGGAACCCGCCTGCCGCAGGGAAACAGTCCGGCTGGCCCGTGCTGCCGGGCTCGAGGTCATCGACTTGTCTCCAGCCTTTGATTCGGTGGCGGACCGCAACAGGTTGATCGTCGCGAAGTGGGACGAGCACACCAACGAGCTCGGTCACCGGCTGCTAGCTGACAAGCTGTACGAGGGCCTTGTGCCACTACTTTTTTCTGTTTCGAGCATACAGCCAGTGTCCCCTTCTCCAAACACCGTAACGACTTGGAACGGCACCCAGACAGACGTGCTAATCCAAAATCCTTTATGAATCCGGAAGATATCAAAAGTACCGTAAAGACATTCATACTTGGCGAATACTTGCCAGGAGAAGATCCTGCAGCATTAACTGATACTACACCATTGGTGACGACTGGAATCCTTGATTCCATCGCTGTCCTCAAGGTGGTAACCTTCCTGGAGAATCAGTTTGATATTGTCATTCAACCGCATGAGGCCGTAGTCGAGAACCTCAACACCTTGTCGGACATCGAGCGATTTGTAGTTTCGAAGAAAGCTTAACTCCAGGATAAATCGCGCTTACACCGCTTGTGTGACGATTAAATTTCCTGGGGCGATGCCCAAAGATAAGTAACATGGCGCCTCTGGAGCTAACCGTTTTGCACGATGAAAAGATGCACAACATGTTGGCAACAGACTTCCCAGATCGTCGGAGTATTAATTTATCAAGACTAAGAGAGTCGGTATAACAGCAAAATGACAATGACGAATACCAGAGCGCTGCATCACCTTCTCGATGTTTCTGCTTCACGGTTTCCAGATAATGTCGCTGTCGAGGAATCCGAAACCGGAAGCATCCGGTATACTGAACTGGCACATCTTTCAGATAGATTGCGCGACCACTTACGGGTGATGGGTGTGGGGCCTGGCGACCGCGTCGGCATCTGTATGCGGAAGTCGGCTGATGCAATCGCGTCAGTATTCGGCATCATGAAGACAGGGGCCGCGTACGTCCCCGCCGATTCAACAGCCCCTGTCTCGCGCAACGCGTATATTTTCGATAACTGTGCCGTTAAAGTCGTGATCGTTGAGGAGCGGCTGGTGAAGGCCCTCAACGCAGAGTTCAGCCGACTCGGCTTCGCTCCACAAATGGTTGTGATCGACGGAATCGGAGCCGGAGCGCCGCTCATCAAAGCTCTGGACGACTTGGACGCTGTTAACGCGGTGCCCTCCGCACCTAGTGCGGCGGCCGATCCGTCGCGGCTCGCCTACATCCTTTATACCTCGGGCTCAACCGGTCGCCCGAAAGGTGTTATGCTGTCGCACGGTAATGCTAGCTGCTTTATCGACTGGTGCTCCGACGTATTTCAACCGAACGAATACGATCGGTTTTCCTCTCATGCGCCGTTACATTTCGATCTGTCGATCCTCGACGTTTACCTATCGCTCAAACACGGCGCAACACTAGTACTGGTTGAGGAACAACTGGGCAAGGAACCGACGCGACTGGCATCGTGGGTTGCTGATAAAAAGATTACCGTCTGGTATTCCGCTCCATCGATTCTCAGCCTGCTGGCACAGTTCGGAAAACTGGAACAACACGATTATTCGCCCCTTAGACTTGTGTTATTCGCCGGCGAGGTGTTTCCGATCAAATACCTAAAGCTATTGAAATCGTTGTGGCTGCATCCTCGTTATTTCAACTTATATGGTCCGACGGAAACTAACGTTTGCACGTTTTACGAGGTGCCGCGTTTACTTCCGGAGTCTCAAGCTGAACCTGTTCCCATTGGCAAGGCGTGTCATCCCTACTGCGAGCCGCTGGTAGTCAACGAAGCCGGTGCCGAGGTCGCAAGGGGAGGCGAGGGAGAGTTATGCATCGCTGGACCTAGTGTGATGCAAGGCTATTGGAACTTGCCGGAAAATACTGCCAAAGCGTTCTTGCCCGACCGCGACACGCGCTGGTATCGGACAGGCGACATTGTCGTCGAACTCCCAGACGGAAATTACAAATTTCTGGGACGGCGGGATCGCATGATCAAGAAGCGCGGGTATCGAATTGAACTGGAGGAGATCGAGGTAGCGCTCTATCGGCACCCGGCTATTAAAGAAGCCGCCGTATTGGCCTTTCCAGACATCGACGGCGTCGCGATCAAGGCATTTACCAGTACACGCGACGGCTCGAAGTTGTCGATTATCGAGCTGAAAAAGTTCTGTTCCGAGAACCTGCCGCTCTACATGGTTCCCGACGGCTTCTGCTTGCTTGAATCGTTGCCGAAGACTTCGACAGACAAGATTGACTATCAGAAACTCAAGAATTTAAGGTGAGGGACGATCCGGAGGGGCGGCGGGTTTCAGATTTCCTCGGATTTAGTTAGTCCTACCTGAACAAATCATGGATTTCGATTTAACACCTGAACAGCAAGCCATGCAGGAGGCGGCCATTGAGTTCGCTCGAAGAGAGCTAAACGAAAGCATGATCGAACGCGATGCCAGCCAAACTTTTTCCCGCAATGGCTGGCAAAAATGTGCTGCTTTTGGAGTGCAGGGAATGCCGATCCCAAAGGAGTACGGGGGCCGCGGCTCGGATCCTATAACTACGATCGCAATGATGGAGGCCCTGGGATTCGGCGGTTCGGATCAAGGGTTACTTTTCGCGATCAATGCGCACATGTGGACGACTTCCATTCCGTTGCTGATGTACGGGACCGAGGAGCAGAAACGGAAATATCTTCCCGGTTTGTGCGATGGTAGTTTGATTGGTGCAAACGGGACAAGCGAGCCGGAGGCTGGGTCGGACGCGTTCTCAATGCAAACCTGCGCTGTGAAAAATGGAAGTGGCTACACGTTGAATGGCCGGAAAATTTTTGTTACGAATGCTCCAGTCGCTGATCTGTTCGTTATCTATGCGACGCTCGACCCCAAACTGCGCGCAAGCGGCATCTGCGCCTTTGTTATCGAGAAAGGAACAAAGGGACTCAGCACAGGGCCAAAGAAAGATAAAATGGGTTTGCGCACAGCTCTCATGGCCGAATTGGCGCTGGACGACTGCCGTCTGCCGCATAGCGCGTTGCTCGGCCGAGAAGGTCGCGGAGCTGAGATGTTCCACTGTTCGATGACGTGGGAACGGGGATGCATTCTCGCGACTTGCCTAGGAACGATGCGACGCCAGCTCGAACGCTGCGTGGAGCACGCACGGAAGCGCAAACAATTTGGCCAACCCATTGGAAAATTTCAGTCCGTCGCCAATCGAATTGTTGATATGAAGGTTCGCTATGAAACCGCCAGGCTGCTCATCTATAAATTTGCCTGGCTCATGCAGAGCAATAAATCTGTAGGGATGGATGCCGCCATTGCCAAGCTATACGCTTCGGAATCTTTTGTGAAATCGTGCTTCGACGCGATTCAGGTGCATGGAGGCGCGGGATTCCTGACCGAACTCGGACTCGAACGGGAAATGCGCGACTCAATCGGCAGCACGCTCTACTCTGGAACATCGGAGATTCAGCGAAATATTATCGCCCGAGGGCTCGGCATCTGATCTGCGCCCAAAGTTTCAGGTCTCCCGGTCTTCAACTTCCGCGAGTTTTGCCACACGCCGAGCACGACGCCAATTGGCGCGTTCTGCGTTCGGCTAGCTAAGATCCGAGGTCATTTCCGGCTGAGAGCCAAAATCACGACCGCGGCTCGGGCCGATAGCGCTGCCACGGCTGTTAGCAGCCCTTGCCGTGGCAATTGCGCTGATTGTCAGGCTCGCGCCGGCAGCAATCGTCCAAAGGTGGAGAATCCAGCTGCCGAGATTCAGCAGCGCCAATATGAGGAAAAAGAAAATCGCGATGTCCCGCTTGGTCAGCTGAAACAGCCACCACACAAATCGTTCCCCCAAATCGAGCAGGCCGGAATGACCAATCATGCCATGATGCCTTGAGTAAAACGACTCGTGAAAGTCTTCCGACGCCAGCCGTTTTGCGCCGGTGCCCCATCGCAAAACGAATTCGTTGGCCGTAATTAGCAGCGCGCACGCGACTCCTTCTTTGAAACGATGAAGCCCGATCCCAAGCGCCACGACGTAGATAAGGCTGCCAAGGAAATCGCAAACATTGTCCAAACGTTCGCCGAATTTTGATTCTAAATTCCTGGCGCGTGCAATCTCGCCGTCGCAGCCATCAAGGATACTGAACACCTGAAATATCGCCGCACCGATAAGAATGCTGACATAATCGCCGCGCAAAAGAAATGCGCCCGCGGCTAGCGGCAAAACAAAAATGGACGCCGTGAACGCGCTGGGATGAATGGGGAACTCAACAACGAAACGTGTTATGCGGCTCGAAATGGGCCGATTCAGAAATCGTGAAACAAAACCATCCTGTGGCTTACTCATTAGATCAGGCAGTCGTAGGGACTCAGCGTTCGCTGGCTACTCGCGTAACTTCGTAGGACAGGCTTGGCAAGTCAAAAAACCATGTGTGGACAGTGACTTAGCTCAGTCCAGCGAGCGATTTGCTGTAGATGCGATAGGTTTTGTAGCGCTCCGCGCCGATCGCTTCGAGGAAGCGGTTGATCATAAAATTATCTTCGAGCGTCATGCTCAGTTCACCAGTGATCCCGCGCTTGATCATAGTCTCCTCGATCACGCGCAATACAAGCATCTCCGCAATTCCGGCGCGGCGGTATTTTTCAATTACGCCCAAAGCAATCAGACGCCCCTTTTGAATGCGCTTCTTGTAAAGCAGGAGTTTAAATAAACCTATCGGCAAGCCAAATCGTGTTAGCCGCCCATTGAGATTGCGCAAGACCACATTGATGTCGGGTAGACCGAGCGCAAATCCAACAGGCTGATTCGCAGCCTCGGCGACCCAGCCAAAACCCGGCATTAATAGCGGCTTTAGTTCTTTAGTCATGAACTGAATCTCCGGTTCTGTAAAAGGCACAAAACCCCAGTTCTTTGCCCACGCCTGGTTATAAATTATACGAAGTCGTCTGCTCTCCTCGGGAATGTTTTTCAGATTTGCCGAACGAATGGTGACAGACCCGCCACGCTGGTAACGTGTCGCGAGCCGTCGCAACTGTGCAACGGCCTTCGAGGGATCAGCGAACCACCACGCGTACCAATCTTTGGCTTTTGTGAAACCGCAGCTCTCGATCAGCTCGCGGTAGTACAGCGGGTTGTGCGCGGTCAATATTGTGGGCGGAAATTCGAAACCGCGGATCAACAGCCCACAGACGTAATTGGTTGAGTAGTCAATCGGGCCCATCATTTCGGCGCGGCCTTTCTTTCGAAGCCAATTCGCCGCAGCCTCGAAGAGAGCGGTGGCTACATCCCTGTCGTCGATAGACTCAAACAAACCGAAACAACCAGTGTTTGTTTGGTGCAACGAATTGTAATTCGGATCGTCGCTGGCCATGATTCGGCCTACGATCTTCCCGTTTCTGCGCGCCAGGAATAGAGCGGCGTCACCGTGCAGGTAAAAAGGATGATGTTTGCGATCAAGGAACGCTTTACGTTCTATGATCAGGGGCGGCACCCACGCGGGATCATCGCGATAAATTTCCCACTGGAATTTGATGAAGGCGTCGCGCTCACGGCGCGAAGTCACCTCTGAAACCTCGATATTCAACGCGCTAAAGAGTAAAATAATTCCGCACTCTCATTTTGAGTGAAGCGAAGAATCTCTGATCGCATCTGTACCGAACGTCCATGGAATTCGTCAGAGATTTTTCGCTCCGCTTAACATGACAGAATAATTTACGCCGAACGTCGCTGCGTCATCAGGAGTCGCTCCAGCGATTTAGCCATTGTTTCCTGACGCACGATTAGATAAACGAACAGCACATTCAGAGGGATAAGTTCGAACCAAAAGTAATAGACCGGCTGCCCAAGAAATAACACAACGAACAAAACCAGCATGCGCGTGTTGGTCATTAACAGACGCCACCACTTGAGCATGTGACCGGCAGCATCTCGATAGCGCTGTTCCAACCAGCTGGGAATCCGGCCCTGCAACGCTATATTTGCGGTCTCACGGAGTTTCTTAAGACTCGGCGCGAACATTTCCTGTTGAAGGGTGAAATTCACGTAGAGCGCGAGAAGAAGCTTGTCCCATGCTCGCCCACGCCAACTCAACTTACGATAGTCAGCGCGCAGTACAGAAGATGAGTCTAAGTCGGCGCGCGCTCCATCCGCAAAGTAGAGGAATGAAGTGCGATAGTAATCAGCCGCCGCGCCTTGCAAAGCGTGACTGATCGCCGCGCCCAGCCCTAACAGCCAGATCGCTGGTGAAGCACCCGCAAAAGCACAGCGAAGCGTAAGATGAATATAAACGCTCGCGAATCCCAAGTGATCAGCAACGCTATCAATAATCCGCCCATTGCGGCTTTCCTGCCGGGTTAACCGTGCAAGCTGACCGTCGGCATTATCGAGCGCATTCGCGCAGACGTGAAAAATCATGCCGGCGATGTTGATGCCCAGGTTACGGTAAAAATAAAGATGTCCGGCAATGACGCCGAAGATTCCGGCCAGCAAGCTTACGGTCGCCGGAGTCATCTTCAGCTGCGCGAAAAGCCCAGCCAGGCGGAACCCTATTGGCCTGTAAAAGTGAAGATCCAGGATTCCTTCGACTTCGCGCGCTTTGAAAGTCGATTCGATCCTGGGAGCTGCCGTGTTAACCACTTCTGCCGGCATTAAGAACTCATCCTCGTCGCCAGCTCGGACATTTTGCAGCGCAATCGAAACGTGGTTGCCTTAATTTTCGAATCCGCTTTGAGCGTGTCATCGAGAATGTTGAGTGCTTCATCGAGATCGATGCGGGTATGTTTAGCGGTCACGCAAGCCCGGAAACAAATCTTGTTTTGCGGCACCGCTGGATAATCGACCGGCGCGACCCACAACCCGCGCCTTCGCAATTCGTGGCCTAACCGGTACATGCGTTCCCGGTCCCCGATTACCAGCGGCATGATATAGGTCGTCGATGTTCCCGTATCGATACCGATGTTGCGCAGTTGCGCGTGAAAATAATCGGCGTTCTCCCAAAGTTTTTTGCGTAACTCCGGCTCGCGCATTCCGATCTCCAGCGCTTTCGAAATCGCGGCCACCACGACGGGCGGCAAAGCACACGAATAAACATACGGGTGCGCGTAAAAACGCAGGTAGCGAAGGGTCTCCTTCGGGCCGGCGACAAATCCGCCGAGCGCGCCGAAAGCTTTTGAAAATGTGCCGTAAACAAGCGGGATGCGATCTTCCACTCCGAATTTTTCCGCGGCACCGCGACCGTGTTCGCCGCAAGCGAGCATCGAGTGTGCTTCATCGACAAAAACACTCGCGCCGTGCAATTCTGCGACATCAAGCAACGCTGGCAGGTTCCCGAAGTCGCCATCCATGGAATAAATTCCTTCCATCACCACGAGCTGGCGCCGAGCTTGTTTGCGCGCCAGCGCTTTATCGAGCGACACCGGGTCGTTGTGCTCGAATTTGTCTGCCCGACATCGCGAAAGCGACGCGCCGTCGCGCAAACTCAAGTGCGAGCGGTTATCCAGGATCGCTACGTCGTTTTTGCGCAGCAAACCAGAGATGGTTCCAAGCGCGCCGCCAAATCCGCTGTTAAAAAGCATGGCGTCCTCGCGACCGAGGAATTTTGCCACCTGCCGCTCAAGCCCGCGGTGCAGATCGGTCATGCCGGAAAGCATGGGCGAACCGCATGCGCCGAGACCGTGCGTCCTCAACGCTTCCTGCGCTGCGGCGATGACTTCGGGGTGATTTGCCAACCCCAGATAATTGTAGGAACAAAGGTTGATCACCGAGCGCGGTCGACCGTTGTAATCGATTGTCGTGCGTGCGTCGGCACTGGCGAGCAGCTCCGGTTCATAAAGTTCCACCGCGAACGTGGCCTGTCGCATCCAATGGGTGAATCCGGGGGGCGGCTCGAGCGGATCGCTCGTTTCATGGGCCAGAAAATTACTCAGACTGAGTTTTGCCGGGTCCGGATTCATCAAGTGATAAACTGCCTTTCGGTCGCTCCCGTCTCAACGGAAGGCGCGTCCCGGCAAATTTCAGAGCTTTTGTGTTTCACAGATTCCTTACGAAGTTGT
This sequence comes from uncultured Verrucomicrobiae bacterium, assembly GCA_963805485.1. Taxonomy (GTDB): domain Bacteria; phylum Verrucomicrobiota; class Verrucomicrobiia; order Chthoniobacterales; family UBA10450; genus Udaeobacter. Next base: position 635,197 of record CAWDUN010000004.1, on the reverse strand, counting down.
CCGCCGCATCCGCATGCAGCCGGGTTCCGTGTCGGGGCAGCCAATCTAGCGGGGTTCGGATTTCAGGACAAGATTTTTGATGCGGTGACTTACCGCTCGTGGACAGCCTGTTTTGTATGGTTGATCCGGCTAGTAGAAACCGACTTCTCGGCCGTCATACCGCCGCGAATCGCGAGGAAGCCGTGCCCCGCTTCGTCCTCTGGACTCACTTCCGCGTCGTTCCGAAGACGTAGTCCCACAACGGCGAGCTGATGCCGTAGCCGACGTGATCATCTTTGTAATGATGGCGAAGATGATACTGTTTCAGCCAGAGTAGTACGCCGCGTTTCACGGGAAAATGGTGGGTCGCATAATGCAACATGTCGTAACAGACATAGCCAAATACCAAGCCTGCAAACGCACTCGACACAAAGCGCCCGAAGATTAGCAGGAATACGCCGTAAAAAAGAAATGCGAGCGGCACACTGACGCTCGGCGGCATAACAAGCCTTTTCCCGTCGTTTGGATAATCGTGGTGCACTCCATGAATGATGTAGTGGAGCCGTTTTCCTACGCGGCTTTTCGGTTCGTAATGGAAAATGTAACGGTGGATTAGATATTCGAGCAGCGTCCAGAGGAGCATGCCGAGCAGGAAAAACCCCGCCACCACAATCGCCGGAAGTCCGTGACGCCAAAGTGACAGGTACAGCATAAATCCGACGACAGGCAGGTAGAGAATCAACGGAATCGATGGATGGACGCGCGAAAAGAATTCCATGAAATCGCTGTCGAACATCCGCACCGTTTCGTTCTTCGTGGAGACGTAAAGGGGCGGCTTTGAGAGCGATGTTGCCTGGTCCCGTTGCTGCGCCATGGCTAAAAGCTAATGGGGCGGGCACTCAGATCAAGATTACCCGTTACATGGCTCGTTATGTATGAAGTCCTGTTCGACCGGTCCTTTTGCCTCATTCGCTCCACACGCGAATAGAGACTGTATCGCTTATCAAACACGAACTGAAAGAGAAGGCGGCTCCACGAGGAGTGGTACTTCAGATTGTTGTAAAACTCCGGCGCTATGGCGCGCAGCTTCGGCAGATTGTTCCACGGGATCGATGGTAAATCGTGGTGCTCGTTGTGATAGCCCATGTTCAGCGCCACCAGGTTGATCGGTCCATAGTAACTGAACGTCTCCTGGTCGAAATCGTACGTGTAATGCTCCTGAATCCAGCGTGCCCCCACCGGGTGCAGCCCAATGGAAAACAAGAACGCGAATACCAGATAAAGAAATCCAGGCCAACCGCAGAAATAAACGATCGCAATATCATACGCGATTGCGCATGCAAGATTGATTGAGAACCAGCGGTCCCACATTTTGATCGCCTTAAGTCGCGGCGGACGCGTTACCTGAAAAAACGGAAACAGCATCAGCCAAATGGCTTTGCGGTACCATGAATTGCCGACCAAGCGAGCCTCCCAATGGTTCGCCAAGTCCGCGTCCCATTCGTAGTCGCCTTGGTGGGAATGATGTTTCAAGTGATAAACACGAAATCCCATCGCACCCGGCGCGAGATTCGGAAGATCGGCGATGACGGCGACCATTTTGTTCCAGCTCGGGCTCCGGAAGATTAGATTGTGAGTGGCATCGTGAATGATGACGTAATTGGCATGATTGCCGAACGCGCCGACGCAAAAGGCAATTAGCAAACTGACCCACCAATAACCGAAGCCCAGTTGACCCATGCCGAAGGCAATTGCCGTCTGCATCACCAGAATCGAGACCGCGATCAGCGCAGTCCACGGATTGCGCACCATCAACTCGCGAACCTCGGGATGCGCTTTGATGATCGCTCGTGCCCGTCCGGGGTGCGGCTGCTCAGATTCAGATTGGTAAAAGGCGACCTGCATCGGCTCTGAAAGTATTGCATCGAAGCCGCATCCTCAATCGCGGTTTTAACGGTATTTTTAAACCCGGTCGCCGCAAGCCGTCATCGGCATGATTCTGCCGATTGGGCTCAGTCTCAAATCGCACGATTGGGTATTTCTTTCTACTCGTTCGAGCATCCGTTCGTACAAACCGAGAAATCGCCATAGTGACAAGGACCGTTAAGCGCGACACGAGCAGGCAATGGAGTCGGTGTCGCCACAAACAAAATGATCGAAGCAACTGTGGCAACCATGAATCTAACGAGGTATGGATGGACCCATGTCTGTGCACGAGCATTCTCGTGGTTCACACCGGCCGGCTAGATAGTTTGGCCGCAATTCTCAGCTCCCGGCATGATTGTCCAAATATACGAAGTCACAACCCTGGCAGAGGCTGGTGCACTCAGTGCGATGGGTGTCGATCACATTGGTGTTTTGGTCGGCGAGGGCTCGTTTCCGCGCGAACAAACAATTGAAACGGCGCGCGAAATTTTTGCGGCGATTCCCGCAAAGTCAAAAGCATGCGCATTGTCGCTTTCTCACGATATGGATCTCGTTGTACGGCTCACCGCCGCGCTGGGGCCAGACGTTTTGCATCTCGGGGCGGCGCCACAGCATTTCTCACCAGCGGAATTGCGAACACTCAAAGCGGAGTTTCCGAAAGTGTCTCTGATGCGGAGTATTCCGGTAGTTGACGACAGCAGCATTGCTCTCGCTCGTTCGTACGATGGGATCGCCGATTGGCTTCTTCTCGACAGCTACCAACCCGGCGATCGACAGATCGGAGCCTTGGGCGTGACACACAACTGGGAACTCGATCGGCGCATTGTCGAAAGCGTGCGCATCCCGGCGATCATCGCCGGCGGACTAGGACCAGAGAATGTTAAGGAGGCTATTCGGATCGCGCATCCAGCAGGCGTCGATTCGAAGACAAAGACCGATAAGAGCGATGGCAGCAATAGAAAAGATTTGCAGAAAGTGGCGGCGTTCGTGGAGGCGGTCCGTGGCTCGAATTGTGCCGGCGCTTAGCGTCTCGTTTTACTCCGTGTCGCGAACCGTGCTAACCGCGAGAAAACTTTTGATTAGATCGGCGAGCGCTTGTGGAAACTGCGCGATGAATCCGTGGCCGCCGTTACAGAACGGGGCAAGCCAGGCGCCGGGAATTGCGTTTGCCAGTTTCAGGGCGTTTGAAGCAGGAATCACAATGTCTTCCTTTCCGGTGGCGATGAGCACCGGTACAGATATCTCTCGCAACTGACTGGCGACGCCGTTTTGATGCCATGCATCCATGGCCGCAGCCTGACGGTTCAGGAGCTCCGTCGACAATTGCGCGCGCGCCGCTGCCAGAACGTCCCCAAATTTGCGGTAGAAAGATTCGGCGACATCAGTTGGAAAAAGCAGAGAAAACAACCGCCGGGCTTGCTCGTTAGGCGTGCCGGACGTGCTAATGAGTTCAGACCAAACGTCACGTGAGGCCAGATCGGCTTCAATTCCTCCAGCGTCCGTCGACAGGAGCACGAGCTTGTCAACGTGACCTGGGTAATTCAACGCGAGTGCCTGCGCGACGAAGCCACCCATTGACCATCCCATCACGTTGGCGCGCTCAATATCGAGGCTCTCCATTACATGCGCGGCATCAGCAGCCAGCTTCGCGATGTCGAATGGCTGACCATCGTCTGTCGAGCCGCCGATGCCGCGGTTGTTCAGCAGGATGAGTTCGTTAGAAGACGCTAATCGATCGATGAACGACGGGTCCCAATCTGAGCTGGTCGCAGCGAATCCATTCAAGACCAAAAGTGGCCTCCCCTTTCCGACTCGACGGTAAACAATTCGAGCGCCGGCAACGGTGATCGTTCTTAATAATCGAGGTTCCATCAGTGACAACAGTCAACGACGCCAAAAATCGGCTCACGCCACGAAAAACGTAAATAGAGAAAGTCGAAAAATATGAGCAGCATGTATCAGAGATTGCCAACCTGACAGTTGAATCCTTAGCGTTGCGCGATGAACGTTTCTGCTCATGGGAAACGTAAAACGAATTCAATTGTTCGCGTTGATTCTTCTGTTTGCGAGCGTTTTCGCGGGGTGCGCTTCAAAGAATAACGCGGCTGCGGAGCCTGGTATCGATCAAACCATTCCAGGTGCAACCAAATGGGGGCATTACGACGGCGAGCCGGTGACGAAGTGGAATCCAGACGGGCGCACGATGACGCTGTTAACTGAGTTGCGCTACACTGATCCGCATGGGGAAGTTTGGGTCGCGCCGATTGGTTCGGTCGTCGATGGGGCATCCCTTCCGCGGTACCTTTGGTCGATCATGGGCGGGCCATTTGAAGGCAAATATCGGAACGCTTCGGTGCTGCACGACGTCGCGTATGGGGAGCACAAGCGGCCGTGGAAGGATTGCGACCGGATGTTTTATTACGCCATGCGTTGCAGCGGGGTTGGCGCGACCGAGTCCAAGACCATGTATTACGCCCTCTACAAATTCGGACATCATTGGAAATTTCCCATCAAACGCGCCAAACCGGTGAAATATGAAGGCGAACTAGTGACGAGAGGCGAAGAAATTCCGCGAGCGGTTCCAGTTAATCCAACGCAGATCAATCAGGCGCGGAGTTGGATCAGCAACACCGATCCCAGTCTGGAGCAGATCGAGCAACGAGCGCAAACCGAAGCTTGGTAACGCCGGTGCTGTCTTCGACGTTGCAAATTCCAGTTATGCAGGACCTGCATCATTGCGATCGGTAGAAGGCATTTGGATTAATGTTGTCAGCCAGTCGGGCGGTTCAACCTGCAGGTGCGTCCTGAGAATCTCTGCGGTGAAACGTCGAAAATCGCCGTCCCCATCCGCGCACAGTTTTGCCATGGTGTATGCACCAAGCATTCGATAGCTTTCGAACTGTGACTCGGAGAAAAACTGGTCGGCGGTGCTCTCGTGCGGGAACGTTTCGCTTCTCTTAAAGTATTCGTAGATGTCGCGCGGCTCATCACCGTAACACGCCGGCTTGATGTAAACGATGATGCCATCCGGAGCGGTGGAACCGTCGACTGCTGAATAGCGAATGCGGCCGATGGCGCAATTACAGCCCCTCTTTTTCGCTGTGCCGATTTGGCTCCGCGGATAAATATTCATCTGATCGAAATCGATCGGAATCCCAAAATCCACGCGAATTTTTCGGACCGATTCACCAAGGTCAGAAAACGAACATTCGGGATCCTGGCCTGCGTCGCTGATCACGATGAAATGGCAGCGGCGCAGCACCATTTCGTAAAGTCCAAGGTTTTCGAAATGGCCGCCGTCGGAGAGGTACACGTATGGACTTTTGTCGTTCGTTAGGCCGAACGCTTCGTCAAGAATCGGCTGCACACTGCTCTCGGGATACCCGAGGTAAAACGTGTGATCGCCTGCCTGCCCGGGGTTTCCCAGCCAAGCGCCGAGCCGCACATTGAGCAATGTCAGGATGAAGGTGACGAAAGGCGATGAGTGGTAGCCCATGTTAGGACTGGCCGCGGCGCCCGAAATCGTGATCGCCGATCCGAGCGATATACCTTGCGGGCCGCCATACACGCTCCCATCCGCGCCGGTTGTAGAACGATAGCCTGGATGCATCGCTGATGATCCGCAGTGCAATGGGCTGACTGTGAAGCTTTGCGCCTTGCGCTCCTGCCAGCCAAGCTTTTCGCCAGCCACCAGATTGAGCGCGATATTTACAACGGGCATCAGTTTGGCGTTGAACTTTTCCTGACGCCAGAGATCGCGCATTTTGATGTTGTCGTTCTCATCGAATCCCGTGAACGGATTTTCATTCCGGTTAGAATTTGATGCGCCGAGATAGGCGCGAATCAACCGTTCACGATACATACCGTGCAATGAAAACTTGTTTGCGTTGATGAGGCGCGCCATCACGACGCCCGCGACCAAAAGTAACGCTGCGAACGGAACCACGAGCCACCACGGCGTGTAGAAAATCACGTTGAGATATTCCTCAGGACGACCGAGCAGCCCCGAGTTCGAATTCAGCATCGCCTGGTAGCTCAGTTTAATGTGATAGTCCTGAATCACCTTCTTCATCACCGATGTGGTTGCCTCGGTGATGAGTATCAACAGGACCGCAGCAAAGATCATCGCAGCGATCGTGGATGCCTTGGACAAGATGAGGCCGATCGGACTTGCGGTTGCCCGTTCTTTTTCGCTCGCCGCAACCATCGGGCTGCGGCCGCCGAGGACGGTGAGAAGTCCTGCGAGACTTCCAGTAGTGATGAACGACCACGTCCATTTTAAGGAAAGCGGTCCGAAGACGACCAGCCCGCTGATGATGAGCCATCCGAGAGCTACTACAAATAACCACCCGGTTGCGCGTCCCCACCATTCCCGATCTGAATCGTCGGTCCAGCGGCTGGAAATTCCGGCGAACGCCATAATGGCCAGGAAAAACAGGGCCATGAAACCGGGAACAGCCAGGCAAATGTACAATTCCATTTGCATCACAGGACGCGGGAACAACTTTTGCGCCCCTAACCACAGAAGCACTCCAGCAATTGCACCAGAGACGATCACTGCGAGAAATTCCAATGTTCGAAACCCATGCGCGGGAAGCAAGGACGTCAGCCATGAGACGATATGCAACGCTATTCCAAGATAGAGAAACGGCACCCAGGTCTGTGGCTGCCCAAAGCCGAACAACGGCCAGGCGATCAGAGCACGACCGTAATAGTTAAACCACGCCCAGTAGATCGTCATGAATATCGAGGCGAGCAATAGCGGCAGCAGGCAGAACAACAGAAAGCGTTTTTGATTCCATCGGAGATTACCGCCACATGGTAAATTAACTCCCATGTAAGCGACGCCAATGGCAACCAGCGCCGCTCCGCTCCAGAAGAGTGTGTTAGTGCGCAGCGGCGGATCCAGCATTACGATTGAACTGAAAATCCACGGCAGCGCGAGAAACGCGGCGAGTAACGGAATAATGACCAACCAGTTCAAAAGCAGGTTGCGCAAATATGTGCCAACTAGCGTCCAGCTATCCGCAGAGAAAAACCCCAACCGTGGGCTGAGATAATTGCTGTAGCTGCGCAGATTCTGAATCTCGAGCGGTTCCGGATTGGGTCTCGTGTGCTCGCTCTGATGCGCGAGTTGAGTGACCACACTTGTTAGGCCTTCACGATTGATCCAGGCGCTCAGCCAACTGCCGATGTATCCGCCGCCCGACACGGTGGAAAGATAATGGAACTTGTCGAGCAAACCGCAGCGAGCGAGGCCCTGCAACACTCCCAGTCCAAATGTCGCGCTGCGAATGCCGCCACCGGAAATGCAAAGCGCGAAGCGCTTTTGTGGCAGTTCGTGCACCGCCGACCAGATGGCCTTTAAACGGGTGTTGGGTTCGGTCGAACTCGGATATTCGGGCGGCAATTTTCCATGCAATACCGCGAACTCGGCCTCCAGCACCTCATGCAATGGGACAGAGGGATTGGCCGATGAAGCTTGCTTCGCCATAGCACGCAAACGCGGCGGTCTGCGCCCATAGCGTTTTATCAAGCCTGTAGCGGTGCGTCAACTACCAGGTCTTCCACCACAGTCTCGAGGCTTGAACGCCCGGACGCGGCGCCGGCGTCGGTCGAGCTCTGGCTGTCGCTGTGAAGGAAGACTGCGGCAGCGGCGCAATGAAAACGAGCCGTTGTATTTCTGGGGGTATGATCAATCAAAATGGGGGGACGCTGCCGTATTCTGCAGCGATCAGTGAGAATTCCCCGAATGCGTTCTCAGCGAGCGTCGTCGATTGCTTGAAGCGCCTGTCTGTAATCCAACCCGCCAGAGTGTAAAGGCATTTCCTAGGGACTTTCCTGAACTTTGTAGCAAGCAATCGCCCGTGAACCAGATCGCCAGCAAGCGCGGGCCAATCTGTCGGTGAACCAACTTCTGTGATATTTGCGATGTTGAGAGTCCCCCGCGATAGTCCGACCACGCGCTAATTTGAACCGCGAATATCTGCGCCCGTAGCTCAGCCGGATAGAGCAACGGATTTCTAATCCGTAGGTCGAAGGTTCGAGTCCTTCCGGGCGCGCAGCCTTAAATGTGTTGCTTCATCGAGGCAGAATTAACAATGGATTGTGCCGCCACCGGCCGTGCTTTTGTGGCAAATCGCTCAACACAAACGGCGATGCTTAAGAGAGTCAAAAGAGAAACGGGTTGCAGGTAACGGATGCTTGCCTGCGGTGAGAGAGCCGTCACTACAATCATCAGGATGGATGCGTGGGTAAATAAGAGAAAGGCGAATCCGCGATGGCGACCCAACCATAGCGCAAACGCGCAAACTAAAGGCGAGACAACCACGATGAAGTAATACGGCCAGGCTGCAAGAAAGTACCGTTGTAACAATGAATATGGCAGCACGGGGAGATGGTCTAGCGTTTGAAATTCGAATCTCTGAGCGAGCGTCTTCAGTTGCTCATCTTTCAGCTTGCCATAACCGAGATCGTTCCGGGCGTACCTCCAAATCAACCGGAGATTCCAATATTCCATGTAAGTTTGCTCAGCTAGCCCCGCAATTTCCAACGGCCTGTGCCGAAACGCATTGATGGCAGTCTCTCGCGAAACGCGATCGTTTTTTTTGCGGTTCTTTTCAATTTCGCGCCAGCGAGGAATCAGAAAACCTTCGCCATACTGTTGAGCATTTCTTGAGTGCAGGTCTTTGATTTTGAACTGATCTCCGTTGGCAATTATGTCGCCGAACCGTCGATCGGTAGCGTCAGACGGCTCAAGCGCCGGCGCCCAAATGGCGGCAAGGTGATCTCCGGCATTATACAAATAAGCCGGCTCACGGTGGCTCAGCCGGCCATTCGCATATTTGTAGGCACCATGCATTACAAACATCATCGCAATACTGGCAATCACGTGTGTTACCCCGATCGTTAGAACGCGTACCTCGGGCATGCGCGTCCCCGAGTGCTTGCGTAACACCGCAACGGCACAATGTGCAAACGCAATGATTGGCAATAGCATCGCGCAGCCCTGAACGAGCAGAAGGTAACTCATCCTGAAGCCAATCAGCAGCACCGACAGCGCCTGGACGACTGCGAGTTGCCACAGCCGCCGATCCCGTAAATAACTCAGAGACCAGTATAGAACCAGCACGTAAACAAGCAGGCTAAACGTTTCGGTCATCACGTACCGTTCCCAGACAAGCTGACAAGGATCCAGCGCGCACAACAATCCGAACAGGAACGAAAGCCCATTCGATAGTTCGAAGAAGCGACTACAAATCAAAGCGAACACGATCGCCGTTGCACCGCTGGCGAGCGCCTGACTCACTAACAGCGGAGTAAAACTGTGCGGCCAAAGCGCGAGGCCACGCACCATATACCCGTAGAAGTACGATCGGTCTCCTGGAATCCAGCCGGTCAGCGCGGTCCAAATGTAGCTCCACGAGTCGCCCAGAAAAAGCTTTGGCGTCGGATCCAGCCAAAGGAGTAAAAGCTTGATCGCCAGAACGAGCGCGCAGAATAGCCACCATGCGTTCGGAGCGGAAAATGCAGCACCGGCGCCAACGGAGTGAGTCGCTGTGGCCTCAATCTTTATTGCTGCATTCTCACTGCGCTCCATCGCGCATCACTCGCACAGTGATGGGCAGTGTCAAAGACGCGCCCGGCCACGAAACGTCTTCGAACCTGCTCAGGCTTCCGACGTAAAAGTCACTTGTTTTTCGTGCAGCGCTGTTCGTGATCGAGCAGCCATTTCTTGCGCCATAAACCGCCGCCGTACCCACAGAGCGTGCCGTCGGCTCGGATCACGCGGTGGCACGGGATAACGATGCAAATCATATTGGTGCCGTTCGCGCGGCCTACTGCGCGACGCGCATTTTCATCGCCCAGGCGCTTTGCCATCCAGGAATAGGACCGCGTTTCGCCAATAGGAATCGACTGCAAGATTTTCCACGCGCGCATTTGGAACGTCGATCCGACCGGCGCCAGCGGAAGGTCGAACTCAAGCTTCTTACCTGCAAAATAATCCTTCAGTTGGGAACGAACGTTATCGAGATACTGATGTTTCCCAGGCACGACATTTGTTCGCAATCGTTTACGCAAGATCGATAACTCACGTTCTGTCGCGCGCCGGTCGACGAATTCGAGCAGGCGCAGGCCGTGGTCGTCAGCGACAGCAATCATCGGCCCCAGCGGCGAATCGATTCGCTCTGCAAGCAAAGGTGCATGCGTCCTGGCGTTGGTTGGCGATTCGCCAAAGATCTTCGTGAATGCGTCGCGAAAACCGCTCTCGGAGTCAAAGCCACTCCCGTTTCTCGCGTGATCTACCCGATCCCCTTGCCGCACCTGATTCAAGGCAAGACCCATCCGACGCGCGCGATGATACGCTTGGAATGTCATACCATAATGCCGCTTGAACTGTCGCCGCGCGGTTGAAGGATCGATCGAGAGCGCGGCCAGTTCCTTGTCCGTCAGCCGTCCGGCCGGAGCGCGTTCCACTTCCGCGCGCAAACGCTCGATCAATTTCGGCGGTCGCGCATTTGGATCGAGCGGATGACAGCGCAAGCAAGGCCGATAACCGTTCTCCAGTGCGGCGCTTGATGTTGCAAAAAAATCGACGTTTTCGCGCGCCGGCTTTTTTGCCGAGCATGTGGGCCGGCAGAAAATTCCGGTCGTGCGGACGCCGATGTAAAAGATTCCTTCGAAGCTCGGATCGCGGTTCACCAATGCGCGATACATCGTCTCGGTGGGCGGCAGAAGTTCGAGCGTTTTCATGCGAAAAAGCTAAGCACTCACAATCGTTGACGCATCGACGAAATTCGAGCAGCGAATTCGGGTGGGGACGCTGCGCCGCGGCGTCCGACCGGCACAGAGCGCGGGCCGTATCAGCGCGTGCTTGTTTAGTTTTCTGCGTCGCTTCATGCGCGTCGAACTCGGAAGGTAAAGCAGCCGCGGGTTACGCTGCGTACATCAACAAATAAGGTGTCGGGATTTTGGAACAAATTTTCAATTACGTCTTCCGGTTCGCTGCCATTCACAATTTGCGCATCGATGATGTTGTAATTTGAGTCGTAAGCGCGAAACGCGCGGCCATTGCGAAAATCGGCGGGATATTCGTCAGTGGCGCCGTAGCGTCGGCAATCATTGGCGTGAACAAAAATCGGGCCTGTCTCAGAGTACGGGTGACCGGGCGGAATCGCGGCGTACGGAAACAGCACCACACGTTCGCCCGGCTCTGCCCACTGTAGACAGTGGCGGCAGGGACTGCTTCTGGGAGAATCTACTGTGATGAGCGTATGATCCGTTGCACCGGCCTTTGCTACGCGCCGCGCTGCCTCTGCAATTTCGGTAGGAAGAGGAATGATTTGAAAGCTCGCGGTTTTCATGAGCGACAGTTAAATCCAACCCCCAATCCGCGCATCGGCGAAATTCAGGCACCGAATTTCTAGCCCCTTTCCTATGGGAAGCGCAGCGTCGCTCACACGGGAACGGCTAGTCCCCCATCCACCTGCTTTAATACGGCCTCTACAGCTAAAAGCTTAAACGTGCTACACATCGGGAAATGTTCTCCTGGTCGATAATCGAGACGTTTACCGCTGCCAGTATGCAGCGCAGCCACACCGATGTGATCGCCGGGTCCGCTGCTCGATAGACACAATGCGATTCGCGAAATCGCTGGTCGATCCAGGCGTGCTCGCAGCGAGTAACAAAAGCAAAGCTGCTACCATCGATGATACGCGGGATGGCCTTCTTTCACCGCAACGAAAACCCCGCGACACGTAGCGCAAACTTTTCCTCTAGCGCTCAGTGTTCCCTCGATGGTCGCACGGTCATCAGTGATCTCGACAACCTTCGCAGAGAGAAATACCGGCTCGTTCGTCGGTGTCGGCCGCAGCAGTTTGATGGCGTATTCCGCAGTGACTGTGCACGGCGGGCGATTTTCGCCGGCACGTTTCATCAGATGATACGCTGCGGTCCAGTTGCAATGACAATCGAGTAACGTGCCGATGATCCCGCCATTCAAAACTCCCTCGAACGCTTCGTATTCTTTCTCCGGTTTCCACTCAGCAACCACTTCGGCGTCTGCTCCCGATTCATCGGAGTTCTTTAGGAAGCTACGAATATGCAATCCGTCCGGGTTTGCCACGCCGCAGCCGAAGCACATGTTTCGAGGCGCATACTTTTCCTGTAGCGATTGTTCTTTTTTCACTTTGTAGGGCGTTTCTGTGAAACGCCATCCCAACGTTGTGTCATGTAAAGGCGTCTGACACAGACGCCCTACAATATTTTCTCTGGGGACCCGGGATACGGACGCAGCTCTGGACCGACGTAGAGTGAGCGCGGTCGAATGAGACGATTATTATCGTGCTGTTCGACCACATGGGCACACCACCCTGCTACGCGCGACGCTGCGAAAAGAGGCGTATTCAACCCGGGAGGAAATCCCAAAAGCCAAAACACAGGCGCGGCGTAAAGATCGACGTTGGCGCACAATTGTTTCTCGCGTTCCATTACTTGTTCGAGCGTCTCGCAAATCGGCACCCAATTCTCTTTTCCGGTTCGTTTGCCAAGGTCGCGCGCGATCTCTCGCATCGCCGGCACGCGAGAATCGCCCTTCTTGTAAACGCGATGACCGAACCCCATGATCTTGCCTTTGGAGCTGAGTTTTTCCATTAACCATGCTTCGGCGCGATCCGGCGTCCCGATTTCCTCAAGCATCTTCATCGACTCCTCGTTCGCGCCGCCATGCAGCGGCCCTTTTAGAGTCGCAACTGCCGAAGTGACCGCTGCATAAATGCCCGCCAGCGTTGAAGCAGTCACGCGGGCGGCAAACGTGGACGCGTTGAATTCGTGGTCGGCATAGAGATTGAAGATTGTATCGAGCATTCGGGTCTGCCATTGCTCGGGAACTTTGCCATTGAACTTGTAGAAGAAATTCGCGGCCTGCGTCAGATCCGGTTTTTCGGGAAACGGTTGTTCACCCTGCGAGATACGCCAGCCATCGGTAATCAAAGTGGAGACGCGCGCGATCAGCCGGATTGATTTTCGGATATTAGCGTCGTGCGAGTTATCGCCAAGATCCTTGTCAAACGCGCTCAACATCGAAACGCCGGTCCGCAGCAGGTCCATTGGATGCGTGTCGCTCGGGAGAAGTCGCAGCATTTCCGTTACCGGGCCGGGCAACGCGCGTTCGCTGGCGATTTGTTGCGTGAATTCCTTCAATTGCTTCGCGTTCGGCAACTCCCCATTGAGCAGCAGATAAGCGACCTCTTCGAAAGTGGCCTTCTCGGCCATCCCATGAATGTCGTAACCCCGATACATCAATCCGGCAGCGGGATCGACCCAGCAGATCGCCGTCTCACCGGCGATGACCCCGGCCAGTCCCGGGCTGTATTGTGGTTTTGTTTCAGTAACCATGTTGTTCGCTGATTGTAACTACGATACGCGTGCCGACAAATAGCCAGTCCCTCTAGCCCGGCCAGGTTTCTGCAGTGGGATCGTACCCGAGCAGTTTGTAAAGCTCCTCACGCGTCTGCATTTGATCGAGCCATTCCTTCTGCGTTCCGCTCTCCTTAAGAGCGCGCAAAAACTTCTGGCTCGCTTTCATCGACGCGCGGAAGGCGCTCTGTGGAAAAATCACCATGCGATAGCCCAATCCGGCCAATTCTGTAAACGAAAGCAGGGGGCTTTTCCCAAACTCTGTCATGTTCGCCAACAGCGGCACATCGATAGCATTGGCAAAATTGCGAAACTCCTCGGCGCTTTGTAATGCTTCCGGGAAGATTGCGTCGGCGCCCGCTCCGATATAACGCTGCGCTCGATCAACTGTTCGATCGAAATTCTCGACTGCACGCGCATCCGTCCGCGCAATAATCATAAAATCGGGATCGCGTCGCGCAGCGACCGCCGCTTTGATTTTTTCCGTCATCTCCTCAACGTCCACAATCGATTTTCCGGCAAGATGTCCGCAGCGCTTGGGAAATTCCTGGTCTTCAATATGACATCCGGCGAGATCCGCTGCTTCCAGCTCGCGGATTGTGCGCGCCACATTTTCCGCACCTCCAAACCCGGTATCCGCGTCAACGATTGCCGGGATCTTCACCGCCCTCGCGATGTACCCGGCCAGCTGCGCGACTTCTGTTAACGTCAGCAGACCGATATCCGGAACGCCTGCTGTCGAATTCGCCATTCCCGCGCCGCTGACGTATACCGCATGAAATCCGACACGCTCCACCTGTCGCGCTATCGCCGCGTTTGGTACACCGGGCAGCATGATCGCGCCTTTCGCGATAAGCTCACGCAGGCGGGCCGGTTTGCTCATTTTCTCGTCGGCTCAGGTAGGGGCGATTGACCCCAATCGCTCTTAGTCGGTTCAGGTGAACCGCCCCTACCTGGCACCAGGCAAGCCCGCATCAGCCCATCCACGTTTTTGGCTTCATCCAATTTCCAAACAAGCTCGATAATCTTTTTCGCTCGGCTCTCCCCAATGATGCGCTCGACGAGCGCGAGGAATTTTCCTTCGACTGCCGAATCTTTGAGCCGGTTCTTGGCGTTGCCGAGCGGAAAATCAATGCGCTGGGTTAATCGGCGGCCGTCGGCGAGATCAACGTGCACAATATTGCCGACTGCATCTGGATACATCGCGCTCAACTCCGCGTTGCGTTCCACTTTCACGTTCTCCAAAAACTTCCACACCTCCGGATCTTTGAACCGTTCCGGCTCGAACTGGCGATCGCTGATTTCACCATCAATAAGGGCAATGGCGGTGATGTAAGGCAAACTGTGGTCTGCAGTTTCGCGCGTCTTCGGTTTCCATTTCTCCGGTTCGCTCCCGATGATGTCCACCGAAGCATCGTGGCTCTCGATCACGACGCCTTTAATCTTCGAACGGTCGTCAATTTGGCTCCGCAGAAAAAGCGCCGCTTCAATCGCGCTCTGGCTGTGATATTCCGCCGGCCAATATTTGATGCTCGTCTTCAATATCATTGTCGGCGATCCACTAAATTTCTCACCGACGTTGCCCAGGGAGACGCCGAGTTGTTTCTCGAATCCCATTTCGCCTTCGAAAATCGGCGCAGGACCGGTCATGCCTCCGCGGGCAAGCAGCGCGGAAAAAACTCCGTGGCGCGCGGCAGCGGCAAAGGCTACGCCTTTCCAGTGCGAGAGTTCGCCTGCGCGCGCCTGCCGCATGGCGGCGCCGGCCACACCTGCAATATTCACAGCATGACGAGTGTTCGCCGAGTCGAGTTTCATCAACTTCGCGGACGCCAACGCCGTCGAAAACGTTCCGTAGGTCACATGATCCCACCCGCGCGCGCGAATGCTCGCGGCGTCGCACAACCGGCATTGCACTTCGTATGCCAGCGCGATGGCCGTGATCAATTCGCGTCCACCGGCGCCCACGCTTTCCGCGACAGCGAGCGCCGCCGAAATGTTGTCGCTGGGATGCGCCGGTTCTTTTGAGAGATACGTGTCGTTAAAGTCGAAATAGCGAATGCCGCAGCCATTGGCGAACGCGGCCCAGTCTGGCGGCGCCTTGTGAGCGGTACCAAAAATGGTGGATCCGTGTTTCGCCGAGAAATCTCCTGCAGCTGTTCGCGCGATCACAAACGGTTCTTCCTTCCACGCGCCTAACGCGCAGCCTAACGAATCGATCACGCGGCGTTTCACCTCGTGCACCACTTCCTTGGAAAGATCCTCAAATCGCAGCGCGCACGCGTAATCAGCCAGTCGATGAGCAAGCGTTGTCTTCATTGAAAAACTTGGGATTTCAATCTGCCGATGATTTACGCAGGAGCAAGGGCAGCGCACCGTTGCGAGTCCTCAGGGTCCGCAACGCGAATTGGATGCCAATCAACGCGGCGGATTCGCCGGAGCGACGGCTTCGGCCATTGATTTCAGCATTCGGCCGAGATCGCTGTTGGTGGAAAGGACCGCGGTGGTGTCCTTTTCGAACGCGGCGCGCATCACATCGAGGCTGCGCAAAAACGTATAGAGTTCCTGCTGGTCAGGCGTGCCAAAAGCTGCGGCGTAAATCGCCGCGGCTTCGGCGTCGGCTTTGCCCTCAATCTCGAGCGCATTCTTCGTCGCGGTGGAACTAATCGAGGCGACGTCACTTTCTTTTTGGCCATTGATGTTCGCCGCCTCGCCTCGGCCTTCGGAACGAAATCGGGACGCAATTTGGTGTCGCTCACTGGACATGCGCTCGATGATTTTCTCCGCCACTGCCGGGTTGTATTTGCTGCGCTTAAAACGTTCATCGAGCAGTTCGATTCCGAAGTCGGCGATTTTCTGCCGCGTGCGTTCGGTAATCTGTTTTTCAATTTCGCCGCGCCCGTACTCGATATCGGGGATTGTGGTGGGCAGAATGGTGCCGGTCTTTTCCAAGTCTTCGTCGCGCACCGGTTTTCGCCCCTTGGTGACGCGGATGATTTCGACTAAATCATGCGTGGCGACAGCAGTGCGTGTTTCGCTGCCGAGAATGTCGTCCAGACGCGAAAGAGCGCTGCGCTCGTCATTGAGCCGATTGAAGTACAGCATCGGATCGCTGATTCGCCACCGGGCAAAACAATCGACGATGATGTATAGCTTGTCCTTGGTTGGACATTCGATCGGAGGCCCGTCCCAGGCGAGAATGCGCTTATCGAACCGCTGTAACTTATCGAAGAGAGGCAGCTTCATCTTCAACCCAGGTGTCGTAATTGTACGAACGATTTTCCCGAATCGTGTGATGATCACCGTCTGATACTGGGGCACCACAAAGAGCAACGTTCCCCATTTCAATGCGGTCAGAATGACGAGTATTCCGAGGATTGACATGACTGGGCTTTGCAAAAAACGAAACACAGCAGACACGGCAGCGGGTCGAGGAGTTACATCGATCGTGTTCATGGCGAGGTCTTCGGTTCGCCGGGCACCTGAAGCGGCAACGTCTGGAGAATATTCTTCAAGCTGTCATCCACGATGATCTTTCTTTGCAAATTCGGCAGAATGGCTTGCATCGCCTCCAGATAAAGACGTCGGCGCGTCACCTCCGGCGCCTTGCGATATTCGGTGAGCAACAACGAAAACTTTTGAGCTTCCCCTTTGGCTTCGTTCACTCGTCGAAAGGCGTATGCTTCCGCCTGTTTCTCACGCTCTTTTGCCTGACCGCGCGCGTTCGGAACAGCATCATTATAAACCGACCACGCCTGGTTGATAGCGGTCTGCTTTTCCTGTTGCGCCTGATTGACATCATTGAACGCCGCCTGCACAGCCGACGGCGGACGAACGCTGGTGAGTTGAACTTGTTGAATCTGAATGCCCAGATCGTACTGCGAACAGAGATCGGCCAAACGTTTCAGCGTTGACGTCTCGACATCGTGGCGACCGATCGTCAGCACTTCGTCAACAGTTCGGTCGCCGATGACTTCACGCATCACGCTTTCCGAAAGATCTCGCAATGTCTTTTCCGGTTCGCGCGCACCGAACAAATACATCTTCGGATCGGTAATGCGATATTGGACAACCCATGGCACGAGCGCGGTGTTGAGATCGCCGGTAATCATCGTCTCAGTTTCTTGTGGCTCGACATCGCCCTGATAACTATTCGTCGTGTTTGGCGTCGAAAACCCAAACTCGAGCTTCAGCAAACGTTGAGTAGGCACGACGTAAATTTCGTCCACGTACGGAATTGCGTAGGTGAGACCGGGGTTCACGTTGTCGTGGTACGCGCCGAACCGCGTCTTCACACCAAGCGAGTTTGCCGGAATCGTGGTGAAACCGAACAGCAGCGTGAATAATGTGATTGCGATCCCGATGCAGGCGATCACACCCAAAATCAGCCGTAACGGTTTGATCGGAAGATGTTCGGCGATGTCCGGGCTCGGCATGAGGCGTCTATTGATTCAAAAGCCGTCGCCGAGAGCAAGCTTTCATTCTGTGGAGCGCACGCCGGCTCCCCAGAGGTTTGCTTGACTCACTCCCTCTGCGCTTCAAAACTGGAACATGAAAATTAAAAAGACGGCCTTGTCAGCGATCATCGGCCTTGCGACGGTAACCTGTATGGCGGCAACAGAATCTCAAACGCAACCCGAAGTCGGCAAGCCAGCGCCGGATTTCAGTCTCACCACCGGAGACGGCTCGCAGGTGAGCCTGAAGGATTACCGCGGTAAATGGGTAGTTCTCTATTTCTATCCCAAAGATTTCACCAGCGGTTGCACTCTGGAGGCGCACAATTTTCAGCGAGACATCGCGAAATATGGCGATGCCGGGGCAGTCATTCTCGGAGTGAGCGTCGACACCGCGCAATCGCACAAAGATTTTTGCGCGAAAGAAGGCCTTAACTTCAAATTGCTGGCCGATCCCGACGCGAAAGTTTCTAGCGAATACGGTTCAATGATGGATTACAAAGGCCAGAAGCTCGCCGCGCGCAACACGTTCATCATCAATCCTGACGGCGAGGTCGTAAAGGTGTATACCAGCGTCAAACCCGCCGAGCACAGCGACCAGGTGTTAAAAGATTTGGCGGAGTTAAAGAAGAGCTGAACTAAACTCAAGGTCACCAATGGCAGCACAAAGAAAATCTATCGATTGCAGGGATTACCCGAGCCAAAGAAATTGCTCGCTCAGGATCTCCGGCACCGAAGAAGAAGTTCTCGATGCGGCGGTGCAGCATGCCGCTTCCGTTCACGGGCACGAGAACACGCCAGAGCTGCGCGAGCAGATCAAGTCGATGCTCAAGAACGACGCTGACTAAAAGAAGTCGCCACGGACCGCGATCTCCCTTTTCGGATTTGCGCGCGTTGCATCTCTGCTTCCGCGTCGAGATCGGCAAGTAGTTGGCCTGCTATGTCGGAAAGTTTGCCGGACCACGCAACGCCCACGACAACGAGCGGGAAATCCGATAACGCAAGCGCGCGCAGTTTCGCTGGTGGTCTAAAGCCGGGCACCGCGACGGTCAAACCGATGCCATAACCGTTGGCGACGTATTGCTGGATCAATCGCTCGGATGTGACTTCGATTCCGCAAAACCATTCCACTCCGAGCCGTTGAAGACCGCGCTGGAAACAAACATGCACGGGATCGCTTCGTGAAAAGCACACCAGTGTTTCCTCGATTTTGTCGCGTTTCCACAACTCTTCAGCACGCGTCAGCTTCGATTTCTTGTGCACCAACAGAATCAACGGCAATTCCAATAGCGGTCGCACCTGAATTCCGGCGCGCGATTTTTTATCGACGAGCATAATGGCGAGATCGACATCGCGAGCCAAAAGCAATCGTTCCGCATCAGCGCGAGTCGCTTCGTGCAGATAAAGCCGAAACGCCGGGAATTTTGCGCGAACGCGTTGCAATATTTCGGGCAGATAATCGTGCAGCACGATCGCCGGAGCCGCGATCCGCAATTGCGGCGAACTGCTTTGGCGGAGTCTTTCGGCAACAACATCAATGTTCTCGAAAAATGGCCGGATGAAATTGAAGAGCTCCATGCCCGTGGGCGAGAGCGCGAATGGACGCCGCTGAAAGAGCTTTGTGCCGAGTGATTCCTCGAGTTTGGCGATTTGCCCGCTGACGGCTGGTTGCTGAATGCCGTAGGGAATATTCCGAACGGCTGCCGCAATGCCGCCGTGTTTCGCCACGAAGTAGAACAACTCCAAATAATGAATATTCATAAGACTCATCGTTTTGTCATTCTGAGCGAAGCGAAGAATCTCGGACTCATTTTGGTCCGATGATGCAACGGAAATAAATCAGAGATGTTTCGCTTCGCTGAACATGACAGCGGAATTCATGAGATGCGTTGTATCGAAAGCGTCGATGAAATCCGCCATTTTTATCAATTCACAGTCGCGACGCAAACCCGCTATCTTCTGTCGCAAGCCGGAGTGATCCAGCGAACCCCGAACAACAATGGAATTTTTAGGCTTTCTCATAATCGGTTTAGTAATCGCCGTTCTCGTTGTGCCCTTTGTCGCACTAGTCAAAGCAAGCAGGGCAAAACGCGGCATTGACGATCTCGTGAAACGATTGTCATCCCTCGAAAACGAATTGCGCAACTTGCGGCCGGAAAGGGCTTCGGCTGTGCAAGCCGAGCCAGCTGCGGCGGTGCCCGAGGCCAGAGTGGAAGCGGTTTCACCACCGACTCCGGCGATCCGCCCAGCCCCCATCGCGACCAACGCAACGACAGAGCCGCCGCCAATCCCAGTAGAACTTCTCAAATCAGGCGCGCCGCAAATCGGCAAACGAAGCAAACCGCCGATTGATTGGGAGCAATTCATGGGCGCGAAATTATTCGCGTGGATCGGTGGGCTCGCGCTTTTCCTCGGCATCGCGTTTTTCGTGAAATATTCATTCGAGCACAATCTAATTTCGCCGGAGTTGCGGATTGCGATCGGGTTCATCGTCGGTGCCGGTCTTGTTGTTAGCGGTTTGCTTCTGAAGCGGAAAGAAAACGCTGTCACTGCGCAGACGCTGTGCGCGACCGGCATCCTGGTGCTCTATGCCGTGAGCTTTGCATGTCGAGCTTACTACCACTTCGCGTTCTTTGGCCTGATTCCAACGTTTCTGTTGATGACGCTAATCACAGCAGTCGCATTTCTGCTTTCCGTGCGATTGAACGCCATAGTGGTCGCGGTGCTTGGGATCGCGGGTGGGTTTCTCACGCCCATTTTGCTCTCGGCGAATCAGGACACTCCGCTCGGGCTTTTCGGTTACATTGCGCTGCTCGACATCGGTCTGCTTGCGCTGGCGCAACGACAACGCTGGAATGCGCTGCCGATCCTGGGGGCGATTGGAACGGCACTGATGCAGTTCGCGTGGGTAGACGCGTACTTTGTTCCGGAGAAATATTTCGCCGGCAACAAAGTCTTTATCTTCATGGCGGTGTTTGTCGGGTTTCAGGCGTTGTTCCTGTCCGCGACGGCGTGGGCAAAACGCACCGGAAAACTCAACACCACACTTTCTGCATGTGCGGTTGGTCTGGCGGCGGTCGCGATGTTCTCAGCGTTTTACCTTCTCGATTTTCCGCCAGTCGCTCATCGGCCGGCGCTGTTGTTTACTTATCTGTTCGTCATCGACCTCGGCTTACTGGCGTTAACGCTGCTCGGAAAAGGGCTCTCGATTGTTCGAGTCCTTGCGGGACTCGCGGCATTCATTTTTCTCGGTGCATGGACGGGCGACTACCTAACGATCAGTCACATTTATACTGCGCTGGGATTCTATTTCGTCTTTGCGCTGTTTCATGCAGCGGTGCCGATCGCGTTGCAACGCTTGCACAAGATCGAGATTCCGCAGTGGACTCACATCTTTCCTGCGCTCGCTCTTTTGCTTGTGCTGATACCGATATTCCGACTCACCGAGCTTTCACTGCTTGTCTGGCCGTTCGTATTAACTATCGACGTTCTTGCGATCGGCCTGGCAATCGCCACTGCGACCCTGCTGCCCATCGTCGCCGTGCTCGTGCTCACACTCGTCGCGATTGGCGCATCGCTGCTGCGAATTCCAACTGAGCTCAGCGGGTTACCGACGACGCTGCTCATACTCGCCTGCTTCGCGATTTTCTTTTTCGCTGCCGTGAGTTGGGCGTGCCGCCGTTTCATTACGCCGGGCGCTCGCGCGCCAAAACTGTTCGGCAATCTCACCGACCCTGCAAATCTCTCGGTCCAACTTCCGACACTCTCCGCGACGTTGCCGTTTTTACTGCTCATCATGGTTGCGCTGCAGTTACCGCTGGCAAATCCGTCGCCTGTATTCGGTGTGGGTTTGCTGCTGGTGATTTTGCTTCTCGGCATGAGCGAAATCTTTTCGCTCGATCTGCTGCCAGCGATCGCACTCATTTCCGTGCTCGGTCTGGAGCACGCATGGCATTTTGAACATTTCGATCCGACCCGAGCAACGCTGCCTCTGATTTGGTATCTCGGGTTTTATGCCCTGTTTACGATCTTTCCATTCCTTTTCCATCAGCGGTTTGCCGGAAAAACCGTCCCTTGGGCGACAGCAGCCCTCGCTGGCCCATTGCAATTTTATCTTATCTACCAGCTCATTCGCACTGCGTACCCGAACGGAGTTCCCGGTCTGGTGCCGGCGGCATTCGCGCTACCGGCATTACTCGGATTGTTCGTTTTGGTAAAACGCACACCGCTGGCAACCCCGGCACGCAATGCGCAACTGGCGCTTTTCGGCGGCGCTGTGTTGTTTTTCATCACGCTCATTTTCCCGATCCAATTTGATCGACAATGGATCACAGTGGGTTGGGCGCTGGAAGGCGCAGCGCTATGCTGGCTCTTTCATCGCGTGGCGCATCCGGGACTACGTTTAGCCGGAGTCGGTTTGCTTGTCGTCGTGTTCGTTCGGCTGGCGCTCAATCCAGCCGTGCTCAGTTATCATACACGCGCCACATTCCCGATTTTCAACTGGTATCTTTACACATACGGCATCGCGACGGCTTGCCTCTTCGGCGCTGCGCGACTACTGGCGCCGCCGCGCGATCGCATGCTCGGGCACAAGGTGGGGCCGTTACTTTACACGCTCGGCACCGTGCTCGCTTTTTTCACTGTGAATATCGAGATCGCCGACTACTTCAGCACACCAGGCATTGCTAGCTTGACGTTTCAATTCTCTGGCAATTTTGCGCGCGATATGAGCTACAGCATCGCGTGGGGATTATTCGCTCTTCTGCTGCTCATTGTCGGAATTCGGAAACGAATCGCCGCAACGCGCTATGCCGGCCTGGCATTGCTAGGCATCACAGTCGTGAAACTTTTCTTTCACGATCTTTCTCAGCTTGAGCAACTCTATCGCATCGGCGCGTTCATCGCTGTCGCGGTAATCGCAATTCTCGCCTCGTTTCTGTATCAGCGGTTTCTCGCCGCAGTCGCGAAAAACAATGAAACGAATACCGCGGTTTCCCCCGCTCCATAACTTCTACGGCATCGTCGCATTGACGATAGCAGTCGCCGCGCAGACGTGTCTGGCATTCGATTTTAACGAATGGCGCAACGCGCAGGCGCTCGAGATTCCAGCCAGGGGACTCGTGCGCATTAATCTTCCAGCGGCAACGTTGGACGCAGCGCAGCCCGGACTCGAAGACCTGCGCATCATCGATTCTACAGGAAACCAGGTCCCTTATATCATCGAGCGATTGCTGTCGGATGCCGAATCAACGACACGGCCAACGGATTTTCGCAGCACCATCGAGAACGGCGCGACACACCTAATCCTTAACACCGAAACAAGCGCGGCAATTAATGGCGTGAGTCTCGAGACGCCAGCGACGGGTTTTATGAAAGCTGCGGATGTCGAAGGCTCGAATGAGGGGAGAACTTGGACCAAACTCGCCGGCGGGGATTCGTTATTTGAGTTGCCGAACGGCGCGACGAAACTACGCATTTCAGTCCCTGAGAGCGCGTGGCAATTCTTGCGAATAACCAAAAAATTTTGATCGAACCGAGGGCATACCATCACCCTCTTAGTCGACTTCCTTTCGTGTAGTTCGTGTGTTTGGTGGGCTAAAGGAATGTGAGGTCAAGAATTACTCCAGCGGTTTGGAAGTTGCTCGTACTTGGCCCCGCATACGTTGTTATCATGATCTTCGGACACTTGCCGGACCATCTGATTCTTTTTCCGACAACCGCGCGGATTGATGCCGGGACTGCCGTCCGCAGAACGATTC
The DNA here is from genome assembly GCA_963805485.1 of uncultured Verrucomicrobiae bacterium. Taxonomy (GTDB): domain Bacteria; phylum Verrucomicrobiota; class Verrucomicrobiia; order Chthoniobacterales; family UBA10450; genus Udaeobacter. The sequence continues at coordinate 611,664 of CAWDUN010000004.1, read as the reverse complement.
CTTTTGAGAATGGCGATTTGGAAATCTGGACGGCACAATCGCAATCGGCGCGTCAAAAGAGCCGCGCAGACGTTTTTATTCTGCGCTTTTACGGAAACGCGGATCGCGCGGATCGCTGGCCTGCCATGGAAGCCGAGATGTGGGAGGATCGCGCGGTGGAAATCTGGGGAATGAATTATCCCGGATTTGGTGGCAGCACGGGACCGGCGCGATTAGCGCGCATCGGACCGGCAGCGGTTGCGGCGTTTGAGGAACTACGACGTGAAGCGGCTGATGCGCCGATCGTGCTATTCGGCACGAGCATCGGTGCAACCGCCGCCCTTCATGTGGCTGTGTCTCGCCCCACTGAAATTGCGGGATTGATCTTGCAGAACCCGCCGCCGCTGCGCGAAATGATTCTGCGTCAATTTGGCTGGTGGAACCTGTGGCTGTTGGCAGGTCCGATCGCGCTGCAGATCCCGCGAGACCTCGACTGCGTTGCGAATGCAAGAGCGAGTCGTACGTCCGCGATTTTTTTGCTGGCAGAAAGAGATGAAATCGTGGCGCCGCGTTTTCACCGGATAGTGGTTCAGGCATACGCCGGAGAAAAACGCATCATCGAGTTGCACGGTGCGCATCACAACGATGCTATCGAAGGCGCGGCACTCGTGGGTTTAAGTCACGCATTGGATTGGTTGTTAATGAAGCCCCAGTAACATCCGCAGGTCACCTCTGAGCGCAGTCGGAGGATTGCGCGAAGCGAACGCTCGGTTTCGCCACGGAATGGAAGCCTGACCTCGTCGTCTTCGACGACTGCGTTGCAGCCTCGACTTCGCTCGGAATGACGTTTATGAGAGCACACGCCATGCAGAACGCTCAAAATTTGATGAGTAGTTTCGAGTTCATCGCCGCTCTCATGTCCATCATCATCGGCCTCGGTGTGACCAACCTGCTCGCGGGGGCCGGGCGTGCGTTTTATCGCCGCAAAGAGAACCCGCTCGATGAAGTGCACATCGTCCTCACGATCGCCACGCTGCTGCTCCTGGTTTTGCAATGGTGGGTCACGTTTAAATGGAACACCGAGATTGTTTGGAGCTTTGACAGGTTTCTGGTGCTGATCGTCTGGACCATCACGCTTTACATGCTCACGGTTTTCCTGTACCCGCCCGATCTATCCGAAGCGGAAGAACACCAGCGCCGTTTTCAACGGAACCGGACAGGTTATTATTCGGCGTTCATTAGCATGTGCGTGCTCGATATTGTGCAAACCGCAATCCACGGTGACTTACTTCATCCAATTTGGTACGTGCCCTTTGTTGGTCACTACGCCATCCTCGCAGGCATCGGTCTCGTTGCCCATCGCCGCGGTTACGATCGTTTCTTTGCGTGGTATCAGCTAATCACGCTTCTAACCTGGGCGTTGCTGGTAAGGAGATATCTCGTTCCGGATACGATGCCCGCGTAGAACGCGCGATCGCTTCAGTGCTTGATTGCCACCCACTCATTCCGTGCACGCGAATCGAAGACAGCTTGCACGACCCGCATGTAGCGAAGGCCGTCTTCGAAATTTGGATGAGGACGCACGCGGCCCTTTGATTTGACCGCGGCGAGAAAATCTTCTTCTACGCGCCATTCGCCTTCTAATTCGGTGGGAACATCCACGACGTGCAATGCGCGATCGCCAAGCTTTCCAGTCTGCATGACGTCGGCCGTGAAATCATACATCAGAGTCCCGGTGCTGCCGTAAATCTCCAGCCGATCACCTTCCGCGAGCGCATTAATTCCGCTGAACTCGAGCACGCCTTCAGCGCCGCTTTCAAAACTGCATAGCACCGTGAGCAAATCGGGAACGACTACATTGTAGGCTTCGCGAAGTGGCTGAACGATTTTTCCGCGCGCGAACACACCGGTGATGTCGCCAAGCCACCGCTGCAAAACTTCAATGTAAATCCCCAGAGTGAGCGTATTGAGTCCGCTAATCTCGATCTTTTGACGCCAATGCGGCGCTGCTTCAGGATCGAGATAATTTCCGTGGAAACTTTGCAACCGCACGTGATGGGGCTGGCCGATGGAATTTTCAGCGAGTATTTTTTTGGCCATCAAATCGCCGCGTAATCCGAAAGGCGGCGGACAAAGCATCGTCACTAACTCTGGATATCGTTTGGAGGCAGCAAGCATTTCCTCGGCCTCGGCCAGGTCCATTGACATGCGCGCCTGACAAAAAACATGTTTGCCCGCCTCAAGCGCAGAGACTGTGACCGCCGAATGCATGTACGGCGTTGTGCCGATCCAGACGATGTCGATGTCCGGTGTCGCAACCAACTCCGCCCAATCGCGCATCGGCAGCGCTGCGAGCGCATTCTCGCGGCAGAAGCGTTCTGAGCTTTCGTATGTAGAATTTGAAACGGCGACAATTTCCACTTCGGAGTTTTTTTTGAGGCCCGGCAAATGGCGGGTGCGCACGATGTTGCCGGCTCCGACGATTCCGATCCGCAATTTGTGATTATTTTTGTGCATAGGTCTGAGCGATGACTCGCTGCTGCAAAAGCGATTGGTTATGATGGAGCTAGCTTTGACCGCTCTGAGTAATTGCGCGTTCAACCGACAGTCCGGCGCGCCCGGCGGTCGCACTCTACCTTCGCATGCGTTTGCTAATGATCCGCTTGACCGCAACGCTCAAAGACGGCACGTTACGCGGCTTTTTTGCGACATGAAAGTTTGTCATATCACAGGATCCAGAGCGGTGCGAGGCAGCGTGATTCACCGGCGCGGTTTGGCCAAGAAGAAGGGCGGCGTAGGCCGGCACATCACGAAGATGGTGCCGCGCATTTTCGTGCCCAACCTGCGACGTCAGCGTATTTGGGTGCCGGAGCTGAAGAAGTTTGTGCGTGTTCGCGTCACGGCCCGCGGTCTCAAAACAATCAATAAGCAGGGCGCATACAAGGCGCTGAAGAAAGCCGGCGCCATCTGATATTATAGGGCGTCTGTGTCAGACGCCGAGGCGTCTCCCTAAGACTCTCGCCAAATAAGCTGTAGCGGCCATTGCATTGTGGTGGCGGCTGTATCTACCGCGGCTGTGCTTGGCTGAAGCGCCTCTACAGTTTTTTGGGGCTGCTTTGATTTTATTCGAGGCCGATCAAGTGAACCGTCGTTGAACTCGATCAGATAACCTTCGTTGATCAGCCAACGCAGATCGGACGCGAGCGCCAGTCTGCGCGGCTCGGCGGCTTCGCTCGCCCCATTATCAGTCAACGTTTCGAAAAGCTGCTTGCGATTAATTCCCGCCATCGCCGAAACTGCTTCCAGTATCGCGTTCACTGACGGAGATACCCCGGCCTGCTCATGAACAAACGCGCGGATGCGAATCGGTGAAACAAACAACATGCCACGCCGATGACGAAAAATGTGCAGGCCGTTTTGCCGGAACCGGCTCGCTACCTCCTGCATCATATTTGAAGGAGAGCGGGTTTCGGCTGCCCACGCTTCTTCGATCGCCCGGTTCAGTGTCCGATCTGGCAAGCTCCGGCTTGATATGCCACCAATAGTCACGTCGTCCACGTTGCGAATGAGTGTTGGCAAATAATGCGAACGAAAATGCCGTTCGGTTTCCGCAGCAGACGAAAAGGTCACAGGTGTTTCCTCGCGCACGGTTACGTAAGTGGTGACCTTTCTGGCTTCCTCTTTCCACCGCTCAACCACCGCAGGATCGCTTACGATCTCGATTTGCCGCTGATAATCGGCAAAGCTCATTCGCCGGCTGAAACGTTGCTCGTACAAGCTTCGCAATTGCGGCTGGTAAGCATGGTGATTAGTCGGGCCCAGAAGTGTGCCGCTCAACCGACACCTGGCGACATTCGAGAAGTTTCCTTTTACCGGATCGCTCTCTACAACATTCACCTGATAAAAGTCGCGTTGCGCGAACCGGAACGCGTTCCGCTCAAGAAATTCCCGGTCCACAGAAATTCCGCCGTCCTCGCCAAGTTGAAAAAGCGGCGCTTCGGCCGTTGCCGTGAGACGAACTTCATATCGCCCCGCTTTTTCCAGGAACAAACGGGCTAGAACAAACAACGAATAAGCAACTGAGCCGGATTTGATCTGAGCAACGACATTTTCGAATACGTTCTGACGCGGGAGAAAGCGAACCGTTCCCTTGAATGGCCTTGGCGGAGGCTGCGCAGTGCGGTCCGGCGGAGGGCGATTTTTCGTTCGGCCGGAATCGCGACCCCTCGTGCCTTCCGCATTGGGCGTTCTGCCGTGACGCCTGTCGGGCTTCGACCCTGGTCGTTGAATATGTGCTCGTCGTTCGCGAGACGGGAACGATCGATCCTTCTGTCTGCCAACACGGTTGCGGCTGCGCACTTCAGTAGGCGCCGCTTCCACCGTGTAATGATCGTAATGATTCGTCCCAGCGGGTTCTTTCACCCAGGCAGGCAAAAACTTCAGGTCAAGAAGATCGGCAGGCTCGGGCGGAGCGCTCATCACGTCCATCTACTCGATGCAGAATGGAAGGCAACTTGAAGGTGTATTATCTGCAGATGCTCGAGGCTCCTCGCGGCTAGCACCATCTGTCATTCTGAGCGCAGTCGGGACACCTCTAATTTTTAATAATGCCCGCCCACGCTCACAAGACGATCAAGAGATCCTCGACTCGGTCGGAATGACACAATTCGCACTGTGCCATTGCTCCCGAAATTTGATTGACATCCTCTTTAATTCATTTACTTGCGATGCTGTGGCCGGGCTGTCCGGCAGCTGCCGGACTTACTCCTGCGAGACTAATACCAACCGAACAAACTTTATGGCGGAAAAATCGATCGAAGAGAAGGTCAAAGACATCATCGTCGAACAGCTCGGCGTGAACCCGGAACAGGTCACACCACAGGCATCTTTTATTGAGGATTTAGGGGCAGATTCACTGGACATCGTCGAACTGGTGATGGCCTTTGAAGAAGAATTTGGGGTCGAAGTGCCGGACGAAGACGCGGAGAAATTGCAAACTGTCGGCGACGTCACCAAGTACATCGAAGAGAAGTCATCCAAGCAGCAGTAGCATCGCGACGCTCTGCGATGTCTCAGCTTTCAACGTGAGGCGTCTCCACGGGCCGCACGCCTCTACAAGCGGCTGGTTCCGAAGCCCTGTGAGACGTTCAGGGTAGGGCCTGGACATAACGCTCCTGCGATCCGGAGCCGGCGGTGTTTCTGGAGAAATTTGCTGAACGAACCATCATGGTCGAGGTCGCCTGGAGCCGTGAAATGACCGGGAGACCTAAATTCATATCGCGATCGTGGCATGTTAAGCGAAGCGACAAACCAATCCGGACGTGACCAGAGATTCTTCGCTTCGCTCAGAATTACACCTCTGAGAAGCTTGCAGGCGTAAATCGTCTTCTCAACCGAACGGACGGGTTTCCCATGCCACACTGCCGAATAATCCAATTCGATGAGGGCGTAGGCAAGGTGTCACAGCTGCACGGGGTGCGGAATTCCGACGCATGGAAACGAGCCCTTCAGAACAAGTGCAAAGATCATCGCTACTACGAGATCGTGGAAGAAACGCTGGAGTGCGGATTCGAGCATCACTATCTGCTGATCGAAGACGCCTCTGGTAACGCCCGCGCAGTTCAGCCATTGTTCTTTGTCCGGCAAAACTTAGTCGAAGGTGTACCCGGCAAAATCCGATCCATTGTCGATTGGATTCGTAAGATTTTTCCGCGCTTTCTTACCATGCGTGTGTTGATGGTTGGCTGCGCAGCGGGCACAGGCGACTTGGGAACATGCGATGAAAAAGACGAGCCATGGATGGCAGATGCATTGCAAACAACTCTGCGGACCTACGCCAGCCGAAACAAAGCTTCACTTGTCGTCTTCAAGGATTTCCCGGCGAGCTATCGCTCAGCGCTCAATACGCTGCTCTCTAATGGTTACGCGCGCATTCCAAGCATGCCAATGACGCGACTGCCCCTCCCATACGCAAACTGGGAGGAATATTTCGCCACGCTCAGCAAGGCGACGCGCAAAGATTTGCGCCGAAAGTTTCGCAAGGCCGAGCGCGCACCAAAGATCGAGATGGAAGTGGTGAACGACATCACACCTTTGGTCGACGAAATCTATCCACTGTATGTGGCCGTCCACGAGCGATCGGCATTGAAATTCGAAACGCTGACCAAAGATTATTTCCGTGCCGTTACTGAGCGGATGCGCGACCGTGCGCGGTTTTTCATTTGGCGACAAAACGGCAAAATCGTTGCGTTCAGTTTCTGCTTCGTCTGCGGCGACGCAATCTACGATGAGTGCATCGGGCTCGATTACAGCGTCGCGCTGGATTTGCACTTATACTTTTACACGCTCCGCGACATCATCTCATGGTCGCTGCAACAAGGGTTGAAGTATTACTACAGCAATCCGCTCAATTATGAGCCGAAGCTGCATCTGGACTGCGAACTGGTCCCACTCGATCTCTACATTATCCACACCAATCCGCTGCTGAATCAGATCTTTCGTCGAGTGATCAAATACCTCGGGCCGACGCGGCACGATCCAGTTTTGCGCCGATTCCCAAACGCACACGAGCTTTGACGAAAGTGCTGTAGCCACCGCCCAATTGGGCCTTCTGCGCGACCACTGTCCGAAAGGGCCACAGGCCGGCGGCTAGCGTTTAGCTGCCTTCAAAATCTGTTGCGGTGCTTTGATCGCGCGCTAGAAAAGCGGATGCAAAATCGGCCATCCGGCTTTGGGAACCCGTGGCTGCAACTCGCCCTGAGCATTGTTTGCGTATTCGCCTCCGAGCTCCTTTTGAAACGCGGTGCAAGCGAGGTTGCAGCACCGCACGACGCGTTCTCCTGGACCGGAATCAATGGTTTGGCGTCGCCGCTGGTGTGGTGGGCGATTGTTCTGGTCATCGCGAGCTTTATTAGCTGGCTTTACGTGCTTCGCCACATGCCGCTCAACCTTGCTTATCCGCTCTCGCGCGTGGTCGATATTCTGGTTCCGCTCGGCTGCTGGATGTTTCTCGGCGAAGTGATTTCTACATTGCGTTGGTGCGGGATTGCGCTGGTGGTGTTCGGCCTCGCCTTGGTGGCGAAGCCGATCGCAAAAATGGAGGAACGCCTGTGAGTTTTCTTGCTTTCCTCTTTATTTTGATTTCGCTGGTCACCTTTGTGGCAGCGCAGCTCATCCTCAAGAAAGCGATGGAATTTTCGGGGACAAAGGGAATGCGCAACTCCTATTTCGTATCGCGCGTCGCCATCGGCGTTATTTTAATGACGATTTCTTTTTTCCTGACGCTCGGGCTGCTACAGCGCTTCGATCTAAGTTATCTTTACCCTTTCCAAGGCTTGAGCGTGATCTTTATCACAATCCTGGCCGCGGTTGTGTTGAAAGAAAAACTCAGCGCGCGGCTCAGCATTGGCGCGCTCCTGATCACCGCTGGAATCGTGCTCGTTTCGATGAGCCGATAACGGATCGGCGTTTCGAGGCTGATCGAGCTCGCACAAACCGTTGCGCGTTGCTGCTAGTGTGATTAACACTTCGCTTCAGCTGAGCCTTAACCTTTCTTGCGCGGGTTCAGAGACCACCGGTCACGCCTGACACCCCGCTGAAGCAGGGTGTTAATGAAAGAGATCGCGGAAAGAACGATATGATGTGCGATCTACGGAGGTTCTACTTGTCCTAAAACGATCCAGCTAATATCGGCCAGAGGTTTTCGAGAGCGGCCAAATTTGTTGCGCGCGCTTTTTCCAGGTTTGGTGGAGCTAGCTTTGGCCGGTCGAACTCAGCAGCGAAACTTTGCTTCCAACGCGCATATTGCGGAGGCGAATACGCGCCGCAGATGTCACCGGCAATGATACGCGAAGATTCGCGCAACTTTTCAACCGCCCATTCAACATCGGCGACCGTGAAGCGACCGCTCTCCCAGTTCGTCACCGCCTGTTCGATGCGCAGGCAATCGAGATCAATCGTGACGTAGAGATTTTCACCGGCGAGACGTTTTGCGAATTTTTCAAAATGCTCGCGCCAATTATCACGCAGTATCGTGCCCTTTCGTTTTCGAGCTTTCGGTGGCCGATCGTCTGCCCACGGATGGACTTCAAGAATTGCAGCGCGCTCCGCGCGGAGGTTGCCGAAAATCTGGTGCGGCCACCAACATTCGAAATTGCCGCAGCCCCAAACACTGGCGAGCCGTACATTTGGAAGTTCTAATGCGCGATTTACCCAACCGCCACAGGCCCATTTCGGCGGTCGCACATCCCAATCGGGATGGTTGTCGAACGAAACGAGGACCATCGGTACGGCAACAGAACGTAATCGGAGCGCTGTCAGGTAATGAAAGTCGCCGGAGCCGTAGAGCAGGAATGGCTTTGCGAGGTCCTTTCCGCGCTCCCGATAGAATTGCTCGACGAAACGCGGAGGCGCCGAGAAACGCAAGCGCGGCCCCCAACTGCGCGCGTCGGCTACAGGGAGCCCCGTGTCGTTAGGCCACGCGTCATCCAGATTGAGATGAAGCCCGCGGTCGCTCAAAATCACCGATGCGCGGCAGGGAAAATCTCGGCATCGGCTGCCTTTGCCTCGCGCAGGTTTTCCTCGGCTTCCTTGTATTCAGGATTGCGCCGCAGCGCTTCAGTGAACTGAACCACGGCCTGGGAAATCTGACCCTGTGCCAGGTACACTCTGCCCAAATTATTATAGGCAACTGTCAATTCCGGGTCGGTCCGAAGCGCCTCCAGGTAATATGCTTCCGCCTCCTTCAGATTTCCTTTCGCAAAAAGTCCGTCTGCCAGGCGAAGCTCAGCTTGCGGATATTTCGGCTTGAGTCTGAGAACCGTTCGGAGCTCGCTCACGTATTCGTCAATTCTATTCACTGCCAAAAGAAAAGCTGCGTAGCTGTAATGAGCATCAGCTGAGTTTGGTTTCAGGCGTGTGCCCGCTTCGAAGTGGAAGGCGGCGTCATCATTGCGTCCGATCCGTTGCAGCAGATTCGCGTACATCAGATGAAAATCGGCGTTGTTCGGTTGAAGCTGCAGCGCTGTTTCCATGTGTGGAACCGCTGCGTCGAATTTGGCTTGACCGCTTAACGCAGCACCAAGGTCCATGTGCGCTGCTGCGTACTTAGAATCCAACTGGATCGCTAGTTTATACTGTTCGATGGCCTCATCCAGTTTGCCTTCCTTTTGCAATGCGGAGCCGTAATCAAAATGTGGTTTTGCCGCGTCAGGCACATCGGCGACGAGTCGTGCGGTCCGTTGCACGTCCGGAACGGCAAGATGCGTTTGCCAGAACCACAGCGCTCCAAGAGGCAGCATGAATACCCCCACCCATTTCAACCCATGCCATGCCCAGCTGGGAAGCATACCGCCGAGCGATATATCAGCGGTTCCACCGGCTAGCCCCAGTGATTGACGCGTCGAACGCTCTCGAACTTTCCAGATAAATCCATCGTAGTAAAAATGCAGCAGCGTCGAAGCGGTCACCACGCCGGTGAGAATCCGTTTCACGGTGTCCATTCCGATATGCGCGTTGATGAGGGAAACCGAGCCGTAGGCAAAGACGAGGCCGACATAAAGGCCAATCAGCGAGCCGCTCCTTCGGAACACGAATCGCATGAATCCGCCGATGTTGCTGTCCTTCTCCACACGATTGCGATTGTAGATCCAGACGAGCGACAAGTATTGCACGTCGTGAAACACCTCGAACAGCGCGATACCGACGAGGATGTTTGAGACAAGATTATTGCAGTACCACCAAAACGCGATGCTGGTCACTAAGAGTCCAAGTTTTACCGGATTTGGCCGATGTCCCGCGACCCAGGTCCGAATAAAATGCGCGGAAAACAAAACCGACACGAAAATCGCTGCACCAAGAATTAAATTCTGGCCGAGGTTTACGACGGACGGCGGAACAAACGGCCCGCCACACATGTAATAAGTATCCAGCGTGTCGCTCAGACGGTATGGTGAAAGCGCCACTGCAGTGCCGAACCAGACCAGGCACATCGCGAAATCGAGCCTGCGCGTAAGCGCATCGAACGTTCCGGTTTTGGCGTCATAGATGCGGCAAAACCCGTAGGTCTGCATCAACCCGTGCCAAACGCCCCAGAAGAAAACGACCAGGAGAATGCCTTTCAGGTCCCACCAGAAAAAAGCCACGCATACTGCCAGCAGAAACAGCGGCGCTAAAATGAAGCGCCACTTGAAGCGTTCGAATAATGCTCGATCGCCGTAGGCGCGAATCATACCGGGCAGGTGATGACCCATCGCGCCGAACGCAGCGACAAAAAGATAAATGTCCTGCGGACTCCACTTTGCCTGGGCCAGCGCGAACGCGGGTATCAGCAGGAGCGGCGTGCCGACGTACAACACCAAGTCCCGCCAGGAACTCAGTATCCAAAGCTTCCGCCTGGCAGCAGTCGCTGGCTCAGATGGAACACTTTGCAGACGTGGAAACCCTTGGACCTGCTGCATGAATTCGAAACCAAGTCTTCCCTGAAACCGCGGTGAAATCAATGCACTTTGTCGGCCGACCGTGATCGCAGCGCCCGATCGTGCGCGCAAGTCGGCGCTCAGGCGCGAATGCTAAGTGCACATGCCGAATAATGCCCGGACAAAAGAACCGAAGCGAAACGAGCAAAAGCGCGACTTTTTTGGTATCGTCAGGGACGCGTTCCGCGGTTTTGCGCAGCGTTCATCCAATGTGCTTGGCAGCGCATGGGCATTTTGCGGCGCCGTTCTCATCATAATTGTTTGGCTGGTCACAGGACCGACGTTTCATTTCTCGGACACCTGGCAACTGATCATCAACACCGCCACGACCGTCGTGACCTTCCTGATGGTCTTTTTGATCCAGAACACGCAGAACCGCGACGCCAAAGCAATGCACCTGAAGTTGGACGAACTAATTCGCGCCGTGAAAGGCGCGCGCAATCACCTTGTGGACTTGGAAAACCTCTCTGACGACGAGCTCAAGAATCTGGAGGAACAGTTTCAACGATTGCGAAAAGAAGCTGAAAACACTCGACCCGTTTCTGACAACGGGTATCCCCGGAAGTTGCGGTAAATTCACCGTTCATGTCGATTCATCACCGCGGATTGCAAAGTTACCTCATTCGCATCTAATCTCTCGCGCATGACGTCAGTGTGGGAGCTGGCCAATCCGCAGTTGCGTGGGCTCGCCGTTTACGAACCCGGGAAGCCGATCGAGGAAACGGCGCGCGAACTAGGCGTCGATCCGACCACAATCATTAAGCTGGCGTCGAATGAAAATCCGCTCGGGCCTTCTCCCAAGGCGCTACAGGCGATGCGCAGCGCGCTCGACAATGTGCATCTTTATCCTGATGGCAGCGGATTTTACCTTTGCAGAGCGCTCGCCGCGAGACTTCGTGTAAAGCCTGAGGCCATAATTCTCGGCAACGGATCAAACGAAGTGATCGAATTCCTCGGTCACGCGTTTCTGAAGCCGGGTGATGACGTAATCACGTGTCAGTACGCTTTCATAGTTTATAAACTACTCGCGACTGCTTTCGGCGTGCGAACGATTGAAATCCCAAGCCCGGATTACCAGCAGAACCTCGATGCAACCGTGGATGCGATCACCGCAAAAACTCGCATGATTTTTATTCCGAATCCGAACAATCCCACCGGCACACTGATCTCTCAGCGCGCCATCGACAGTTTCATGTCTCGAGTGCCGGACACCGTCATTGTCGTTTTTGACGAGGCGTATTTCGAATTCCTCGATGATCCGCCGGACACAGTTCGATTTGTTCGCGACGGGAGAAACGTCGCGGTACTCCGTACGTTCTCGAAGATTCACGGTCTTGCCGGAGCCCGTATCGGGTATGCCATCGCGCCGCCTGAGATGAGCGAAGTGCTTCACAAGACAAGACAGCCATTCAATGTGAACAGCATCGCAAACGCGGGCGCGATCGCAGCGCTCGATGATGAACCGCACCTGACCGAAACCAAACGCGTCATAGACCAGGGTCGCGCTTATTTACAGGAACAACTTACCGAAATGCAGGTCCCCTTCGTGCCAGCGGTTGCAAATTTTGTCATGGTAAACGTCGGCGACGGTTGTGCGGTGTTCGAAAAGCTGCTCCAACGGAAAATCATTGTGCGCCCGCTTAAAGGCTATGGCCTTCCTGAATGGGTCCGCATTTCCGTGGGCACAATGCACGAAAATCGACAGCTGATCGCGGCGCTCCGGGAATTATGCGTTGGGACTAGAGCGGAGCGAAATCTCAGTCAAAAGATTGCGCAGTAGCACCGCTTTCGAGTTCGCGCTCTGCAGTATTTGGCAACCGAACCGGTTGCCCTACAATTTCAGTCCGAAATCATGACCGTGTCTGACACCATCGCTGCTATCTCAACTCCGCCCGGCGAAGGCGCTATTGCGCTTGTAAGAATTTCCGGAGGTAATGCTATTCAAATAGCAGATAAAATATTTCGCGGCAAAGAACCGCCGTCCAAATTTGCGTCGCACGTTCAGCATCTGGGCGAGATTCGCGGCGCAGAAAATCAGTTGATCGATCAAGTCATGCTTTCAGTGCACCGCGCACCGGCTAGTTACACCGGCGAAGATCTGGTCGAGATTAGCGCTCACGGCGGCACCCTCGTGTCCGCGAAAGTTCTCGAAGCATGTCTGCGTGCAGGCGCGACAGCAGCGGGTCCCGGTGAATTCACCGAACGCGCGTTCCTCAACGGCAAAATGGATCTCACCCAGGCCGAGGCGGTGATCGATTTAATCCGTGCCCGAACTGATCTGGCGCTGCGTTCAGCCACTGAACAACTCGAAGGCAAACTTGGCGATCAAATCAGGAAAATTCGCGATGAATTGATCGCCCTGCTGGCGCACATCAACGCGTCGATCGATTTTCCGGAGGAAGGCATTGAACCCGATGAAGAAGAAACGCTCTGCGCCCGGCTTGATTCTGTTAGAGACGAAATCGCTGTGTTGCTGGCGACTGCCGGTCAAGGTCGCGTGCTGCGCGAAGGCGTGCGCGTCGTGATTTACGGTGCGACAAACGCCGGTAAATCGAGTTTGCTCAATCGTCTGCTTGGCTATGATCGCGTAATTGTCAGCGACACGCACGGCACGACGCGTGATACGATCGAAGAAACGGTTAGCTTGGAGGGGGTGCCAATACGGCTGCTCGATACCGCAGGGTTGCGCACGTCGCAAAACGAGCTGGAGCGTGCGGGAATCGAGCGCACACAACAATCCCTGGAACTGGCTGATTTGCGGCTTCACATCGCCGATCGCAATTCGCCGAAGCCCCCGCATTTCAATGAAGCGACAAGTGATCCGAACGAAATTGTTGTCTTGAACAAGAGCGATTTGCCCGAGGACGACGACTGGAAGGACTTTTCGGCATTGCAAATTTCGTGCCTTACCGAAGATGGACTGCCCGAACTGAAAGAAAAAATTCTGAAACGCATTCGCCAGCAAAATCTGAGACCAGAGAGCGCGGTCGCGATCAATACTCGTCATTACGATTGTCTCCGTCGCGCTTTGGAATCGTGCGATCGCGCCCGGATGGCGCTGAGCGAGGGATTATCCGGCGAGTACGTTGCGATTGATCTTGATCAGGCGCTCCGCGCAGTCGGTGAAATTATTGGCGTCGTGGACGTGGAACAAATTCTTGACTCGGTTTTCAGTCAATTTTGCATCGGCAAGTGACACCTCAACTGAATTGCAGAAAACAGCGCTGTCATGTTGAACGAAGCGAAACATCTCAGTTTTTTTGTTTTGTGATAATTGGCGCAAAAATGATCAGAGATTCTTCGCTTCGCTCAGAATGACATGGCTGTGATGAGGAATTCCGGGCTTGAGGCCTTAAAACTGCGGTTCAAATGAAGAACGGCTACGAGCGATTCGTTAGGCCGCTGCTGTTTTCTTTGGATGCCGAGACCGCGCATCATCTCACTATCAGATTGCTTCGTGGCGCGTCGCAGTTCGATCTCGCTTTGCGCGCGCTCAGGCATTTTCAGCCGAAGTCGAAATTGACCACCCTATTGGGGCTGACCTTTCCAAATCCGATTGGACTCGCGGCCGGGCTGGACAAAAACGGTGTTGCTCTCCCTGCATGGGCAGCGCTGGGGTTTGGTTTTATCGAGATTGGAACGGTGACTGCAAAACCGCAGCCCGGGAACCCGAAGCCGCGAATTTTTCGATTGCCGGAACAACAAGCGCTGATCAATCGACTCGGTTTCAACAATGACGGCGCGGACGCGATCGCGCAACGATTGGCGGCGCTGCGCAAAAGCGGCCGATGGCCGGCCGTTCCTGTGGGTATCAACATCGGCAAGTCGAGAGTGACGCCGCTCGAACAAGCGACAGACGATTACCTTTACTCGTTTCGCATGCTGCGGGATTTTGCCGATTACATCACGTTGAATATCAGCTCTCCAAATACATCGCGTTTGCGGGAGTTGCAGGAGCCCCAAAAGCTCTCGGAGTTACTCAATGCCATCGGAAAGGCAGCAAGAATACGTCTAAAACCGCTGGTGGTGAAAATTTCACCGGACCTGTCAGACGCCGAACTGACAGCCATTCTCGCTGTATGTGAAGCGAACGGCGTGTCGGGAATCATCGCCACGAACACCACGCTCGAGCACTCCACGATTGCGCCGCAACTGGACCAGGCAGGCGGGTTGAGTGGAGCACTACTGCGACATAAATCGACTGCTTTGGTGCGAAAAATCGCTGCTCAATGTAAAATTCCAGTGATCGCTTCCGGCGGAATTGTGGACGCAGAATCGGCGCGAGAAAAATTTCACGCGGGCGCACAACTGATCCAGCTCTACACCGGGCTGGTCTATCGCGGACCGCAGCTTCTACGCGAAATTATGGACGGCTTGTAAGGCGGGCGCATCGCCTGCCGCCGCAGCGGTTGGCAACCGCAGCGGTTGTCCTACAGTTGATCGATTTTTCAGAATGAAACTGTCCCGCAAGATCCTCAAGTTCACCGAGCCATTAACTTACCGGCGCGGCTGGCGCAGGGCGCAACGCTTGATTTTTCCCGTGCCGCTCAAGCCAATGCTCGCGCAGCTCGACTGGGACTGCGCACGAGGGATCCAGCAGCGATATGCCAATTCAACTGCCGGCTATGCTAAATACGCCAATATCGAGCCGTGGTTGCGCTTGAATCGTGAACGCGTGCAGGATTTGAATCTTCATCGCTCGGAACCCAAACGTGTTCTCGACCTCGGTTGCGGAGGCGGATTCTTCTTATTCATCCTGAAGAACCTCGGCCACTCGGTGATCGGTGTCGACATCGATCGCGTTCCGTTGTTCGGCGAACTTCTGGAGTTGTTCGGCGTACGCCGAGTTGTCTACAAGATCGACGCTTTCGAGCCGCTGCCTGACCTCGGTCAACAATTCGATTGGATCACGGCGTTCTCCGCGAATTTTTACCTTTATCATCCAGCCAAGAAACGCTGGGGAACGGCGGAATGGGATTTCTTTCTGCGCGATTTACAACATCACCTGGCGCCGGGTGGCAAAATCTTTTTTGGACTCAATCCCTCCTACAACGGCGGCTATTACACGCCTGAAATACGCGATCTTTTTCTCAGCCGCGGCGCAGACGTCGAGCGGGAACGAATTTTTTTCGAAAAGGGCGTCCGCCTCTGACGCGCAACATGCTAGGGTCGGCGCGCCGCGCCGACGCCGCAGCGCGGCGTCCCTACCTATGGTGGGGGCGGCGGCTCTTCGTCCGAACGATCGGGAAAGCGACGATGTCGCCATTGCCGATGTCTCTGTTCCATTTGCGTCAGCTTTTGGCGCTGTTCGTCAGTGAGCTGGGTGGCCATTTGCTGATGCGCGTCGGCAATGATCTCATGAACCCGACGACCCGTGTCTCTCCGAATGTCCCGAAGTTGAGCAGTGGTTTTATCAATGATCGGAGAAATCTTGGCGAGTTGGTCCGGGGTCAAATTGAGGTCAGCGCGTAGCCTTTCTTTCATTCGTGCGGCGATTCGCTCGGGATGATGCAGTTCGAAGAAGTGATGCCGCGCATAGATTCCCCCCACGAATGCGCCAGCAATTCCGCCCGCGATAAACACCAGAAGGAAGCCCGCGATCAGTTTCCATTGCAACGCCCGGTTCATCTCAAAACTCATCCTGAATCGCCGAATCGGCGATCGCGAACTCATTCGCCAATGATTCTCGGATTTCGCGACTCTGATTTGCTTCACGAACAGCCGCGATTGTCGAAATGACGATCACGGCTATCGACAACACGGCCACCCGCCGAAGCAGCTGCATGACACCGTTTGTCATTGGCGCACCGGCACGCCACAGCGCAACTACGCGAGTATCGAATCCAAACGGCATCGACGCTGGAACCTCTTCGTTCGCCTGCACCGCAGATCGCAGCAACCGATCGATTTGTTCGTTCTTCATTGCTTTTCTTTCTCCGATATCTTCATGAGCTGCTGTCTCATTTTCTGCCGGGCTCGAAATGCCCGTACTTTAACGAGTGCCGAGCTCCAGCCGGTGATCTTTCGAATTTCTTCAACGCTACGTCCCTGTAAGTATAGCAAATCGATTGCGAGCCGCTCGACCGGCTTCAGCGCAGCCAGAAGATGCTCCACCAGTTGGCGCGAAGCGAACCGCTGGTCCGGCGCCAGCTCGTCGCTGGAGCTTGCCAGATTTTCCACCACGGCTTGCTCTTCGACGGTCAGATCAGCATGACGCACTTCGGGGCGCACTTTTTCCGCGTCGATTTGGTTGAGACACGTATTGACCGCAACTCGCGATACCCAGTGCTCCAGCGGCACGTTTCCCGAAAACTGTGACAGCTTTTGGAATACTTTAATGAAAATCATTTGGCAGAGATCTTCCTCCGAAGTTCGACGCGGTCGATGCGCACGGACGATTTTGACCACCAGCGGATAAAGCTGTCGCACCAGCGCGCGAGCGGCCTCATCGTCATTTTGAAGCGCAGCCTTAACCAGCGCGCTTGCGTCAGAATCGTCCATGTGATCGAGAGCGCATCCACACCATTAAACATGACCGTCTCGGTTGCGCTTTGGTTACAACTTTTCGCGTAGAACTGCTTGTGCCAAGCACCTGCGGCTTGTCAACGTGGAAGCGGTCTCAGTGCCGGGACAATCGGGACGCTAAGGTCTCTCCCACATTACAAGATCGAAAATTGTTGTAACCGCTGTGCTATGCGCACGGTCATCTCTTTCAAAGGCGCAAAGGGCGCTTAGTAGAAAACAAATGAAATCAAATATGAAAAGAAACCTATTAGCAATTGCAGCCGCCGGTGCGATAGCGCTTGGGGGCTTTGTCATTGTGCAGGCGCAACCGGGTCCTGGCGGTCCTGGACACTGGGGTCGCCACGCGTTCGGCCTGAAGGGGATCACTGAAAAGTTGGACCTAACCGCTGATCAACAGACGAAGGTCCAGCCGATCCTAGATTCGGCTAAACCGCAAATCGCCGCCATTCATCAGGAGGCGATGCAGAAGATGCATACAGTGATGAACAGCACACTGACGCAAATTCGGCCGCTGCTGAACGCCGATCAGCAGAAGAAACTCGATGCGATCGAAAAAGCGCATCAGGACATGATGAATGCGCAGAAACAGCTGCACGACGCGCTGGAAGACTAATTTCCCGCTCGTCCAGAGCGACTAGGGAATAGGCGGCGACCTCAAAAGGGTCGCCGCCGGGTCGCTTTCTCGGATTTGAAACTACTAAAATTGTAAGGCGTTTCTGTGAAACCCCTGCCTGGATTGCTCGGCGTCTGACACAGGCGCCCTACAAGTACCGCCGCGTTAGCCTCGCTTCTTCCTCAGCGAAACCAAAAACAACACGACGCCGATCCCCGCCAGAATAATGGCGATGGTAAATCCGGTGGACGAGATCTCGCCGCGGTAATGATAGTTTTCTTTGAGATGTCCGGCGAGGCCTATCAGGAAAGAAAGAACGCCAATGCTGAACAAAATCAGACCGATCGCTCGCTGGTCGTCGTTGGAGATTTTCATTGGTAGCGGCAATCAAATATAGCCAGCAGCCCAAAATTCAAGTGCGCTCTTTAGCTGGAAGGCGTTAATTCCGATATGCGCGGGATTCAGCTACTGATGTTTGCACTCGTTAGTCTTGGATCAGTGTTATTGTCGGACGCGCAGATCGATCGCATCACCGGTAAAAATTTCGCCACGCGATCGGAAGTTTTGGCAACGCACGGAATGGTCTGCACCAGTGTGCCGGCAGCCACCGAAGTTGGGATCGAAATTTTGAAGCATGCAGGCAGCGCAGTGGACGCGGCGATCGCCGCGAATGCGACGCTCGGTTTAATGGAGCCTGTCTCGAATGGCATCGGCGGCGACCTGTTTGCGATCGTTTACAGCGCGAAAGAAAACAAACTTTACGGAATCAACGGAAGCGGTCGTTCGCCGCTCGGTCTGAGTTATGACGCGATGAAATCAGAACTGGCGAAGCTGCATAGCGATACTATTCCGCCGCGCGGCATGCTGCCGATCAGTGTTCCAGGATGCGTTGATGCTTGGGCGGAGCTAAACAAAAAATTCGGCAAACTGAAGTTGAGCGACGATCTCGCCCCGGCGATTCGTTATGCCGAGGAAGGTTTTCCGGTCACTGACTTGATCGCGTATTACTGGGAATTTGGTCCGCGTCTCTACAAAGGATTGCCAGGAGCGTTTGCCGCGACCTACACCCTTGATGGCAAAGAACGCACGCCAGGTAAAGGCGACATCTTCAGGAACCCAGATTTGGCCAGAATGCTGCGATTAATTGGCGAGAAAGGACGCGACGGTTTCTACACAGGTGAGACTGCTGACAGGATCGATGCGTTTATGCGTGCGAATGGAGGATTCCTGCGCAAAACCGATTTCGAGAAGCATTCCTCGACGTGGGTCGAACCTGTCTCGGTGAATTATCGAGGCTACGATATCTTCGAGCTTCCGCCGAACGGTCAAGGCATCGCCACGCTGCAGATCTTGAACATTCTCGAAGGATTTGATCTGCGCGCCATGGGACGCAATTCACCCGGGACACTGCACACAATGATCGAGGCAAAAAAGATTGCGTGGGCCGATCGAGCGAAGTTTTACGCAGATCCTGCGTTCGCAAAAATTCCGCTCGCTGCTCTCCTTTCAAAAAAATATGCGGCGGAGCGCCGGAAATTAATCGACCCAAATCACGCCGCAAAACAAGTCGAGGCCGGCAACGCAGCACTGGATCAAGGCGATACGATTTACATGTGCACTGCGGATGATGAAGGCAACATGGTCTCACTTATCCAAAGCAATTATCGCGGGATGGGCAGCGGGATTGTGGTGCCGGGTCTTGGATTCATGTTTCAGGATCGCGGCGAGCTGTTTTCAATGGATCCGACACACGCCAACGTTTACGCGCCGGGTAAACGCCCGTTTCACACTATTATTCCCGGATTCGTGATGAAGGACGGCAAACCGTGGGAAGCTTTCGGCGTGATGGGCGGCGGCATGCAGCCGCAAGGTCACGTACAGGTGCTCACAAACCAGATTGATTTCGGTTTGAACGTGCAGGAAGCCGGCGACGCTTCCCGCTGGCAACATGAAGGCGATAACGAACCTACGGGCGAAAAGATGAATACTTCAGGGGGATACGTTGAAGTCGAGAGCGGTATTCCGTACGAAACCGTCCGCGAACTGCGCAAGAAAGGTCACGATGTGCGTTTCGACGTCGGCGGTTACGGCGGTTATCAAGCGATCAAAGTCGAAATGCACGATGGCCGGCGCGTTTACGTCGGCGCCAGCGAATCACGCAAAGATGGAATGGCCGCCGGATATTGAGTCGCTTGTAGGGCGTCTGTGTCAGACGCCAACCAATTGGATCGCCCTTTGACACCAACACCCTGCAATTTTCGAGCTAATTTTTGGGCGTCTTGAGCTCGGCGAGTTTTTCTTCCGCGTTGGTCACGTCGGATTTGTGCGCGCTGCCAAGCTGAAGCAATCGTTGCTGACGCCGCAGATTGGCTTCGGCGAATTCAAGCTCCGCGCTCTCGCGTTTTGCAACGGCTTTTTGCTCGGCTTCCACCAATTGCGCGAGCGTTGTTTTCGCCACTTCCAGCTCTTGTTTTGAGGCTTCACCAGACGCAACCCGCGATTGCTGCTCGGCGACTACTCCTTTGGCTTGGACGACTCGCGCGCTTGCCACTTCAGCTTCGCATTTGATCACCTTCAACGCGCGCTGCTCCACCTCCACTTTCGCGAGGACGCCAATCCTCCACATGCGTTCCGCGCCGGCGGCATTCCGTTTGGAATGCTCGAGTTTCTTTTCGCATCGGGCAACGTCGCCGTCAGGCGTTCCCGCTTCGGCGAGCTCATCGGAAAGATTTTGCTTCAATATCGGCGGCTCAACATCGAACTCACCGGGCTCGTCGGAAGTGATCGGTTGATCCGCAGCTAACGCGATCATCGCGCTGGCGAGAAACATCACCGGCAACGCGATCGCGCGGATCATGGTGGCAGTTTATCACAAAATTCCATGGGTGGAACGCGTTGTCCTGTGTGCGTCGGAAAGGCGGTTTCGCCGCCTGATGTTTGCGCCCTTGGCGACTGGTCTGTCATCGTTTTAGGGACAAGAGGATCCACGAGCGCGCATTTTTTTTCTTTTCATCCCCCGTTTCCTTTAGTATAAAACGGACCCGGAGGAATTTATCTATCCGGTCGATCGTCTGATCCTGCTAACCGTCTTCATCTCAGGATTGATCGTTTCCTCGGTGTCGGCCGACCTTTTTCCGAGTTCCGGACCTGTTGTGTCAGGTAAGAATGCGCGTCTTCGATCGTGGAAAGCCGCCGCACCGAAGAATGCGCCGATTCCGGTAAAACGCGCGATTTGGGCAGCGAATCAACTCCGGTCGAAGCCTTATCGTTACGGTGGCGGCCACAAATCATTTGACGACCACGGTTACGATTGTTCCGGCACGATCTCCTATGTCCTGGCCGCAGCTGGTTTGATTAACACTCCAATGAGCTCAACCGAATTTCGCAGTTACGGGGAACGTGGTACCGGCAAATGGATCACCATATATGCGCGCGAGGGACACACATTCGCAGTCATCGCGGGGCTGCGCCTGGACACCACGCCATTTGATCGTTACACCGGCAAGTGGGCACCGCGCTGGTATGCGGGTTACCGCCCACCGCACGGCTTCGACGCGAGGCATCCAATCGGGTTGTAGTCAGGAAGATTTCAAATGCATTGAGTCCAATTCCGACTTGGGTGACTTGTTGTTCCATTAAGTCTTACTGAATGAATGCACACAACGCTGCCGGCTTCGCCTCTCTATTAGCTGTGGTACTGGTACTGAACACTGCTTCCGCCGACGTTTTCACCCCCGTCATCGCTTCGACTCTTTCGCCAGAAGCTCACCCCATTCTTGGAACTGACGGTGTTTATCACGTTGTTTATGAATTGCAGCTGACCAACACAAGATCAGTTCCAGCTACGATTCGCAGCATCGACGTGCTGGCAGGTGCTAGCACATCTGAGATCATTACCATTTCCGGAGCGGATTTACTGAAGCGGCTTCGGACGCTTGCGCCTGGGGCGGCTAAAGACGCAGTGATCGAGCCGAATGCAGCTCGCCTTGTCTACATTGAACTCACGTTCGCTGAAGACGCCCATATTCCAAAGGTACTAGAACATCGCCTGCATCTGACCGCGGCCGCGAACCCCGGTCCTGCAAAACCGCAGCTTCTTGATTACGTGGTCGCGCCGTTAACAATTGCGGACGACAAGCCGCCGATCATTGGCCCACCGCTATCTGGTGCAGGTTGGGTT
The DNA here is from genome assembly GCA_963805485.1 of uncultured Verrucomicrobiae bacterium. Taxonomy (GTDB): domain Bacteria; phylum Verrucomicrobiota; class Verrucomicrobiia; order Chthoniobacterales; family UBA10450; genus Udaeobacter. Next base: position 589,892 of record CAWDUN010000004.1, on the reverse strand, counting down.
GCCGTTAACGGTTGCTGCAACCCGGAAATCGTGCACCGCGGCTCGGTTCTAAGCGTGAACGGCGCATTGTACGACGCGCAACGCTTCGCCATCGATTGGATGCGCTTGGATGAACAGGGGCGTCTTGTTCATGGTGATCCCGCCGACGTCCACAATTATAGCGACTACGGTGCCGACGTGGTGGCAGTAGCCAACGGTCGAGTCGTTAGTATGCTCAACAATCTCGATGACCAAATTCCCGGTCACCTGCCCGATCCCAGCACCATTAACGTTGATAACGTCGACGGAAATCATGTTGTCCTCGATCTCGGCGGTGGACGCTTTGCCTTCTATGCGCATCTGCAAAAAAATTCCGTCAGAGTTAAGCCCGGTGACGAGGTAAAGAAGGGCGACGTTCTTGGAAAATTGGGAAACACCGGCAACACCTCCGCTCCACATCTTCACTTTCATGTTATGACCAGCCCTTCAGTTTTGGGATCCGATGGAGTTCCGTATCTGATCGATGCCTTCGATTTTGCCGGACAACTGGATATTGCCGCATTCGAAGCAGCGTCCGGCATAACAGGCGATTGGGGCAAGGGACGAATCGCCAAACCCGAGCGGCGCGAGCGCGAGTTCCCGCTCAATCTAAACATCATCAATTTCCCGTCGCCGGCTCCTTCCCCGTAGCCGGTCGAGTTTGCCGAGCAATCATGCCGGCGGATGAATCGCGAATCAGATGATCACTCGATATAAGCCTTCAAAATGGAGAACCAATGCGTCGAGTTTCGGCTTTACACCATCAGAATTGCGAAAGCTGCGCTCATCGAAGACGCCGGCCGGCATACAGAAATTTATAGACGACCTGCCTTACAACCTTGACTACACCGCGTGTTCGCCCAAGCGAGTCCTGCACGATCGCGTTGCTTCATGTCTCGAAGGCGGAATTTTCGCGGCGGCTGCGCTGCGCGTAATCGGTTTTCCGCCGTTGATCTTCGATCTGGAAGCGGAACAGGACACTGATCACGTCGTCGCGATTTTCAAAGTGCGCGGCCACTGGGGCGCGGTGGCGAAGTCGAATTTCACCGGCTGCCGTTATCGCGAGCCGGTGTATCGCACCCTGCGCGAGCTGGCGATGAGTTATTTCAACATCTACTTCAACCTGCGCGGGGAACGCACTCTGCGACGTTACTCGCGCCCGGTGAACCTGGCGCGATTTGACGATCGCAACTGGATGACCACAGAAAAACCGATCTGGTTCATCGCCGAACACCTCTGCGAAATCCCACACATCTCATTGCTCACCCCGGCAATGGAAAAAAATCTAACCCGCCTCGACCGTCGTTCAATGCAGGGCGAAATGCTCGGCCATAGAAAGAAATAGTCTCAGCACTGTTTATTCTCAAGAGAACAACACACGGTGATACAAATCATTTAATGAGGCGAAGCATAACCGTTGCCGTTGGTGCGCTGTTGTTCTGCGCAGTCGTAATCCATCTGGAGGCGGCCACAATAATCGTCACCAACACAAACGACAGCGGACCCGGCTCACTGCGCCAGGCGCTCGCAGTGGCGCAGGATGGTGATCGCATTACTTTTGCGGTCAGTGGCACGATCACCCTGACGAGCGGTGGACTGGGGATCACCAAAAACGTCACGATTTCAGGCCCTGGCGCCGACCAACTGTCGATTGTCGGCATCCAGTTCCGATCTGTTTTCTCTGCCGGGGTCAAAGCTGCGACGATCTCCGGCCTGACCATCAGGAACGGTGCGGTTGGGATTGATAATGGCGGCATGTTGACGGTCACGAATTGCGTCATAAGCGGCATGTCAGTTGCCGGGATTGACAACGTAGGCAGCCTGACGGTCGTGAATAGCAATGTCAGTGACAACGCCATCGGTATTTCCAACATCACCGCCGAATTTGGAGTTGTGACTGCGACGATCCTCAACACCACGGTGAGCCGTAATTCGTTGGGCGGTGTTGAGGCTTCACCGCATTTTTTTAGCGGCCGTGCATACATCACGATTATCGACTGCACCATCACCGGCAACTTTTCGCACGACGGCAGGGGGCGGCATCTCTGCTACTAATACCTCTTAAGCGTGGCCAATAGCACCATTAGCGGCAATTCAACTGGAAGTAGCGGGGGCGGTATCTCCGTCTCGGGCTCTGGTCTTGTTCCGGGTTCCAGCATTGTGAACAGCACCATTAGCGGCAATTCAGCTGGAACGAGCGGAGGCGGTATCGGCGGGGGCGGGGGCGATCTCAGCATTGTGAACAGCACCGTTAGCGGCAATTCAGCTGCAACGAGCGGCGGCGGTATCTTCACTTCCAATACGTCGCTGCCCGTTGCAAATAGCACGATCACCGGCAACTCGGCACCGTCTGGCGGTGGCATTTATAACGTGGGATCAGTTGAGGTCTCCAACACTATCCTGAATGCCGGCGCGTCGGGCCAAAACATTTTCAATGATGGGGGCACATTCACCTCGGAAGGATACAATCTCAGCAGCGATGACGGCGGCGGTTATTTGGACTGGCCCGGGCGATCAGATCAATACCGATCCTCTGCTTGGTCCTTTGCGGGATAACGGCGGCCCAACCTTTACACACGCGTCGTTGCCTGGCAGCCCAGCGATTGACGCCGGCGATCCGAACTTCACTCCACCACCTTTCAACGACCAGCGAGGCTGTCCTCGCGTCATCAATGGTCGCATCGATGTAGGTTCATTTGAGAGACAACCGCTAGGCCGCTCGTGTGTGACGCCGCGACCGCGCCCAACTCCGCTACCTAGGTGATTCCACTTTTCCGGACTGCTCCTTATCGAGCGGTCGGAGGCCTAAACGGGCGTGGTCATCGAAGATTCTATCATGAAATCTTCGATGCCTTCACAGAGCGGAAAGTGGAGCAATATTGTTGGCGCCTATGCTGCCTAACAATTGAGGGCACTCGAACATCATTTCTCTCTCGCGCGGTCGCTAATCTTGTGCCTCGTTAGGCCTATGAACAATCGTATTGCCATAGTGATAATGCTCGCCATTGGTCCATTCGCTGCGGCACTGGCCGACACAAAGGTCGTTTTACCGCACTCTCAGCGTTTCGCTGAGACTGGTAAGCATTTCCTTCTCGAGACGACGATTCCGGGCGATTTCAAAACGCTGGAAGGCATCGTGTGGGGGTTGCTCATATTGTCATCCCAGTGCCCGGACAAACAGTTCTCCTCATATTTTTTGCCCGATGCCATAAGCTCGAGCTCCCAAGCTGAAAGTGCACAACCTCTTTACATGTACTTTCGCGGTTTACGGCGAGATGGCCGCAAGGTGATTCTTCGCTTCACCGGCGATGCCAATCGCTACCTCAATAACACGGCTGCCATTCAAGAATTGGTGAAAGGTCCTTTAGAAGCGACCCTCAGACTTCACACCAATAAATCCATGACGTTTATTATGAGATCGACGGCCAAATCGTCGAGGAATGGGATGCCTAACGAACCTGCACGAATTCGTCTCGTCTTAAACTCACCTCATTCGTAGCTAATCGGTACCCGAACCTGGGACACGGTGCCGGGTTTAAACCGCCAGCTTTTGAATGTTTGGATCGTGAGTTTGTCGAGTAGCGGGCTGCCGGTGCTTTGGAGCATGGTTGCGTTAGTCACTGTGCCCGTCGCGGCATCAACGGTCACGACGCAAGTACCGCTTCCGGCAAGGTTGCGCCGTTTCATTTCGTACGTGTAATCGGGCAACGGCGCGGTGATTGCCATCGATTGTGCGACCGAGAGCGATACTGGAACGGGCGCCGAAATGCTGGCCGCCTCTGGTTGCACAGCAGCCCGCGGCCGTTTTCTCAGTCGATGTTTCCTTTCTCTAGGCACGGCGACTACTTCCGATTCCTCCGCAGGAGCAGCGTGTTCGGCGGCAGTCGCCTGTTTTTGATTTGGCGGCATCGAGGCTGCGGTCGGATTGGGCTCGGTCTTTTTATCTTCCGGCGGGGCGATCTGTGTTGGCACTTCTTCCCCAGCCGGCATCTGCTCGGGTACCGGGGCGGCGTCTTGCTGTGGGGCTGTTGCGACAATTTTGGCGATTGATTCGGCTTTTTTCCTTTTCGGTTTCTGAATTTGAATCATCTCGCCGGTCTGAAATTGATCCGGAAGATCCGCCGAAGTCGCCTCCTGTGCTTGCGTCAGGTGTGTGCCGGTGAAGCAAACACCTGTGCAAATAACGAGGGCGCTCACGACACGGGCAGCCATGGCGAAAATGTTCCTCCCGATGTCAGCACCGTCAACTCAGCGGATCGTAACACAGCCATCATGGCCGTCCCGTTCAACAGACATCCTGCCCACAGGGTGAGCAGGCCGCGAGCCTGCTCGACGTCGTCAGCCAACATGCCTGCGTTACGTTGGCTTTCTTGAATTTGCTCCGAAAACGAAGACTGTTTCGTTAGGGTTTTGCAAACGGCTTATCGTTTCCCATGCTTCTCGTTACCTCGACCGACATTACCGTCTGGATCGTGTCCGCGCTGCTCGCGTTGGGAATTGGCGCCGGGAAATATGCAAAATGGAACGCCCGCAACCGGCTCGTGCGTGAACTGGCAGCCATGGATCGTGAGCGGCGGGAAAAAGTGCTCAGCCGGATGAATCCGGCGCAGGCCATGGAAGCGCGCCAGGAATTGATGCGACGATTTAACATTTTCTGAACCGGGCCGTGTCGGCCTCCAGCTGGTACTTGTCATTCTGAGCCCAGCGAAGAATCTCTGATTATTTCCCTTCAGCGACGCTGGGAGCAATAAACTGAGATCTTTCTCCCGCGACTGCGGGATCAAGATGACAACACTCTGTGTGAGATGAATTTTAATCCCTGATGTCCTCCGTCCCGTTTGAAATGACTGTGTCAGTGCTGCCGGCGGACATCGACGAGCAGAATCATGTAAACAACACCGTTTACCTGCGATGGGTCCAGGAAGTTGCTACCGCACATTGGCAAGCGACCGCCAGTAGTGAAGCACAGGCGGACATCGGATGGGTGGTGTTGCGGCACGAAATCGATTACAGAACTCCGGCCTGTCTCGGCGATGACATCACGTTGCGCACGTGGGTCGGTAAAGCGACCCGCCTTACGTTCGAACGATTCACTGAAATCCGAAGGAGCAGCGACGGCCAGCTGTTATCAAGCGCGCGGACCCTGTGGTGTCCCATAAACGCGCAAACCGGACGGCCAGTTCGCGTGCCGGCGGAAGTGCGCGAGCAGTTTTCGATTTGACGTTCGTGGAACGCGTTCAATGAAGACGCTGTCATGTTGAGCAAAGCGAAACATCTCAGTTTCTCGTGATGGACAATTGATGCAGAAATGATCAGAGATTCTTCGCTTCGCTGAGAATGACATTCCTGAGATGGCGGTCTTTCGGGTTTGGACGCGGAACGCTGAGCGTCTAATCTTGCGCGTTGAATACAACTCCCGAGTCACGCCCGGTTATCGCTTGTTATTGCGCGACCTTTCTCAAACCAGAGATGTTGCATATCTATCGGCAAATTACCGGTCTGAGACAATGCGCTCCAGTGGTGATTGCGCAGAAACGCGAACACGCTGACCGCTATCCTTTTGAGCCTCTTTACATCGTTGCCAAGCCGCCAATGCATTTCCTTCGGCGATTTTGGTTTCGTCAAATGCGCGATCAGCCGTGGCAGATTTCTGACGCGGAAATGAGCGAGTTACTAGCCATTCTCAGTAAGACGCGCGCGCGTCTCTTGCACATTTACTTTGGCCATATCGGTGTGCATCTTCTGCCGCTCATTCGGGCGTGGAAAAAGCCGTCGGTTGTTTCCTTTCATGGCGCTGATGTCATGGTGGACATGAATAAATCCGCCTATCGAAAAGCGACTTTGCAGATGCTGAACGCAGTAACGCTGGTTCTCGTTAGGTCAGAATCGCTGCGGCGCGCGCTGGTCGATCTCGGCTGCGATCCGCAGAAGATTGAGATCCAGCGCACCGGAATTCCGCTGGAGCAATTTCCGTTTCGCGATCGCGCTGTTCCGAAAAATGGCGAATGGCAATTCATACAAGCGGGCCGATTAATCGAGAAAAAAGGTCTGCCGGTAACCCTTCGCGCTTTCTCAACTTTTGTGAAACAACAGCCAAACGCCATGCTGACGCTCGCCGGTGAAGGAAGTTTAGTTAGCGAACTCCGGAGATTTGCTGGCGAATTAGGTATTGCCGATCGCGTCTCGTTCACCGGTTTCATTTCGCAAGAGCAATTGCGAGAGATCTATTATCGCTCGCACATGTTCGTACATCCGAGCCTGACTGGCCGCGACGGAAATCAAGAAGGCATTCCAAATTCGATGCTCGAAGCGATGGCCACCGGTCTGCCGGTGTTCTCCACCGAACACGGCGGCATTCCCGAAGCAATCGAGAATGGCGTGAGCGGTGTGCTTGTGCCAGAGCGCGATGACGAAGCATTGGCGCGAGCGCTGCTCAATGCCGTACAAGATCCTGTTTTTATGTCGCGCATCGCGCATGCGGGAGGTGAAGCAGTGCGAAAAAACTTCGACCTCTCCAGGCAAGCGCAGCGGCTGGAAGAAATTTATCTCCGAATCATCGCAAGCCCGAATTAGTGCATGCTGTCACGAATTTCCGGAATTTGTTTCTGGGGAGCTCAGGCGTCTCGCGTGCCGGCGAAGGCCTTTTGCCTTCGCCAACTTTTCTAGTGGTTCGCAATCTATGCCTGTTGATGCGCCGGAGGAAAAGTTCGTTTCGGCGGAACGCCGAAACCAGCACCCCTGCAAGGGTGCGCTCCCCAGAAAATTGCCGCGATGCCCGGCTATCGAGTTACTGCCGATGCCACTGCTGAGTGACGTTCTGAATCCGCGGCTTGCAGACGTCATTCACCACCACGAAGGCCAAAGTGTTTGCGTCTGGCCGGCTGAACTTATACACGCCAGCGCCTTTGCAATTTTTTGCAACCGCCCCTTTGTGTTGAGTCTCCTGGACTGTCATGGTGTCGCCGGAAACCGTATACGTGCCCCAGATCTGTGCCTTTGGTTTTGTCGCTGCAACGTGGAAGGTGCCGTCGGGATTGATTGTCCAGACCGTGCCCAGTGAATTGGTCCATTGCCCGGTTAGCGCGGCCGGGCCGGAGCTCGGGACGGTTTCGCATCCAGCGATGATTGCTGCCAAGAGCACCGCAAAAAGAATTCGGAGAGTGTGTGGTCGCTTCATGCCTGCCATCGTGACTCAGAACCATCGAAATCGTCAAGCCTCAGCGCTGCAACGGATGCATTGCAAATAACTTCGTCGCTGAAGTAGAAGGAGTTCATGGACCGACCGCTGACGCAGCCTGCAACGCCAACACCAAACTGGTGGAAGCGAAACTGGAAATGGTTCGTGCCGCTTGGCTGTTTTACGATGGCGCTGCTGTTTCTCGCGTTCGTCGGATCAATACTCGTGATCGTCTTCAGCGCGATGAAATCGACAGACGTTTACAAAGAGGCGTTGGCCCGCGCCAAGGCGGATCCCGCTGTGATTGAAGCTCTCGGTTCACCTATTAAAGACGGATTTCTCCTCTCGGGAAACACAAACGTGAACGGGGCGTCTGGTGAATCCAACCTGGCGATTCCCATCTCCGGTCCGAAGGGAAAAGGAACAATTTACGTTTCCGCAAACAAGTTACTCGGGCGTTGGAATTATTCCGGGCTCGTCGTGGAAGTCGCACGAACGCACCAACGCATCGATCTTCTTCAAAAGTCGGCGCCGCCCACATCGCCCTGATCAGGTGGAACGCGTTGTCTTCAACGCGTAGAAACTGCGGCTTTGCCGCCTGGAATGTCTCCGCTAACAAAGCATTGAAAAATTTGGCCTTGGGCATTCCATCGTCTTGACGACAGGACGATCCACCTTGGGGGCGGTTTACGTCTGACGCTCACCGGTTACCTTGGAATATGTCGATCTCCGAGGAGCAAGTGAAGAGCGCGTTGAAGGCAGTGAAATATCCGGGCTTCACTCGGGACATCGTTTCATTCGGATTGGTCAAGTCGATCCAGATCGATAATGGCGAAGTTAAAGTGCAACTCGCGCTTGCTACGAATGATCCAAACGTCCCGGCAACAATCAAAAATGACGCGGAACGCGTTTTGAGTTCGATCGAGGGCATTCGCGGCGCCAAAGTTTTGATCGATATTCATGCTCCACCGGGCGGCGCAGGCGCGGCTACAGTCACCACCCGGATTCCCGGAGTCAGACACGTTATTGCAGTGGCAAGCGGTAAAGGCGGCGTAGGCAAATCAACAGTTGCTGCAAATCTTGCCGTGGCACTGGAGCAAGCCGGAGCACGCGTCGGTCTGTGTGATTGCGACATTTATGGGCCAAGCATTTCACTAATGTTCGGCACCCGCGAACGGCCAACGGCGACAGATGAGAATATGATCGTTCCGATCGAGCAATATGGGTTGCGGTTGATGTCGATGGGATTTCTGCTGGATGACACTTCGCCGGCTATTTTGCGCGGACCGATGGTGACTCGATACACGCAACAATTCCTGCGGCAGGTCGAGTGGGGCGAACTCGATTATCTGGTGCTCGATCTTCCGCCCGGCACAGGCGACATCCAGTTAACCATCGTGCAGACCGTCGCGTTGTCGGGAGCAATCATCGTCACGACACCGCAGGAAGTAGCTTTGATCGACGCGCGCAAGGCAGCAACCATGTTCGAAAAGGTGAACGTGCCGGTAATCGGACTGATCGAAAACATGAGTTATTTCCTCTCGCCGTCGGATAAGAAACGTTATGATATTTTCGGCTCAGGAGGCGGCGAGCGGGAAGCCAGGCGCTTGCGTGTTCCATTGCTCGGGCAGATTCCGATCGACATCGCCACGCGCGAAGGTGGCGACCGCGGCATGCCAATCGTCAGCGAAGATCAGAAATCACCTGTGACTGCCGAATTTAAGCGCATTGCCGATGAGATTCGTAAAGGCCTGCCATAGCGAGTCATCCAAGGCACCTGCCTAATCAGAATAGATTTCGCGATTCATCCGTCCAATTGCGGTGTTGATATTATTGCGGCCATCGAGCCGTTCGAAGTTGACTAGGTGGAGATCTTATGAAAGAAGAATCGGGCATGTCCCCTTCGGAAGCAGATCAGACGCAATTCGTTAAGGAATCGGCGCTTTACAAGGAGTTCCTCGCGGAGCGCGCAGAAATTTTGAAGCATAAATGGATCGAGAGCGAAAAGGCCGGAAAAGACATCGGCTTTGAAAGAGCTCTGTTGGATTGGATCGTGAAACATCGCTCCAACTGGCGAGAGCGACGACGAAAGGAGGCGCGCACCGAACAGGCCGCCTCCTAATTTTTGTACCTTTAAGGCGATCCTGTGAGATCGCCAAGGAAACCGTGGAACCAAAACAGAGTCCATCCTCCGACGTCCCGATCATGGACGCGGAAGCAATTCGTCGCGCGCTACGCCGGATTGCGCACGAGATCATCGAGGCAAACCCGAACCTCGAAAGCGTAGTGCTCGCGGGTGTTCCGTCGCGCGGCGTGGAGATCGCAGGCCGAATCGCGGCTATTATTCGCGAGATTGAGAAGACTGATGTGGATACCGGCGTCATCGATGTAGCGATGCATCGTGATGACGTGGGCATGCGCAAGGAATTGCCGGTCGTGCACGCATCGAAACTTCCGTTACCCCTCGAGGACCGAACGGTGATCATCGTGGATGACGTCCTTTATACCGGTCGCACCGTGCGTGCAGCGTTGGATACAATCAATTCTTTCGGACGTCCCGCGCGCATTCAGCTCGCCGTGTTGATCGATCGCGGCCATCGCGAGCTGCCGATTCGTCCCGATTACATCGGCAAAAATTTGCCAACGGCGACGCGCGAACAGATTCAGGTGCGCCTGCAGGAAAGCGACAATCAATCCGACGGCGTCTACTTGGAAAAGCAATGAAGATACGAAAGAGAATTCTGGGGAGCGCACGCTTGCAGCGTGCTGGCGATGGCATTCTGCCATCGCGAACTTTGCTTAGCGCGTGTACCGCTCGGAAATTCGCTCGCAATGAAAGATTGTTTCGGCGAAACGCCTTCGCCAGCACGCTGCAAGCGTGCGCTCCCCAGATTCCGGCGTCGCAGTCGGAGTGGATGTTCGGATCATGAGCACGCACTGGACACGCAAGGATTTACTTGGCCTGCGCGAGCTGACGGCCGACGAAATCAATTTCGTTCTCGAAACTACCGACGCGTTTAAGCAGGTCGGCACACGCGAGATAAAAAAAGTGCCCGCATTGCTCGGCAAAACACTGGTCAATTTTTTTGTCGAGCCGAGCACACGCACACGCACCTCTTTCGAGCTGGCTGCATTTCGCTTGAGCGCTGACGTGATCAATATTTCGGCGACAACCTCGAGCCTGACAAAAGGCGAAACGCTCAAGGACACTGCGCGCAATCTGGAGGCGTTGCATGCCGACATTATCGTGTTGCGCCACAGCTCTGCCGGCGCACCGCAGTTTCTGGCAAGCAGACTGAAAGCAAGCGTAATCAACGCCGGCGATGGCGCGCACGAACACCCAACGCAAGCGCTACTCGACCTCTACACGATCCGGGAGCGCAGAGGTAAAATTGCCGGGCTGCACGTGGCGATCATCGGCGACATTCTGTTTAGTCGGGTCGCGCGGTCCAACGTCTTTGGTCTGCTCAAGCTCGGAGCGCGGGTGACGCTCGTTGGGCCAAGTACGCTCGTGCCGCGCGAGTTTGAAAAGCTAGGCGTCGAGGTTTCGCACAACATCGAGGACGTCCTGCCGACCGCAGATGTCGTGAATCTTTTACGGATTCAGCACGAGCGGCAGCACAGAGAGTATTTTCCCGGGCTCGGAGAATACATCCGCTTGTTTGGCCTAACGAAACAACGAGCGAAGCTTTTGAAAGCCGATTGCCTGATTATGCATCCTGGCCCAATCAACCGCGGGGTCGAGATCGACAGCGAAGTCGCCGACGGCTTGCAAAGCGTGATCCTCGACCAGGTCACCAACGGTCTCGCCGTGCGCATGGCAGTCCTATATTTGTGCGGAGGCATTGCGGCGTGACAACCCTGGCAATTGCATTTCTGGGTAGCGCACTCATTCTGAGTGCTGGTGATCGCATCTTGCGATCACGAACTTTTACATTAGCGCAACAATCAGACATTGCGGCAAAGTCGGACAAAAGTTCGTCGCCGCAGGATGCGGCGACCGGCACGCTACAAGCGTGCGCTCCCCGGACATGAGCGCGACCATCATTCGAAACGGCCGCGTGATCGATCCCGCGAACAAGCGAGATCAAGTTACCGATCTCTACATCGCCGACGGAAAAATCCTCGGCTCTAAATCCGAAATCCGGAGCCCTAAATCTGAAATTGAAGAGATCGACGCACGTGGGTTGATCGTCGCACCTGGCCTGATCGACATGCACGTCCACCTGCGCGAGCCGGGATTCAGCCACAAAGAAACTATCGAGTCGGGGGCGCGCGCAGCAGCCGCTGGCGGATTCACGACTGTCGTCTGTATGCCGAATACTGCGCCTGTTTCGGACAACCCGGGCACGATTGCGTGGATCAAAGATCGAGCTTCCACCACCTCGTGCGTGAATGTTTTGCCAACGGGCGCGATTTCAAAAAATCTTGCAGGCGAAGAACTCGCGCCAATCGGCTCGCTTGCGCAGGCAGGCGTTGTGGCGATAACGGATGACGGTCACTGCATTCAAAATCACGAACTGATGCGGCGTGCCGTCGAATATGCGCGGATGGTTGGAGTGCCTGTGCTCGATCATTGTCAGGATTACAATTTGGTCGGCAACGGAGTCGTGCATGAAGGTTATTGGAGCACGCTACTTGGCCTGCCCGGCTGGCCCGCCGCCGGCGAAGAAGCGATAGTGATGCGGAACATTTTGCTCGCGGAACTTTGCGATCATCACATTCATTGCCAGCACATTTCGACTGCTGGCAGTGTGCGGTTGCTTCGTGAAGCTCGGGCGCGAGGCGTGAAAATCAGCGGCGAGCTTTGTCCGCACCACATCGCGTTAACCGACGACGCGATTCAAAACTTCGATACAAACTACAAAATGAATCCGCCGCTGCGCTCGCAGAACCACATTGATATGCTGCTGGAAGGAATCGCAGATGGAACGCTCTCGATCTTGTGTTCCGATCACGCGCCGCATGCCAATTTCGAGAAGGAGGTCGAATTCGATGCAGCGCCGTTTGGCATCATTGGATTGGAGACAGAGCTCGGGCTATTTCTGGATCTGCTCGTGCATAAACATCGCACGATCGACATCGCGCGATTGATCGAGATGTACACGGTCGAGCCGGCGCGGTTATTGAAAATTGACGCCGGCACACTGTCGGTCGGCGCGCGCGCTGATGTGACGCTGATGGACCCGGAACTGGAATGGACCGTGAAGGTTGATCAATTTCAGTCTGGGTCGCGCAATTCACCGTTTGACGCCTGGAAACTGAAAGGCCGCGCGGTGCGGACGATTGTTAGTGGCAAAACGGTGTGGGAATTGCAGCACTGTCATTCCGAGCGAAGTCGAGGAATCCCGTTGCGTTAGATTGAGGCCGTTCCACGAGGTCCCTCGACTCCGCTACGCTCCGCTCGGGATGACGGAATTAAATCATCCCGCGGCAAAACCGCCTTGGATGTAATTTTCCAGATGGGCAATAGCGGCTTGCTGGCAGGAAATCACATGTTTCACCAGGTCGCCGATCGAGATCACCCCAACCACGTTATCCGCATCAAGCACGGGCAAATGCCGAATGTGTTGGTCTGTCATGAGGCGCAAACATGTTTCGACTCCCTCGCGCCGATGCGTCGTGAACACATTCGTTGACATGATTTCTGCGACTTTTGTTTCACGGGAACGCTTGCCACGGAGCATGATTTTGCGCGTGTAATCGCGCTCGGAAATGACGCCGACCAGGCGCTGGGCGTCCATTACCAGCAAAGCGCCGACGTTCTTCGCGTCCATCAATTGAACCGCTTCGAACACCGTCGCGGCCGGCGAAACGGAGTAAATCTCTCTGCTCTTCTGATTCAGAACTGCGCCGATCGTGCCGCTAACATCCATATGAGTTTGGGCTTAAGTACCCCGACGCCTCTAGAATAGGCCAATATCAGCCTGCGGCGCAAAATAAATAACAATGACGGCTTCCCAGCCGTGATGTTAAGCCGACGGCTGGCCAAGCCGTCGCTCCTTGGTAGCGTATCTCCGCGGCGCCAGTTTCGGCGGTCGTTGTCCGTTCACAATCGCGCCTGCCACCGGCACGTATGAAAGTTCCTGAAGATCCGCAGCGCAACGCAGCATTAATCCGCCACGACTCATGTCACCGCGGCCGACAAAGTCCGCAGGAAACCGCAGTCGCTGGCCAAAATTTGCCAACAGCACCTCCACGTATTTGCCGGTGGCGATGCTCCCGAGAAGCACCACTTCACTTTGAGCCGACAGTTTCTTTGCCAAATCCCGGGCAGCACGCTCGATTGGCCTCCGGTAACGCGGATCGGCTTCGTGGATATCGACCTCCGCAAATTCACGCAAATCATCGAGACGAATTCGAGTTCGTGCATCGATCAACCCCCGCGTAGGTGTGATCACAAGCACACCTGACATTCCGCGTGACGGCCGCGCGAACGCATTCGCGTAGGCAATTTTTCCGCGAAAATACAGGCCGCTCAGGAAGGTGAACACATCCGCGATTGGAGCGCCGCTTTTCCCGCGCAATTTTCGGGCGAGCGGAAATTGCGCCTGATCGCGCAAAATCATTCGGGCTCGTTCACCGCCGGCGTAAGCAGGTGAGAGAAGGAAAATCCGATGGCCGACGCTCTGCTTCATTTTGCGATTTTCAACCCAGCCCAAGACCGTTGCAACCCGGTGCTTCGGGCTTGCTTTTTAAGGCGCGAATGGAAAATATTGGCCGATGCGTTGGAACTGGCCATTTAAATCCCGCAACGGTAACAAGCGCAATGGCGGCGACGGTAACGGTCACCACAGCAACGGCCATAGCGGTAACGAACACGACCCATGCGGCGTCACCGAGAATGCATGCCCTGACTTCCTATGTGTTGGAGCGCAGAAGGCCGGAACCTCGTGGCTTTACCGGCAACTGGAACCACATCCCGATTTCTGGATGCCTCCAGTCAAGGAACTTCATTACCTGGACAATCTAAACAGGACAAAGCGACATCAGACGCCGCGCTCCAACGACGAGCGAGACGCTTTTTTTGTCGAGGGCATTAAAGATTTGAGCATGAAAAGTCATATCGATCTCGATCGTTACGGCCACTTGTTTGGTCATAAAGGGTCCCTTCTCTCCGGTGACATTTCGCCGGCCTACTCGACCCTCAGCGACGAGATCATTGAAAGAGTCGTCAATCATTTTCCGAACACAAAGGTGATATTTCTCGCTCGCGACCCTGTTGAACGAGCCTGGTCGCAATTGTCCATGGGTGTCCGGCTTGGTGTGATCAGTAAATTTGATGCCACAGATCCCGAGGAAGTGGTTCGCAAGTTGCTGATTCCGGGTGTGCTAGCGCGATCGCACCCCAGTAAAATCGTCGCGCGCTGGCAAAATTATGTTCATCCGCAAAACTTCCGTACCTATTTCTTCGACGATCTAGAGGAAAATCCCGCAGAGCTACGGCAATCGATTCTGCGCTTTTTGGGCGGCGATCCCGACAAGCCAAGCGGCACGTTAAAACCGCACGAAAATATCGATGGCGGCCGCGACAAGCTTCGGCTCACGGGAAGAGTGCGCGATCGCATGGCTCAGTTTTTCAAAGATGAACTGAAAGCCTGCGCGTCAAAACTTGGCGGACGCGCGAAAAGCTGGCCGACGCGATACGGTTTCTCACTGCTGCTGTACGTTTGGGACTTACTCGACGACAGCATCGATCTCTTCTTCTGGTGCGATTGGGTTTGCTGACGCCACCAACCTTGCTTTCTCGATCGCGAAACAAGGATAATCAGGCATGAGATGGACCTGGCCATTCTATGGTCGCGCCGGCAACGGCAAACATAAGAACGGGAACGGCTCGAAGTCGGACGGTGCGGGACCCGATTTTTTGTGTATCGGAAGTCATAAAGGCGGTACGACGTGGCTCTATCAACAACTCGATTCGCATCCTGATTTCTGGATGCCTCCTTTAAAGGAGCTGCATTATTTTGATCAATTGAGCAGAGTCCAACGCCCATCTTCTTCGCGCTGCAGAGATGAGCGCGATCGTCGCTTTCTCGAGAGCATAAACAGCCTCAACGCTAAATCGTATATAGACTTCGAACATTACGCCCGACTGTTCGAGCCGAAGGGCCCTCTACTTTCCGGTGATATTTCTCCCAACTATTCGACGCTCAGTAAGAAGATCATTCGGCAAATCGTCGGATATTTCCCAAAGTTAAAGGTGATTTTCCTGGCTCGTGATCCGGTTGAGCGAGTGTGGTCGCACTTGTCCATGGAAGTGCATTACCACCAGATCGAATCGTTCGACGTAACCGATATCGATGAAGTTAATCGGAATTTGCTGCGGCGAGGGCTGCTCTTGCGTTCGTATCCCAGCGCAGTTGTCGCGCGATGGAAACGTTATGTTCATCCAGAGCGATTCCGCATTTATTTCTTTGACGACCTGCAAAGAAATCCAACTGAACTGCGGCGTTCGGTCCTCGACTTCCTCGGCGCCGATCCGGATAAGCCGACAAACCGGGCGCCGCCCGAGCTCAACAGTTGGGCCAGTATGGAAAAGCTTCCGCTCACCGATAAAGTTCGCTCGCATCTGGCACACTTCTTCAAGAAAGAGCTAAAGACCTGTGCGGAGCGGCTCGGTGGGGCTGCCAGAAGTTGGCCAGCGCGATACGGTTTTTCACTGTTGCTATTCTTATGGGATTTCCTCGATGACAGCTTCGATCTCTTCTTTTGGTGCAAATGGATCAGCTGACAATCTGAAGTGATGGAGCGTTGCGGATTCATTACTCCACCGCTCCATCGCTGCTATCCTCCGGTCAGCCGCGCTTCCGCCAGATCGAGGTCACGCTGAATTCGGCGCAACGCGTCGTCGTTAATCACTCGTTCGTTTCGCAAGCGGATAATGGTTTTTCGTTCGACGCGGAGCGCCTGGTGTTGCAAACGCTGATACTGTGGTGTGGCGATTTCGCCACGACACTCATCTGGATTTTCAGCGCAAAGTTGTAATTGCTCGATGCGCTCGTCGGTACTCGGCGTGCAACCGATTTGCCGCGTCCGGCGAAAACTTTCCATTTGCACCTGCTTCCTCAATCCAGTTCAGCGCCGCCTTGTTTGCTTCTAATCGCGCCAGGCGCTCCTCTTCATCCGTTTCTGCATCAGGGCGCACGCCCAATTTCCGAATCAACACCGGCAGCGTCAACCCCTGTAACACGAGCGTGACCAGGATTACGGAAAAGGCGAGAAACAAGATATAATCGCGCCCGGGAAAGGGCCGGCCGCCGGGCAGCGCCAACGGCAGTGCGAACGCGGCCGCGAGTGATACCACGCCACGCATGCCTGCCCAGCCGATGATGGCAACGTGCTGCCAGGATGGAGTTGAGTCGCGCGCCTGTCGTTCGCTTCTGAGCAGACGAGACAGATAGGTCGCCGGTATTACCCAAGCGAAACGGACCAAAATTACGATCGCGCAGATGACAATCGCACTCATAAAGGCGCCAGTGAGCGATTGCCGATTTAACGCGTGCAGGATCCTAGGAAGTTGCAGACCGATGACAATGAAAACGAATCCGTTGAGAAGGAACACGATCATTTCCCAAAACGCATAAGCTTGGAGCCGGGTCCGCGCGGTAATCATCAGTGGCGAGTGCCAGCCGAGAAAAATGCCGGCAGCAACTGTCGCCAAAACGCCGGAGGCATGCATGCGCTCGGCGGACAGATAAGCGATGAAGGGGGTGAGCAGAGAAAATGTGATTTGGATTGGTGCATCATTGAGATGGCTCTGCACCCAGCGCATCGCTACGCCCACCAGCAACCCAATTCCGATGCCGCCTGCCGCCGCCCACACAAACCGCCCCGCCGCATACGCCGGAGAGAAAGTGCCAGTAACGAGGGCGGCGATCGCAAACTGCAATGCAACCAGCGCGGTGGCGTCATTCATTAAACTCTCGCCCTCGAGGATCACCTGTATTCGATGAGGGACGCCGAGCCGGCGAATAATCGCCGTCGCTGCAACCGCATCTGGCGGGGAGACAATTGCTCCGAGAGCAAAAGCGGCCGCCCACGGAAGCGCCGGCACCATGAAATGCGCGATCCATGCGACTGCGAGCATCGTTGCCAGCACCAGCCCAATCGCGAGCAAGAGTATCGGGCGCAAATTTCGCCGGAAATCACGCCACGAAGTGAACAACGCAGCGGGATAAATCAGCGCCGGAAGAATAAAATAGAACACAACCTCCGGATTCAGATTCACCGCCGGCAATCGCGGCACGAAACCCAAGGCGAGTCCGCCAAGCAACGAGCACGATTGGGTACGGCAGCTTAATCTTGTGCGCCAATACGGCCAGAATCCCGACGGCCGTGAATAAAAGCACAATAATCTCAGCCTGGTGCATGATGGGATCGTTGCTCCTGTAGCCGGGAGCGTTGATCCCGGCCGCCGAAAAGTATTCAGCCGCGGTCAACGCCCGCGGCCACAACTTTAGCCCGCGCGCGGTTCGCCTGAAGCTCCCCGAGATGTTTTTCGGACCAACGACACAGTCCTTGGAGCGGCTCGATCAGGGTGCGTCCCAGTTTCGTGAGCGAATATTCTACCTTGGGCGGCACGACCGGATGCACTGTCCGTTGCACCAGGCCGTCGCGCTCGAGGCTGCGCAGAGTTTGTGTGAGCATTTTCTGAGAGATCCCGCCGATCTCGCGCTGAAGTGCAGCGTAACGCATGGTGCCGCTGGCAAGAATCTGGATGATGAGCGCAGTCCATTTGTCAGCAATTCGGTCGAGCACCAATCTCGACGGACAACGCGGATCGAGCACGGAGGGAGCTGAAGAGGCCTTTGGCACGGACGTTGTGTAAAACAACTTGCCCACAGGTGCAAGCTGGACGGTAACGATCCAAAAGCTGCGTATGGCTCCAGATCGTGTGTAGTTGACTGCTGGTGTCGGCGTTCGAAATTGATGCATGAGCACCATCGCTCCTGCGATAAACAACACCGGTCGGGTCGACTTTCTTTTCCATGAGAGCGAGTCCGGCGCTTCACCGCCAGTCCGCGGCGAAACGCAACCGGACGACTCGGACTTACTCGACTCGTATTCGCGCACGGTCGTCAGCGCTGCCGGGCGCGTCGCGCCGGCCGTAGTTAACATCAACGTAAAACAGCGGATCAGCGCGCGATGTGGAGAGCCGGAACTCAACGGAAACGGCTCCGGGTTCGTGATCACGCCTGATGGATTCATTCTAACGAATAGCCACGTTATTCACGACGCGAGCGCAATCACCGTTAACCTGCCGGACGGACGCGAATATCCTGCCCATGTGACAGGCGATGATCCCGATACGGACCTTGCTGTTGTTCGAATAGATGCGCCACAGTTGAGACACGTGCGCCTGGCAGATTCGGAGAATTTGCGGGTTGGCCAGCTGGTGATCGCGATCGGAAACCCGCTCGGATTTGAAGCGAGCGTCACAGCCGGGGTCATCAGCGCGCTCGGTCGCTCAATGCACGCGCAGTCGGGCCGGCTGATCGACAACATCATTCAAACCGATGCCGCGCTGAATCCCGGTAATTCCGGCGGGCCATTAGTCAATTCAGCCGGTGAAGTCGTAGGCGTAAACACGGCGATGATCCGGCCGGCGCAGGGCATCTGCTTCGCCATCGCCAGTAACACAGCGAAATTTGTGGCCGGTTGGTTGATCAAAGACGGAAAGATTCGACGCGGTTATATCGGCGTCGCCGGTCAGAACGTGCCGGTTCACCGGCGGATCGTGCGCTTTTACGATCTGCCGCTTGAGACGGGCGTGCTCGTTGTTTCAGTCGAGAAGAACAGTCCTGCCGAGCGAGCCGGCTTGCGGCAGGGCGATCTGATCGTTGCGTTCAACAGGCAGCCGATCGGCTCGGTCCATGATCTGCACAAGATTTTGGTCGGCGAACAAATTAACGTGGGTAGCAGCCTCACAATCGTGCGGCATACCGAGAAATTGGACGTGCCGATCCTGCCCGCGGAATCACGAGCACAGAAGTAGCGGGAGCCTCTGGCTTGCGATTTCCCGCGCAACCGAGACCGTTACGCTACTTTATCCGATGAGAATTCTCGTCATTGGCAGCGGCGGCCGGGAGCACGCACTGACATGGAAGCTACGGGAATCGCCGCATGCGGAGCAGATTTTTTGCGCGCCGGGAAATGCCGGGACCGGCGAAATTGCCGACAATGTCGCGATTGCCGTCAGCGATTTGACCGCACTCGTTAGGTTTGCCAGGGAAAACCGTGTCGATCTCACAGTGGTCGGCCCGGATGATGCTCTTGCTGCAGGGATCGTGGACCTGTTCACAAGTGAGAAATTGCGCGTGTTTGGTCCAGATAAATCGGCAGCGCGGATCGAGTCGTCGAAAATTTTCGCAAAAGAATTGATGCGCACACAGGAAATTCCCACCGCGGACGCACGTACATTTTCCAATAGCAGCGAAGCGCTTCATTACTGTGAGCGCTTGAGCTTTCCGATCGTAATCAAGGCGGATGGGCTTGCACTCGGTAAAGGAGTTGTCATCGCCGCCGATGCTATGATCGCAAAATCCGCAATTGACGACATGATGAACCAAGCCCGGTTCGGCGATGCTGGCCGGCGGATTATCATCGAGGAATTCTTGCACGGCACGGAGTGCTCCCTGCACGCGCTGGTTGACGGAAAAAATTACGTGCTGCTGGAATCGGCGCGCGATCACAAGCGGGCTCTGGACGGCGATCAAGGGCCGAACACGGGCGGGATGGGCGCTTTCAGCCCAGCCAACAATTGGAATAGCAACTTACACCGGCGGTTTGACACCGAAATCATGAAACCGCTGTTGCGTGGTCTGATTCAGGAAGGCGTCACGTTTCGTGGACTTCTGTATCCAGGCTTGATTATTGGCAGCGATGGCCCGCGGGTGCTGGAGTTTAATTGCCGTTTCGGCGATCCGGAAACGCAGGCCCTCCTGCCACGAATGAAATCAGACCTGTTGCCACTGCTGGAGGCGACCATTGACGGAAAAATCGAGCGGTGCGCGATTGAATGGGACACGCGCGCTGCGGTCACGGTTGTGCTGGCCTCTGGTGGGTACCCTGGCAAATATGAAAGTGGAAAATCAATTTCAGGTCTCGACGAGGCGGCCAAGCTTAAGGATGTGCAGATTTTCCACGCCGGAACTAAACGCCACGGCAGCGAAGTGAGGACTGCTGGCGGCCGCGTGCTCGCCGTCACGGCGCTTGGGTCCACCCTCGAAACGGCGCGGGCGCGCGCATATCAGGCCGTATCGCATATCCATTTCGAGAACTGTCATTACCGACGCGATATTGCTCTAAATGCTGTTACGGCTAACATGACCAGATTATTGTGATGTCTCGATTGTTGCTGGCCACATTTCTTGTCTCCATCCTGGCGGCAAACTTGGCCGGCCAGTCACCAGCGCCGACATCCGCGGTTCAGATCGGAGCAAAGTCGCCTGCACAGCCAACGCCTTCTCCATCGGCAACGCCTGCACTGCAAGAGCTGGTTGACTCGTTAGGCGCCGCCGACCTACAGGCGTTCATCACATTGCTCAAGGCTAATTTTACCGATCTGGACGCAATTACCGACACTGAATTGAGTCGGGCAACTGTTGAGGGTTTGTTGGTGCGGTTGCCGCGCGGGATCACGCTTTTGGCGGGCAAAGAAAACGTTTCCCCCGCAACTCCGGGTGCGTTTTATAGTGAACTGATCGCCGGACGCACCGGCTATGTGCGGCTGGGAGCATTGAACAATGCCAATTTACAAGCACTCGATAAGGCTCTGAGCGGTTTCGCTGCAAAAAAAGTGAATGATCTCATTGTGGATCTTCGCGCCAGTTCCGCGACAAATGATTTGTCGTTGGCCACCGAGTTTGCGAAGCGGTTTTGTCCCAAGGGAAAACCGATCTTTACGATGCGCAAACCGACGGGGCATCAAGACCGGGTATTTATTTCCGATCGCGACCCGACATTTCGCGGACTAATAATGGTGCTCGCCGACAGCGACACGAGCGGCGCTGCCGAAGCGATTGCGGCTGCACTACGCTTCTACAACAAGGCACTCGTTATCGGCCAACCGACTGCCGGTCGCGCCGCGGAATACTCAGACTTGCCGTTGCCCAATGGCAAGGATCTGCGGGTCGCTGTGGCTGAAATGGTGTCGCCCGAAGGTCGATCACTGTTTCGCGACGGCGTGAAACCCGATTTGGCCGTCGAGATGTCACTGTCAGAGAAGCGACAGATTTTTCAGTCGAACAGCGAAAAGGGCATGGGACCGTTCATTTACGAGACGGGGCGTCCGCACATGAGTGAAGCTGCGCTGTTAGCCGGCACAAACCCCGAGTTGGAGGCCGCCGAAGCGGCACAACAGCGCCGCGGGCGTGCGCCAGAAAAAACGCCGCCTCATGATCCTGTTTTACAGCGTGCGCTGGACGTAGTGACTTCGCTCGAAGTTTATCAAAAGCGATAAATCCGCGGACGTCGTTTCGCTTTTGTTATAACGCGTGTGTATCAGATGCCGTTCGCGCAGGCGCTGGGTTATACAGTTGACGAGATTCTCCGATTTCGCTCAGAGTCGGAGATGTGACACCGCTCGAGGAACGTATCGAGTATAAGTTTCGAAACTCGCTTTTGTTGGCCGAAGCGTTAACACACCCGAGCCTGGCACACGAAGCGCAGCGTTATCATTTCGATTATCAGCGCTTGGAGTTTCTTGGCGACGCCGTACTCCAGCTCGTCATTACGCAATATTTGTTCAGCCATTTCCAAACCGAAGCAGAAGGACAACTCACAAAATTGCGTTCACGGCTGGTATCTCGCGACGCATTGAGGGCGCATGCTGCTGCTCTCGATCTGGGCCGTTATATCTTGATGGGGCGTGGGGAAGAAGCTAGTGGCGGCCGGGAGCGCACATCCACATTGGCTGACACGTTCGAAGCGCTGATCGGCGCGCTTTACCTGGATGGCGGTCTCGATGTTGCCAAAAATTTCATTCTGACACAGACGCGCGCCGACCTTGCGAAATTGGCAGAAGAGCCGGTGGATTTCAATCCCAAGGGCGATCTTCAGGAGCTGTTACAAAGCATCTCGCCCCGTAGTCCGGGCTACGAACTCGTTTCACAGAGCGGACCTGAGCACGAAAAAACTTTTGTGTCAGAAGTTGTTTGGGAAGGCGTTGTTCTTGGTCAAGGCACCGGGCGGAGTAAGAAACAAGCCGAAACCGCGGCTGCGCTTGAAGCGTTACAATTGAAGCGCTGGGAAAAAAGTCCGCAAGCAGAGACGTAACGTTCCTACGGAGGGAGAAGGCCTTTTGGGATTTCGGCGCGCCCGGCGGTCACGCCCTAACCCGAATGCCTGAGTGCGTCGAAAGTGTCGCCAGATCTCGATGCCCAACGGAAACGTCGCGTGATCGATGCGGTGACAAACTTTTTCGCGCGCATGATTGCCTGTTCTAACGAGAGGCCGGACGCCAAACCTGCAGTGATTGCGGCCGAATTGGTGCAACCGGTACCGTGTGTTTGGACGCCGCGCACAAACGGCGCCGAAAATTCTCGCAATTCGCCGTGGTGAAAAAGCAAATCGATGGCGTTATCACCGCGAAGATGGCCACCCTTCAACAAAATCGACGCGTGATATTTCTTAGCGAGAGCTTTTGCAGCACTCGCCATTTCTTGCCGATTAGCAATCGTGGTCTCGAGCAATAAGGCCGCTTCATCAAGATTCGGCGTGATGAGTGTCGCAAGCGGAAATAGTTTGTCTTCGTAAGCTTTAACAGCTTTCAGTTCGAGCAGGTTGTCGCCACTCGTCGCAATCATTACCGGATCGACTACCAAAGGAATGGATCGCGCTGCTTTTTTTTGGACGTCTTCAATCGTCTGCGCGACAGCGCGAACAATCTCCGCCGAACAGAGCAAACCAGACTTAATCGCGCCTACCGGGAAATTCTTGAGCAGCACCTCAATTTGCTCGCGAACCATTCCCGCAGTTACCGGTTCAATTCGCGAAACTTTTCGAGGAACTTCCGCAACCACGCAGGTCACAGCGCTCAATCCATAAACGCCAAGTGCGGTAAAAGTTTTCAGGTCGGCCTGAATACCGGCCCCTGCGCTACTGTCGGAACCGGCGATGGTTAGAGCGATGGGAGGTGATTGAATGCGATGCCGATATATTTCCTTCGGATTGGCGCGTCTGAGGCGCGCACCGCGGTGGCGCCCTGCCATTTTAAGCGCCGTTCCCGTCGCTGCCGATCGCTTCGACCGGGCAGCCTTCCATCGCTTCTTTGCAGAGGCCTTCTTCGTCGGCCGTCTCCGGCTGCTTGTAGACGTAGGAGTGGCCGCCATCATCGTTCCGTTTGAAATTCGCGGGAGCTGTTTCGCGGCACAAATCGCAGTCGATGCACTGATCATCGACGTAGAATTTTCCCGGTACGTTCTCGGGGTATTTGTTCGCTGAGTCGGCCATGTTTCCCTGAAGGTGAAATGGAACGTTAGGAAGAAAGCCTCCTAAAGCAATAATCTGGCCGTCGATGAGTTCAGGCGCAACCGCAGCGTGTCGCTGGCACGTATCTCCTCAAACGTAAACGCCTTCGCATTTAGCGACCTTCTCCTTAACCTGCCCTCATGAAAAAAGATGCTGCCAAAAGCCTTCGCGCATTTGCGGCCGAATTGGGCGTCTATGCGGTTCTTGTTACCGGTTATTTCTTTTTAGTTCTGCATGTTCTAGGGAACTGGCTGTACCGGCTCGAAACGCAGCATCGCATTGTTTACGCATTCGTCGCCGTCCTGCTCATAGCTGGTCAGGCCGTTGTTCTGGATGCGCTCACCACGGTTTTGTTCCGGCTCGTGCGCGGCCGTTCGAGGTAAGTCATGTTTTTCCCAATCTCCAACTCTCACATCAATCCGCTTTACCTGGTTGTTGTTGGTTTTGTTATTGGGATTCTGGGTGGCTTTTTTGGCGTCGGCGGAAGTTTCATTGCAGGTCCCGCGTTGCGCCTGATGGGAGTGGATTGGAACTACGCGGTCGGAACGGATTTGGCGCACATTGTGGGTAAGTCGATCGTCGCAGCAAGAAAACATCGCACGCTTGGCAACGTCGATCTGAAGCTCGGAATGATCATGGCGCTGGGCACGATCGGCGGCGCCGAAGGTGGCGCACAGCTGATCCAGGCGCTGAAGCGTGCAGGTAACGTGAACACCGTCGTCAGCTGGGTGGCGATTGTTGTATATGTCGGCATCTCCGTGTTCATGCTCTGGGAGAGCCACAAAACCCTGAAGTTACACAAGGGCAAATCACGCCGGACCGCAAAGGCTGCCAGATCAAAGGCAGATGACTCTGCATTCGGACCGGTCACGAAAAAAATTCAGGGAACGAAAATTTGGCCGATGATCAATCTGCCCACCTCAGGAATACAAATCTCTCTCTGGATCATCCTGGCCGTCGCCGTCGTCGGCGGATTTTTTAGCGGGTTTTTGGGCGGCGGCGCGGGCTACATCCGAATGCCCTCGATGGTTTACGTGCTCGGAGTTCCCACTCACCTAGCTGTCGGAACGGATCTTTTTGAGATCGTGATTTCAGCGAGTTATGGAACATTTACTCACGCTATCAAAGGCAACGTGGATATTCTGATCGCGCTCGTGATGCACACCGGCGCAGTGATCGGGGCGCAGATTGGTGTGGTCGCTACGCAATATTTCGCGGGCCCGAAGATTCGCCTGGCTTTTGTGCCGCTGCCGTTAATCGGTGCGGCGATCGTTATCTATACGCTCGTGACCGGCCATAAGTTTTAGCCATGAAAATTTTGATTTGCAGTGACGGCACACCCTCAGCTCAAACCGCAATCGATCTCGTTGGATTGTTGGCCGGTCCGCTGACAGCCGAGACCATGCTTTTAGGAATCGCAGAAAAATCGGAAGACGAGCAGCCGCTTCGCGACGCGCTTGATACGCAGGCGCAATCGCTCCGGCAACGTGGCGTAACGCTCGACATCGTCGTCCAGTTCGGTGAGCCGGTCTTGCAGATCGTTCAGCAAACCGCGAAAAACAAATACGACCTCGTGGTCATCGGCGCGCGCTGGACCGGCGCGGTGGGACATTACTGGCGATCAAAGAGAACTTACGAAGTCATCAAGGCGATCCAGCCTCCGGTGCTGGTGGCCATCGGCGAACGCAAAGAATTGAAGCGGTTCGTGGTTTGTACAGGCGGTAAAGAATTCATCGAACAAGCCGTGAAATTCACCGGCCAGCTCGCCGCGGCGGTAGGCGCATCCGTGACTTTGCTACACGTAATGGCGGAACCGCCCGCGATGTACGCCGACCTCGTACGAATGGAAGAAAATGTCGATCAGTTGCTCGAATCGAAGTCCGAGCTAGGAACCAATTTGCGCCGTCAAAAACGGGAGCTCGACCGGCTGGGTGTCCCTGCTGAAGTACATCTCAGGCATGGCATCGTGATCGATCAGGTTTTCGAAGAAGCCCGCGCCGGCAATTACGATTTGATTGTAACCGGCACGTCGCAGGCGCGCGGCCTGTTTCGACATTACATCATGGGCGATTTAACGCGGGATATCTTGAACCGATCGAATGTGCCGGTCCTCGTCGCCCGCGCCGGCCCGCTCAAGCCAGCTCGAACGCTGTGGAAGGCGGTCAGAGGATTATTTGCCAAGTCGTAGGGACGTAAATCAGGCAGTCCGCCGGATTCGTCATGCAGGCCGCCAGCCGGCTGACCCTGCAGCCACGATAGCTGTGTTACTTTCCGAGGTGCACGCACCGCAACAACCAATTCCGCGTGGATCGAGAGTGCGCCGCTGGCTCGCACATCTGTTTAGAGAATGGACAATTGAAAGCTGGCGACCAATCGCGCTGGCGTTTGCGCGACCTGAGCCGGCAACATGGAGCGATAAGCAGATCACGCTTGCGTGGTTAGGTCACTCCACAGTGCTCATCAATTTTTTCGGTGTCACAATTCTCACGGACCCCGTGCTTTTTCCGCGAGTCGGAATTCGTTTGCCAGGCCTCACCATTGGTCCAAAACGCCTGACCACGCCTGCCCTCCGGTTTCATGAACTGCCGCATATCGATCTAATCCTTCTTTCGCATGCGCACTTTGATCATTTCGATCTGCGAACACTCCGTTGTTTTGATCAGACGACACGTGTGATCACCGCGCGCGCAACGAGTGATCTGTTAAAACGAACCCGCTTCTCCAACATCACGGAACTTGATTGGGGCAAAACCAAGATCGTAAGCGCTGCTACGGGCGAAATGGGAGTCGCCGCATTTCCGGTGAAACACTGGGGAGCGCGCACGCAGCGTGACACTCATCGCGGCTACAACGGATATTTAATCGAACGAAGAGGACGCCGGATTATTTTCGCCGGCGACACCGCAATGACCGACAGCTTCGCAGCGCTGCGCCGACACGGCACGATCGACATCGCAATTGTGCCTATCAGCGTGTACAACCCATGGATCCAATCGCACAGCACGCCCGAGCAGGCAGTCCAAATGGCCAGTGCCGCAGGCGCTCGCTTTGTAGTGCCGGTTCACCACCAGACATTCCGGCTCAGCTTTGAGCCATTCCGCGAACCCATCGAGCGCTTCGAGGCCGCGCTAACGAAAAATCCCGAGCGAATTGCGCTGCGCGAAATTGGCGAGACTTTCCTCTTGCCTCTGTAGTGCCGTCTATCGCTTCGCGCAGCGAAAGCGACTACAGAGCGCTTGTGTGAACTGGCGCTGGATGCAATGTTTCGGCCGCTTTCCGCCGACGTAGCTCAGCTGGTAGAGCAACGGTTTCGTAAACCGTAGGTCACGGGTTCGAATCCCGTCGTCGGCTGTTACATCAACAGGCCCCACGAAAGCAGCGCGGACGCATCGCGCCAGATTTTGGTTGAGCTGTCGCCCAGCACAACAGCGATTATATCTTTGCCAGGACGCGTTCCGCTAGCGATCAGGCATTTGCCTGCGCCGTCGGTGTAACCGGTTTTCATGCCGTTGCAGTAAGGCACCCGGCGCAAAAGTTTGTTTGTGTTTTCAAGCTCACGCGTGCGCCCATTCGAATAACGGAACACAAGCTGAGGCAGACAAACGATGGAGCGAATTGTAGGATTGGCGTAGGCAGCGCGCGCGATGAGCGAGAGATCGCGGGCGCTCGAATATTGTCCCTGGATCGGCAAACCGTTCGGATTCACAAAGTGCGAATGCACAGCTCCGAGTTGCACTGCGCGTCTATTCATCACCTGGGCAAATGCCTCGATGCTGCCGGCATTGTCTCGCGCCAGACATCGCGCAACGTCATTGGGACTTTTCACCAACAAGGCTCGCAAAAGATCTATCCGCTGATAAGTCTCGCCGGATTTGATTCCCAACTTTACCGGGTCGCACATTGTATCTATCGATTGCACCGTCACCGGCCGATCGAGGAAACCCGTCTCTGCGACGATCAGCGCAGTCAGCAATTTTTGGGTGCTCGCCGCTTGTCGTACTTGATCGGCGTTCTTTTCATACAAAATTCTGCCGCTATTGGCATCCACGACGATCACTGAAGCCGCGCTGGTCTTCGGTATGCCCTCAGGCGTAAACTCGGTAGGCGCGGCAATTGTGTCCGGCTCTTCATTGGATTTTGCGCGCGCCCTATGCGCCCGAGCATGACTCGATTTTGATTTCTTCGCTTTCGGTGCGTCGGATTCGATATCGTCATCCGCACTTTTTTGCGTTACGGCCTTTGCTTTTCGTACAGGTCCGTTAACACCGCTTGGCCGGACAAGATCAGAGTCAACCGTGTCCTGCGCCCACGCGCTGAGCGCTGAGCTCAGCATCAATGCGCAAAGGAACCAAATTCGATTGCGCCAAATCATGGACGGGAAATTACGGACAAAACGATCGCCTGCGCAAGTGCCTGCAGTGTATATGCCTTGCCATCTGAGCGTTCGGCAGGCTTGCCGCAACTTCTATGTCTTACCGTGCTCGATGAGTTCGATCTCGTAGCCTTCGGGGGCGTCAATGAACGCGATTCTACCGCCGTTCGTCGAGTGTGGTCCGTCCGACAGCGGGTGCCCTTTTGCCGCGGCATGCTTGGCGAACTTGTCCAAATCGTCGACTTCAAATGCGAGATGCGTCAGATCGGGGCCGACAACAATCGGGCCGCTCTCGTCGAATTTGCATATTTCAATTTCCTCGTCGCTGCCTGGTGCTTTCAGGAAGACTAGTTGTGACCCGCGTCCGGAGGTATGACGACGAACCTCCTGAAGCCCCAGGACGTCTTTGTAGAACGAAGTCGTCTTTTCCAAGTCATGCACGCGATAGCGCGTGTGCAGTAGTTTCTTGACCATGGTTTACCTTATTGCTTGAGCGGGTCGATTCAAACAGCCCCTCTGGACAAAACCCTCAAAACGGCTTCATTGCGCTCCTCGCGAAGTGCACCGGGTTCATAACCGCGGTGTCAAAGAGAGTCCACGACCCGACTGGTTTGTTGTCACGTCGAGCGAAGTCGAGACATCTCTTGCTGAGGTCTGAAATTCGAGAGATTTCTCGACTTCGCCTCCGGCTTCGCTCGAAATGACAGCAGCGCACGTATGAAAAAAATAGGAATACTTTTTGGACAGGAACAGAGCTTTCCGCCCGCATTTGTCGATCGGGTGAATCAAAAATCCGGCGGCAAAGACATTGCCGCGGAGTTTGTGAAGATCGATAAAGTGATCCAGGGCGAACCGTGCGGATACGACGTCGTAATCGATCGAATTTCGCAGGACGTGCCGTTCTATCGCGCCTGGCTCAAGAACGCGGCGCTAACCGGCACCGCCGTGGTAAACAATCCGTTTTGGTGGAGCGCGGATGAAAAGTTCTTTAACAACGCGCTATCGACCAAAATCGGCGTCGCTGTTCCGCGAACGGTGTTGCTTCCATCCAATCAGCCGCCGCCAGATACCAACGACAAATCATTTCGAAATCTCGGTTATCCTCTCGATTGGGAAGGGATCTTTGCTTACGTAGGCTGGCCCGCGTTTTTCAAACCGTTCGCCGGTGGCGGCTGGAAAAACGTATACCGATTGCACAATCGCGAAGAATTCTTCCGCGCTTATAACGATACCGGACAACTGGTCATGATGCTGCAGGAGGAAATCAAGTTCGACATGTATTTCCGCTGCTATTCGGTTGATCAGCGTCAGGTCCGAGTCATGCCGTACGAGCCACGCAACCCGTTTCATCTGCGTTACCGAACAGAGTGGCACGCGCCGAAGGATATTCTGCAAAATGTCGAAGAGGGCGTTCTACGATTGAATCAATATCTCGGTTACGACCTGAACACCGTGGAATTCGCCATTCGTGATGGCGTGCCCGTTGCGATCGACTTTTGCAATCCGGCGCCTGATTGCGAAGCGCAGTGGATCGGCGAACACAGCTTCGAGTGGGTGGTGGAAGCCGTCGCGGAAATGGCCATTCGCAAGGCGCGCGAGCACGTACCCGGCCGCGATAATTTAAGCTGGGGCAAGTTCATGCAAGCTGCGGTCACGCGACGCTCGTTAGGCGAACTCGCCTGAGGCGACATGTCATTCTGAGCGGAATGAAGCGCAGTCGAAGAATCGCGCGAGCTGGCCATGAGGTTTCGGCATGGAATCCCTCGACTGCGCTCGGGATGACAGTGCGTTGTTTTTGAGGGACATTTTCCACGCGGTCATTATCGAATGAAGAACCACACGTTTACTCTGGGAATCGAAGAGGAGTTCGCCATCATCGACCCCGACACGCGCGAGCTGCGTTCGCACATTCACGAAATTCTGGAAGGCGGAAAAATCACGCTTAAAGAGCAGATCAAACCGGAGATGCACCAGTCGGTCGTCGAGCTGGGCACCGAAATTTGTGATTCCATTAGTTGTGCGCGCGATCACGTCACTGCGCTACGGACGAAGTTGGCGGAGTTGGCTGCACGCAGCGGGTTAAAAATTGCGTCGATGGGGACGCATCCATTTTCGCACTGGCGCGATCAACTCATCACCGAAGGCGAGCGTTACCAGGAAATCGTCAAGGACATGCAATCGCTGGCGCGCGCGAATCTGATTTTTGGATTGCATGTGCACGTCGGCATTCCCAATCGAGAGACCGCAATTCACGTGATGAATCAAGCCCGCTATTTTCTGCCGCACATCTACGCGCTGTCCGTCAATTCGCCATTCTGGGTGGGTCAGAATACGGGGCTTAAAGGTTATCGCCTTAAGGTCTTCGAGCGTTTTCCCCGCACCGGCATTCCCGATTCCTTCGAGTCGCTCTCTGAGTATGAGGATTACTGCAAACTACTGGTGAAGACCGGTTGCATCGATAACGCCAAAAAGATCTGGTGGGACATCCGGTTGCATCCGTTCTTCGACACGCTGGAGGTGCGCGTGTGCGACGCGCAATCCCGCGTAGACGACACGCTCGCGATCGCGGCACTTATTCAAGCCGTAATTTCAAAACTCTATAAACTGTTGCACCAAAACATCACCTTTCGGATTTATCGGCGGCGGCTTCTTGATGAAAACCGCTGGCGCGCCGCCCGCTACGGTATCGAAGGAAAAATGATCGACTTCGGCAAGGAAGCCGAAGTGGACGAGCGAAGTCTGCTAAACGAACTGCTCGATTTCGTTTCCACCGAGGTTAAGGAACTCGGGAGCGAGAGAGAAATGGCGCATATCGAGCGAATCATCCGCGAAGGCACCGGCGCCGACCGCCAACTCGCTGCGTGGGAACGCACGCAGGACATGAAAGCCGTCGTCGATCAGATCGTCGCGGAAACGTACGACGGTTTATCATCGCCGTAGTAACTCCGACTGACACGGCGGATTGGCGACACAACGGTTTGCGCTTTCATAGCGCCTTGTAGTCCACAGAAATGGTCCGATAAACGAGGTTATCATGTTGCGCTGAGAAATAATACAGCTCGAGCATCGTGGTCCCAACCATCCATTGATATCCCACCAGTGTTTGGATCACGTCAGTGTCGTGATCGCGAGAACGTGACACCAGTTTTCCGGTGCCGTACTTTTCGTCGAAATATTTCCTGATTTCTCCCATCCGCTGATTGTAACGTTCGATCGACCACTCGGGATACTCGTACTGCAGCTCTATTGCTACGAGCGCTCTTTCCTTGAATGTAAATACTGTCCGTTTGAGTCCGGGATGTATCAGCCCCTCCACAGTCCAAACTTCGCGGTTCTCTTTCTTTTCACGCGAGACTAATTTGGCCTTTGCGCCATGCAGCACTGCCTCCACGCGAGCCATCGAATCGTTCCAGCGAAATCCGAACGGCGGCACCAATTCATCAGCGGCAACTGAATGCTCCGCGAAAAAAACAAAAAGGGTGATCACACCAATTAAAAACAATTGGCGGGTCATCGGCTGGTTCGGACGAGTCACGCACATCGAAAACGCCCGGTGGTATCGGTATCGGTTGCCTGCATCTACAATTTGGTGAGCGTTTACGCTCCGCTCGCAGAGGCGAGAAATTGCGCGTACAGATCGATTCGGTCAACTCGGGTGCGCAGCCGATCAGCAGCGAAGCGTTCGTTGCGGCGCCGCAAAATCAGTCGCGATTGCCTCGCGAAATTGTTTAAATACGCCATTTCTTGTTTCCGCAACGACACGCGCGCTTCATTTTCCCCGTCAAGGAAATTTTTTCTCCATAATTGAAAATAAAATTCATTTTTTTCTTGTCGCTTTTGCAACTGATTTCTAGTCTCAAGCCCGCTGGCGAGGACGACCGCAAGGCGCGTGTGAATAAGTTGTGAACATGTTTGAAAAATTTCGAATCCAATGATGAACCACAGCGAAAGCTCCCCGCCAGAAGGATTGATTGAACGTGCGTGGGAGCGCCGTCATAAACACACATCAGATGATCGCCAAAGCCGTTTTCCCTCGTATTTGCGTCTTTTTGTCATTTTTTTTCGACTCTTGATCTCCGAATCGTACTCCGGAACAGCTCGGTTCCTCGCCGGGTGTTGCGGGCGATTTGCTACGCTGCAGGCCCATGTGGCGTTTCTGTAACACTGTTAACAACTTCTCTATGGACAAGAAATGCGCGCAGCTATGGCACCGATTATCGGCCGCTCTCAAGCCACAGATTAGTGCGGATAGTTTTCAACGCTGGTTTTCTAGCGTCGAGTTGCTGGAGGCGAAGGACAAATCGATCACGCTTACGGTTCCAAACAACATTTACCAGCTTTGGATTGAGAGTAATTACATGCCGGCATTGCAGAATGCGATCGTCGTCACCTTTGGCGGTCCGCGTTTGGTAAAGTTTTGCGGCCCGTCGGCGGCTGGCGCGCCAACATCTGCGGAAGATTCGGCCACAGCCAAGGAAGTGTTGCCTGCGCCTCAAGTGGATGCGCGGCCGGGCACAACTGTTCCGGGACTCAATCCGCGAAACACATTCGAATGCTTCGTCGTCGGCCCGAATAACGAAATCGCGCACGCAGCCAGCCTCGCGGTCGCGCAGGCGCCGGCGCGCACCTACAATCCGCTCTTCGTTTACGGCGGCGTCGGCCTGGGCAAGACGCATCTCATGCAAGCCATCGGCCAATTCGTCTGGGCGAAAAGAAAGAACATGAAAGTGCTCTACGTCTCGAGTGAGCTGTTCATCAACGAATTCATTGACGCGATCCAGCACAGTAATCTGGTCAAATTCCGGAAGCGCTATCGGCAGGCCGACCTTCTTTTGATTGACGATATTCAATTTCTCGGCGGCAAGGAGCGATCGCAGGAGGAATTTTTCCACACGTTCAACACGCTCTTTGACGGACATAAACAGATTGTGCTGTCCAGTGACCGGCCTGCTTCGGAAATCGCGAATCTGGAGCACCGCCTGGTATCTCGGTTTGAATGGGGGCTAACCGCCGAGCTCCAGCCGCCCGCCATCGAAACGCGGCTCGCCATTCTGCGGAAAAAGGCCGACGCCATGCAGATCAAATTGCATGAAGACGTTTTTCAATTTCTGGCCACCCGTATCCGAACAAACGTGCGTCGTCTGGAGGGGGCGCTGATGCGTGTCGCTTCCTTTGCTTCGCTCAGTGGCAGGGAACTGACCAATGAAACGGTAGAGCATTTGCTAAAGGACATTCTGCAGGAAGAAGGCCGGCAATCGATCACCATCGAACAAATTCAGCGGCGCGTAGCCGAACACTTCGACGTGCGTCTTGCCGATATGACGAGCAAGCGGCGCCCGGCCAGCATCGCCTTTCCGCGACAGGTGGCGATGTATCTGGCGCGCGAACTCACGAAAGCATCCTTGAATGAAATCGGCGACGCGTTTGGCGGGCGCGACCATGGAACTGTGCTGCACGCCTGCAAGCTGGTGAAGAAACGAATAGCCGAGCAGGACAACATTCGCCAGACGATCTCGTACATCGACAGCTCCCTTCAGCGGTAAGGCCGCAGCGCGTGCACGTCTACAAGAGCCACAGATTGAGAGATTGCGGTTGCCGAATAAAATCGAAAGCTTTACATCTTAGGCCTGCTTTCTGGTCACCATGAAATTTAGCGTTACCAAGGAAAAACTGCTCGAAGCACTGCAACAGGTGCAAAACGTAGTCAGCACCCGCACCACGCTGCCTATTCTGTCCAACGTTTTGCTACAAGCTAACGAGTCCGAATTGCACCTGACGACCACCGATCTGGACGTTGGCGTGCGCGGCACTTGCGAGGCGCACGTGGATAAAGCAGGAGCGACGACACTCCCGGCTCGGCGCGTTTTCAACATCATTCGCGAACTGCCGTCGAGCGAGATTCAGATCGACATCGACGGAAAAAATGCTGCGTCCATCCGTAGCGGCCAAAGCTTCTTTAAGATTCTCGGTCTTCCAGAGGACGAATTTCCGCCGCTGCCTAAATTCGAAGATGCGAAAGTCGTCACGATTCGGCAGAAAGATTTGCGCGACGGTTTGCGCAAAACCTCTTACGCGATTTCCACCGATGAAACCCGTTACGTCCTTAACGGGGTCCTGTTCAGTTTCAAGGACAACAAACTAACGCTGGTAGCGACCGACGGGCGGCGCCTCGCCATGGCGGAAATTGAACTCGAATTTCCACGAAGCCACGAAGCGGACCTGATTATCCCGACCAAAGCAGTCACGGAATTGCAGCGTCTGCTTACGGATGACGGCGACGTGAAAGTGAGCATGGGCAATGGGCAGATTGCATTCGATCTCAATAAGACGCTGCTCGTCTCCAAACTGATCGAAGGCAATTACCCGAACTATCGCCAGGTGATTCCAGGCGAGGCCAAAGAACGCGTGAAACTCGAGCGCGAAATGTTTTTAAATTCACTGCGGCGCGTTTCGCTTTTGGCCAGCGACAAGTCGCACTCGGTGAAGCTGAATTTCAGCAAGAACAATCTCGATATCACCGCGAATACGCCTGAAGTCGGTGAAGCGAAAGAGTCACTGGCCGTGCCCTATAAAGGCCGTGAGCTTTCCATCGCGTTCAATCCGGAATTTCTCATGGCGCCGCTGCGTGCGCTCACGGAGGACGAAGTGTTTCTTGATCTGATCGACGAGATGAGCCCCGGCGTGGTGAAAATTCAAACGCCATTCCTCTACGTCATAATGCCGATGCGCATCAGCTCCTGAAACGCGCCATCGATCCTCAAAACATTCTGTGCTGTAGTGTGTGCTGTTCTCAGCGCATGGCTTTTGGACAACGTGAACCGACGCATCGTCCGCTGAGGACAGCCGACCCCTACAGTCGTTAGCTCGATAATGAGGCGTCTTTTCTAACAGCTTCCGCCTCGGTTCACAAAACCCGGCGCTGCGGCATCGCCGATTGCACCATCATCAATTCGGTGACGTTTTCCGGAGTGAGCAAACCGACCAGCTTTTTCATGCGATCCAGCACGGGCACAGCCGGGCAATCGCACTCCTGCATAATGCGAAACGCATCCTCGAATCGTGTGCCCGTCGTGACCGTCGGAATATCGCGCCGCATAACGTCGCCCACACGAAGCGCGGGATCGTTTTTGCGCAACGCCGAGATGAGATCGTGACGGGTTAATAATCCGGCGACGTTGCCGGTTTCGTCCATGACTGGAAAATCGTGCTGCGAAGTCGCAAGCAATGCGTCCACCGCTTCCTCGAGCGTCGCATCTGCTGCCAGAGTGCGGAACTCGCGCACCATTGCGCTGGAAACTGGAAAGCGGCGCGAGACATCTTTCATTTGCGCCAGCGCTGCTTCTTGCGATGCGCCGATGTAAACGAACAGCGCGATGAAGATTAGGAATGGATTCCAGAGCAGTCCGAGAAACCCAAAGACGAACGCAAATCCCTGCCCAACAGTAGCGGCGACTTGAGTGGCCCGCGCATAATTCATATGCGTGGCAAGAAGTGCGCGTAGTACCCGCCCCCCGTCCATTGGAAACGCCGGCAGCAAGTTAAACAGAAGCAACACAACGTTCATTGTGAATAGGAGATCAGGAATGCTGGTCTCGGTGGTTGGCGGATAATCCCATGAACCACCGCCGATGAATGCACCGAGCGCGATCAGCGCGGTCACAGCCGGACCTGCTGCCGCAATGACAAGTTCCTGCACCGGTTCATCCGGGATGCGTTCCAATCGCGCCACACCGCCAATGGGCAACAACGTGATGTCAGGAGTGTTGATTCCGAAAGCTTTCCCCGCCAAAGCGTGCCCGAACTCGTGCAACACAACGCACGCGAACAACAACAGAATGAATAAGACCCCGCCGACTGCTGCGGACGAGCCGCCGTGCGTATAATAGGCAAATCCGAGCCACGCGATCAGCAGCAGAAATGTGATGTGAATCCGCAATTGGATCCCGGCAATACGAAAGATTGGGATCGACCACCCCATGCGAATTAGTGTCCTCTCGGATTAACTAGTGCGCCAGCGCTGATTCGATGCCCAATGACGTTTGTCATCCCGAGCGGAGCGAAGCGTAGTCGAGGGATCCCGCGGCAAAACCTTAAACTAACGCAACGGGATTCCTCGACTTCGCTCGGAATGACAGAATCAAATAAGAATGGAAACATTTGATATGGCAATCGTCGGCGGCGGGCCGGCCGGGTCAAGCTGCGCCGCATTTTGCGCGATGGCCGGGTTGCAATCTCTGGTACTCGACCGGGAAAAATTTCCGCGGGAGAAAGTGTGCGGCGATTGTTTGAATCCGTCGTGCTGGCCCATCCTGGAGCGACTGGAGCTCGCAGATCGAGTGCGGGATTTGTCGCATTCGAAACTGTGTTCGGTCGAGTTCATCTCGATCGATGGACGCGGAGTGACTGTCGATCTTCCATCGGGCACCGACGGCGAGATTTCGGTGAAACGCAGCCTCTTTGACGACCTGCTTTTGAGGCGGGCTCGGGAGCTCGGCGCGAACGTCCACGAACAAACTACCGTGACCGCGTTAAGCAGAAACGACCACTGGGATATCGAAACTTCTTCCGGCGATTCTTTTCAGGCTCGGATATTAATCGGTGCGGACGGGCGGAACTCTACCGTGGCGCATTTGCGCAATTTGTTGCCGCGTTCTGCGCGGGAACGCGTGGCGTTACAGGCGCATATCCCCCTTCCGCGGGACTTCGGAAACCGCATCGTTCTACAATTTCTGCGCGAAGGTTATTCGGGCCAGGCTTCAGTAAATGAGACTCAGTTAAATCTCTGCCTCGTCGGCATGCCACCGACAATTTCGAAATTGCGTCGGTGGGCGGAACGCCAATTTCAACTGCCCGAGGATCAAAGCTGGCGTACGATCACGCCGCTAACGCGGTCGCCAGTTCCTGCGGCTCATGAAAATCTCTTCTTCATCGGTGACGCTGCGCGCGTGGTCGAACCATTCACAGGCGAAGGAATTTATTACGCGCTGCGCTCCGGCGAGCTCGCCGCAAAGGCGGTCGCAAAAATTGTTCGCGGCGATGATCGGAACGCGGTTTTGCGGGAGTTTGGCCGCGCTTACGCCCAAATGTATCGCGGACGTTTATGGATTAATCGCCTCGCACGCGCAGCGGTGTTGCGGCCGCAACTCGGCTCGCTATTCGTTCATGCCGCCCGAATTCGTCCGGAAATCATGCAGTTTTTGACCGGAAACATCGTTAAAAAACTGTAGGGGAAACTGACAGTTTCCCGCGTGGCGCGTTTAGGGGAAGCTGTCAGCTTCCCCTACAGAAGCGACGGATCCCGAGATGCGAGAGACGCTGGTTTCGCCGCTTTAACAGTATTCGCCATCAACATCGCAATGGTCATTGGGCCGACGCCGCCCGGCACGGGTGTAATCGCGCTTGCCTTTTTCGACACCTCTTCAAAAGAAACGTCGCCGACTAAACGGTAGCCACGCTCCTTTGCGGAATCTTCAACGCGATTAATTCCCACATCAACAACGACAGCGCCCTGACGAATGTGATCGGGTTTCAGAAATTCTGCCCGTCCGATCGCCGCAACGACAATGTCAGCCGAACGCGTAATCTCCGCCAGATTGCGGCTGCGCGAATGCACGACAGTCACCGTCGCGTTGCTGTTTTTGTTTTTCTGCATCAGCAGTAGTGCCAAAGGCTTACCAACAATCATGCTACGGCCGAGGACCACAACGTGAGCGCCGTTAATCGCGATGTCGGATTCCAAAAGCAAGCGTTGCACGCCAAGCGGTGTGCACGGCACAAACCCGCTCGCGTCCTCGAGCACAAGTTTTGCGACATTTTCCGGGTGAAATCCGTCAACGTCTTTCCGCGGGTCGAGCGCGCGCACGATTGCCTCTTCGTCGATGTGCTCAGGCGGCGGCGACTGAACAAGAATGCCGTGAATGGTCGGATCGCGGTTGAGTTCTTCGACGCGGGCCAGCAGTTCAGTCTGCGTGGTTAAAGCGGGCAGCTCCAGTTTCACGGAATGCAAGCCAAGCTCGCGGCACATTTTGTCTTTTGAACGCACGTAGGCGCGCGAAGCTGGATTATCTCCGACGAGAACTACGGCAAGACCTGGCGTTACGCCCTTGGCTTTCAGTTCCGCGATATCACGGCGAAGATCACCGTAAACCTTCTCCGCGACAGCGCGGCCATCGATAAGTTTTGGCATAGTTGTTCTTGTCATTCCGAGCGGAGTCGAGGAATCCCGTTGCAAAAACCAAAAGCACAATTCACCGGGATCCTTCGACTTCGCTCCGCTTCGCTCAGGATGACCAAGACTCAGCGCATTTCAACCAGTGACATCATCGTCTCCTGCACGCGCAAGCGTTCGGCCTCAAATTCGTCGGGTGAACTCGTCGCCTTGACGCGAAGAGGTCTACTGATCACCACGCGCACTTTGGAAAATGGTTGCGGGACGATGAAGCGATCCCAGCTTTCCAAGCGCCAGCAGCGCGAATATTCCAGATTCATCGGCAACACCGACGCACCTGATTTTTGCGCGAGAAAAACAATCCCGGGCCCAAGATCGTAAGCCGGGCCGCGTGGGCCATCAGGCGTGATCACCACGTCGCGTCCTGACGCAAGCATCTCCGTAAGTCGAAGAATTGCGCTCGCGCCGAGCCGCGAGCTGGAGCCCCGAATCACCTCGTACCCGAAACGGTGAATGGCATCCGTCAGCAGATCGCCGTCGCGGCTGGCGCTGATCAGCGCCGCTCCGGGACGATTTGGGAAAAAACGTCGCAAAACCAAGGGGAAAATTAGCAAGCGGTTGTGCCAGATCGCGCCGATGTAATTTTCCATTACGGGTTTTCCGAGGATGCACGCGCGATCGTCAACCTGATAACGCAGCGTACGCTCCCAGAGCCGCAAGAAACAAACTCCGAACGCGATCAGCCATCGCGCAAGCCTGCCTTCGATCTTCAACTTTTCTTGCGCGACATTTTCGCGGACGGCTTTTCACCCCAGCGATATGCACCCTGGCTGGGCAATCCAATTTGGTCCAGGATGCGCCAAACTACTGTGTCGACGACGGCGGTGAGAGAATCGGGACGACTATAGAACGAGGGAACCGCAGGAAGGACAATCGCGCCAGCTTCAAGCAAAGTCACGACATTACGGGCATGAATCAAATTCCAGGGTGTTTCTCGGGGTACTAGAATCAGTTTCCGTCGTTCCTTTAAAAACACATCGGCCGCTCGCAAGAGGACACTGTCGCTGGACCCGGAAGCGATTCGCCCCAGAGTGGCCATCGAACAAGGGACGATCACCATCGCGTCAAAACGCGCCGAGCCACTCACAAATGGCACGTTCATGTCACTTTCAGAATGGTGCGAAACTTCCGTAGGAATTTTGAAATCATCCAGCTCCTGCTTTGCAACCTCTCGCGCGTACGCGCTCATAACCAAATGCACCTCGTGCGCCGCG
The DNA here is from genome assembly GCA_963805485.1 of uncultured Verrucomicrobiae bacterium. Lineage (GTDB taxonomy): Bacteria > Verrucomicrobiota > Verrucomicrobiia > Chthoniobacterales > UBA10450 > Udaeobacter. Next base: position 550,410 of record CAWDUN010000004.1, on the reverse strand, counting down.
CAATCGATTTGCTCAAGCAAGCGTTGCAGATAGATCGATCCGCTTGCACCAGTGGCGGCGATCACCAGTTTCATATTATTTGTGTCATTCCGAGCGGAGCGAAGCGTAGTCGAGGAATCCCGCGGAGCAACCGAACGATCACCCTACAGGATCCCTCGGCTTCGCTCGGGATGACGAAGCGAACCGCCGGGATTTAGGGTGACGTTCATTTACTTGAAGTAGCGCGACCATCTTGCCTGCGCCGCCGGAGAATGGCAAGCCCGGGAAGCGGATTCGCAGCGCAGCGAACCATGACGCTTGCGCTAAGTTTCTTTTTCAACGAAGCGTTGCGGTTCGATGGGCAAACACACGTTGACGGGGAACATTAAATTGCACCGCGCGTTTGGATCCGGAATTCTTGGAAACCGGCGCGATATTTGGGTGTATTTGCCGCCGGGTTACCGCCGATTTTCAAGAACAAATTATCCCGTTTTGTATTTGCACGACGGACAGAATGTCTTCGACGCAGCGACTTCCTTTGGCGGCGTGGAATGGGGCGTCGATGAGACGGCCGAACGCCTCATCCGCACTAAAATTATCGAGCCCGTGATTATCGTTGCAGTCGCAAATATCGGCGAAGACCGGGTCCATGAATATACGCCTACGCCAGGAGTGATCGAAGCAAAGGGAAGACGAAAAAAACGCAGCCGCGGTCTGGCGCGTCTCTATGCAAGCTTTCTCATTGAAGAACTCAAACCGTATATCGATCGAAAATATCGGACCAAGCCTGATCCGGAATTCACTGGCCTCGGCGGATCCTCCCTGGGCGGACTTGTGACACTCGCGATTGGAATTTTAAACCCGAACGTATTCCGTCGGCTCATGGTGATGTCGCCCTCCATCTGGTGGGATGATTTCGCTATTTACCGGCTCGTCGATTCTATCAAACGAAAGCCGCCGCTGAAAATTTGGGTCGATACTGGCACAGCCGAGCCGGGCTGGGAGCAGACTCGTGAGGCGTGCAAACGACTAGTGGAGAAAGGCTGGAAACCGGGCAAGGACCTTCTGTATATGGAAGCTGACCACAGCGATCACAGCGAAGCAGCTTGGGCAACGAGGGTCGAACCGGCGCTACGGTTTTTGTTTCCTGCGCGGAAATGATTTTTTTGTCGCTGTCATTCCGAGCGAAGTCGAGGAATCCCGCAGCGAAACTAAGAGATAATTAGACAGGATCCTCCGCCTTCGCTCAGGATGACGCTCCGGGCTTAGGGCAGCGTAGCCGACGGATTAGGCGGCAGGGGTTCCGGTGGAGGCACAGGAGGAGGCGGAGTTGGTCTCGGCGGAGATGGAATGTCTGGCATGGAAGCCCTCTCTCAAAGAATCGCTTTTACTGCAGCGGTTTGCCGTAAACCTGATAAACGCGAACAACGCCACCTACAAAATCCCAATCCTTTTGGTAGGAGAAAGCACGACCGTGTGCAGACCAGGTAAGCTCGCGCGGCGACTCTGCATGATTTGGATCGTAGACGAGATAACGATCGCCAGGGTTCGGCGAGGAAGATTTCAGCTTATAGACCAAAACGGAGTGATTGATCGTGAATCGGGGATAAGTGGTAAGAAATGCGACGAACAACTCGCCGCGTGCCAACGCCGCGTTCAACCGGGCGTGAGTCCTTTCCTGGTAGCCGGTACCGTCTTGAAACATCATCCGGGCATTACTAATCCGGAAGTAACTTGGCCAACCATGCCCAATGTTTAATTGCACGAGTTCGCGACGGGCGTTGCTCATCTCCTTCAGGTCTTTGTATCCAGGGAAAACAATACGTTGATTTTCTGGCAAAGGGGCCCCCCAAGCCGGCTGGCGTGTTACAGCGCGAACCCGAGCTGCCAGCGCAGCGTCATTCAGGGGAGCACTTCGCGGCTCGAACCGCGCAAATTTCTTGAATTGCGCGACAGTGCGAGACATCACAAAACAGTGACGATTATAGGCATCTTTCTTCGTCGGTGACGATTTTCGTAAGGAAGCGTGTCCCTGGTGATACTCGAAAACCGTTTGATTAGCGAAAGCAAACGTGTCGCGATCAAAACGGAACTCGGACGCGGCGACGCCGGGTCGCGCGAACGCGACAGCGGCAAAAGCGCCGAGCCACCAAATTCCTAGCGATCTACCCCAAGTCCTCAACATCACATCAAAGGCGAGCCGGGGCGGTGACGGTTTTTCCTTCCGAAAACACACCTAGACGCCGAAATTTTTGATATCGTTTTTCTAACAATTCCGCGACCGGCATCTGAGAAACTCGCTCCAAGCTCCGCCGCAGCGCTTGTCCAAGATTCTCCGCAGCTGAAGCATAGTCGCGGTGCGCACCGCCTTGCGGTTCAGCAATGATTTCGTCAACCACCTCGAGCTTTAAAAGATTCTGCGCCGTCAATTTGAGCGCCTCAGCGGCTTCAGCAGCATGTCGGCGATCTCTCCACAGTATCGCGGAGCAGGCTTCGGGACTAATGACCGAGTAGTAAGCGTTCTCGAAAATCAATACATTATCTGCGACCCCGATGCCGAGCGCGCCCCCCGAGCCGCCCTCACCGATCACTGCGGCAATGACGGGGACGCGCAGCTTCATCATCTCACGAAGGTTTACGGCAATCGCCTCAGAAATGTGGCGCTCCTCCGATCCAACACCTGGAAATGCGCCGGGTGTATCGATGAGAGAAATCACCGGCATCCCGAATTTTTCGCCGAGACGCATCAAGCGCAAGGCCTTACGATAACCCTCCGGATGCCCGCACCCGAAGTTACGCATCACGTTCTCCTTGGTATTGCGGCCCTTTTGGTGTGTGATAACGATGCAACGGTGGCTGCCGAGCATCGCCATTCCACATGGCATTGCGCGATCGTCGGCAAAACGGCGGTCGCCGTGCAGCTCAATCCAGTTGGTAAAACACCGTTGAATGTAATCGAGCGCGAAGGGCCTTTGGGTGTGGCGGGCAATTTGGACGCGCTGCCAGGCCGTCAAATTGTCGTAAACGTGACGGCGCGTTTCCCGAAGCTTTGCCTCAAGTTCTTTTACTGCCGAACCAAGATCGACGTCGTGCTTTGTGGAATGGCTTTTTAAATCCTGAAGCCGTCGTTCCAATTCAAAGATCGGTTTTTCAAAGTCGAGCGGTTGCCATTCCATGAGCGTTACAGCGTTGAAGGGTTAAACCGTTAAAGCGGGATACGTTCTTTGTCATTCTGAGTGAAGCGCAGAATTCTGACTATTCGCTTCAACGGATCACGGTTCAACGCTTCAACTCTTAGTCAACAATCGTCACCGAGGTGTTTTTGTTTACAAGTGTACTTAGCTCCTCGAGATCAACTGCGGCGAGTCCCAGACCGGTCGGCGGCGGCGGTTGGTCCAGATTGGGATGGCTCGCGTCCGGCACTGCATACAATGTATAAGCTGGTGCCCCGGCCAGCCTGATCCATTTTGTGCTGGCCAGGTACTCCTTGCTGCCGAGTCCAACGCGTTTGCCACCTTTCCAAGCCATGGTTTCAGCAACTTTCGCCATAATTTTGGCCGGCTGTTTCTGCGGCAGCTTTGCCTCGCGCACGTGATATTGCTTAAAAAAGGCTCCGTGGTTCAACAGCACAATCAGTTTCGCTTTGCGCTGGATCGTCATCGAGAAATCGGGATGTGAGATCAGCAGCTTGTCGCCAATCCGAAGCATGGTGCCGCTCATATTATTCATGCGCATGATCATCTCCGGTGTCGTCTTCAGCTTGCGCGCAATTTTCGCCAGCACGTCCCCGGGTTTCACAATGTATTCGGTCTTTTCCGGAGATGGACGACGCGACAGCAAAATTGTAGTGTTCACTTCCCCTAGGATATCCCGGGCTTCATCGACGTGTTTCCCGGCGGGATATTTTTGAATGACAGCTACAAGCGCATCACGCGCTTCGGGGAGTTTTCCATCCTGACGAAGTTTAGCCGCCGCCTCAAATTCCGGCAGGCTGACGTCTACCACGGGCGGCGGAGTGACTTCCCCGCGCTGCTCCTTTTTCACTTCGATCTCTTCTTTGACAAACGTGTTATAACCGAACCACGCAGCTCCGCCGAAGATCCCCAGTGCCAGAAGCAGAACGAAAAGCCATTTCATGACTTGGATGAAGTTAAAGCGTTGAACCGTTGAATCGTTGAAGCGTCAAGTCACCGCGCCATGGTCCTGCTTTAACGCTTCAACGCTTAACGGCTCTGCGCTTTAGCCCTGTTCGGCTTCGCTTCCAGGAAAGAACCGATGCCAAAGGCGTCCAATGGTAGGCTCTTCCCGGTTTGTCCAGGTAAAGTGGCAATCCTGGCAGTAAAATTCTTTGGGTATGATCTTCGCCGCGCAAAGCACGCCGACGAGAGCGGGCGTCAAAAATTTTCGCGTCATCTGCGGGTACTCGATGTTCGAAGAGTTGCATTGTGGGCAGCGAATCAGCGCAGCGGAGATGTCCGGATCAGTCGATTCCCACTCGATCATGAGACTTTGCGCCTTCTCGAAATCGTTGTCCTCAACCATGACCTTCGCGTTGGCTTGCGGCTTGGACATGAAACCGAATTGCTGCATCGGCGCCTCATTGTGGACGTCGGCCTTGATCCCTGAATCCTGAAAACGCCTTTTAAGCTGGCGCGCTTTGGTCGGCTCATTAAACGTGGCAACAGTCACCATAAAATCTCCTTCACGCGCTACAGCACATCGTCCTGATCAAACATCAAATCGCCGTAGAGCGCAAGGTTTTGACATCGGCAGGGATTTGGTCGGTCATCCGCTGACGACAGCGCTAGCGACATCGCTTAACGAGCAGGCGGAGGAAACCATTGGTAGAGCATCAGGTAAACGAGAACTCCGGTGATTGACACGTACAGCCAGATCGGGATCGTCCAACGCGCGATCCGCCTGTGCCGGTCCCATCTACGACGAAAAACCGGTATAAGCGTCAAAATGACCAGCGGCAACGTCGCAAACGCCAGCAGAACGTGCGAAGCCAGGATCGGAAAGTAAACCCCCGCGATCCAGCCGGTATATCCGGAAGATTTCTCGCCAACGCGCGCATGATAAGTGATGTAGCCAACCAGAAAACAAACAGACGAGACAAGGGCTGTGATCATGCACATCATGTGACGGCGCCACGCGTCACGCCGGATGAAGTACCAACCCGCAGAAATGAAAATCGTGCTCACGAAGTTAAACGTGGCATTGAGCGCGGGCAGGTCGGAGGTTGAAATCACGTTGAAGCGGCTGAACCGTTTACTGAATTGTCATTTTGAGCTAAGCGAAGAATCCCTGAATCTTCCTTTGCAGCGCGCGATATCAAAATCTGAGATATTTCGCTTCGCTCAACATGACACAGATAAGCATTAGCGGCCTGAACGTTTCAACGCTCTAACGCTTTAAAGATCACGCATGCCTGTCGCTTTGGAACAACCTCAGGTTCACCATTCGGCGCAAGTGCCCCGGTTGCGCCGGATGCGTCGTGTTGTTGCGGTTGCAATTCGTCTGACAATTGTCGCGGCGATCGTTGCAATCTTCGCCGGCGGTTACTATCTGGCGCGACGGGGATTTGGCCGTGAATGGCGGTCCCGCGTCGTGGAAGAGCTCCACAAACGCGGTGTCGAAGCTCAGATTGGACGGCTAACGCTGGACCCCTTCCGCGGTCTGGTCGCGAAAAACGTAAGGATTTTCGATTACAGAAACAGGGAAAACACATTAGCCCGGATAAGCGAAGTCTCTCTCGATATTAATTACGCAGCGCTCATTCATCATGAACCGTTTCTTAACGCGCTTGATGTTCGCGACGCGCAGATCACATTTCCAATCAAGACCGCTGAAGGAAAATCCAGTCGCGCGCAACTGACTAACTTCCGCGCGCACATTTATTTTCCGCCGGAACAGATTTACGTCAGCCAGGCGGAAGGAATTTTTTGTGGGATTCGATTGTCAATGAGAGGACAATTAATCAAGCGCGCCGATTACCAACCATCGGCATCCATTACACCGGAAGAATGGCAAGAGCGATTATCGCTTGCCCAGCGTGTCGTGACTGAACTGCAAAAGTTTAGTTTTCCCGCAGGGCCTCCTTCTTTGCAATTGAAGTTCAGCGGAGACATGGCAGAGCTGGAAAACGCCCGGGTCGAGGCGACTCTGCGCGGCGAGCGCCTGCAAAGAGGCAGCTACGAAATTAATTATCTCTCCGCCGCAGCCGAATGGAACGATCAGCGATTGGATATCGCGCATTGCGAATGGAGCGACGGGAAAGGTGCCTTCGCCGGTCGCGGCGATTGGAATCGACAATCCAACATCGCCAAATTCCAGATTCGTAGCACCCTGGATTTGAAAAGATTTCTCGATGCCTTCGGCATTGGTGAACCGAACGCAGACGTAGAATTTCATTCGCCGCCTCTGCTCGAAATCACCGGCTCAATAAACCTGGGTGCGGAGCGATTCCAACCGGACATCATCGGACATGCCGCTTTTGGACAGTTCACATACAAGAAGGTGCCCTTTTTTGAGCTCAATGCAGATTTTTCATGGGACGGCGAGCGCACTTTCATTCGGGAGCTGCGCGTGCGCCATCAGAGCGGCCAACTCAGAGCGGATCTCTTCGATGCCCCCCACGATTTTCGGCTAAACCTGGAGAGCACGATATCGCCAGAGGCAGTGCGCCCACTCGTTCCGGCCGAGGTAAGCGCGTTTCTGCGCGAATGGCAGTGGCAACGTTCCCCTGCAATTCGGATGGCAATACGCGGCACAGAGCGCAACCCCGAGAGTTGGCAGGGCGACGGCACAGTTGATTTGGGGCGCACCCGGTTTCGCGGAATCTGGATGAATGGCGCCAATGCCCGCGTTCAGTTCGCCGATGGCGCGGTCGCTTACGAGGATATTCGGGTCACGCGCGATGAAGGCATCGGTTCCGGCAGTTTCACGTACGACTTCAAAAAACACGAGGTGCGGGTCTCAAATATCCGCAGTTCGTTATATCCGGCAGAAGTAATTTTCTGGATCGATCCGAAAACCTCGAAAACTATAGCTCCTTACAAGTTTCGGCGGCCCCCGAATCTCGTAGTCAATGGTGTTTACCAGTTCCGCGGCGGCAAGAACACCCGGCTAGAGGTCAAGCTCGATGCCTCAAGCGGAATGGACTATGTCTTTCTTGGTAAAGCGCTGCCGTTCGATCGTGTCTCAGCGCGATTGCTTTTCACGAACGATCGCTTGCAAATTACTGATGTCCGGGCGGATCTCCTCGCCGGCACGCTGCGCGGGAATGCTGACATCTCGCTCGCACGGAACGATCCGCATTACCACGCCGCTGTATCATTAAGCGAAATCAATTTCCCGCGCCTGACTGATCTGTATTTCAACTACAAGACTGCGCAGGGGCTGCTACGCGGCACGTATGAGTTCAACGGACTGGGTAATGATTGGAGAACGATGCGAGGTAAAGGGAAAATTGAAGTAAGCGATGGGAACGTTTTCGCCATACCGATTTTTGGGCCGCTGTCTGGAATTTTAAATCACATCGTGCCCGGCAGCGGATACAGCATTGCCCACAAAGCAAACGCCGAATTCACTGTGGGAAACGGCATTATTCACACTGAGGATTTTGAGGCTGGTGGTTCTCTCTTCAGTATGCTCGGCAACGGCGACATTCATTTCCTCGATGACAAACTCGACTTCAATCTCCGGCTGGATATGAAAGGACCCGGCATAGTGCTCCTGCCGGTGTACAAGCTTTTCGAATACGCCGGCGAAGGAAGCCTCAAGAAACCCGATTGGCATCCGAAGCGGTTTTAGGCCGCCCTTGTCACTCTGAGCGAAGCGAAGAATCTCAGATCATTCGTTTGAGAAAAGTCAGAGATGTTTCGCTCCGCTCAAAATGACAATAACCAGGTGCAGCGACGACCTGACCGATCACCGTTGTTAATTGGCGCGCACATGTCCATCCGCGGCGGGGTCAGCATGGCCATCGAGCGCGCGCGATCGATAGGCTGCACCGCGATGCAAGTGTTTGTGAAAAACAACATGCAGTGGTTCGCCAGGCCGCTAACCACCGAGCAAATCCGCGCTTTTCTCAATCACGTTCAACGCGGTGAATTGTTCTCTGTGTTCGCGCACGCCAATTACCTGATCAACCTCGCTGCGACCAATCCGCAATTTCACGGCAATTCCATTCGAGCGCTTGCCGAAGAACTGGTGCGCGCAGATCAACTTGAACTCCCATTTTTGGTGTTGCACCCGGGTGCGCACCTGGGCGCGGGCGAAGAGGCAGGGTTGAAAAAGATCGCTGAATCAGTGGACGAGGTGTTTAGGAAAATTCCAAAAGTAAAAACGAAAATTGCGCTCGAGATTACAGCCGGCCAGGGTTCATGCATGGGACATCGGTTCGAGCATCTCGCGCACATTATCGCGAACGTGCGCGAGCCGGAACGGTTGAGCGTGTGCCTCGACACTGCGCACCTGTTCGCCGCGGGCTACGAGATCAATAGCGAATCGGGAGTGAGGAAAACATTTCGTGAATTCGACCGTGTCATCGGTCGCAATCGCCTCGTTGCCATTCACGTAAACGATTCGAAGACACACCGCGGTTCGCGAGTAGATCGACACGAGCATATTGGCAAAGGCCGGATCGGTCTGGACGCTTTCCGGTTCATCATGCGAAGTCCACGTTTCCGCAAAATCCCGAAAGTGTTGGAGACACCGAAAGGGAAAGATCTCGCGGAGGACGTGGTAAATCTGAAGACGCTGCGCCAATTGGCCAATCAACGCTAGCTAGGTGTCATTCTGAGCGCAGCGAAGCGGAGTCGAAGAATCCCGCGAAACCACCACAGAGTGATACACCGGAATCCCTCGACTTCGCTCAGGACAACAGCGCTGAGCTATTTAATCAATCGGATCGTGAAGGGATACTGGTAAAACTTTCCTTCGCTGGCCTTAACCGATGCGATGATCACCAAGACGGTGTTTAACACCCAGAGCGCTATCAAGATTGGAATGCCTATGAGGAAGATGCAAAGAATCGCGGCGATCGCGTCATAAATCAGCATCGAGATCTGGAAATTCAACGATTCCTTTCCGTGCGCGTCAATCTCAGGCGAGTCGCCGCGTTTTAACAGCCACACGGCAAGCGGCCCGAGAATGTGGCCCAGAAAGTGAAAGAACAATCCAAGCAATGCACTGGCGTGGCACAAGACGCACCACGTTCGAACATTAGAGGAAGTGGATAGAGTCGGCGGCGGTTGTGAATCCATATGCAACCTTTCGCTCAAGGATCCGCTGCTCGCCAGTAGAAGCGACAGAAAAAGACACGCGCTATTCTGATTTCACCCGCTCGATGTGCGCGCCGAGTTCCTGCAGTTTTTCGTCAAGATGTTCGTAGCCGCGGTCGATGTGATAGACGCGACTGACTTCCGTGACTCCGTCTGCTTTCAGTCCGGCTAGCACCAGCGCGGCAGAGGCGCGAAGATCACTTGCCATCACTGGTGCGCCGAGAAGACTATCCACCCCTTCAATCATCGCGGTAGCGCCCTCCAACCGAACCTTGGCTCCCATGCGTTTTAGCTCTGCGACGTGCATATAACGCTGCGGGAAAATGTTTTCAGTCACTGAACTGGTGCCTCTGTTGGTCGAGAGCAACGCGCACATTTGTGCCTGCATGTCGGTCGGGAAACCAGGATAGGGTTCCGTAACGATTTCCAACGCGCTGGCTTCGCCGTTGGGCAGGACGGAAATGGAATCGGCTGCGACATCCACTGCGTAACCGCACTTTGCGAGCGAATCGGTGACCGCTCGCACGTGTTCAGGCTCAACGCGTTTTACTGTGATTCCATCTCCGGCAATTGCACCTGCTACCAGAAAGGTGCCGGCTTCAATTCGATCCGGAATAACGCGGTGTTCTGCGCCGTGCAATTCAGGGACGCCTTCAATTGTGAGCCGCTCCGTTCCCGCGCCTTCGATCTTTGCGCCCATTTTGTTGAGGAAATTGGCCAGGTCCACGACCTCAGGTTCGCATGCGGCTCCTTCAATGATAGTGACGCCATCGGCTAACACAGCTGCCATCATCACGTTGTCTGTGCCGAGTACAGTCGGACCAAAGTTCCCCTTCATGTCGATTTGTGCCGCGCGCAGTTTAGGCGCAAAAACCTTGATATCGCCGCCTTCCACGCGCACCGCTGAGCCGAGGGCTTCAAAGCCTTTTAGATGCAGATCAATCGGCCGATCGCCAATGACACAGCCGCCGGGCAACGCGACGCTGGCTTCCTTGCACCGACCCAGCAATGGTCCCAAAACACAAACGGACGCGCGCATTTTTCGCACCACGTCGTACGGCGCAACAGAGTGGATCTTCCCCGCAGTCACAGTCACCGTGCCGCTCGCGCGTTCGACCTGCGCGCCCAGGTGAGCGAGAATTTGGAGCATGTAATTCGTGTCGCTCAGATCGGGGACCCCGTGAACGACACATGGCTCGCGAGTCAGCAATGTCGCCGCAAGGATCGGTAGCGAGGAGTTTTTCGAACCGCTGACCTTAATCGAACCGGAAAGCCGGCGGCCGCCGTGAACCAGAATTTTATCCATACCTCGCGAACAAGAAACGTATCACACCCGAGTAGTCTTTTTCTGTCGAAATGTCGCGATAATTTTTGTCCGCTAGCGCCGCCACAAGCGGCTCACTTTGGCCGATCCCGATCTCCATCGCCAGCAATCCCGCCGGCCGAAGCCACGACGGCGCCTGCGCAATTAATCGCCGCACCAGCTCGTCCCCGCGGGCGCCTGCAAAAAGCGCCACTTCGGGATCGTGCAACACTTCGCGAGAAAGATTCTGTCGGTCTTCGGTGGAAACGTACGGAAGATTTGCGACGATCACATCGAAGTCTGGTTGCACGCTTTCAAGCAAGTCGCTTCGCAGGAAACGGACACGATCGGCCAGATCGAGTCGCTCAGCATTTTCGCGCGCGAGCGTGAGAGCGTCTTCAGAAATATCGACTCCCACGATCTCGGCTTCCGGAAATTCCGCAGCCAGAGTGACCGCAATGACGCCACTGCCGGTTCCAACATCGGTCATGCGAGCATGTGCAATTTCGGATTTAACGTGTGAAATCAGCAGCTCGACGAGCTGCTCGGTTTCAGGTCGCGGCACCAGTGCACGCTTATCGCAGCGAAAACTGCGCCCGCAGAATTCTACGGTGCCGAGCAGGTGTTGAAGTGGTTCTCCTAAGCCGCGGCGCTTCACCAGTTCTCGCAACGGCGCAAGCTCCGATTCCCGCAACCGGCGCTCGAAATCCAGGTATAATTCCATTCGTTTCTGGACCAGTACGTGCGCCAATAGGTGTTCCGCATTTAAACGTGGACTGTCGATGTTGCGCTTCTGGAAATAGCCCGTCGTCGATTGCAAGACCTCGAGCACAGTCATCTAACAGCTTACTACAGGCGCTCTTCGCGCGCAGTCAGCTACGCCATTGCGCGGCTGATAGCCCAGGCAACTTCTTTTCCAGTTACGAATCCGTGTGCATCGCGGCCGCTTGGATCCACGATGTATTTGCTGCCTTCGAGATTGTGAAAACGACCTGACTGCCAGCTGTAGGTCCCGCCCACCGCGAGCAGCCGATCAACACCCTGCACAATTTCACCGGACTCCATTTTCTGTGCACCGTTGCGGCCGAGGCCGCCAAATTTGTCATTGGCGTCGCCAAAAGCTGATGCAACCGTGCCAGACAATCGCGAAGCAACTGGATAAGCAATTCCTACAGCGCGATCATTCGGCGTGTAAGTGACGAGGATCGGACCTTTGACCCGGTGGTTATCGACGACGCTGCGAAAGAATCCATTCATCGATTTCGAGAATCCGTTGTGCGAAAAAGCAGCCTGCAAAAGAGACATGCTTTGTAATTTGTCTGTCCTAGATGTCGCCGCGGCCGCCGTCACGACGCGACAGCCAAAGCTGTGGCCCACCAGATGGATCCGCTGCACGTGGTCAGCCAGTCGATCAAGCAGTGGTGCTACACCTACCTGGCCGACTGTTCCGGCGCGCTTTTTCATTTCGTAATAAGCCAAATAATTCAGGAACCGAATCGCGCCGGATTTGATTCCAGAAAAAATATCACCCAGTCCTGCTGCGCCGCCTGTCGAGGTGGTTGTCCGATGAGCGCCAAGTGACGCCGCGCCGCCTCCCCCTCCTCCGCCGGAAGCGACCAGCGGGGTCGGCATCTTTAACTTCTCGAGTATCACCGATCCATCGAGCTTGAAGAAGAGCGCAGAATTGTCTTCCTCGTGGGCGGCGCTGTCGTCGAGTAAGCTCCGCAGCTCGTCTACAAATTTTCGCCGTGCATCGAGATCACTCTCCAGCTTGCCGATCTGGTTTTTCGCAGCGGTGATCTTTTTTGCCGCTTTCTTGTCGAACATCTTGGCAATGACGTCCAGCTTCGCCTTGATGGTTTCGTCCGCCGCGGCGGAGCTCGCGGCCAATCCCGCGCCACCGCCCGGCCCTTGTTCCGCGACAGCGGCATCAACGACATCGGTAAATTTTTTCGACGGCCAGATGACTCCCACAATTGCGATCTTTTTGTTCTGAAGCTGATCCGGAGCGACTGCTGCAAAGCTGGTGAACAATTCAATGTAAAGCCGCTCTGCTTGTTCTTCGGTGTTATTCCACCCGTGCGCGGCGACGATAACGTCTGTCGTGCCGTCGGGTAGCGTGACTTTTTGTTTGTCTAAAGCCGCACCGTCTTTATCGAAGTGAGCGGCCGCATAAGGAATACCTGCGATGTCATTCATAAGCTTCTTGCATGATGTTTTTACACAGACTGAATGGCGCGCATCAGATCAATCAATCCTGCGCCTTGAAAAGAGCGCTCTCGTTTCAAATCGGTAGCTGCCGCCAGAAAAATCTCCTTTACCCGTTCCGGTTCGCCGATGAACTCTCGTCGGACGGAGAGGAATGCCGCAACAACACCGCTGACATGCGGGGCAGCCATGCTGGTCCCGCTGTCCTCGACGTATTCGCATGGTTTTCCTTCCGCTCGATCCATTAACAACTTTCCCGTCGCGGCAGAGAGAATTTTCTCCCCCGGAGCCACGATGTCGGGCTTCATTCGTCCATCGCCAGTCGGGCCCTTTGAGGAAAAGTACGAAACGCCGTACACATGCGGCATGTCGCGATGCGTGGAACCGACGGTGATGGCTAGTTCCGCGTTGCCTGGATCATTGATTGTGACTGGCATCCCGGCGTTCGTTGTCCGCTGTTGCGCTGCAAGCGCGCCATAGCCGGTGTTGCCTGCGGCCACAACGACCACCACCCCCGATCGCACCAAGCGATTGATCTCAACGCACAGGGGACTTTGCCCACAGGCAAACCATTCCGGGTCGAAATCATATCCGAGACTGATGTTAACTCCGTGGATCACATTCAAACGACCGTGGCCATTCTTCTCCTGGATGTGCGCGATCGCCGCAATCAAATTGCTGACTTCACCGTTACCTTCGTCGTCCAGCACCTTCAGACTAACGAGATGACAACGAGGCGCCATGCCGCGAATTGAATTGAGCGTAACCTCATGAGTCTCTACTGCGGGAGAATTTCCCTCTTCGTAGCCCCTGACCGAACGGGTGACGGCGCGCATTTTTTGGGCCTTCTTTCTTGTGTCATCGGCCACTTGTTCTCCCGCTATAATTCCCGCCACGTGTGTGCCGTGTCCAAAACCATCCATCAGCGCAGCGTTGCCGCCCTTCGGAATGTTGGATGTATCGGTAAAATCTGCGTGAAGTGGAGAAGCCGGATCAACGTTCGCGTGCAAGGCAAAGTGCGGATGATTCGCGTCGATTCCCGAGTCCATGACGGCCCATGTGATATCGATACCGTGCGCGCAGAAGGAAGTTTGCGCCGCATCTGCTTTCACCGTCGCGAGAGACTTGGTAATGCACGGTGAAATCTTAAAATCGGGCCAGATGCGGTAGATAGCACGAACTCGGTATAGCGCTGCTGTATCCGACTGCACTGAAGCTTTTCCGGGTTTCTTCGACTGCCGCGGTTTCTTGGCGTTCTTGGCTTTTTTGGGTTGGCTGCCAGCGCGCTCGGCATCCAGACGGACGAGTTCGCGAATAACTTTTCCGCTGAGGCGGGCGAAGATGTATTGATTGCTTAGATCCGTCTTCTTCTCCCGTACACCTTGGTTCTCGTCGGCCGGTGCAATTTCGGCTACGGCCTTTTTGATCGCCTCCCGAATCCATGTTCGGCCTGCGTCGCGACCTTCATCGTAATCAATGTTCACATCGATAATGACGCCGCGAACCGCGTCATCGTCTCTGTTGATTTCCTCGAGCAGCGGAATCGCGATAACGCTGCGATCAAGAATGCGGGGATCAAACCGCTTTATTTCGTCTTTTTCCTGCTCTCGCCGATCAGATGCAGCCATAGGCTTTAACGCGACTGCGTTCAGAGGCCGAGTACAACAAAGAGGCGCGGTTACGTCAAGCGCCCCTTCACCGAAATGGTGAGCCGATTATGCCGCGGCGCCTGATTGCTTCAACCGCTCAGCGACATCTGCGGCTTGCAGTGACTGAATCAACGCCCCGAGATCGCCATCCATCACTCGATCCAAATTGTAAAGCGTGAGTCCGATGCGGTGATCGGTCACCCGGTTCTGTGGAAAATTGTAGGTGCGTATTTTTTCTTCGCGCCCACCGGTGCCGATCTGTCCCCGACGTTGGGCGCTGTATTTCTCCGCTTCCTCGCGCTGCTTGTGCTCCAGTAAGCGCGCCCGCAAAATTGATAACGCGCGCTCCTTGTTCTTGATTTGGCTGCGACCATCCTGGCAGCGAACGATCATGCCAGTCGGAATGTGCATGACCTGCACGGCTGAGTCGGTCGTGTTCACGCCTTGCCCGCCCGGGCCGCCCGCGCGCGAAACTTCGATCCGCAAATCGTCTGGTTTTAACTCCACGTCGACATCTTCCGCCTCCGGTAGCACCGCCACCGTTGCCGTGGATGTATGAATGCGGCCTTGAGCTTCGGTGGCAGGCACGCGTTGCACACGGTGCACACCGCTCTCATAACGAAGCTTTCGAAAGACCGATTGACCCGAAACTCGGAAGATTGCTTCTTTGACGCCACCAAGTTCCGACGGACTGGATTCGAGATCCTCAGTCTTCAGTCCCGCCGCTTCTGCATAGCGATGATACATCCGGTAAAGATCAGCGGCGAAAATAGCGGCTTCATTACCGCCTGTGCCGGCACGGACTTCCACTATGGCGTCGCGTTCTTCGGTTTGATCCGCCGGCACCAAAGCGATCTGAACGTCGCGTTCAAGATCGGCCACTCGTTTTTCGAGCTCCGGAATTTCATCATCAGCCATCGCGGCGATCTCGACATCGCGCGACGTCGCCAGCTCGCGATTATCGTCAAGTTGCTTGCTCGCGGTTTCGAGCGCCCGCCATTTCTCCAGTAAATCCTTGAGACTCGCGTGTTCGCGCATGATCTCCTCAGCACGTTTGCGATTATCGAACAGGCGCGGATCGGAAATGTCACGCTCGAGCTGTTCAAAGCGTTCGCGTTTGAGTTGGATAAGGGAATTTAAATCCATGAAAGTGTGATGCCGCCATTATCAGCCGCAGAGAAAGCGTTCGGCAGGCGAACGCCTCTAAAACGAGCTAAGCTTTCTTCTCGGCGCGGGCAGCTTTGGTGCTGCCGTAACGGCGGGCAAATTTCTCGACTCTCCCCGCGGTATCGACAAACTTTTGTTCGCCGGTGAAAAAGGGATGACAAGCGGCGCAAATGCCGATCTTAATATCGCGCCGCGTGGAGCGAGTGTGATACACCGTCCCGCATGCGCATACCATATCGGTCTCGTAATATTCTGGATGAATGGCTGCTTTCATCTTCTTAATGGAGCGCGGAATGTATTCGCGACCTTCGGTTTTTGCAAGCGATGAAACACAGCGATCCACTGCTACTCGCATGGCAGACGACGATCTCACGGAGAGGCGACAAAGCGGCAATTTTTGATTCAAATGGTAGGGTCGCGCGGAGGTTTCAGGACATTGAAACGCACACACGTGCTTTCGCGGTCAAAATGGACCCGTTTCTCCCGGGCGCAGTCGTCGCGGTGCAAATTGGCAACCACGCAGATTGGCCTGCGGTTTTCATCGCGTGTCTGCGCAAGCAGCTGGTTGTTCTGCCGCTGGACCAGTCAATCGGGGAGCAACAACGTGATGCAGCGTTGGAAATCTGCAGAGCGAGCGCTCTGGTCTGCGCGGTTCCCGGCGAGGATTGTCTGCAGATCCTTCGGGTGAGGACAGCCGACACTGCAGCGGATTGGGGCGAGAATTTACCCGCGCTCTTGAAACTCACCTCCGGCACAACGGCGGCGCCGCGTGCAATCCGATTTCGCAGTCATCAATTGCTCGCTGATTGCAATCAGATTTGCGGCACCATGGGCATTTCAGATGAGGATCTGAATTTCGGGGTGATCCCGGTCTCGCACTCATATGGGTTCAGCAATTTGCTTACGCCATTGATTGCGCGCGGTGTGCCGATGGTCGTAAGCCGCGATAGAACGCCGCGAGCTGTCCTCGCGGATCTTGCGCGCACTGGCACGACGGTCTTTCCTGGCACGCCGACTTTTTATCAGGCGTTTTGCGACACTGGTGATGTGCCGCCATTGCCAAAACTTCGGCTGTGCATTTCTGCTGGCGCACCGCTCTCGAGCGCAGTCGCGAAAAAGTTTTTCGAGAAATTCAAGCAGCCGATTCATTCGTTCTACGGCGCATCAGAATGCGGCGGAATCTGCTACGACCGCCACGGCACAACGTTCGAGGACGGTCTTGCAGGTCAGCCGATGCAGGGCGTCGAAGTTGAGTTTGTCGATGCAACGGAGTCCGCCGGCCAGATTCGTGTTCGCAGCGCAGCAGTGAGCGACGGCTATTTTCCCGAACCCAACCATCACAAGCTCGGGAACGGTGTTTTCCTTCCGGACGACCTGCTCGAGCGACACGATTCCGTGCTGAAGATCGTGGGCCGGATTTCGGACGTAATCAATGTGGCCGGTAAGAAAGTGAATCCGGCGGAAGTAGAAGCACATCTGCTGCGTTTTAACGGAGTGCGGCAGGCGGTCGTGTTTGGCCGTCCCACAGGTGCAGGATTACGAAATGAAGAAGTGGCGGCGTGCGTGCTGGCATCGGCGGCCGTGAACGAAAGCGATCTTTTACGATTTTGCCGCACTGCATTGAGCGGATGGCAGGTGCCGAAACGAATCTTTATCGTCGACCTGATTCCAACAAACGAACGCGGCAAAATTAACAGACGCGACCTGGCGCGGCAATTCTCAGAAGGGCGCGAGAGTTCTTCGTCGCGAACATTGGCCTCTTGATAAAGCCTTGATAAGAGGTTTGCTTACAGCGACAGAACAGTTGCGGCGACAGCAGCCCGCACCCAAGCTACTAAAGCCCAAATGGAACGTTCGAACAGCGAAGAGCGCGACCAGACCGATCGGCCAGCCGCCCCACCCGAGGATGAGGCCGCGCCCGAATCTGGCACGAGTTCAGAGGCTTCCCAGTCCGATGATTGGTGGCGCGCTTCTGCGCCCGAGTCGGATTGGGCCGAGCCAGTCTCAAACGCTGCGGCCACCGAAGTCGGGCAGCGGAAGAAAGTCGGCACGGCTGATGTTTATTTTTGCGGGCGCAAAAATTTGTTTCCGTTGAACCTTGCGATACGAGCTATCGGGAAGGAGAACCTGACCGGCTTGCTACGAGTCTGCTGGGACCAGGAAGCGATCGACGTCCTTGCCCGTGATGGCGAAATTCTTTTCGCAACAACCCGGGACCTCGATCTCTATTGCCCGGAAACTTTATCCATCATCGCAGATGTTGATTCAGAGGTCGTTGCCAACGCTCGCGATCAGCAGAAAGAAGACGGAACTCCTTTTCTTCTAACGCTTGCACGCAATGAGTCGATCGAGCGGCAGCCGGCGTTCGATTTAATTCGCCAGCAGGGGCAACTGCTCTTTTCGCAATTGTGGTCGGCGCCAAATGTTTGGATCATGTTTGAAAAGAATACCGAGTTGTTAGGCGGATTTGGCGACGTGACCGGCGACCCCGATGTTGATGATTGGTCACTGGAAACTTTGCGTCTCGTCCAGAATCCGGAGCAACCAGGAGGTTTCGATCCGGCAACGATCCCGTCTTACACGAGAGAAGGCTTCGATCGCATCCAGAAGTTGAAGCTCACTTCGGATGAGGCCCAATTCGGCTCGCAGTTCAATGGCTCGCGCTCGGTGCAACAAATTGCAAAAAATCTGCGGCTCGATTTGAAATCTGCCAGGCTGCTGCTGTTCCGGTTCGTAGCGCTTGAAATCGTAGAGTGCTGGCCTGGAAGCATAGCTGCGAAGCCCGAACCCAAAGGTGGCGTGGGGCGATTGTTCGGGCGCGGCCGATAAGCGCGCTTTTTCCGCGCGGCGTGTGCTCATGAAGAGAAGAGTTCTCGTCGTCGATATCGGCGGCAGCTTCGTGAAACTGCTCTTGTCTGAGCGGATCGAGCGCGAATTTGCATCGGGTTCACGAATGACTCCAAAACAGTTTGTCGCCAAATTTAAGGAGACCGTGAGGGGTTGGAAATTCGACGTAGCGTCCATTGGTGTGCCGGCACCCGTACGGGACGGGCGAATTCTTCGAAACCCGAAGCACCTCGGTAAAGATTGGGTCCATTTTAATTTTGGGCGGGCACTGGGAATACCTGTGCGCATCGTTAATGACGCAGCCATGCAAGCGCTCGGCAGTTATCTGGGCCACGGCCGGATGCTGTTTCTTGGCCTGGGAACAGGGCTTGGATCCGCGCTGGTGTGGGGCAGAAATCTCATGTCCCTTGAGTTGGGCGACCTCCCTTATCCGGACGGTAAGATCATTGAGAACCATCTCGGGGTCCCCGGCCTGACGGAATTGGGCAAGAGAAAATGGAAATGTGAAGTCCTTTACGCTGTCGGCCAATTAAAGTGCGCATTCATTGCCGACTACGTTGTCGTTGGCGGAGGCCTGGTGCACCAGTTCGATCGATTGCCGAGGGGAATCGTGCGCGGTCAAAATGAGAACGCATTCCTCGGTGGAATCCGTTTATGGGAAAGCAAACGCAATTCGGGCGATCTGAAATGGCGGCTGTTGTAACGAAAAATGCCCGCTGGAAATTCAGCACCCTACCTCGCCATCTAACCGAGCCGCAAAAATAATCTTGCGACCACAAGAGAGTCACCGCGTTTAATAGTCAGGAAACTTATGAAAAATCTTCTTCCATTATTCTTTGCTATAGTGATCGGTGTTGCTTGTTTTATTCCGGCGCCAGCCTCGGCTTATCGCTACCACGGAAGGTATTATCCCTATTACTATGGAGGTCATTACTACCGATATCGCTACCAAGGCCATTACTACCAGTATCAGAACCGCGGGCATTACTATCGGCACCGGGGCTGGGTTGTCGGGGTCAGCGGCCGTCCAGGATATTATCGTTATTGGTAGCGGATTGATCCCGCAGTCGCCCGTGTGGTACGCGGAGCGTCTTCGCGATTTTTGCTCGAACGATCCGTCTGCCGCAATTGGGCTTGACTTAACGAACTGCCCTCAGCCACCATGCGCGCCTAATCAAAGGAGAAATATGAAGAACCACACTCACCTCGTCGTCCCAATTTTATCCGTCGCGATCTGCGCATTGCTGGCACCTGCTTCGTTTGGGCAAAAAGGCCAAGCGATGTCAAAAGCCCAGGCTGTGGCCCAACAGCTTAGCCTTACCCCCCAACAAAAGGAGAAAATCCTGCCCATTCTTGCAACCGAAGTACCAAAACTGCAACACATCAAAAATGACAATTCTCTTTCGACGGTGCAGAAAATGCAAGAAGTCAGGGCTCTTCATCAGCAGACCGATCCGCAGATGAAGGCGGTTCTTTCAGCTGAGCAATACCAAAAACTGAAGCAGATCCGTGCGCAGCAAATCCGCGAAGCTACACAAGGCACGATGGGCCACTGATGGATGGCCATCAACCAGTCTCAGTACCCTAACAAACGGCCTCTCATCGCTTTGTCGCGGAATGTGGCGGTCTAAACGCACATTATCGCGGAAAGTGCGATTATAAGCCGACACTGGATTCCCGCCTGATCCGTGCTCACTGAAGAGCTGCACGTTCCAACGGGTTTCGGTATGCCTGATGATCGATCACAAACCAGCGAGGACTTCGCGAAGCTCTGCGACATCGTCGCGAAACTTCGCGCTCCTGAGGGTTGCCCGTGGGATCGCGAGCAAACCAATCAGTCGCTGTTGCCGGCGCTCATAGAGGAGGTATACGAAGCGGCTGAGGCCGCCCGCGCTCAGAACGATGCGCATTTTTGTGAGGAGCTCGGCGATCTTTTATTGCTCGTAGTAATGCATGCCCAAATCGCATGCGAAAACGGGCGGTTCGACATTGAGGAAGTGATCGAGCAGGTGTCGGACAAACTTATCCGGCGGCACCCCCATGTGTTCGGCGCGAGCGAAGCAGGCGACGCGGGCGCTGTCCTCAAACAATGGGAAGCGATCAAACGAGAAGAAAAAACGGCCAACTCACATTTCCTCGCCAGTTTGCCGAAAGCCTTGCCCGCGCTGGTGCGCGCTGAAAAGGCACAATGCAAAGTTGCCCGGGTGAATTTCGATTGGACAGCACTGCCCGATGTAATCGCCAAGGTGGAAGAAGAGCTTGATGAGACCAAAGAGGCGATCCGGTCACGACAGAACGAAAGGATCGAAGACGAAATTGGCGATCTGCTGTTCGCCGTGGTTAACCTGGCAAGGAAATGTAAAATGGACGCAGAAACCGCGCTCCAATCTGCTACGGACAAGTTCGTCACGCGCTTCAATCGATTAGAGGACGCACTGACAACGCGCGGCAGGAAATTGGGGGAAGTGGAGTTGGCCGAACTAAACGCGATTTGGGAGGAGATCAAGAATCAGGCGTGATTCGTCGAATCTTACATCGATTTTTCCATTTTCGGATTCACGAACGTCAATTCAACCCCTTGGATGGCAGAGCCATTCGACATTCGTCATTAACCAGCCATATTTCGCCTCCCAATGAACCTGCTGATCAACTTTTGCCTGGTGCTCTTCGTGCTGGTCGCCGGCCTGATGATTCTGGTCATCCTGATGCAGCGACCAAAGAGTGAAGGCCTCGGTGCAGCGTTCGGATCTGGGGTCACGGAGAATATTTTCGGTGCGCAAACCACGAATGTGCTGGTGAAATTCACCACGTGGCTGGCCGGAATATTTTTTGCGCTCACTTTTGCGCTATCGGTCCTTTATTCGCACCACAGCGTAGCCAGCAGTGCCTTCCGTCGCGAACTGATGAAAAACCAGTCCGCGCAAACCTCACCTGCACCCGTGAAAGCGCAATCATCACCGGGGTCGTCACCGGCAATCACGCCGGCGCAGGCTTCGCCCGCTGTTTCTCCAGCCGCAAGCGCAGCACCGGCGGCTTCGCCAAAATCATAGCCGCCTGTCCAGCAGGATTTGTTCTCGGCCGGTTAGTACCGGCGTGATTAATCGCGAAAAAGCTATTTCGCCTTGCGCGCGAATTTTGGCGGGAACAGCCAGAGAAGTCTTCCTTTCTCAGTCTCCGCATCGAGGTCGACCAGCGCTAGCCCTGCTTTGGACATCTTGATGAAACCACCGGTCAACGCAGAGATTACACTCGAAAAGTCGGGCTCGTGGCCCACGAGCATCAAGGCTTTGGAATGATGCCGCTTGAGCAGAGTGCTCAACTCGCTAATCCCAAATCCGGGCTCAAGTGCTTCGTCCTGGCGCAATTTTGTCTTCAGCTGTTCCGCTGCAACCTGTGCCGTTTGCAACGCTCGCGGCAGCGGACTACTCATAATCAAATCCGGCTTCACCTTGAGACGATCGAGAAACTTAGCCAGCTGCCGCACTTCTTTCTTACCGAAATCGGTGAGCGGCCGTTCATCATCCGGCTCGGTCCAGCCCGGCCAATCAGCTTCGCCGTGTCTGAGAAAATAGAGTTGCATAGATTTAATTTCTCACAGGATTTGCCACTTCGCCCTGCGCGTGTGTGGGTCGTTTTGCCAGAGGCGAACGCCGCCCAGAAAAGCGTTTCGATTGTGTCCGAGTTTCACCCCTTCCGGCAGTCGATTTAATTTCTTCGCGCTTCCGCCGCCGAGAACGACGTAATCCGCAATCAGCGATTTCTTCAACAAGACGACGGCACGCACGACTTCGCTCTTCCATCGCTTTTCGCCCAGCTCTTTCAGACCGGACTTGCCAAGGTAATTCTCGATAGTGTGGTCATTGCCATACGGCAGATCGCCCAGTTCAAGTGCGAGCACATTATTTTCCCAGATGAGCGTCGATCCCAGTCCGGTGCCCAATCCCAGAAACAACATTCGACGGCCGCGATAACTGCCAAGCGCCTGCATCGCGGCGTCATTGATAATGCGGACAGGTTTACCTAACGACTTCTCGAAATTGAACCGTCTCCAGCCAGACCCAAGATGCTTCGGCTCGGCCATGATACAGCCATTGCGGACCGGCGCCGGGAATCCAATCGAGACTGCGTCGAACGCCCAATCGCGCAATAGCGACTTGAGCTGAGTCACCAGTTCGCGTGGCGTCATTTCCGAACCGGACTTGAACTTTCGCCGTTGCGCACGCGAGATCATCATCTTCACGTTCGAACCGCCGACATCGATGACGAGAATTCTTTTCTTCACTTCGCCTCCGGTTTCGTCGATCCGATCGCGCCGGTTTCCTTTACAACGGCAATCGGTACCAGCCGGTCCGCACGCACTTTTTTCGTGGAACCGCCAAGCTTTTTCATTCGTTCGCGTGACACTTCGCGAAATTGCCACTGCGCCTGGCGGCGCGGTTCTTCGCCTTCTGGTTGTAAACGTCGGTACGTGCCGTCGGGCTGCAATTCCCGCGCCTTCACACGATCGTTCAGAAACGCGGGAATAACGTCGTTGATGATCTGGTCCCGCAACGCGGGCGTCTCAATCGGGAACGCCAGCTCGATTCGACGATAGAAATTCCGCGGCATCCAGTCAGCGCTGGAAAGGTAAACCAGCGGCTGCCCCGCATTTTCAAAATAAAAGATCCGGCTGTGCTCCAGAAAACGGCCAACAATGCTGATGACGCGGATGTTTTCGCTGAGATCTGGGACTTTCGGACGCAAGCAACAGATCCCACGCACGACCAGATCAATAGTGACATCTGCGCACGAAGCTTCATAAAGCTTCTCGATGATTTCCTGATCAACGAGCGAATTCATTTTCGCGATGATTCGGGCAGTTTTGCCTGCCAGCGCGTTATCGCGCTCCCGCTCGATCAGTTCCGTGAACCGGCTGTGCATGTCGAATGGCGAAACCAGCAATTTTTTCAATCCGGGATAGCCAGCGAGTCCGGTAAGCGTATTGAAAACGGTAGCCACTTCTTCGCTCAGCTGCGACTCGCTGGTGAGCAGACTGAAATCGGTGTAAATGCGCGCTGTTCGCGAGTGATAATTTCCCGTGCCGAGATGAACGTAACGGCGGATCTCGTCGGCGTCGCGCCGGACGATCAGCAAAACCTTGCAATGCGTCTTGAGACCCACCACACCATAGATGACGTGGGCGCCGGCTTCTTCCAGGCGTCTCGCCCACTGAATATTACTTGCTTCATCAAAACGCGCGCGCAGCTCGACAATCGCAGTAACCTGTTTTCCTGCGTTAGCCGCATCGATGAGCGCCTCCACAATGGGCGAATCGCCGCTTGTGCGGTACAGCGTCATTTTAATCGCAAGCACCTGAGGATCTTTTGCCGCCGTCTCGACCAACTCGACGACTTCATCAAAACTGTCGTAAGGGTGATGCAGCAACACGTCCTGTCGTCGTAAGACCTCAAAGAAATCCGCGTGTGGCGGTAACGCAGGATCGCGGGCCGGTTGAAACGGACGGTCTTTCAGCGAGGCAAATGCGTCGTTCGCCACCAGCGGAGCAAGATGCGTCATCGTCAATGGGCCGTCGAGCTTGTAAGCGTCCGCTTCAGACAGACTGAAAAACTCGAGAAGCAGCTCGAGAAAATGTTTTGGGCAATCGGCTTCCACTTCCAGCCGCACGGCGTTGCCCCGGCTGGTGCGTCGCAGTTCGTGCTCGATCGTTCGCAAAAGATTCTCCGCTTCCTCATCGTCGATGTAGAGATCGCTATTGCGCGTTACTCGAAACGCGTGCACGCCGTCGAGGATCAGGCCGGGAAACAATTCGCCGATGTGGTGTTTGATTAACGACGCCAGATAAATGTATTCCCACGGCTCGTTCGCACCGGTGCCTCGAGGCATAAGGATAAGCCTCGGCACAACTCGCGGCACTTGGACAATGGCGTGCAGCGGCTCGCCGCGACGACGCGTCTTCGCTCGTACGAGCAAATTGTGGCTGCGGTTCAAGAGATGCGGAAATGGATGACTGGCGTCCACCGCCAGCGGTGTCAGCATTGGGAAAACTTCCTGATGAAAGTAGCGATTTGCCCAGGCGCTACGCTTCGCCGACAACTCCTCGATCTCGCGCACATAGATCCCATTCTCTGACAGCTCCGGCTGCAACTCATTTTTCCAAAGCGCATACTGCGTCCCCACAAGCTCGCGCACCCTCTTCTGAATGCGGTCGAACAGCTCTGTGGGACTCAACCCGTCAGGACCGACGTCGCTCGTCTCGCTTTCAATCTGTTGTTTGATTCCGGCTACACGGATCTCAAAAAATTCGTCCAGGTTTGAGCTGAAAATCGTGAGGAATTTAATCCGCTCGATGAGCGGCTGCGTGGGGTCCTGTGCTTCCTCGAGCACGCGTTGATTAAACGCGAGCCAGCTCAGCTCCCGGTTGATGAAATTCTTCGGATCACCAAAACGGTCGTGGAGGGTTTGGACAACGTGCGGAACAGCGACCGCATCGCTTTTCTCTTCAGTGCGGGCAGTGACCTGGGCTTGCGGCATGTTTTACGATTGCCGATCAGCCGCGCATGCGCAACGCTGCTTGTCAGACGGAGGCCGCCACGCCCTTGTGCCTGATGTCTTCCGCAACTGCGGTGTAAACCGCATCCTCGGCAATGTTCGTTGCGTGATCGCCCACCCGTTCGAGGGCGCGGGAAATCAGGATGAGGTTAAAGTATCCTCGCAACTGTTCGCTATCCTCCATCATTCGGGCGGTTAGTTTCGTGTTTGCATCGCGATTCATATCGTCAAGCTGCTTGTCGCGACTGCAGACCGAGTGCGCCAACTCAATATTTTCACGCACGTACGCGTTAATGGCGTCTTTGAACATCGACATCGCGTGCGCCTGGATAGGGACAATCATTTGCACTTCCGGCAGCGGCGGGTGCCGATTCAACTTGCGCGCGCGTTTGGCGATGTTCGTCGCCTGATCGCCTACTCGCTCGATGTTTGGCGAAAGTTTAATGGCCGAAATAACCCGCCGCAGATCCGAAGCCACGGGCTGGAAGCGAAGCAAAACTTCGAAACCGTCCTTGTCGATCTGTTTCTCCAACTGATCGATCTCTTCGTCATCCGCGATGGCGTGCGTGCAGAGATCGTCATTACGCTGGAACAAGCCCTTGAGTGCTCGATCGAGGCTGCGTTCAGCGAGGCCAGCCATCATCAGCAGGTCGTTACGAAGCGACGTTAGCGCTTCATCGAATGTTCCAAGGATATGTTTCGGTATCACCATTATCGTCCTCGCTGTTTGCTGTTCATAAAATCGCGACGCGGCGAGCGGTCGCGGTTACAAAAATCATCCAAATCTCCCAGTGATGTAATCTTCCGTCTGTTTCTCGTTCGGGTTGGTGAAAATTTTCGTCGTCGAGCCAACCTCGATGAGCCGGCCCATGTAAAAGAACGCCGTGAAATCGGAGACACGTCCTGCTTGCTGCATGTTGTGCGTAACGATAATGATCGTGTATTGCGTTTTCAGTCCCTGAATCAGCTCCTCGATTTTCGCTGTAGCGATCGGATCGAGCGCCGAGCAGGGTTCGTCCATCAACAGAACTTCCGGTTCCACGGCTAGCGCACGCGCTATGCAGAGGCGTTGTTGCTGGCCACCGGAAAGACTCGTCCCGGATTTGTGCAAGTCGTCTTTCACTTCGTCCCATAAAGCCGCCATCCTCAATGATCGCTCAAGCCGTTCGTTGAGGACTTTCCGGTCGCGCACGCCATTCAAACGAAGGCCGACGATGGCGTTCTCCCCGATTGACATTGTGGGGAACGGATTGGATTTCTGGAACACCATACCGACGCGCCTGCGCACAACTGCCGGGTCCATGCTGTTTGCGTAGAGATTTTGGCCGTGAAGGAACACGCTGCCATCGATGCGCGCGCGTGGCACTAACTCGTGCATGCGATTGAGCGCGCGGATGAACGTCGATTTTCCACAGCCGCTCGGCCCGATAATCGCGGTGACGGCTTTGGCCGCCATGTCCAGGCTCACGTCGTCTATCGCGCGCTTCGATCCGTACCACATAGAGACGTTTTTGGCCTCCATTGCCAGAGGAAGCGGCTCCCCGTTTGTGTCTAACAATACCGCGGCGCCGGGATCGCGAGGTTCAAGTACTTCAGGTTGCGGCATAGGTGCGGCAATCATCGTGAGAATTTACGCCGATGCACTCCGAACACGGGTAACAAGTCTCACCAACACATTAACGCAGAAAACGCCTGTTACGAGAACAAGCGCTCCGGCCCATGCCTGGCGGTGCCAATCGTCGTACGGCGAAATTGCATAGGTAAAAATTTGCAGAGGCAGCGCTGCAATTGGCTCGCTCAAGTCGTGGTTCCAAAAGTGGTTGCCGAATGCGGTGAAGAGAAGCGGCGCAGTTTCGCCGCCGACGCGCGCAAGCGCGAGCAGAATGCCAGTGATGATTCCGCGCGACGCGGTCTTCACCACGATCTGAACGATCGTTTTCCACCGCGCGATGCCCAGAGCGAGAGCGGCTTCGCGATAACCGACAGGCACAAGAAGAATCACTTCCTCGGTTGTACGCAAAATCAATGGGATCATGATTAACCCCAGCGCGAGTCCTCCGGCGTACGCGGAGAAACTTTTAAAACGCAACACGATCAGCCCATAAACGACGACGCCCCAGATAATGGATGGGACGCCATTGAGTACGTCCGCAATGAAACGCAGCACAGCATTCACACGCGCTGTGCCGTATTCAGCCAGAAAAACTCCCCCAAGCACGCCCACGGGAATTCCAATAATTGACGCAAGCGCCAGTAACTCCAGCGTGCCGACGATCGCGTTGGCCATTCCTCCACCGTGCACGCCCACCGGCTTCGGCAGATTCGTAAAAAATTCGAGATTAACCGCACCTATTCCGCTCATTAGCACATGAAAAAACACGAGACCAAGCGGCGCGATCACAAGTACCGCGGAACAAAGCGTCAGCCCCGAGATGAGCGCGCTCTTGAACTTGCGCCAACTGTGATGGTGTTTGCGCCGGATGTGCTGAGGGAAGTCAGGCAGCCTGCCTGACTCGGCCGGCAGGCTGCCAGCCTGCCATTTATTCTGTTCCATAGGCTCCATGGTCATTGAACCCGATCTGGCGCTGCGCCTGCGGTAATTGTTTTCAACAGAAGTTGCGCGAGGAGGTTGACCAAAATTGTGACGCCGAACAACACCAGCCCAATCTCGAACAAAGCTTGGAGATACATGTCGGTGGTAGCTTCCGTAAATTCATTCGCGATTACACTGGCTAGTGTGTAACCCGGTTTGAACAACGACGCGGCAATCTGCGGCGTATTACCGATCACCATTGTCACCGCCATCGTTTCGCCCAGCGCACGGCCAAGCCCAAGTATCACCGCGCCGAACAAACCTTTCCTGGCGTAGCTGAGCACTGCGATGCGGGTCACCTCCCAGCGAGTTGCGCCCAGCGCGTACGCGGCTTCGCGCTGCAAATCAGGAACGCTGCGCAATATCTCGCGCGAGACCGACGTAATGATCGGCAGAACCATAATCGCAACAATGATTCCACCGGCCAGCATGCACGGCCCGTAAATCGGGCCGCTGAAAAATGGAGTCCAACCGAGTATCCGTTGCAGGAACGGAAACGGATGATCGCGCAGCCACGGGATCATGACGAAAATTCCCCACAGCCCGAGAATCACGCTGGGGATCGCGGCTAGCATTTCGATCAGCGAGACAATCGGTTGCCGGATCCAGAGCGGCGCGAGTTCGGTTAAATAAACCGCCGTCGCGATGCTCAACGGCACAGCGATAACTAACGCAATCAGCGAGGACAACGCTGTGCCGTAAATGAACGGTAACGCGCCGTATTGTTCCGCTACTGGGTCCCACGTCGACGTGGTGACAAAACGGAATCCGAATTTTTGGATCGCCTGCAAGGAACCCTGACCCAGTTGCCAGCCGATCAGAACGACCAGCAAAACCACTGTAAACGCCATCGACAGCGTGAGCCAATAGAACGCCTTATCGCCAAACCGGGACGGCGGCGACATCCGCGCCTGTGCCGGGTGAATCGCGTCTGCTTGCTCGACAGTGATAGCTGACATACTCAAGCTGACTATTCGAAGTCGTCCCTACATTTTGATCTCGTCGATCCGTTTCAGCACGCGCTGCTGGACACTCTCGGGTAACGACGCGTAATCCAGATCTTTCGCCATCGCCTCGCCCTTATTGAGTGCCCATTTTAGGAATTCGACGAGCTTTTTGCCTTTCGTCGCGTCCTTCTGCTGTTGGTAAACAAGCAACCAGGTCGCGCCTGCGATGGGATAGGCGTCCTTGCCCGGCGCGTTCGTCATGGAGAAACGAAAATCGTCAGGAATGGTTGCTGTGCCCAGGGCCGCAGTGACCGACTCGAGTGTCGGCTTCACGAATTCGCCCGCTGAATTCTTAATATCCGCGTACGGCATTTTGTTCTGGATCGCATAAATCAACTCCACGTATCCGATCGCGCCGGGCGTTTGCTTCACCTGGCCAGAGACGCCTTCATTACCTTTCCCACCGATGCCGGCTGGCCAACTCACTGATGTGTTCGTGCCCACTTTCGATTTCCAATCCGAACTGACCTTGCTCAGGTAATCCGTAAAGATGAAGGTGGTCCCGCTCCCATCGGAGCGATGCACCACCACGATGTCCTTGTCGGGCAATTTTGTTCCAGAGTTTGTTGCCGCTATCTTCGGATCATTCCATTTCTTGACCGTGCCAAGAAAAATACCGGCGATCGCGTCCGCATCGAGTTTGAGCGCGGGGTTGCCCTCGAGATTGTAGGTGATAACCACTGCGCCTGCGACGGTTGGGATGTGCAAGATCTTCCCCGGGGCTTTAGCCAGATTCTCGTCACTCATCGGCCCGTCCGATGCGCCGAAATCCACCGTTTGCGCCAGTATCTGTTTTTGTCCACCGCCGGAGCCGATTGATTGATAATTGAAGCGAACCGATGGATCGACCTTCGCGTATTCGTCAAACCACTTCGAGTAAATCGGATAGGGAAACGTCGCGCCCGCGCCATTAATCATCATCTGCGCGGAAGCGCTTGCGTTCACTCCCAACGCAATTGCCAGCCCCAGAAGCTTTGTTTTTTGGAATTTCGTCATGCGATGAAAATGCCGCACGCTGATTCCGCCGGTCAAAAGCTTTACTGTTACGTTTGTGTGACAACAGGCTTCGCGGCGTAAATTGTTGATCCCTTAAAGCGTTACACCGGCTCGATTGTAAGCTTGCCAAAATTAGGAGCAACAAGCCGAGCCGGCTTCACGGCGATCGCGCGCTTTGCACGTTGCCTGAGGAAGCCGCAACTGCACGCGAAGCTCAGCCGCGTTTTCGCTGACCTTTTCGACGTGGTAGTTGGACGGCGGGAAATTCTCGTCGCCGTACTCAAAACGAATTTCCGCCTTGGGAACCAGCGGGATCAAGCGTGAGACCTTATCATAGATCGAAAGAAATTTTGCTGCGGTCATAAACTCCCCGTTCTCCTCGTCTTCAGGAACCCACAGCTGCACGATCGTTTCGTGCCACTGATTCTTTTGCGCACCGCAATCGACTGTATCGAACGATGCTGCTTTTAATTCAGTCAGATGATAGCCTCCGTGAATTGTCGCACCTTCAGAGTTAGTAAAGACTAGTCGTTTCGCTGGAGCTTCTCTTAACCTGCGGATGAAGTCTTGGGTTCTCATGCTACAGGAATCTCCGCTGTCTCAGCGCCGGAACAACAGCCGCGTTCCCGTACACAACGGCACCCGATCACGCCGAGGGTTGCGCCAAGAACTGGTGCCACAAGATAAACCCACAAATCGCTGAGATGTCCGGAAATTAGCGCCGGTCCCAGGGAGCGCGCCGGATTCATTGAAGCTCCACAGATCGGCCCGGCGAACATTGCCTCAAGAGCGATGACAGCACCGACTGCAATCCCAGCTGTAATTCCTTTCTCGCGTGCACCGATGGAAACGCCAAGGATCACAAACATGAGCAATGCTGCCAGGATCATCTCGAGCACGAACGATTGCATCGCGGAACCTGCTGGTACCGTCGCTCCAAGTGTCGCGCTTTTGGGGAACAAAAATCGCAGCAGAATGCTGGCCGCAAGAGCACCAGCACACTGACTCGCCACATAAGGAATGACGCTGCTTGCTTCAAACCGCCGTGCAGCAAAAAACCCAATCGTCACCGCGGGATTTATGTGCGCACCCGAAATGTCTCCAATCGTGTAAATCATTGCCAACACGATGAGACCAAAAGTAAGTGCCACTCCCATATGCGAAACCGCGCCGCCAGTTACACCATCAATCACGATGGCGCCGGTTCCAGCAAACACCAGGCAGAACGTTCCCAAAAATTCTGCGATCAGCTTTTTCCCCATGCTTTACGAAAGACGTGAAGACTTAGGTTTGCAGGTCCAGCTCGCAATGTTCGTCGCAGAATTCTTCAATTTTTGCGCGAATTTCTTCCAACAATTCCCGCGTTTTCGTCAGCTTTTCCCCGTGTGTGCCCGCAAACTTCGCAGGGTCCGGAAATGACCAGTGCAGTCGTGTAGTTACACCCGGGAAGATCGGGCAGCCTGCTGCTTCGGACTCGCTGCACACTGTAATCACATAGGCGAATATGAGCTGCGCTGACTTCCAAACATCGAAGACGGATTGTGTCTTGTTGCGAGAAATATCGATTCCTTGCTCCTGCAATGCTTCCACCGCCAAAGGATTGAGAACGCCTGGTTCCAACCCAGCGCTCTGGGCTTCGAAATACTCGCCGCACATCTCGTTAAGCAATGCCGCAGCGATTTGGCTGCGCGCACTGTTCTGCACGCAAATAAAAAGAACGTTCTTTTTCACAGGCCGGATGTTAACCGAAACCCAATACAAATTGAAGCCACCCGTCGCATTGTCACCAGAACGTCACATTGCGCTCGGCAGCACCACGCGAATGGTCGTGCCTTTGTCGAGTTCACTTTCTGCCTCCACGCGCCCGCCGTGTAACTGCGCGACGTGTTTTACAATCGCCAGGCCAAGGCCTGTTCCGCGAACCTTATCTGGGCTGCGCGCTTTGTCTGCGCGGTAGAAGCGCTCGAAAATACGCGGCAAATCTTCTTTGGTGATGCCGATGCCATCATCGCTAACAGTTAACTCGATTTCACCGTCGCGTTGCCGGGCGCTCAGCCGAATCTCGCCGTGCTCGCGCGAATATTTCACCGCGTTATCGAGCAGATTGTAGAGGGCTTCCTGCAGCCGCGTGCGATCAACACGAATGGGCGACAAGCCCGGCGGAATGTCGACGCTCATGTTGAGCTGTTTGCTTGTGAGTTTCTTTTCCCAATCGCGAACCATTTCCGGGAGAAAATTCGACAGATCCACCGTTCCCATCTGCAAGTTCGGGTTCGCCGATTCCAGTTGCGCAAGCGTAAGCAGGTCCTCGGCCAGCAGGTCGAGACGCTTCGAATGACGTTCCATGACCCGGAGAATTCGGGTGAGCTCCTCGCGTGATGTATTTGGACTGTCGAGTAACGTCTCAATGTAGCCGCGCAGGATCGACAGCGGCGTGCGCAATTCATGCGAAACGTTCGCCACGAAATCGCGCCGCACTTGATCCATTTTTTTGAGTTCGGTGATGTCGTGAAACAAAACCATTGCGCCAGTGATCTGGCCAGATTCGTTCCTCGTCGCCACGGCATGCAGCTCGATCTGCGAATCGTCAAGAGCCAACTCGCAGCGAACCTGCCCGCCACCGCGGAACGCTTCCACTAGCAGCCGATCGAGCGTGGGATCACGGACAATCTCTAGTAGCGGCGTCGCCACTGAAATTTCGGGAGCGTCGAACAATTTTCGAAACGCTTGGTTAGTCAGAATCACCTGGCGATTGGAATCGACAAGCAACAACGCGTCGTGCATTGCCGAGAAAATGGTTTGCATCCCGGATTCACGTTTTGAGATCTGCTTTTGGAGTTGCTCCAACTCATTAACAATGTTTTCCAGGTGGAATCCGATGCGTTGCGCAGGCACATTGCCTTCCATCAAAAATGTTCGCGGCCGTTCGCCGCGACCAATTTGAGTTATGACGTCTTCAACCTGCCGCCACGGCGCGATCCATTTGCGCCAAACAATGAAAGCCGTCGCGCCAAACAGAACGCAGATCAGGACTACAAGCACCCAAGCCATGGAATTTCAATGCCACTCATTGTCATTCTGAACGGAGTGAAGAGTCTCGGATCAAATCTGGACCGGCTACCAGTGGAATAGACAGAGATGTTGGAAAGCCCGGCCTCATGCTTCGCATTTCGTTACGGCGCTTCGCTCAACATGACAGAGCTCCTTTAGGAGACGAGTTCTAATCTCCCGTGAATTAACTTGTGTGGCAAAGCGGAGCAGGAGAAGCGGTGCCACGACCCCAGAAGCTACTATTCGCGGAGCCGATAACCGAAGCCGCGCACGGTTTCAATCACATCACCGGCTTTGCCGAGTTTTTCGCGCAATCGACGGACGTGCGTGTCCACAGTGCGGGTGTCGATCACGCTCTCGTAGCCCCAGACGTCGTTAAGCAATTTATCGCGATCCTGCACCCGGCCTCTGCGTTGGATTAAAGTTCGCAGCAGCTTGAACTCGAGACTGGTGAGATGCACCCGTTTGCCATTCACCCGAACTTGATGACGCGCAGGATCGATCGCGATAGAACCGGCCTTGAGCGTTTCCACTGGTTTCTCGCCACGCCGCAAAATTGCCCGGATTCGCAGCATCACTTCGCGCGGGCTGAAAGGCTTCGTTACGTAATCGTCAGCTCCGAATTCCAAACCGACGATTCGATCGATCTCTTCTGCCTTTGCCGTCAACATGAGAATCGGAATGTGAGCCGTTGCTCCGTCGCCTTTCAAAATTCTGCAGACCTCGAGGCCGGACATTTTTGGCAACATCAAATCAAGAATGATCAAATCGGGACGATCGTCCCGCGCCTTTTGCAAACCGCTTGCGCCGTCGCCCGCTGTCGAGGCTTTGAAGCCCGCCGTGCGCAAAGCCATCTCTAGCAGGTCCGCCACATCGCTTTCGTCTTCAATGATTAGAATATTCCGTCCGGAGTCGGCATCCATGAGCAGCAAAATTCAACTCACTTGCGCGACAAATTTCAATCGTTTCTGCACGGGTTGATAGAATCACCCCGGTGGCAGCCGCAAAATTTTCCCAATCGTCACGATTTCGTCATAAGGCTGTAACAAACGGCTTCTAGTTTCGCGCCTGTTCGCTTAGGCAGTTCCTCATCGAGTGGTTCTGCCTCTCGATGCAACCATTAACCAACCCAAGGAGAAACTGAATGTTCATCAAAAAAATTGCGTTACGGACAGCAGGCGCCAGCGCGGCTGTAATTGCGTTGCTAACTGCGCATCCGCTGCGCGCAGAGTCATCGGAAAATGCGCGAATTGAGAAACTGGAACAGGCGGTGCAGGCATTGCAAAAACAAAACGCCGAGCTGAAATCGGAAGTCAGCAGCTTAAAAAAACACAGTGCGCCCGCGTCCGGCGCCTTCATCGAAGGCAAAACCAAAACGGAGGTAATCAGCGATGGAAAGACATTTATCGAGAGAGTGGTGCCCGAATTACACGGCGGCGAAAAATGGAAATTGTCTCCGGCACTCACGGAATTGGAGCTCTACGGTGATGCGCGTGTGCGATATGAGTATCGCGGTGGCAGACTTCCCAGTGACGATCCAACTCATCCCAATGATTGGTATGAGCGCGAGCGTGAGCGTTACCGTGTGCGCCTCGGATTGCGCGGGACGGTGCTCGATGACTGGTTCTTCGGAATCCGATTGGAAACCAGTACCAGTGATCGCTCGACAAACATTACCTTTGGGGCTGACAGCAACAATGGCCCGTTTTCGAAAAATGATGACAGCATCGCCGTGGGTCAGGCATATCTCGGCTACAAAGGCTTCCCGGGCTTTACGTTTTGGGGTGGCCGATTTGCACCCACCTTCGTTAATACATCGCTGCTTTGGGATGACGACATTAACGTGGAAGGCCTGGCTCAGCAGTGGAAACATACATTTGTGTTTGGGGGAGAACCGCCCCCGCCTCCGTCCTTCGCAAAGGATGGCAAAGCCGTTGTTGCTAGCAAACCACCCGAGCCATTCCTCAAGCTCGATCTCTTCGCAAATTTCGGACAGTTTGTTTACGATGATTCCAACCCGGAAAATCCAATTGGCCCTCAACCGACGATTACCCAGCCAATAGGCGGCGAAACTCAGAAAATCCCAAACCACGATGCGTTCCTCATGGAATGGCAGGTCGGAGCAAGATTTGAGTTCCCGCACATCGCTTACTTCCAGTTCGCGCCGACGCTCTACAATTACACCGGCAACGGCGACACATTTGACATTCATTTCTCAGGTGACCCAGGTGGCAACCAAACCGGTATCAACAGTCTCTTGGTCTTCGATGTGCCGGCCGAAATCGGCTGGAAAGTCGGAAAAATTCCAATGCGGATCTTTGGAGATTTTGCGACCAACTTCGACGCTGACGATCGTGCTACCGCCGCGGGCCATTCAGGTAAAGGCGGTGACCGCTATGCTTACGAGATCGGTCTCGGTGTTGGCCAGCTAAAGAAGAAGGGCGATTGGGAAGTCCGCAGTTGGTGGCAACACACCGATCAGTATGCGGTCGATCCGAACCTGGTCGATTCAGACATCTTCGATAGTCGAGTCAACATGGAAGGCGTAGCTGTAAAAGCCGGCTACATGCTGGCTGATGCCATCGTATTTAATCTCACCTACGCCTACGGCTGGCAGGTGGACAACGCGTTAGGCACCGGTGGTAACGGCGATATTCCGATCAATCCGCTGAACCAGTACCAGTTGTTCCAAGCGGATCTGAGCGTTAAGTTTTAGCGGTTAGGTCAATCGAAGCCCGCCGGGAAAGCCTCCCCGGCGGGCTTGTCGCTGCACGAAATGATGACAGCCATGAAACCAAAGACGGAGCAAAAGCGAGGACGTCGGCAGGAATCGCTGGAATCGTCTCCTTTGACGATGCTTGAATCCGAACTTCGGACGCTGCACCACGATTTGCGCACGGTTGCCAAGGCGTACGTCACACGGCTCGAAAATGATCTCCTTGTCTGCATCGCCGCGCTAAAGGCTTACGGGCCGATCGAACGAGTCCCTCGGGAAGTGCTCCAGGAAATCCGCGATCTGACCATCGTCGTTCGTAAGCGCAGATTGAAACCGGAAAAAGGCCGTCGCAAAGATCTTCGGAAAATCGATTCACTGATCGGGGACCTGGTCTCTACGATCGGTCACAAGAGTTAAGCCGCCAGATCTGCTGTAGCTGGCCCGTGCGGGTGACGCGCTCGCTTCGCGCAGCGAAACGGCTACAGAACGGCAGAAGGGGTCGAGCGAAATTTGAGGTAAATCCGAGCTTCTAGACGAATCAGCGGTCTGACGGCACCAGCTCTCCGAACAGCGCTATCAAAATATTCTGGAGTGAAAAATTGTTGTCCATCTGGACCCAGCGTCCTCCGGTTTGCGGGTAATCGGTGGCAGCGATAGTGGCAGTCACACGGCCGCTCTCTTTCACGAGGTAAATCTTCGCCCCCGGAACCAAATCAAACCATTTACGCGAGGTGAATTCTCGAAGCCGGGCAAGCGGGATCACTTTACCATGGCCGCTCCTGGCAAAAAGAATCCCGCGTGCGGAATCAAATTGGACGCCTGGAAACCTGAAGTCGAAGCATTCATCCCTGCGCGGGTCGTTGTCATCCGCATATGGTGAATTGCTGAACGTGATCCGCGCCGCTAGTTCGCCCGCTTCGCGGTCGAGATAGAGTTTGTGCGAAATCATTTCGCCGTATGCGAATGTTTGCGCGTGATCGGGGCTTGCGATCCTGATCGCGTCCGCCAACGCGGAAGCGCTCGTGAGAATGGTTGCCAACAGAATCGCGAATCGCATGGCCCGAGTCTATGGACGACGCGCCTTCTCGTCTAGTGTGAGCGGTCAACGGCGGCCGCCCCACTCCTCGAACGGATTGTAAACCGGTAGCGCGTAGTACCACATGAAACCATCCGGGCGCTCTGCGCGAGTATGGCTTCGGCCAAAGAGTGCTTCTACATCGTGCACAGTCGCGCCACCGACAGTTAGCGAGCCGAGGCGTTGCCCATAAAAATCGTACGGTAACGCCTGTGCGATGTAAGCCGGCGGCGAAATGAGCACGCCATTGCGATTGAATCGAAACGCGAGCGCATCCGCGCCATAACCGTGGCGCAGCGGATCGGCTGTATCGATCACAGGCGCTTCATAAAGCCCAAGCCGCCAGAATAACTTTGAATCTGGTTCGACGATGTAATAACCGTTCCGCGGGCCTAACGAAACATAACGCGAATCGTCGTGTGCGGAAGCAACAGAGGCAAACGTGCTAAGGACGAGCAAACAGAGACCTGCACTCGGGCCACGGTTCATGGTAAAGCGATAAGCCTGCGTCCGCATTCTGTCCACGAGCATATCTTCATGGTAGGGAGAGATCGCCGAGCGTCCGGACGATATAACAGCCGTTGCGCGAGCCTAACGAGACATGCTGTGAGTTGTCGCCCCAAGAAGTCGCGGAGGCGAAAGCAGCAACGATTTGCAAAAGGAAATCCCCCCATGAGCGAACCCTTATGAGTAATCAACAGTCTCAGTGGTCGTCTGCCGGGCGACCGTTAGGTGAATCGCTCGTCATTGATTTGCTCCTTGTGAACTTAGCCGCCCATTGAGTTCTCAGGTGGCGGATCGGATGAAGCCGAGGTCACGCAATCGCTACGCAAACGTCAGATTTTTTTTTGCGAGGCTGCCATCTGTTTGTAACCCACCGTTTCTGGGGCGCCCGCTCATGCGTCTTGCCAAGACAAACGTAACGGTAATTCTTTCGCCGATTCGCCTGCGGATGCGCACGTTTGCGCGTGATCACGCATGCCGGGGTTGAGCAAGACTCCTGAGTACGTCGGACCAGTTCGTCCTGCGTAATGGGAACATCTGCAGCGCAGATGATGGTTGCTGTTGTGGCACGCGTTCGCGAGCATTCGTGACGGTACTGGCAAAAGCTTCCCGGCCGGCCGAGATAGCACTAAAGTCTCATGACAAACCTGGTGCATTCATAAGACTTCCCGCCTAGCATTTCCGACGCTTATGAAGCATGAACAGACAATGGTATCCATTCGGTTGATCGCCGGAATAACGTGTGTCGCGCTGTTCGCCAGCTGTGCAACGGCGCCGCAGACCGTACGGGGACCCGAATACGCGCCGAGCGCTGGCATTATGCGCGAGGCTCGGTCAGTAAATGTTCCTGTTGAAAAGCGAGCGGGCGACTATTTGCAGGCTGCCGCGATGACCGCACCATTGCTCTCGACTGGAATTGGAACTCCGGCATGTGAAACCTACAACGCAGCGTGCGGCGAACTTACTGTTCTGTTGCGCTCGAGTGAAGGAGGACGGCTGTGGAATCAGCCGCTGAATCTCAACGGCGCCAACACTTATCATTTACGGCTTGAACCTGCCAGTCCCGGAGTATGGGCGCCGAACTATTTCACTACCTTTGAGCGCGCAGATCAGGTCAAAGAAAAACTGATCAAGAAAGCAAATATTCAGGAAGGTGTCGGGGGTGCGCTTGTCGGCGTGCGAATCATCAATCCACCTGAACAGTTCGCGCCTGCCAAGGGCATCACTGCGCCGGTCACGGCTACTCTCGATTTTCACGCAACAGATGCGACCCTCGCCCTCCGTCGCCCTCGCAAGCAACCGACGGCGAGCGTTGAGGGAAAAACCCGTCCTCTGGCGGCCAATTTCTCAGCGCCGATCAGCTACTACCAGCCGCCGGGTAATCTTCTGGTCATCGGATTGTTAGGAGGACTTCGATCCAATCGCTATATGGATAAGACTGGCTTGTATTTCCTGCAGCCTTACGATCCGGACCGGATTCCGCTTGTTTTTGTGCACGGTCTCATCTCAACGCCATTCGACTGGGCGCAAACGATCAATGGACTGCAAGCCGACCCGGAAATCCGCAAGCACTATCAATTCTGGGTCTTTGGCTATCCGACCGGCAACCCCATTCTCTATTCGGCATTGCGATTACGCGAGGAGCTGGCCAAAGCCGACAAACTTTATCCGAACCATCGCCCGTACGTTGTTGTAGGTCACAGTATGGGCGGGATGCTCACTCGTATGCAGGTGATTACGGTCACAAAGCCGATGTGGGAGAAAAGTCTGGGGGAAACGGCGAAAAGCATTTTTAGGGAGAATTCCAGCGATAGCTTGCTTGTGCGCGCCACTACATTTCAGGCCAATCCCAGGATTAAACGCGTCGTGTTCATTTGTACTCCGCACCGCGGGAGCGAGATGGCCAGCAGCGGGTTGGGTAGATTTGGCACTAGTCTGATCGCTCTT
The DNA here is from genome assembly GCA_963805485.1 of uncultured Verrucomicrobiae bacterium. GTDB lineage: Bacteria > Verrucomicrobiota > Verrucomicrobiia > Chthoniobacterales > UBA10450 > Udaeobacter. Next base: position 511,532 of record CAWDUN010000004.1, on the reverse strand, counting down.
CCACTTAACATTGCCTCGGCCATGACAGACGCGCTCACCAGCGCAGAACTTGTGAAATTGACCGGCAGTGGCAAACGTCTCCCGAATAGTATCACCGGCCTGAAACCGTCAAATCCGGCGTTGCCCATAGTCAATGAAGCGCAGATCAGCGTTCCCTACCACTCGATCATCGGCGATCGCGGGAAGGACCATTGCCCGGATTGTACTGATGGGGTCGTCCCTTACTGGAGCTCTCATCTTGACGGTGCGCAGTCCGAAGTAATTGTTCCCGGGCCGCACGGGGCATGCCAACTGCCGCAAACCATCGCTGAGCTTGACCGGATTTTGCGTTTACATCTTAGGGCGCGTGGCACTTCAAAGACGATCCTGGCTCAGGCGGCTCCTTGACGGGGCACGTCTCACTTTGTGACTAATTCAGTTGCAGGCGTGTTTCTAGCAGGCATGTCTCGTCATAGTGGCTCTTCACCTCACGTAGCTGAACGTTCGTAATGTAATCTGATGCGAGTCATTCGATGGGCCGGAGCATTATTCGTTTTTCTTGCGGCCATCATCGGTATCGCGTGGGCATTCGGCGCGGTGTGGTTTGACGCTCCGTTCGGCAATGGCAACAAGGTTGCAGCCGCATTGCTTGCGATCACGTTTTTCATCGTCCTCCTATTCGTTAGGCCATTCTGGCGAAAGTTCGTCATCTTTGTGATGCTGTTTGCCGGCCTGCTCACCTGGTGGCTGATGCTTTCTCCTACCAACGCTAGCGACTGGCAGCCGGACGTCGCCAGGGAAGCGTGGGCCGACACTCAAGGCGACGAGGTAACCTTTCATAACGTACGGAACTGCGACTACCGAAGCGAAACCGACTACACCCCGCGTTGGGAAACACGCACGGTGCACATTTCGCAGATCACTGGCATCGACCTCGCGATTAATTACTGGGGCTCGCCCTGGATCGCCCATCCCATTGTCAGCTTTCAATTCGCTGACGCGCCGCCGCTTTGTTTCTCGATCGAAATTCGGAAGAAGCTTGACCAAACCTATTCGACGATTGGGGGATTGTACCGGCAGTTCGAACTCATCTACATCGTAGCCGATGAGCGAGACGTGATTCGTCTGCGCACAAACTATCGCAAGGAGGATGTCTATCTTTACCGTACGACTGTTTCGCCAGCGAAGGCGCGCGAACGATTTCTTGAATACATCCATTCGCTCAACAGTCTACGGAACACACCGCGTTGGTATAACGCCATCACCACCAACTGTACAACGAGCATCCGCACACAGCATCCACCCAATGAGCGGGTGCCGTGGGATTGGCGAATCCTGCTCAATGGGAAAGGCGACGAACTGATGTACGAACGCCATGCCATCGTGACCGGCGGACTTCCTTTTGCCGAGCTAAAAGGTCAAAGCCTGATCGACACACGTGCCCGCGCCGCTAACGACTCTCCTGATTTCTCGCAGTTGATCAGGGAAGGTCTCCCCTTTGCTCCGGCGCCCGATGCAACACGGTAACATCGCCGCTCAACTGAAACGTGATGCGGAGCTATTGGCTCAGTGCTGTAAATCAGCCATCACAGCGTCACTGGCTGCAGAAGCTGGAACTGCAACAGAGTTTGAGGATTCACTACTGTCGTGCCAGCCGTATGTCCATAATGCGCCTGGCGCCCCGTTTGCGGCGGACCGTGCGGTGTGACCAGGCTCGTCTTCACCGCGACATTGCGTCCGTTCACTGAAACAGACGTTAGTTCCACAGCGAGCGGCTCGGACCTGCGCGGATTGCGACGGGAAGAGCTAACCTTGCCAAATGCTTTTGTTCCAGCTTTCAATAGAACGTTTCCCTTGGCCGAGACGTCATGAGCAATCTTTGCTTCGAAAGTAGCACCCACCGCATCCTGCGATGTAATAAGGCTAACAGTCGTTACAGCCAGTGTCGTTCCTGCGGGAATCGTAGCCGCAGTCACAGATGAAGCGGCGACGCATGCGCAGATGCCAAGGAGAACTGCAATAATTTTGGTTTCTCTCATAAGATTCTGAAGAGTTGTGGTTGAATGTTCAAGCGGCGTTGCGTAAGGCGGCTCGTCTGTTGCGATCGGGTCGCTTGCATCGGCGGTTAATTAACTTGGAAACAATAGCTGCAAGAGCAGCAGTAGCAAAATCGGCAGTAAGGGACCACGTCGGCAGGTTTGAATTTGGCGCGAATCAGCTTCAAGTGGGGTCGCGGGAATTTTACCGAACATCGCAAGTCGAGTTAAGCCTGTGGCAGCGGCTGAATCGCCGGAACTACGCGCTCATACCAGCGCTTCGAATGAATGCAGGCCCGGCAAACCGAAAGCATCACCGGCACTTCTACGAGCACGCCGACGACGGTGGCCAGCGCGGCCGGACTCGTGGGGCCGAAGAGCGTGATCGCAACCGCCACCGCCAACTCAAAAAAATTGCTCGCCCCGATCAATGCACCGGGAGTCGCCACACTGTGCCGCACCTTGAACAAGCGCATCAGCAAGTAAGTGAGGCTCGAATTGAAATAGACCTGAATCAGGATCGGTATCGCCAGCAGCAAAACGGCGATCCAATTCCGGATAATATTTTCCGCTTGGAACGCGAAGATCAAAACCAGCGTGGCGAGTAATGCCACAATTGTCACGGGCCGAAACTTCGGCAGGAACACCGAATCGAACCACGCGATGCCTCTCATTTTGATAAGCGTGGTCCGGCTGACCCATCCCGCGGCCAACGGTATGACGATGAACACCAGCACCGAGATGAGCAGCACATTGCCAGGGATGTGAACCCCGCTGACGCCAACGAGAAACATTACGATTGGCGCAAAAGCGAACACCATGATCAGGTCGTTTATCGCCACCTGCGCTAATGTATAAGGTCCATCGCCGTCGGTGAGATAGCTCCAAACGAAAACCATCGCCGTGCACGGCGCCGCCGCGAGGATGATCAACCCCGCGATGTAATTGCTCGCCGTCTGCGCGTCGAAGAGGCCGAGCCAGCCCGAGAAAATCATCTTCACAAATATCCAGCCGAGTAGGGCCATGCTGAACGGCTTAATCAGCCAATTGACGAATAGTGTGATGAACAAGCCCTTGGGCCGAGCGAACACGCCGCTGATGCCGCCGAAGTCGATCTTCAGCATCATTGGGTAAATCATCAGCCAGATCAGAATGGCAATAACGATGTTGACGTGTGAATCCCGGCCAAACTCCCAGTGCGCGAGCCGCATAGTGAACTGCGGCAGGAGCCTCCCGAGAGCGAGTCCCACCGCCATGCAAAGCAGGACCCAAAGAGACAGATTGCGCTCGAAGAAGTCCAGCCGTTTGGGCGTTACTGCGGTTCTCATTAGGCGGCTATCTAAGCCCCTCTGCACCGCAGCACGCCGTTAAATGTAATGCCAGGCGCCATGCTGTTGAACGCGGTGCCAAACTTCTTTTTGCAGCAAGCCATGCTGCAATGCGCATCAAGTTCGCTGCGAGGACATGAGAAGTCATTTGCAGACCACGCATGATATGGGTCCAAAAGGTTCGGCTTCGCCAGCACGCTCTTTAGCTGCAAGCCGAAGTCAGTGCCCGCTGAACCGCGAGTTTCGCCATACTCAGGTCGTAACAGGCGCGGAAGTTTGGGCTCTTAAGACATTCCTCCCACGCTCGTCTATCCACTTCAATCTTCCGATCCTGAATTCCGATTCCTTGCGATTCAAGCAGCACACCGAGAACGCGACCTTTGTTGAGCCGGTTCTGTTCGAGATGGAGCATATCCGGGAATAAGTCGCCAGTGCATGCGTCAGAGCAGCAGCCGCTGCTGATTTCGTAATCGATTTTTAGTGTTGTGTTCATTCTTTCCTCTTCCGTTTATTTGCCGTTATGACCAAGTTCTGAATTGCGAAATCATGCAACCTCTCTCCCTGATTGATTCCCGGTTTGGCAGATCAAGTCCACACAGCGGAAGAACTCGAGCAGGCATGGACAGCGTAAACGATAAAATTGATTCAGCCCGCGCTTCTCTACCTCCACCAGTCCCACGGCCTTCATCACCGACAGATGCTTTGACACTGTGGAAATGTCTGCCGAAACAGCATCGGTCAATTCGTTCACACATTTTTCGCCCCCAGTGAGCATCTCGGCGATAAGCACACGGGACGGATGACCCAGAGCCTTAATTACTGCAGCACGACGATCGGTGCGGGACCTTGTCGAGTTTGTCTTCATCAACTATTTGGCATTTACGCCAAATAGTCAGGTGCATCAACTTATTTTTAACCAGCCTAAGGCGGCTTCAGATTGGCTGCTAGATTCTCTTCGAACTGATCAGGCGTATTCGCTATCAGCCAACGCTAAGGCGTTTTGTAAGGCGGCTCCTCTGTTGGGATAGGTTCCACCTGCGCCGGTGGATTGATCAGGTTGAAGACCACAGCCGCAAGCACAGCTGCGGCGAACTCCGCCACCAGGTACATCCAGATGTTGCTCCAGCTGACCATGCCCATCGCCGAAATAGCGACTGCAATGGCAGGATTAAACGCGCCGCCGGAGATATCTCCGACCGCAAACGCACCCACCATCACCGTCATGCCGATAGCGAGACCGTAAAAGGAATTACCCGACGTTCCCTCCGCGGTTGCTGCGTTCAAAACCACATACACGAGCGCAAAGGTGAAGAGAAACTCAGCCACAAAAGCAGGTCCCATCTTTGGCACAAGCGGAGTGACAGCAACGCCAGCGCGAAGAAACGTAGTGACGATGACAGCAGCCAACAGGCCGGCAATGACTTGGACAATCATGTAAGGCAGCACATCCGCTGTTTTTACCCGCCCGCGAATCAGCACGCCGAGGGTAACCGCCGGGTTGTAATGTCCCCCGGAGATATGACCGCCGGCGTAGACCATCACCATTAACACCGCACCAACGGCCAGCGGCACTATGACTCCGGAGCCGGCACCGATTCCGGTGCAGCCGATCGTTAGGATGAAAAAGAAAGTTCCGATAAATTCGGCGATATACTTGTTCATGACTGATTTGTTAACCGATAGAGGCTGACAAAAGCAAGACACATCCACAATGGGACTTTGGTCTTATAGCGGCGCGACAACGCCGGGGTGCCAAAGATCATCGACAAGCTAGCGCCAGCCGGAAAAAATCGATTCGGCAGCAGACCATCGCCAGGGATTGGCGGCGTTGCTAGCGTCGCTTTGCAAAGCCTTGCCGACAGTCGTCGAGCGACCAGTCAGCTCAGGCATAGCGGCTCGAAATGCATCGGTTTAACCTGCCTGTGTTCGCTGGCGATCCATCGTTAACCGCTCGAGCGGTACCCCAAGCCACTTCGCAGCTTCTTCTCGATGCCGAAAAACACGCACGTTGATCGGCGAGCCTTGAGTCAGCACGGCATGCAACCGCGCGTAATGAATCATAGTTGCATCGGTAGCAAGAATTGCCGACTTCACCGGTGGATGCCCCGCGTACGACAGCCGACGACAGAGAGAGACTTGAATGACGTATTTGAAATTAAGCTCAATTTCATCGGCCTCTAGAGTATCGGAAAATCGATTGAAGGGCTTTTGGAGCTTGGCTTCGAGATCTTCGAGAACAGACACAACCTTTTTAACGGACGCCTCGTCTATCACACCATGCGGTCGATAGATGAGGAGACGAATGTCTTCGTGAAATTCGATGTTAGCCGGAAGTTTCATCGTTCATTAACAGCAGATCCGTTTGGTTGGTTGCCGCTCTCGTCTGTCGCTTGCGCGGAATTTTCAACGAGCCGTTCCAGCGCAACACCCAGCCATTTCGCGGCATCTCCTCGTTGTTGGAATATTCGAACACTGATTGGGGACTCCTGAGTGATTATGGCATGCAATTGGAAATAGTGGCCGACTGTGGACTCGGTCGCGAGAATTGCCGATTTCACCGGTGCCCGATCAGCGTAAGAAAGCACTCGATAGAGAGAAACCTGAATGACATATTGATAATTCAACTCGACTCGATCGATTGCCGACGTGTCGGAGAACCGATTAAACGGCTCTTTTAGCATTGCCTCCAAGTCTGCAAGAATTTTCACGGCTCTGGTCACCGACGCTTCATCCAGCAAACGCCGAGGTCTGTAAATGAACAGACGAATGTCTTCCAGAAATTCGATGTCGGGCGGAAGAGTCATCACATGTTACGTTCGTTCAGGCGATTTTTAAGGTCACCTTTTTTGAATCCGCAGCCAAGCGCGAATATCAGAGTTTCATCAATGAGTCGTGTAGCCGCCATCAATCACGAACGTCTGGCCAACAGCGAACGAGGCGAGGTCCGAACAGAGAAATAAAACCGTGCCGGCTATTTCTGCCGGCTGTGACACACGGCCGATCGGGGTGTTCGCGATGAAATGCGCGCTCATATCGGGGTCATCGAACCAAGCCTTTGTCATCTCGGTATTCACTAGTCCGGGTGCGAGCGCGTTGATGCGTATGCCCTGATTCGCGTATTCGACGGCAGCCGCTTTAGACAAACCGATGACGCCATGTTTGGCAGCGATATATGCGCTGATTCCCGGCTCTGCGACCAGGCCGGCGATTGAGGCGTTATTCACGATTGCGCCGCCGCCGTTTTGCAGCATTTGGGCGATCTCGTGCTTCATGCACAGAAACACTCCCTTCAGATCGACAGCCAGGATTCTGTCAAAACTGGACTCGTCCATGTCGGCGACGGTGCCCATCGGAGGCCCAATACCGGCGTTGTTGAACGCGCAATGCAACCCACCGTAAATTTTGACTGCGATCGCAATCAGATTTTTCACATTCCCCTCGTCGATGACATCGGTCTGCACAAAAATCGCTTCGCCCCCATCGCGTTTGATCGTTTCTACGGTTTCCTCTCCCGCAGGATCGACATCGCCGATCACGACCTTTGCGCCGCTTTGCGCAAAGAGCAGCGCTGTCGCGCGCCCGATACCTCGACTACCGCCAGTGACAAGCGCGACCTTGTCTGAAAAATCGAATGTAATCTGGGCCGGCACGCTTGGGATTTTAAGTTGGGGTGAAGGTAAAGCGGTCTCAACATCGCAGCAGTCGCGTCGTCCCAGCAGCTGGTGCTGTTTATCGAGCTACGTCTGCAGCGTACAGGTTCACCACCATAACGCCCGCGGACCCCATGCTCCGTACCAACCAAATGCGGCTGCGCGGTCCATCTCCGCTGCCATGTAATAGTTTTGGGCAATCTGCTGCTGAACCGCCAACTCGTGGTAACGCTGGTATTCCGGTTCCCGACCGATATAGGCGATCCCCGCTTTCTCGTCTTTATAGACGTAAAAAACGTGTCCTTTTATCGTGGCCCGCTCGACCTGGTAGGGTGGCAGGGCAGCGTAGATTTGCTGTTGCCTCGGCGTTTGCGGTGTGCGCGCGCGGAATCCCGCCGCAGTAAGCAGAGATGTGGTGTTTCCTGATCCCACCTCAGCGCAACCAGCCACAAAGAGCGCGGTAATAGCCGCGGCAAAGATGAGAATGATATTTAATTGGCTTTGTTGTGTTTTCATAATGCGTACGTGTTTTAGGTCAATTGAGCAAAATTTGTCGAGGCTGAAGTATCTCGTCATATTGCCCGGCTACGCAGGACGGCGCCTCTTTCCCGCGACAGTCGTTGACAGATGCCGATCAGCTTAGCCAACAGCACCTAACTTCTACGAAGACTATTCTAGGAGAGCGAAATTTTTAATACTGAGCAATCGTCGGAGGGCGGTGTTCCATTAAGGTGTCCGAGCGTGCGATTGCGAATCTCGCCGATAGTCGGACCATGGCCATCAGTCGGTGCGGCAAGAAAGTCGACAAGCCGATCGAGCGAACCGGTCTCCTGTTGTCGCCGGGTTTCAAAAACGCCATCCGAAAAGAGATACAATTCCGCCGGAAAAAGCAGCGGAATTTCTAACGTCGGATAATTAGCGTGGCCGAAACAACCGACTGGCGGACCGTTCGCGGGCAACTTTGGATTATTGCATCCTGCTACGCGAAGAACTGCTGGAGGATGGCCACCACCAGCATAACGTAATCTTCCGTGTGCCAGGTCTGCGATCCCGTACCAGATCGTGAAATAGAGGTGATCATGCGATTGCGAGAAGTAAACGCGATTCAACGCGTACAGCACCGCCCCGGGATCGTCCCAATCAGTGTCTGCGAGGCCGCACGTGCGCAGCGTATCGATGATGGAAACGGCGAGCAATGCCGATTTCACGCCGTGACCAGATACGTCGAGAAGATAAAAGGCGAACCGCTCCGAATCGATCCAGTGGTAACCGAGCCCATCTCCGCCAAGTTGCGCGGAAGTAACCATGAACCAGTCTGCTGAGAGCCGTTCCTCAGTGATGGGGCGAGGCAAAAGCGACATGACGTAGTCCACTGCGCCCGCGAGCTCCGCATTCAGCGCTTCCTGCGTCGTGCGCAGAGTATCGTATGCCTGCGTGATTTCCTGAGCGCGTTGTTCAGCCGCGACTTTGGCCACGCGCAATTGCTCTACCGCGCGAGCGCGTTCAATCACGATGCCTGCCAAGTGAGTAGCCATGCGGATCAACTCCCGATCGTGCTCGCTGGGTTGGTGTGGATTGGGATAATACATCGCGACCGTTCCCAACAGCGCGCCTTCGCTGGAGAAAACTGGCGTCGAACAGCACGCGCCGAGGCCGAACGCGGAAGCTAATTCAACGTAGTCAGCCCAATGAGGATCGGTGGCGATGTCTGTCGCAAATACAGGCTCGCGCTTGTAAGCAGCGCTGCCACACGAGCCGACACACGGACCGATGTGCACGCCGTCCACGATACGATTGTATTCTGCAGACATGCTGGGCGCGGCGCCGTGGCGCAGACATTGCGCCGCTTCATCAAAGACCAGTACCGTGCACATCATTCCATCACATGACTGCGCCTCAACACCGCGCACCAGGACATCAAGCACCGTCCCGAGTGATGCGCCTGATGCGATTTTCTCCAACACTCTCTTCTCGTTGGCGAGCGCGTCCTGCGCGCGTTTGCGTTGGGTGATGTCGCGGAAGCTCCATACACGACCAACATTTCGCTGCTTGATCAGTTGAATTGCCGAATTCTGCTCGAAGACACGGCCGTCTTTCAATTGCAAGACATCGAAAGTCTCGGGTGCGGCCGAGCCGATCACTTCCTGGACGCGCGCGAGATAGCCTGCCGGGTCTTTCAATTGCGGGCTGACGTAATTCCACAGCTCACTAGCATGAGCCGATATCATCATGTGTGGCGGGATGCTCCAAAACTTGACGTACTTCTCGTTGAATTCTCTGACGTAGTTCCCCTCGTCAGTGACGAGGATGGCGTCCGTGGTAGACTCCAGCGTGGCATGCATCATCGCAACTGCCGTTGCCAGTTCATCGGCGCCCGCTTCGACGCTTACGCCCGTGTGCGCTTCTTTAGGTGCTTGGACGCTGAGGTTCTCTGCTTGTCGGTGTTGACCGGTCGATACGACGTTTGCTGAAAAGTTCTGGTCTTCCATCGCGTCTCGTAACGCAACGCTGGCAAGCTCAAGCCCTGAACGTCGCGATACTGCTCAGCTATAAAGCGATAACCGATACTATGGAAGCAAATCCGAAAACACTCCGCCGGTTTGCGGGCCGCCAAAGGAGATCACTTCGCTGCGATTTGCGATGGCGATTTCACGCAACGGAAACCGAGATGGTTGGTTCCCGTGTTCACTTCGCCTTTCCCGCGCGTGCCGACGATGTAGCGCGAGCAATATTGTTCATTGCAAAGAAACGAGCCGCCGCGGTGGACGCGCTTTTTCTCGTTAGGCTCAGCAGGGTCGAACGGCGAATCCGGCCCCTGCGGATTGCGCATAACGCCGCCTTTGTCTGCGAGTGTTTTGTAGTAATCGGGACGATACCAGTCGCTGCACCATTCCCAAACGTTGCCGGCCATGTCGTAAAGCCCATAGCCATTCGGTGGAAAGGATTTCACAGGCGCGATGCCGGCATAACCGTCTTCGCCCGCATCTTTCACTGGAAATGCTCCCTGCCAGGTGTTGGCCATCCATTTTCCGTCCGGACGAAATTCGTCGCCCCAGACGTATGTCTTTCCTGATAAACCGCCGCGTGCCGCAAACTCAAACTCCGCTTCGGTCGGCAAACGTTTACCCGCCCATCTCGCGTACGCTTCGGCGTCAGGGTACGCAATCTCCACCACGGGATAGTTTTCCTTGCCCTTGATGTCGCTGTGCGGGCCGAATGGATGACGCCAGCTCGCGCCTTTTATATAGCTCCACCATTGATAATGGTCGTTAAGCGGCACCTCATGATCGGTCGGCGCGAAAACGACTGCGCCAGCCACGAGATTCTCCTCAGGCGCGGTTGGGAACTCTTCTTTGGTTGGAGCCCGTTCAGCAATTGTGACGTACTTCGTCGCGCTGACGAACTTCTCAAACTGCGCATTCGTCACCGGAGTCGCATCCATCCAGAAAGCATCTACGTACACACGATGCACAGGCTGTGAGTCATTCGAACCCATCGGCATTGCATGACTTCCTTCCCCGCCCACCGCCGCGCCCATGGAGAATTCGCCACCCGGAATCCAAATCATGCCCTCAGGCGCCTTTCCTGCCGGCGAATTCTTGTTTGCTTCGGTCGGCTGAAATTCCGCCGTGCCGCAAAACGCCGACGCTTCGGTTAACACGATGATCGCGCAAAGAACCAGTGTAAGACGTGTGCGGTGTATCATGACGCGTATGTAACTGCGGCCAGCACCTGAGATATTCGGTTCTCCTTGTAGGCCTGTCTTTTTGTGCGACCAGAATCTGGAAGTTAGTAGCGCCTTGCGTCGTCTGATGTATGGCGTGGAGCTAACCAGCTGGCTCGGAATGTAGTTCTCGGTGCTTATGTCGTAGATCAGCGGCCGGCAAATCGGAGTCAAGAAAACCGAGCGCGTGCGGCACCTTGATCACACGCACTCCAGCCCTGCGCTGTTGATCGACGATCTGATCCCGTAGCGTCTGCATTCGAGTCCAATGCACCTTTGGCCGGAAGTGATGTTCGGCATGGTAACCATTGTAGAACCATGTCCAGTTATAGAGCTTGCCGTAGGTACTCACACCCCAGGCAATCGGTTCGTCAGGATTGCCCCCGTAATGCCGATAGTAGCCATTCAGATAAGAGAGGCAGTGGCCAAAATACCAAAACGGAAGAAGAAAACAGATGTAATGCCAGTTCAAAATCCCGAGGATCACAAAAGTTGTGACGAAGCACACCAGCTCGAACACTCCCCAAAACGCCTCGCGCGCATTTTTTCGTTTTAGTTCCTTCAAAACGGTCTTGGGATCCTCACGGAAGAAACTTACGAACGTATATTTTAACGGATGTTCCGCTTCACCGTCATGGCCGTGTTTATAGATGGAAATCCAATCGATCGTGTCGCCATGATCGTCGGGTCGATCGGCATTGCCCTTGTGATGCTGCATATGAATGCACTCATAAAAAATTTGGCCGAACCCAACGGTAATCGATTCCATGATGCTGAATAACCGATTCAACAGCGGCGAACGAAAATAGGGATTGTGAATAAAGTTGTGAGAAATGCCGTTGATATTCCACGAAATGCTGACCGAATAAATAAAACCAAGGATCAGCATGACCCAGAGTGGAACGCGATGGAAAAGATAAAACATGCCGAAGAAGTAGACGCAGTGCAGAAGGGCTGCGGCCACAGGAATGGTGTCCCAGCGGGTGTGCGCAAAAATCCTGGAATTTGTCTTGGGACGTTCGATCGCGATTAGTTCACTCGAAGAAGTTGGCATTGTGTTAGAAACCCGTGTTGGAATACACAATTTTCACGGATAAATCCAGTCGGAAATTCTTGTTCCGGTTTACAGCCGGTCGAAGGGATTATCACATTGCGCAAAGGGCCAGCCGAACCGCGGTGAGAAATTCCTCGTCGTCAAATGGCTTGCTGAAAAAAGCTGACGCGCCGGCTTTCAGCGAGGTGGAACGAACGAGCGGATCGTCTTTTCCGGTAAACATGATCACGCGAGTCGACGGCGAAAGCTCCCGCAACCGCGATTGAACTTCGAGGCCATTCATGAGCGGCATCCAAACATCAATGATGGCAACCGTAGGGCGATGAACCTTCACATACCTCAAAAACGGGTCCGGCTCGTTGAACTGTTCGGGGTGCCAACCGGCAGACATGAGAAGCCGAGTGAGGCCTCTCAAAACCGAAGGATCATCATCGAGAAGACAGATTCGATCTGGGCGTGGACTAAGCAAAACAAGTGAACACTACGCTAGGGTTCGACGCGCACATATGAGACCTTAGTCTCACGTCCCCTAAGTCATGCATCGGAGTCGCGGCTCAGCCTTTCATTACGCGTTCGGCGGTACACCTTGGCGGTGTTCGCGCACTGCTCGCTACGAGAAGCAGCTGCCTCAACACGCCTTCCGAACGGATGTGTCAGTCGTTGATCAAACAAACTCGCTTTCCGCACTCATCCTGTAGAAAGGCCGTTGACCGGAAGGATAAATTCAAATCGAGCCCCACCACCACCCGCATTTTTCGCGGCGATGGTGCCGCCATGTGATTCAAGAATCGAACGTGCAATTGCGAGGCCCATTCCAAGTCCATCGTTTTTAGTCGTGAAGAAAGGATCGAACAGAGAAGCCTGCATCTCCGTTGAAATTCCGACACCATAATCGCGCACGCTCGCGCAAATTGTACCATCGCCCTTGGATTGCGTTGCGATCACCACCTTTCGCCTGAAGCTCGGCGTGTCTCGCATGGCGTCAAATGCATTGATCACAAGATTGAGCAACACCTGTTGAAGTTGAATCGGGTCGGCTTCGACCGTCCGCAAATTCGAATCGAGCGATGTTTCCACCTGGCACGAACGCAGCACGGCATCGTGAGATACCATGCGCACGGCGTCCATCACAACCTCGTTCAGATTCACCGTGCGACGCGCCACTTGCTCCTTTCTGACCATGCCCCGAATGCCGCGAACTATGTCACTAGCGCGGCGACCGTCTGCAATGATGTCACGCAGTAGCTCGTGTATTTCTCCCTCGTCAACATTCCCGCCATCAATGAAGCGCTGTCCTGCTGCGGCGTTACTGAGAATTCCAGCCAACGGTTGATTCAACTCATGAGCAATGGACGCAGACATTTCACCCATTAGCGCCACACGACTGAGGTGACTGAGCTCATCGCGTTGCCGCAACGCTTCTGCTTCAGCGAGCTTGCGCGGCGTTATGTCTATGGAAACACCAATGAGCCGGGCGCCTTTACGGTTGTCCTCGGCTACGCTGCGTGCGCGCCCGCCGATCCAGCGTTGAGTTCCATCCGGTAACAAAACACGATATTCGATTTCGTATTCACCGCCGGTTTCGATTGCGCGTTTGACGGCGGAATCGCGACGCGCACGATCCTCCGGGTGAATGCGATCTTGAAAGGCCGCGTGGTCGAGAAGGGTGTCGGAAGCAAATTGAAACAAAGCGCGCGCGCTGTCAGACATCCAAAGTTCGTTAGTGGCGGAGTCCATCTCCCATACCCCGAGATGAGCTGCTTCGGCTGCGAGAATGACTCGTTGCTCGAATTCGTGCAAAGCCTCTTCCTTTTTCATCAATTCTGTGACGTCCACGCATGAGCCGATGTACCCGGCGAACCCTCCTTGCGCGTCATGGCGTGGCACCCCTTGGTCCGATAGCCAGCGATAGTCGCCATCGTTCCGCCGGAGCCGGTATTGCATAACAAATGGCTGCCGCGCATCGAATGCTTTGGTGTAAACCTCCAGGCACTTTTGCAGATCCTCCGGGTGCACGCCTCCAGCCCAGCCGTTTCCAAGCTCCTGTTCGATGCTGCGGCCAGTAAACTCTAACCATGGCTTGTTAAAGAAAGTGCAGAGCTTATCCACGCCGGCCATCCAGATAAGGACGGGGGCAGCATTCGCGACATTCCGGAAACGTGACTCGCTTTCGCCAAGTTCGCTCGCTCCAGTTACGCGTTCCTCGATGACTGTGGCCAGAAACAACAGCGGAATCGCCAGGACGATGAGAAATATTTGGATTGAAAGAGCGTCTTGTTCAGCTGGTCCGCCGGAGAATGGTCCATGCCCGTGAGCTGCGCTCCAGATTGCCAGGAAGCTGACAATTGAAACAGCAGTGCTTGCTCCCAGAGAGCCGAATCGTATCGCCGCCCAAAGAAGAAATGGGAGCGGGAGAAAGAGAAGAGCCGAGTCCGTGCCCGATCCGAATTTGTAAAGAACAGCGTAACTGACGAGTAACAGACCAATAAATAACGCGCATCCCTCCAGGTAACGTGATAGTCGGGCTGTCCTCAGCGGCTGGATTTCAATCGTCGCCCACGTCACGACTAATGGCACAATTATCAATGCCGCGAGCGCGTTTGAAAAAAGGCGTACCCGAATCAGCTCCCAGTAGGTGTCCTTGCCCCAGTGGTTCCATACGACAAGCGCGGCATCTAAAAAGGACGATAAGAACGGGGCGATGAACACCACGCAAAGGCAAAACAGGCCTACGTTGCGAAGTGTGGTGAAACGAATAGGCCCGCGCACCAGGTACCGCATCAACCCGGCGCCGATCAGTGCCTCGCAGGAGTTGCTGAGGAACCAGCAGAAAATCATCAGCGGTGGAACGTGACTTTGCAATTGTGCCGCCAGATGCGCTGGAAGTGCAGCCAATAGCACCACCCACCAGCTGCGCGGCGGCGTCAACAAAAGCGCCGCGACGAGAACAGAATTTGGAGGCCAAAGAACAGAAACTGGATGAGGCTGAAACGTGAGTGCAAAACCGATTTTGCACCCGAGATAATATCCAGCGAATACCCACAACCCGATGATCAAAAGACGCCGGTCGAAAACGGCGCTGCGAGTGTTCCCGTTCCGCGTTGCTGACTGAACGCTCGCAGCTTCAGACGATACGGATATACCCTTCATCTTCAGCGAACCTCAATTTATCCTTGGCTTCGAGGGGAACGCTCTGTCGGGTAACGGAGAAAAATGTGTCGGATGCAAAAATCAGTGCTGAGGTGAGTGTCGCGATTGCGGTGCCTGCAATCACATGAATGCCTGCGCTTAGCTGGCAACTTCTTCCCACGGCATCCCGCATTATTACAGGTCCGCGTCCCTGGGAAAGCGTTATTTTTGATGTCGCTACCAGCGATCGTCTTGTTGAAATGCCAGGGAGGGGACTCGAACCCCTAAGGATTGCTCCACCAGATCCTAAGTCTGGCGCGTCTGCCAATTTCGCCACCCTGGCAAATTGCGATGCTTGCGAACGTCGCTTTGTTGGCCGCTTGGGGCAAATTGCGCTTGTAAGCTTCCTCCGGTTCCTGCGACAAATTGCACAATGCCTGCGCAAGAGCTCACTCGGCCGGTTTTCCTCCCGGTCATTATCGGCACACCGCGCCAAGGTCGGCTAACCGAACCCGCGGCAAATTTCGTTTTCGGTGAAGCAACGAAACGAACCGATATCACAACGGAATTGATCGACATCCGGAAAATTCCCATTCGGATGGATGACGCCGGCGAAGCGCTAAAGGACAGCCAGTTCTGCGCCACGGTCGAGCGCGCTGACGGTTTGATCATTGTAGCGCCGGAATACAATCACAGTTTCCCGGGACTGCTAAAGCATGTCCTGGATACAAATCTCAAGGAATACATTCATAAAGCGGTTGGCGTCTGTGGCGTGTCCGCTGGTCCATTCGGCGGTGCCCGGATGATCCAAAGTTTGGTTCCGGTGCTGCGTGAGCTCGGCCTCGTCACGATTTTCTGGGATGTCTATTTCGGCACGGCAGGAAAACTTTTCGATCCAGCGACCGGCAAGATTACCGATTCAGCTTATACCGGCCGGGTGAAGAAATTTCTGGATGAGCTTGTCTGGATGTCGCGCGCGCTCCGGTACGCGCGTGAAAATATCCCAGCGGCGTAACGCTGCTCGCGCGTCTGGGATTTTAAGAAGAAGCAGATGACGGCGACGGCTTGTCTGTCGAAGCTTTCGCCTCAGCGGTTGCAGCGGCCGCTGCCTTGGCTGCCGCGGCTTTTGCCGCTGCTTCAGCTGCAGCTTTCTTCTTCGCCTCCGCGGCGGCTGCCGCGTCCGCGAGATTCTTGTCA
Source organism: uncultured Verrucomicrobiae bacterium (assembly GCA_963805485.1). Taxonomy (GTDB): domain Bacteria; phylum Verrucomicrobiota; class Verrucomicrobiia; order Chthoniobacterales; family UBA10450; genus Udaeobacter. The sequence continues at coordinate 495,435 of CAWDUN010000004.1, read as the reverse complement.
ACGGCCTCTGCTTCGACAGGATGGATCTTGTGATAGTACCCGTTCGATTTGGAAAGGTGCTCTTTCCGAAAAAGCAAGTGATCGAATCGCTCTCGCTGACTCAGCTCAAATTCCTTGTCCATCTTGATCGCCTCAAATGGACAAACCTCGACGCAAATCTGGCAGCTCATGCAGACCGAGATGTCGATGTCGAACACCTTCGGGTAAAACTGCGGTTTGCCCATGTAATCGGGCTTTTTGTCGTCGCTCTTGACGATGTAGATGCACTGCGGCGGACATTCTTTCTCACAAATCTTGCAGGCTACGCAACGCAACCCGGCGTGCGGATCGTTGTCGTCGTAAATCAGGAACGGAAAATTTCGGTAATTTTCCGCAAGAGGAATGCGCTCCTCCGGGTACTGCACCGTAGTTAGCCGTTCCTTCTCGAAATAACTTCCGACAAAGTTCCGCGCTGTGACGGCCATTCCCTTGAGTATCCCTGTGCCGATCATCGATCCACTTCTCCCATTACGATATCAACACTGCCGAGGATTACCATCACATCGGCGACAGTGTGACCGAGGCAAAGATCCTCAAGCAAAGTGAGATTAACGAAGCTTGGTGGCCGAACGCGGTAACGATATGGGTTTGGAGTGCCGTCGCTGATCAAATAAAATCCGAGCTCACCTTTTGGTCCTTCGATTCGACCGTACGCTTCACCAACTGGTGGACGAAATGCGCGCACTTTTACTTTCGGATTTACAATGGGGCCGGGTGCAATTTGCGCGAACGCCTGCTTCAGGATCTCGACGCTCTCGTGCATCTCCAAGGCTCGCATCATCAGGCGATCGTACGTGTCGCCGTGTTCCCCGAGCGGGATTCGGAATTTCAAACGCGGATAAAACCCATAGCCGTCTACTTTGCGAATGTCATAATTGACGCCACACGCGCGCAACATCGGACCTGTGATGCCAGCGTTGATCGCCAGTTCGGCGGACAGTTTGCCAACATTTTGAGTCCGGCCGATGACGATCTCATTGCCGAGAATCAATTCCTCGAATTCATCGAGAAACTTCGGGAAACGATCGACGATTTGTTTCGCTCGGGCGAGCCACTCATCGCTCGCATCCACGCGGCAGCCGCCGAAACGCATGTAGTCGCACATCATCCGCGAACCGGATAACGACTCGAAAAGATCGAGAATTTTTTCGCGCTCACGGAACGCGTACATCAACGGCGTGCCCCACGCGCCCATGTCGCTGAGTAAAAAACCCAACAGCGAGGCGTGATTCTGCAACCGCGTCAGTTCGGCAAGAATGACGCGTAGATACTCGGCGCGTTCAGGAATTTCGATGCCGGCGAGTTTCTCAACGCTAAGCGCGTACGCCCAGTTGTTGGTCATCGAGCACAAATAATCGAGCCGGTCAGTGTACGGCATCGAGCCGAGGTAACTTGTGTTCTCGCCGATTTTCTCGTGATTTCGATGCAGATAACCGAAGACCGGTTTGAGCTTACGGACGACCTCGCCTTCTAGCGCCACATTCATCCGAAACACGCCGTGCGTGGATGGATGCTGGGGGCCCATCGAGACTTCGAGCAATTCGCCTTCGAGCCGCGAGCCCATGCTGACTGGTGGTCGCTCGAATGCTTCGATTGTTTCAACTGTCGCGTTCATTTCCGGTTCAACGCTTCAGCCCTTCAACGGTTCAACGATGCCTTCCGCGCCATCAATCTGTGGTCGCGGTTGGTAATGCTGCTTCGCCTTCTCCAGCACCTCGTCGTGCGGCGTGGGCTCCCATTCGTAATCGTCCGGCTCCCGGTAATCTTTCCGCATCGGATGATCTTCAAACTCATCCCACATTAAAATTCGCCGCAGATCGGGATGTCCTTCAAAATGGATACCGTAAAGATCGAAGATCTCGCGCTCCTGGAACTCGGCGCTCCGCCAGACCGGCGTGAGTGATGGTAAACGCGCGCCCTCTGCACGATCACGGGTGCGCATGCGAATGATGACTGGGCCATGCTTATGCGTCATCGAGTAAAGGTGATAAACGGCCTCGAGATACCCGGGAATTTTCTCCTCAGTGGTTCGACGATCTCTTTTTCCTGGCCATCGACGACTTTCTTTATCTTGGTTGTTTTCTTCACCACCCGATCCAGCCAATCCACGCCGGTGACGTTGGAGCAAAAATCGAGACACAGCGCCGCATCAACACGCAAAAATCCCGCGACCGCGAGCGCGTGCTCGTTATCTATCAGTAGTGAGTGCTGCTGTGAAGGGCTGCCGTTCGACACAGTTTCGATCTTCGCTCCAGGCACCACGGCCTCGAGGCGCAATTTGATTTGGTCCAAGGATTCCATGACGAAAAATCCGTCATCCCGAGCGAAGTCGAGGGATCCCGAAGTATTGCCTCAGGATTCCGCCACGGGATTCCTCGACTCCGCTTCGCTGCGCTCGGAATGACAAAGCGAGAATCATCGCTCGATCACGGGCGGCTGAAACACGCTGGCATTCGCCGATGGCTCGAGATCGTGTGGACCGAACTTCGGCACGGGGAATTCGCTTGGTTGTTCTGGCTTAAGAAATTCTGCCTTATTTACGCCGGTCAACTTTTGATCGTCGATCTTGCGTTGTAGTTCCATGAACGCGTGAAGCAATGCTTCCGGACGCGGCGGGCAGCCGGGGATATAAACATCGACTGGAATGTAACGGTCGATGCCTTTAAGAACGTTGTAACCCTGTTTAAAAGGCCCACCGGAAATCGCGCATGCGCCCATTGCAATCACGTATTTTGGATCAGCCATCTGGTTGTAAAGTCGCACGATTTGCGGCGCCATTTTCTTGGTGACCGTTCCGGCAACAATCATGAGATCGGCCTGCCGCGGTGACGGACGGAACACTTCGCCACCGAAGCGGGCGATGTCGTAGCGGGATGCCGCAGTGGCGATCATTTCAATAGCGCAACAGGCCAGTCCGAACTGCAGCGGCCAGATCGAGTTTCTGCGTCCCCAATTGTAAAGGTCCTGCATTGAAGTCACCCAGACTCCCTGCCGTTGCAGTTCGGTGCGGAGTTGTTCGTCAATTTCGCTCATTGATTCTCGTTAGAAGGTTACAAAGGTTACGTAGCGGCTAGGAAGCTCGCACTTGTAACAATGTAACTCTTTTAGCTTTGTAAGCCATCGCGTGAGCGCGCTAGCGCTGCCATTGCAAACAGCCCTTGCCCCACGCCCAGACAAGTCCTTCGATGAGCAGCAGAAGAAAAATCAAGATCGCGATGAACGCCCCGAACGGCAATCCGGTAAATGCGACCGCAAACGGCACGAGAAATACCGCCTCAACGTCGAAGATCAAAAAGATTATGGCGTAGAGATAATACTGCGCATGGAACTGAATTTGCGCGTCGCCAATTGCTTCGACGCCGCATTCGTAGGTCGAAGACTTGTCGGGGCCGGGCTTTGGCGGTTGGAAAAATCGCCGCCACATCCATGCGAGTGCCAACGGACCCAGCGGAAACACCAGCGCTACGCCAATGAAAATGATAATGAAGAAATACGGATGCGGATCCATCCAGTTCGTTGATCAAATTCGCTCGGAAGTCGTCATTGCCAAGCTTATAGTTACGGCGTGAAGAAAACAGCGAGAAAATTTCACAGTTTTTCTGAGGCTGAGAAGGCGGACCGCGAGTTTTACAAAAAACTGACCGGCAACGAACGTTTGCAAATTCTGGTGGAGCTCCTCAATCATGACCCTGAGCAAAGGCTGGAGAGAGTTTCTCGAATTGTTAAATTCCCGCGGCGTTGATTACGACATCGTCGGCGCGCAGAGCCTGGCGTTTCATGGGCGACTACGCCACACCGGCGACTTGGACATTCTCGTCCGGCCCACTCCGGAGAACGCGCGGCTGCTTCTCGCACTTTTGAATCAGTTCGGATTCGAGCAATCCAGGTTCACGGAAACTGATTTCCTCCAGTCCGACCAAATCATTCAACTCGGACGCGTCCCGAATCGCATCGATCTACTGACGAGTCTCACAGGTGTGGCTACCGACGAAGCCTTCGACGCCAGAGTGTCGGCGATCATCGACGGTATTCCTGTTTTCGTCCTCGGCAAAGACGCATTGATTCGGAACAAACGCGCGGTAGGCAGGCCACAGGATCTCGCGGACCTCTCCGCACTTGAGACTTAGTCTTTCGATGCCTTATCGCGAGTAACTGTCGAACAAGCACTCTCGCTCCCGCTGGAACGCGAACGCCGCGACAGCTATTTTAGCTGTCGTCTGACTTTCGTCCGAACCAACGCCGCTTCTTCTGCTTTGCCTCTTCAGCCGGTGGCGGGGTGGCTTCCTCTTGTGTCGGGGCGGAAGCTTCTGCCTTCGGCTCTTCCCGCGTTGTCTGGTCCGCTTCGGGCGTTATCTGCTGCGGTTCTGCCTCTGGCTCTTTGCGTTTCGCCTTCTTTTCCTTCTTCGGTTTTTCCTCGGCGACGTACTCTGCGTCGACCCACTCGATAAAGGCCATACGCGCAGAATCGCTCTTCCGCGCGCCGAGTTTGACGATACGGGTGTAACCGCCGTTCCGTTCGGCAGAACGTTGCGCGATGTCGTCGAATAACTTTTTCACAACGCTTTTCTGCCGTAATACGGCCAGTGCCCTGCGACGCGCGTGAATCGAGCCGTTCTTACCGAGCGTCACCATGCGTTCAGCAAGAGGACGAACCGCTTTGGCTTTGGCCAAGGTCGTCTTGATTCGCTGATGTTCGATCAAAGCACAGACCTGATTGGCAAGTAACGCCCGGCGATGGTCCGCGGTGCGCCCCAGCTTGATCGTCTTCTTTTGATGTCTCATACGCGGCGAAACGCGATCTTCGCACAGACGTTTACTCTTGGCCAGCAGCAGGTGCGGCTACTGGCGCAGCGCCGTCGGCAATTATAGGCAAATCGATCAAGCCCGGCTCGAACTTCTGGCCCAGACCCAATCCAAGGTGTTGCAGTTTGTCCTTGATTTCATTGAGCGATTTTTTGCCGAAGTTGCGATACTTCAGCATTTCAGCCTCGCTCTTCTGGGCGAGCTGCCCCACGGTGGTGATATTTGCATTGTTCAAGCAATTGGCTGCGCGCACGCTTAGCTCGATCTCGTTCACGCTCATATTGAGGAGCTTCTTCAGCTTGATATTTTCTTCGCTCACGCCAGCCGGCGTCTGATCGAATTCAATCACTTCCTCGTTGTAGTGAACGAAGACGTCGAGGTGATGCCGCAGAATCGCAGAAGCCTGGAGCAGCGCGTCATCTGGAGTTAGCCGGCCGTCGGTCCACATTTCGAGAATGAGTTTGTCGTAATCGGTGCGCTGACCGACGCGAGTGTTTTCCACTGCATATTTAACCCTGGTGACCGGTGAGAAAATCGAGTCGATGGGAATGAGGCCGATCGGCTGATCGGCGCGCTTGTTTTCCTCGCCCGTGGCGAATCCACGGCCGACGCGCACCTCGAGTTCTGCGTCAAATTTGTGCTTTCGATCAAGGGTGCAGATCAATTGCTTGGGATTCAGCACTTCAAAACCTTGGATCGTTTGAATGTCTCCGGCAGTGACTTCGCCTTCCTTGTTCACGATAAGTGACAATTTCTTGGGCTCGTGGTCCTGGCCATCCAGCTTGAATTTCACTTTCTTGAGATTAAGGACGATGTCGGTCAGGTCCTCTACCACGCCGGGCAATGTGGCGAACTCGTGCTGCGCACCGGCGATTTTTACCGCGGTTATGGCCGCGCCTTCGAGCGAGGATAGTAGGACGCGCCGGAGGGAGTTCCCAACGGTGTGGCCGTAGCCGGCTTCAAAGGGCTCGGCGATAAACTTTGCATAGGTATCTGTGGCCGTGCTCTCCTCTTTGCTGAGAGTTTTCGGCATTTCAAAACGACCGTAACGGATAGGCATCTTGTAAGTTTCGAATGTCGATTGCGATTTGCGATTGAACACCGGTAAAGAGCGAACAACCGAAATTCGGAAATCTTAAGTCGAAATTCCTTCTATCACCGGGTTCCCCCTGGCGAGCGCGATCTCACATCCAGCGACGGAGACCCAGGGACCAACGGCGTAATTTTCAAAAACTCGCTGCGGAGTCCGAATAAAGCTTGGATCGAGCATTTTGCAAGCAGCCGTTGGTTGGCACCTTCTCAAGCCGCAGTTCTTATTAACGCCGGTCTTCAGACCGGTGCTTCTGTCGCGAGTCTATCTGAAAGCCGTTTACAGAGTTGGCAAGCCGTTGAAACGGCTCTTTCAGCCGGCCACCATCTAGCACCGGCTGAAGGCGCGGTGTTAATGAAACGATTAAGTTTGGATCACGTCGTTGGGCAATTCGTCTGTGTCGTCCGACGTTTTCGGGAAATGGCTCTCCAACACCGTCCCGATCTCCTTGACCGCTTCGACTAACGCATCACTAAACTTCTCGTTTTGAAAATGCGTCCGCATTCTTTCCACGACGCACAGCCAGAATTCATCGCCGCATTTTTCATGAATCGCGTTGTCCCCAACAACCGCAAATTTATGAACACGCGGCGCGACAAAAATGAGCACCGCATTGCGCTGGCGCGTCTTGTGCATACCAAGCCGATGAAACTTCCTCTGCGCAGCCTCGAGCGGATTACGCTTTAATGTGCCGCGCTGGATCAAAACGCGAATCTCACCCGACGTTTTTGATTCAGCTTCGTGAATCGCTTCAATGATTCGGCCGTGCTCGAGTTTGCTGAGAAATTCTCGCGTCCGCATTTGATCACCAACTCGATCCCGCGCCGCCACCACCGAAACTGCCGCCCCCACCGCCGAACCCGCTGAAGCCTCCTCCACTGCTGCCGCCACCGGACGACCAGCCTCCGCCGCTTGGGATGAACACCGGACCTCCTCTTCGCGACGAATAGCCGTAACCGCCCAATTTTCGGAATAGCCGCGAAATAATGAAGAGAACAATGACAAAGATGATGAAGGGCAAAAGACCGGCAAACGCGCCGCCGCCCTTGCCTTCCGCTACTGTTTTTCCTGATCCTTTGTACTCGCCCCGGATGGCTTTGCAGATCAGATCGATTCCCGTTGACAGTCCAGCCTCATAATTACCAGCCCGAAATAGCGGCTTGATACGACGCTCAGTGATGTCGAATGCGGTCGCGTCCGGCAGTGCGCCTTCCAAGCCGTAACCGACTTGGATAAACATCTTGCGATCTTGTATAAATACAAAAAGCACCACCCCATTCCGCCGCTCCTTTTGCCCTACGCCCCAGGCCTGCGCCACGCGCTGCGTGTAATCAGCGATATCCGAGTCGCTCTGCATTTTGGGAAAAACCGCGACAACCACTTGGTCGGAAGTTTCTCGCTCGAATTGAGCAAGCTGCTCGTTGAATCGAGATGCCGCTTCTTTTGAAACAACGTTGGCGTAATCATTGAAATAAGCGGTGGGCTTGGGCGGGATGACTTCTGCGGCCCAGGAATGCGAGATAAGGACAACGTAAACTCCGACAACAACGGAACGCAGCGTTCTGGGGAGCGCACGCGGCTTGCGTGCTGGCGAAAGCGGCCCGCTTTCGTGAACTTTGAAGACCCAAAGGATTGTTTTGGCGAGCCGCCAAAACCAGCACGCGAGCCGCGTGCGCTCCCCAGAATTCGCACTGCGTTGTTGGTGCGCGACCATTCGCGTACCACTACGGCGTGGCCGCGGGCGCAGCTGGAGCGGGCGAGCTAAAATTGAATTGCACCGGTGGCGGCTTTTCTGCGCCCGGTTGCGCGGTGAAGAACGGTTTCGGCGGAAAACCGAGCATGCCCGCGATCAGATTTGTCGGGAAACTGCGCACTGCGACGTTGTAATCCTGCACCGCCGAGTTGAAGTTGCCGCGCTCGACGGAGATTCGGTTCTCGGTTCCTTCCAATTGTGCCTGTAGACTGAGGAAGTTCTGGTTCGCTTTTAAATCCGGGTAGCGCTCCGAGACCAAAAGCAAACGCGACAGTGCGGCGCTCAACTGCCCTTGTGCGGCTTGAAACTGCTGCAACTGTGCGGCGTCGGTGGGCGCCTTGTTCGGATCAAGTTGCATTTGGACACGGCCAACACTGGCGCGGGCATTTGTTACTTCGACAAGCGTTGACTTCTCAAAATTGGCGGCACCCGACACCGTGTTCACGAGATTGGGGATTAAGTCGGCGCGACGCTGATAGACATTTTGCACCTGCGCCCAACTTTGATCGACAGCTTGTTGCAAGCGGACGAGCCGATTGTAACTGCCTCCAATTGCAATGGCGGCAACTACGACGACGACAAGCAGAATGGCGATAAGGACCCCGCAACCGAGCGCGAATTTGTTCATAACAACTATGGTTAACTGTGAGCGATCATTTTTCCAAGACCGGAGTGATTTGTGAAGCAACCACCTTCCATCGATCGCCCTCTTTCACAAATGTGTCGGTCCACACAAATTTTCCGTCGACAAGGTCTCGGTTTCCCTTGTGCGCTTTAATGACGCCCTGACCGACGACGATTCCGGTGTCGCGATATAGGCGGACCTGAAGATTGTGAATTTTAAACTCGGAGAAAACGATGTCACCGGTCATCGTTTGTAAATCCGCCCGCTTATTCACGATCTTGCCGTCTGGCCAAACGATCGTGCAATCGTCCGCCTCAATGCGACGCGTGTACGAACTATCGCCTTTGACGCGCGCTTCGGCCCATTCGTGCTGAATCTTCATGAGCGCCTGCTCATCCTGCGAACGATCCCTCATGTCGCTCTGATCGTTTGCCAGACCACCGATCAAGTCAAACCTGCCTGTTCATTCCCCTCGCCCGAGCACCAGTCGCAAAAACTGCGCGTCTGAAAAGTTTCCGCCCGACCCCTGGCGGACAATGACTGCTTTCGATGATGGAATAATGAACAGTCGCTGATAATGTGATCCAAGCGCCGCCACCATGTCTGCAGGCGCATCCTTGCAGATGCAAACACCCGCCCATTGCGCGCTTTGCCAGGGCAAATCGAGCATTCGTTCCATATCGGCTTCGCGTCCATTCGGTGCCTGCTGGTTCAACCAGAACGTGAGCCCGTACGCCGGATTCACCTGCGAACCAACAAACGCTTCTCGCAATAGATTCGAGCGCACAATTTGGCGCCGATGGTAATTGCCGCTTCCAATTACAAGCTCGCCCAGTCGCGCCCATTCGCGTGCGGTTAATTCAAAGCCGGTCGCAGGCAATGGATTGCCGCGGACGTCTTTTTTGTAATTGAGATCGTGCAATCCAAGCCGATTCGACACGTGCGCTTCAAAGTAGCTGATAACATTGCGTCCTCCTAGTTTCCGACGCAGCAGTTCGGAAAAAATCTGGAGATGACTTGGGCCGTAGATAAAGGCAGAACCAGGTTCAGCCACGCTGGACAATTCGATCGCCATTGCGTTCCGGTCGCGAACCGAGGCCCGCTGGAGATGCGACGCGCCCTCAATTCCGTCGGTTTGGGTAAGCAATTGCCGAATCGTGATGTGTGATTTCCGGGGATCACTTTTCCACTCGGTGATCGTGTCCGACACCGAATCGTCGAGTCTAAACAGGCCCTCTTGCACAGCCGCGAGCGCTACCATCCCCCAAAAACTTTTCGTCCCGCTGAAGATGGGCCAGCGTCTGTTTGCAGATCCATCATTTGCGTAATGCTCGAAAATTGGCCTGCCATTTTGCATTACCAATACGGCACTGCCACCCCGGCTCTCGGAATATTTTGCAGCACGCTCGCAATCCGACGGTTTGATTTCGGCGAATGCGGATTGTGAGACGAGAATAAACGCCAGTGCGAAACGAATTGGGTAGCGCGATCGCCAACTTCCCTCTGGTGCAGCACTAATCACGTGGGTCTTGGCTTGCAAAAAAGATCGTTTCGGCGCGACGCCAAAACCAGCACGCGGGACGCGTGCGTTAACCCGAATCTGCCGTTGCTGCTGGGCCTGCAGGTTGTGCCACCGGTAAATTACGTCTGCGCAACTCTTCCGCGTTTGGTAATTCGTCAAGGTTGCGCAGACCGAAGTGATCGAGGAAAAATTGTGTCGTTTCGTAAAGAAGCGGCCGCCCCGGAATTTCGGCGCGGCCGGCGATTTTCACCAAACCGCGCTCCATCAACGTTTGCAGCACGCCATCGATGTTCACGCCGCGCACCGCTTCCACGTCCGCACGGGTAATCGGCTGCCGATAGGCAATGATTGCCAACGTTTCCAGCCCAGGCGCACTCAACCGCGCCGGCTTCGGCGCCGGGAAAAGTTGCCGGACCCATTTTGCAAAAACGGGATCCGTGGCCAGCTGCCAACCTTCTGCTTTTTCGGCCAGTTGAAACGCGCGGCTCTGCTGAATGTACTCCACCTTTAGTTGTTCAAGTGCGGCGGCAACTTCAGCATTTTTTACGCGCGCGAACTCGTTAGGCGTTTCATTCGCCTGATCGCCTTCAGCCGCTTTGATCGCGGCTGTGATTTCCTGAATCGAGAGTGGCTTTTGTGCGCTGAACAGAAGCGCTTCGATAAGCTTTTCCAAGCTCATACTAGTTGTCATCGCGAGCAGATCCCGCAGCCGCGGGAGAATTCGAGGGATCTCGCGAAATTATCTCCATGCTATCGCAACAGGATTCCTCCACTTCGCTTGGAACGACAGTGGTCATTGCGCTCCGATTGCAGTTTGAATGGCATCCGCGATCCGGTCTGCTTGTTTGTCGATCATTTCAGACTGCCGCCCTTCAATCAGTAGACGAATTTTTGGCTCGGTGCCGGAATAACGCAGGAGCACACGGCCTTTTCCGGACAATTCTTTCTCGGCCTCTGTTACCAACTTCATCACAGAATCCAGTTCCGCGATCGGGCGCTTTTCTTTCACCGCCAGATTGCGCTGGGCTTGCGGATATTTTTGCAAACATGACTTGAGCTTGCTTAGTGGCTGACCGCTCTTGTGCATGACGCGCAAGATTTGGAGCGCAGTAATAATGCCGTCACCAGTTGTAGTGAAGTCACGAAAAATAACGTGACCGCTTTGTTCGCCGCCGAGATTCAATTTTTGTCGCACCATTTCTTCAATGACATAACGATCGCCGACTTTCGTTCGCACGACTTTGCCGCCGCGCGCCGCGAGCGCCTCATCGAGACCGAAGTTGCTCATGACCGTTGCCACGACGGTGTTTTGCTCCAGCCGGCCGGATTCCAAAAAATCCAAGGCTGCGATCGCGAGGATTTCATCGCCATCGACAATCTCGCCGTCTTCGTCGCAAAGAAGAACGCGATCCGCGTCGCCGTCGTGACTAATCCCCACATCCGCACCGCTGACTTCAACGATGCGCTGAATTTCGGTCGGATGCATGCTGCCGCAGCCGTCGTTAATGTTGATCCCGTTCGGTTCGTTGTGCGCCACGGCAACCTCCGCGCCCAACTCGCGCAAAATGCATGGCGTGGATTTGTACGCCGCGCCGTTTGCGACATCGACCGCAACACGCATTTCCTCGAGCGACATTCCCTTGGGAAAACTGGCCTTTGCAAATTCCACGTAACGTCCGAGCGCGTCATCGATTCGTGTGGCTCGACCAATGTTGTTCGCGGTCGGCCGAATCGAATCGATCTCACCAGTGAAAACGAGGTTTTCGATTTTTTCCTCGATCTGATCGTCCAGTTTATAACCGTCGTGTCGGAAGAATTTGATGCCGTTGTCCTGATAGGCGTTATGCGACGCGGACAGGACGATGCCGGCATCTGCACGCAGTGAACGCGTGATGTAAGCAACGCCCGGAGTAGGTAACGGCCCGATGATCAAAACATCAACGCCAAGCGAAGTAATTCCGGCGACGAGCGCGTTCTCCAGCATGTAACCAGAAAGCCGCGTGTCTTTCCCAAGCACAATTTTGGGCCGTGCGCCGTCGGGCGTCCTGCGCGGATTCATTTGGGCGAACACATACGCCGCAGCGCGTCCAAGTTTCAGCGCCGTTTCTGCTGTCACCGGCTCTACATTCGCGACGCCGCGCACTCCGTCCGTGCCAAAAATTTTCTTCTGCTCAGTCACGGGCTAATTCAAACGCTCAAACCGCGATTCGTAAACGCGAAAGTTTGCAATGGGAAAACCGACCGCTAGCGACGCCGTTGCTGAGTTTGGAACTTAGTTTCCCGTAATGCTGGCAGCGGTTCCTTGACGTTGCGTTCCACGGGTTCGGTAGATTTTTTCGTCAGATTCATCTCGTTAATATTGCGATGCGGCGTGCGGCGGCTGATGCCGCGTTTGTTACGGGCTTCTTACCATGACAGCCGTGTGAGCCCGGGCACCGCGTCAAAGTGAGCGTCACGGCTTAGAACCGGCAGATCGTATTGTTGAGCCAACGCGGCGATCCAGACGTCGTTGGCAGGCAAGGGCGCGCCAGCTCTCTTCAGTTGCTGCCGAATCACCGCATAGTGCGTCGCGGTTTCCTCCACCACGGGAAGCACGTCCCAGAACGCACGGCCACGTATCAGCCATGCTTCGTATTCACGCCGGCGACGCGAGGTCGCGATGCCAAAGCGGTATTCTCCCAGCACGATCACCGGAATGTGAAGCTCCTCGGCAGCACCGATCTGTTGCACCACGGGAGGCACACCGTCCGCGAACGCGGAAAGCGCATTGGTATCCAGAATCATTGCCGGTCTTCCGGCTCGATGTTTTCGAACTCCGCCTCGATGACGCGCTCGATCCGGCAGTTTTCGCTATGCAGATGCTTCAATCCCCCGGCCAATGCCATCCACGGCTTTTCCTTTGTGCTACCGCCATCGACGCGTGCGATCTTTTCCGACAACGCCTCCTGGACAAGCTGCTTGAGCGTGCATCCCTTTCGCACGGCAATGGCTTTTGCTTTGCGGAAGAGAGGCTGGGGAATCTCAAGCGTCGTTTTCACAAACGAGTGTCGCCCATATTTATGGGTCCGTCAAAGTAGTGCAATGAACCGCATGCTCCGGTGTCCGCTCATTGAACGCTTCGCCTTGCTTCAGGGTTCGACCGCGCTCACCGGCAGGCAGTGGCCATTTTCCTCATTTTTGTGCTGGTTTTTTCGCCAGACTCATTTCGTTAATTTTCGGTCAAGAGTGCGGCGGCTGGTGCCAAGTTTGTTGGTAGCGGCGGCGTTGCATGGTGGCATCTACCAAGATCTGATATTCAAGCTGCTCGCCTTCGCATCTAGTGGCCAAAGCTAGTGCGGCTGTTCGCTTACACTCTCTGCTTTTGCTTTTGCCAGATTCATTTCGTTGATTTTGCGATGAAGCGTGCGGCGGCTGATGCCGAGTTTTTTGGCAGCGGCGGTGATGTTGCCGTTCGTTGCAGCAAGCGCTTGAGCTATCAGTCTTCTTTCCGTTTCATGCAGATCGAGCGGGCTCGTCTTTTCGCCGAACGCTTCAGTCGGTGACACGCCGCCGGGTAATTTTGCTGTCGCAACCTGACGCACGGCCGCTGGCAGATCGCGTAACGTGATTTGTTTGCCTGTCGCCATGACCACGCCATGCTCGATTGCGGTGCGCAACTCGCGGATGTTGCCGGGCCAATCATATGTAAGGAGCGCGTCCATGGCATCCGGCACGAGGTCGAGAAGTGGTTTCTGGTTTTCCTTGCAAAAATGGCGCAGAAATCCGCGGACAAGAATCGGAATGTCCTCTTTTCGCTCCCGCAGCGGCGGCATAACGATGCGCACAACGTTGAGGCGAAAATAAAGATCGTCACGAAATTTTCCTTCGCGCACCAGTTGTTCCAGATTCTTGTTTGTGGCTGCGATCAGGCGCACATCGGCACGCAATGTTTGATTACCGCCTACTCGTTCGAACGCACGGTCTTCGCTCATGACGCGTAGCAATTTGACCTGCGTGCTCGGATCGATCTCCCCGATTTCATCGAGAAAAAGTGTGCCGCCAGTGGCCTGTTCGAACCGACCAATGCGCCGTTCGTGCGCGCCGGTAAACGCGCCCTTCTCGTGCCCAAATAATTCGCTCTCGAGAAGCTGCGGCGAAAGCGCGGCGCAATGCACAACCACAAATTTCGCTTTGTTCCGTCGACTCAAATTGTGAATCGCATGCGCGGCTAGTTCTTTGCCCGTGCCGCTCTCGCCTTCGATCAACACATTAGCCGATGAAGGCGCGACTTGTTTGATTGTGTCGAGCACGTCATGCAAAGGCGGCGAATCGCCCCAGATATTTTCGAGCCCGTAACGCTCGTCGACCTGCTCGCGGAGCGCGCGATTTTCCTGCTCAAGTTTGCGGCTTCGCACCGCTCGCGCGATCAGCAATTCGACTTTGTCTAGATTCAGCGGCTTGGTGACGAAATCGTAAGCACCACGTTTCATCGCCTCGACTGCGACATCGACCGATCCATAGGCAGTCATCATGATGCAGATCGGCGGACGCGACATCTTCAGCGCGCGATCGATCAGGGTCATTCCATCTTCGCTGCCAAGACGGAGGTCAGTTAGAAGTACATTAACCTGCTCGCGTTCCAGCACGTCCATCGCACCGGCAATATCGGCGGCGATGTACACGTCGTAATCGTTCTCAAGCAAACGCCGCAGCCCATCGCGCGTATGCTTCTCGTCATCAACAATCAGAACCGTAGGCTGAAGATCCATAAAGGAACCAACAACTAACCGCAGAGAACGCAGAGTTCATGGAGATTCAAAACATTTCTGTGGCTCGCGCGAGGTCCACGCTGTGACAAAACCTTGCGACTCGGTGGCGCTTACGCCCGGAAACGTGTATCATCGCGCGTGCGTCAGCGAGTCTTTCGGGGTCTGATGTCGATTGTTCTTGTAAGCTGTCCCGCCCTGGTTGTTGGCGAGGACGCGGGCGGCGCAGACACGAGCTGGAAAATCGTGGCTCATGACAAAGATCTTGAAATCTACAGCCGGCCGCACCCGGGTTCGCCGCACAAGGAATTCAAAGCAGTCGGCCCGATTGACGCGCCAACTCGTGTTGTGGGCGCTGTGATCGACGATTTCGAAAATTATCCAAAGTTCATGCCTTTCACGACCGAATGTCGGCTGATTAAACAAGATGGCGACATGATGATCGGCTATCAGCGATTGTCGCCGAAGATCTGCGCAGATCGTGATTACACACTGCGCGTTTCAAAGAAAGCATTGCCCGTAAAGGATGGTGTGGTCTACACGAGCCGGTGGTCGCCAGCGAATGAACTCGGGCCGCCCGAAAAAAAAGGTGTAGTGCGCGTAAAAATTTGCGAGGGCAGTTGGCGGCTTGACCCTGAAGGACCCGTTAAAACACTTGCCACGTATTCCATCTACACCGATAGCGGTGCCCCCTTGCCAGCCTTCATCGACAACCGCATAAGCCTGACTGGGATTCGAAGATTGTTCGCGGCCGTTCGTAAACAGGTAAAGGAGCCTAAATACGCGGCGGCTTCGCAGGCATCACCAGCGCCTGCTAGGCCCTAGCAAAATCTTTTTCGCGAATAACATGCGCGAGTATTGTCTGTCCGCATGAAATCGAATTTCGTCCTTTGTCTAGTCGCCGGTGCATTCACGGTGACCAACCCCATTTTGGCCGGGAAACCACCCGACACTCCAAAGAAACCAGTTACCACTGAATACCATGGAGTAACCGTGGAAGATCCGTATCAGTGGCTCGAATCGGACGAGGACTCGCAGGTGAAGGCGTGGTCCGACGCGCAGAACCAGCGGACACGTAAATATCTCGACAGCGTCCCCGATCGGCCGGCGATTGAAAAACAATTACAAGAGTGGTACGCGAAAACTTCGCCGAGCTATTTCTCGCTCGTCTCGCGTCCGGGAATTTTGTTCGCGATGAAGTTCCAGCCGCCGAAACAACAGCCGCTGTTGGTGACGCTTGCGTCGGCAGATGATCTCAACTCGGAAAAAGTCGTGCTCGATCCGAACGTCCTGGACGCGAAAGGCACCACCGCAATCGATTGGTTTGTGCCATCGTTGGACGGCAAATACGTCGCCATGTCACTTTCCAAAGGTGGTAGCGAAGACGGCACACTTCACTTTTACGAAACTGCGACTGGCAAAGCGCTCCCGGATACGATTGCGCATATCCAATATCCCACGGCAGGCGGCAGTGCGGCTTGGAACGCGGATGGCTCAGGCATTTATTACACGCGTTTTCCCAGGAAAGGCGAGCGGCCGGATGATGATCTGAATTTTTATCAGCAGATTTACTTTCATAAGCTCGGCACCCCCGACACAAAGGACACGTATTCGATTGGCAAAGACTTCCCGCGAATCGCGGAGATCGCCCTCGCGGCATCCCGCGACGGCAAATACATTCTCGCGACTGTAGCCAATGGGGATGGCGGGGATTTCGCGCATTATCTGCTTGGGCCAGATGGAAAGTGGAAGCAGATCACGCAATTTAGCGATCAGATAAAACTCGCCCGCATCGGCCGAGATAACGCCCTCTATCTACTTTCACGCGCAGATGCGCCGCGCGGAAAGGTTCTTCGTCTTCCGCTTGATGTGCCGGAATTAAAAAATGCCGCGGAGATTATTGGTTCCGGGGAAGCGGTCATCGAGCAGATCGTGCCAGGCACAGATGCGCTCTATGTTGCAGATCTGCTTGGAGGACCATCGCAAATCCGGCGCTTCGATCTGAATGGCAAGAACGAAACGAAGATCTCGACGCCACAAATCTCTGCTGTACAGGAATTGCTCGCGCTCGAAGACGGTTCGCTCCTCTTCCACGACGTGAGCTATACGGACCCGGCAGCATGGTTCCATTGTCTCAATGGGAAAACTGAGCCGCTGAAGACGGCCCTGCAGAGCACGTCCCCTGTCTCGTTTGCTGATATTGAAGTGCGGCGTGAGTTCGCCACTTCAAAAGACGGAACGAAAATTCCACTGAACGTCCTTTCTCGAAAAGGAATGAAACGCGACGGAAACAACCCGACGTTGCTCTACGCGTACGGCGGCTACGGAATCAGCATGTCGCCCAACTTTGATTTTACGCGACGGCTTTGGTTCGATCGCGGCGGCGTGTACGTGGTGGCAAACATTCGAGGCGGTGGCGAGTTCGGCGAAGAATGGCACAAGGCTGGCAATCTCACGAAAAAGCAGAATGTCTTCGATGATTTTGCGGCGGCCGCGCAGTATTTGATCAAAGAGAATTACACGCGCCCCGCAAAGCTCGCGATTCAAGGTGGAAGCAACGGTGGCCTATTGATGGGCGCGATGATCACGCAGCATCCTGATCTGTTCCGTGCAGTAGTTTCCTCCGTGGGCATTTACGACATGCTGCGCGTGGAACTGGCGCCGAACGGCGCATTCAATGTGACCGAATTCGGGACGGTTAAAGATCCCGAGCAATTCAAGGCGCTTTACGCTTACTCGCCTTATCATCACGTAGTCGACGGAACGAAATATCCTGCCGTTCTAATGATGACAGGCGCAAACGATGGGCGCGTGGCGCCGTATCATTCCCGCAAAATGACGGCGCGCCTGCTTGCTGCGAACAAATCTGAGAACCCGATTCTTTTGCGAACCAGCTCAAGCGCGGGCCACGGCATCGGCACTGCATTGAGCGAGCGCATCAAACAGTTGGCCGACATTTACGCGTTTCTCTTTGGGCAACTCGGGATGACAGGCAAGCGAGGCGATTAGTTACAAGCGTTAGAAGTGATCTTGTAACTGTTGCAACGACATAACCTGGTGCCTTTGCGAAGGAAACTGCTGATCCTTGCCGCCGCGATTGGAGTTTTCTTTCTGCTCGCAATTGCAGTTGGTGTGGCAGTTTTCTTAAGTCCGCTACTTACTCGTTACCTGGAAGGTGACGCCTTCCGTCTCGCAATGGAGGAGGAAACGGCGAAAGGATTGCATTTTCCTCAGGCGAGTTACGCACCGATTCGACGCACCGGCGCGCTCACGGCGCAAAGCGACAGTTTCAAAGCGGACAACGGACAGAAGGCGATGAAGTCACTCGATGCTCACGGGATCACCGCAAAATTCGATCCGTGGGGCGTGTTTTTGCGGCAATGGCGCTTCACCGATGTGCGCGTGCAATCTGGCGACGTCGAGGTTCAAATCTACGAAGCGCATCCTGAAGCAGTACCAGGCAAGTCGTGGTTCGCAATTTTTTTGCCGAACAGAGTTTACCTGGAGAAGATTCAATCGGAACAGGCGAACATCACCTGGCGCTTTCGCGGCGAGCGAGCGGGCTTTTTTGGAACCCAACTCCTCATCACGCCGAACGGCCGGGATTTCGAGTACGTCGCGACAGGCGGTCGCCTGAAAATGGCAGTAGTTCCCGATCTCAATCTTCGCCGTACACACATCCTGATCACGAAAACGCTTCTGACCGTTTATGATCTCGATCTCGCATCCAATTCACGCAGCGACGAAAGCATTCAAGCTCAGGGACAGGCCGGTCTCGGCCAGGACAAAAGCATCGACGTAAAAGCGAACTTCAACTCGGTGGCGATTCGACAGTGGTTGCCAGCGGAATGGAAAGGCCGTCTCAAAGGCAGTGCGTTCGGCGATGTTCACTGGACCGGAAAAGATCCAAAGCTGGAAAGTTCATCCGGGGAAGGTTCGTTGCGCATTCGTGACGGGGGAGTCGACGATGTTCCGCTTTTGAACAAGCTCGCAGAGCTTGCCCAAAAGAAAACGTTCGAACATCTCGACCTAAATGAATGTTCGCTCGGTTTTGCGTGGCGCTATCCGGAGATCGACATCAAGGACATCACCATCGAGGAGAAAGGCAAATTCCGAATCGAGGGAGAAATTTCTATTAAACGCCGGCTGTTGCGAGGCACCATCAAACTTGGGCTTACCCGAGAATATCTGGATTGGCTGCCGAATCCTGAAGAAGTATTTAGCCGAGGATCCGGTGGCTACCTATGGACCGACGTGCATCTATCGGGCACGATTGATGAACCCAGGCAGGACCTCAGCCAGCGAATCATCGAACTTTTCAAAGAATCACCCGGTGCTTATCTCAGCCTCATGTTTCGCCAGTTCGGCGATTGGCTCAAAAAAACATTTGGAGGCGATTGATTGCCCGTAACACCGTATTCGGTCGTGCATGCTTCGAGTTTGCATGCGGAGCAGCACGTCGACGGCTCGAAAGCCGTCGTTCCTTGGCGGCCGACGCAATCTGCACTTACTGACTACCGATCTTCCGACCTCTGGTCTCTGGCTTTTCCTGCTTCCAACATGCGAATGCGTTTGTCGATGAATGGCAAACGAATCGTCAGGGTTACACCTCTGCCCTCGCTACTTTCGATGGAGAGTTCGCCGCCGTGCTCGCGCACGATGCGACGTACAATCAACAATCCAAGCCCACTGCCGGATGCTTTGGTTGTGAAATAAGGTTCAAATACTCGACTCAAGTTTTCCGCAGACATGCCGCCGCCGGTATCGATGAAGCGGACGAGCACATGCGTATCGGCCAGATCGGTCCGAATGCGCAACGAACCGTGGCGGTGCATGGCTTCTACACTGTTCTTAATCACGTTATAAAACGCTTGCTTCATCTGATCACGATCGAGCTGGAGTAATGGCAAATCGGAGCGCAACTCTTGTTCAACGACTATCTCGCGGTCCTGAAGCTCAGGCGCGAAAAAGCGGACCGCTTCCTCGACAATTGTGTTTACATTCTCCGGCCGCAGTTGCGGACGTGACGGCCGGATGGCTTTTAAGAATTGCGTTACGATGGAATCCAGCCTGTCGACTTCAGAACGGGCGACATCGATCGATTGTTCGAGCTCCGCTTTTTCGTCATCGTGGAGCTTTTGCACACTGCGCTCCATTAGTTGCAAATGAATGTGCAGTGAGTTGAGCGGATTACCGATTTCGTGTGCGACACCCGCAGCCAACAGCCTCAGCGCATTCAAACGTTCTGACTCAATCGTTTGCTGGGCGTTGCGGCGGCTTTCAGTGATGTCGCGCAGGATGATCACATGCCCGACCTCTTCCGCTGTAGCCGGGGGCATTGACCGGAGCCTACCTGGTTGAACAAGTATTGCTCCTTGCCCGCCGGAGTCGGCGCCTCCGCCGACAGTCGATTCGCGCTGTTCCATCACCAGCGGGACAGCGTAGAAATTGATGAACCGATTCTGCGGATAGAAGATTTCCATGTCGTGGCTGACGGGACCGCCGCTTCGAGTTAGCGATTCCCAATCGAGACCTCCGATGCGTTCGTCCAGCCGCTTGCCGATTGCTTCGCCTGCCTCGAGGCCAAATAAGCCGCAAGCCGCTTCGTTCAGGTAAGTGATTCGGCCTTTCGAATCAGTTACGATGATGCCTTCCTGGATGGCATTGAAAACGGTTTCAAGAAAGCCTTTCTCTTGCGCCAGGCGCAGAAAATAATTCTGCACGTCTTCCGGCCCAATCCGGCCGAGCCGCTCAATAAGTTTTTCGAGAAAACCCGCTTTCATAAGGTCAGGGTTGAAATGTGCGAATCGTTGAAGCGCTACAATCGATGCGCTGCGGCGGTTTAGCTGTTCAACCACTCAACACTTCAACTTCTTCGTGCCTAGCCGGCACCTCCACCGTCAGCATTTCCACGCGCAAATAATTCAAGACCACCGGCGCGAGAATTAAGCCGGGAATCCCCATAAGTCGTTCTCCGAGGATCAGAGCGATTAACGTGAGCCAAACCGGATTTCGGATCCGGTCGCCGATGATTTTGCTGTTCAGCAAATACTCCAGCTTGTGAATCACGATGAGAAAGATCAGCGCGGAAATCGCCATCTTCAGGGAAATCGTCAACGCGACAAAGACGATGATTGTGTTGCTCAAAAGGTTCCCGACGATCGGCACGAGCCCGCAAAGAAACGTGACCGCAATAAGCAGCGGCGTGTGCGGCATGTGGACCGCCGTGAGGAAGATCGCGGTTAACGCGGTATTGATGAGAGAAATGGTGATTTGCGCGCCCATGACGGTTTCAAAGCTTCGATAGAAATCGCGGAAACGTCTCGCGACTTGTTCGCAGCAGATGGAGTAAAGATTATTCTTCACCCGATGCGTGCCCCGGTACGGGTCGAGCCCGGTTTTAAAAAATAAGCTCGCGGCTGCGACGATTCCTAGAATGCTGAAAACCAGGTTTGTGGTCGTGGCTTTGGCAACGTTTGCAACGTTGCGCAGATAATTTGCTTCCTCGCCGAGCGCGCCGACCACGACCTGCCTCAGACTTTCGAAATCACTAAAGGGCAAGTCGATCTGCCTCTTCTGCGCCCACGCGCTGGCCGAGGGAATCGAGGTATCCGCCACCTCCGGCAACGCCAAAATAGCCGCGCGCGTAAAATAAATCCCGGCGCCGCCGATCCCAAGAACAGCAATAACGAACAACGCGAGCGCCAACCATTTTCTTCGGGTGAAGGAATATAGTTGGCGCAATGCAAAATACGAAAACAGGACAACCAGCAGCGGCACGCTAAGATGAAGAATCCCCGCCAGAATGATTGCTGCGGCGAGTACTGCGTAAGAAACTCGCACCGGGGTAATCATGGCTCAGTCACCTTTTTACTCCATCCGTGCCGGATATTGTCAACCAGGGCGTAACGTGCTGTAGAGTGCGCTCTCCTCAGCGCACCCGGGTTTACGCAACACAAAACATCGAAAATCGCCGCCAGGCGATCACAGCGAACCGTCTGGGACGTCTCGCTCCGCAAGTGGCTCCAAAGTCTGGCCTGTTTCGTGTTCAGCGCGTTCTTTCAACGCCGCCTTGCGCGAAAGTTTTACCCGGCCTTTATCGTCGATACCGATGCATTTGACCCAAATCATGTCACCAATTTTGACCACGTCCTCAGTGCGTTTCACTCGAAAATCCGCAAGCTCAGAAATGTGCACCAAGCCGTCTTTTCCTGGGAAAACTTCAACAAACGCCCCGAACTCCTTCGTCGTGACAACGCGGCCCTGATAGGTTTGTCCGATTTCGATTTCGCGCGTCATCCCGCCGATAATTTCCTTAGCACGCGCCATGCTCTCGCCACTCGATGCGTAGATGTGCACTGAACCGTCGTCTTCGATGTTAATTTCGGCGCCGGTTTCCGCGACAATGCCCTTGATGGTTTTGCCGCCAGGCCCGATAAGGGCGCCGATCTTCTCCGGATTGATTTTGATTGTCTCGATACGCGGCGCGTATCTCGACAACTCTGTGCGCGGTTGATCAAGCGTGCTACGCATGATCTCGAGAATCTTTGTACGGGCTTCTTTCGCACGTTGAATCGCCTCAGTGATGATGTTGTGACCAACACCGGGAAGTTTCAGGTCCAGCTGAAAACCCGTCACGCCTGCGTCCGTTCCGCAAAGCTTGAAATCCATGTCGCCATAGTGATCTTCGGACCCGATGATGTCGGTGAGCAATTCATAGCGTTTCAATTGGCCGTTGTCGCTGGCCTCGCTGACGAGACCGATTGAGATTCCGGCAACCATGCTCTTCACAGGCACGCCTGCATCCATGAGTGCAAGCATTCCGCCGCACACGCTGGCCATGGAGGTCGAGCCGTTGGACTCCATGATTTCGCTGGAAATCCGGATGGCGTAACGAAATTCGTTTTCGGTCGGCACGACCGGCTCGAGCGAACGCTCGGCCAACGCACCATGGCCAATCTCACGCCGTCCAGGGCCGCCTGTGCGCCCGGTTTCGCCGACGCTAAACGGCGGGAAATTGTAATGCAAAATAAAGCGCTTTGATTGTTCGCCGCCGCCGTACGCATCAATCATCTGTGCTTCTTCGATGGGAGCCAGTGTCGCCAGCGCGAGTGCCTGAGTTTCGCCACGCTGAAAAATCGACGAGCCATGTGCCCGCGGCAGCACGCCTACTTCGCAGGTGATCTGGCGCAAATCCTGATAACCGCGTCCATCCACGCGTTGCTGTTTTTCCAGAATGTTGGCGCGGAACATCTTCTTTTCGACAAACTCGAATGCCTGAGAGATCGCAAACGAATCAGCCTCGGGAAACTTTTGCAGAATCGCCGTCTTCGTCTCCTCTCGCAGAGCGTTGATGGCTTTTGTGCGCGCACTTTTGCCTTCAGTGCGCAGCGCCTGTTCGAGCCGATCGCCCGCAATCTGGTGCGCGATATCCACCATCTCGTCATTCACGTGGAGCAACTGAACGTCACGTTTTTGTTTGCCCACTCTTGACGCCAGCTCTTTCTGGGCCTGAATCATCTCACGCGCATGCCCATGCGCGAACTCGAGGGCTTTCGTAAATTCAGCTTCCGGCATTTCCTTCGCCGAGCCTTCGATCATGATGACGTCGTTTTCGGTGCCGACGTAAACAAGGTCGAGGTCGCTCTGGGAGCGCTCGTCGTGTGTCGGGTTGGCAACCAGCTCTCCGTTAACACGACCAACGCGTACCGCTCCAATCGGGCCTGCAAAAGGGATGTCCGATACAGACGAGTGCGGCGGATGCACCGTTCATCGCGAGAATGTCGGGATCATTTTGACCATCGGCGCTGAGCAGGATGGAGATGATCTGTGTGTCGTAAAAATAGCCCTTCGGAAAAAGCGGCCGCAAAGGACGATCGATCATTCGCGAGGTAAGCGTTTCCTTCTCCGCAGGGCGACCTTCGCGTTTGAAATAGCCGCCCGGAAACTTTCCGGCGGCTGCCGCTTTCTCGCGGTAATCAACTGTCAGTGGGAAGAAATCCTGACCTTCTTTGATTGCCAGGGCTGAAACTGCGCTGACAAGCACAGTGGTGTCGCCGCACGTAACGATAACTGCGCCATCGGCAAGCCTGGCGATTTTTCCGGTTTCGATAGATATTTCATTGCTGCCGATTTTGGCGGTGACCTTTTGTTGCATGATTATTTTCCTGGATGCGCGTTCCAGGCGGTCACCTCGACTGTAGGTTTTAAACCCGTTATCCGCCGCGGCGGATGCGAAACTAAAACCTAAAATCCAAGGGGATTGCTACGCCTGGACTGCTGGTTGTCTGTTTAGTTCGGTTGTGGCTTCGAGCGAACCTGCCGAATTGCCGGCTGCGGTTATTTCCGAAGGTTCAGCTTCTCGATCAATTTCTTGTAACGATCAGCTTCCGTTTTGCTTAAATAATCCAGCAGACTCCTGCGTTGCGCGACCATTTTGAGTAAGCCGCGCCGTGAAGAATGATCTTTCCGGTTGATCTTGAGGTGCTCAGTTAAATGCTCGATCCGATGCGTGAGAAGTGCGACTTGCACATCCGCGCTGCCCGTATCTTTGTCATGCAACTGGAACTCCTTGAGATCCGACGTTTGGTTGCTCTCTGCCATAACGAAGCGCCTATTGTAGCCTAAGAACCCATCTTCGCAACCGCCCGACCAGCCCCGCCTGCACCACCTGGCCTGTTCCTAAGCTGAATGTGTTTCTCGTTTGCCGTCGTACCAAAGGCTGAGCTTTGCACGCGAACGGACTCCGCTGGAACCGCGGACGATTACTCCAAAGAATTTGCGCAGAAAATCTTTCGCAGGATACATGCGCAATTTCCGGCCTGACGTGACAACCGGTTCGCGCAGCACTCTGAACCCGCCCAGCTTTTTCAGCTCGAGGGAAAAATAAACTTCTTCACCAGCAAAATACTGCTCATCGAATCCACCGATAGCATCGAAATTGCGTCGCGTAGTGAAAAGAAACGCGCCGGCCCCAAGATTCAGGCCGAAATAAACCGACGAAAACCCGCGCAACAATATCCGACCCCAAATGGGAACAAATCCGTCCATCGCCACTCGTGCGCCGCCTCCGGCATTACCACCTTCCAGAGCGGCGATCCCTTCACTCACATGCGCTCGATTGATCCGCGTGTCAGCGTCGACGAAGAACAAATACTCGCCGTGCGAAGCGCGTGCGCCCGCATTCCGGGCCGCCGCGATTTGGCGTCGATTGATTGAGATTACCTTCGCAGCTGCATCCGACGCGATCTTCGGTGTCGCGTCTGTTGACGCATCATCAACGACGATGATCTCGTATGGCTGCGTCGCGCCAGACGCGGCTTCCCGAATTGCAGTTAACGTATTCGAAAGTTCGTGCTCTTCGTTGTACGCGGGAACGATAAATGAAATCATTGGTCTGGTGAGCCGAGCCATATCGCCCGTGATCAACTCACACGCAAATTGCCAGCTCGCGCGGCGCTACTTTGTCCGGGCGTAGACTAGTGAATCGAGAATCTCCCCATCTTTCAGGACATTGTTCTTGAGGCGTCCTTCGAAAGTGAATCCGGCTTTTTCCAGCACGCGTGCGGATGCGGAATTGTTCGCGAACACCTCGGCAGAAATTCGACGGAACGGAAAATTCTCTAAGCAGAAATCAGTGACCGCGGTCACCGCTTCAGTCATGATGCCGCGTCCCCAGAACTGTTCTCCCAACCAGTAACCCACGGTCGCGGTGTGCCGATACACATCCTGGCCCGGATGAACACCGATCCCGCCGACGGCCGCGCCATCAATCTCAATGCAAAACTTTAGCCCTGGCTGTTCGCTCATGGCTCGCCGCAGGAATTCCTCCGCGTCTTGAATCGTGTACGGATGCGGGAAAAGATCGCGGACCGCCAGCCAGATTTTGCGATTGTTCGCGTGTTTTGCCAGCGATTCGGCATCATCCGGCCGCCACGGGCGAATGCTGCACCGTTCGAGCACGAGCTGCATCGATTACTCGCGCTTGAACTTAATACCTGTTTTCTGCACCTCGCGATAGGGCAACAACCACACCAGTGACTCATCGTGAAGATCGACCACCTGAATGCGATTTCCCCATGGATCGCGAAAATCGCAGCGGAACGGCGGCTCCAATTTGAGTTTGTATTTCTCGGTAAGCTTCTTTCTGACTTCCTCAAGCTGTGTTTCATCTCGAACCATGATCCCGAAATGCCGCATGTTTGCTCGCTGAACTTTATCGACTTCGAAAATCGCCAGGAATTGATGGTCACCCAATTTGAAGAACGCGTCGCCTTCGCCGCCACTCATCTGTTCGAGGTTGAAAACATCTTTGTAAAAAGCCACCGCCTTCTCAACGTCATCCACCTCAATAGCGACATGATTGCATCCATAAACTTGCACGCTCATATACCAGTCAGCTTAATCGCAAATGAATTGGTGAGCGATCTTCTGATTCATGTCCGTCCCGAGATCCAACGGAAATCAGTTCGTTGAGCGTTGAGCGTTTGCTCTTCAATCGCGAACCGCTTTCATTCCTTGCCGCACGATTCGCTCGATGAGCTGCGGATATGGCAGCCCTGACTTTCCGGCTGCAAGCGCGAAGTCTTCGTCCTCAGCGAGAATGGGATTTGGGTTCGCTTCTATAAAATAGAGCTTGTTGTCGAGCGTCAGGCGTAGATCGATTCGCGCGTAGCCGTCGATGGTCAGCAAGCGGTAAATCTCTTTGCATTTTTCCTGGATATTACTGACGAGCGCTGAATCGAGGTTTTCGGCAAACTGGTTCTCCAAACCCCACCGTTTTCGATATTCTTCGTCCCATTTGGCTTTGTAAGTAGCGATCTTCGGTTCGTCGGGCGGCACTTCTCGGAAGACAAGTTCGCGAATAGCAAAAACGATCAATCGCACGTTGCCCAGGAGACTCACATAAAGCTCGCGGCCCTCGATGTATTCCTCGGCAATAACGTCACTGTTGTGTTTCTCATGAATGAAACTTACGCGTTCGCGAAACTGCTCGTCATTTCCAACGAAAGACGCTTGTGAAATGCCGTAGGACGCCTCTTCTTTTACCGGCTTCACGATGAGCGGAAACTTCGGCTGCTTCAGTCGCGCGATCCGCTGTCCCCGCGGAATGACCATGAAATTCGGCACGTGAATGCCGTGATAATGCAGAATTTTTTTTGAGATGCCTTTGTGTTTGCAAAGCGTCAGCCCTGTCGAACCGCAGCCGGTGAACGGCAGGCCTTGCATTTCGAAAAATGAAACAATGTTCTGGTCGAATTCAGACTTGTTCCTGAATTGTTCGACCAAATTGAAAAGGACATCGGGCGCGAACGTCTCTAGTTTTTGCCGTAGCAGATCGACATCATCGTAAATGGCTAGATGCTCTGGACTATGGCCCAACGTGCCGAGCGCATTCATCACATCCGCCTCAGTCTTCCAGTCTTTCGTTTTTAGTTCGTCACTGAAATCCTGGTCAACAGTGGTAGGACTTGTGCCGTCGAAAAGAACGAGAACCTTGAGCTTCTTTTTCATGTTAGGTCCATTCCGACCGGAGCGAAGTGGAGTCGAGGAATCCCGCGATAAACAATCTTAAGTTGTTGCAACGGGATGTCTCGACTTCGCTCGACATGACGATGATTACTTCGTGCGCTTGAATTTGCCGGTGAAAAGATAATTCATCACCAGTGTCGTGATGAAAGCGGTGACACGAAAATCCTGCTGCGGATCGTCATTCAGCACATGCAATCCAAGTTCATCACAGCGACTGGTAAGCCTCGCAAGGAGCTGGTTGACGGAGAATTTCTTTTCGTTTGTCCACTGGCAAATCGCATTCAGTAATCGCCGCCTTCGTCGCCGCAAGTAGGCGCCTGCCTTGATGCCAGCCGGCGCGCCAAACAGCTGTCGTAGATCGGCATCGTAAAAATCTGGATACGTCTCTTCGTTAAGCTTTCGTTTGCGGGCGTAATACGTTTTGAGCTTCACGTTGAGACAATCGTAATCGGCGACGCGATATTCCGGCGTGTGCACCGGCGGCATCCCTGTCAATGAGCGCATCAGCTCATCGACGTATTCCATTTTTCGAAGTGCCGGCCAGCCAGCATAATTTTTGCGCCAATCAAATCCGGGCGTGAGCCACACCGCAAATGTCTCGGCGAAGTCCTCATCAGGATGACTCTGCGCATACCAATCCTCAAGGTGAACGACGTAACTGCGGCTGAATGGACGTGGACGATAAGTGTCCGGTGTTTCTTCTAGCGATGTTTGCCCAAAACAATTCTTCCATTTTTTCCGACGCGTCAGTTGATAAGCGTACATGTAAGCGTGCCCCGCTTCATGTCGCATTAACTTCATGAACCACTCCGGCGTCCCACCTTCAACTTCGAGCATCATCGTGCGCTCGAGCGCGCGTAGGCGATCGTGCACCAGAAAGAATGGAACGAAGATCGCAGGGACACCGACTGGGACGAACCATTCATCGCCGACGTGGCAGCGCGGGTGAAACACCAAACCTTTTGCCGAAAGCTCATCGTACAGTTGCTGGATCAGCGGCTCCAGCGCTGTGCCCTCCAGCCGTAATCCGAGTGATGAGATGCGGCGCTCGAGAAGCTCCGCATCAGTCAATGACGTCCAGTCGGCAGCTTCCATTTCGCGCACGGTATCACCGGGAAAAGCGCTGTCACGCTGAGCGACTTGAAAATCGATCCTAGCGGTTACGAAGTCGTGGTCACGATTTGCGGTCGGTGACATCGACCACATTTGCGATTTCCCGCATCGTGTTATTTCCTTCCGGCATCTCAGCCGAGATCAGGATTGATCGCAACACGTGACCCATCAGTACCAGTTCAGCGGCCGCAGCTCCTCGCCTATTGCTTGAGTGCGACATGCGTGGTCGCCAAGGGCGATTTTCGCGATATTTAGGATGTGAGCGTTTGGAAGACTACGAAATTGCGGCCTCCGGGCTGGCAATTCCTCAAGTACCGAGGTGCACTTTTGTTGCGGTGATCGGTTGACACACCTCCGAACTCGTCTATGAGAGAGGCCGGCTCGCCGCGGCGAGTCGTTGTCAGAAGTCGGCGCGTTCCCCAATGGCTAGCGCGCCGGAGCTGTTTCGAATCCGGAGTAAGAGCTGCATTCCTGCGGCTTTCGGCATCGAGAATAGGGTGCTCCACACGAGACTCGACAACATCGGAGCAATCCCCAAGACACCATGAAGCTATTTTACACAGTCATATTTTTCTCATTGCTGGCATCGGCCGCATTCGCGCGCGAGGAGTCGATCCTAGCGCGTGTCACCAGCTACTGGGCAGGTGAGGGCTCCAAATTCGCCAGTACCGGCGGACGACTACACTCCGGACATTGCGCGGTCGATCCCAAGCGAATTCCGTACGGCAGCAAGGTTGTCTTCCCTGATCGCGCCTGCACCGCGGTCGACACAGGATCGGCGGTCATTAGTCGCAAAGCGGCTCGTGTTTGCGGCCGAACTGCGAGCCAAATCAAGGCAATCGTGGTCGACCGATTTTTTGAAACAAAGCGAGAGGCAACCGCGTGGACGAACACGCATCCCCACTTTATGACCCTTCAAGTTGTGCGGCCCGGATCTCACTCAAAACCGGCCGAGCTATGATTAATGCGAAAAATATTCGCAACCGCTTCTTCCACGACGATAGGTACTTACAGCCTAGATCACAGTGCAATGCTGGACAAATATGGAAACAGCTGTACATGAACAGCCGATGAAATTGATCAACGCGCCGATTCGCGCTGCCCGCTGGGGCGGGCGAGCGGCATAGAGGCACGTTAGACTTCGCCAAGTTGGAGCCTGCAATCCGCGGCACCCCAGTGGTCGAATCTTACCACGCGCGGATTTTTCGCGCCGGTATTCCGAATCCACTTCGCCAATGACACTTAACAACTTAGAAATTTATGAAACCAATAGTTCAAATCAGTCACAAGCAGCACGGCTCACGTCGCGACGATCGCGCACGGCGTCATCACCAGAGTTTTCCAACAACGGATTACAACTATCGTCCAGCAGCGGAAGCAGAGACGATTTCTCCCATTGGCCAGCCGGCCATTAAGTCGCCAGCCTTCCACAAATTAAGCAGTGAATTCTTGGGCGCAGAAACAAGCCGGGATTACCTCGCTGAGCTTTTGTTTTTCGTTCTGATCATTGGGATCGCGGCATGGCCAGTCGTGTCGATGCTTATCGCAGTGGTTCGCATGATCAGGAATTATTAAGCGGATAAACCAGGGCGGTCAGTCGTTGCCGATGACAATGCGACGAATAGTTTGGCATGACCGGTTCGACCCTGAATCCAGCGAAGGAACCGCTTTAGCGTGGGCTCAGCTCGTATTCGCGCAAGGTCACGACGTGACTAGCTGCGGACATAAATCAGGATCAGTTGAGCTGACGTTTTCCCTGAGTGGGAAAGAAACCTACAGCTTTGCGTAAACACCCATCAGCGGCCGACGCGATGGTATCGCAGAACGGAAGTCGCTGACGAAACCATCCTTGGTGCGAATTTCAACGTGACCAACGCTTCGCGCGGTACCATACACGAGCACCGAACCCACGGGCGCAGCGAATGGATCCGTTATCAATAGTCTTTTGAATCCGTAGTTGTTGACGAGTTCGGACGCAGCGTCTCTGGCAAGATCGGTCTTCGGGCGGGAATCGATGACGCCGGAAGCGAGCAACGCATCTTTGACGTAATGCCAGCATTGCGAGCGCGAATGCGCATGAGCGCGTTCCTGCGCGAGCGTCGCTGCTTGCACTAATCTGTTGTCAATGCGCCGATCGATTTTGGCGTACGGGTAAACGATTCGCTTCGGATAATAGTCGCTAATCACGGGAATGGATTCCTTTTTACCCTGTGGAGAACTGAAACTGAAACGGCTGCCATGCTGCACTGTTTGATTTACGGTCGGCTGACTCATGGGGCGCACGGGTTCCATGGTAAAGCTTGCTCGGGAAGGCGCCTTCTCGGCCGTTTGCGTTGGCTTTTGCGCAGCTACCCGCACCGGCTTTTCAGGGCTCCTGTGCGACGATTCGGTCAGGAGTTTCCGGGTTTTTTTAGAGATCGCCGGCGCTGTTTTCGCCGTGATCACCTGGACTACATCGTTCGCCGCCTCATCGGTGCGGCTGTCGCCACCCAAGCTGGGCGGCGCTAAGCCCTGGGCACGTGCGCCGGCGCTGAACGTCACCGAAACCAATGCAGTTGCTAGTGCTAAGAAAAGTGGTGGTCTCCGCACGAGCGCGAGGTATGCCGGAAATCACAAACGGTGGCAAGCTTTTTTTTTCGATAAAAATCATTGCCGGGTGGTCGGTTACGGGGGCGCCATTTTCGGCGCGCGCGCGTGAATCACGCTACTCCGTTTCAATCATCGGGCGAGTAATCGGAGCCAAACCCTGGCGGAGGACCGAACATCTGGTCACGATCCATGTACACGCGGTTTCGACGGCGCGGCGCAGATTCTTCGCCATCCGGCGCCACGATGGCGGTCCGCCCGGAAGGCAAACGCAGAATCAATCGCCCGTCGGACGTGATACCCGTAACCCGACTGCGCACCGAATGAGTGCGGCCTCGCGTCGAATCCGCGACCGAACTCCGGCTGGCGGGAGCGTGTTTGGCTGACGACGCAATAGATCTCTTTTTGTTCTCAGCAGCAGATCGGCTTGCCGTAGTTGGCCGCCGTTCGGTGTTTGTCTGCACCGATGAGTTTACGGCCGTGTCCGTAGAAGTAGATGTGTCGGGCGTCGCTGCCGCTGCATTTTCCCCTGCATTCGTCGGAGCCGTGTCGTGAGACTGAGCGTTTGCTAGTTGAGCCTGCTGAACATCGGCTGGCGAAATGTGAAATGGATTCGGAGTCGTCCCGGAATGTGCCGGAGCCGGAGTTTCGGACAGTGCATTTGGGTTCACTGGTTGCGATGACACAACAGCGGGAGGCGATATCGACGTGTTTCGAACGACTTGAGTCGCTGGTTGACTTGCCGCCGGTGAAGAATCCGGCACACCCACCAAAACGCCAACTTCCTTTGGCTTTTGCATGGGATGAATCAATTTAGCGAACGAATCCGGGAAAACCATTGGTGCGATCGCCGCTGCCAGCAACAGCAGGACGCCTACCGCCGCCGCAGTTCGCACCAGCCCCCGCGGACGCGCTGCTCTCGGCTGCGGAACGCTTGTCCTAAGAGGCAGACCGTAGCGATCAGACAACCTGCGTCGGCGCTCAATTTTCCCAAGCGCTTCGCGGATCATTTCCGTAACGATCAGCAAATCTTTCGGACGCTGATCGGGGTCGCGATGCAACAACCGGCCTAACAAGCCTCGCAATGGCTTGGGAAATCCTGCAAGCTTTGGACTGCGCTGAAGCGTCTCGACGGAGAGCTCAACTCCAGTCAGCAGAAAATAGAGGGTCACACCGAGTGAATAGATTTCCGAGCGAATATCATTTGTGCGATCGCTGAATTCTTGATCAGTCAGGCCTTGGTCGCTGGCGGGTTCAACCGACACATCTGATTCACGTAGCTGAGGCTCGCCCTGAGGCATAACCGCCGGCAACCCAAAGTTAGTGACCTTCACCAACGGCCAGGTTCCCTCGGCGGTCTGGCCTGGTACCAGCATGATTTCTGAAGCTTCAATCGGCGGATACGGGAGCTTGTGAAAACTCGCGGAAGACAACACGCTCACTATCTGTTCGCCCACGCGCAACGCAGCGTCAGCCGGCATCGGTCCATGGCTGCGTATCCATGATGCAAGTGTCTCACCCGCGAGCCGTTCGGACACGTAAACGTAATCGTCTCCTTCGCGCCCAAAATCGCGGATGCTGGCGATATTAACATGCTGCAGCTTTTGCGCGGATGATATGTATTCTTCAAATCCCTCCCGCTCGGCCGGATCGATACTCGCGGCCGGGATCAGCGTCACCGAGACTGGTTCCCCTGTTCTCTCATCCACAGCTTCGTAACTCGTCGCTGGACCGATGCCACCGGGTTGGTATGGCGTGCCGTCATATTGAAGACGGATGCGATAGTTTTTGAGGAATGTCGTGCGCTCCATAACCAGCCTCGTCGGCTACGGCACAACTACGATCTGGCTGCACCGCCATTGATTCAACCGTGATTTCTGCCGCGAGTTGCTCGAGGTTTCAAGTCTGGAGAGCGTGAACCTCAAGGATGGGCGATTGGAAGGACCGAAATCTTAGCCACTAACCGACTACACTTTGGAAATTGCGCCCGCGTCGAAATTTGCGAATCTAAACGACAGTTCCTGGTACCCCGTGGTGTAACGGTAACACAGCGCCCTTTGGAGGCGTTATTCATGGTTCGAATCCATGCGGGGTAGCCACCGTAAAACCGTCTTCGACGATCACGTGGCTGCGCCGGTGGGGCCGCGCCCTTGCCTCTTTCGAGGCGGGCGAGGCAAAGGCTTTTACGCGGTTCGCAAATGCCCCGAACTGAGGTATAGTTTGGGTCCGGCTTTATGAACGAATTGAGAGTAGAAAATCTACGAGTCGCCGTCGCCGATCAGGAAATTGTGCGCGGCCTTACCCTGACTGTTCCGCGCGGCGAAGTGCACGCATTGATGGGCCCTAACGGCTCGGGAAAAAGTACGCTGGCGAAGGTTTTAGCCGGACATCCTGATTACCGCGTAATCGCGGGGAAGGTTTTGATCGACGGCGAAAATCTTCTGGAACTTGATCCGGATGAACGAGCGCGACGCGGTCTCTTTCTGGCTTTCCAGTATCCAAGTGAGATTCCGGGCGTGACCATCGCCAATTTTCTCCGCGCGGCATTGCAAGCGCGTCTGCCAGAAGGCGAAGAGCTGGAGGCCACTGATTACTACGCCAGGCTCTACGAAAAAATGGAACTGTTGGGGATGGATCGCTCGTTTACGTCGCGCTCGGTCAACGAGGGGTTCTCGGGCGGTGAAAAGAAACGCACGGAAATTCTCCAGATGGCGATGCTCGAGCCACACTATGCCGTGCTCGATGAGACCGATAGCGGCCTGGACATCGACGCGCTGAAGACCGTCGCTCACGGGGTCAATTCGTTGCGCGGGCCGAACCTTGGGATACTGTTAATCACGCACTATCAGCGGCTCCTGAATTACATCGTTCCCGACCATGTCCATGTGATGGTGGGAGGGCGAATAGTGAGGAGCGGGCGAAAGGAACTCGCTCTCGAACTCGAGGAAAGAGGTTACGATTGGGCACGTGAGCAAGCTGCCGAACCCGTATTCACCAGGTAACAACAAATGAAAAACGAAACTACAGCCATCAATATCGATCGCGGCAAGGGCGACTTCTTTTACCCGGAAGCTCACGTGCGCGACGCAGGCACGGGATTGAGCGAGCGCACGATCCACTACATCGCAGATGTGAAGGAGGATCCGGATTGGGTGCGCGATTTTCGTTTGCGCGCCTTAAAGACATTTTTGGAGAAGCCGCTTCCCACGCATTGGGCGAGCAAAGAACTCGAAGCCATCGATTTCGATAAGATCCGTTATTATCTCTCCCCGGGCACCGAAACGAAGCGCACTTGGGAGGAAGTACCGGACGACATTAAACGCACTTTCGAGCGACTTGGCATTCCCGAGCAGGAGCGAAAATTCCTCGCGGGCGTCGAAGCTCAGTTCGACAGCGAAGCGGTTTACTCAAACATCAAGAAAGCTGTTGGCGAACAAGGGGTGATCTTTGTGGGCTCGCGAGAAGGGCTCAAAAATTATCCGGAGATTTTCCGCCCCTGGTTCAGCAAAGTCATTCCAGTTGGCGACAACAAGTTCAGCGCGCTCAATTCCGCTGTGTTTAGCGGCGGCTCTTTCATATATGTCCCACCCGGCGTGAAAGTGAAACATCCGCTGCAGGCATACTTCCGGATTAACGCCGAAAACTTCGGACAGTTCGAGCGCACCCTAATCATTGCCGATGAGGGCTCGGAAGTGACCTACATGGAAGGCTGCACTGCGCCCAAATTTAATACGCCAACGTTGCACAGTGCCGTCGTCGAACTCGTGGCGCTAAAGGGCGCGAAGATTCAGTACATTACCGTGCAGAATTGGGCGTCGAACGTTTTTAACCTGGTCACAAAACGCGGGCTCGCTCAGGAGAACGCCGAAGTGAAATGGATTGATTGCAACATCGGGTCTCGCCTCACAATGAAGTATCCCGGCGTGATTATGAAAGGTCGCAAGGCGCGCGGCGAAGTTTTGTCCATCGCGCTTGCCAACGATGGCCAGCACCAGGACACCGGCGCGAAGATGATTCATGCCGCCGACGAAACAACCAGCAACATCATTTCCAAATCGATCTCAATCGGCAAAGGACGCGCCACTTATCGCGGTTTGGTGCACGTGCCGAAGCATCTAAAGAATTGCAAGAACAATACCGAGTGCGACGCATTGCTCATCAACGCCACCTCGCGCACGGACACTTATCCGGCAATCACCGTGCGCGGCACTGGTAATGCCGTGCAGCACGAAGCCAGCGTCAGCCAGGTTAGCTCGGACCAAATTTTCTACATGCAACAGAGAGGTTTGAGCGAGGCGCAGGCGATGAGTTTGAGCGTAAACGGTTTTGTGAACGATCTCGTGCGCCAATTCCCCATGGAATACAGCGTCGAGCTCAAACGGCTGATCGAGCTCGAAATGGAAGGCTCCGTCGGATAGGTAGCGCGAGCCTCTGGCCCGTCGCGGCGGGCGAGGACTTATCCGCTACTCTCCAGCGCGTTTGGAACTATGTCGTTAGTCACAGGTCAACAACAGGCCGCGTCCATTCTCTCAGGCTTACGTGAGCTGCGCGATTTGCCGCAGTGGTTCCGCGACGAGCAACATGCGGCATGGGATCAATTCGAATCTTTGCCGCAGCCGACCCGAAAAAATCAGGCATGGCGATTCTCCAATGTCGGTCTCCTCGATCTGGCGCCGTTCAAAACCAGTCCGCCGCTTTCTGAAGATGACCGCAAAAATATTCTAGTATATTCGCGCGGCCTCGAGCAGTACGCAGGTCGAATGATCTTCGCGAACGACCAACTGGTTGAGCGCGACGTCGTTTCTGACGACCTGAAAAAGCGCGGTGTAATTTTCCAACCGCTTGAGCGCGCCATAGTGGAGCACGCCGATCTCTTCCGGAAATATTTCATGTCCACCGAAGCGAAGCTTGGCTCGGCAAAGTTTGCCGCGTTACACAAAGCACTGGTCTCGACGGGAACGTTCCTGTTCGTGCCACGCGGGCTCGAAATCGAATTGCCAATCGAAATCTTCCATTGGCTGCGGCACGACAACGTGTCGATATTCCCACATCTGCTTCTCGTCGCCGACGAACTGGCGAAGGTCACGGTGATCGAGCATTTCCGATCGTGCAGCCCAACGGCATCGGGCTTCGCCTGTGGCGTCAACGATCTTATCGCAGGGCCTGGTGCGAAGGTGACTTACGTCTGCGCGCAGGAATGGGCGAGTAACGTGATCGCATTACAAATGAACTCGACAGTGGTCGATCACGATGCTTCAGCGATGAGCCTGAATTTGCATGTGGGCGCAAAATATTCGCGGTTCGAAAGTCTGAGCCGTCTCATTGGCGAAGGCGGCCGCAGCGATCTGCTCGCTGTCGCTGTCGCCAAACATCAGCAGGAATTCGACGCGCGCACGCTGCAGGACCACGTGTCGCCACACACAGCGAGTGACTTGCTTTACAAAAACGCGCTCGACGATCGCGCCCGCACGATTTTCGGGGGGCTCATCCGCGTGGAGCCGCACGCTCATTTCACCGACGCTTATCAAAAAGTTCGCAACGTTCTTTTGAGCGACGACGCAGAGGCCAATTCAATGCCCGGTCTGGAAATTCTCGCTGACAACGTCCGTTGCACTCATGGCGCAACATCCGGCCAAATTGATGAAGACGAACTATTCTATCTGCGCACTCGTGGGATTCCCAGAAACGTAGCCCAGCGTCTCCTCGTCACCGGCTTTCTGGACGAAGTCATCAAGCGGCTGGATCATCCAGCGATAGCTGAGCATTTGCACCGTCTCATCGAAGAGAAATTCGCAGTGTAGATTCTTCAGGAGCACGCGCGCTTGAATGCCGCTTCCGGCATTCTCGCCGAAGAATCTTCTGGATCAGTCCTCCTGTTTCTGCTCGGTATTCAGTTCGAAATTAATTTTTACGTCGTAGTGATCGCCCTTGATTAGCCCCGTCGGCGGCGGATCGACGTGGCTGATTTGTTTCGCAACCGCTGCCACCGATTCATTCACTGTGGCGTTCCCGGATGGTTTGGCGATGCCGAATTTCGAAACGCGGCCATCCTTTTCGATTTGCACGTTGACCAGTGTCGAAATTTTTGAGCCTGAAGGCACATTCGTAGTCGGCTGGATCCAGGCACTGTAAAAACGATCATGCAACATGTTGCCATACCACCCAAATTCGGACCCACTGCTTCCCCCCCCGGCGCCGCCAGCTTTGCCTGTTGATGCGCTTTGCCCGCTTCCGCTGTGAGAGGAGGAATCTTTTTTCGCGAGCACAATTTGGTTCTTTTTCTCCGACGTAGGGTTCGCTTTCGTTGGACTAGACTTGGGTTTTGCCGCCGGTTTTGGAGAAGCTTTCGCCAGCAGCTTTTTTCTGGGAGTTGGTTTCGGGATTGGTTTTGAGGTTGTCTTGGCTTTTACTGTAGGCGTGGCGCTCGGCTTCGGCAGCGGTGTTGCTGTTGGCGTCGGTTTCGGAGTAGCCGTTGGCAATTCGATCTCACTTTTGGCGCTTGCCATAGGATTTGGGTCAGCGACTTCATCCTGTTCCTCGCTGGATTCATTGTTCGTGGCTCCCTGCGTTGCTAATGGAGATTCCTGTTTTTGAAATTCGTCTGCCGAGGGATCTCCCGCGGCACCTAACCACACGATGTTCTCTGGATTCGATGGCGCCTTCGCTGCCGCACTCCAGCGGATCAGTCCTAAGATCAGCGCAAGGTGCGCCAGCGCGATCAAGAACACGTTTCCCCAAAAACGGCCGCCTGGCCCAGCGTATCTTTGCGAAGGCGGCTCTTTCGCCATTTAATTCGCTTCTGCTTTCGTGGCGATACCGACCTTGGTGATTCCCGCCCGTTGCAAGGCATCCATCACTCCGATCAATTTTTGCACGGGCAGATCGCGATCGGGGCGAATCACAATGGCGATATCCGGATTCGCCTGTTTCAACTGCACCAACTGCGTCGTCAGACCTCCCATGTCCATCACCTGATTATTGAACCGGATCGTGTCGCTGCGATCGATGGAGACTGTTTGCACCTGCGAAACCTTGATGGGCGGATTCTTCGTGCCACTGGATGGGATCACCAGGTTCATGCTGCTTTCAAGCAGCGGCGTGGTAATCATGAAAATGATGAGCAATACAAAAGCGAGATCCAGCAGCGGCGTGATATTGATCTCGCTCAACGAGGAGAGATTGTTGCGTTGCGAGTAGCGTCTCATCTGCCGTTTCTTCGACGTTCGGAGTTGGACGTCGGGCGTTGGACGTTGAAAAGCATTTGCAGAAAAGGCCGAACGCCCAACGCCGAACGCTCAATGTTCAACCAAGCAAGCATGCGTCTCATCTGCGAAAAGCTGATTCCCGCGGCCCGTGATCGACGTACTTGTGCTCGAACTCGGATGCGAGCTCGGCGGCAAAATTGTCCATCTCCACGATAATTCCGCGAATGCTGGTAACGAGAAAGTTGTAACCAAACATCGCCGGAATCGCGACACAGAGTGCCGTAACGGTCGTAATCAATGCGCCGGATACGCCGGGCGCCATCGCGACGAGATTGGGCGAACCTGCTTCCGCCACTCCGGTGAATGCGTCCATCACGCCCCAGACCGTGCCGAGCAATCCAAGAAAAGGCGAACCGCTGACGGCGGTAGCGAGCAGAATCATCTGCGACTCGAGCGAAAGCGCTGTCTCGCCGACCGCGCGTTCCATCGCGGCGTTGACCGCCCCCATTTGCGCCGGTGAAATTTTGTCCGCGATCTCGAGTCGAGCGCGGAAGGTGTCATCGACCTCGGATGATCCGAGCAAATGGAATGTCATTTCCTCACATCCTGCGCGATACACATTGAAAACGGGAGCGCCGGGAAAACGTGCATTTTTCTCAAAAAGACGCAGTGGCTGGCGGTCTTTATGAAAAGCAGCGAGAAAACGAGCGTTCTGTCTCCGCGCGAAACGGATCACACGAAGTTTCGTGATCATGATCGACCAACTGAAAATCGATGCGATTGCCAGTAGAGTGAGAACGATTTTGCCCGCGATTGTCGCGTGATCGAACGCAAACAGCAGACCGCCGCCGGCCGCTACGATTTCCGGAAAGAGCATCCCCGCGTCACCGGCATTAGTAATAACCTACTCCGACAAAAGCGCCACCTAAAAGCGCTGTCATCCAAAGCGAAGCGAAGCGGCGTCGAAGGATCCCGCGAAAGTACCGTTGAATTCCGCCACAGGATGTCTCGACTTCGGTCGACATGACACAAAGCTATGAGGAGATCCTCTTCGCGAATGTCGGGTGTCTTTTCGCCATCACGACAAACGCGGCGCCAATCACGATCAGGAAAAACGAAAAGAATTGGCCGCGCGTGAACGGCCCGATCAATTCGGCATCGGGTTCGCGAAAATTTTCGACTACGATTCGAAAAATCGCGTAACAAATGAAAAACAATCCGGTCAAAACGCCATTGGGTTGGCGCGTGCGGGTTCGCACAAACCACAAAATCGCGAACAACGCGACACCTTCGAAGAAAGCCTCATAAAGTTGCGACGGATGCCGCGGCGACAGAATTGAGCGCAGCGCATTCGCGACCCCTGATTGACTGCGCACTGCGCCGATGATTGCATCTGGTGTGGTCAATGATGGATCGATCGCCGCGCATGCTGCGACTGCACGCTCCGCTTCCTGAGGATGATCGAGCAGTTCCTTCGGGAATTGCATCGCCCACGGAACATTCGCGATCCGCCCGTACAACTCGCCATTAATGAAATTCGCGCATCGTCCGAAGAACAATCCGAGCGGCGCAGTTACCACGAGATTGTCGCCAAGGTTCAGCCACGAAATTTTGTGACGATGCGCATAATAAAACGTGAACAGCAATAAGCCAAGCATCCCGCCGTGACTCGACATCCCGCCTTCCCACACGCGCAAAATCGACAACGGCTCTCGCAACATTTCCGGCTTGTAGAAGAAAACATAGCCAAGACGTCCGCCAATGATGACGCCGAATAATGCGCAGCCCGTTATGAAATCGCTAACGCGTTGCGGCGGCAGATCGGCATACCCGCGCTTGGACAACCAAAGGAAAAGAAAATAGCTCGATACAAACGCAAGCACATAAGCGAGCCCATACCATCGGGGTCCCACGTTGTCGTAGATCCGGAAAATAATCGGATCGAGGTTGTGCAGATAGTACGCGAACATTTGCGGCGCGATTCTGGCTGTCATTCCGCACGAAGTCGAGGAATCCCGTGGCGAAACGTAGCTAATTCCGCGGGATGCTTCGACTCCGCTTCGGTCCGCTCAGGATGACAGCGCGACCCTTGAACGCGTTGTGTTCAAAATTTTTCGCAAAAAAGGTGCGGTCCGGCTGACTCGACTCTTTGCCACTTGTTCCGGCGTTCCGCAGGCGACTATTTCGCCGCCGTTGGCGCCCGCTTCCGGCCCGAGATCGACGATGTAATCGGCTTCGGCAATTACACTGAGATTGTGTTCGATAACAATGACGGTGTTTCCTTCGTCAACGAGCCGGTGCAGCACGTTAAGGAGCAATTCAATGTCCGCCATGTGCAGGCCAATGGTTGGTTCCTCCAGCAAATACAATGTCGATCCGGGCTTGCGCATTTTTCGAATCCGCTCGTTTGCCGCGCGACTCACACCGCGTTTCAATTGCGTCACGAGCTTAAGGCGCTGCGCTTCGCCACCGCTTAGAGTCGGACTCGGTTGGCCAAGCTTCAGATATCCAAGCCCGGTATCAACCAGGAGTGAAAGTGGGCGGGCGATTTTCGGATGCGCGGAAAAGAATTGCGCAGCTTCTTCGATGGTCATTTCCATCACGTCCCCGATCGATTTCTCATTGTAGAGAATTTCCAGCGTCTGCGCATTGTACCGCCGGCCGTGGCAATCTTCACACGAGACATAACTGCTCGGCAAAAAGTTCATCTCAAGCTTGATCACACCCTGGCCCTTGCACGTCTCGCAGCGACCGCCTTCGGCATTAAATGAAAATCGGCTCGCCGAATAGCCGCGCATACGTGACACCGGCAATTGGGCGTAAAGATTTCGAATCTCGTCGAACACTTTCACGTAGGTACCCGGCGTGGAACGCGAGGTTTTTCCTATCGGCGACTGATCGACTTCGTACACGGCTTCGATGCCGTTTGCAGCGCGCGGAGAGCGCGCTAATACCATGCTGGTTGTCGCATTTTGCGGCGACGAACTCTTCTTTTTTCCCGAACTTATCGGCCCATAGACGCAATTGGGAAGTTCGTGAAGGCAGAATGCCTTCACCAGCACGCTGCAAGCGTGCGCTCCCCAGAGTCTCACGAATACGCGGCAACAATTCCTCGTGCATCAACGTGGATTTGCCGCTGCCGGAGATTCCGGTGATCACCGACAGCCTGTCGACGGGGAAACGTACATCGATATCCTTCAAATTGTTTGCGCGGGCGCTACGAATCTCAATCCAGTTTTCGACATCACGCAGCGAGCGGCGTGAACCCCGGATTGGATGACACGGCTGCGATTTCAAGCAACGCGCGGTTTCGGAGTTTCGATTTTTTTGGATATCGCTGAGCGTTCCGCTCACCACCACTTCGCCGCCGTGAATTCCTGCGCGCGGCCCCAGATCCACGATGTGATCGGCGCGCCGCATCGTTTCTTCGTCGTGCTCCACCACGATTAATGAATTGCCCTTGTTCCGCAGCGTCGTGAGTGTTTCGAGCAAGCGCTGATTGTCGCGCGGGTGCAAACCAATCGTTGGCTCGTCCAGTACGTAAAGCACACCGCGCAAATTTGAGCCGAGTTGCGCAGCCAAACGGATTCGCTGTGACTCACCACCACTCAAGGTTTTTGCGGAGCGCCCCAGCGCGAGATAACCGAGTCCGACTGTTTCCATGAAATGTAGTCGTTGTTCAATCTCGGGAATGAGACCGGCGGCGATGGTCTGATCTCTCCCTTTGAATTTTACCTTCCGAATCGCGCGCGCCGCTTCGCTCGCTGAGAGATCCGTAAATTGATTGATGGTGTAGCCTTGCACCCGCACATGACCCGCCTCCGCGTTTAAACGTGAACCGTGACAGCTTGGACATTGGCGCGCTTCGGTTTCGTCTATCCATTCGGATTCGCGTTCGGCCGCAAGCTCGTTTTCCAGAACAGATTCGCCGTCGCGGTTCGCTCCCGTTTGCACATCGGGGTCCCAAATTTCGCCGAACCCGCCGCATTCTTCGCACATGCCATGCGGCGAGTTAAACGAGAACAAACGTGGATCCAGTTCCTCAAAAGCGCGGCCACAATTTGGGCAACTCATCTCGGTGCTCACGACGGTCAGGCGATTTTTTGAATCGAGCAGACGCGCTGTACCTCGGCCAATCTCAAGGGCGCGTCGGGTAATCTCGCGTGCACTAGCGATTCGCCGCCGATCGATCACGCCCACCACCACATCGATGGTGTGTTCTTTGAAACGCTCCAGTTTCCGGAATTGCGAGATTGGAACGAGTTTTCCGTCCACGTACAGGGTGTCGAATCCCTGACGTTCCCCCCAACGGGCGACGTCGGTGTGAAAACCCTTGCGAGCTTTCACCAGCGGCGCGAGGACCTTCAGGGGACCACGTTTCGCAGCCGTCTCGAGCTGTTTCACAATTGAAGCCGGACTCTGTTTTTCCACAGGCAAATCGCAGCCCGGACAAAACTGCGTTCCGGTTTTTGCGAATAATAAGCGAAGGAAATGATAGACCTCAGTCACCGTCGCGACAGTCGATTTACCTCCGCCACGAGTCACACGCTGCTCGATGGCCACCGTGGGGGGCAAGCCGCTCACCAGATCGACATCTGGTTTTTCGAGTTGCTCCACGAATTGCCGCGCATAAGGCGACATGCTGTCGAGAAATCGGCGTTGTCCCTCAGCGAACAGGATGTCGAATGCCAGCGTCGATTTGCCGGAACCACTCAGCCCCGTGATGACCACCAGTTGTTCCCGAGGAATTTTTAGAGCGATGTTTTTAAGATTGTGTTCTCGAGCGCCGTGCACATGGATCGCGCCGTTGCGATGCCTTGCGCCAAATCGAGGAGCTATTTCTGCCGCTCGCGCTAAGTCTACGCTGTCATCCTGAGCATAACCGAAGGACCTTTCAAACCCATGCAAGCTTTCGTGAGGTCCCTTTCCGTCTTCGCGGCTCGGGATGACACGCAACGGTTTGGGAAATTCCGACAGAAGGCGTCGCAAGAATCTCCCGGTGTGCGAGCTCTCGGCTTGCGCAATTTGTTCCGGCGTTCCAGTTGCCACGACTTCACCGCCGCCTTCACCAGCTTCCGGCCCGAGATCCACGATCCAATCGGCGCTTTTGATCACCTCCAGATTGTGCTCGATCACCACCAGGGAATGTCCGCGATCCACAAGCCGCTGAAACAATTGCAGCAGCATCGCCACATCATCGAAATGGAGTCCCGTGGTTGGCTCGTCGAAAATGAATAAATTACGCGCGTCGGAAGCATCCGCTAAATGTCCGACTAGCTTCAGCCGCTGCGATTCGCCACCGGAGAGGGTGTTCAACGGCTGACCCAGCCGCAGATAACCAAGCCCCACTTCGCCGAGAACCTTGAGGCCGTCGGAAATTCCCGAGCCGCAGTCTTCGACGCTTTGCGCAAAAAAATCGATGGCTTCGCTGATCGTGAGCTCAAGGACGTCGTGAATCGATTTCTCGTGCAGCCGCACCTTCAGCACATGCGGCTGGAAACGTTTGCCTTCGCATTCTGCGCAGCGCACATAAAGATCGCTTAAGAATTGCATCTCGATCTTTTCGTACCCTGTGCCGCAGCAACGTTCGCAACGGCCGTTACCGGAGTTAAATGAAAACGCGCCGGCGGTCAGTCCCTGCGCCATCGCCTCCGGTTGCGCAGCGAACAATTCGCGGACTTGATCAAATAAACCGAGATAAAGAATCGGAGTCGAACGGGGCGTCCGAGCAAGCAGTGACTGATCGACCATCACCACATCGGTAATTCGGTGCGCGCCGGTGATGGATTTGCAGGCGCCAGATTCCTGATCCGAGGATTGCCCCTTGGCGCGCAGCAGATTTCGGTACAGCACATCGTGAATGAGAGTGGATTTGCCGGACCCGGATACTCCAGTTACGCATGTGAAGACCCCGAGCGGCAGCTCGACATCGACATTTTTCAGATTGTGCTGTCGAGCGCTGAGGATCTTGATTGATGAAGTCCAGCTTCGCCGCAACTTCGGAACCGAGATGGACTTGCGCTTGGTAAGATAATCGCGCGTCAACGATGGGGCCGGCGCGCCCTCGCGCCGCGGGACCATGAGTAACTGACACGAGGGCGCGCCGGCTCCATTCAAAAATTGCTCCAGCGGTCCATTCCAAATTAATTCGCCGCCCTGCTCACCCCGCCCTGGACCGAGATCGATCAAATTGTCCGCTGCACGGATGATTTGTTCCTCGTGCTCGACCACGAGCAAGGTGTTCCCTTTGTCGCGAAGATTATGCATCACGCGCACCAGTTGACCAACATCACGCGGGTGTAATCCAATGCTCGGCTCGTCCATCACAAAAAGCGTGTTTGCCAGCGAAGCGCCTAGGCAGGTGGTGAGATTTACCCGCTGCACTTCACCGCCGCTCAACGTGCGGGTGGACCGATCGAGGGTGAGATAACCGACACCGACCTCACACAAATAGTTGAGGCGCGCGCAAATTTCGTCGCGCAACATCTGCGCTGTTTTGTCGTTAGGCGAACTTTCGATCGTGCGCAGAAGATCACGAGCGTCGGAAATCGAGAGTGCCTGGAATTCCGGAAGAGTCAGAAGAGTTTCCGGCGAGCGGGCGGAAACAGCACGGGAGGCCGCCTGCGCTCCCCGGATCTTGTAATTCCGCGCTTCGGGTTGGTAGCGACCGCCGTTGCATTTAGGACAAGTGACGTATGCGCGGTAGCGGCTGAGCAAGACTCGCACGTGCATTTTGTAGGTCTTACTTTCCAGCCAGCGAAAAAAGCCGCGCACTCCATACCAGCGATCATCCTCGTAATCTTCTTCGCTGTATTCGCCTGATCGCTTCTCGCCTTCGATGACGAAATCCTGATCGGCTTTGGGCAATTCATCGAACGGCACGTTAACGTTGATGTCTTCGCGGGCGCACGCGCGGAGCAAA
Source organism: uncultured Verrucomicrobiae bacterium (assembly GCA_963805485.1). GTDB lineage: Bacteria > Verrucomicrobiota > Verrucomicrobiia > Chthoniobacterales > UBA10450 > Udaeobacter. The sequence goes on along the minus strand of CAWDUN010000004.1, from coordinate 450,501 downwards.
TCCTTCTGGGATTCGCCGAACTCGGCGCCGCGAAAAACGCGCACCACGCCTTGTTTAATGCTCAAGCTGCGATCGGGGATCGCCTTGTTTAGATCAATCGCAATGGTTCGCCCGAAGCCGCGGCAGTCTGGACAAGCCCCGAGCGGATTATTAAAACTGAAAAGCCCGACCGTCGGCGGGCGAATATCTAAATCGCACCAGGCACAGTGCCAACCGGTGGAGAACGGAAAACCACGATCGGTGATGAGTGACCCGCCTTCGCCAAGGCTCCGGCGGACGGGACGGTTATCGATTCGACGTTGGACGGTGGGCGTCGGGTGTTCGGCGTTTTCTGAAATCTGAACGACATTGATTTTGCCTTTGCCGAAGCGAAGCGCTGTCTCGATTCCTTCGACCAAACGGGTGCGATTTTCCGCGGTAACGGCGATCCGATCCTGAATGACCTGCACACGCGCACCGAGTCGTTTAATTTTTGGATTTGGATCGTCGACCCGCAGGATTTTATTGTCGATCCAAAGGCGCAGATAGCCTTGCTGTTGCAGGAAATCCAAAAATTCCCTCGGCTCCGCCTTCGATGGGACTGCTACCCAAAACGTAATGAGAACGATCTTTTCATTATCCGCACCGAGGTAGGGGCGATTGACCTCAATCGCCCGCGGGCCGTTCGGTGAACTGCCCCTACCCTGGAAATGACAGAACACTTGCTCCGCAATCGATTGCGCTGTTTCCGGTCGAATTTCACGATTGCAGGTCGGACAGAACGCACGCGCAATGCGCGGCCAGAGAAGTTTTAAGTAATCATTGATTTCCGTCATTGTGCCAACGGTTGATCGGGAAGTTTTGACAGGGTTCGACTGCTCAATTGCGACCGCGGGCGGGATGCCGCGGATATCGTCCACGCGCGGCTTGTCCATTCGATCCAGGAACTGCCGCATATATGGACTGAACGTTTCGACGTAACGTCGCTGGCCTTCAGCGTAAACTGTCTGGAACGCCAGACTCGATTTGCCGCTGCCGCTCGGGCCGGTGACGACGGTCAATTTTCCCAGGGGAAGATCGACGTCGATCCCCTTGAGATTGTTTTGGCGTGCGCCGCGAATCTCAATGCAATTATTTGGCGCCGGAGAAATAACCCGCTGCTTGTTCCCGATCTTCGAACCCACTGGAGACAGTTCCAGATCGCCGGTCGCTTCGCAAATTTTGTCCCGATTCAGCCTCGCTGCAGGGGAAGCCGTTGGGTTCCCGGGACGCTATCAGCGTCCCCTACAAATTAAATCCCGCGGCGAGTTGCTCGCGTTGTTGTTGCAATTCTTCCGGCACCACGCCGCCTAACGAATCGAAAAATTCTTTGTGAGCAGCGATCTCTTTTTGCCATTCTTCGTGATCGAGCCCAAGGAGTTCGTCAACGGCATTGTGATCGATATTTAGCTCAGCCAGATCGAGATCGTGCGGACTCGGCAGCCAACCGATTGGCGACTTGAGTGCGCCACCGTTTCCCTCACACCGATCGATGATCCATTTGAGCACGCGCATGTTTTCACCAAAACCAGGCCAGAGGAATTTTCCGTCTGCGCCTTTGCGAAACCAATTCACGTTAAAAATCAGAGGCGGATTGGTGAGCTGTTTTCCAATGTCGAGCCAGTGCTGAAAATAATCGCCGATGTTGTATCCGCAGAACGGCAGCATCGCCATTGGATCGCGCCGCACTCGGCCTATCGCGCCGGTGGCGGCTGCGGTGGTTTCCGACGCCATTGTCGCACCTAAATACACGCCATGGTCCCAGTCGAAGGCTTGATAAACCAGCGGCGCAGTATCACTGCGACGGCCCCCGAAAATGATCGCGCTGATCGGCACGCCTTCACCTTTCTCCACGTCCGGATCCAGAGCCGGATTGTTGCGCATCGGCGTGGTGAACCGGCTATTCGGATGCGCAGCTTTTTCTTGTGATTGCGGTGTCCAGTCGTTTCCGCGCCAATCGATTGTATGTGCCGGCGGTTCGCCATCTTTGCCCTCCCACCATACGTCGCCGTCGTCGGTAAGAGCCACGTTGGTATAAATTGTGTTGTGCGCGATCGATCCCATCGCATTCGAGTTCGATTTATAGCTGGTTCCGGGGACGACGCCGAAATAGCCATTCTCCGGATTAACCGCGTACAAACGGCCGTCGCGGATTTGCATCCAGCCGATGTCATCCCCAACAGTGGTCACCTTCCAGCCTTGGAAATGCGCGGGCGGAATGAGCATCGCGAAATTCGTCTTGCCGCATGCGCTGGGGAACGCAGCAGCCACATAATGTTTGCGTCCTTCGGGTGATTCCACCCCGAGGATCAGCATGTGCTCGGCCATCCAATTCTGTTTGCGCGCCAGATATGAGCCGATGCGCAAGGCCAGGCACTTTTTGCTCAACAAAACGTTGCCGCCATAACCTGAGCCAACTGAGATGATCGTATTGTCCTGCGGAAAATGACAAATGAACCGGCGCTCAGGATTTATATCCAGCAATGAGTGTACGCCACGGTTCCATTCTGCACTCGGATCGTTGCCGAGCCTTTTGAGGGCAATTTCTCCCATACGCGTCATGATCCTCAAGCTAAGGACGACATACTTGGAATCGGTGATCTCGAAACCAATCTTGGCCAGCGGCGAATCCACGGGTCCCATCAGATAGGGAATGACGAACATCGTGCGTCCGCGCATCGCGCCGCTGAGAAGGCTCCGAAGTTTCGCGTAGGTCTCTGCCGGCTCGGCCCAGTTGTTTGTCGGCCCGGCTTGCTCTTTTGTTGGCGTGCACACGAAAGTGACACTGCTCGACACGCGCGACGTCGTTCGGATCAGACCGATGCAGATACGAGTGCGGAACTTTCTTCTCATTCAGCTCGATCAGTACGTTTTGCTTGAGCGACTCAGCGATCAGAAAGTCCTTCTCGCGCTCCGACCCGTCACACCAGAAAATGTTTTCTGGTTGTGTCAGCGTCGCGATTTCGTGCACCCAATCGAGCACAGCCTTGTTGGAGGGCTTTGCATCACCGATTCCCGTCGGCGGGGATATGGCGGGGGCAAGATTCTTCATCGAACGAAACTGCCCACTTTAACCATGAATCTGCCCCCGTCGAGGCTAGGGCGTGATGGTTTGATCAATCACACTCTACAGAATTACGAAGTACAACCGCGGGCAATTTGGGACGCAGAATCTGTCGTTTCACTTGCACAAGGACATTGCGAGGCATTAATTGAAAACATGTTCGGGGTGACCACGTCCGATGATTATCGGCCGGTAGCGTGGATGGGGCGATATCCTGTCGATGTGACCACGATGCTGGTCGGCGTGCACGTGGCGGCTGCGATTCTGGCCGCCCTCCTCGTAGCGTTCGGAGCCGGATCTATTTTGCTTTGGCTGCAATTTGATAGCGCCGCAATTTGGTCGACCGGCCAGGTGTGGCGGCTGTTCACGTACGCATTCGTTCATGCGCCGTCGGGGCTGCTTTGGTTCGCGGTCGAGATGTACCTTCTATTTGTCTTCGGGCGAGAAGTAGAACGTTTTCTAGGGAGACGCGCTTACATCGCGCTCTATGTTTTTTTGCTGGTCACACCCGCAGCGTTATTAACGATCTGGGGACTCTGGGAACGATGTGCGATTGCCGGTTCGCCTGAGTTGCACTTCGGAATATTCATTGCGTTCGCCACGATCTACCCGCGAGTGGAATTGTTGCTGCGGATAATGGCGAAGTGGATCGCGCTGATTCTTGCCGCCGTTTACACCTTTCAACTGCTCGCTTATCACGCTTGGAGTGATCTGATGGTGCTCTGGACGAGCATTGGTGTGGCATTTCTGTTTGTCGAGCTGAACGGCGCTGGCCCAGAGCTCGCGTGGTGGAATGACTTTAAAGCGCGCTTTGCTCCCAAGCCGAAGTATCATGTCCTCCCGAAACCACGAGCGCGCACCGTCGGCAGCCGCTCGGACCCGGAAGACGTTTACACCTCGATCGATCCGATCCTCGACAAAATTTCCAAGTTTGGAATTGGAAGCCTTACGGCCAGTGAACGGCGGCAGTTGGACCGGGAGCGCGAACGGTTGCTGAAAAATTCCGACTAATCTGTGGTGCTCTCTGCGTCGGCGCTACGTGTTGCACAGCCGCGATTCGATTATCTCGCATAGCACGTGAAGCAAAAGCTGGTGGGCTTCCTGAACTCGTGCCGTTGAATCGCTTTTGACCAAAAGATCGAGATCAGCGATGCCAACCATCGATCCGCCATCGCGCCCGAGAAACGCGATCGTCTTGATTTGACGTGCCTTCGCTTCTTGCAGAGCCCGCGCCACGTTGCTGGATTTGCCCGAAGTGGTAAGACAAATGAGCAGATCGCCCGGGACACCGAATGCGGCTACCTGACGCGCAAAGATCTCATCGAAACCATAGTCATTCCCAGCGGCAGTAAGAATTCCGCTATCGCTCGTGAGGCAAATCGCCGGAAGCGCGCGCCGCTCTTTGGCAAAACGCACCACGAGTTCGGTGGCAAAATGCGATGCATCAGCCGCGCTGCCGCCATTGCCGCAAACAAGCAGCTTGTTTCCGGCGCGCAAACAATGATCGATCACACCGGCAGCTTCGGCCATTTGTGGTTCGAGGCTGGAAAGTGCGCGAAGAGTCTGCGTTGCCGCTTCAATCGCACCGCTTAATTGAGGGAGTTCAGACATTGGCTGCAGGTTGGGATCTTGAACCAATTGCTGTTGATACAGCTTTTCGATGCTTGAAGCAAAATCAATGGCGGTTTGCCGGCGCGGCGCTCACTGCCCTTTTGCTCTTGTCTGACATTTGCCAAACCAATAAAGGTAACGGCAACACGGCCCACGTGAACAAACTCTCTGTAAGTGACCGGACTTTCGTGCCGTAGGAAGCTGTACCGTCTTTATGCTAAACACGCTCGATACCGTGATTGCCTTCGCGGTGATCATGACGGTTCTTAGCCTGCTGATCACACTTGTTGTGCAGATGGTCTCAGCGGCGCTTTCCTTGCGCGGTAAGAACCTGGCAAATGCGCTTGCGCTTACGTTTCAAACTATCGATCCGACCATAGGCAAGTATGCGCATTCGTTGGCGGCACAAATCTTACGCGATCCAATTTTCAGCGATTCACTCTGGCAGAAAAAAAACCGAAGCCTGGACGAGAACGCACAAAAGTTCATTGCCGCTCAGAGAAAGCTTCGTGATGCCACATTGCGCAGACTAGACGATCCGGCCCGCGCCGACGCAATCAGCAAGGCGACTGCCGAAGTGAACGATGCGAAAGCGGCAGTCACAATTCCGAACGTAATTCCCAATCGCGAAACGCCATGGGGATTTTGGGCGATACCGTGGGGTGGTCCAATGCAGATCGCGACGGCGATCCGGCCAGACGAAATCTATCGCGTCCTTCAGGAGATGAGGGAAATGACTCCTGAAGAGGCCCAGTTGCTGGACATTCCCAAGGAGTTGCCTGAAAAGGCGCGAGGATTGGTCGCAGCTCTGCACCGGTTGGATCTGCCGGCGGTCGAATCGCGGACAAAGTTGAAGGACATCGCAGCGGCTGCAAAGATATTCGCACCTGAACAGCAGAAAGCCGTTCTCGACGCGCTTGGAAGCTTCGGTGCGACGGTGGAGCGCGCGACCACGCAGGCTTACGATCGGTTTCAGCGCTGGTTCGGCAGTGCACAAGATCGGGCCGAACAATGGTTCCAGATTCACGTGCGGATGGTCACAATCGTAGCGGCGGTTTTGGTGAGCGTTCTTCTGCAACTCGATACGGTCGAGGTTTATGACAAACTACGCCACGAGCCAAAGCTTGTAGAAGCGCTTGTGAAAGCAGCGCCTGGCACGCTTGAGCAGGGCCCCGCTGTGCAGGGTCAACTCGATGCCGACGCACGCGACAAAGCGTTCGCGGATTTAAAGGAGAGGATCGATAGCACTGGATTTGAACTGTTGCCGCGTGGTTGGTTGGCGCGCTGGCCGGCCGAAAAATTGTGGTGGTTCAATCACTTATTCGGGCTTGCATTGAGCGCGGGACTGCTGACACTCGGCGCGCCGTTTTGGTTTAACCTGCTTAAGAATTTGATGAACCTTCGCCCGGCTGTGGCGACTCTGGTTGAGAAGCGGCCCACAAGCGCACCGGCATTACCACCGACTCCTCCTTCACCAAGCTAACACCGCTAAGTACATCGAACGTTGAAGCGTCGCTGCACCGTGGAAAAATGGTGCGCGGTAGAGGTTTCGAACCTCTGACCCCTACCGTGTCAAGGTAGTGCTCTACCACTGAGCTAACCGCGCATGGAAGTCAGAAGTGATAACTGATCGGTGAAGAGTAATCAGTCAAGACCCAGGAGAACTAATCACAGGCATTGGTCACCGATCAGATCGATACTGGACAACCAGAACACCTCAGACGAACATTTCGCTCCGCGTGAGCACACTTTTTTTCAAGCGTTTTCTGAAGCGGCCGTTCCAAATCGCGTCGATCGTACCCAGCTCCAAGGCAATGGTGGAACGCGTCGCCAGCAAAATGGATTTCACCCAGCCGCGCGTGATCGCAGAGTACGGGCCGGGCGAAGGCGTGCACTCGCGTGAGATCGCGCGACGAATGACACCGGATTCGCACTTGCTCCTGTTTGAACTCGACGCACAGCTGGCAAGAGCATTGGAACGGCAATTTGCCGGCGATCGTCGGGTGCATGTGATTCATGGCGATGCAGCCTCGTTGCCGTACGAGCTGAAACGCCGCGGATTCGATTCGTGCGATTACATTCTCTCCGGCATTCCTTTCAGTATTCTCAAGATCGAGAAGAAACGCGCTCTGCTGCGGAAGACGTACGATGCGCTTAAGCCGGATGGCAAATTTATCATTTACCAGGTCACCAATGAGTTGAAGCAACACGCCACTGTTTTCCAGCGCGACGAATCGGAGTATTTTCTACAAAACATCCCGCCGATGTTTATTACGGTGTTTCACAAAACACCATCCGCACAAGGCGCTGGACGCACCTCTACGAAGTCGAAAAGCCGTTCGCGCCTCGCTGGCGTCGGCGCTGAGCGTTCGGAATGACGGAAAAACCGACGCGAATCGAAAAAGATTCGATGGGCGAGATGACTGTGCCCGCGCATGCTCTCCATGGCGCGTCTACACATCGCGCAGTTTTGAATTTTCCGGTAAGCGGTTACCGATTTCCGCGTCCGTTCATTCGCGCTTTGGGTTTAATCAAATGGGCGGCGGCGAAGGCAAACCAGGAGTTAGGTTTACTCGACGCAAACCGAGCAAAGGCCGTTACAAAGGCGGCCGAAGAAGTCGCCGAAGGAAAGCTCGACGACCATTTTCCGCTCGATATTTTCCAGACTGGCTCAGGCACGAGCACCAACACCAACGCGAACGAAGTGATCGCGAACCGGTCGGCGCAATTGTCTGGGAAATCAATCGGATCGCACGATCCTGTTCATCCCAACGATCATGTCAACATGGGGCAATCGAGCAACGACGTGATTCCCTCGGCGATTCACATCAGCGCCGCTGAACAATTGAAAAACGAGCTGGTGCCCGCCCTCGAAAAATTGCACAGCGCTCTCGAAACCAAGGCCAAGGAATTCTGGCACGTCATGAAGATTGGGCGCACGCATTTGATGGACGCGACGCCGGTGCGGCTGGGACAGGAATTCTCCGGCTACGCGCAGCAGGTCGCGTATGCGAAGGCGCGGGCGGAGAAAGCGATCGAAGCTTTGCGCGAAGTTGCGCTTGGCGGCACCGCAGTCGGCACTGGTCTGAATCGCCATATCGATTTTCCTAAGAAAGCGTTGCAGCACATCAACCAGCGCACCGGGATAGAATTCTACGAAGCGAAAAATCATTTCGAAGCGCAAGGCGGCAAGGACGCAGTTGTAGAAGCGAGCGGCCATTTAAAAACGATCGCCGTAACTCTTTTTAAAATAGCGAACGACATTCGCTGGCTTAGCAGTGGGCCTCGGTGCGGAATCGGCGAGATTCAACTGCCCGCCACGCAACCGGGCAGCTCGATCATGCCGGGAAAAGTAAACCCAGTGATGGCCGAATCGCTGATGATGGTGTGCGCACAAGTGATCGGTAACGACGGAACGATCACCTGGGCTGGCGCGAACGGAAACTTCGAGCTCAATGTGATGATGCCGGTGATGGCGTACGATATCCTCGAATCCATCCGCTTGCTCGCGAACGTGGTGGATATTTTCACCGAGAAATGCGTACGAGGTATCGTGGCTAACGAGGAACGCTGCCGCGAACTAGTGGAGCTTTCGATGGCCATGGTGACCAGCCTCTCGCCAAAGATCGGTTACGATCGCGCGGCCGAAATTGCGAAGGAGAGCGCCAGGACCGGACGAACGGTCCGCGAGATAGCCCGAGAAAAAAGCATTTTGCCAGAACACGAACTCGAGCGTGCTCTTGACCCGCTCAAAATGACCGAGCCGGGCGGAACAGGCGACAGCTAATGGAACGATGGAGTCGTGGAATTTTGCGAGCGCTGTTACTGATTTAAACGTTTAACCGTTTAATATCGGCGAAGCCATGGTTGCCAAACTCGAAGGGCCGCAGTTTTCAGGCGGCGCGAACATCGCGATTAAGTGCCCGAGCCACACCTACGAGCAGACCGTTGCCTTTTATCGGGACACCCTGGGGCTGCCGTTGATCGAGGAGGAAAAGGACGGCTGCATTTTTCAATTCGGCCCGAATCGCCTGTGGATTGATAGCGTGCCGAACCTAAGTCATGCCGATGTCTGGCTGGAATTGGAGACGAACGACACCGAAGCGGCTGCGTCGTTCTTGAAGGTTCACGGCGTCTCGCGCCGTGACGAAGTCGAACAGTTGCGTGACGATTTCAATGGCTTTTTCATCTCCGCGCCCGGCGGCATTATTCATCTGGTTGTAGGACCGGAGGAAGTTTAAATGGTAGCGCGGTGATGGGACAAGCCTCACTGTTACTTGGAAATCAATCAGAGATTCTTCCTTCGCTCAGAATGACAAATGCAATCTACGCCTTGGCGGCGTCATGATGCGCATTGCCGCGCCAGCGTCCGACCCAAGTGCTCCAACCGTAGAATCCCAAGGGCTGCAATAAGCCTTCCGCCACTAACTCATCAACGTCCGCGCGGCTCGGTGTGATTTTTTCGTTGGCATCAATGCCGTATATGTCATCGATGATCATCCAGCTTCCCTCGGCAAATTTGGCGCGGTAAGAGTCGATGTCTCTGCGTTTGGCAGCATCAGCATCGAGGATTAACAGCCCCACTTGATCCGAACCGAGTGCTTGACGGACAGCGGACATCGTTTCCGGCTTAGACGACTTTCCCTTAACCAGTGTGACCATGTTGGCCACACGCTCCCGGGCGAGATTGCGTTCGAGGTCGCGTAAGATATTTCGAGTGCCAAGCCGTTTGTGTTTAACGCTGCCGCCGGGTTCGACCGCAATCACTTTCTTCTCCTGACCTGAATGGCGGACGCCTAAGGCCGCGGCAATTGTTGCTCCTCCAACAAACGCGCCGATCTCGAGAATCGCGCCGGAGCAAACCTTCGCGAAATGATAAACCAAAATCAGAACGTCGATATGCAACATGGAGTATTTGTGGCGGATCTTCATTAGCTCCGAATGGACCGGTTGGTGACGGTATGCCATTACCGTGTGCATCAGGCCGAGAGAGTCGTTGAAGCTACCGTTTGCGATCGACTTTTCGGGATTCACGGCTTCCGTTTGGTGCGAGGACTTCGGGATACGGCGGGTGAACGCATTGGCGTGACGGTCGCGCCGGGCGAGGCCGTCTCAGCCGGAGTTGAAACGTGAAATGCGAAGGTCGGAGCGGGTGACGGAGAGGGTGTTCCTGACGCAGTTGATGAAGGAGACGGCGAAGGACTCGGGCTCGGGCTGGGAGTGGGAGAAGGAATAATGTTTTCCCAATGATGCAACGGCACGCTCGCGCCGCCGATTTCTTTGACCAACGTTTCGCAACGCGCCTGGAGCTTGTCCAAGTCAGGAGGGCCGAATGGCTTCTCAGCAGTGCCTGGGAAGATGATGTAGCTCACCTTCAGATCGCTCACCGGCCGATTGTAAGCTGTTGCAAGCGCGTTGAGTTCTTTTGCGATGCGCAGCGACGCCTCGCCGACTTTGTCGTTGGGACCAACGTCTCCGACGATGGCTGGATAAATGGCATCGCCAAAAACCACGAGTGCGTAATCGCCAACTTTAACCGGATCCGGGCCACGGGTAAACGTGCCCGGAACCACGATGAATGGATCGGTCGCGCCAATCAGGAAACTGAATTTTTTTAGCGTGCCAATCTCGTTGCGTAATTCTGCGATTGCATTGCGCAGCTCGCGTTTGCGCGCGGGCGCCGTACTTGCCAGCGCATAATCGTCTTCTGCCCGTTTCAATCGCTGTTCAGTCCCAGCGAGATAGGGATTGGCCGCGTCCGTTTTCTTATCCCAACGATAACTCGTCGCCGGCTTGAAATTCGCCGATGTACCGGTACCTCCCGGCAGGCGATCGGAATCGGAACCATCGGCGTCGACATCCATCTCTGCCTGGAGGAGGAGCGCTTTGCGATGAGTTTGAGGATGCTGAAGCTGTAGGACAGTCTGGCAATCGAAAAAATTGTGGCGCGATAAGAGCAAATCGAGACGGCCAATGTTCTCGCGCAGTATTCTGACTTTGGTGTCGTAAAGCTGCTTGAAAAGCGGCGAAACGGGTTCAGCTGACATCATCGAACTCAGGCCGGGCAAAAGTGTTGGCAATTGCGGACTGACTTTCGCCAGTTCGTCGATTGTTTTGTTCGGTGAAGGCACACGCGCCAGCAGCTTGAGATCCAGTACATAACTCTCGGGTTGCGCGCGTTCGGTTGCAGCATCTGCGCCAGGAGTTGTCTCAACAGTGGAGTGAAGTGTGATGCCATTGAACAGTTTTGCGGTGTCTAATTTCCCGGTAATCACCGGCGATCGAGTTGCCGTCGGTGCGGGCGTCGGCGTTTCCGATGTCTCGATGGGCGCAAAGCGTTGCAGTCGCTCAAGCGATATCCAACGATAAAGAATCGCAGCGAAAATCGCGGCGAACAAAACCAGAACCAACCGCCGCCACGTGCGTAGGCGTACTTTTCCCACGCAATTACTTTCTGACCCAGACGACGATTACCGCGATAATGCCGATCACGCTCAGCACTGACATCATGCCAGCAGGCATGACTCTGCCGGTGCGAAAGAATTTGGGCACGAACTGTGCCGCCAGCAAAACCGAGATAATGAGCGCAGTCGCCAATCCGGCGACGCGGTGTTCAGGCAAAAGGAATGCCGCTACGAGCAGCAAAATCCCGGTGATTCCTCCGGCAATGATGGATGCCGTGCTGCCAGCCTTTACGTAGCCGAGAATGCCGCCGGCGATCGTGAGCAGGCCAAAAATGATGAAATAAATCTTCGCCGCTTCCATTTAGAACGCGCCATTTCGTAAACCAACTGCCCGCCGCTGTCCAGCTAGACTGTAACTGTGTCCATTTGGTGCGTCCGGAGAATGCGCGCAATTCTATCTACAGTCGCGCGCGCACGCTCGCATCATTGTAGAATTCGATTTGCCGTCCGCCCAGGCGGCGGATAATGCGCCAGCCGTGGTTCATTGCAAATTCCCGAAGTTCGTGTTCCGGCATGTCCCGCAGAACCCGCAACTCAGCAGACTGGGTGACGACGTACTCCGAGCTCATTGAAAGTCTCTTCCCGATTTTGGCGGCGAGAGCTGGCAAATCGTTGTGCATCCAATCGTGCCTAGCGATTACCGGCGCGATCCGTGTTCGAAATCTTTTTCTTTAACGGTAGCGGTGGCGGCGGCTTGGGTTTGCGATTCAGCCTGGGTCCGAGTGCATTAACAGCTTTGCGGCCGGGCGTAGGGCCACGCGCGTTTGGTTTCTCCATGTTATATTGCCCGTTGAGGCGTTGGTGTCAGTGCATACGTATCAAATTCACCCACCGGCACAAGCGCCACGACACATTTTCAGCTCACTGGCGCGGTGCTTTTCCCTCGCTAACTTCTGTCGATGTTTTCGGAGACGATCGAGTTACGCGGTCACATCATTGATTCGCTCATCCTGCCGAAGGTGCTCGATCAAATTTTAACCCACGGCGCTAATTTTAAGATTGGCGAGATCACCATCGGCCAAAAACGTGCAGACCAAAGCTTTGCGCGCATCCAAGTCTCAGCAGAGACCAATGACGCGCTGGATGAATTGATTCTGAGACTGCGACAGCACGGCGCCGAAGTCGCGGAACGCACAGACGCACAGCTGGCTCCGGCTCCGGCGGACGGCGTTTTCCCGCCCGAGTTCTATGTAATGACGAACCAGCAAACCTTCGTTCGCGTTGACGGCAAGGAGATCGAGGTTCGGCCCACGATGATGGACACGGCGATCGCAGTGGATCGAAAAGGTCGTGCCGCGCGAGCCGTTAAATTCTTCGACGTTAACAAAGGCGACGAAATCGTCATTGGGCATCAAGGTGTGCGCGTGGTGCCTGTGCAGCGGATAACCTCGCGCACGGATATTTTTCAATTCATCAACACGATCATCGATTCTGATGAGCCGAAATCGGCCATTATTCGCGAATTGGCTGAGGAACTGCGACGCGCTCACAAGGCCAAAGGCAAAATCGCAGTTGTGGCCGGCCCGGCGATCGTGCGGACTGGTGCCGGTCAGCATTTGGTGCGCCTCATTGAGGCAGGGTATGTCGATCGACTTTTCGCCGGAAATCCATTTGCCGGTTACGACGTGGAACGGGCGTTGTTCGGTACCTCTTTGGGTATCAGCGTCGACGTGGCGTTCGCGCGCGGCGGCCGCGAAAATGTTATGCGCGCGGTAAATGCGATTCGCCAGGTCGGCAGCGTTGCCGCAGCTGTTGAGAAAAATATCCTGACCAGCGGGATCATGCACGCCTGCGTGCGTAACAATGTCGACGTCGTGCTCACCGGCTCGATTCGCGATGAGGGATCGTTTCCCGGCGCAACGACAGACGCAATTGAGGGCCAAAAAGTATTACGCGAAAAACTCGACCAAGTGACGCACGCGTTGCTGCTGGCGAGCATCCGCCATTCGCTTGCTGTGGTGAGCATGCTCGCGCCCGCAGTGAAAATCGTGTGCGTCGACATCGATGCTTCGGCGGTTGAGCGGGTTGTCGAACAACAGCCGTTACAGTCAATCGGCATGGTCACGGATGTGGAACCTTTTCTGCGGGAACTCGCGGATTGCCTCACAACATCATAATGTCGTTCTGAGCGAAGCGAAGAAGCTCGGATCAATTGCGAGCAGTGCCCGACAAAGATAGGCTGGAGTTGTGTCGCTTCGCTCAACATCACAGCGCTATGCCTGAGATGAGTTCTAGTGAAGCACGCGCTGCGAGACAGAATCACAATCCTATGCGCGAGCTGCTTCTTTGTCCCCCGGATTACTACGGCATCGAGTACGAAATTAATCCCTGGATGAGTGTCGCCCGCGGCGCCGAAACGGCGATCGTTCAAGAGCAATGGAAACAATTGCATGGGACGCTTTCCAAATTGAATTGCAACGTTCATCTGATCCCGCCGCAGCCGCGGCTGCCCGACATGGTGTTTACCGCTAACGCAGGGCTAACGGTTGGCCGCAGATTCATTCCCAGCAATTTCCGCCACAAAGAACGCGCTGGAGAGCAACCGTTTTTTGCCAAATGGATGGAGCAACACGGCTATGAAGTGCATTGGCTCCCGGACAAACTTTACTTCGAAGGCGAAGGCGACGCACTCTTTGGAAACGACGCGCTCTTTTGCGGTTATAAATTTCGTTCCGACATTCAATCCCATCGCGCCATAGCAGAAATGCTCGGTTGTCTCGCGATCTCGGTGGAACTGGTCGATCCGCGTTTTTACCACCTCGATACTTGCTTTTGTCCGCTGCCCGATGGCGGTGCGTTTTGGTTTCCGGCTGCCTTCGACGAATATGGGCAACGAGCAATCCGGGCGCACGTGATTGATCTGATCGATGTCGCACCGGAAGAAGCAATGCACTTCTCGTGTAACGCCGTCGTGATCGACCGCGACATCGTTTTGCCCGAAGGCGCGCCCCAGCTCGTGACGAAGTTGGAAGAGCGCAGCTATCGATGTCACCCGTTGCCGATGACCGAATTCATCAAAGCCGGGGGCGCCTGCAAATGTCTCACCATGTTTATGCCCCAAAGAGAGAAGGCTTGAGCCAAGACGGGCCGGAACATGCGCGCAACTTCGGCACGCTCGGCGATCGCGCGCTACCGTTTAGCTCGCAGCGCCTGTTCGATTTTTCCGACCGGCAAGCAATTGACCACGTCGTCTTTGGTGAGCCAGCCTTTGCGGGCGATGCCAATTCCGAACCACAGATCTTGTAGTCGCTCTGTGCGGTGAGCGTCGGGATTGATCACGCATTTAACACCTTTTTGTTTAGCCAGTGGCCACCAGCGCCAATCGAGGTCGAGGCGCTTTGGCGCGGCGTTGAGTTCAATCCATGTGCCGGTGCTGGCGGCCGCATCGAGGACCGCCGGAATATCGATCTGGTACGGATCGCGTTTCAGAAGCAATCGGCCAGTCGGATGCGCGAGCATCGTGACGAATGAATTTTCCAGAGCGCGGATCACGCGCTGGGTCATCTCCGATTCGCTCAGATTGAAAGCGGAATGAACTGATGCCACAACGTAATCGAGTTGCGACAGCACGTAGTCAGGGAAATCGAGCGATCCGTCGCGCAAAATATCGCATTCAACTCCGGCAAATAAGCGAAATCCGTCGAATGTCTTGTTCAGCTTCCGAATCGCGGCGACTTGCTCGAGCAATTTGTCCGCGGCAATCCCATGACCTTGAACGGAGCTCCGGCTGTGATCGGCGATGCCGAGATACTCCAGCCCGAGTTCGCGGGCGGCTTCGGCCATTTCTTCGAGTGTATTGTGACCGTCGCTTGCGACGGTATGGCAATGGAACGTGCCGCGCAGATTTTCCTTCTCGATGAGTTTTGGCAGCGAATGCTGTTTGGCCGCTTCAAATTCCCCGCAGTTCTCCCTTAGCTCCGGCGCAATGAAATCGAGATCGACAGCGCGATACAAGTCGGCTTCATCGCGCACGTCTGGAATTTTGCCTGGTGACTTTTTCTTCGCCTTCGAGCCGCTAGTAGGGGCCATCGACCTCAATCGCCCGGCTCCGTCAGATGCCACAGGCGGTTCGGGTGAACCGCCCCTACCTTCGATGGGGAGCAACGCAACCCGGTATTCATTGAGCGTCCAACCTCGTTGCAACGCGCGGCTGCGCATCTCAATGTTGTGTTCCTTATTCCCGGTGAAATATGCGAGTGCAAACGGGAATTCCGCCGTCGTGACCACTCGTAGATCGCACTGCACTCCAGAACGGAGCCGCACGCTCGTTTTTGTTGGACCCTGAGCGATCACGGATTCGACCAGTGGATGGGATACGAAAAATTTCGTAACGAGTTCGGGTTCCTTTGTTGCCACCAGTAAGTCGAGATCATGGACGATTTCTTTTCGGCGACGATAACTCCCCGCGATCTCAACTTGCAAAGCTGCCTCGTGTGCAGCCAGGTCTGATCGCAGCGCTTCCGCCTCAGCAGCTATCTGGCCGAATTGAAAGGAACCTGAGTGCGATGCGCGTCTCGCGATGGCCTCACAAATCTTTTGTTGTGTCGTTTGGCCAAAGCCCGCCAACTCCGCGACCCGCCCCTCTTCGCATGCCTTTTGCAACTGCGCGATGGAACTGACTCCAAGCTGGTCGTGGAGTGCCTTGATCTTTTTCGCACCGAGGCCGGGCAGTGAAAACAATTCCAGAATTCCCGCCGGAAATTCGGCGCTTAATTGCCGGAAATAGTTCAGCGATCCGGTTTCGGCCAGCTCCTTGATCTTCAGCGCAATGCTTTTTCCAATTCCGGGAATTTTCGCGATGGCCTCTTCATCCTGAAAGTTCGATACATTCGCGCCAAATGTTTCGATCGCGCGCGCTGCATTCGTGTACGCTCGAATCTTGAACGGATTTTCGGCCTTCAACTCCAGGAGGGTTGCGATCTGCTCCAGAATGCTGGCGATTTCCTCCTTGGTCATCACCAAGACGGTTAAACCTGAATCACGTCGCAGTCGATGCAGCTATTAATCCAAATCGTACACTTCGACTAAAGCAACTCCAGCGGTGTTGTTTATACCTCGCACGATGGCGGTGTAGTTGCCGGGTTGCAGGACAGCTATAATCGCTGACTCATTTCCCACAGTCGGAGCATGGCCGCTGTTCTGAATATCGCTCACCTGATTGCTGCTGATAATTCCGCCGAGTATTGTCGTCTGCCAGTCATCATTGGTTCCAATCAATGCTCCGCTCCCGTTGTGGAGTTCCAATCTGGGATTAGCCAAGGCATTGGGAATCCCAAGCTGAGTGAGTTCAGGGCCAATCGCACGAATGATGACTCTCTTGGGTCTGGTTCCTTGAACGATAAAACCGCCAATCATTACGTGCTCGCCCGTTTGAACAAAACTGCGGGTGCTGATGTTACTAAGGTTTGAACTCGCCCCAGGACTCAAATCGTACACTTCCACCAGAGCAACTCCGACGGTGCTGTTTATGCCGCGCACGATGGCCGTGTAGTTGCCCGGTTGCAGGTCAGCGATAATCGCTGACTCACTTCCCGCAGTCGGAGCATGGCCGCTGTTCTGAATATCGCTGAGTTGATTGCTGGTGATAATTCCGCCGAGTATTGTCGTCTGCCAGTCATCATTGGTTCCAATCAATGCTCCGCTCCCGTTGTGGAGTTCTAATCTGGGATTAGCCAAGGCATCGGGAATCCCAAACTGGGTAAGTTCAGGGCCAATCGCACGAATGATGACTCTCTTTGGTACAGTTCCTTGAACGATAAAACCGCCAATCATTACGTGCTCGCCGGTTTGAACAAAGCTGCGGGTGCTGATGTTACCAAGGCTTGCCTGACTTGTTTGCGTCAGATCGTAGCCAATAACATCGAGGCTAATGCCTTCGGGCGATGTAGCGGCGATGTCCGAAGATTGTCCTACACACGCAAAGGCGTCCTGCGGATAAGGATGCGTCTGTGGACAGGGTTCACTCAGCCAATCACCGAAATCGGCGCCAGCCTCCTGATTAAAACCGACGATATTCGTCATCCCGCTGTTGATTGAGAAGTAACGCGTCCCGGAAGAAGTGATATTTCTGTGAGCAGGAGATGACCAACTAAAGAGATCCTGCGGACGAAGATCGTTGCTGTTATGGCCAAGATGCGAACCGAGGCCGATGACCTCATCGATCTCATGTTCCGTCAGCCGTTGTGCGTCGAAACTGTTCGCGTTAACTGGCCGGGCGAACTGAAACGGCTTGGATGAATTTAATGTGACGATCCCATCGTACTGTCCGCCCTGTCCGACCATCCCATTGGCGAACATCACTGGCGGTGTGTTCAATCCAACTGCTCGACCGTTCGCGCTACTGGGCCTCATATTTGTAGACAACGCATTGGCCGGGAGGCTGGCATTCGCAACGTTGTCATTATTGGTTTTCGCATCTGCTCTCAAGGCGCTGACGAAGGTATTCCAAGCCAGGATGTAAAGGCCGGTGTCGCTCTGCGAGACAGTTCCCTGCGGTAAATGACTGCCATCGGGCCCGGTGCTGGCGTAGCGGAATCGGATTTGGATCGTGATCGGATCGCTGAACAAGGATTCGTAAATTCCAATCGCGCGGTTAATCATGGCCTGAATGGCGGCCGCGTTTGGATTGCCTGTGATGGAGCTGTCAAACGTGGGATGAATCGTCAAACCAGTAGTAGGTTCGGTCGTGATCGCGATCGTTTCCGAATAGCCTCTCATTACCGTGTCATAGTAAGCACGAACCCGGTAGTAATACGTCGTGCCTCGGCTCAACCCAGTCACGACTCGCCCGGTTGCGTTACCAACGTCGAGGTCGTGATAGCCGTCGACAAAACTGTCGAATGAAGCGCTCGTGGACACATCCAGTAAGTATCCTTTCGCGTGCGATACAACGGGCCACGCTGCCATGAAACTGCTTCGCGTTGGCGGTGGCGGCAAAAACGTTTCAATTTCCGATGGAAATTTGCTCGTGGTTGGAAGCTCCAACAAATTGTGCGATTGCGAATGGCTCTCATGTCTGACCCCCGCAATTTCGAATTGCGATGCGCCCGGCGCAGCCGTCTGGCCTGACAACTTGTGTTCCCCTGCAACGCCGGCTAATCCCACCAGGACGCAAACAAAAGTAGAGACTCTTATGTAAGACACGTCGCCCATCTCGCCCTCAACGAAGATCGCGAACTCTAGTTAGCACATTCTTACGGCACAAGTCGAGACAGATGGATTCTGATTCCCTCGAATTTTTGCACGCTGTCTCTCGTCACATCCGCCCGCGGCCCTGATAGAATTTGTAACGCTCGATAATCGATTCCACGTATCTACGCGTTGCAGGGAAATCGATCCTTTGCAGAAACTGCCGTTCCGGTATCTCAGCAACGCCGTTTCCACCGCTCCAACGCCGGGCGCGAGTGGCGCCTGCGTTGTATTCCGCCAAGGCGAAGGGAGTTGGATCGGATTGGTAGCTCCAATGGTCCATGGCTCGATGTAAATACCAGGTGCCCGCCTCCAGATTTGTCTTTGGTTCGAAAAGCTGATCCGGATAGAATTTGGCGACCTTATTCTCTCGCGCCCACTCGTTAGCCGCTACTTCGCTCACCTGCATCAGGCCGCGCTCTCCATGAGCGCCACGCTTTGTTGAATCGAAACGGCTCTCACGCCAGACGACGGCTTTCACCAGCATCGGATCGAGATGATGTTCTAACGCAACGCTGCGTATAAGCCGATCGGTACTGATGAAACCGGGCCGGGCTCATCCATTCGTAAAATGCGTAAAGCGGATCCCCCGACTTCACTGCGACATAAGCAAAGGCCGCAGCGATTGCCAGCAATACGCAGAGAATCAATTTCAAAAGGATTTGTATCATTTAACCCGTGCTACAATAGCCGATTACAAAGTTAGGGCACGAGCACGAGCATGAATCATGAGCATCGGACGCGCTACATTCGCGTCATCGTTGATCGGGCAATTCATCGCGAGCTCGATTATTCGCTGCCGGAAAATTTAGCCGGGCGCGTCGGAGTCGGCTCACGCGTGCGGGTGCCCTTCAGGGATAAATCTGCTCTGGCAACAGTGGTTGCGATCCCGGAGCAGAGCCAGGCCGAAGGCATCCGGCCGATCGAAGCGATCATCGGCGATGGGCCGATATTGAGTGAACCGTTGCTCGAGCTGGCGCGATGGATCGGCACCTATTATTGCTGCCCGATCGAAACGGTCATGCGCAGTATGCTGCCGCAAGTGATCCGGCGCGCGGAAGTCGGCTGGAAAAAACAGCTGTTCGTTCAACCGGCGCGAAGCTTCGACCCGGATGAAGTCGAAAAGTTGCGAAGACGCGCGCCACGCCAGGCGGAACTTTTAGAGGCGATTTCGAAGCTGGAAAAACCAATACGCGCGGCGGAGCTCCTGCGGCAAACCTCACTGGATAACCAGACGCTCCGTGCGCTTGTAAAGCGCGGCCTCGCTGAATTGCGCGAAGAAGCAGTCGCTCGCGATCCTCATGGCGACGAACAGTTCATCGCAACGTCGAATCTCGTTCTGAACGAAGAGCAGACGCACGCATTGAATGAGCTCGAGCAAGCACTCGAAGCACCTGAGAAAGCGCGGCCGATCTTGCTGCACGGCGTCACAGGTTCCGGAAAAACTGAAATTTATCTGCAAGCCATCAGCGCGGCGCTCGACCGTGGACGCACGGCAATTGTTCTCGTACCTGAAATTTCGCTAACGCCGCAAACTGTAGAACGCTTTAAAGGCCGGTTCGCCGAGGCGCAGGACGACGTCGCGGTTTTGCACAGTCATTTGTCCGAGGGCGAACGCCACGATGAATGGCACAAGATTCATTCCGGTCGCGCGCGCATCGTGATTGGCGCGCGGAGCGCTGTTTTCGCCCCTCTGAAGAATCTCGGACTCATCGTTGTCGATGAAGAACACGAAACGACCTACAAACAGGAGGAGGCGCCGCGATATCAAGCGCGCGATGTGGCCGTGGTGCGCGCGAAGATCGAAAAATGCGTGGTCGTTTTAGGCAGCGCCACGCCGTCGCTGGAGAGTTATCACAACGCGGCGAGTGGAAAGTACCGGCTCGTCACCCTAACGCAGCGCGTAGATCAAAACCAGATGCCGCTCATACGTGTCGTCGATCTGCGCCAGGAACGACGGAGGGAAAAGAAAGCCGCCATTTTGTCCGAGAGATTGTCGCAAGCCATTGCCGATCGCCTCGAGAAACGCGAGCAGACGATTTTGTTTTTGAACCGGCGCGGATTTTCTACCTCGCTGCTGTGCAGCAATTGCGGTGAAGCGCGCAATTGTCCGAATTGCAGTGTCGCGCTCACGTTTCATCGGCAGCCCTCGGTCGCCGGCCGATTAAGCTGTCATTTGTGCGGGCACACGGCCGCTGTTCCAAAGAACTGTCCGGAGTGCGGACAAGACGCGCTGATTTATCACGGCTTCGGTACAGAGAAAGTGGAATCAACGGTCGCCCAGATTTTTTCCAAAGCGGTGGTGCGCCGCATGGACGCAGATTCGATGACGCGTAAAGAAGCCTACCGCGAAACGCTGCGAAATTTTCGCACCGGCAAGATTGATATTCTCGTGGGCACACAAATGATCGCGAAAGGCCTGCATTTCCCGAATGTAACTCTCGTCGGAATCATCAATGCCGATCTCGCCCTGCATCTGCCCGATTTCCGCGCCGGCGAACGAACTTTCCAACTTCTCACGCAGGTGGCCGGACGCGCCGGCCGCGGTGAAACAGCCGGCGAAGTTTTCGTGCAAACTTACACGCCGTTCAGTCCATCGATTCAATTTGCACGCCACCACGATTTCACCGGCTATTTCCAGCAGGAGCTCGAGTTCCGCGAACGCTGCGATTTCCCGCCATTCAAACACGCCGTCTTGATTGGCGTGCGTTCTGCCCACGAAGGGCGCGCCAAACTTTCGGCTGAAACGTTGAAGCGCCGCTTGCAAGAAGCTCTGCCGGAAGAATTCATCTTGGGCGATGCAACGCCCGCGCCACTGGAGAAATTGCAAGGCCAATTTCGGTTCCACATTTTGATCCGCGGCGAAGCCGTCGTGCGTCTAAGCCGCCTCGTTCGCGAAACTCTCGACAAACTGCCCTTTCCGGAAGACGTCACCGTGACAGTCGACGTTGATCCATATCAATTGCTTTAGTTCGGTGCGCGCACGCGGCTCGCGAACCTTTCCAGCCCTGAGTAATGAGCACTCTAATAATTCGACGCTAGCACCTTCTGGATTTGCCAAAGGTGCTTACCTTCGGCACCGAACACGGCTGAACTCACAAAGAGCAAAAGCGGCGCGAGGACCTGCAGGCATTCCCAAACCTTAGCCAAATAAATGAGCGCGCTTCGTTTTCGCGCGAAGCGCTTGTAGTAATGCGACGCGGTCCTCGCACCGCTTGAACGTGGTTTCGTTCGGCATGTAGGCTTTGTTAAAGCGCTGTTCGAGCAATCCGCTAATAACTTTGAATAACCTTTAATAACTGCCGGCTGGTTTTGCAGAACGAATGTTTGTCGTTGCGGCGCACAGACATTATCAACAGCTCATTTGCACCCAGATTTGCGAGGCCAGCCGCCGAGACAGATCTTTGTTATTCACGCCGTTAAGAAGAAGAAATTCTCTAAAAGGAAAACTCAGATCATCTTCTTGCTTTGTGAAGAACTCTCCCTATAACGGATGAAACAATTTCGTATTCTCGATCCAAATATTCCCGATAGCGGCGCACGCGGTGTTTGCGCATTGGCCGTTATGACCAAAGCGCCACAAGCCGGACGGGTGAAAACGCGATTGATTCCGCCACTCACGCCGGAGGAGGCCGCGGAATTAAACAAATGTTTCCTGCGTGACACAGCCGCAGCAATTTCGAACGCCTCTGTCCATCACCGTAGCGGCAATGCACGCGAAGCGGCTACGGCCGCACGCGGAATCGCGGTTTACACACCCATCGGTGCTGAGTTGGCATACAACGATATTCTTCCGGGCGATTTCAGTTTGTTGCCACAACGCGGCGAGAAATTCGGTGAGCGTCTCTATTTCGCGGTCGAGGATTTATTCAACTGTGGTTTTGACTCCGTGTGTCTGATTGATTCGGACAGTCCGACTGTGCCCACCGAAAATTTTCAGCAAGCTGTTGAACTTCTAAAGGTGAGCGAGGATCGCGTTGTGCTCGGGCCCAGCGACGATGGAGGGTACTACTTGATTGGAGTGAAGAAACCGCATCGGCACTTGTTCGAGCAAATAGACTGGAGCACCGAACGTGTGCTCAACCAGACGATGCAGCGCGCAACCGCGATCGGACTCGAACGCAAACTGTTACCGACCGGATATGATATTGATGACGACGTGAGCTTGCGTCGTTTGTGCGAGGAATTACTTGGTGAACAGGCGGACGACAGTGTTGCGCCTAGTACGCGCGAGTTCCTGGCGCGGTTGGTTGCGCAGAAGAAATTGTAGAGCAGGCGCATCTTGGAAGTCAGCGGACAGGCTGACTCGGCTGGCAAGCTGCCAACTTGCCGCTTCTTCGACATGCTGGCAGCATGTCTCCCGATAAAGGCAGGATGGATACCAAAATCAAACGCGCACTCGTCACTGGCGCCGCGGGTCTGATCGGCTCGCACATTGTCGATCTTCTCGTGGATGAAGGTTGGCACGTTCGCGCGCTGGATAATCTCGAGCCGCAAACGCACCGCCGCGGAAAGCCGGCATGGATCAATCCCAAGGCGGAATTCATCCAGGGCGACATGCGGAATCGCGATGCCATCACTGCCGCGCTCGATGGGATCGAAATAGTTTTTCACCAGGCAGCGTACGGCGGTTACATGCCGGAAATCGCGAAATATGTGCACGTAAATTCACTAGGCACGGCACAGATGCTAGAAATCATTCGCGAAGAAAATTTTCCGGTCAAAAAGATCGTCGTTGCCAGCTCGCAAGCCGTTTACAGCGAAGGCGCGGGCGAATGTCCGAAGCACGGATTGGTCTTTCCAAGCGTGCGATCGATCGAGCAATTGCGTCGCGGCGATTGGCAGGTGCACTGCCCAATTTGCGGAGCGATCACTAAAAGCGTTCCCACGCCGGAGAACGCGCCCGTCGGCGGCGAAACTGTTTACGGGCTGACGAAAGTTGATCAGGAGCGGCTGGTGCTGCTCTGGGGAAAACAGATCGGGATTCCAACTGTCGCGCTGCGTTACTCCTGCACGTACGGACCGCGCCAATCGATCTTCAATCCATATACCGGCGTGATAGCGATCTTTTGCACACGCCTGCTGAACAATTTGCCGCCGGTATTGTACGAAGACGGCGAGCAAACGCGCGATTTTTCATTCGTTGAAGATATCGCGCGCGCGAATTTGCTCGCGGCACAAACCGACAAGCTCGATGGCTTACCTGTAAACATCGGCAGCGCTTGCGGCACGCCGATTCGCGAAATAGCGGAACAACTTGCCGACATTCTGAAAATCGACATCGCGCCGGAGCTCAATGGTGAGTTTCGTCCTGGCGAAATGCGCCATCTCACCAGCGACACCACGCTGGCGCGATCCGCCGGTTACAAACCGACTGTCGATCTCGGCGAAGGCATCTCGCTTTACATCGACTGGATTAGAAAACAGTCAGACATTCGCGATTACTTCGGCGAAGCGAACGAGATCTTGAAGAACAAAGGCATTGTTCATCGCGTAGCGACAACTTGACGTGTGCGTCGACGGCGATGCGCGCAGGCCAGATTTGCGCGAGAGTTCAGAATGGAAGTCGCCGCCGTTATCTCTGATTTCAACGCCCCGGTCGTCGAGCATGCGCGGAAGGATTTCCCGTTGCTGGACGCGGAGATGACCGTTGGGGAAGCGCTGGAGCGGATTCGCCGCGAAGGCTTAGGCGAGCGCGTGATTTATTTTTATGCCATCGACGAAGAGCAGCGACTTGTCGGCGTCGTCCCGACGCGCCGCCTGCTGACCGCGCCGTTAGAAACCGCGCTGCGCGAAGTGATGGTGCGCCGCGTCGTGGCCGTTCCCGCGAAAGCTACAGTGCTCGACGCGTGCGAGTTCTTCGTGCTCTATAAATTTCTCGCCTTCCCAGTCGTGGACGAACAACGCCGCATGGTTGGAGTCATCGACGCGAACCTGTTTGCCGAAGAAATTTTGGAAGCAGGAGATACTCAGGATCAATCGCGCAATCGCGAGACGACACCGGTCGGTGCAGAGTTTTTTGAGGCGCTCGGTTTTCGCCTCGAACAAATCCGCGGCGCCTCAGCGTGGCGCACTTTTCGATTCCGATTCCCGTGGCTGCTCGTGACGGTCATTGGCGGAACAGTCTCAGCCCTTTTGGCAGGCTTTTTCGAGGCAACACTGGCCGGCAGTCTGATCATTGCGTTTTTTCTTACGATGGTGCTCGGATTAAACGAAAGCGTGAGCATGCAAACGATGAGCGTGACAATTCATGCGTTGCGTTCAGTCAGCGTGACTAGGGAGTGGCTCGCGTCTGCGTTTCGTCGCGAACTGGCCACGGCAGCGCTTCTCGGCGTATCCTGCGGCTTCATTGTGTGCCTGATTGCCTGGGCCTGGCGTCATGACATGCGCGCGGCAACTGTTATCGGCGGAAGCATTGCGCTCTCGCTGGTGACCGCATGCGCGTTCGGCTTGGCTGTGCCATCGCTTCTGCATTGGTTGAAGCTCGACCCCAAAATTGCCGCGGGTCCTGTCACGCTAGTGGCGGCCGACTTCATAGCGCTGGCGATTTACTTCACAGGCGCGTCGCTCATTTTGAAGTAGCGCATTTCTCTGACCCGCCGCGGCGGGCGAAGACGTTCGCCATACCTTGCCGGTTGCCCATTATAACGAGAAGTGCGAAACGCTTCTCCGGAATGAGCAAAGTGTCGGTGATCATCCCCGCGCTAAACGAGGAAGAACCAATCGCTGCGGTGGTTCGCGAGTGTCTCGTAACGGGCGTGCCCGACGAAGTGATCGTCGTTGATAACGGCAGCACCGATCGCACCGTCGAACGCGCACATGAAGCCGGGGCGCGCGTCATAAATGCACCGCGGGGTTACGGCCGAGCGTGCGCTGCGGGCGCCGGCGCGGTTTCGCTCCCGCAGTCGCGGGATGACATCGTAGTGTTTCTTGATGGTGATGGCAGCGACATCCCAGCATTCATGCCGCAACTCGTCGAACCGATCGCAAGCGGGACGCACGATTTCGTGATCGGCTCCCGCACGCGCGGGCAGCGCGAACCAGGCAGCATGAATTTCCAGCAGATTTTATCCGGGCGAATCGCCGGATGGATAATGCAATTACTCTATGGCATTCGTTACACAGACATGTGTCCGTTTCGCGCCATCCGACGTGATGCGCTGGCAAAACTTGATATGCGCGAGGAAACCTACGGCTGGAACTTGGAGATGCAGATGAAAGCCGCGCGCGCTGGGCTGCGCATTCTCGAAATCCCAGTGAATCACCGCAACCGGACGGGCGGCGAATCGAAGGTTTCAGGCACTTTGCGTGGCACGTTCGTTGCCGGCACTCGCATCATCGCGACGCTCTTCCGCGTAGCGGCAAGTCGGTCCTTGGTGTAAAATCGCCGATGGTTTCAATGCTCGATTTGGAAAGGTTCCGTGCCACGCCGCTTACCCGCGAGCCGTTTGAATTTTTGATTGTTCCTGAATTTGTGAAGGCTGATGCGCGTGCGGCCATACACAACGATTATCCCGGAGTTGACCGGCCCGGCAGCTTTCCGTTGGGCGAAGTCAGTTACGGCTCTGCATTTGCAAAGCTGGTCGAGGAAATGCGCAGCGACGCGTTTCGCAAAGCATTCGAGGAAAAGTTCAGTATCGACCTAACGAATCGGCCCGACATGATCACAGTGCGCGGCCGTTGTAGCGAAAAAGACGGGAAAATTCACACTGACTCGGAGACGAAAATCATCACCATCCTGATTTATATGAATGCGGGATGGGAATCCGCTGGTGGTCGGCTTCGGTTGCTTCGCTCCGGAAACAATCTCGACGACGTGATCCTCGAAGTGCCGCCAACGGAAGGGACGCTGTTGGCGTTCCGTCGCAGCAATAACTCCTGGCACGGCCACAAGCCATTCTCAGGTCCGCGCCGCGTAATTCAGTTTAACTGGGTCACCAGCGACGCAGTTGTGCGCCGCGAGCAAAACCGCCATCGATTTTCGGCGTGGATGAAAAAAATCCGCGGTGCCTTGTCAGGAGAGAAGAAGGCGGCCTAGATCCGAAGCTGGGACCGCTTCTCACGAAGATGGAGACGCGACGCCTTCGTCGCGTATGAAAGAACCGCAAGCGAACAGAGAAACATAGCCGCTTCTCGTGGCGCTCTGCAATTTTAGCGGCAGCGATAGTTGGGTTGATTTATCTTCCCTAAATTTGAATCAGCAGATCGAAACAATAGAGACAAAGGCTTCGCACAGTTCGGATCTACAAACTGCCGAATTTTCGCGCATTTTGCTGATCAAACCGTCGGCGCTCGGCGACGTCGTCCATACGATCCCGGTGCTGGTGAAACTCCGTGCGCGTTATCCGCGTGCGCGCATTGACTGGCTAATTACACCGGAGAACGCGGAGGTCGTTCGCCATCATCCCGCGCTCTCGAATGTGGTTCTCTTTGCGCGTCGCGATTTCTTGAAACCCGGTCAGAAATGGCGCGCCATGCTCGGCTTCTTCGATCTGCTGAAACAAATCCGGCGCGCCAAATATGATTTGGTGGTCGACATGCATGGGCAGCTACGTTCGGCTTTGTTCGCGCTCATCAGCGGCGCGCGAGTCCGCATCGGCTTTGATCGACCGATCAAATTCTCGCGCACAATTTCTGCCCAGCACGATCTCAAGAACGTTCCGAACCGCGGCTGGCGAGGCGCTCGCGAAGGTTCCTGGATCGCGTACACTCACCGCATTTCCATTCCGACGCTCGATGTTCACGCGATTGATCGCTACCTGTGGGTCGGATCGTTGCTTGGTTTCGATGACCAACCGCCGGACCTGGCAATCCATCTTTCACCAGAAACAATCCGCAGCGTGGAGCGATTGCTTGAGGAGCACGGCGTGCCCGCCGGCAAACAGCTCATCGTCCTGGTGCCCGGAACAATTTGGGAAACGAAGCACTGGACGGTCGAAGGATTTGCAGGCGTCGCGCGAGAGCTTCTTCGCCAAGGATTTGCTGTTGCTCTCGCCGGTACGAAACGTGATGAGCGGCGGTGCCAGGAAATCGCAGCCGCCGCGCCGGGGGCGATTAATCTTTGCTCTAAAACCACTCCAGCAGATCTGGCGGGGCTGATCCAACGCGCCGAAGTGGCTGTGACGAACGACTCGGGGTCGATGCACGTAGCTGCGTCGCTCGGGAAGCCAATGGTGAGCGTATTTGGGCCGACGAATCCGGTTCACATCGGGCCGTACCAGAGGCCGGAATCGGTTGTCCGTGTGGACCTGCCATGTTCACCCTGCAATTACCGTCGTCTGAGCCAGTGTCCTTTTGATCACGCCTGCATGAAGCAGGTCACGTCCGAGATCGTCGTGGAGCGCGTACGGAAAATTCTCGCGAGTGTAAGTGCGACTGCTGAGAAATAGAGCGACTGCGTCTCCCGCCGGACAAAACCACCTCGCGTAACGGAGTTCAGCAACCGAATGCTGAATCAAAAGCGCCGGAGTACCGGTGCATTCCAAAACGCAAGCGCGTAATTGAGCTCGGAAATTGCGGGCCACGTTTTGGAGTGCGGCACTGTTGCGCCGCTTTCATCCCAAACCGCAGCTAATCGGTTGAAGCTCGCGCAATTTGATTCCCCTTGCGGCGTTTACCTCGTAACATGTTGAGCTATTGTGACCGGAACAAAAGCGATTCTCGCTGGGTTGCTCGCCGGGTTCGTGGCAGCAGTTGTGCTGACGACCGCGATGTTATTGCTTGCGACGCTGGGCGTGGCCACACCGCTCGTCATCATCGGCGATCGCCTTTCGGTCTTCATTCCGCCGGGTCCGTTTCTTTCGCTCATGGGCAAAGTCGGAGGCTACAATCACCTCAAGCAACTCGGTGTTGGATCGACAATTGCCGGTCAACTTCTCGTCGGCGCGCTCGGCGGAGCGGTGTTTGGCTGGTTCGTCCGGTGCAATCTGGGGCGCATAACGGCAATTTGGACGATATCGATCTTCGTTCTTTTGCCGGTCGTTGTGTTTACGATCGCATTATGGCCGGTGCTAGGCACAAGCTACATCGGTCTGCCTATTCAGGTCGCGCGGCTCGTCACGCTCATCAGCTTTGCACTGTGCGTCTTTTTGTTTGAACGAACGCTCGTAATTGGCTTCGCATTTCTCACTGCGAAAAACAGAGCAAAACAGGAGTATGAGTTTACTCCAGCTATGGGGCGTCGTGCATTCTTACTAGGCACTATCGGACTCGCAGCGGCTGGCGGCGGAGCTGCGCTGGCGCGCAAATTGTATAGCGCGGCTACGTTCAGTTACGACGGCACCCAATATAAAGGCAGCATTGTTCAGCCGATTACGCCTAACGACCAGTTCTACTGCGTCACCAAGAACGTCGTCGATCCGAAGGTGAACGTTGATGTATGGCATCTGGAGATTGGCGGGCTCGTGCAAAATGCGGCGACCTGGCGGTTCCAGGATCTTTTAGGATTCAAGCCGACCGCTCAGGAAACAACGCTCATGTGTATCAGCAACGGTTTGGACGCAGGGCTGATCAGCAATGCCGTTTGGAAAGGTCTTCCGCTGCGTGATTTGCTCGACCAAGCCGGCGTGCTTTCCGGCGCCGCGCGTGTCCGTCTGCAGGGCGTGGACAATTACACCGACACGATCCCGCTGGAGAAAGCGATGGAAACAACAACGCTGCTCGCTTATGAAATGAACGGCGAACCGCTGTCGGATCGTCACGGTTATCCCTTGCGCGTGATCGTGCCGGGCTACTTCGGCGAAAAAAACGTGAAATGGGTCACGAAAATTGAAGTCACCGACGCGAACGCGAAAGGATTTTACGAGACACAAGGATGGGGACCCGATTTCATTGTGCCCACACGATCGAGAATCGATGTGCCGGATGATTGGACGTCTGTGTCGTTAGGCAAACTAGCTGCTCCGATCGAAGTGAAAGGCATCGCCTTCGGCGGCGACCGTGGCATCTCCCGCGTCGAACTCAGTTTCGATGATGGTCAGAGCTGGAGCGATGCGGAGATTTATTACTCGGGTGGCGATCTGGCGTGGTCACTCTGGAAAGGACAGTGGACCCCAACCGCGCCGGGTGACTATCCACTCCTCGTCCGCGCCACGGATGGCGAAGGTGACGTCCAGGAATGGGAAGAAGATCGCGGGCCATTCTCGGGCGTGAGTGGCCTTCATCGGATTAACGTGCGCGTGACGGCGTAAGCGTCATGTCGAGCGAACTCGAGACATCCCGTGGCAGTGTTGTTAGGTAACACTGCGGGATTCCTCGACTCCGCTATGAATGACAGTCGCGAGATGGCTCCAAAACTTGCGTCGTGTGCTAAATTCTATCGATGGAAAAGCTGATCATTGTTGGGAGCGGTTGCGCAGGGCTCACAGCGGCGATTTATGCTGCTCGAGCGAACCTCAGCCCGCTAGTGCTGGAAGGTCGGCAGCCTGGTGGGCAACTCTCAACAACAACGCTTGTCGAAAATTATCCTGGTTTTCCGGACGGAATCGATGGACCTGAGCTGATTTTGAACATGCACAGACAGGCGGAGAAATTTGGCGCCCGGTTTGCATACGCCGAAGTGACCGATTTCGATCCGAGCAACAAACACATCCGGATCCAAGCCGATGACGAATGGCTGGACACGCGGGCGCTCATCATTGCTAGTGGCGCCGCGGCCCGTTATCTCGGACTGGACGGTGAAGAGAAATTGGTCGGCCACGGTTTGACGTCCTGCGCGACGTGCGATGGCGCGTTCTACAAAAACGTGCCGGTTTGCGTCGTAGGCGGCGGCGATTCCGCGGCAGAGGAATCAACTTTCCTCACCCGGTTCGCCTCAAAGGTTTATCTGATTCATCGCCGCCACGAAATGAGGGCGTCGAAGATCATGCAGGAGCGGGTGTTCGCAAACAAGAAGATCGAGCCGATCTGGGACACAGTGCTGACGCAATACATTGCCGATGAAAAAGGTGAGATGCGCGCCGTCCGGTTGCGCAATCTAAAGACAAACGAGCAACGCGATCTGGAGGTTGCATGCGTTTTCGTAGCTATCGGGCATGATCCCAACACGAAGGCGTATCGAGGCAAACTCGACATGGATGCTGAGGGCTATTTGCTCGCGAAAAACGGCGTCGAGAGTAAACACCCCGGCGTCTTCATCGCGGGCGACGTGGCTGACCGCGTTTACAAACAGGCTATTACCGCTGCTGGGATGGGTTGTGCCGCCGCGCTGCAGGCGGAGAAGTACCTGAGTGGGGCGGAGAGCCACTAATTTGCAATTTGCGATTTGCGAATTGCGATTGATCCAATGACTGAACGCGAACTCCTTGAACGAACGAAGCAGTTCGCTCTGCGGATTTTTAAGCTTGTTGGTGCGTTGCCTCAAACGATTCAAGGAAGAGCAGTGGCTGGCCAGTTGATCAGAAGCGGTACGTCAGTGGCGGCTAATTATCGTGCAGCCTGCAGAGCGCGTTCGAAGCCGGAGTTCGTTGCCAAGCTGGGCGTCGTCGAAGAAGAAGCAGACGAAAGTGCGTTTTGGCTTGAGTTAATAATGGAGACGAACTTGCTCAGCGCTACGAAAGTGAAGCCTCTGCTGAACGAGGCAAGCGAGATCGTCGCCATTATGGCGTCGTCTAAGAAGACGGCGGCAAAATCGCAAACCGCAAATCGCAAATCGCAAATCCGATGAAGATCTGCGACCTCACCCAGTTCTATTCACCGGTGAGCGGAGGCGTGAAGCGATATCTTCATGAGAAGATCGGTTACATCCACAGGCACGCGTCGCGCTATGAACATGTTCTTATTGTTCCTGGCGCGAAGACGAAGCTGAAAGCAAACGGGCGCTCACGTGTTTACACGATTCGTTCTCCTCTTGTGTCGCGCACCGCGCAATACCGCGCATTGCTGAATCTTCGTGCAGTTGAAGAAATCTTGGACCGGGAACAGCCGGATGTCATGGAGTCTGCCGACCCCTATCAGCTCGGCTGGAGAGCATTAAAAGTCGGGCGCGCGTTGCGAGTGCCCGTAGTCGGATTTTACCACTCGCATTTTACCGAAGCGTACGTGCGAAAGAGCGCAATGCTGCTTGGAAAAACGGCGACACATCGCGTGATGAAGCTTTCTCGCGCATACGTTCGCAAACTGTACAATCAGCACGCCGCCACGGTGGTCGCATCTGACGGGTTGGGCCGCGTCCTTCGTGGCTGGGGTGTACACAACGTGCGTGTGCTAAGCCTTGGTATTAACACAGAAATTTTCCGGCCCGACGGAGCAGGAGCTCCAACAATACGCCGCTCACTTGGCGTTAATTCAGGTCAAAAGCTTCTTCTTTACGTAGGCCGACTGGCGAAAGAGAAGAACACACTGACTTTACTTCGCGCTTTCAAGGCTTTGCAACGCCGCCGGCCTAACGAATTTCATTTGCTAATGATCGGCGATGGCCCCGACAGAACGGAACTCCGAAAACTCCAATTGCGAACTGACAACGTTTCATGGATTCGCTACTGCGCCGATCCTTGCGAGCTCGCCCGGTTTTATCGTGCCGCCGATCTTTTCGTTCATCCCGGTGTTCAAGAAACGTTCGGCCTTGCAGCCTTGGAATGCCAGGCATGCGGGACGCCGGTAGTGGGGATTCGCGGTAGCTACATGGATAACGTGATTTGTCATGATCAGGAATCGTGGGCGCTGGAAAACAGCGCCGACGCGCTGTTAAACGCGATCGAAGACTGCACCGACAGGAAATTATCGGTTATGGGCAGGAACGCTGCACGCGTTGCACGAAGTCTGTACAGCTGGCCGCGTGTGTTCGATGAACTGTTTTGCATTTATCGCGAGCTTCGCTCAAAATACGGGCGATTTTAAATGTCAAACGATGACCCCCAATCATACCTCATTCGTGGCTATCGCAGATCAGATCGGGAGGCGGTAAGAAAACTCTGCTGCGAGACCGGCTTCCTCGGCGAGCCGATTGATCCCGTGTATCAGGATCGGGAATTGTTCGCCGACTTTCTCACAACTTATTACACCGATCACGAACCGGAATCCTGCTTTCTCCTGGAGGTGGACGGCGAAATCTCCGGCTATTTGCTAGGCTCACGGAAGCCCCTGCAAAACCAGCTCTACGCACTTTACCAAAATGTCTGGTTATTTTTTCGGGCGCTAACCCGTTATTTCCGGTACAACCAGCGGTCGCGCCGTTTTATTCGCTGGGTACTAATGTACGGCTGGCGCGAAGTTCCCGCTCAACCGCGTCGCGTACCGCATTTTCACATCAATCTGCTGCCGGAGGCGCGCAAGGTTTCGACCACACGCGCGTTGATGAGTGCATATCTCAGTTATCTTTATCGCTCCGGCGAGAAACGCGTTTGTGGGCAGATCGTCACGTTCGAAAGCCGACGCGGCGAAAAAATGTTCGAACGTTACGGCTTCAAGGTTTTGAATCGGGCGGAGATCACCAAATACAAAGCGTTCTATCCGGAATCGGTCTACCTCAGCACCGTTATCAAAAATCTCGAAACGGCCGACCCGCTTTCCGCTTACTCACGCGCGCGGGAGTAACGGGAACGCTCGAAAGAAACAGATCCGGCGTGCAGCACCGGGTTCAATCGGCGACTCCGCGAACGTGTGGATTTCCGCCTTCGTCAGCAAAAAAAGACGGCAAAGATAGACACAACTTTAAGTCGGCGGCGTCTATAAAATAGATGAGCATGTCACCCGAGCCACCGGAACGGCTCGCAGAAATCCTGCTGGAAATTCTGGCGTTGTCCAAGCCTGAACGGACTAGCGAGTCGGAATCCACGCGCGGCAATGATTCAATCGACTTATTCGACCCGCACTGCGTTAAAGAGAAGTTGGAACAACCGGATCAAGAAGACACCAAACGGCAAAGAGTATAACACTAAGATCGTCGGACTAACCTTGATGAACTCGCTAAACCGGCTTTCATATGGGGCAGCGCCGGCATAGCTCAGTTGGTTAGAGCAGCTGATTTGTAATCAGCAGGTCGTCGGTTCGAATCCGACTGCCGGCTCATTCAATTTGCGACTTGCAATTGGCATTTTCGATTCGGCCACATCGAGCTAATGCTCACGACTAATTGCGAACTGCTCTGGCGAAGCGTTGGAGATTGATCCGTTGGAGATCTTCGGCACTCAGTTTTGCCGGACCCAGATCGAATTCTACTTTTTCAATCGTGCCTCTGAAATATTTCGGCAGGATTTTGGCGTAGTCGAGTTTTGGCACAACCGGGAGACCGTTGTCCGTCCCAATATCCATCCCTTCGTATGAGGCAAAGCGAAATGGCACGCTGTGTTCCATTTTCGCTTCGGCTTGTTGCTTGCCGTTAATGAACAGGCGGCTTGTACCACCGGTGCCGAACTCGCCGGGTTTATCCGCGGTGAATTCGTAACGCACGTTGACTTTGCCCGCGGGCAGCGCATCGCGCGAACTGATGGTGTCCAGCTTCAAGCCAAGCAAGCTGTAGGTGTGCTTAAGATGGCCGTTTTCGACATACAGTGAAAAGCCGCCAAGGAAACTGGACTCGGCAACGATCACGCCCGCCACTCCAGGTCGCAGACCGAATGCGCCGGCGCGGCCCGGATTGTCGAGATCGGCGCTGATGCTGTAGGAGCGATTGTAGATCGGCGGGATCATGCCGGACGAAATGTTTTCGGTCCCGTTTTGGTAAATAAATTTCGTCCGGTCCGGTAAACCTTTGGGAAAACCCCACACCGTTGCCATCTCCCCGAGCAAAGGCAGCACCTGATACTTCTCCGCCTCCGACCAAAAGAGCGCGGTCAACTCGCTTACTTTGTCAGGATGCTTATCTGCAACGTTGTCGGCCTGCGAGAAATCGTCCTCCAGATTGTACAACTTCGCATTTATCTTGATCGGGATCCCATTTGCCGGGTGCGAATCGCTTCAGCGTTTCGGGATCAATCTTCCAGGGAATGCGGTCCAGTCGCCAGCACGCCAGCCAGCCGTCTTTGTACATCGCGCGGTTTCCCAAAATCTCGAAATACTGTTGCGTGTGCCGAGAAGGGGCGTTGGCATCATCGAACGTGAAAGCGAAACTCACGCCCTGCATCGGCATCTGAGGAACGCCGTTGACTTGTTTTGGCTCAGGCAAGCCCGCGGCTTCGAGGATGGTTGGAGCAACATCCGTGCAATGAGTGAACTGACTGCGTAGACCGCCCTTGTCCGTTATGCGTTTTGGCCAACGAATCACCATCGGGTCACGAATACCGCCGAGATGTGATGCGACTTGTTTGCCCCATTGAAATGGCGCGTTGCCAGCCCATGCCCACGCTGCTGCATAATGCGGAGCCATGTCCGGGCCTCCCCATTTTTCGAGGCCGCCGTAAGCTTTGATCGCTTTCAGTTGTTGGTCGGCTGTGAGCGGGACGCCATTGAGTGTGGTCATTTCGTTAAACGTTCCGGTCTCGGTGCCTTCCATGCTCGCGCCGTTGTCGCCGAAGATGTAAAAGATCAGTGTGTTGTCCGCGAGCCCCATGTCCTCAATCGCTTTCACGAGGCGACCAACAGCGTTGTCCGTGTTTTCCTGGTAGCCGGCATAAACTTCCATCTGGTGCGCGTACACTTTCTTCACGTCGGTCGGGATGCTGTCCCAAGCCGGAAATGCAGGGTCACGCGGCGTCAGTTTTGCGCTCGCGGGAATCACTCCGAGCTGCTTCTGACGTGCGAATGTTTCTTGGCGCAACTTGTCCCAACCCTGATCGAACTTGCCCTTGTATTTATCGCTCCATTGT
Organism: uncultured Verrucomicrobiae bacterium; assembly: GCA_963805485.1. GTDB lineage: Bacteria > Verrucomicrobiota > Verrucomicrobiia > Chthoniobacterales > UBA10450 > Udaeobacter. The sequence continues at coordinate 415,414 of CAWDUN010000004.1, read as the reverse complement.
TTCGGCACCTGGTGCGGCGCATGTGTCGCGCCGGTTGAGAAATACAGAAAGAACGGTTTGTCAGGCGCCTGCGCTTTCTGGCCGCGAATCCAATTGATCGAACGCTCGACCATTACGTCATTAAGATAGAAATTCTTATCCTTCGGCACGCCGATGATCGTGTTGTTTTCAGTCAGCACCGGATCGAACTGGCCCGTTTCGCCGCCGAGAAATCCCCAGAAATAATCGAAGCCGAGCGCGTTCGGCCAGCGATCGAAAGGCCCGGCTGGTCCCTGTTGATTGTCAGGTGTTAGGTGCCACTTGCCAATCGCAGCGGTGTTGTAGCCATTGCCCTGAAGAATCTTCGCGATCGATGCCGCGCTGGTGGGCCAAGTCGTGTTGTACCCGGGCCAACCGCCGGGGATTTCAGCAATCGATCCGAATCCTATCGCATGATGGTTCCGTCCTGATAACAACGCAGCGCGCGTGGGCGAGCAAAGTGCTGTGACGTGGAACCGATTGTAACGCAGTCCCTCGGCCGCCAGTTTATCAAACGTCGACGTAGCGACAGGTCCGCCGAAGGTGGAGGGATTACCGAAACCGGCATCGTCAATTAAAACGAGCAGAATGTTCGGCGCATCTGCGGGTGCCTTAACCGGCTGGGTGTATGACGCTACAGATCCTTCGAGTGTCCGTTTCGTAACACCTTCAAATGGCTGCGGCGGACGTGGTAGAATCGTTCGATCCCATTCCGTATCTGAAGCTGCCACTGCTATTGATTGCGCGGTGACTAGTGAAAGCGCGATCGCAATTAAGAAGATCCATTTTTGCATCCTGATTTCCTCCCGATCCGGGAGTCTATACGAGGCTTTTCGAAGCACACGCCAAAACGCGAAGCAATCGCAAGGTCCAGACTATCGCGGCTGTTGCGCTCGGCACACCAAAGGACGCCGCTCTACTAGTGCATCTGGACCACCTCGCCGCCGTCGTCCAACACGCGGATAATTGCGCGCTGTGACCGGAAGTGGGAGCGATACTTTGCGTACGCGATCGCTTTACGGATGGCGTCGGGCCCTGCGTACCAGATCGGGCCGTATCGAAACAGCTCACTGACTAGATCAAAGCCATCTCTGTCCTTGCGCGGACGCACCTCATAAAAGTCGTGACGCCGCAGCCCTGGATTTCTTTGTTTCGAATACATCGCTTCCTTACGTGTTATCTTTCCCTGTTATGTTTCAAACGAAATTACAGCCTTAAAAGAGACAATTCTGTTACTTTTTGTGGAAGTGAGGCAACTTGCCTGACTCGGCTGGCAGGCTGCCAGCCTGCCAGGACAACCTGGCAGGTTGTCCTCCCAATCCTTCAGCAGCGAGAGGAACTCGGGCTGGCTTTGCCTGCGAAATGCAGATGTTCGAGGATCTCGCTGCGGAAACGTAGAAATGAATCACTAGTGCGATCACGTGGTCGCACCAGGTCGATATCGATCTGGCGATCAATTCGCCCGGGCGCTTGGCTCATGATGAGGATGCGATCGCTCATATAAATCGCCTCATCAATGTCGTGCGTGACGAGCAGCATCGTGGTCCGACGATTTTCCCACAGCCTTAGTACTTCATCCTGCATGCGCATCCGTGTGAAAGCGTCCAGCGCGCCGAGAGGTTCATCGAGCAGTAAAACCTTGGGATGGTTGATGAGCGCGCGTGCAAGCGCAACACGCTGAGCCATGCCACCGGAAAGATGATGCGGATACGCATTCGCAAACGCTTCGAGTCCGACCAACCGCATGAATTCATCCACTTCATTGCGTTTTTCGCGTACCACTCCACGTGCAGCAAGACCGGCCTCAATATTGCGGCGAACGGTCAGCCACGGGAACAGATTTGGATCCTGAAAAACGAGACCGCGCTCCGCGCTCGGGCCGACAATTTTTTCGTTGCCGACAAGCAGCTCACCTGAATCGGCGACATCCAAGCCCGCAATGAGTCGAAGCAATGTCGATTTTCCACAACCGCTCGGCCCGACTAACGAAACCAGCTCGCTTGCGGCCATGGAGAACGATATGCCGCCGAGCGCGACGCGGGTTGTGCCCGGTGCGTCTGGCACTGGAAAACTTTTGCAAATTTCGTGCACCCGAACGCCTGACGCGTCTGCAACATTCGTGGTCACCACTTGATGATTCCCTTCTGCCAGACCAGAACTCGATCGCGCAGTTTGAACAGCAAAGTCATCAGTGTTGAGAAGAAGGCTGCCATGATGATGAGCGCGGCGAAAACTTTGCCGTATTCAGCCCAGCCTTGGGCCCAACTAACATACCAACCAAGACCGGATTTAACTCCTACAGACTCCGCGACGACCAGTGTTAGAAATGAGGCACCGAGTCCCATGAACAAGCCGATAAAAATATTTGGAACCGCGGCTGGTATCGCGACTCGGAAGATTAGATAGAGGCGTCCGGCGCCGAGGGTTCGAGCGACGTCGAGGTAGGATGCGCGCGTGTTGGAAATCCCGGAGGCAGTCAACATCGTGACCGGGAACCACACCGCTAGCGCGATTAATCCCGCTGAAGACATGATTGCCGAAGGCGATACTACCATCGCAATTGGGATCCAGGCTGTTGCCGGAATCGGCCCTACAACTTTCAGCAGTGGCATTCCCCAATAGCGCACCGAACTCGACCAGCCTATGCACACTCCGCTAACAAGTCCGATGATCACGCCAAGTGTGTACCCGCTCAGGAGCAAAACGAGCGAGTGCCACGTGCTGTCGAGCAAAATCCCGCGATCGCTAATCAAGCTGCGTAGAATTGCTGCCGGTCCTGGAAAATACGGCAGCGGAAGTAAGTGCAAGCCTCCCGTTATTACGTCCCAAACGCCGAGTAACAGAATAGCAGCTGTAAAAATTGGCCACATGTGCCGCATCCATTTGCGTAGCGCTGACCAGAAAGGTTGCGCGATTGAGAGAACAATTGAGACGCCGAGAATTTCCCAAAAGAGGAGCATGTAAGAATGCGTCTCAAGCGGCGGCGCTTTGTGTGCGATCAGCAGATGCGTCCCGAAAGTAATCAAACTGGCGACCGGAACAGCCAACTGCATCGGCCAGGGCATTGTTGACAGTTTGCCGGGAACCGTGCGGTGCGCATTCATTACTCGTCTGATCGATGTCATTCTGAACGAAGCGAACAATCTCGAATTAATTGCGGCGGCTATCTGCGGACAATAGACAGAGATGTTTCGCTCCGCTCAATATGACAGCGCGATTATCAGTCGTTCTTCGGCCTTGCTTACTTCTGCGCAGCCACCGTGCTTTTCTGCAGACACTCCGCCTCGGGGTCGGCGAGATTTGGCGCATCCTGATCGGGTTGATCGAACATTTTTCCTCGGCAGCACGAATCTCCGCTGTCCTTTTGAATTAAGGCCGCGATCAACCTGATATCTTCGTCAGGTGAAACCTGGGCGCCGGCAATTTTTTCCACCTCAATGGTCTTAATCCACTCGTCCGTCACGCCGGGAAGATGCATGAAAGCGCGTTTCGCCAGTGCTGCGGTGTCGGTCTCCGGCGAAAGCATTTTCGCGACTTTCATTTCCCGGCCGGCAGATTGCACGGACTCCTCGGCTAGTTGAACACTTGGTATATAGCGTAAGCGAGCGAGGGCCACAGTGTTCAGTTCGGGTGTGGAAGCGAGGTACTTTTTCTCCACGGCCATTATCGCGGCAGCCCGCGGATTGGTCTCGACCCACTTGGCGCCTTTTAACAATGCACGCGTCGCCTTTGCTGCTGTAGTCGGGATTGGCATCCACCCATTTGCCGTTCGCGATAACTTCGCAGCAATACTCGTCTTTGTAAGGCGGGTCCGTTACCTGGTCGGCAACGTTTCTTACTTTACCCTCCGCGATTAAGAGGCTTCCGATCGGTTCGGCGTTAGCGACTGCGTCCACTTCGCCTTTATCGATCGCCAGACCTAATTCACCCGCCGGAAAAACTTTCCAGGTAATATCTTTCGCCGCATCCATCCCGTGAACGCCGAAGACGCGATTTGCGAAAACGAACGGAGGCGTCCCCATTCCGGGCACACCAATTCGTTTTCCTTTCAGGTCTTCAACCGTGTGAATATTCGTTTTCACGCCCGCTTGAACGCGCAAACATCCGCGGTGGATTCCGGCCAGAAATCTGACATCCAATCCCTGCTCGATCGGTTTCAGGAAGTACATCACCAGATGATGAGTGATGTCATAACTGCCAAGCGCCAGTGCATCCTTGTAAGTTGACCAGCTGCACTTGACCAGTTCGGGCTCGAGTCCCTCCTCCTTAAAGAACCCCTTTTCGTAAGCCGCGTAGATTGGGGCCTCGCAGGTTAAACCTATATAACCGACGCGGACTTTGTTGGAATTCCGAACGCTGGATTCCTTCTTGCAGCCTGCTAGCATGAGAAGGCTCAGCGCTATTGCAACGTGAAGAAGCTTCCGGCTCATTGTAGTTCGAAGGTTTTTGAAATGGCGCGATAAGTTTTGCCTATGCAAGCAGAATCCTCGCTTGCGATCAAGCTCCTGATTGCATTTTACAGCACCGCCGAACAATATTGCTTTTCGCATGTCGGAGCCCTTGGACATTCGCCACCTCCGGTATTTTCTCGCCGTCGCTGAGGCGGGGAACTTTAGCCGCGCGGCTGACCGGCTCGGAATTTCGCAACCAAGTGTTTCGCAACAAATGCGGGATTTGGAAGCAGGTCTTCGCGTGCCTCTGTTCCAGCGCCGGGGGAAACGGATTTTGCTTACCCCGCGAGGTTTGATTTTTCAGGAGCACGCCCGAGCGCTTCTTCATCAGGTGGAAAACCTTCTCCACGAACTGAACGCTGAACCCGGAGAATTACGCGGTGCATTGCGCCTTGGTGTGATTCCGGTGCTGAACGTGCCGCTAATCCCGCAACTTCTCGGCGCATTTGTGGCCGACCATCCCGCAATCAGCGTCACAGTGGAAGAAATCTCATCCACTGACATCGAGACGGCACTCGAAGAAGGCCGCATGGATGTTGGGTTGGGTTTTCTGACCCATCACTCTCCGAACCTGCGCTATGAACGTCTTTGCACGGATCAGTTTGCGCTGATCGTGGCGCAGAACCATCCGTGGGCAAACCGGCGGGTAATCGATTTTTCAAAATTACACCAGCAACGGTTGCTCCAATTACCGGACAGTTTTGTGATGCGGAGAATGTCAGACGAAATTTGTCGAAAGCATCAGGTCCGCCCACATATGATTGCTGAGATCAATGCGATCGAGACCCTGCTTCGCTCACTGGGTCCGTCGCAAGCCGGTGCTTTGATGCCAAAGATCGCGTTGCGCGGCCGCGAAAATCTGAACTTAAAGCCTATCCGTTTGCGTGGAAAAAATCTCGGGTTGGATATCGGTCTGTTGCGGCTGCGCGACTCAGCGGCAAACACCGCAGTCGCCGCGTTCACGAGCCTCGCAAAGGCGACCATTCCGAAACTGGTCAGGCGCTAAAGGTTGTCTGTCATTCTGAGCGAAGCGAAGAATCTCTGATTATTACCTGCTGCGCCAACCTGCCAAGAGCTAGTCAGAGATGTTTCGCTTCGCTCAACATGACAAAGAATCTAGCGCGAATCGGGGCGGCGCAGGTAGAGGGCTTTGCCGCCCATGTCGATCACCGCAAAATTAGTCGCCAGATAATCCTGACCCAGAACGCCCGCATTGGATTCCGCCGTCGATTTCGAGAGCAAAATGTCGCCGGAAACGTGCGCCACGGCCACCTCGGCATTTGTCAGTTTAAAATTTCCGATCGCCAGTTCTTTCACTGCGGCGCGATTCACTCCTTCGACCAAGCCGCCGGCGCCTCCTACGCCGTACCCCGCAAGCGCGGTTACACCAGTTCCAGATTTTACGGCGACTTGCTTGTCGATCAGCGTCGTTGTCGAACCGGTGTCCACGAGAAACCGTGTGCCGTGTCCGTTCAGCGCGCCTTCAACATCGAAGTGCGCATTCGAGTTAAGTCGCATCGGAACTCGAGTGAAACCGCGACCCGCCAGGAAACTACCGACGCTCTGGCTCACCGCAGAGCTTGCACCGTTAGGATTGATGTAAAGCATTTGCCGCGTGCAATCGATGATCATTCCAAACTTTGCCATCTCACGCGAGCCGAGCACCCCATTGAAATGTGCCATTGGTTTGGAATCGGAGATGTGGGATCCGGTCGCGGTAGCTTCACGGTCTGGATTCATGCTGGATAAATCAACAATTGCCACAGGAACATTTGTCACCATGCAGTTGCCCATGGCGATGCTTTTCACTTTGCTCGTGCCGTAACGTTCCCAGGCGCGGCCAAACAAACCGCCGACGCTCGAGTCAGTCTTTTCCACAGTAAGACCGAACGTATTCACGCTGTTTCGATCGATAAGCGTATACGGCGATCCGGTATCGATCATCAGCGCGCCGTGACGATTATTTATAGATACCGGAACCAACAGATGATTGCCGTAGCGTCGCTCCAATTTCGCGCCGGCAAGTCCCTGGCTGGCAAGCGTGCCAGTGAGTGTGCCGCCGGACTGCTGTCCTTCGGCGCAAAATGCCGGAATCGTTGCGAGCAAAATCAGCTGGACGAACTTTTTCATGCGTCGCCTTTTTAAAATAAAGCCGTTGTTTCGTCCAGTCCCCTCAAGTGCCTTCCACTGTGCAGACACAAGCCGGCAACCTGATAACGCTGTTGAAACAGCTTCTGCTTGGTCAACGTTCTGTGGCACCGGCTTGAAAGCCCGTGTTAATGAGATCGGTCGCGAAACCCGTCGTTATTCAGATTGATCGCGTCAATATTGCCGGATCAGAGCGTCGGGACTCGCGCTCTGATTAACACGGGGCTTCAGCCTGGTGAGTGTTCTACAAGGGTGGCTTTAGCCGTTTCAACGGCTTTCGGTCGCGTACTTTTCAGCTCCGAGGAACTGTAGCGAGACGTAGGGCTGATCGCCGACGACCCAGCTGTCGTGCGGCACTGGCGGAACATAAAACATGTCGCCTGCATCAAGTTCAATTACCCGACCATCGTCGAACGCAACTGTCGCGGTTCCCGAGAGAACAAGGCCGACGTGTTCAACGGGACAGCGAATCGAGCCGACACCCGGGCCGACGTGCTCACTCCATTTCCACCCTGGCTCATAGGTCGCACGTCCAATCGCAACTCCGCCGAGATAAACCAACTCAAACTTCCCTTTCTGCATCACGCGCACTTCATCCGGCGCGTCGAACGACTTGAGAATGACCGCTACCTGCGCGCTGTTCATCCGCCATTGAATATCGAAAGCCTGCTCTTAAAGATCAAAAGCAACTTTTCGCATTCCTTGCCATCGTTTGTGAATCGAACAATCTTCGAGGTAGCCGACTGATTTCCGGAAAGTGCAGAATCGGCGACTAAGAGCATCGCCAGAATTGCCAGAGACGCTCTCATAAACAAGCCATTTCAATCGGCGGAATTGTGCCAGTTTCGCCTAAACAATAATATGCCCAACACGGCACACCAACCGAACCAGGCAGCGAAAAGGGCCCTCTGTGCAAGGCCATGAACGGGCTTCACGTAAGCCCAGACTGGTGCGGAAAATGCGCTCAAATTCAATGCGATTGCACCCCAAATGAGTGCAAAGAAAATCCACGAGATCATGACCAGAGTTTTCGCTCGTGGATCCCCTCTCCATGTAAGAGCAAAGACAAGCGGTGCCTGATATCCAATCAGTTCCGACATGCCGAAGACGTTGTGAGCTGGGTGTGGGTACGCGAACACTCCTATCCCTGCAGCCGGCACGGCCATGAATGCTATTAGATATGCGGTGAATCGAGAGTGATCAGCCGCGACCGATACGTCACGAACCGCCCAGGCGAAAATCAAAATGCTGACCGCAACGCAACCTAACATGATGGCGAAGGGCACTCTGGCCGGAGAGCCAATTTCTCCAATCTCGCTCACTGTTTGATGCACGTGACTGTAGCCGGGAATCAGGAGTGCCAACCCAATCATGCCAAAACCGAGAATGATTCCTGCCAGAGGGCCGAACAGTAAGCGATAATTTCGTGTCATGTGTCCGATGTGACAGGAGGCCCTAGGCGAAGCGCATCAATAGCACGAGCGATATCACAGCCAACACGATTCCGATTACCTCAAAGTAATTCAGTGACTCCTTGAATAGCACGACGCCGATCGCGGTAAGCAGCAGCACCAACGACACAGAATAAAGGACGCTGATCGTAGCCAGCTTCAGGTGTTTCATCACGAACACCCAGCCGAAGGCCGTCGAGGCGTAGAGGGCAAAGCCAAGATAAAACCAACCGGTCCGCAGCGACTGCTCTCGCGCGCTGGCAAGTTTGAGGAAGTAGTCACCCAATACACCGATTACGCTGAAAGCAATCGTGATAAGCACAGCAAACGTTCTTGTCCCCATGTTCGGCTGACTGTTTTAACTCAAAGCTCGCGCAGGTATCCCCAGGTATGCAGCTTGTCGTGGTCTTCGAACCACCGCTCGCCGATGTCGTCGCGGTAGTACATGTCTGGAATCATGATGTTTCGGATGCGCGAATATGCCTGTGCTTGTGCCTGGCGCATCGTCTGTCCAACTCCGCAAACAACCAGCACAACCCCGGAGGTGCCGGTCACATACCATTGTCCATTCACCTGCATCACATCCTCGATGTGCACCTCTTCGGGAATTCCTTTCTTGAAAAGAATCGCCGCATGCTTGGATACGGAGAGGAATGTGGCGTCGTCATCGAACGGGAATGGTGAAACAACCACGCGCACGCCGATCTGGAAGCCGCTCTTCACCTTCAGTTTCGGGCTTGCGCCTGCGGCCAGATCAGCGAGGAACTGTCCAATCGGCGTAGTCATGCCCTCCTGCTGGATGCTGATGGTCGGATAGCCGAAGCGCGCCGTGAACTCGAGCGGATAAATACCGTTACCGTTCACGATGCAGTTGAGATCGATGTAGCCGACGTATCCCTCAGAGGCGAGCTTCGCTTCCATTTTTTTGAGCGTGGAATTAAACAACTTGTTAGGGCCGCTCCAGAACATTGCCGTGCCCATTTCGCCCGTTGACGGACCGATGTTGCCGGGAAAGAGCTTCTTGTGCTCGAAGTTTATGTTGAGCGGATAGATGAACTCCTTTCCATTGAAGAACGCGCCGACTGCGACCTCTACACCAGTCACGCGCCGCTGCAGTTGGAATTGCCTGATCTCGTCCGGAAAAGATTTCTTGTAAGCCTCGAGCACGCGGATCACGTCCTGCCCGTCGTCCTCATCACCAACGAACAGGCGGCGTTTCACGTTGGCGGCCGTCCCTGAAGGCTTGATGACGTACCGCTCCGGATTTGCCTTCACGTAAGCGATCGCGTCATCGAACTTATCGAAATCGCGGTAGGTCACGATGTTGATGCCCTCTTTCTTCAGCTCCTCCTGGCCGAATGAGCGATCGTCCTCGAGCCGGTCCGTGTAAGGCGTGCCTCCGATTACTGCATTGCCTTTCGCGCGAAGCGCCTGCGCCTTCTCGCCCTGGCCGAGTGTGTCGTCGAACACGATCACGTCCGCCCAATCCACCTCGTGCTGCCAGTCGCGCACTTTTGGCACGAAACCGTCGGCGATATCGCGCTCCTTTTCGTTCTCAATGCAATAGCGCACGTCATGACCTTCTTTCGCCACCTGCCAGGCGATGTCACTGATGAGCCCGCTGATTGAAACGAAAAGAAACTTGCGCTTGTCGCTGTTCATGAAGCCCGCTGAATTACAGCGGCATTATGCATCAGACGACACAGTTCGCGAATCGTGTCCGAACGCCGCCGCTTAAAAGAATCCGCCGAGGAATGCTGCCGTTTTATCCGAGATGCCGACGATTTTATTCGTTGCCTGGCGATAGAATTTAAAATTGAGTTCGGTTTCGGGGCGATCGTCGTTCCAGTCGCAAAAACGTTTCAGCTCGCTGCGCCCGAGCCGCCGCTTGGCCAGCGCCGTCCGTCTAATAGTGATGCTGACCCGCGGCGTTTGCCGGGCGACCCCGCGTTTCCTGGCGATCGCTTTGGCCGAAGTGACGACGCCGCTCGCAATGAGACCTTGTCCGCCTTCGTTCTCGCTCGCGAAGACAAAAATTATATCGCACCTGGCGATGTGCTTCCCGCCGTACATCGTCTTCTGCTCGCCGAACGCGAAGGTCTCTGCTCGCGGATGACTGACCGCAGCTTTGATCGCGAACGTCATTTTTGTCCGGCGCTCACCACCTCACGGTATTCGAGCCACAACGCGGACACGTTCTTGAGACCAGAAGTCTGAAGCACCTCTAAATCCTCAGCCAGGGTGAGTGGTTGATCACGCTCGTTCTTTTCGAGATCAGCAAGGAAACGGCGCGTCGATACTAAATCAGCGAATCGCTTGTCCGATCCACGCGCGCGTTCGACAATTCCAGCGACACGGATTTCCTGTAAACGGCTTTGCAGTTCCGGTGAATCGGCGACAATCAGATCGGCGTTCACGAACCAACCGCCCCGCACAAGCAGCTCAACCACCTGTCTTAGCACCCTCTCCTTGTCGGGCCGACCAAGGTGATGAAGCGCGTAGGCAGAAAATACGATATCGACCGGGCCAGCGCCTGGAGCCAGTTCTTGCAACTTTCGAAAATCGCCGATGACGAACTCGACTCGGGACGCCAAGGATGTGAGGCGCGCCTTCGCCAGCTCAATCATAGCCTGAGCGCCATCGATGCCGACAACGCGGCTGTTCGGAAAGCTATTGAGAAAGCGCTCAGTTAAATAACCGGTACCGATTCCTAAATCGATTGCTCGAAGGGCTGCTGTCCTGGGAAACGGCAAGACTTCAAGAGCGATGTCGACCATCTTCGATCGATTCGGGTGCATCAGCTCCATATCCGCGTCGTACAGTTCTGACCCGCTGCGATACGTCGTAAGCCGCGATGCTTCGTTCAGTCATCGATATGATGGGGGTTCAATGCTCGACGACCATCAGCCGAAACCACAAGTAGCTCAAACCGAGAGCCCGGATCGCGCCGAGGGCAAACACGATGTATCCGCCGAGCGTGCGCGACGTCGACTTCATCCTGGTCTATTTCGCCGATACCGGCCGAAAACGAGTTCCGGAATAGAACTGAGCACTATCGCGCCAATAATTGTTATGTTACCAATCCATTTCCACCCGGACGGCCCAAACGGCAGGAGCCCAACTCCGTTTCCCAGCGACGTAACAGCAGCGAGAATGAAAAAAGGGCCAGTGAAGTAACAGTGAATGCGGCCGCACCGCGAGGCATTCAGCAAACACAGTGTGCCCATGAATCCGAGTGACAATGTCCACAAAACCGTTCTCAAGCCATTCGATACAAAGAAGCCGAGCGCAAACACACACGACGGAAGACACCAGAAAAGGAACATCTTCGTCCCGCTACATAACACGTCGTGCCGCTGTGGGCCGCCAGCGCTGGGCATGTCTTTCATCGTTGCCAGAGTTTAACTTAAGTGGGGTACCCTGATCTCGACCACATCGCCACTTGCAAACCGAAATGATCTCTCAGATTCGCGTCAGCGACAATCTCGACGACCCACGGATCCCGTCGATCTCTTGCCGCAGTCGTCGGCGTCCACAAGAAAGCCCTTCGATGATCGAGACTCACTAGTTCGCAGGAAAGCAGCAGTATGTCGCGCTCGCCGCCGTATCTTCTCGGCCGAACCAAATCTGTGAGCTTCATAGCTCGGATCAAACCAATCAAATACATGATCGAGCGCGATGTTCAGCGAGCCGGGGAACACAGGCATTCCTAGCTTCGCGCTGTAGGCGGCATTAAAGAGCTTCAACCAGCGAGCAGCGTCGCCGAAGCCAGTCTGGACCGTTCGTCCGAGAATTTCGTTCATCCCTAACGGGTCCTCTTGGCTAAGGCGCAGAAAGCTCACTAATGGTGACGTAGTATCCGTCCGGATCCCGCACTGAAAATTCCCTTGTTTGAGTGTTCGGGTTCACGTGCGGCTCTTCTTCGAATCGGTCTACAAGAGCGCGTGCCCTCTTTAGGGCCATCTCGTAATCGTCTACCCGGAAGAACAACAGAAGCCCATTGCCAGGTGACGCCGTGTCCGGGCTCATCAACGTGGGATGCTCGTGGGCGGCCCACCGGTGGAGGCAGAGCAAAACGGTTCCATCTGAATCCAGGATCTGACCGAAATAGTCGTGGCCCGGAGGCGTCTCGGGCTGGCCGAAGAGCGATTGATACCATTTGAAGCTGCTGAGAACGTTCCTTACGCCGATGATCGTCCATGTGCGTTTCATCGCATTTTCGCTGTTGGCCTAACGAGAATCGAGCGCATTCGGATGCGGCGAGATGAAATCCATAGTCTTCGATGGCGAATGAGCTGGGAAGATCATGAATCAAATAGATAAGCCACAGCAGGGGCTGTAGCTAGATCAAACGTCTTGTATCGAACATCAAACATTTTGTTGGTTGGCTTCGTTAACTGGTTAGCTGCTGGATTCGGCGATGTTACTGGTCTTGCGCCCAAAAAGAGTACGCGTCCAATCAAGCTAAGCTTTACGGCACCACGCTCCGACAGATGCAAACCAGCACGCAACGCTCTTCGATTCTGCGACCTCCGCTTGCAGCCTCTGCACCAGGGTGTCAAGGCTACCCAATGACTCGATCGGCAGATGCAACCGCTCTATCTGCGGTCGCACACTGCACAAGGTATCGTAATACCATTGTGCCAGATAGGGCTCCTTTCCCACGGGCAGTTCCATGCGCATGGCAGGCTCAGGCAACCCAGCTTCTACGAATGTTTGGTAGAGATCCGTTCCCATGTCGTGGTTGGCTGATGCGCGCATCGCCTGGTCAATAAGAGAGGCTGTTGCGAACCAGAGAGGCAGCGACGCCAGATGCGCAAGGACCGGGACCCAGCATGGCTCCTGAAAAACAAACAACCCTCCACGCCGCACCGCTTGTGAAATTGAGCGCAGGGTTGCGACCGGATCGGGAAGGTACATCAGAATAAAACGACCCACCGCCGCATCAAAGGGTTTTCCGTCCAGGATCTCGTCCACATTCGACTCGTTGAACGTTACGTTGTGAAAGCCAGCCTTTGCCACGCGAGCGCGGGCCTTCGTAATGGCCTTCGGATCCCGTTCGATCGCCACAACCTCCCCCGTAGGGCCCACCAGCCGCGCAACTAGCATCGCCACGTCTCCTACCCCCGACCCGAGATCCAGAACGCGTTGCCCGCGTTCAATGCCCGCCTCGCGAAAGAATCTTTCAGTGATTGGAGCAACACGCGCAGCTTGCCGGATGAGTCGCTCATGTTCGGCGTCGGTGTTGCCCAGCGGATAATCAGCGGAGCGAGGACTCGTAGTCATGTACCGAGGGGGGTTACCAACGTCATCTTATATCACGGTGTACCTATTTATTCGCTTCAGTTAATGGCGATTGTGAAAATTTCGGCGGTGCAGTGTTCCGATGTACACGGACGAAGTGGTCACATCGAAATTCGCCAACTGGGCATTGTGCCTTTGCCACATCGGCGTTTTAGGAATGGAAATTCAACTAAGGAGGCAATAAACATCATGAAAGCAAAACAAATACTTATCAGCATTCTGGCAATTCTATTCGTGTTCCCATTGATGGGAACGTTCGCTCAGCAGGCAGCAAGCTCCGGTTCCATCGAAGTTATCACGACTTTTGATTATCCCGGGGCCGGAAATTCCACCTTGCCCCAAAAGATAAATGAAAGAGGAGACGTCGTTGGCGAGTTCATCGATTCAAGCGGGGTGACGCGTGGTTTTGTCCGGTTCAGCGACGGTAGCTTTAGCGCGCCGATCGTTGATCCTAACGATACCGTCGGCTTTACCGAAGGGCGAGGCATTAATAACCAACGCACAATAGCCGGCGACTACGTCATCAGTGATGGCACCCTTCACTCGTTTTTCCTGTCGGGCAGCACCTTCACGGAATACGATGTTCCCGGCGCGGTCCAGACCAATCTGCTTAGTATAAACGAGCCCGGGGACTTTACCGGCGGGTTTGATCCTGACGGCAGCGGGATCTTTCAAGCGTTCGTCGGCCGTGGCGGAAGCATAACGTCGTGGAGCGTACCGGGAGCTCTCTCGACCTTTGCTTACGAGATCAATAATAACAAAAAGTTGGTGGTAGGGTACTATATCGACGCCGCAGGAATCCTTCACGGCTACTATCGAGATAAGGACGGGGCGCTGCATTTCCCGATCGATCCTTCGGGCTCCACTGCGACAGTCCTGTTTGGACTTAACAATAAGAACTGGGTAGTGGGCAGATATGGAGACAGCTCAGGCGCGACTCATGGCGTCTTCTTTGTCCCGCCAAACAACTTCTTCACATTCGATTACCCCGGGTCAACATTCACATCGCTTAATGGAATCAGTTCTCAAGGAATTATAGTTGGTCGTTACGTCGATGCTTCCGGCATTGCCCACGGATTTCTGGCTCGCGTCAGAGGCACACCGCCGGCAACTCCGGCGGGAGCGGAAAAGGCGAACGCTTCCCCTTCACTGGTCACCCGACTCAACTTCTCGCCCTCGGCATGGGGAAGTGCGATGCCGGCGCGTTGAGAGTGGCCGACCTTTATATTGCAGTTCAAGACGCAACGGCGGACTAACCAGGGATCGTTGTTTACGAAGTGCGCTGTCAGGCGCGTGAACCTCCCGGCGGAATCGCCGGGAGGTTCGTCACGCCTGAAAATGCCGTCTTAGGCATCCCGACGCTTGCCATAGTGCCAATAGATTTTACCATGCCATGACGACCTAGCTCGAAATAACTCCCGCATGTTTCGCACAACACCTGGTATCGGCTTATTCTTTTTATCGTTAGGTCATTTGTACAGACGATGGATAGCGGATCACAATTTGCTGGGCTTCGGCCGATTGGTTTCGCGGTGCTGCTTGTTTTGGTCGTCGGAGTTAGCTGCAATCAGTCCAAGCGAGCGTCGTCAGAGCCGAGCGCCACGCCAACCCCCCATGAAGTCCGCGAGCGCATAACTGCGCGCGCACCGGATGCTTTCTATGATCCGCCCGCGGACCAGCCGCGCAAGCCTGGCGCGTTACTGCGAAGCGAGCCGCTCAACGACGTGATACTGCCAACAGGCATTCGCGGCTGGCGCATCCTTTATGCAACCACTGTAGACGACAGCACGCCAGCGACGGCGGTCGCCACAGTGTTCGCGCCGACCGATCCTCCTACAGGTCGACGTCCTGTGATTGCGTGGGAACACGCCACGACGGGTTTACTGCAGAAGTGCATGCCATCGCTTTTGTCGGCCTCCACCAAGGGCATCCCCTGGTGCAAGCACATCATGATGGCTGGCTGGGTCGTGGTCGCATCAGATTACTCCTTCGCAGAAAAGGGTGGCCCGCATCCGTACCTGATCGGGGAAGGCGAAGCGCGTGCGGCGCTCGATTCGGTTCGTGCCGCGCACCAAATGTCAGAGCTTAGGCTCGACAAACGCATGGTCGTATGGGGTTACTCGCAGGGAGGGCACGCCGCACTTTGGACCGGCATTGTCGGGCCGCGCTACGCGCGGGACCTCGAAATTCTTGGCGTCGCGGCCATCGCACCGGCGGCGAACATTAAGAACATTCTCGCGATGAACGTCGAGATGGATAAGCGGTTTGGACCGTACCTCGCGTCGTCGTACAGCCGGTTCTACCCTGACATCACATTCGAGCAAGCACTTCGGCCCGCGGCGCTCGATGCTGCGCGCCAGATAGTCAACTTATGCGATTTTGTCCCGCCCGCGGACGCGGAACAAATTGAGGCATTGGCAGCAACGTTCGATGGTCCAGCATTAGCCACGGGTTCGGACAAAGCGCTCCAAGCTCGCCTTGAGCAGAACACGGCGGACGGTCCGATACAGGCTCCCGTCTTAATCGCGCAAGGTCTCTCGGACAGCGTCGTGCCACCGCCCGCCACCGACGCGTATGTCGAAGAGCGCTGCGCTGCTGGTCAACGACTCGACTACTGGACATTCGCCGGGCGCGATCACCTCACGATCGTCCAGCCCGGTACGCCGCTGGAGGAGCTGCTTATCAGGTGGACGACCGCGCGTTTCGCAAATGAGCCGCGAGAGACTGGTTGCGTCCGCAAGTCCTTCTGATCATCGCGTGACCCCGAACGGCGTGCCTGCTTTAGTCGTTAGGCAGCTAACCTGGTCGCGCAGCTGTCGACGGCCAGTATGGACTGGTAACAGGTGAGATAGGATGAGTATGAAATGAAGAACCGTTCCCCGCGCCGCGCTGCTTTAGTTGTTTAACCGCCGATGCTAGTTTCGCCAATCCTTCTTCAATTTGCGCTTGCGACCACGCCGAAAATCCAAAGACGAAGGCCGGTTCCAACTGAACTTTGATGCAGAAGAACGAAAGAGGACGGGGCCAAACGCCGGTTTGCTCACGCGCACGCATGAATAACGGCAAGTCTTCCGCGCGTCGGAGCCAGGCAACGAAGTGCAAGCCAGCCGGCGTTAATTCCAGATCGAAATACTCACCGAGCCATTTTTGGAATTGTTCGATAAAGAATATGCGTCGCTGGGCGTAGAGTTCGCGGATCCTTTTGACATGGCTAAGGAAAAATCCTTCGGTGATGAAACGCGCCAGGGTAGCTTGATCAATCGCTGGAGAATGCTGGTCCATGATAGCGCGCACCTTGACAAGGGTGTCGACAAGTTGTGACGGCGCGACCAGAAAACCGAGGCGCAGCGATGGATAAAGGATCTTGCTCATAGTGCCGGCATAAATCACTCGGCCAGCATTGTCCAAACCTTGGAGACATGGCAGCGGCGGCCCATCGAAGCGAAACTCGGAATCATAATCATCCTCCAGAATGTAGGCGTCTCGCGAGTCGGCGAACTCGATCAGAGCTTTCCGCCGCTTCAAGCTCATTGTCACACCAAGGGGAAACTGATGCGACGGTGTGACCAGAATGAGTCTGGGAGAATTTTGCCGTGAGCACTTCCCGATTACCAGCCCCTCACGATCGACCGGGCGCGGGACTATTTTGGCCCCGACAAAAGCCAAGACATTACGTGCCTGAAGGAAGACGGGATCTTCGAGCCATCCCACTTCACCCTCATTGATTAACGCCAGTGCGCACGCCAGCATCGCCTGCTGCATGCCGCCTACGACTACGACTTGATCGGCATGACAATTGGCGCCGCGGAAGTCGCACAGGTAAGCAGCTATCGCCTTGCGTAGTTCGATGTCGCCACGGCTCGAGGCGTAACGCAACAGGTGCGCTCCCTTTTTCGCCAATACCTGCTCCCGCAAGCGTTCCCAAACAGCGATCGGGAATTCATCCACGGCCGGCAAGCCGGCGATGAGCGTGACTGATGGCGGGCCGCCAATGCCGACGTCGAGTTGTCGGGCGTTGCGAAAATCGGTCATTCTGGTCACACGTCGGGCGACACGCGGGGAATGCTCGGTGCGCGCAGTCGTCGTCACCCTTGCAGCTTTCAAAAAAGTCGCCGGTAAATGCTCGGCGACAAAGATACCAGAGCGTTGCCGGACTTGAAGATACCCTTCTGCCAGCAGCTTCGAGAACGCCTGGTTTACGGTCGGTCTCGAAATCCCCAGAGTGGCAGCCAGAGCTCGTGAGGAAGGCACACGGGAAGCGCTTGAATCAAAGCTGCCACTCTCGAGTTCTTCTCGTATTTGACGATACAACTGTTGATGCAGTGGCTCGGACGACGCGCGATCCAGCCGCACCATTTCGAACGACATGACCGAACGACGCCGGCGTTGCGTTGGGAGCGCTGAGCCTGTGCGCCCATAGATTGCGCCATTCATTTCGCGCCACGACTTTCGCACCCTGAGAATGCTTTCTCAACAGGAGATGCGGCCCTCGTAGGCAACGCAAAAGCGCGCCCGAACAAAACCAGATAACACGCAAACTGGTCACATCGAAATTGGCCAACTGGATATTGTGCGTTTGCCACGTTGCCACCTTCTTTCTGATTATGTTTATCAAATCTATTTGGATTGGTTTTATTGGGGTCACGCTTTTTGTCGCAAGTGCATCAGCCGCGGGTCCGGGACTGCAGGGAATCGTAAAGGATATTAAGGGCCATCCGATTCAAGGCGCGGATATCCGGATTGAATCGACCAAGACTGGCGGATTGCTCACGACGGTTAAAACGAACGCAAAGGGCCGTTACAGTTTAGAGGGTCTCGCGGCAGGCAAATACCGGGTGACACTGGTTGTGAATGGTGCCGTGAAGGCTTCCATCAATAATACGCCGCTCCAACCAGGTGAATCAACACAGCTGAATTTTGAGCTCAAACAAACGCGCGCGTCCGTAACCGTGACGAAAGGTAAACATTGGGTTTGGATACCCGCATTTACCGGAAGTCGTCTGCCCGGTCGCTGGGTGGAAGTTGATGAGAGCGGCTGGGCGGCGGCAGCTCCCGCTAATCACGTCATACGAGTTAGTGCGGAAGAACTGGCACGGGAAGTTCACAACTTCAACCCGGCAATCGCGCCATAATTCCTTTTCTCGCAGTGCGGCGCGAGACGCGACTCGGGCGATAAGTTGATGCTACCGCCGTTCTTCGTTATGCCAGGCCGTTTCCGGGGATAGCGTTCTGAAAGCAGCTTTGGGAACGCCTGGTTTACGGCGGGTCTCGAAATCCCGGGAGTGGCAGCTAGAGCTCGTGAGGAAGGCACACGGGAAGCGCTTGAATTGAAGCTGCCACTCTCGAGTTTGCACCCCGCGAATGCTTTCGCAACAGGAGATGCTGCCCTCATAGGCGACGCAAAGAGCGCGCGCGAACGAGACCCGGATAACACGCAAAGTGGTCACATCGAAATTGGCCAACTGGACATTGTGCGTTTGCCACATTGCCACGCTCTTTCTTATTATGTTTATCAAATCTATTTGGATTGGTTTTATTGGGGTCATGCTTTTTGTCGCAAGTGCATCGGCCGCGGGTCCCGGACTGCAGGGAATCGTAAAGGATATTAAGGGCCATCCGATTCAAGGCGCGGATATCCGGATTGAATCGACAAAGACTGGCGGATTGCTCACGACGGTTAAAACGAACGCAAAGGGCCGTTACAGTTTAGAGGGTCTCGCGGCAGGCAAATACCGGGTGACACTGGTTGTGAATGGTGCCGTGAAGGCTTCCATCAATAATACGACGCTCGAACCAGGTGAATCGACACAGCTGAATTTTGAGCTCAAACAAACGCGCGCGTCCGTAACCGTGACGAAAGGTAAACACTGGGTTTGGATACCGCCATTTACCGGAAGTCGTCTGGCCGGTCGCTGGGTGGAAGTTGATGACAGTGGCGGCTGGGCGGCGGCAGCTCCCGCTAATCACGTCGTACGGGTGAGTGCTGAAGAACTGCAACGGGAAGCTCACAATAGAGCCTCGCCAACCGGCTATTGATTGACGGCTGACTCGGCCGATAGGTGATGATGCTACTGCCGTAGTAGGCTCTGAGTAGGTGCCTAGCAGACCGAACTTATTCCGAAATTGGGCCGTTGGCTTGATAGATTAGTTAGACCTTGGACTATGTCCGGCGAACGCAGCAGTGGGAGCAAACGAGTTGCGGGCAGTGTCACCAAGCGAGCAACCCTCGTTTACGCGCCGCGCTGATGGAGTGTGCCTGGCGCATGGTGCGCTTCCAACCGCAATATCCGCCGGTAAAAAAGCGTCTGCGCGTTTTGGCTAAAGGAGCACCGGCCCCCGGCGCACAACGCAAAAAAGCCATCGTCGCCGTGGCCCGCCGACTAGCCGTGGATCTGTGGCGTGTGCACACCGGACGCTGCACCGCCGCCCGGCTCGGCCTGACTGTTTAACTGTTTTGAGTTCGAGGGGAACAGTTTTGGAACGTGGCGTCTGTCCGGGATCTAACCTGAACCGTTAAAACGACGAGATTCGTCGCTTTAGATTGGACCGCGCCGCGTTCCGCTTCACCGAGACGGAATAAGTCACATTGCGCTGTCGCAAAATAACATCGACATGCGCGGATAGGAGTATCAGCCGCTGAAGAACCAAAGCGAGCACCAGAAGCGGAAGCGTTCCGAAATCACCAGCAACCTCAAACCTAACAAGCCTATGTAACCGCCACCCTAAAACTTATCTTTGACACTCTTCATAGGGGTTAGATCGTTCGTACATGACCACGGTAGATAACGCATCCCAGCACTAATCCGGTCAACTCTCCCAAGAATGCAGAAAAAAACCAGAGCACCATCCAAAGCCCGTTGGGTCCGCTACTGGAGAGGCGGAAAAGACCTCCGACAAGGAGCCCAAGTGCAATGAGCATGAGAACCATAAAGGATTGTAGCGGATCATAGCGCCACTCAACGAGAGGAAAACTGCGACGCCACGATGGCCGCGGAAACTTCGGACACTGGCTTGCCGCATAGCGGAACGCGAGTAGGAAACCGATGCTCGTGAGTAGAAACGTGAACACACATCCCGAAGGAATGCTGGGATGGACGCGTGTGAGACGCTCGGCAGCCATTTCGCGATACCCGAGCAAAGCCGCGCCGACGAGGATGCTGACGTACACTAAAGGCCAGATGGCTCTCACGATCTAACGAGAACAAGATCAGCGACAGCTTTCGGCACCGAGGCTAAGTTGGGCTGAGCGTATGTTAATCATCACAAAATGTAAACGCACGCCGGGAAAGCCGTTCGCTGCATCGTTTGGTTAGGCCAATACGTTTGATTACTCACGGCATGATGTATTAAAAGGCTTGCGTGTGCGCGGATCCACCAAAATTTGATCTCCACGGCCGGTCTCAAGTAGTCGTAGCATCTTTCTGAGCTTCCACCGTGCTCGCCACAGCTTCTCTCCGCGAGCCCAATGAAACTCCAAAGGCGAAAAAGGCCAGTTCTCACCCAGCGGCCACCGCTCCTGGCTGCGTCCAACCTCCTCAATGCGCAGGAGGAGCCGCTCGATATCCTCAGGAAAGGGATGATAGCCATACAGCAGCAAGTCCGTCAGCGGATTATCGTTCTCGCGTCCGTTAGGCATACTCGCGCTCTTTTAAGGCCTAACGAAAAAGAGCTGAGCCATCGCTGGCGGCGGCGAGCTTTGCTTTACTCTCAACTATCACTCTCAACCCTCAACATTCTCAGTACCACGGCCAGCGGTTGGCTCCAGCGATTGGTTAGGTCTGTTCAACTGGGCGAAGCGATTGAAAGGCTGAATACAGTTCGTCAATGATTTCACGAAGCTCCTTGTTTGCAGCGCTGGCTTTCTTTCCCCAGCGCTTTGCATCCAAACAGAAATCTTGCAAGCTGCCCATCGTACCAAAGAACTCCTGCTGCAAATACAGTACTGCTCAGGAGTGAGGCTGGGCTGACTCGCCAACAGCGCAGAGATCGTGCGTAGTGTCGACCACCAGGCGAGTGCATATGGGTCGGGATCAACCTCCTCGGTGACGGGAGCGTACTCTGAGCCGTTCCATGACAGGCTGCCACGCCGTGCGTTGCGAATAAAGGGCTCCAGCACCTTCGCGCAATCATCGATGATTCGAGCGAACGATGCTACCGATGCACGCATAGACCTAACGAGAAAGAAGTGAGCTACCGCCACCGGAGGCGAGTGTGGCGCGAAGTGAAAGTGTTTTAATCATCTAAAATGTGGACATACGGCGGGTGGTGGTTAGCTCCACTGACTGGTTAGACGCTTCATGTGGCAGCACCAGAAGCCCACAATAGCACAAAGAAAATGATGATGCCGATATTCCAAATAAGGACGCACCATCGAAGACGTGAGAGAAGTCTTCTGGCGGCCGAATCATCCTGGACCCACTCCGGCGTCCAAAATAGCCAAGCCATGGAAACGCGACCAAACGCGAGACGACTGCGAATGAATGTGGCTTCAAGAGGGCAGAACAGGTAGCCAGTGGGTCGACCGTCCTGCTCCCATGCGCTGCGATGGAATTGGTATTCGTGACGAACAAGCACATCAAGGAAGTAGAACGCACTGATGAGAACTGCGACTAATGTGAGGCCAAAAATAACGAGACCGGCGACAGCCATGCTCTGCGTCTAACGAGACCCAAGATCAGCGACCGCGAGACCTGTAAAGCGACCAACGAACGCATCGGGTGGCTGGCAAACACTCATGAAGTGGATCGTACGCTATCTCGCGGTTCGCTGCATCGCCTGGTTAGGCTTCTCAAAAAATGCACATAGGAGATGTCGCTACGTTTAGTTCAAAAAAGCTCTAACCCGAAGCGACCGATATAGCGGGCGTCCACCGCGACTCCCGCTCAAGGGCTGGCGGATGCGGCAGGCGGCGGCGGCCCCTTGGGGAACGGCATTTCCGGCATCGCATTAGTGTTTTGCACTGCGGCCATCAACCACTTACCCGCTCGCTTTTGTAGCAGCTGAGTTTGAATGCCTTGCTGAGGCGCAGAAGCTTCTTTGCTGGGCGTTTTCGCGCCAACCATAGTCCAGCGAGCGTGCACTAGAGCAAGTTCCGGCGATAGGAATTTAACATTTACTTCATTGAACGTGAGTGTGCTTTCTCGAAAGACGAAGACAAAAGCGTCTGTCAGCTTCTTCTCAATCTCAGGACGTCCTTTCCACCACCATCCCAACACGTTCCACCACATCGGCATCTTCCGTGAACGTCTCGGCGTACGCTTTCGCCTCGTGACGGTTCCAGCTTTCTTGCTGCCGCGTCACTACACTACGCACGGCGGCTTCATCTTCGCTCCGGTCGACACCAAAGGCAGTCTCCGCGAAACTTGCGAGCACGAATACCATCAGAATGCGGGTGATTTGTTTGTGCATAAGCTCTGTGTAAACGGCTCCCATATTTGCGTCAACGCATCATTAGGCCTAACGAGAAGTAGACGAAGGTTCGTAAAAGGTTACGAAGATTTCTTCGTCTAATTCCGGATTGAGATTCAACGGGCAAATCATTTTACGATCGCACTGCGGCGAAAGATGATCGCTCAAAACGCTTATAATCGGATTTAAGCGGCGGCGGAAAAGCAGAGCAAGTGCTCAGCGGCTGGCGCAGGTCGTTATCTGAAACGCAACTCTCAAATCTGACGAAAAGACACTGAAACCGGCCGTTACGCTGGGGCGCCGCCGAGAGCGCCGGGGAGCGGCGGAGCGACGTCGGGAGCGACTACTTGCTTGGGCGGTTTCTCTGGTGCCGGTTTCTTACTGGGGGTTCCGCCGATGCCGGGTGGCGGATTTATCAGGCGGCCGTGCTCGAGGATTTCTTTGATTTGCGAGCCGTCCAAGGTTTCGAACTCGAGCAGCGCTTTTGCGATTGTTTCGAGTGTGTCGCGATTGGTAATGAGCGTGTGCTTGGCGAGTTGATACGCGTCGTCGATGAGCCTGCGCACTTCCTGATCGATTTGCTCCGCAGTCGCTTCGCTGTAGTCGCGCGCACGAGAGATATCGCGTCCGAGAAAAACGTAATCCTCGTGTTCGCCGTATTCGACCATACCCATTTTCTCGCTCATGCCCCATTCACAAACCATGCGACGCGCAATGGCCGTGGCGCCTCTGATGTCGCCGCGCGCGCCGTTCGTGATGTCGCCAAAGATAATTTCTTCCGCGACCCGGCCGCCCATGGAGACCGCCAGACTGGCCAGCAATTCGTTCTTGCGATTGGTGTATTTATCTTCCTCCGGTAACCACATGGTCGAACCAAGAGACGGTCCGCGCGGGATAATGGTGACCTTGTGCAACGGCTCCGTGTGCGGGAGAAGAACGAGCAACAGCGCGTGGCCGGCTTCATGATACGCAGTGTTTTGTTTTTCTTTCTCGCTCAGAGCAAGGCTGCGGCGTTCTTTGCCCCAGCGAACTTTGTCGCGCGCTTCCTCCAGTTCGGCGAGCGTGATTCCTTTTAATCCACGACGCGCAGCGAGTAATGCCGCTTCATTGATGACATTGGCCAGTTCCGCTCCGGAATAACCGGGTGTGCCACGCGCGATCACGGCAAGATCGACGCCCTCGGCTAGCTTCACTTTTTTGGCGTGCACGCGCAGGATTTCTTCGCGGCCTTTGACGTCCGGCAAATTGACGGTGATCTGGCGATCGAAGCGGCCCGGCCGCAACAACGCCGGGTCGAGAACGTCCGGCCGGTTCGTGGCTGCAATGATGATCACGCCTTCCTGCGTATCGAACCCGTCCATCTCCACGAGGAGCGCATTCAATGTTTGTTCGCGCTCGTCATGTCCGCCGCCCACGCCATGGCCGCGGTGCCGGCCTACCGCGTCGATTTCGTCGATGAAAATGATGCACGGCGCGGATTTCTTTCCCTGCTCAAACATGTCGCGAACGCGTGAGGCGCCGACGCCGACGAACATCTCCACGAAATCGGAACCGCTGATGGAAAAGAACGGCACGTCAGCTTCACCGGCGATGGCGCGCGCCAACAGAGTCTTGCCAGTTCCAGGCGGGCCGACCATCAACACGCCTTTGGGAATGCGGCCACCGAGTTTTTGAAATTTTTTCGGATCGCGCAGGAATTCGACCAACTCCTGCACTTCGTCTTTCGCTTCTTCCACGCCAGCAACATCGCGAAAGGTGATCTTATTCTTGTCACGGGCGAGCATACGCGCCTTGGACTTGCCGAAATTGAGGGCGCCTTTGCCGGCCATGCGGATCTGTTGTCGAAAGAGGAAATAAAGGACCAAAAGGAAAAGCGCGATCGGCAGGAAACCCACCACTGTCTGCGCAAGCATGTTTGATTCTGTTTTGATGGCGGGCTGCATTCCGGCGTCAGAGAGCTTCTTCTGCAGATCGTTGGTGAAATTCAGATAGACGGTGGTGCGGAACGGCATCGGTTGCGAGGGCGCTGCGCCTGCGCCCTGCCGGATGTAGGCGCCGCGCAGTGTCTGCGTGGGCCGGCCATCCTCGACGACCAACTGGAGAGGATAATTTTTGTCGCTAACAATCTGCTTGTTGTCCAGCAGCTCCAGAAAACGGTTATACGGCACGTCTTCAACCGGCTGCATTCCGCCCCGGTAAAAGAGCATGGCCATCGCGATCAGACTGAAGGCGATAACAATGAGAACAACGCCGCGCCAATTAAAGTTCGGTTCGTTCCCGCGCTGTTTGTTCTCTCTTTGCGAGTTGCGATCAAGTTGAGGCATAAACCAATTTACGTAGAGAAAAGGTTATCATGAACGACTTGCAATGCAAAACGGCACGGTCGGGCTGACATAGTATTGTTCGTGAGTTGCGAGGTGCACGGTTGCGTTACTGAAAAGCTTTGGATGAAATTGGCACCTCGCCGCCAGTTCTGGGTGGGTTGTACATTTGCTGAAGGGATCTTCGGTTAGTTTCCTTTTCCATCTCCGGCGTTCAAATGACGTGGCGCCAAACCACGATTCGAAACCGCGTCCACGGCCGCTGCAGCCTGCGTTCGCCGCGATTAGTGCGAAATAATCCCAGCTGGTTAGGCCAGTTGCCGCAACGCTTTCTCCAGGTCGGTCAGCCCATCGATTTCTGCTACGGTACGCTGCAACGACTGCATCGCCGGAGCGACGTGCCGGAGGAAATGTTTGTGACCTTTGACCAGGCCGAGAAAACCGTAAGCGCCTAAGGCTTGCATCAGGCGTTGCATCGCGCAGAGCCGCAACTTGAGATCGAAATCGCTGTCAATTGGCACGCCGTTTTCGAGCTGATGCGCGCGATAGTAAGCGGTAAGCTCTGCGCGTTCGCTTTCAGAAAGATCGACATAAGGATCACAAAGCAGCGACGCGAGATCATATTCGGCAAGGCCGGGCCGCATTCCCTGGAAATCGATGAGGTACGCCTGAGCGTTTCGGATGATGATGTTTTGCGATTGAAAATCGCGGTGCACCAGGACTCTTGGAAACGATGCCAGGCGATCTGCGATTTCCTGCAGCGCGGGCAGAGACGCCAGCTGCGCGAGCTTTTCTTTGTCGATTTTGAATAAACGGCCGAGGCAATTCTCGAAAAAGTAATTCTGTTCCCACAGGTAAAGCTCGGAATTGAACTCGGCCGGCAAATGCTCCTTCATCTCTATGCAAACCGATTCGGGCAATGCGTGCAGCGCCCCGATTTGATCAAGGGCCGATTCGTAAAACGCCCGGCGCACCAGCCAGCTTTCGTCGCAGTAACTGTAGAGGTCGCGCTCTCCAAGGTCTTCCAGCCAGATCAGACCTTCATTTGCGTCGTGAAAGTAAATTTCCGGGACACGAATTTGGTGCTCGGTGAGAAAATTCGCAATCGTTACGTAATGGCGATTCTCTTCCCGCTCCAGATTGTATTTCACCAAAATGAGCGCCTGCTCGGCCGAGCAACGGATCCGATAGAATTTGCGGTCCGATCCGCCTTTTTGAATTGGTGCGATTTTTATCTCGCCCACTTCCAACAGCGGAAAGTGCTTCCGCGTTCGTCGAACAAGCAGGTCCGTTCTCATAAATTCAGATGTCGATGTCGTGATGGATGCCAGTGACCTGTTTTCGGGAGCGGACAATACAAGCCTGTAAGCGACTTTGGGAAGCAATTTCTGCATCCGGCCACAAAATTGTGTCTTCCAGGATCGCACCTGCGCCGACGCGGCAATTCGATCCGACGACGGAACACCCGCGGACTTGCGCGGTTGGATCGACATTGGCGCTTTTCGCCACCGCCTCAGCCCAATCGCGCGTCTTCACGTAGCCCGGTCGCCAATGCTTGTTCGAAATCATCCGGTGGACATCGAAATATTCTTTGCGCGACCCGATGTTGAACCAATTCCCGTCATCCAGCGCAATGCCACCGATTCTTCCGCCCTGGTTGATCCAATCCGCGATGATTGGAATAAAGGAGATTTTTTTTCGGGCAGGAATCCGCTGGAAAATCGCGGGATTCCAAACCGCAATATTGGCAAAATCGAAATTTCCTTCGACGCCGTAGCGGTTGCTGATGTCTACGACACGATGGTCGCGCAAAGCCACAGCTGAAGCTAAACCGGTATGACGGAGCGCGAGCGTCACGTCATTTCCGCGACGGAAATGCTCGTCGATCAAAGGTTGGAGTTTGACGTCGGTTAAAATATCGCCGCTGTAGGTCAGAAATCCCGCGCCTGCGGGCCTGTCGAGATAAGTTTCTGCGTTTTTAATGCCGCCGCCTGTTTCGAGCAGA
Organism: uncultured Verrucomicrobiae bacterium; assembly: GCA_963805485.1. Classification (GTDB taxonomy): domain Bacteria; phylum Verrucomicrobiota; class Verrucomicrobiia; order Chthoniobacterales; family UBA10450; genus Udaeobacter. The sequence continues at coordinate 388,308 of CAWDUN010000004.1, read as the reverse complement.
TTGGGTTCGTGAACCAGCGTAGTGGGAAAGCCAGCATATTCGCGCCCCGCAAAGAATTTTCGGAATAATTCCGGCAGCCGGTGCGTGTTGATGACAAATTTCTTCACTCCCACGTCTATCAGATGATCCAGCGCGAAAGTAACGAGCGGTTTTTGAAAGATCGGGATGAGCGGCTTCGGAAGCTCATCGGTCAATGGACGCAAGCGCATGCCAAGACCAGCGGCTAATACAAATGCCTGTGTGATTTCGTTCACGAGCAGAAAATCGACAGCTTTCTCCTGCCTACGCTAAAGCTACGGCGTGGCAGGCGACTTGATTCACAATGAATGCAGACCGTGCGAGGAACGCTCCTTATCTCAGGTAAAGCGTTCGCGTGCCGAAGTCGATGATGCCGTGGTGCCGTCGAAGCGTTTCTGCCCCGAGCAAACCGGCGACCGGCGGAGATCCTTCCAACAATCCGTCGTGAATCAGTCCTTCAAGATCTATCACGCCTACGTCTTTGCCCCTGATATTGACCGAGCCGACGGTCAGCTTGCGAATGTTCGCCACACGCACGCCGCGTTCTTTCAGATTCACGGCCGAGGAACTATATGGCGTCTCGCGAGTGGCAATTCGCATCCGTCGAACGAACGAACGGTGCAATAACGTGGTGAACGAGCCCGTGTCAACCATGAGCTTCGCCGCTGTTCCGTTCACCGATCCGTTCACATACAGATTATAACCATCGCTGACCTGAATCGGAACAGCGCGTAAGCCACGGCGACTGAAACCCGGGAAGCTCCCGAGGACATTTGGATCGGTCTTGAGAATTAGTAGCTGCTTTTCACAGTCCAGAACGGCTTGTGTCGGGAAAAGGATGTCTGCTCCAATGATCCCGTCGATCTGCGGTTCGTGCGCCATTCGCGCAGCGCGGGCAGAACCGCCGAGATCCACCGTGACAATAGGTTCATCAACGAGACTTAATCCGCCGATTCGCAGTTCCCGCGCGATTGCGACATTGTTGAACGCGCCGTTGATTTGGACGCGCGCAGGCAAACTTGATTCGGAAGTGATCGCTTTGAGCTTAAAATATTCACGACGATTCAGAGCAATCGCGCTCACGGGCGCACCGCTATCGACGGTCAACCAGGCGGGTTTGCCGTTAATGAAGGCACGCAGCAACAAGTGATTCTGTCGCGAGCGGACGAGCGGCAATGCTTCAAACTGCGGCGCCAACCGTGCGGAAGCGCCATGCGACGCGGTAGCGAATTCGATGACCAAACCCAGAGTTGCGCCGCAAACCCACAGCAAGCGTCGTGCGCGCAGCAGATGATTTGAGGTCATCGGTGGCCGGGAGATTACACGCTTATTTTTTGGCGTAAACAACTTTGCGCGGTTTTTTGGCGTTGCGGTGCAGGCGTGGCTGATGCTTAACTCCTCCGACAAGTTCAGCCGACCCAAATGACGACTGCGGTAACTGAGGCATCTGCGAGCAATCAGAAGTTCGTTCGCGGGCTTGGCCTGATGGATTCAACGATGCTCGTGGCGGGTTCAATGATCGGTTCGGGAATTTTCATTGTGTCGGCGGATATTGCGCGGCTGGTTGGCTCTGCCGGTTGGCTGCTTGTAGTGTGGGCCGTCACGGGCGTGCTCACGATTGTGGCCGCACTCAGCTACGGCGAACTCGCCGCAATGATGCCGCGGGCTGGTGGCCAATATGTTTATCTGCGCGAAGCGTACAGCCCGCTGTGGGGATTTCTCTATGGCTGGACCCTGTTTCTCGTGATACAGACCGGAACAATTGCCGCAGTCGCAGTGGCATTCGCGCGATTTCTCGGCGTGCTAACTGATTTGGTTTCGCCGACGCAATGGATCGTCTCGCCAATCACGCTCTCGCAACGCTACGCGATCAGCCTTTCTACCCAGCAACTGGTCGCAATCGTCGTCATCATTCTGCTTACGTTCGTAAATACGCGTGGATTGGCGCTGGGTAAGCTAATCCAAAATGTTTTTACTTCCGCGAAGACTTTGTCACTCATGGCATTGATCGCGCTGGGTATTTTCGTGGGACGCAACGCCAACGCATTGCATGCTAATTTCGCGAATTTCTGGACGCCGGCCGCGGCTTCCCCTATCACATCGGACCTGCCATTCGTTGGCGCTGTCTCTGCGGCTGGTGGTGCCCTTGGGATGTTGATCGCAGTGTGTGTCGGCCAGGTCGGTTCGCTGTTTTCCTCAGACGCTTGGAATAATATTACGTTTACTGCCGGTGAGGTGCGCGAACCGCGCCGAAATATTCCGTTATCGCTTTTGTTCGGCACCGCGTTGGTCATCAGTTTGTACCTGTTGGCGAACGTGGCTTATCTGTGCGTGCTGCCGTTAGACAAAATCCAGCATGCTGCGGACGATCGCGTCGGCACTGCAGCGATGGAGGTAATGTTCGGTGGCGCAGGGGCTGGAATCATGGCGGTTGCCATCATGGTCTCTACATTCGGATGTTGTAATGGACTCATTCTCGCCGGAGCGCGTGTTTATTACGCAATGGCGCAGGATGGGCTGTTTTTTAAAGCGACAGCCCAGCTCAATTCGAAACACGTGCCTGCCACCGCTCTGGTGATGCAAGGAATCTGGACTGCGGTGCTCGTCCTCCCTCGCACGCGAAACGTGGATGCCACAAGCGGAGCCGTGAGTTACGGTAATCTTTACAGTAATCTTTTGGATTACATTATCTTCGCCGCTCTGATTTTTTACGTGCTGACAATCGCAGGGATATTCGTGCTTCGCCGAACGCGGCCAGATATCGAACGTCCGTACCGCGCGTTGGGTTATCCGATTCTGCCGGCGCTCTACATGGTCGGTGCCACGGCGATCATGCTCGTTCTGCTCGCTTACCGAGCACAAACGACGTGGCCGGGTTTGGTGATCGTGCTGACGGGTGTGCCGACATATTTTCTTTGGAAAAGAGCAAATCGAACCCGAAGCGAGATCGCTCGGCCGCAGGGTAGCTAGCGAAGGAGAACACAACGCATGGCAGGTTTATTCGCAAGAAAACCGTTGGAGCGCCTGATGACAGAGGCACAGGACGTCGGGGAACATAGCCTCAAACGCTCTCTCGGGCCGATTAACCTGGTCATGCTAGGTATCGGCGCAATCATCGGCGCGGGTCTGTTTGTACGAACTGCCGCGGCAATCGCGGATCGTGCGGGTCCTTCCGTCGTGCTGGCGTTCGTCGTTGCCGGAGTCGGCTGCGCATTCGCCGGTCTGTGTTACGCCGAATTTGCCTCGATGATCCCAGTTGCGGGCAGCGCCTATACGTATTCCTACGCGACGATGGGTGAACTTGTGGCATGGATCATTGGGTGGGATCTCATCCTCGAGTACGCGGTCGGCGCGGCGACCGTAGCAATCGCGTGGAGCGAATATGCGAACCGCGTCTTGGACTGGTTCGGCATGCGCATACCCTACCAATGGGCTCACTCTCCATTTGAGCATGATATCAATACCGGTGTTCACGGCGTTATGAACATGCCGGCCGTTTTTATCCTGCTGTTACTTACCCTGCTACTGATTCGCGGCACCAAAGAATCGGCATTCGTAAACGGCATCATCGTCGTTTTGAAGGTCAGTATCGTGCTGCTTGTGATCGGCATCGGGTGGCACTTTGTGAACCCGGCGAACCACACGCCGCTCATTCCGGCGCCAACCACGTACGTCACACCGCAAGGCATCACCCATGCATACGGAGGAATTCTCGGCATCCTCGGCGCGGCGGGCGTTGTATTTTTCGCCTACATTGGATTCGATGCGGTTAGCACGGCGGCCCAAGAGGCGCGAAATCCTAAGCGGGACATGCCGATCGGCATCCTGGGTTCTCTCGTAATCTGCACGGTTCTTTATGTGCTCTTCTCGTACGTGTTGAGCGGCGTCGCCACCGTGCAGGATTTCCGCAGCCACGGCCGTGAAGCATCCGTCGCGTTCGCGATTACTAAATATATGACCGGCTACGAGTGGTTGTCGAAGTCCGTGACAGTTGCGATTCTGGCCGGCTTTTCATCCGTAATTCTCGTGATGTTGCTTGGCCAATCGCGCGTTTTCTATTCCATGAGCCGCGACGGACTTGTCCCGAAAGCCTTTTCCGACGTGCATCCGAAATTTAGAACGCCGTACAAGTCGAACGTTCTTTTCTTTTTGTTCACCGGAATGTTCGCTGCTTTCATTCCAGAGGACATCGTCGGCGAGATGACCAGTATCGGAACACTTTTTGCCTTCATTCTGGTTTGTGCCGGAGTTTGGATCTTGCGTTCTTCACGTCCCGATCTCGAACGTGCGTTTCGCGTACCGGCGGTGCCGATTGTTTCCACGCTCGGCATCATCGTTTGCGGCGCCATGATTTATGGTCTCGGCTGGACGAATTGGATGCGTTTGCTTGTTTGGCTTGTGATTGGACTGATCTTCTATTTCAGCTATGGAAAACGGCACAGCCGCATCGGTGCGCCACCACCGGAAATGCCCGAAGGCATTCAACTGACTCGCTAAGCCACAGTAGAAGCTGAACTCCAGCTGCTCTCGCTTCGAATCGACACGCCGGATTGGTCGCGGCCAATCAAAACCATTGCGAGAGCGCGCCGCGTGAGCTTTTCGGTGTCAATGTTTCTAAAATTGCGATGTGCGGTCGCTATTTGGCGCAGCGAGAGGTTCAGGCTGCCGAGAGTTTGTGTGTCGCATGCTGTTCTTTCGTTATGCCTGTCGCAGGTTAATACCCGTTTTTGAAAATCCGAGACTAAACTCGCCACTGACGCGTTGTTAGTCTCACCGAGCGAATCAGCGAGCTGTTGGAAGCTGAGGTGAAACGGAACGGTCGCTAAATCCACATCAGCAATCTCGGAGCTTCCTTGCGGAGGCATTTCAACCTCACCCGACATCGCGACAGAATGCCAGGTGTCGAATGGCTGAAAATAGCCGATCTCCACACGATATGAGTTGTGTAAACCGGATGTGGTCACGTAATGCATCGCGCTCATCGGTTCGACGGCAAGCTTTGTTTCTATGAAGTCCTCTCCGCCAATCACTCGAAGATGGACCTGTCGATCCGCGGGCATTACTTTTTCAAACGCAGATCGCCAATCAATATTCCAATTAACGAAGATCGTGCGTGGATCACGTGCGATGGCGAATAGAAATGGCTGCGCATACAGACGCGTCAGCCTCATGGGATCATTCACGTCACACGGCCGCGCCTGTTTGGCCAGATGCACCGTTGGACCCTGATGGATTTTGAAGTCGCGATAGCCCGGGGATCTTCCCGCGTTGCGTTTTGGTTTTGTTTTGACCATTCTTGCAAGAACGTGCGCAAATCAGTTAAATGCCAACTGCGGTTGAGGCGCAATCTGAAAATCGGCGACAAGGAATGAGTTCAAAAATCGTTGAGCTTGACGAGCTTTCCGATCGCTGTGAGAAGATGCGGTCCGCCGGAAAGAAGATTGTGGCCACAAACGGCTGTTTTGATCTGTTGCACGTTGGGCATGTGCGATATCTGCAGTCGGCACGCGCTCTCGGCGACCTTCTGGTAGTGGGTCTGAACGGCGACGGTTCAGTGATTGAGTTAAAAGGAGCAGGGCGCCCGATCACAACCGAGCGCGATCGCGCGGAGATCCTCGCCGCCTTGGAAAGCGTGGATTTGGTGACCATTTTTCCAGAGCTCCGCGCCACAAAATTTCTCGCGGCGGTTCGTCCTGCCGTTTATGTGAAAGGCGGCGATTACACGCCGGCGACGCTAGACGAAGAAGAGCTTGCAACATTAAAGGACATTGAAACGGCGATTCGCCTCATCCCCTTTGAGGCAGGCTATTCAACTTCGGAATTGATCGAGCAAATTTGTAAAGGCAGAAGTGACAAAACTGAATGACTCAGAAGAAACGCCTGCCAATTGGAATTCTTGGATCGGGGAAGGGAAGTAACTGCCGCGCGATTTTGGAGCGCATCCGGTCAGGCGATCTCCCTGCGGAAGTGCGCCTGGTGATTTCCGATGCGCTCGATGCACCCATTCTCGACATTGCGCGGGAATTTCGTGTGGCGAACGCGTATTTGCCGCCAGGCAGATTTCGTACCCGCTTGGAGCCGGCCATAGAAGAGCAGCTCGTGACAATGTTGCGCGATGCCGGTGTCGAACTCGTGGTTCTTGCCGGTTTCATGCGCGTCTTGCATGAACCAATGCTAAAAGCGTTCCCCCGTCGCATCATCAACATTCATCCTTCGCTTCTGCCTAAATTCCCAGGACTTGAATCTTGGAAACAGGCTTTCGTCGCAGGCGAAACTGTGACCGGGTGCACGGTGCACTACGTAGATGAACAAATCGATCGTGGGCGAATACTTGCGCAGAAAGAAGTAACAATTTCGCCTAACGACACGGCGGAGAGCGTGCATGCTCGGATTCAAGTCCTTGAGCACGAACTATACCCGGCGGTTATCGCCGAATTCTGCAAAAGATATGATGAAGCGAGCCAACAAATTCGAGGCTTGCCAGATAAATAGGTCCTTTGAGCTCCGTGGCTATGCCGTTTCGGGCTTCGGCTCGCGCTTCAGCAGTTCCTCCAAAGCAACAGCCGGCTTTTTTTGTTTATACAAGATCGCATATACTTCATCGGTAATAGGCGTAGCGATATTCAATCGCCGCGCGCATTCCCAAGCGCTTCGCGCAGTCGGAATGCCTTCTGCGACCGTCTTTGTTGAGGCTGTAATCTTCGGCAACGGTTCACCTTGTCCAATCCGTTTCCCGACGGTGTGATTCCGGCTGCGCTCGCTGTAGCACGTCAATATCAGATCGCCCGCGCCGCTTAGTCCATAGAAAGCATTCGCCGTCCCACCCATGGCTACTCCGAACCGAACCAGCTCAGCCAGCGACCGAGTGACCACTGCTGCTTTGGCGTTGTCGCCAAGTCCAAGACCGTCGCTAATTCCCGCGGCGATGGCGAACACGTTTTTCAATGCGCCGCCCAGCTCAACAGAGATCACATCCACACTGGTGTAAATGCGAAAGCGCGAGCTTCCCAACTCGGTTTGCAATCTCGCAGCGCAATTCGCGTCACCACAGGCAATCACGGTCGCGGTAGGACGATCTCTCGCGACTTCCGTCGCAAGATTTGGACCGGATAACACTGCGATTTTATTCTCCGGGAACGTCTCGCGCAGGATCTCGGTCATCCTCATCCCGCTGCCATGCTCAATCCCCTTTGTGCCACTCAGTAATACCGTCTGAGTCGGGTCAAGCACTTTCGCCAAGTCGCTGGCGATATTGCGCAATGCGGTAGACGGCGTCGCAAGCACAATCAGGTCCGCATCGGTGCAATCACTCAGTTCCGAGGTAATCTGCACTGAAGCCGGAAGCTGGAGCCCGGGAAGGTAATCGCTGTTTTCGCGGGTCTGTTGCATGCGCGCGATTCGATCAGGATTATGGCCCCAGAGAACGATTTTTCGGCCACTTTTTGCCCACAAACCAGCTAACGCCGTTCCCCAACCGCCGGCTCCTATGATTGCTGTGTTCACAGTTCTCGTTTTCGAGTAAAGCGCGGTTCGCTGCCCCGGATCAGCCGGGAAAGATTTGAACGATGCCGCCAAACGACAGCTGCCGCGACGCAGACGGAAGCATAAACTAACGGTTTTCCGCTGCTTTTATCATGCGGCCTGACTATGAGAATCACGATCGGTAGAACGACCGCAGCTGTGACGGAAGCCAATGAAACGTACCGGCTCAGCAAAAACACCATTATCCAAATAGCAACCCCGATGAGTGTTGCCGCCGGCGCCAGCGCCAGGAGTGCTCCCGCGGAAGTAGCAACGCCTTTACCTCCCTTAAACTTCAGCCATGGCGGATACAAGTGCCCGAGAACGCTGGACATTGCTGCGAGGATTCCGAATATTTCGGGTGAATTCCACTCCGGGGGCCGTCCCGGCGCGATCAGCATCGAAATCTTTACCGCCCCGAACCCTTTTAACACGTCGAGCGCAAATACTGGGTAACCATATTGCTTACCCAGGGCACGCACCACATTAGTAGCTCCGACATTACCACTACCTACCTTTTGGATATCGATTCCTCCGAGTCGACCAGCCAGATAGCCGAAGGGGATTGATCCCAACAGATAGCCGCCAATCAAAACCGCAGGCAAAGTGAGCATTCCAGCACCGCTATTTCAGCTCTGAATCATTTGCGTATTTATCACATAACCGTCTAACATTCAGAGAAATATGTAATATTGAAATATCGGATGGAGTTATTCCGCTGATACGCGCCGCCTGGCCGAGTGATCTTGGTCTTAAACTTGATAGTTTTTGCCTGGTCTCTGATCTCAGTCCGGCAATTTTATCGTAATTGATGCCATCTGGGATCTTTTGATCTCGTTTGCGGTCGAGCCGTTGATTCAGCTCACACTGGCGTGCGGCGTATCCTTCGTACTTGAAATCCGTTTGAAGCAGCTCCCAGATCGCTAACGGCACGCCCGACAGCATAGGCCCAGGCAAATTTCCCACATCAAAATCGGGCTGCTTGAGAAGTTGAGAGACAGGGGTGGCGTTTAGCTTCCTTCCTACAGCTATCGCGCGAGCTTGCTGTAACAGCTGCATTTTATTCTTGAAACTGTGAAATCTCGTCTCACTGATCAATCCGGTGTCAAAAGCGCGACCGGTCAAGCGCTGATCGGCGTTGTCATGCCGCAGCGACAATCGATCTTCGGCCCGGCTGGTAAACATCCGATATGGTTCTTCTGTCCCTTTAGTGACAAGATCATCAACCAGGACGCCGATGTAGGCTTCCCTCCTACCCAGCACCAAAGGCGGGCGGTTTTGGCTCTTTAAAGCGGCGTTAGCTCCAGCAAGTAATCCTTGTGCTGCCGCCTCTTCATACCCCGAAGTGCCATTGACTTGACCGGCAAAGTTACAGTCCCCCGACGATCTTCGTTTCGAGTGTCGGTAGAAGTTGTGTTGGCGGGAAGTAGTCGTATTCAACGGCGTAACCGGGCCTCATAATCTGGGCTTCCTCGAGCCCTGGTATCGAGTGCAGGAACGCCAGCTGGATCTCATACGGTAAACTGGTGGAGATGCCATTTACGTAGGTACTCGTTTGTATGGCGTCCTTCAGGTTCAAGGAAAAGCTGATGTGACGGCTTCTCCGAGAATTTGACTACCTTATCTTCAATCGAAGGACAATATCGCGGACCAACTCCTTTGATTCGGCCGGCGTATAACGGCGACCGGTGCAAATTTGTTCGGATGATTTCGTGAGTCTTTTCGGTTGTGTGAGTAATCCAGCACGGCAATTGTTCCACGTGGAACTGCCCGCTATGGAATCGGTTTAAGGTGAAGATCTCGCCGTCGGCAGTTCCGATCTCCTCGGGGTTGAATGTGAAGCCAGGCGGCGGTTCGTCGCCGATCTGGATCGAGCAACGTTTAAAATCAATCGATCGCGCATTCAGGCGACATGGCGTGCCAGTTTTGAACCGCCCCACTTGAAAGCCCATGTTTTTCAGACTTGCGCTCAGGCTTGAACTCGCGTCCGCCATTCGCCCACCTGCCTTACTATTTTCGCCGATATGCAAGAGCGCTCGCAAAAACGTCCCAGAAGTAATCACAACCGTTCGAGCACCAATCGCCACGCCAATATCAGTCTCTACCGCGATGACGGCTCCGGCTTCCTCAATGACGCGGGACACAGTTGCTTGTTTAACGTCGAGGTTCCGCGTCGCCTCTAAAATGGCTTTCATTCGGAACTGGTAAGCCTTTTTGTCGCATTGAACTCTGGGGGCACGCACCGAAGGGCCCTTTCTAAGGTTCAGCATTCGGAACTGAATTCCCGTTGCGTCAGCATTCAGCCCCATTGCTCCTCCCATGGCGTCGATTTCGCGAACAATATGGCCTTTTGCCAGCCCGCCGATAGCAGGATTACATGACATCTGCCCGATGGTATCCAGATTCTGGGTTAATATTAGCGTGCTACAGCCGATTCGGGCGGCCGCCAGTGCCGCTTCGATACCGGCATGTCCGCTCCCTACTACGACTACGTCATATCGGGCAGTTAATTTAAACATAAACCTCTTCCATCCAAAATATTATCGAGAGAACACGCCAGGCTCTAATCGACACTTTACAGTCCCCCGGGACCTTCCTTCCAGTGGCGTTTGAATAGCCACACGCGCGACGCGGCCCAGCACCACCAATAGCAACACGGTTGTTATGAAGGCACCACCCCAAATCCAGTATTCGAGCGTTCGCGGGTAACTTTTGCCGCGCATGATGCGCACCGCAAGCTGTCCCAGGGTTCCGATGTATGCGTAAAAGAAAAGGCCAGGCAGACGACCAATCGAAGCCCAAAGCATGTAGGTGCTAAACCGTATTCGGGTCAGCCCATAACAGTAATTCAGCAGGCTCGTCGGAAACAGCGGATGCAACTGGCTCAAGAAAATGATCTTCCAGCTCTCGCGTTCCACGGCAGGACCGAGGGCCTTCAACGTAGCGTTGCCTGAGAGTTTACGCCGAAACCAGCGCCTCGCGACGAAGCGACTCAGCGAGAACGAAATTGCCGTCGAAACGATGTTGCCTGCAAACACGATCAAAATTCCCCACCATAGCCCGAAAAAGAAACCGCCGCCCACAGCGAGGACGCCCCCAGGCAGCAAAAGGATATTACAAGCTGCAAACAGCAGTGGATAGCAAACCCCGGCCCAGGCGCCCCAACTCATCACACGCTCTTGCAAGGCTTCAACGAAACTGACAACTGGAAAGAAACGGGAAAGCGCGATCGCCAGCGCAATCGCCGCCACGACTGCTGCAACTTGCCACAGAATAACGCGGCGGACACTCAGCATACTGGGAGTGTGCGCACGGCCAGCGCTCTGCGCAAATATGGACGGCTCTGTGTGTAAACGCTTCGAATCATGCACACAAGGCACGCACGCCAGCGAAACTGCAGCCCAAAATATTTGCTCAGCTAAATGCTCGACGCTTGAAGATTCCGATGACGCGGAATGCCGAGGCTGTCGAAGATCATCCGAGTAGCATCCGACCGGTTGAGTGTGTAGAAGTGAATACCGGCAACATTATTAGTCATTAGATCACGGCATTGTTCCAATGCGTATCGAATCCCAGCGTGTCTGACCATCTCGGGATCGTCTTGGCAAGATTGGAGCACACGTAGTAGCTTCGCAGGAAAGCGGGCGCCGCCAGCTAGATCGGCCATGCGTTTTAGTCCGCCGATTGAGGTAATCGGCATGATTCCTGCGATGATCGGGATGTGAACGCCCGCGAGCGCGCAGCGTTCCCGAAAATCCAGAAAATCGCGATTATCGAAGAACAGTTGTGTGACAATGTAATCTGCGCCCGCGTCGACCTTTGCTTTGAAATAATCCATCTCGACCAACCTATTTGGCGTGGCCGGATGTCCCTCGGGAAAGCCAGCAACTCCAATCCCGAAACCACCGCGGTTAGGATGAGCACCAGATTCGTTGAAGCGGCGAACAAATTTGACGAGGTCAATCGCGTGCTGGAACGAGTCGCGGGACTTATCGTAAGCCATTCCGGTCGGTCGATCGCCGCCGAGGGCGAGAATGTTCCCAATCGCTGACTTTGCGTATCGGAGCAGAATCGTTTCGATTTCCTGTTCCTGGTGACAGACACAGGTAAGATGCGGGATCGGGTCCAGTTTAGTCGTGTGTTGAATCCGCTCGACGAGATCGTGGGTCAACTCACGCGTTGAGCCGCCGGCGCCATACGTCACGCTAACAAAATCCGGCATGTATGACTCAAGATCCCGAATCGTCTGATAGAGCATCTCCGCGGCCTGTGGCGTCTTGGGGGGAAAGAACTCGAACGAAAACGTAGGAGAATGTTCCCGCATGATTTCTGTGATGTGCATGAATCGGTGTTTATCTTCGTTCCAGCCGCAACTTTCGGTCAAATCATCCTGAAATGCGACACCGCGCTACGGCCGCAATTGGCCACGAGAATTTGAAGTTCTCAGAGTTTCGATAACGCTGTGGATTTACCTTCGGATCCTCGCCGGTGTATTGATTTCGACAAGATGACGTTGGCAGCTCTTGCCAGACTATCTGCTGAAAAGTCCAGCACGCTCGCAAGCTGGTCGGCTCGGGTTAGAGGTGGAAAGAGCGAAGCTGGTGGTGGACTGATGTGTTGGTGCCGAAAGGATACTTGCGGCAGCAGCAGGAGAACGGAGTCGTTCCCAGCATCAAACTGCGCCCGCTGCTAAAGTCTCTTGGAACAATGCGCTTCGCCTGCGCCGGGATTATTTCGGCGAACGCGTGTTGGCGTGGGTTTTAATCTCGCGCCTTTGCTTGTCCACAACACGACGCAGTTCGCCCTCCATGGTTTTGAATGCGTCGTGGATGACTTTCTTGATTGGTTCGTGAGTACCGTTATCCATTTGCCTTTCGTCGGCGACAAGCTCGTGACGCGGCGCCACGGTCACGTCGATGCGGCATCGATATGGATTACCTTTTTGATGGTTATGATTCGTCTGTTCGATTGCGACATCGCAGCGGTTGATGTGATCACAAAATCTCTCGAGTCTTTGTGCATAATCCAAAATGAGATTATCGATCTGGTCAGACTTTTCCAGACCCCGATACGAGATCTTAACAGGCAGTTGCATAATTAATTAGATACTAGGGCCCTACTCCGTTGAAGGAACCAAAATCGCAGTTCGACCATTCCACTAGATTTGCCGCAACGACCGGAAATGGCTGCTCAGTCTTGCCGCTTCGACCTTTACCAGGTCTGATTTCACGTGTTCGACAATTCGCTGTCGCACATCCCCAGGCAACAAATCCACGATTGCCGAATGGATTTCCGCAGGTGCTGCAAATGACCAGCCGTCTTTTCCGTTTTGCGAAACAATTTTCGCGATTTGGTCAGCTAACTCTTTTTGAATTCGCCGGTCCATTTCCGTGGCCAACTGCGTGCGCTCAGCAATTGACGCCGGCCCTCGGTGCGCACCTGCACCTTCGGTCACAGGGAATCGCCCAGCCGAGTCACTTACCTTATCGATGAGTCTTCCATGCGCGTCAGTTATGTCGAATGCCTGCACGAGCTGCAGGCTCGGTCCGCGTGTCGGCGTTTCTTTCACGCGATAGGCCTTCAGGCTGCCGCGATCAGTGACGATCACAAGGGAACTCGGTGTCATGGCAAATGCACTGGCGGCGCACGTGACGGCGCACGTGTGTGCTATCCTAAGTAAAATCGTTAGCCGTTGCAACATCGCGTTTGTTCGAAACTCGTGTGCTTCCCACGTCAGTGCATCGGTTAGCCGCTGCGCCTCTCGCGTTCTTGGTCGGCGCTAAACCGCGGAAATTCGACGCGCCGCTTTTTCCAGGACTCCTCGCGCGCCTGAGCTTGTGTGCCGCCGACAAGTTGCAGCAAACAACAAGCTCGCCCGGCTAGCTCGACATCATCACCGGAGGCAAATCGTTTTGGCGTCGCCAAGAAACCCGCGGTGTCGCTAGTGTCGAGAATCAATTGCCATTCAAGATGTTGCTGGCCAGGCAAGACAAAGGCGATGGCCTCGTAATGCGCGTTTATCAATAGCAGAAACGTGTCGTCACGGACTGATTCGCCCTCGAAGTTAATTACATCGGTTACATCGCCACTCAACAGCATACCGAGACATCGCACAAACGGCGACGTCCATTCTTCCTCCGTCATCTGGTTGCCACCGGGATTGAACCACATCACATCGCCGATCTGCGAGCCGGGAAGGCGGCGATCTTTCAAAAACTTCTGCCGCCGAAAAACCGGGTGTTCCTGTCGGAGCTGTATTAATCTTCGCGTGAACTCAAAAAACTCGTTCTGCTTTTCGTCACGTTCCCAGTTAAACCAACTGATCTCGTTATCCTGACAATAAGCATTGTTGTTGCCGTCTTGTGTCCTACCCCACTCATCTCCGCCGCAGAGCATCGGCACGCCTTGGGAAAGAAACAATGTGGTGAGAAAATTGCGGCGCTGCCGATCGCGTAACGCATTGATCTGCGGGTCGTTTGTCGGACCTTCGACGCCGCAATTCCACGATTGATTATTGTTGTCGCCGTCGCGGTTCTTCTCGTTGTTCAGCTCGTTGTGTTTTTCGTTGTAGCTGACCAGATCGGTTAGTGTGAATCCATCGTGGACCGCAATAAAGTTGACGCTCGCGTAAGGCCGCCGGCCGTGATGTTCGTAGAGATCGGGGCTTCCGGTGAGTCGATAGGCCATGTCACCAATGCGCCCTTCATCGCCTTTCCAGAATCCACGGACCGAGTCGCGATATTTGCCGTTCCATTCCGACCAGGGCGGTGGAAAATTGCCCACCTGGTAGCCCCCTTCGCCGACATCCCACGGTTCCGCGATCAACTTCACCTGCGAGAGCACCGGGTCCTGCTGAATTACTTGGAAGAATGGATGCAGCGTGTTGAAGCCCGAATAAGTGCGCGCTAATTCGGTTGCGAGGTCGAATCGAAATCCATCCACGTGCATCTCCTCTACCCAGTACCGCAAACTGTCAGTCACCAACTGGAGCGTCCGCGGATGAAGCAGATTCAAACTGTTGCCAGTTCCTGCGAAATCGAGGTAGAAGCGTGGATTCTCCGGCTGCAGCCAGTAATAGGATGGATTATCAATGCCGCGAAAACAGAGCGTCGGTCCGAGATGATTTCCTTCAGCGGTATGATTATAAACCACGTCGAGAATCACTTCGATTCCGGCAGCGTGCAGGCTGCGTACCATCCATTTGAACTCGGCGACCTGTTGGCCCATCTGTCCGCTGCTGGAATATTCTGCATGCGGAGCGAAATAGCCGATCGTGTTGTAGCCCCAGTAGTTCGTTAGGCCATTCTCGACCAAAAGTTTTTCATCGACGTGGGCATGAACGGGGAGCAGTTCCACTGCAGTTACACCAAGCCTTTTGAAATAGTCGATCGCAGGCGGGCTACCGAGACCCGCATAGGTGCCGCGCAAATGCTCAGGCAAATCCCACCAAAGTTTGCTGAAACCTTTCACGTGTACTTCATAGATCACGAATTCGTGTAGTGGAATGGCAGGCCTCTTCTCATTCTGCCAGTCGAATCCGGAATCGATTACGAGTGATTTCGGGACGCCCTGCGCATCATCACGCAAATCTTGAGTCAAGTCTTCCTGCTCACCGCCAACAACATACCCAAACATTTCATCTGCCCAATTCACCGCTCCCACGATTGCCTTCGCGTACGGATCGAGGAGGAGCTTCGAGCTGTTGAAACGCAGGCCTCTCTCTGGTTCGTAAGGACCGCTTATGCGAAAACCATACAACTGGCCCGGTCGCGCATCGGGCAAAAAGACATGCCACACGTGGTCCGTACACTCATTGATCGGGACCCTAACGTACTCTTTTGCGTCTTCCATGCTGTCGAACAGGCACAGCTCAACTCTTCTGGCGTGCTCGGAAAAAATCGCAAAATTCACGCCATTACCCATCCAGCTGGCACCCAGCGGATACGGCTGACCGGGAAACGTTCGGTACTTGAGTCATAAACGGGCCGCGCATTTATTCGGCATTGTTCCCACGTTAGCAATGAGGAACTGCGACCGGCTAAATTCTGACATAGTTGTGGTTGGTTGAAACCCGAATTGAAACCTCACAATGTGAAACTCACGATAATATTCTCTGTCTCAATTCTCGTTTGTGCTTTCACGATTTACCTGTACGCGAATCACAATTGGAACACGTTACCGCTCGGAACCACGATCGATCGCATCGTCGTGGTCAAATCAGCGAGACAGTTATCGGTGTTCGGGGATGGTAATCAGATAAAGACCTACCGAATCGCTTTGGGTCGGAACCCGCTAGGCGCAAAGCGGGAAAAAGGCGACATGAAAACGCCGGAAGGGATCTATAAGATCGATGCCCGAAATCCGCAAAGCAGTTTCCATCTCGGACTGCACATTTCTTATCCTTCGGACGACGACGACAAGCGTGCGGCTGCACACGGGGTCTCGGCCGGTTCTGACATCATGCTCCATGGAATTCAAAACGGCCGCGGCTGGATTGGCGCGTTCCATCGCTGGAAGGATTGGACTGCCGGTTGCATCGCAGTTACCGACGAAGAGATTGAGGAACTCTGGCGCGTTACACCTGAAGGTACCACAATCGAAATCCGTCCATGAACGGCCAAGTCTGTCGATGTTGGCTTTAAATCATCGATGTTTAATGTTCGGCGTTCTGGAATAAGCAACTTGATTAGAATTCCCGACGGATGACCACACTTACCCGGCCTGCTGCTGCTAAGTCTGCACCGCCCCGGCGGACCGTCGGCTTCGTAACTGCATGCTCGATCGTGATCGCCAACATCATTGGGACCGGGATCTTCACGAGCCTCGGCTTTCAGCTAAAAGATATTCAGTCTGGATTTGCGCTGTTGATGCTTTGGATCGTCGGTGGAATCGCCGCGCTATGCGGCGCGCTTTGTTACGGCGAACTCGCCGCAGCAATGCCACGTTCCGGTGGCGAATACCATTTTCTCTCGAAAATTTATCATCCATCACTTGGCTTCATGGCGGGATTCGTCTCTGCTACGGTTGGATTTGCAGCGCCCGTTGCACTGGCCGCAATGGCGTTTGGGCAATATTTCAACGGAGTTTTCGGCGTGGGTTCGCCGGTTGTGCTGTCATTCGCGGTTGTTTTGATAGTCTCCATTTTTCATGTGGGAAATCTGCGAGTCGGGAGCGCGTTCCAAAATGTCTCGACGCTCGTGAAATTGCTTCTTATCAGCGCACTCATCGGAGCAGGCTTCTTTCTTCCATCAAAACAGCCGACCAGCTTCTTGCCTGCCCATGGAGACAAAGCCGCGATTCTCAGCGGGGCGTTCGCGGTCGCGCTTGTTTACGTGATGTATTCCTACTCCGGCTGGAATGCGTCGGTGTATATCAGCAGCGAGATCAAGCGCCCTGAGAAAAACGTACCGCGTTCACTGCTTGCCGGCACCGGCCTGGTGATCGTGATTTATGTGCTGCTTAACGCCATCTTTCTCGCGACCACGCCTGTGGAGCAATTGAAAGGCCAGCTCGAAATCGCGTTGATCGCAGGTAAGCATATTTTTGGCGAGAACGGCGGGCGATTTGCCGGCGCTATCATTTGTCTCGGTCTGGTTGCCGCCATCAGTTCGATGACGTGGATTGGGCCACGCGTGACCATGTCGATGGGCGAAGATCATTGGTTTCTGCGATGGCTCGGCGGGAAAAATAAAAACGGTATTCCCACAAATGCCATTTTCCTGCAACTGCTGTTCGTGAATCTACTTCTGCTGACTCGAAGCTTTCAGGACGTAGTTCGCTACACGCAATTCAGTTTGCTGCTTTGCTCGTTGCTCGCCGTACTGGGCGTGATCGTGCTTCGTTTCAGGCGTCCAGAAATGAGGCGACCATACCGGGTTTGGCTTTACCCCATTCCGCCTGTTGTTTTTTCACTAATCACACTTTGGATGATGTTTTATCTGTTGCGCTCGCACACCGCGGAATCGCTGGCTGGTTTGGCAACGGCCTTTTCGGGTCTGCTGCTCTATTTCTGCGCGCATAAATCCCGTGATTGCTCGCCGTGAAAACAAATTGCACCGTTCTATCGATAACTCTCGGCCTTATAAGCGCGCTGACGGTTTGCGCGCAGGAAAATCCTGAAGTTGCGCCACGAGCAATTCCGGTGACGACCGGTCCAAATGAAGTTGCGCACTTTCTCGCCGGAATGCCGGTATCGGAGGATTCAGCGCTCGCGCCACTGACGCGCGATCCGGCGTGGCAGGCGCATTCCGCATTCTTTGAAGAGCAATTCTCAAAAGTAAACCTCAGGCAGCTCGACAAATTGCACGGATGGCAGGCGACATATCTCCCCGAATCAGCTGAACCAAAACCCGTGGTGTTTTACATGTTCAGCGGGCCCGATTTTTTGTATGTGGATCAATTCTTTCCGAGAGCTGCGGTGTACGTGCTCTGCGGAAAAGAAGCTCTCGGAGCGCCGCCGGACCCGCTGCGCATCGCGAACTTGTCTGGCGCGCTGGGAAATCTGGAAAACGCGATGAAGTCCTCGCTTAACACGACGTACTTCATTACAAAAGATATGAAGGTCGATCTGCACGAGCAGAATCTGAACGGCGTGCTGCCGATTCTTTACACTTGCATCGCGCGCGCGAACAAATCGATCACCAACGTCTCGGTCGGATCGGTCAACAATGGCGGCGTGTTTGAAGAAGCCGCTTCGAGCAGGAAAGGCGGTAATACACCCGGAGTGCGTATTCGTTACAACGACAACGAATCCGGCAATGCGCAGACGCTCTATTATTTTACCACCGATATTTCTGATGGCGGCATCAAAGCGAGTCCCGGTTTTCTGAAATTTTGCCAACGCCTGGGCACAGGCGCGAGTTTCCTAAAGTCGCCATCGTATCTGTTATTCGAAAGCGGTTTTGCCACCATTCGGAATTTCATTCTCGATCATAGCAACATGATCGTGCAGGACGATTCAGGCATTCCGCTCGCTTACTTCGATCCTAACAAGTGGAATCTGCGTTTTTTTGGCGTTTATCTCGGTCCCATCGACGTGTTCAAGCAACATTATCAGCCGCGGCTGCAGGAACTCTACCAACAAACCAATCCGCCGCCGCTGGACTTCGGATTCGGTTACCGATGGAATTATAAGGAAGCGAATCTGATTGTCGCCACGCGTAAATAACTGTCATCTCGAGCACAGCCGAGAGATCCCGTTGCAAAATCGACCGGTAGATTCGCGGGATCCTTCGATTCCGCTGCGCTGCACTCAGGATGACGTGACCCTTTAAAACCTGCGGAACCACGAATAAGGAAAAGCGTCGCCCGGGCAGTCCGTGGGCCAGCGGGGCGGGTTGATGTCGCGGTGTGGCTTCACCGGTATCGTGCCTCTCTCGGTTTTGCCGCAGCGGTCTCGCAGAAAGCGAATGAGTTCCTCACACGCCTCGAGCTGTGCGCGCGTCGGCTGGTCTCGATTGAAATCGCCTACGAGACAAATACCGAGCGAGATGTTGTTCAAATAATCGCTGTGCACATGGCCGCCGTTTATCTGACGCCGCCATCGGTCGCCGACTTCGACTTGGCCGTTGCCTGTTGATGTGCCGTTTCCGATAACAAAGTGATAAGCGAGGCCATTCTGCATCCGGCGGACGTGTCTGTGGTAGTAATCAAACACCCGCGCATTGCCCTGCCGTGTTCCACTATTGTGCACGACAATGAATTGCCATCGACGCCGTTTCACCGGCGCGCGCCGGATTGCTTCAACGACCGAACTTGTCAGGTAACGGTAGTTAACTTGACGACTCCACGGCCAGAAACCTCTGCGCGGCGGCGGCGACGGCGGAGGCTCGAATCCCTGGTCCTCCTCAATGCCTGATTTTTCGATCACAACCTGAGCCTGCTCGCCAGCTGCACCGGCATGGACAGGCTTCGGCTGTGACGTAGGTGCTGGCGTTGCCGCGGCAATCGCTCGTGGTGGCGACGCTGCGGGTTTGGACGCGGTGCGGACTTCTTCTAGTTGAGGCGTGGGTGTTTTTCGCGGCTTAGGCGTCTCCTCTTTTTGCGCCGACTCCGTTTTCGCGGTTTTTTTCTGGCCGGATCTCTTTTTTGGCGTTTTTGGTTTCGCTGTTGAGGGGTGGTGTCGCTTCGCTTTCGGCGTTGGAGATTTCTTTGGTTTCGGAGTGGATGCCGACCGTGCCTCAGATGCCTCGGATTGATCGCGACGTTTTTCTTCGTTGACCTGCGCGCAAACGAGACCCGCGGCCAATGCGCCAAATGCGAGCGCAGTTGCAAGCCAAATGCGAAATCGCACCACTGCGACGGATCGTAACAGAGCCAGCGACACGATCAACGCTTACAGCAGCGATTTGTGAAAAAAGTTACCAAACACAAAGATCTCCGTCTTCGCGTCCCTCATTAATTACGTATTCGTTGATGGGGCGAGTGGCGCCGCAGGAGTGGGCGCGACAGGCTGAGCGATGCGCATCTTCTGACGTTCGCGGCGGATGATCGCGTTCAATTTGCCTCCCAGTAACAGCAGCAGACAAGTCAAATACATCCACGTGAGCAGCACGATGATCGACGCCAGCGCGAGATAAGTCGGGTTATAACGGTCGTATCGTGTGACGTAGACTTGGAACAGTTTCGTCGCGATAATCCAGCCCACCGCAAAGAACATCGCGCCCGGCAGCGCTTGACGAACGGTCAAATAGTTTTCCGGGGTGAGAAGGTAAAACGCAAGCGCTAGCCCGACCAGTGCCAGGCCGGTCAACGGCAGACTCAATCCTGCGATCCATGCCTGGAGCGGAAATGAGAGTTGCCAATTTACCTCTGCAATGCCGGCGAGCCTTTCGCCGAACACCACGGCGTTAAAGCTAAACACGATGACAATGCCAAACCAGAAAAGCATGAAGAATGAGATGATGTATTTAGACCACCAATGGCGATCTTCCTGGACTCCGTGCATGTGGCTGAGTGCGCGTGAAACCGTAGCGATGAAAACGGTGCCGAAATAAATTCCAAGGATGATTCCAGCGTTTGCGAGCAGACCGCTCGTGCCCGTTACCACGACGCTCGCCATGGCAGAATCCAGAATGTCCTGCACTTTTTGATCTGGCGGCATGAAGCTCTTCAAGAGAACAAACATCCGATGCAACTTGCTGGGATCAGTGCCAAACAGGCCCAGCAGATGCCAGAAAAATAATGTGCCGGGAGCGAGGGCGAAAAGGAGCAGATACGCCATTTGCGCGGCCAGCCCGGTGGTGTTGTCCATCGCGGTTTCCCAAACCAGCCGGCGCGCAATGCGCCAAATCAATCTGAGATATTTCATCTCCGCAGGAGTTTACTTTGCCGGCCACAAATATCCATTAAAGTCCAAATACTTTCGCGGCGCCCATGTCGCCTAACGATTGATGAAGAAGAAAATATTGATTCTCACCGCCGGTTTCGGAGAGGGTCATAATAGTGCCGCCAGAGGAGTGCGCGACGGGTTGGCCCGCGTTGCTCCGGATGAGGCTGCCGTAGAATTGCGGGACCTGTTTGCCGAAGCATACGGACCGATCAACGATCTGGTGCGCCGAAGCTATCTGGCGCTGGTGAATTCTGCGCCACGGGCATGGGGCTTCGTTTATCGCTGGCTCGATCGCAAGACAGATTACAGCACCGAATTTCGGCGGCTCAGCAGGTTGAAGGCGCAGTTTGGTCCCGTGCTCGACCGGTTTAAGCCGGACATCGTCGTCTGCTCTTTTCCCGCCTATGCCAATGTGCTCCACGAAATTTTGGGAGCCGATAGAGTCTGCAAATGCGTGGTGGTTGTCACCGACTCGATCACTATCAACGCATCCTGGTACCGAAGCCCGGCAGATTATTTCATTGTTGCAAACGAGCAAAGCGCGAGCGTTTTGCGGAGCGGCGGAGTCGCCCCTGAAAAAATCAAAGTTTTTGGATTCCCGGTCAGTCCAAAGTTTATGGATTTCAGTGAAGATCGTCCATTGCCTACCACTAATTCCAATCGGCGGGTTTTATACACGATCAACGCGGCGAAACGCGGCGCGGCGGAATTAGTTCATATGCTCGCAAAACTCGATCTGGATCTCACCGTCACGATAGGTCGCAATGATGAACTCCGGCCCGACATTGACGCGGCTGCAGATGGTCACCCGATAAGGGTTATTGGCTGGACGA
Organism: uncultured Verrucomicrobiae bacterium; assembly: GCA_963805485.1. GTDB lineage: Bacteria > Verrucomicrobiota > Verrucomicrobiia > Chthoniobacterales > UBA10450 > Udaeobacter. The sequence continues at coordinate 366,606 of CAWDUN010000004.1, read as the reverse complement.
ACGAACTTCCCCGCATGATGCACGAGAACCATTTGCTTATCGGCAAAGCCGGTGGCGCGACGGTGCAGGAAACAATTGCCGCGAAGTGTCCCATGATCATCAACCACGTCGTCGCCGGTCAGGAGGAAGGCAACGCCCGGCTGATCGTGGAAACGAATTCGGGCGCGATTGCCGATTCGCCAGAAGAAGTTGTCGCTCAGGTGCAACGTGCGTTCGATGACGGCGCAAAGCAATGGCGAGAATGGGCCGGCAACATTAGCAAGCTGAGCCGCCCACGCGCGGCGCTCGACATCGCGCAATTTCTGATGTCGCTCTAGGTGGCTAATACCGCGGTTTAGCCCCGCGCTGCGCAATCGACACGAGGTGTTAGTGAGACCAGATCTTTCGGCCAGCGGCGAAAGTTTGCATCGCTTCTATCTCCGGCGAAAGCACAACGAAATCGGCATCAGCTCCGACCGTTAGGCGACCTTTCGTTTCGAGACCGATAGCGCGCGCGGGATTTTCCGTCGCCATCGCGATGGCTTCATTCAACGGAACGTTGACGTCGCAGACCATCACGCGCACAAGCTCGATCATGCGCGCGGCGCTGCCCGCGAGCGCTGAACGATCAGCCACTAGGCAGACTCCGTTTTCGACGATGCAATCCTTGCCAAAGAGCGCGAACTGCGATCCATCTGGTAATCCCGCGCCTGCGGTCGCGTCAGTCACCAGACAAATTCCGTGAGCGCCTTTCGCATGATACAACATTTTCGTCAGCGTCGACGAAACGTGCTGACTGTCGGCAATCAGTTCACAACTGATCTGCGGTTCGCTCAACGCAAACTCAACCAAACCGGCAACGCGATAAATACCCCGCCGACGCGCGCTCGACATGCAGTTAAATACGTGCGTCACGCTGCGCATCCCGCGATTGAATGCTGCCCTTGCATCTTCATCCCACGCATCGCTGTGTCCGCCGCTCACGCTGATCTTATGAGAATCGAAGACTTCGATAGCTTCAAGAGCTCCGGGCAGTTCGGGCGCGATCGTGACACGCTTGAGCACGTCTGCGTGTCCGATCAACTGCCGCACAGCAGCCGGTGATGGGTCCTGAATAAACTCAACTCGTTGCGCTCCGGGTTTCACTTTTGAGATGAATGGCCCTTCGATATGAACACCGACAATCGGACTGATCGCTGATCGAAAATCGCGAACCGCTTGCAACACCTTGACGATCTTGTCGAGAGGCGCTGTCGCTGTAGTAACCAGAAGCGATGTCGTGCCGCCACTCGCGTGGTAATCGCAGATAGAGCGAAACGCGTCGGGCGAGGCTTCCATCGTGTCGCGGCCAAGGGCGCCGTGCACATGAAGATCGATAAAACCCGGCGCGAGATAGTTTCCATCGAGATCGATGACCTCTTTTCCGTCTATCCGCTCGGTTGTCCGCCGCAGCCTCGGCATAGCCGGATGGATCGCGGCTATTTTTCCCTGTTCCACGACAACTTCAAGCCCGTCGCGAATTCCGTCGGGAAAAATCAAACGGGCGTTTGTGAAGATCATTTCGTATTACAGTCAATCCTGCCTGCACCCTGATGGAGGCTCAATCGAAATAGTCACCCTTCGCAGAAGCTTGCAGAAAGGACTATCTGCGTCACTCGCGCGCTTGCTCTGGAGCGGTATAAAGGCCATCCTCTTCGGGCGATGAATTTCGATTACGACGTCGTGATCATCGGCGGCGCGTTTTCCGGCGCGGCAACGGCCCTGATGCTGAAGCGCAAATACCCTGAAGCGCGTGTCCTGATCATCGAAAAGGGCGCTGCGTTCGATCGCAAGGTAGGCGAATCGACCACCGAGGTGAGTAGTTGCTATATGACGCGCATCCTGGGTTTGACGCATTATCTCGGGCATCACCAATTACCCAAACAAGGATTGCGCCTGTGGTTCTCAAACCGGAGCGATCAACCGTTTGATGATTGCGTTGAGATCGGCACGCGTTACCAGAGTCGACTGCCCGGCTTTCAAGTAGACCGCGCGAAGCTCGATTCGCACCTGCTTGAGCTCGCCCGCAATGCGGGCTGCGATTTATGGCGTCCCGCGAAAGTCACGAGTTTTGAACTAAACGGTCGCCATGGACAAAGAGTAAACGCCGTGGTCGATGATTCGCAGCGCACATCCAGTTGCCGCTGGATCATCGATGCTACGGGCCGCGCGGCGATGTTCGCGCGCAAGCTGGGATATTTTCGACCGAATACCGAACATCCGATTAATGCGGTGTGGGCGCGGTTTAGCGGCGTCAAACAATGGGACAGCTACGAATGGCGCGAACGTTTTCCCGATTATGTGAACAGTTGTCGAGCTGGACGCGAGTGGTCCACCAACCATCTTTTCGGACGCGGCTGGTGGGTTTGGATCATTCCGTTGCAGGGCGGCGACGTCAGCGCCGGTATCGTTTACGACAGTCGCATCTTCAGATTTCCACAGGGATCGACTCTGGGACAACGATTGCACGCGCACATTCTGAGCAATCCCGTCGGTCGCGAAATTTTCGGCGCAGCAAAAGTGATCGAGGGCGATGTGCACGCGCTTTCGATGCTTCCGTATCATAGTGAAAAAGTTTGCGGTGACGGCTGGGCGATGGTGGGCGATGCCGCCGGATTCATCGATCCGCTTTACAGCCCGGGTCTCGATTTTTGTTCTTACACTTCGTATTACGTAGCGGATTTACTGGCGCGCAGTCTTAAAGGCGAAGACGTCACCGGGCGGCTACATCATTACAACCAACAATTTCCGATTACTTATCGTTCCTGGTTCGAGAGTTTGTACAAGGACAAATATTATTACATGGGCGACGCGGACTTAACCTCAGCGGCGCTGCTTCTCGATGTGAGCAGTTATTACATCGGCTTGGTTCGACCAGTGTATCGCGACCCGGAATGCGCCTTTCTTAACCTGCCCTTCACTGGCAAAGGGGGCAGATTTGCCCGCAACGTGATGAACTTTTACAATCGACGCCTTGTCGCTCTCGCAAATCGCCGATGGGCGACCGGCTACTACGGAAAAAGAAACGTCGGCTGGCGCGAACTTTACGACGGGTTCGTTCCCGACTTACGCCTTCGCAAACAAATTTTTCGCGGAGTGCGTCGCTGGATTAAGTGCGAGCTAATTAATCTCGTTTTGATGCTTCGACCTGTCATTCGCACTAACCAGGTATCAGCGGGAATTCAAACTCAGGTTTCCGCCGCGACCGCTTCTACCGGCGCTGGCTCTTCCGCCCTCTCGTAGTCCTGTTCGCGTTCGCCCTCTCGAAGTGGTCAATGGCATCATGGGCTGAGCAGCGTTCCGTACCAGCGCAGAACGGTTTCGCCAAAAAATATCCAGGTCAGTGCACCGAATGCGAGGTACGGTCCAAAAGGTAGTTTCGCTGACCAAACGGGTTTTCCAACGACAAGCGTTACCAAGCCGATCATTGAGCCGAGAAGTGATCCTGCGAAAAGGCTGAACAATACCGCGCGCCACCCGAGGAAAGCGCCGATCGCGGCAAGAAATTTCAGGTCACCGCGTCCCATTGCCTCGCGTGGGATCACGAGCTTGCGCGTAAGACCAGAAATGTGCGTAACATCGTCGAGCATCAGCACCCCGCCATCCGCATTCACGCGGTCGTAACGAAAATCGAGCGTCACATTTCCATATTCGCGATCATCGATCCGAACTTCATCGCATTGGAGCAGAAGGCGGTCTTTTTCACGGGCAAAATATTCGCTCCAAAGGCTCTCCTCAGTTCCCACGACAAAATCCGCGTCGTCCTCGCGTTTTTTCCATGTGAACGTCGTCGGCGCGTCGAACTCGATCCGTTTTCTGCCAAAAGCGATTTTGCCCGCTTCAAGCACGATCCAGAGAATCACATAGCCGAGCGCAGCGGCCAGCGCTGCGCGAACACCGGCTGCCAGTCGCGAATTGGTCTGCATCAAAGCTGGAACAACAATACTGCAAGCCACACCCGCGATTGTTCCGCCGATCGTTACGCGATCCGGAATAATGAAATGCTCAAAATCAATAAACGTTCCGATGATCAAAAACGAAACGAAAATCCAATACGCGATCGCCACCTGTGATGGAAACCTTTGCCAGATTGCAAAGAACAGAATTGCAGTAACGAGTTCCACCGCGAAATAGCGGAACGGAATTTTTGCGGAGCAATTTCCGCATCGGCCACCAAGGACGAGCCAACTGATCAATGGAAGGTTGTGATGCCATGGAATCGGTTGTTTGCACTGCGGACAAAACGATCGACGCGGCCGATTGATGGAGAGATCGACCGGCCAGCGGTAGATACAAACGTTCAAAAACGACCCCACCGCCGCGCCGAGCAGGAAGGCAAATGCGCTGAAGAGAAGATTCTGAGATGAATGCTGCACGCGATTTTAATTGGCGATGCGTTTTGATGCACGGCTCTCCATCAGCCACGCGATCCAGATGCAGCTTTCGTATAGCAGACACATCGGCAGCGCCAACGCGATCAAAGTCAGAATGTCGGGCGTCGGGGTGATGATGGTTGCCAGAATAAAGATGAGGACTACGGCGTAAGGGCGAGTTCGCGACATAAATCGGTAGGTGATCAGCCCGAATCGAACCAATGCCAGGACGACGACCGGCAGTTCAAACGCCATGCCGAATCCGATGGTGAATCGGGTCACGAACGAATAATACTGCTGCACCGTCCATGTAGGTGCCCAGCCGAGCGATTCGGTGTCGCGAAAGAAAAAAAGAATCGTCTTCGGCAGCAACCAGAAATAGCAGACCAGCACGCCAATCAGGAACAGCGCGAAACTCACGGCAATCGCTGGAAACATAAAACGTTTCTCTACGACGGTGAGCGCCGGTAACACGAATTCCGCCAGAAAATACAGCAGCAACGGAAACGAGAGGACGATCCCGGCGTAAAAGGCCAGATGGAACGAAATCACGATTGAATCTGTGATACCGAGCGCCTTGAGTGTTCCGACTTGTGACCCGAGATGATTTAGAGGCGCCTGAATAATCCGCACCAGGGTCGCGCGAAAGGCGAAACAAACAATCATCGTGACACCCAGTGTGAGAGCCATTTTCACAATGGTCCAGCGAAGGTCTTCCAGATGCTCAAGAAACGGCTTGGACGTTTCGCTCTCCGGTGGATCACGAAATTTAAAGATGTCTCGCAAAGCCATAGAATTGCTTTGGTGCGGATGCCTAACGACTTCTCATTAACACCTGGCTTCCGCCAGGTGCAGCCAACTAAAGCAACGATAAACGGTTTCAGCGGTTTTGGAGCCAACTGAAAGCTGTTGAAACCGAAATTTGGCATTCAGTGATGTTTTAAACGCGAAGATTGCGAACAGCATGTTCGCTTGGCAGCTCCGTTCTAGCCGGGGACGGTGACCTCGGCAACGTGGCGCTTTGCCATGCGCATTGCCACCGCCGTTAACGCCCCCGGTTCCAAGGGTCTGATGTGTAACGCAAAATCTGGCTGGAAACAGCTTGCTGGTGATTCTTGCTGTCCCACCCGGCCGGAGCCGGGAGTTAATGAAAACAGCGGAATAAGTCATGGGTGCGGCGCGAGCGATACAAGGCCGCGAGCGGCGAGCGTAGCACAAATACTGAGCGTGTTGGCATCGCGAATTTCATTATCTGCAATCATGCGCCGAATTTCTTCGCTGTTGAATCCGCGACAGTCGAGAATGGATTCGCCTTCGTCGCGGTCAGGGCCGTCTGCGCAGGGTTGAACGGGACGGGCCAGAAAGAAATAGCCGCACTCATCTGTAAAGCCGGGTGAAGAGAAAAAATGCCCTAACGAAATAAGTTCTCCGTTTGGGGCCAATTCGTAGCCGGTTTCTTCGCGAACTTCGCGCAACGCTGTATTTTTAATTTTGTCTTGCCCGCCATCGTGATCGTCGATCTGACCTGATGGCATTTCCCAAATCACCTGCTCGATCGGGATTCGTTCCTGGCGAATAAGAATGATTTTTCCGTCGCGCGTCATTGGTGCGACGACCACCGCCGGTTTGCGGTGCACGATCGTCCAAGCGCGGGCGTCCGCTCGGGCGGGTGTTTGCACACAATTCGTCACCACTTCGAGATTCCGATTGGCAAAGTGCCGCTCGCTCGAGATCGTTTTCCAGTTACCGGCCTTCATTGAGCAATTGTAGTGGCCGCAGTCTTCAGCGGCAAACTGGCCGGGACGGTTCACCTGAACCCCTTGAGGCGATTGAGGTCAATCGCCGCTACCTCGGGTCGCCACCGCGTGATTGTTTCGTGACACGTCCGCTGGGAAGAATGGCCACTACACCCGGTGCTGCGGCTAATCCGTCTCGGTTTATGCGTCGTTCCTGAATCAACCGGTGCATGCAGTTCGGGTGACGGTGATCGAAACATATTTTGCGTCTTCTAACGCGAACTTTCGCAGTTCGATCGTCACCTTTTGCATCGGAAAACTCCTGAGCAAGTGACGTGCGAGCGCTTCCGCCAGTGTCTCGATCAGGCTCACGGACTGATTGCACAAAAAATTCTTGGTCTCTTCCGCAACGGTTGAATAGTCCACAGTCCGTTCGATGCAGTCGGTCAGATCGCTCGTCTGCTGATACGGCCAGAAGGAAATGCTCACCGTCAATCGTTGCGGGTTCGTCCGTTCTTCCTCTGGAACTCCAACGCGCGTGTAAACGTCAAGCTGCTCGATGTGAATTTCGTCCGGGAACGGGTGGGATTCGGTCGGCACCGGGAAACATCACCGCGCCGCAGTTCGGAGCAACCGTCGTTTCACAATCGCCTGACTATTTGGGTGCGAGAAAAGCGACGATTTGATCAAATCGAGGGTCCCCTCGCAGCGAATCCCAGTTCGGGTGTAAACGCAGTTCACCGTAGCTTAATAAACCTGGGAGCTTCGCCGCGGTGCTTAACTGTTCAAAAGCATCGTCCTTCTCACCAGTCCACGCATAAATAAGCGCCAAATTTTCCACCAACAAAGCGCCAATGATAGAATCCTTCGTTACCGGCAAAAGTTCGACAGCCCGGCGGCCTTCGCGAATGGCGTCCTCTTTGTGGCCGAGGGCTGCGTCAGCCATTCCGAGCACGCAGAGCGCTTCGGGATAATCAGGTTGTTCTCCAATCAACTTAGCAGCTTCGGTCCGGACGGTCGTAAAGGCTGAGTGCGCAGCAGAGTTATCATTGCCCAGCCGAGCGACCATTCCTTCGCACCAGGCCCGCGGAAATGGGATGCGGTCCTCGTAACATCCAGCTATGGGAAGAGCAGCCAAGGCGCGAGTGGCGCCGTCGACATCGCGCCCGCACAACGATCCCTCAAGCCAAAGTTGCGCTATATTTCTGCCCTCGCTCGGCTCTACAGCGACGATGTTATCTATCATGGAGCGTAGCGGGCGCGGATCAGCATGCCAGCGGAGCTCTATCGCCGCGCGAAAGGCTCGCGTGTTCGAATCTTTGGAGTCGACCGCGATTGCATGGTCCAGAACGCGTTCGGCCTCTGCATACCGGCGCAGACATAGGTAACTGTTAGCAAGTTGTTGAAGCACGTTGGTATTTCGCGGGTCCAGTTCGGCAGCGCGCTCAAGATTCCTGGTCGATTCATCCCAACGTCCTTGCCGTCGATCGATGTAGCCGGCAAAAATGAAAACAACCGACTCGTTAGGCAAGCTCTTCTGAGCCCGACTCAATTCGCTGCGAGCGTGATCGTAATCGAGATAGCCCCAATACAAATGCCGGGCTAGCGCGAGATGGGCCTCGCCTGAATTTGGCCGTAGCCCAGTGAGTAATTGGATCGCTGCCTCGGCCAAGCTCAACCGCGAAGCAGTGTGATCAATGCCGCTGAAGTACATTTGATCATGCGCTTGGGCTAGTTGGTAATAGGCAAGCGCAAAACTAGGGTCGCGTTCGACTGCTTCGTTCAGCAGGCGCACTGCCTCGGCTAGGCTTTCCAGTTGAGGAGGTACCTGAAACCGGAGGCGATGATTAGAGTTTTGGCGTGGATGTACAAATCATATGCAGCGAGATCAGTCGTCGGTTTTTGAATCATTGCCGCTTTTTCGATAGGAGAGATTTTGGCCTGAAGCTGCGCTATTATTTTTTCAGCGACCTCACTTTCAATTGCGAACACGTCCGCAAGATCGCGGTCGTACTGTTCGGCCCAAACCTGCGTGTCGGTGCGCGCGTCGATTAACTGCGCGTTAACGCGCACCCGTCCTCCAACGCGTTGCACGGTACCTTCCAGCACGTGCGCTACCCCAAGTGCCTTCGCAATCTCACGCAAATTACGGGCAACACTGCTCTTGTACTGCAATGTAGAAGTTCGACTGATGACTTTCAGATCAGCAACCTTTGCTAATCCCGTGAGGATTTCGTCCTGAACCCCGTCCGCGAAATAAATGTTTTCCTTCTGGCCGCTCAGATTTTCAAACGGGAGAACAGCGACACTCTTTTCAGGAACAGCAGCCCATGCACCGGCTTTGGCCTGGTTTCCACGCGCTATCACGCTGGACAGAGAGCCTCGATGTGAAACAACCGTCCACGTCGTGACCAGAGCTATCGCTATCGCCAGCACCGCAACTACCGCCAATCTTCGCCGGCGCGTTTCCGTTGCCGAACGCATGCCAGCCTCCAGTTTTCCTTTCGGTTTTCGTTGGCGGAATTTCTCGGGGATCTGGGGATTACCGAGATCCTGCTTGCAAAGATTGAACAAGTGCAGGCGAAGACCGTGCTTCACTTCGCACTCGCCCAAGTCATGCAAATAGGCCCTCCAATGTCCTGCTTCAGCCAAATCCTCGGCAATGTGCGCTGACAATAGAATGTGTCCCGCGTCGCCGCAGTCCAGTACCCGCTGGGCGATATTGATTCCCGCACCGGCGATATTCGCGGTCTCATTAACGTCGAGGATGCGATTGACTGGACCACTATGAATTCCCATCCGTAATTGGATCCGGGGACGAGTTTGCAAGGCTCTGCTGATTTCGAGCGCGCACCGGGCTGGTTCTTCCGGACTAGAGAAGAAAGCCAGCGCCATTCCATCGCCGGTTGGAACTCGGATGAGTTTGCCGTTTCGTGCTGCGCTGCGGAAGCATTCCGTCGCGCGCACGATTTCGGTCAACTGTTGCACTATTTCAACCTGCTCCTCGACGAGCAATTTGGAATAACCGACAACGTCGAGTAACAGCAGGTGCGCAATCTCGAGCTGGAGATCAGGAGTCGGGTTCGCCGGCGTGTTTTGCGCATTCACGCGTTGTGCCATAATAGTGACAGCCTCTATCGGCGGCAACTGGGGAGCGAGCAGAATCGCATTACAACCTAGGCACCAGCGGTCTCAGTTTGTAAATGTGTACCTTCCACGCGAAACAAGCCTGTCCCGAACGCCGCCACGTTGAGGATGATCATGACTAGGGAGAAAAGGTACATTCCCATCGTAACTGCGATAATGACGTGCATCGCGCATACGCTGAGGAGCCAGATCTTTCGTGTTCTGGTGCTCCAAATGAAAACCGGATATGCAAACTCCAGCACCCAAATCAGGATTCCAGCCAGTGGAAACAGGTATTTCCATCTCACCAAGATCTCGGGATCAATGACGTTGAATGGCGGACGGATCAACGCGCGCCACACATTCGAGCCGTCCCACCATCCGGAACCAACAGACTTGGCGAGGCCGCTAAAAAAATACGCGATGCACAAGTGAAGCTGAAGTACGCGCTGCCAGAATCCTAAAAGCTGCGGATTTTTAGGTCGCAAATCTCGCAGGCGCCAGTCGAGGCAATACTGATCCGGTAGCGGCGCTAACATCAAATAGAATAATCCGATGGTCATGAAGGTATCCAATCCATACGAGACCAATCCACCGCTTTTGGCTGCGCAGAGGTGAAGAAACCACGCCACGATTGCTGAGACTCGAGGAAAAAGTCCGAGCACAAGGCCGCAGCCGGCTAAAAACAAAGAAGCCCACGCGGCGAAAAGAAACAGGTTTTCATCCACGCCGCATTGTGCCGCCATGCTAGCAAACCACCCGAATCGAGGGATGAAAAGGCTTTCCAAAGAAAGCAGTGCTTCGGCTAAGTCACGAACAGTTCCCGAAAAGAGATAAGTCCAGTCATTGCGTAGAGAGAGCGAATAAACTATTACTGCTACACCGAGGCCGACGCGCAACACTGCCAACCAATGATCCGTCTCGCGAGGAAACAGGAATTCCAGCAGTCGCTTTCTAAACAGCTTCATCCCCTCAGTGATCGTGCGGCTTGGTTGGTTTATTCGTTAGGCTAAAATCGTATGCGTACAAAAATTCGTACGATTCACGGTTCCCATTTTCGAACTCGCGCACGGTTGGCAGGGTAATCGATCCGAGGATTGCACGTACCGCTTCAGCGTCCGGATGCTCGCGCCAGACCGATTGCGCGAGCGTCTTCACCAAAACCTCGCGCATTCCGTCGTAGGGCGTGCGTCCGATGTTCTCCAGTAATCCGGCTATGCGTAAGCCGGCGGCTTTGCTTCTGACTGACGGCAGCTCGTATTCAATTCGTCCGTCTGGGTAGTGCAGCTGGAACACGAGCCGATAGCCGCCTGGCACATTGGGTGCAAAGTATCCATAACCGGATTCGATCCCGGCGATATTCACGTACGTGTTCAGCGCCTCGCGCACCGCATTCGACGTCGGCAGCTTTTGCCCAAGCACAATCGAAAAAACGGTCTGCGCTTTCTGCGAGAAATTTTTAAACCAAACCGGGAGTACCGTTGGTCCCTCCACCACAACGCGCAAGGCTTCGCGGCAGGAAAATGAAATAATCAGCAGCAGATGCAACGCGAGCCACGCCACGTGAAAGTACCTTTGGCGCGAGATCGTGGCAGCTCTAAGGGTCAAGAAAAAGCTAAAGGATCTTGATGCGCCAACACCATCCCGTAGGCCTTGCCCCGCAAAGATTGCGCAGGTCGGGCAGCATTGGTCCTCAGTTCGATGGTGGCTTCAAAAGGTTGGCTACGTCCGATATGTCCGAGGGGTCCGGGGACGCAACGCGATACATAAGGTTAGGGTCATTTGCGACAGAGTTGTCAGCCCCCGCCTTCTTGGCAGCCGCAGATTTGATCACCCTGTCAGTCTTCAGGCGCACATCGATGTTGTCACAGTAATGGGGGTTCGGGTTCCCGTTGGCGTGATCTAAAAAGGTGATCTCACAGATACCGTTGTGTCGTTTAATCTTCGCCAACGCTAATCGCAATCTACCTTCAGTACCGGGTTTAAGATCAACATATTTCTGCGGGTTCGCGTTTGGGTCGCCGAGCAACAATTCAACATTCTGATTAGGAGAAATTCGTGGTGTACTACTACAACTGACAACAGCGATGACCCCGGCTGCGGCTAATCCGACCAATGCGAGTGTTGTTGATAAAGGTTTCATAGCGACCGCTGGTTTGACTCCGTGGCAGGCAATTATCAAGCCTAAAGTTTCGAGCAAGGAGGGGGAACAGGAGTGCGCGCCTGGCTTGACGTGACGAGACGCGTGGTGAGGTTGATCGCAGAATGAAAACAGTCTGGCGCGTTTTTGCGTACCTAAAGCGGTATCCCTGGCTGGCTGCGGGGACGCTCACGTGCGCGATCATGGGCACGTTGATGGTGATTGTGTTTCCGAGCGTGACCAAATGGATCATCGAAGACGTGGTGCGCGCCAACCGGCCTGACAAGTTGCTGCCGTTGATCCTCCTGGCGGCTGGAGCCTTCCTGGTTCAACACGTTTTTAATGCACTCCGAATTATCCTAAACAACACGTTCGAGCAGAAGGTCATTTTTGATCTGCGCAGCGATTTGTATTCGCACATTCAACTGCTGCCTTTGCGCTGGTTCGATAATCGCGCGACGGGCGACCTGATGACGCGTGTCATCGAGGACGTGAACTCCGTTGAACGCGTGCTGATCGACGGGATCGAGCAAGGCGTCGTCGCCGTGTTACAAATCGTGATTGTAGTGGCGGTGATGTTTTATTGGAACGCAAAGCTCGCATCGCTTGCGCTTGTCCCGTTTCCACTGCTCATCGCGGGCGCGCTCGCTTATACGCTGACGGCGCACCGGCGCTATCGATTACAACGGCGTGCTGCGTCGAATATCAACTCGCTGTTGCACGACAATCTTGCCGGTGTTCGTCAGATCAAAAGCTTCGCGCGCGAAGGCGAGGAACACGCGCGGTTCAATCGCGCCAGCGATCAACTGCGACACGCCACGCTGGTGGTGATGCGGACATGGGCGATTTACTCGCCGTCGATGTCCATGTTCGAAGCAATCGGCGCGTTGCTCGTGCTGGGATTCGGTAGTCACGACGTTTTGACCGGCAGCCTGCAACTGGGCGATCTAGTCGGGATCCTGATGCTCATGGCATTTCTTTACGATCCCGTCAGCCGCTTGCATCAGCTGAATCAATTGGTGCAGGCCGGACGCGCCGCAGGAGAACGTGTGTTTGAGATTCTCGATGAACACGCCGAGCCGGGTGTTGCAATGAAGATTAAGTCTGCAGGGGAACCTGACAGGTCCCCACATCTCAAAGGCGATGATACAAGGGAGGCTGTCAGCTTCCTCGACAAGCCTGCGTTGCCCATTGTGGGCGACATTCGCTACGACGATGTGAGCTTCAGTTATGTCGACGGATTATCTGCGCTTCAGCACATTTCATTTCACGCGCCGCCGGGCACCACGACCGCACTGGTCGGCGCGACTGGCGCGGGAAAATCGACGCTGGTGAATTTGCTGGTGCGCTTTTACGAATTCGACTCCGGCCAGATTAATGTAGATGACAAATCTATTCGAGAGTACAGACCTGCGCGCTCTACGTGAAGCCATCGGCGTGGTGACGCAGGAAAGCTTTCTGTTCAATGGATCGATTCGCGAAAATCTTTTGATGGGCAAACCAAGGGCCAGTGACGCGGAACTATGGCGCGCGGTGGATGCCGCGAACGCGCGACAATTCATCGAGCGCTTGCCGGATGGGGTGGAGAGTGTAGTTGGCGAGCGTGGCGTAAAATTGAGTGTTGGCGAGAAACAACGGCTCTCAATTGCGCGCGCGCTGCTTAAGGATCCGCCAATTTTGATTCTTGATGAAGCAACCGCCAGCGTGGACACGGCGACGGAACGCTTAATCCAGGAGGCGCTGGAACATTTGATGGCCAATCGGACGTCGGTTGTTATTGCACACAGGCTTTCCACAATCGTCGGTGCGGACCAGATATTGGTGTTAGATCATGGCCGCATCCTCGAGCGGGGCACGCACGAGGAATTGCTCCTGCTGGATCAAAAATACGCGCAACTATGTCGGCAGAGTCTGTTGGAATCGTCGCCTCAGCGCGAAGCAGAGTCTGAGGAGGAAATTCCCACCTCAGAAGCCACGGAACCTGAAGAGGAACGATTGCACGTCTAACGATCCGGCATATAAGATCCTCGAGTTACGAGAGATCGCGCAGCAAAAGATCCTGGTATTTTCGCTCCAACTCGTCGTAACGCTGCTGGCTCTCGGCCAGCGCGCGGCGTTCTTCCTGGAGCGTTCTCTCTAGATTGCGAATTCGTTCCTGAAGACGGCCAGACATTTTCGCCAGGGCCGGCCCGACAGGATCGCCGAGTTGAATTTGGAATTGGTTTTCGTCGACATCCGATGGCGCGGTTTCCCATAGGTCGGGCATTTCCCGGACCCGGCGGCGAGTACCCTCACAGCTGTTGATCACGACGGTTTCGCCGTCGATTTCGCCGAGCCGAATAAATTCTCGCAAGGTGCCAAGCGTAGTCGGTCCGTAGTAATGCTCAGTCGTTAGCTCGACCAGCCAGTCCATGCTCAGCTGCGGGACCATCGGCGCCCTGACCCACGTCTGGCCATCGCTTGACAAAGTGTCGTGCGGCGCGATTTGCGCGGCAGCAGCCCAACGCGTGATCTGATCGAACTGCACTGGTCCGAACGTGCTTCCGTCCTCGTGTTTGCGAAGAAACCAGTTTTGAGTCACCGGAGATTTGGTTGTCCGCTATGGCGACGGCGAGCCGGAAGCGGGAGGCGATGCCGTCGGAATAGTGATGGTTTGGCCAGCCTGCAATTTCCGGCCGTCTTCGATGTGATTGGCGTTTTGCAACTCGTCCACGGTCACTTTGTACATTTTCGCAATGGACGTGAGCGTTTCTCCCCGCGCAACGGTGTGCGTGTTGCCTTCGACGGCGGAATGCGATGCAGATGCTCCGGGAGCGGCAGCGGTCGCTGGGGCGGGTGCAGCTTCTCCGATCATTACACCTGGGCGAGCGTGCGAGAGTTGTTGCTCCAACTTTAGAATCTCTTGGGAAAGCGCGTCGATCTTGACGTTTTGTTCATCAATCTTTTTTGCCAAAGCTTCCAGTTGCGCGGATTCCGCTAATTTTCGTTCGTGCGGCACAGGCGTCTGCGAAAAAGCAGTCCAAAGGGGGAGAGAGCTTATTGCACAAACCAGACCGATCACCTTCATCTCAGCGAAATTTTGCCACCGGGACATTTATATGACAAGCGTGTTCGCCGCACTAACCGTTGTTTTTCCAAGTGTTAACGAATCTACGGTATTCGGCTAATGATTCTGCGCGGCGGTCAGCTTGCGTTTCGAATTTTTGCTCGTACGTTTTTTCATGCCTGAGCGCATTCAAAAGCCGGCGGAACCTGCTCCGTGGGGACCAAAACAAGGCGATGGCGGCGGGCCGCGTTCGCCGGACGTTTCGCGACCGGACACAAAGGATTTGTTAAAGAAAATGCGCAAAGTCGATCCCAACCAATCCAAGCGCTATCGCCAGCGCACTGGTCAGTAATGGACGGTTCACAGTTGGGATTTGACCAGAACTTTTCTGGTTCAGCGGATGACTTTCCTTCGCTGATGCGGCGCAAAGGTCTGCTCGGGGCGGCTGCCGTCGGTGCGACGCCGCAAAACGTGACGCAACAACAGACGTGGCAACCGACCGATGCCACGACGATCCTGGCGTTTAAATTTTCCGGCGGCGTTCTGGTTGCGGGAGATCGCCGTGCGACTGCGGGTAACACGGTCGTCTACGATCGTGCGGATAAGGTCTTGGAAATCGACAGGCAATCGATAATGGCCATCGCCGGTGTGCCTGCGACCGCATGGGAAATGGCGCGCGTGCTCGAGCATTCGCTCCAATATTTTCGGCGAACTCAGCTCCAGGAGATGAGTGTCGAGGGCAAAGTACGAGCGCTGTCGAAATTGTTGCGCGACAATTTCGGGTTCGTCATGCAAGGCGTCGGTGTCGTAGTTCCGATCTTTGCGACCTACGACGGGAACTCGAAACCCGAGGCGCGCCTTTATTTCTATGATGCAATGGGCGCGCAATTTGAAGCGACCGATTACGCCGCAACGGGCTCCGGCTCCCCTGCGGTCCGCGGCATTCTGTATTATGAAAATACCTGGGGCGCTAAGCCGCTGCATAAGTTGAACGAACGTGAAGCAGTATCGCTCGCACTGCGCGCGCTCGATACCGCTGCGGAATCCGATACCGCGACAGCGGGCGTGGATCGTAGCGGGACGATTTATCCCGTGATCAAGATTGTGTCGCGCGAAGGCATCACCACTTTACCCGAGAGCAAAATCGCTGCTGTGTTCAAAGAACTGGTTGCATGATCGAAGAGCCGTATCGTTGGGTCGAAGCGATCGCCAACCGGCGTGAGTACATCGAAGGGCAACTCGCTCCCGGCAGTCCCATTGCGGCATTGGGTTATCGCGACGGCATTCTGTTTGTCACGCTTGGTCAGACGCGCCAGAAACTTTTCGAGATCTACGATCGGATCGCAATGGGCGGCATTGGGCATCCCGGCGACATCGAGCGCTTGCGAATGGCCGCGATTGAACTGGCCAGCACCGAAGGCTTCACCCGCTCGGCCGCGGATGTTTCGCTGCGACGGCTTGCGCATTATTCGCTCAGTCCTGTCATGAAAAGCGCCTTCGAGCAGATCTACGGGCCGCCCTATCTGGCGCGGATGCTTTTCGCGGAGGTCGGTGCACGTCCCGAAGACGATTTGTTTTTGCGCGTTGAATATGACGGCGAGATTGCGAGTAACGGCGGGAGCTACGCGCGAGCGCGACAAGATTTCGCCGTACTCAGCGGCACGCGGCAATCGCTCGAAATGATGGAAGCTTTTTTGAGAAACGAACACAAACCGGATGCCAGCTTTGAAACGGCAGTGAATTCAGCGCTCGACGCATGGAGTGTCGGGCACATGTTGTTGCAAGCCGGAGACGCAAAAGAAGTCCCTGCGCGCGAAGCCATCGCGCAGCATCGCCAGGAACAACTCGCCATCGCTGCAATCGAAGCAACAGTGCTGGAGCGCGATGGCAGCAGGCCGCTTCGTTATCGTTCGTTAAGAGATAAGGAATTGCGCTCCATCATTTCTCGGTGATTAAATTATGAGGAGAACTCTTCTGACGGGAACCACAAATGAAACGAGCCATCCGGAATGTGCTGGGTATCGCAGGCTTGTTGTTAATGATCGCCTCGGCTGTCTGGATTTCATTTCACCAAGAGAAGCGGACCGCGGTTTATAAAGAATCAAAGGCGACTCACCCACAGAGCTCCAAACCGTTTGCAGTAGTGGTTCTTGATCCAGGCCATGGGGGCAAAGACTCCGGCGCAATGTGTGGCGGAATCATGGAAAAGGATCTGACATTGGACATTGCGCGCCGCGTCGATCGGCTCCTCGACTCCGAAGGTGTCGCCACATTGATGACGCGAGTCGGCGACAGCTACGTCTCACTGGCGGATCGCGCAGCGTTCGCGAACCGGGCGAAAGAAAGCATTTTTGTCAGTATTCATTTCAACGAAGACAACAAACCGGTCGCGAGCGGCGTGGAAACTTACTATGCTGCGCATCAGATCGACTCAGGCTCTCCTTTTGCATCGTGGCTGCCGTTTTTCTCGCGGCCCGCTTCGTCCAATTCGCCCAAGCCCGAGAGTCAAAGTCTCGCCGGTTTCATTCAGGAAGCGCTGGTGGCGCGGACTCGCTCCATCGATCGTGGGACACAAGCGAAACAGTTTTTTGTGATCGCGAACGTGACTTCTCCTGCGGTCTTGATTGAGGGCGGCTTTATTACGAACAAGGACGAACTTTCGAAACTTGTCAGCGAAGACTATCGCGACCAATTAGCCGCAGCGGTTGCTGACGGCGTTCTGCGGTATCGCGATGCGTTGAGTCCGCGAAAATCAGCAGTCGTAGCTACAGGTCAGAAGGGCACTGAATAGACCAAAGGCATTGTCGTCGAATGGCCATGAAAATCACAACTGCCGCGGTGATCTTCATGGGATCGGTAATGCTGATGCAAGCGGACCAAGTCGTTGAGAGCGTGCAACAGGCTCTAAAGGATGAAGGTTTCTACTACGGCGAGGTCAACGGCGATATGAATGCGAATGTGACTGCAGCGATTCGCCGTTATCAAATTCGCAACGGTCTGCAGGTCAGCGGCAAGCTCAATGATGAGACGCTGCGATCGCTCGGAATTAAATCTTCCGGGTCCTCGTCGCGCCCAACGATTAAATATGCCTCACCGACTCCTGCGGCCGGCATTGCACCCGGCGAGCCTTCCGATGACTCGCAAACTGCAAGTCCCGCTCCTCCTGTTCAGCCTTTCAGTAATGCGCCACAAGACCAGCAGGTTTTTCCCTCAAGTCCTATGGGGCCGGCCAATTCGCCGGGGACAGTTTTTGCCGACACGCCATTTCAAACCGCTCCTCCCGGGGTGCAACGCAATGTGATTGTCTCGGCGCAAATCGTTCTCGCACGCGCGGGACTATATCGTGAACAAATCGACGGAATCTACGGACCGGCGATGGAATTCTCCCTGCGCGCCTATCAAGCGCGAACTAGACTGCCGGTCACTGGCCGGTTGGATATGGACACGCTCGCGGCACTGCGCTTGTTGCGCGGTCCGCGCCAGCAGTTTTCTGATCCGTATCGGCAGCGCATGCGTCCGATGCCTGGGCCGCCGATTCGTGGTCAGTGGGAACGCGATTAGTCTATTTTGGATTATCGAAATGGACCGACTGCAATTCCGCGAAAACTGTGCCCACGAAAATCTGTGCATCGACGCGAAGGATGAGCCGCTCTGCATCGTCTGACACCCAGATTGTGGCACGACGAAATTTCTTGTGCGGCTCCAATTCCAGATGCTTTCCGATGTGTTTAAGTCGCAGATCAAGCTTGATTGCGTTGTAACTGCCGGCGCGCACGGAGATTTTTTCTCGTCCGCTTACCGTCACAGTGGCCAGGTAAGCGTTTGTTGCCGCGTAAATCGCGACGCGATAAACGCTCCCCTGTTTTAGGGGCTGACTGCGCAGGTAAAGCGCTGCGGAGTGCAAATCGAACAGGTTAGCCAATGCAAAGTCGCGCGTGGTTGTCTTGGCGGCGGCGCCTTCCCCCTCGGTTCGTGTCCGGGTCACTCCATTATTGGTGAAAGTTAGATGGGTAACGATTTTTTTTGATCGGTAGCTTTCGGTTTGCTGCGTTTCAATCGGAGCCAGTGTTTGGGAGTTCGCAAAGGCGCGATATGTGGCGTCCAGTTTCCACAATGCGCGGACGAAGCCGATGGTCCGGCCTGTGCCTTCGAGTTCAAACTTGTCGGTCGATGGCTTGGTGAAGTGAACCTCACCGCTGGCCGCGGTTAGTCCAGACCAGCCGAAGCGGTAAGACGCCCGCAGAGGGCGCAACTCTGGAAAATTCCCACTGGGCTGTTTGCTAAGTGTCGCCTGCCAATCCGCAGCGAACGAACCGGTGCCAGACGCGAGCACGATCGCAATGGCGCATAGCGTCATTCGGTTTGGGGATCGAAAAAACATTCTTTGGAAATTCGCAACTGCTCACGACCATCGGCCTGTCAGCGGATGATTTCATCCGTACAAAAAAATACACGCGAGCTTAGCCCGCGTGTATCTGCGAAATTCGAGGCGAACCTCAGGGTTTGATTGCTCTTGCTGCCGCCGGGGTGACAGACGCGCCTGCTGCAGGCCTTCTGGCCGACGCTGTAGCGCGACCCGGCTTGTTTAGAACTTCAATAATTTCGTTTGTGAAATCGACGTTTTCCGGCGCGTACAGCACGACAGGAACTCCATTGATGCTGACGCCCGATTTATCCAGCACAAAGTCGAGGCTCTTGGTTTTCACTTTCTCCAAAACAACGTCGGTAATCTCCTTCACAATACCCTCGCGCATTCGCATCAATTGCTCCTGCAACTGGCGCTCCCGCGTCTGGCGAAAATCGCTGATCTCCCGTTCCATGTTTTTGATGTTGGCAATTTTGTCATCGCGCTCCTTGGCCATCCCCGTTTTTTTGTCCGCGCTTAATGCAGGAGACTCAAGCTGCTTGTTTAGATTATTAATTTCATCAAGCGCCTTCTTGTAAGCTTCCGCCCGGTCATCGTATTCCTTTTTGGCGGCGTTTTTGGCGTCGTTAATCTTAACCTCGGCGTCCTTGGTTTTGGTGTAGTCCTTGAACGCTCGCTGCATATCGACGGTTCCAATTTTAGATGTGCCCTGTGCGAAGGTCATAATCGGAGCAACCAACGTCAGCGCAAAGAGTATTGACAGAGACTTTTTCATAAAAACAGAGGATACGGTTGGACGAATCGGGTTAGAGTGCAACCACATATATTCGTTCAAAATTGATAGCCGACGTTGAAGTTGAAATGGCCGCCGCCGTTGTACCCGTCACGCATCACCGGGTATCCATAATCGAGACGTAGTGGGCCGATCGGCAAATCAAGCCGGATTCCGACACCGACATCCGAAGCCGTGTGATTGAAGCCAAAAGACCACGCACTGCTATTCACAAATCCCATGTCGTAAAAGAGTGCGCCCCGCGCCTTTTCAATAATCGGGAAGGTCCATTCGAGCGTCGCGCGCGCCATTGACTGACCGCCAACTGGCTCGCCGTTTTCATCCTGTGGACCAACTTCGCGGAACGGAAAGCCACGCAGATTATTCGAGCCGCCGAGGAAAAGCCGCTCATAAATCGGTACCTGGTCGCCACTACCCCATTGGCTGACTGTGGAGATTTCGCCGTTGATGAGCAGGATGGTGTCCTTCGGTAAACGGAAATATTGCGATCCCTCCAGATCGAACCCGTAAATCTGGACATCGCCTCCCAGAAAACCGCCGGCGATCATCGGCGCAAGTGTGATGCGTTGGCCGCGGCGTGAGAGCAACGGATTGTCGCGCGAATCAAAGACGAGGCTTGAGATCAGCTTGCTTTCAACGGACGATCCCTTCTGCGACTGGATGAACTCGGAGGCGGTCGGGTCTACGTTAAAAATGTCGATGTCCTGCAGCGTATATGCGAGGGTGCCGTACATGTACGCGTTGATTGGCTTGCGCAACTCGAACAGGAGTCCGTAATTGCGCTGGTCGTACTGCGCGCTCAAGTAATTCGCCTCGTTGTAAAAGGCCTGGCCGCTTAGCGAAAGACGTCGATCGAGGAAGTAAGGTTCGGTGATCGCCAGAATAAAATCCTTCCGCTCCGTCCCATACTGAACACGTAAACGGAATTTTTGTCCCCCACCGGTAAAAGAAGGCCAGTTGAAGATATCGAAGTTGCCTTGGGTGAGTTCCGCAAAACCTACCAATTTATCGACCGTGCTGAAGCCGCCGCCAAAACTGAGGGAACCGGTGCGTTTTTCCTGGACCAGGATGGTTAGATCTTTCCGGCCCGGTATATCTGTGTCTTCCGGATAAGTCTCGACCTTTGCAAAGTAACCCAGGTTTTCGAGGCGCTTCTTCGTGGTATCTACACGAACCGTGTTGAAAACATCTCCCGGAGCGATGAGCACTTCGCGGCGGATAACCTTGTCCTTCGTGCGCGTGTTCCCCTCAATATTCACCCGATTCGCAAACGAGCGTGCGCCCTCTTCGATCGTGTAGTGCACGTCTATGAGAGCTGGTCCGGCCGGCGTGCCTTCGGGTGTAATCACGAGATCGACGTAGCCTCCGCTGCCGTATGCGTCGGCGATGGCCTTGGCATCGTCGTGAAGCTGCTTCGGCGAATACACGCTGCCCTCTTTCATTTTTAAGAAGGCCCGAACTCTTGCATCGGTAGTGTGCTCGTAACCGGTGATCGACAGGTTGCGAACGTGATATTGTGGACCTTCTGCGATCACGATTGTGATGATCATCGGACCCTTTGGAGTGCGATCTTTGCGCACTTCTTTTATCTCCACGTCGATGAAGCCGTGGTTTTGATAGTACTCGCGGACCTTGTCCAAATCCTGCTCCAACTGGACTTCATCAAGCCGACCTGTCTTATCCACGAAATAGATCAGCGTTCGCCCACGGGTTTTCATCTGTTTGCGTAACACCTTTTGGCTAATGTGCGCGTTGCCCTCAAAACGGATCTGGCTTATGGCGCCTTTAACGCCCTCAGTCACAGTGAAAATGACGCGCGCTGTGCCGCGTTTCTCATCGATGGGTTCCACGCGGTATTCAACGCTGACGTCGTTGTATCCCTTCCCCTGATAAATTTCGATAATCTTCTGGCGGGCTTCCTCAAGTGCCTGCTCATTAACCGCCTGATTGAGTCTCACCTTCATCTCTTTGCGGAGTCTCTTCGGTTTGACCCGTTCGGCGCCGTTGATTTCGATCTCGCGTAAGACCGCCTGGGTTTGAACGGCAACGATCACCTTCACACCGTCCCCTTGAGGCTGAGCAAATATTCGAACGTTTCGAATGTAACCGGTTCCGTACAGCGCCTTGATATCCTCCTGCACGATCTCGTTTGAATAAATTTGCCCAACTTTTGTGCGCATCTGCGCCAGAATGCGTTCCTTGCTGATGGTTGCGGGGCCCGTGTACTCCACGTCAATGGAGCGGATGACCGGAGGCGCGGGTGGCGCCGGAGCCGATTGTGGCGCCTGCGCCCGCACAGTTACGGCGATCAAAAGCGCACAAAGGGAGGCGATCCAAATCGCAATCGGCGGGGGGCGCATCCATCCTAAAAAAGGTTGCATATGCTAGAAGCGCAGCCCCACGCGACCCAAAGCGACGCAGGACAGGCGGCTATATCGGAAATAAGACCCCAATCGTCAAGGTGAGATTTTCATTCGCTCAGCGCGGTGCACCTTTCGTTCAAGCCATACTTCACCATCCGTGAAACAGAACTATGCGGATTTGCCGCGTGTGCTCGTCTTCTCAATGACGTCTTCTCGTTGATGTGATAATTGCTCGCTACACCGCCGCAATTTTAGCTTCCTGGCCTTCTTCTATGAGGGGCACCACGAGACACTGGATATGCCGTGTGCTCCTGGGAGATGGAACTCGTTGTCGCGGTCCCCATTGCGTCGTCGAGGTAATTTCATAGACATTTCCGGCGAAAAAGTCGCACTTTCCGGAGGCATCTCTACTGCTCGGAAAAGGTGCTATTCCGTGTCCGCGCATTTGAAAATTAAAGTTAGGAGTAAACCCAGTAGACTTACCCCCGATACAATTCCTAGAACGCTGGCAACGCCGAATTTTTGTTTCAGGATTGGCAGAAGGAAGACGCCGACCGTTGCGCCGAGTTTCGCAACGGCTGCGGCAAATCCACTCGCCGTCCCGCGCAATTGAGTCGGGAACAATATCGGCGCCAGTGTGAAAGTCGTCGAGTTAGGACCGGCATTCATCAGCAGGTTGAACATAATGAATCCGGCGAACACCAGCGGGATATGCAACCTGGAATTCGTTAGGCCAACGGCTGCCGCCAATATGAGCATGCCCACGGCCATGCCTGCGAAACCAATCGCCTGCATCCGGATCCGGCCGAATCGTGGCACCATCCAAACGCCAAGAACGAAACCAATCAGCAAAAACAAATCGATGATGGCGCTACCCTCTGCGAGACTAAAGTCGTGCGCGGTCAATCCACGCGTTCCTCTGGAGATTTCGATCGCTCCGAGAATTGTCGGGGTAAACAATCCAACACCGTACGTAGCGATATCCATCAGAAACCAGGGGATAGTTACCAGCGCTGTGCGCGGCCGATAACGATCCGAAAACAGGAGCGGCAGCCCCCCATTTACGTTTGGAACCGGAACTGCAAGCTCCTCATGGTTTGTGGTAAGTTGCAACACTGCCTGTCGTTGCGCGGGAATGATCCGAATAAAAGCTCGCGCCGCCTCTGCAAATTTGCCGTGAGACATCAACCAGTGCGGACTTTCTGGTGCCGATAAGCGCAATGAAAAAAAGAGCAGGGCAACTGCGCTTTCTGTCGCCAGAAATACACGCCAAACCTGAGCGCTTCCCGTCCTTAGCAACACCAGCGTGACTGCTGCTGCAATCAGCATGCCGAGAGATTGGCAGGCAATCGTGGCCACCATCATTCGTGCACGATTGCGTTTCGGCAGAATTTCGGAGACATAGCTGCTACTCACAGGGAAATCGATACCTACTCCGATTCCGACGAGCAGTTGTCCGATGAAGAGCATTGCCGGTCCATTGGCCAGCGCACTGGTACACGCGCCGGCGGCAATGATGATCATGTCGGCGAGCATCAACTTCTTTCGACCAAGATGATCCGCCATCGGCCCGCCAACTCCCGCGCCAATGACAGCACCAAACACGAGGCTCGCTCCAATGAGACCGACCACGCCTGGTGGAATGTGAAAATGAGCGATGATGATGGGCATCGCCACGCCGAGAACAAAAATGGCGTAGCCATCCAGCAACGTACCGCCGGTTGAGAACACCCAAAGCCATCGCTGAATCCTGTTCAGTGACGATTCATCGAGCAGGAGTGTCAGGCGTTGTGGCAGCGCGATCTCGGACAATGTTAGCGTTTCTTACTTCTGTCCGATTTCTCCTCATCGGCGGCCTGATGATATTTACGCCGAATCTCTGAGAGGTTCACGGTTGGCTTGGGAAATTGCATGTCCATCTCTTCCATCGCTCGGACAATGATTTGTGAAATAGCCAGGTCTCGAAACCATTTGTGGTTCGAAGGAATGATAAACCACGGAGCATGTTCGGTGCTCGTCTTAGTGAGCACATCCTCAAACGCCTTGATGTAATCATCCCAATATTCGCGTTCCTTGTAGTCGGATTCGCTGATCTTCCACTGACGCGCCGGGTCATCCAGTCGTTTCTCAAACCGGGCAAGCTGTTCCTCTTTTGAAATGTGCAGAAAAAATTTGAGGACCGTCGTGTTGTTCTGCTGGGCGATGAGTTTTTCGAAATCGTTGATTTCATCGTAGCGCTTCGACCAGATTTTTTCCGGTACCAATCCGTGAACGCGCGCCACCAGCACATCTTCATAATGGGAGCGATTGAAAATTACGACTGAACCTTTGGCAGGCACATGCGGATGCACGCGCCACAAAAAATCGTGCGCCAATTCCTTCGGCGTCGGCTGCTTGAAACCAATGGAAACGCACCCCGCAGGATTCATTCCACTGAAGATGTGGCGGACTGTGCCGTCTTTGCCACCAGCATCGAGTGCCTGCAACACAATGAGGAGCGAATGCTTGTGCTCCGCGTACATACGATATTGCAGTTCGTCCATTTTCTCGCGGTTCTTCTCAATTTCGGGCGCAGCTGATTTGTGTGATTCATGTTTGCCGCAGTAGGCGGGGTCAAAGTGTTTTAATCGGATCCGGGATGCCGGCTTAACGACAAATTTTTCTTGGTAGTTGGACATGACCTTTTCTTTTTGAGTTACCTCACAGGCTTTTGCCCGCGAGCTGTCGACACTCGGAGTGGTTCGAAAAACCACCGGTTCCACACATGAGCGGGATCCAGAACGCGATAAAGTCCAAGTTTCACGATGTCCTGCACAACCATCCAGGCGACGTTGTAAACCCACACAAAGCCGATAATTCTCCAACGCAATTCCGGCACCAGCCAACCCTGGCTGCACATGACCATCGCCGCGACCTGGGTGGCGACGATGGCCAAGAACAGGCGTGAGCTCGGATATGGCGGTTTCCAAAAAGCACCCCTCGCTCGCACTACAAACAGCAGGAGATGACCGCCAGCGACGAGTTGCAGAAACATCATCGTTTGCAGCTGCGGACGCTGCAGGTGATGAACCGTGTCGCCGAGATAAAGCAAACCGAAGCTTTGAATAACCCCGAGCAATCCAAGCACTGACGAGATCAGCAGCACCTTGTCCAATTCCCATCTTACCGGCTGCGGCGGCACAGTAGCGTTATCAAACGCAATGGTCATAATGGGCACGTCATCCAGCAGAGCGAGAGCGATGAGCATGATCGCAGTGAGCGGAAAAAAATGATAGAAAATTGAAGCCAGCACCACGAACACCATGATGGCAATGGTCATGGCGATTCGATAAAGTACGTAGCTTGTCATGCGCTCGAAGATGCGCCTCGCCTCCGCGATCCCGTCGATGATCACGGATAAACCGGGCGCGATCAGGACCACTGCTGCTGCTGCGCGCGCTGCTTCCGTGGCTCCGGAAACGGCGATGCCCACATCGGCTTGCTTGAGCGCGGGCGCGTCATTCACGCCGTCGCCTGTCATACCGACGATGTGACCGTTTTGCTGGAGTATTTTTACGATCGCATATTTGTGTTCTGGAAAAACTTCAGCGAACCCATCGGCTTGATCGATCTTCTCCGCTGCATCGAGGGGAATTTGGCCTTTGGTTACATCGCCCGGGAAAAGTTCCGTCGCCGGTTGGATGTTTGCGCCCATGTCCAGCTCCGATGCAATTTGCCGTGCGATGGCGACGTTATCGCCAGTGACCATTTTGACTTTCACTCCATAAGCGCGAGCGCGCGCGATGGTGCTCTTCGAATCGGGCCGGGGCGGATCGTTCAGCGGCAGAATTCCAAGGAACACCCAATCCTCATCGGTATGAGCGACAGCGACACCAATGGTGCGGTAACCGTGGCTCGCGAGATCGTTTACTCTTTGCTGCGCTTTGACCAAATCGGCTCCGGCGAGCTTCGTTAGGCTCAGAATCACCTGTGGCGCACCTTTGCTGACCCGAAACACTGAGCCCGATGTATCCTTGATTGTTGCTTCGGTGCGTTTGTGCACAGGATCGAAGGGAACGTAGGCTTCCTGTTGATAACGCTTGATCATCGATTGGTCTTTCAGGCCTGCCAATATTGCGAGGTCGATCGGATCGTTATCGGCTGCGCGTGAAGCGAGCGACGCCATCAAAATTAAAGTGTCCGTATTGCTGCCAGCCCATGGTTGTGCTTCGCCCAGAGTCAGCTTGTTCTCGGTTAATGTGCCGGTCTTGTCCGAACAGAGCACATCCACGCCCGCCAGTTCCTCGATGGCTTCCAATCGCGAGACGATTGCCTTCCGCTTCGCGAGCATGCGCGCGCCAAGGGCCATGGTCACCGAGAGCACAGCCGGCATGGCTACAGGCACTGATGCTACGAGAAGGATCAGAACAATTTCCGCCAGCCTTAACAGGACAGCTCGATCATAATGGCGCATGTCAAAAAGACGCGCGGCCACGAGAATAACCACCAGCACCAGCGCAAGAAGGATCAGAAAATTGCCGATCCGCATCACGGCTCGTTGGAAATGCGAAACACTTCCCGCGCCCGCGACCAGTTTCGCCGTGCGCCCGAAGAACGTGTTTGCTCCAGTGGCAATAACCACCGCAGTCATTTCTCCCTGTTTAACAATCGAACCGGAGTACACCTCGTCGCCCGATCTCTTGCCGACCGGCAACGATTCTCCCGTGAGCGCCGATTGATCGATGCTGATGTAATCGCCCGCGATGAGTGCGCAATCAGCGGGAACAACGTCGCCGAGGTACAATCGAACAATGTCGCCCGGGACCAGCGTTCGTGCGTCGATCTGCCGCCAACTTCCGTCTCGCAGCGCGCGCGCTTTTAAAGCAAGCGAACTCTTCAACGCGTCCAATGCGTTGGAAGCTTCGTGTTCTTCCCAGAATCCCAGAAGCGCGTTGAACAACAGCAGTGAGCTGATAATCGTAAAATCGCCCCAGTCACCGACGATAAACGCCATCAATGCCGCGGCCTCGATCATCCATGGGATTGGTGCCCAAAAATAAGCCAGCAAAGCGGCAAACGGATTTTTCTGTTTCTCGACCAGCGCGTTTGGCCCGTACGTCTTTAACCGCGCTTGGACTTCGGAGTCGGTTAGACCTGTTTTGTTATTGGCCCCGAGCTTCGCCAATGTTTCAGCGATAGTCGGCGCAGCGGCGCCGGTGGCGTCTGGTGTTTGCATGAACAACTGCTTCTACCCGCAGTGATGGCGACCAGTGATAACTTTTCGTCTCGTTCAAGACCAGAAGAATTTCGCCGCGAGGTGTGACATTGACCGGCATCCGTGCGGGCCAAAGGCACACCACAATTTTTGCTCGGCAGGAAATCCGACACCGCCGCGAACCTCCCCTCGCGCGAACGAATTGTGTATGCCTAAATGCGAAGTCTGCGAGAACGATTATGACAAGGCCTTTGAAATCGTCGTGGGCGGAGAGCGCCACATCTTTGATAGCTTCGAATGCGCAATCCACGCCCTGGCGCCTGTTTGTCCACACTGCAATTGCCGTATCATCGGCCATGGGGTCGAAGCGGACGGACAAATCTTCTGTTGTGTCAATTGCGCACGCGCGTCCGGCTCAACGCAGTTGAAGGATCGCGCTTAAGGTAGCGCGCGTCACTCTATGCGCGCCATTTGACTCATGAGCGGCGTCAGAGGACTGCACGCCCTACCTCGGCCTTACACCTTTGAGGTTACGGCGTCTTCACTCGAACATTATGCGACTGGACGAGCAGACTCGTGCGAAATACAAATGCTGACATGAACTTGTTCAAACCTTTCTTCATCGGGCTGGTGCTTGCATCCTTCGCTGGTCTTTTTGCGCTAGCACAAACACCCGCGGCAAAGTCAGCGGCATCATCAAAAGGCATTTCGGTGCTGCACCCCACCGCAGGGAACAAAGTGAGCGGCACCGTCACGTTCGCTCCAGGCGCCGGTGGCGTGCAGGTACACGCAGAGCTCACGGGCCTGACGCCCGGCAAACACGGCTTTCATATACATGAATTTGGCGATTGCAGCGCAGCCGATGGAAGTTCGGCAGGCGGCCACTTTAATCCTACCAATCAACCGCACGCCGCGCCAGATGCAGCCGCGCGGCACGAGGGCGACATGGGCAACGTGGAAGCAGACGCTTCCGGTAACGCAAAGCTGGATTATGTCGATCATCAGATTTCTCTGGGGAGCGATGCGAAATCCGCAATCGGCCGCGCGGTTATCGTCCATGCCAAACCCGACGATCTGAAGACTCAACCATCTGGCGACGCAGGTGGACGCATCGCCTGCGGCGTAATCGGCTGGGCAAAATCGCAATAGGCGAGCGCCTACGGCGACTCTCATCAGTGCTCATCGAAAAAGCGGTGCAGCAGCGCCGCACGCCAAAACGTGGCCGCGAGACATCACGCCCGCTTCCGCTCATGACTGTGTGTGCCGGTCATCGCTTTTCGTTCGTAATCTCTTTGCTCGACACAGCAGATTTCATCTGATCAAATTACGAAAAACCATCGCCCTGCACGCTTATGCCACGATTATCTAAAATTGAATTGTCACCCGATAACGGGTGCATCATCGACATGAAATGGAGCCTGGGCCTGCTGAGCTATCGCTCTTCCGGTGCTGGCAAGGTCGAACCTGAACTAACCAAGGAAATTCATCGGTTGCCTGAACTGGTGCTTTACGATCACATCGGATTCAAGGGTTCCTACGCCCGCACGAATTTGAGTTTTCATTACGTGGGCGATTACTGGAACGATCGAATGAGTTGCGTCATTGTGGTCAGCGGGATCTGGCGTTTTTTTCGCGATGATTATTACAAAGGTCCACATTGGGACCTCGGCCCCGGCTACTACGAAAGCTTCTTCTCCGAAAAAGGTCCTGACGACGTCGTCAGCTCATTTCAGTGCATCGAACTGACGTGAGGGTAGCGCACGCGTCTCGCGTGCTTATCCAGACGAAGCTGCGACTTGGAGAACCTCAAGCGCGCAGCCCCAGGAAAGTGTGAAGCCGGCGCCGCCGTGACCATAATTGTGAATAACGGCGCGGCCGTCGGCGAGACGATCGCGTTCGAGGCGCAGGCCTGATCTGCGGAATGGACGCAGGCCGACACGCTCGGCGAGGACGCGCGGTTTATTGATGTTCAGCACACGGCTGCATTCCGCGACAATTCGCCGTGTCATTGCGGGATCTGCCGCCAAGTTGTCGCTGAGCTCGTTGGTTCCACCGAAGACGCAATCCTTCCCGCGCGGAATCGCGTACATGAGCGGCGCGTCATCACAGACAATGGCAGCGGAGAGAGTTTCGATTTTCGGTACGATTGCAACCTGTCCGCGATGCGGCTCGAGATCGGTATCATGCACAAGCTCGCGGGCGCCGATACCCGCGCAATTGATCACGAGGTCGACTCTTTTGTCGGTATCTTCGAGCTCTTCGAAGCGCACGTTCACATGGATTTCGCCGCCAGCCTTGTGAAAGCGCGAGGTGAGGTAGTCGAGATAAATCGTGGTGTCCGTGAGCGGAACGCGAAGCGAGAAACCGCTTTTGAATGACCCGAGAGATCCCTCGACTTCGCTCGGGATGACAGCCGCGCCAAGCGGAATCGCCCAATCTGGAATTTCAATTTCACCGGTACGCGAAAATTGCCGCGTTTCGATGATCGAGACACCGCTGTTGGGAAAAAGGGCGAGTTCGGCGAGCACATGGTAGCTTTCGAGCGCCAATGGGATCACTCTTTCGGCGGGTTCGACATGGTATGGAAACCAAACCGCCGCAGCCGCACCGGAAGTTGTTTGCTGCCCGATTTCCTTCGCGAAAATCGCTGTGCGATAACCGCGCTCGGCAAAAACCACACCACACGTAAGGCCAGACACGCCCGCGCCAATGATTGCGACGTTTCGCGCCATTCCCAATGGTAGGGACGGATCGCCGAGCCGTCCGCAAAATTGTTTTAATTCCGGCGCGCCCGGCGGTCGCGGCCCCTGCGGTGATCAAGGTACGTGCGAAATTGATCCGGAGCGTCTACAATTGCCGGGTCATGGTTTCACTTAACCGCGATGCGCTCACTGAAAAAATTTTGGGAGGCGCACGGATTTCCACAGATGACGCGCTGGAATTGTATCGCTGGCCCCTGGAGGAATTGGCAGCGCTTGCGAACGCGCGGCGCGATCAGGCAAAGGCGAAAAGCTACGGCGGCCGCGGCCGCGAGATTGTCACCTACATCATCGATCGCAACATCAATTACACGAACGTTTGCAATGTTTACTGCAAGTTCTGCGCGTTTTATCGCACCGAACGCGACGAAGATCATTATGTGCTGAGCTTCGACGAGCTTGATCAAAAGCTGGACGAACTCACTGCTGTAGGAGGCGTGCAAATACTGATGCAGGGCGGGCATCATCCGAAATTGCCCTTCCAATGGTACATCGATCTCTTGCAGCACATCCGCGAAAAATATCCGCACATCAATATTCACGGGTTCAGTCCACCAGAGTTCCAACATTTCGCGGAGACGTTCCGGATGCCGCTCCGCGAAGTGATTTCGGAATTTAAAACGGCCGGGCTCGGCTCGATCCCTGGTGGCGGCGGTGAAATCCTAGTGGACCGGGTACGGAAGAGGATCGCGCCTTTGAAAATCAACAGCGACGAATGGCTGGCAGTGATGCAGGTGGCCCATGAGCTGGGATTGAAATCGAGCGCGACGATGATGTTCGGTCACGTCGAGGCCGTGGAAGATCGGGTCGAACATTTGCAGCGTATTCGCGATCAACAGGATCGCAGCGGCGGGTTCACGGCCTTTATTTGTTGGACATTTCAGCCGCTACACACGGTGTTGAAAGTGAAGCAGCCAACTGGCGTCTCCGAATATCTGCGAATGCAAGCGCTTGCTCGCATTTTCCTAGACAACATCGATAACATTCAAAGCTCGTGGGTGACGCAAGGTCCGAACATCGGTCAGATCGCGCTCAGATACGGTGCGAACGACTTCGGCTCAGTGATGATGGAAGAAAATGTCGTTAGCAGCGCCGGCACCACTTTTCGGCTGGATGCCCCGCAAATCGAATCGCTTATTCGAGGCGCAGGCTACGAGCCGCGCCGGCGCAATAATTGGTACGAACTGTTGAACTGATATTCAACCGCGCCCGTAACCTGTAACCGCGTCCCTCTAAGACGTGTAGCCGTATCACCCGAGGATTTTGGCTATTTGCTGGCGAAAGAGTTTTGCGCCACCGGATGCTGGATGGCGAACGCAGTGCGCATTAACGCCAAGTTGCTCAAGCTGCGAGGCGGCGATCTTTCCCAATGCGACGATTTGCGGACAAGGAAATAGTTCGAGGAAAGCCTTCAGCACAGGGCGACCGGAAAGTTGCTCCGACTTGTTAGGCGTACGATTGCTTAATAGCCCGCAATGCGGATCGAATGAATGCCACGGAAATGCATTCCATAAGACGAACTCGTTCGGCAGCACGCCAATCTTCAGCAATGCGCCCCAGACGATGGTCGCCGTCGGTTCCGAAAAACCATGCGGCCAAGCGGTTGATTTGCTCGTCCGACGTGGCATAAGGCCCGACAGAATCTGTAGCTGCGGTCTTCGACCATCATCGGCACGCTGCAGAAGATTTCGGCGCTCGCCGCGCGCCGCTACACTCTTTGGCTTTTTCCTAAGCAGCATGCGCTCCGAAGTCATCGGGATCCCGCTGAAATGACCGCCGCGATAACCGAGCGCTTCGCCGACGATCGCCAGCCGCGCCTTGCCGAGCCGTTCGCGAAAGTAGAACGCTAAATGTTTTCTGCGAATCCCTGGCGACTGTGGACCGATGTCGTTTTCACCATCGATTTGCCACCACGGATTGAACACCGCTCCGGAAGGTGAGGTTTTTAACAGTCGCAGAAACTTATCGAGCTGCTTATGGGACATCACTTCAACTAAGTGCAAACGTAAGCGCGATGCCAGAGCTGCCCGAAGTCGAAACGTTCAAGCGATATTTGGATAGCACGTCGCTGGACCAACGGATTACCAATGTCGAAGTGCGGGACGGGTATGTTTTGAAAAACGTTTCCGCGCGTCAGTTGGGCCGGCGACTGAAAGGCCGCCGCTTCGAAAGCAGTCGCAGGCACGGCAAACATTTGTTTGTGCGTGCCAGTGACGAACTCTTATTGCGCCTGCATTTCGGCATGACTGGCTGGCTTCACTACCTCAAGCACGACCAAGAAACGCCGAAAACTACGCGAGTTCTTTTTTGTTTCGCGAACAACCGCCGGCTCGCGTTCGACGATCAACGGAAATTTGGCGAGATCGCATTGATCCAGGACGTGGACGCATTTCTGCAACTATGCGGACTTGGACCTGACGCGCTGGAAATTAGTCTTTCGCAATTCAAGACAGTCCTCGGAGGACACCGCGGCGCGGTGAAGGCAATCCTGTTGAACCAGCAGTTGATCGCGGGAATCGGTAATCTTTACGCAGACGAAATTCTTTTCCGCGCACGCATGCACCCGGCCACTGCCGCGTCCGGATTGAGCGACAAGGATTTGACTCGGTTGTTTCGTGCAATGCGCCATGTGCTGGAGAAAGCGATTGCGTTGAAAACCGAGTTCAATCGTTTGCCGAAATCGTGGCTGCTGACGCATCGTGGAGCCCGAGGCAGATGTCCGCGCTGTGCTCGCGCGTTGAAATCGGCAACGATCGGTGGCCGCACTTCTTGGTTTTGCGCGCATTGCCAGAAACGAATCTGATTAATACCTGGCTTCAGCCAGGTGGTGTCGCAGCAGATGTAGACAAAGCCGTTTTGACGGCTTCGCCGCCGACTAGTCGCTCGCGACAAGGAAGCCGTTGAAACGGCTCGGTCGAGTTCTGCTTAAAGCATCGGTCTAAAGACCGGTGTTAATCAAATGGATTCAGGACAGAGAGTTGTCCTTTCCTGGGGGCGATGCTTTCTCAGCGCAACATTTCCAACAGTGTGAGCGCATTCTTCGGCGCTGCGCCTTCGGCATCGTTATCGAAGTAAACGTGAACGTCGCGGTTTTCTTGTAGCCAGCCCTCAGCTCGAGTCGCCCATTTCTGGAGAGCGAGGTTGCTGTAGCTGGATGCATATTTGCGGGTGTGCCCATGCAAGCGGATGTAAACCAAATCCGTCGTTACCCGATCCCACATCGGCCAGTCCGGAGCGTCGGACATGCAAACCGCGACCGCATTTTTGGCCAGGCAATCTGCTACCTCGTCATCGAACCAGGTGTTGTGGCGAAACTCGATGGCGTGCCGCGTGGTCTCCCAATGCCGAAGCGTTTGTAGGAATTTCTCCAGTCGCTCAATGTTCTTTTTGAAAAATGCGGGAAGTTGCCACACCACAGCAGCCAATCGTTTGCCCAGTGGCGATGCGGCATCGCGACAACGGATCACCGGTTCTTCGACGTCGATCAGCTTTTTATTGTGGGTGATGTAACGATGCCCTTTGATGGCAAACGAAAATCCAGCGGGCGTTTCGTCCCGCCATTTTTCAAACGTGCTTTGCGGCTGGAGTCGATAAAACGTGCCGTTCACCTCGATCGCGGTGAAGCGCTCCGCGCAGAATCGCAGCCATTGTTTTTGCGGCGTGTGGCCATAGAAATCTTCGCGCCACCTTTTGTAATTCCACCCGCTGGTGCCGATGTATGCGTTGCCAGGCATTAGAAACAATGTGGGAGGAGCTTAGTGCCACGCAAAACAAACAAAGCATGCCAATGATCTGGCATTACGACGAACGCACGGAGATAAATTCGCTGCTGCCGAACAGCGAACGCAAACGCTGAAATGTCGCGCGCCGTTTCATCTAAAACTGTTTTCTTCGCAAGCAGCGACTTTGTTATGAAGAATGTTGCAGGTGTGTCGCTCACTCGATGCAGGCGAAGGTTGCGAGAATGTGGGTCTGATCGCATCAGCGGTCGGGGCACCAAGGCCCCTCCCACGTTAGGAGATTCGGGCCCGCTACACCATGGGTCGGAAACGGCCGACGACTTCCTGTAAACGCCCGGTGATCTGGCCTAACGAACAGACTTCGGCTGCTTCGAGGAGAGCGGGAAATATATTTTCGTTGCGTTCGGCAACCGCTGCGAGCTTGTCTAACGCGCGGTTCGCCTTGTCGGCGTTTTTCTTTTTGAATTTGCGGAGGCGATCCACTTGCAACTGCTGTTTCGCCCGCGGGGTACGCGCAAGCTTCACTTCCGGAGCATCATCATCTCCGTCGCGGTACTTGTTCAATCCGATGATTGGCCTCGTGCCGTCGTAGATTTGTTGTTCGTACCGATGCGCTGCATTCTGGATTTGACTCCGCTGATATCGTTCTTCCACCGCAGCGAGCACACCGCCGAGCCGTTGGATCTCGCGGAACTCTTCCAGGATCGCCGTTTCCACTGCGCGTTCGACCGCTTTCATGCCGGGCGAACCGCTTAGCATGTTCATGGTGTGTTTGAAAATGCCGGACTCCTCCAGAAGGATTGCCTGGCCGTGCGCGGCGAGCCGGATCCATTCTTCGCTCGGCGTCGTGAACGGTTCGTCCGCGCTGTTGGAGTGCGACGAGTTCGTCGCGTTCATGTAGGACAGGATCAGTTCGGCGGCCGTACGGGTGAGATTGTTTTTGAATTCCGCAGCGATTAACGAACGCCCGCTGGTTTGGGTGTGCAATTTAAACAGCTGCGCACGCGGACCTGCACCGAAAACGTCCCGCATACCGATCGCCCAGATGCGGCGCGAGACCCGCGACAGCGCAATGTACTCCGCGTCGAGTCCGCAATCGAGAAAGAACGAAAGGCGCGGCCCGAATTGATCCACCGGGATCCCGCGCTCGGCGAACATTTCCGCATACGCAAAACCGTTCGAAAGCGTGTAAGCAGCCTGTTGCACCGGCGTCGAGCCGGCCTCGCCGATGTGATAACCGCTAATGGAGATCGGATACCAACGCGGCATTTCACCCGTGGTGAACTCGACCATGTCGGTGAGAAACCGCAGCGACGGCTCGATTGGGAAAATGGTTTCATTCTGCGCCTGGACTTCTTTGAAAATGTCGGCCTGAACCGTGCCGCGCAATTTCGGAACAACTTTTAGACCGAACCGCCGTTTAGCAGCGGCGATGTACATGGCCATGATCATTGGCGCCGGACCGCTGATGGTCATTGAGGCGGAAAAATCCGGCGATCCAAGATCAAATCCATCGTAAAGCCGCACCATGTCTTCGACGGTATCGATGGCCACACCGCCCTCGCCAATCTTTCCGAAAACGCCGTCGGCATCGCTGTCCAGTCCATAAAGTGTTGGTCCATCAAATGCCGTGCTAAGGCGATGCGTGCGTTGGTGACGCGTTAGATAATGGAACCGCTCGTTCGTATCTTCAGCCAGCATGAGGCCGGAGAACAAACGCGTAGGCTCTTCAGGTTGCGTAAGTTTTTTCTCCGGAGCGCCCTCGCCACGGCGAGCAAGCTGTGGTCGCGCCCTACCATTATTCTTTTCGAAACTCTCAATCTCGCGAACTGGTTCGAGATACATTTCGCGATACGTAGCGTTGAGGTAAGGGAATTCGCCTGGCAAGCCTTCACCAAATATGAAACGCGCAATTTCGCCCGGTTCGTCGATCTCAGGCAACGCAAGACGCGGCAGAGGCAAACCGGTCGGTGTACGCGTAACCGGGATTTTCGCTTTTGTATCGTTCCAACGTCCAAGCAAATCGCGGCCGAATTTTTGATCGGTGCGCGCCCGCTTCACCTGATCGAGAACGAATTTGTTATATTTTTCGACCGATTCGACGACTTGTCCGAGCTTGCTCATAGAATTCTCCGCTAATTAGTAGTCCGTTCGGCGCGCCCGGCGGTCGCGCCCTACCGAGTTCGTTTGAGATTAACTCAAACAGTCGGTCGACGCCAGAGTCGCGGTGCCGTTTTGCGACCGTACCGACCAGTAGCTGGTCTCGTCCGCCTTCGCCGACGCTACGGCGGCCGGGTCGATTTTGCTCGAGACGCTGCTCGATTTCCGTGTGTGCTGTGCGCGCGCGCTGGAGATCGCTCTTGTTCACCACCACGATATCGGCCAGATCGAGCATGACGATCTTTTGCAATTGTAACCGGCTGCCGTAGTCAGGATTCATCACCAAAACGGTTGAATCGACAATCCCGTTTTTCTGAAATGGCATCGCTTCTTGTCCGGTACCGACCGTCTCGATAATGACATAATCGAAATCGGATTGCGCCAGCAACGCGAGACAATCGTGCGTCGCAGGCGAAAGTCCGCCCGCCTGTCCGCGGGTGGCCATGCTGCGCATGAAGACACGATCATCCTGCGAATTGATCATCGTGGCGCGGTCGCCCAGCAACGCGCCTTCTCCGATTACGCTGGGGTCGTGCGACAGAATCGCGATTCGGCCCTTCGGATTGGCATGGAGGAACCGCAAGACGAGTTCGTCGATCAATGTTGTCTTTCCCGCGCCCCCCGGGCCGGTGAAACCAATAACTATCGGCTTTGCGAGTTGCGATTTGGGATTTGGGCGTTGGGCGTTCCGCATTCGACGTTTTCTTTTCCCAATCCCGTAGGCCTCTTCGATCTCGCTTAGCCTGTGCGCGAGTTCCTGATCAAAGGACTTGGGACGCGGCCGTTTCGCTCGTGGCTTGCCGTAGCGGCGATGAACAAATTTCACCATGTCGTCGAGTGAGGTGCCGGCAAAGAAAATTTCGTCTACGCCTTTGCGCTTCATCGCTGAGGCGTCGTCATGCGTGATGGTGCCGCCACCGCCACCGAAGACCTTGATATCGTCTGCGCCTTTTCTCCGCAAAAGATCGACAACGGCCGCGAAGAATTCGACGTGCCCACCGTTGTAACTCGAGATGCCAACCGCCCGTACGTCTTCCTGGATGGCGGCACGGACGATGTCAGCTACCGGACGATGATAGCCGAGATAAATCACTTCGATCCCGTGCCGGATGAATTCCAGGTTGATCGTGTTGATCGCGCTATCGTGCCCGTCGCAGATCGGCACTGCGGTTAAAATTCGAATCGGTGAAGGCATCTTATTCAGGTTGGTACCGAGAGAAGTTAATTGTCCACAGATTTCGCAGATTTACACAGATTTGCATCAACTGGTCTATTGTCGCTGCGATTGTTTGTTTGCTTCCTGATTTCCTGCTTTCCTGAGTAAGCTCCGCCGAATCGTATGAAAAAGTCCCGGGCGTTTCGCGCAATTCTCACTGCCGGTCTGGTCGTGGGTGTCTTGGACATTTCATCCGCGTTCGTGATCTGGTGGCAACGCGGTGTGACACTGCGGCGCGGATTGCAGGGAATCGCCGCTGGATTGCTGGGCGGGAACTCCGTCGACGGCGGATGGGTAACAGCTGGCCTCGGTCTGGGACTCCATTTTTTCGTCGCTTTTGTGGTCGTATCGATTTTTTACCTGGCCAGCCGGTGGATCGAATTTCTGACGATTCATCCTGTTGTGTCCGGTGTGTTGTACGGGATCGGCGTTTACATCGTGATGTACTGGTTCGTTTTGCCAACAGCGTTTCCAACGTTTCGCCACCGGCCGTGGAACGAGTTGCTTGCCGTTGCCATTCATATTTCGTTGATCGGATTGCCGTGCGCATTGATTGTGCGCCGGTACTCTCAACAAACGCGCCAGTCGTCATGAAAGATCCTCTCGATTTCACCGGGAAAGTTGCACTGATTACGGGCAGTTCGCGCGGGATTGGCGCGGAGATGATCAAAGCTTTCGGAACCCGCGGTGCGCAATGCGTGGTGAATTATGTCGCTGACGCGCAGGGACAAAACAAAGCCGATGCTCTCAGTGTAGCGAAGGAACTGAATCAACCGCTGGTAATCGAGTGCGACGTGACGCAACCGCTGCAGGTCGAAGCGATGATGAAACAGATCCAGGATCAGCGGGGCGGGCTCGATATCCTGGTCAATAATTCGGGGATCAT
This sequence comes from uncultured Verrucomicrobiae bacterium, assembly GCA_963805485.1. Lineage (GTDB taxonomy): Bacteria > Verrucomicrobiota > Verrucomicrobiia > Chthoniobacterales > UBA10450 > Udaeobacter. Next base: position 328,690 of record CAWDUN010000004.1, on the reverse strand, counting down.
TCGCGATCGCACCATTAAGAAGATGTCTCTCGACGAATTCGAGAGCGTCATCCGCGTCAATCTCATCGGAACGTTCACGGTCACGCAGAAAGCGGCTGGGGTTCTGCGCGCTGGCGGACGAGTGATCAACTTGTCATCCGTGAGCGGGCAGATGGGATTGTTCGGTCAGGCGAATTATTCTTCGAGCAAAGCAGCAATTATTGCGCTCACCAAAGTTTCAGCACGTGAGTTTGCGCGGCAAAACATAACGGTGAACGCCGTAGCGCCTGGATTCATCGATGTCGGAATGAGCAAAGGCATGCCGGAGGAAGTGACGCAGAACTTTATTAAACAAATTCCGCTCGGCCGCCTGGGCGAAGCTCGCGAGATTGTCGATGCTGCGCTGTTCCTCGCTTCGCCAATGGCAAGTTACATCACCGGGCACGTGCTGAACGTGAACGGCGGATTTTACATGGGCTAAACGACCCTTTATTCGCCGTAAGCTTCCCGAAGGCAGATCAGTCCAGCTTCTGCACCAGCAACCATACTAAACCTGAAAGCACTGCTGCGAACGTCGATAACACAAATGTGGCGCGCTTGGTCTGCCGTATTTTGAATGCTGGCTTGGGAATGTCGTCGTGAATTTGACTGGCCTCGAACAGTTTCATCAGGGCAAAAGCGACGACGAAACCCACCGCAGCCCACTTGAGGCATCCCAGAGTCAGGTCCACCGGGCAGAGGGTAGCGCAGACGACTGGCTCGCTCAAGCGCCTGCGCTGAAATCGTTACGACGGTTAAGCCGCTCCGACTGCATCCGGAATTGGCATTGACTGTAATGCATTCGCCTTCTTACGCTCGCGGCATGATTACAAAGGGTTCTGCTGTCATCGCTGTTGTTGGATTTGCCTGCATTTGCATTTCACATGCGCAATCGCCCAGTCCGGCCGAATCGCCTTCTCCGTCGCCAACCCCTGCAAAACACCAGGCGATGAAGAAAGCGAAGGCCACGCCTGCCCCGGCGACGCACCCAGCCCCATCACCCTCAACGGGCAAGTTTAGTCTCGGCGATCTGTTCAAGCCGAAAACCTCCGGAGCGGCAGCCAGTCCCGCGGCCGCGGCGCCAGCATCAACGAAAGGCACGCACACTCAGGGAGCGATGAAAGCGCCCGCGCCTGGCGGAGGCCACGGCAAGGTGTGGGTCAACACGGAGACGCATGTTTACCACAAAGAAGGCTCGCGTTTTTATGGCACTACCCAAAAGGGAAAATACGTGACCGAGGCTGAGGCAATTAAGGAAGGAAACAAAGCTGCGCAGCATTAACCCGCCGGAGAATCAATTTTGGCTGCCATACTTTGCACCGCATCGGCCAGAGTCTCGAACGTGGTGATAGTAACATCTCGTCCATAATGGAATTGGGAGAGAATGTTGAGACCAATGTCCTTGTGCGGATCGGGCATCACCCGCGTCACGGAGGCGACGTTCTTTTCCGTCAGCGCGTCCATGATCCTGGCGATATGCCGCGCCGCTGCTGAATCCATTGACTCAAGTCCGCGGAAATCCGCCAAAACGCGAAACCCGGGCGCGATATCTTGCAACAGCTCATGAATGCGTTCCGCGACCAACTTTGCTTCGGCCACTGTGACTTTTTGCGCAGCGCTGATCACCAGGAGGCGTTTCGACCGGTCGAGCTCAACCGCATACATGCCTCGTCATCACACGAAGCGGTCGCGGTCGCAAGCGTGGCACTCTGCACGGGCGATATGTCGCGACAGTCGACGAAAGCCGTTACACCGCGTTGTGAAAGAAAGCATTGTCGAACGTTGATTGAAACGCGCCGGGTTGGGTGTCGCCGATCCGAAATCGGGGACTGATTTCGAATTGCGCCGCGCAATAAGTTTCGACATCGTTCCTGCCGCACTTCTCGAGCGATGCCCGCACCGCGTTTAAGGCGAGGGTCGGGGTGTTGCAATCGCGGCTGAGATGCCCGAGCACGACTCGCTCTATGTTTCCAGGTAGTAATTCCTCAATCACGCCGGCGGCAGCCGTGTTCGACAAATGTCCGTGCCGCGACTGGATGCGCTGTTTCACCGGCCACGGCCGGTGCGTATCGTTCTGCAAAAGTTTTTCGTCGTGATTCGTCTCGACCACGAGCGTTTGCACTTCTCGCAAGCGTTCAGTGATCAACTTGGTCACGTAACCGAGATCAGTGATGAACCCGAGGCTGCCTGAGCCGGCGTAAAACACGAACCCGAGCGGATCCACAGCGTCGTGCGGCACGGGGAATGTTTGCACCGTGATATCGCAGATCGAAAACTCAGCGCCAGTCGCAAACAACCGCCAGTTCCGACATCGCTCAGTAAGACCGCTGGACCGAAGCGCTTCGGCCGTGAGCCGATTGCAGTAAACAGGCAGATCGAATTTGTGGCACAGAACTTCAAGACCGCAGATGTGATCGCTGTGTTCGTGTGTGAGGACGACGCCGTCGAGCTGCTCCGGTGTCACGCCACATTGCTCCAGGCGTAACACGACTTGCCGCGCGCTCAGCCCGCCATCAACGAGAATTTTGCAATGCTCGGTGGCGATCAGCGCGCTATTTCCGGCGCTCCCGCTGCCGAGCATGATCAAGCTGAACACGGGTCGTAGGATAGCTGCGTGACTTCATTTCGCGCAAATGTATTTGAGATGTGGAGCGACTATTTCTGTCGATTTCTATGCACGGTGCCTTTGGCGGCGCGTTCTTCCTCGCGAGTCAGAGAGATGAGGTTCGCTGTGTTCTCTGACGTGAGATCGTAACCAGCCAGCGTTGCTCCGACGATCAGCGCGTCGTTTAACGTACCAAGACCGATGTGCGTCTCTCCTCCCTGAGTCACAGTTCCGACGAACGCGTTTTGGTCGAGATTCTCTGCGGGAACGGGTTTGAAACCTGGAACAGTCTTGCTCTTCGCCACGGCCTCCTGATAGGCCGACAAGGCATCACTTGCTGTCGCATATTCGTCTACGGTGATCGTCACTTTCTTAGACCTATCGCTGTTCGCATAGATGACGCTCCTTGTCGCTTTGGCATTCGCCACCGCGGTCAAGTTGCGCCCCGTGCTGGCTTCGATGGTTACTTCAGGAAAGAAACGATTTACCACGCTTATCGGGACGACCACCGGGCGAGGAAGCGTGGAGTCGGACGCCTGCGCAGAAACGTCGGTAGGCGATGGCGATTGTCCATTTGCTGTGAGCGATAGCGATTCAATGACGGCGATGAATACTGCTGCGAATTTTGTCAGCCTTGGTCCATTCAGCATGTTGTTAATTCTTACGCTCGCACATTAATGATTTGCCAGAACATATTCGAGATCACACGTAACGCCGCGATCACGCAATCATCGTTGCTGCGTGAGCGATAATCGCCTTGCACAGCCACTGCGTTCTGATTCACAATCGGCGTCCTATTCAAAAACGAAAGGATCGCTTATGCCAACTGGAGCTTCACTCCACATCGGTCTTAACGCCGTCGATCCAAAACAATATAGCGGATGGGACGGACAACTCACCGCGTGCGAGTTCGACGCAAACGATATGCAAGCGTTGGCGAAAACTCAGGGATTCGCCAAAGTAACCAAACGCCTGACAAAAAAGGCGACCCGCAATCGGATCCTGGCCGATATAAAAGCTGCAGCGTCGAAACTGAAACAGAACGACATCTTTTTTCTCACGTATTCGGGGCACGGCGGCCAGGTGCCAAACACCGGGAACGATTTAGAGCCGGACGGTTTCGATGAAACCTGGTGTTTATATGATGGCGAACTCATCGATGACGAGCTTTATGCCGCCTTAAAACAATTCGTTAAGGGCGTGCGAATCTTTGTGCTGTCGGACAGTTGCCACAGCGGCACAATCCTGCGCGCAATCCAGTTTTCTGCGCTGGGCGTGACACCGAAGCGCCCGCGTATGATGCCGCGCGAGGTCGCGCTACGCGTTTACATGGATCACCAGAAGTTCTACGATAAAATCCAGCAGCGCAGCTCCACTCCGCGCACGCGAATGCACGCCACTGCGCTCTTGATTTCCGGATGCCAAGACAACCAGACAAGCGCAGATGGCGATCGCAACGGTTTGTTCACCGAAACTGTGCTTGCTGTTTGGAAAAACGGAAAATTCAAGGGCGATTACCGCGGCTTCCACAAATCGATCGTGAAACTGATGCCACCGATGCAGACGCCAAACTTCTTCACCATCGGACCGGCCAACTACCCGTTCGAAGAACAAGAACCATTTACGGTGTGATTGGATGAAAATTCTCCTGGTTCACGGAGTCGGCCACCAGGAGCGTCCTGACAATCAGCCGTGGGAACGCCCGTGGGAAGAGGCAATCACCGCCGGGATGCAGTATTTCGATTCCGCATTTGCGCCGACCTATGAGCGCTTCGACTACGACAGTTTATTCTCGGGAAAAATCAATCTTTTCACTGACGTAAGCGCTGCGGCACATCTCGGCTTCGCGCCGCTTGGAGCCGCAGTCGAAGAGGCGGCTCAGACCATGTCCGGATGGTTTCGTCCAAGGCGCGGATTGTTGGATTGGGCGAAACCGGTCGCCGAAGCGGCCGACGGTTGGCACGCAGGCATGGTGGCGGAGTGGGACCAGAACGCCCCAGTGCGGACAGCGTTGCGAAAACGTTTGGTCGAGCGAATCAACACTTTCAATCCGGACGTGATCATGGCGCACAGTCTCGGGAGCGTCATTTGCTACGACGCATTTTTGCATGAGGACAAAAATGCCTGTGCGGGGCGCTATTTAGTGACCTTCGGTTCACAAATCGCCAATCCGTTCCTCAAAGCCGCGCATTTCGACAACAAGATCAGCGACGTTAACCAGAGATATTGGTTCCATCTGTTTAACAAGAGCGATCCGGTCCTCGCTCATCGGATCATCGATCGTATTCCGAATTTTGAGGAAATTTCGTGGGACGACCGGGTCGCGGGCCATGATGCCGTTGTTGATTTGGAGAAGTTCCCCGGTCACGCCGGTTATCTCCAGCGTGATCTGACGTGGCAACACGTTTATCGAGTGCTCGCGCAACGGCCCGGTGTCCGCGCTCTAGCCAGCCGAAGCGCGCAATTCCAGAAAACGGTGCAGCAACGGCGGCGGCGCGCACTGCTCGTCGGCATCAACAATTATCCCGATCCGGCATCGCGTCTGGAAGGCTGTGTCAACGACGTGTTTCTCATGAGCAGCGTGTTACAGGAAATCGGGTTTGACGCTGAAGATATTCGAGTCGTGCTGGACGAACGCGCCACGGCTGCGGCCATTCGCGAGCGGATCGACTGGCTGCTCGACGGCACGGCCGATGGCCAGGAACGCGTGCTGTATTACAGTGGTCACGGCGCACAGTTGCCAGACTACAACGCGGCGGAACGAATTGATCACGTGGATGAATGCCTCGTGCCGTACGATTTTCACTGGACGCAGGACAGCGCTATCACCGATGACGATTTCCTGCGCTATTACAGCGCACTTCCTTACGCCGCGAAATTTTTCGCCGTCTTCGATTGCTGCCACTCCGGTGGCTTAACCCGGGACGGGGCGCGGAAAATTCGCGCCATCACTCCGCCGGATGACATCCGGCATCGAATGTTGCGCTGGAATAAAGCGGAACAAATGTGGGAAGAGCGCGACCTGAGAAATCTCAACCCCGATTTCGGTGGCAGCCGCGATCTCCGTGAGAAATACATGGGGTGCAACGGCAGCACGAAAAAATTGGGCACTGCAATGAGTCTTCGTGAGCAGCAAACTGCGACGCAGTACCGCAAAGCGCCGCGCGAACGGCGCGGCCCGTACATGCCGGTGGTGCTGAGCGCCTGTGAAGAGGGCGGCTACGCCTACGAGTATCATCACGGCACGATCGGCTATGGTGTTTTCACTTATGCGCTGGCGAAGGAATTCCGCAAAGCGCAGGCAGCGCGTGAGACCAATGTATCGTTCACGGAGCTGAGGGAACGTGTAAACGCGACGATGAAGACGCTCCGCTACGATCAAATCTCTGATGTCAAAGGGCCGAAAGCAGGATGTCGCGCGCCTGTGTTACGATCACCGGCAAAAACCCGCGCTCGTTAGGCCCTAGCTGCCTGGCTAATCGGCGTAGCACAGTTTCGGGTAGCAGGAAGAGACGCGGCACGGGCTCGCCTCTACAATTGGATCGCATTTCCTGCCGCAACCCATTTTACTTACGGACTAGTCAAACTAAGGACACTCTTATGCCATTAACTCGCCGCAATTTTCTCATACGTGGTTCATTGTCGCTGGCTGCGGGAGCGCTTTCGTCGGCGCTCGTCGAAGCTAAAACCAGGGAAAACGCTCCTGCCGATTTCAAAGACTGGGACTCCGTGCGTCGGCAGTTTGAACTGGCTCCCGGTTACATTCATCTAGGATTGTTTTTTCTGGCTTCCCACCCGCGATGTGTGCGTCAGGCGATAGAGCAATACCGGGCGAAGTTAGATGCAAATCCGTTGCTTACCGTTGAGAGCGCGATGTTCGAGCAGACCGACGAAAACATCCCGTTGCAGGTCTGCCGCGCCATCGCCGACTACATCGGCGGCGACTCGCACGACATCGCGCTGACGCAAAATACTACGACGGGTTTGGCTCTTCTCTATCACGGGCTGCCGTTGCGAGAAGGCGACGAAATCCTGACCACGACTCACGATCACTATGTCCATCACGAATCAATCCGGCTTGCTACAGGGCGTTGCGGAGGGACGTGGCGAAAAATTCCGCTCTTCGATTCTTACGACTCCGTTTCGCCGGATGAAATCGCCGTCCGCATTCGCAAAGCAATCGGACCAAAAACGCGAGCGGTCGGGGTAACCTGGGTACACTCCAGTAGCGGCGTGCGGCTGCCCATCGCGCGGATCGCTGAGACGTTGGCGGACGTAAACCGCAGCCGCGAAGAAAAGGATCGCGTGCTGCTCATTGTCGACGGTGTCCACGGTATTGGCGTTGAAGATCCAAAGATTACAGCGCTGGGATGTGACGCGTTCGCGGCCGGCACACACAAATGGTTGTTCGGGCCGCGCGGTACCGGCTTCGTTTGGGCGAAGCCAGACGTTTGGCAGAAAATGCGTCCGGTGATTCCATCATTTAGTTCACCCGACCTTTTCGCCGCGTGGGAGCAGGAACATGAGCCGACGCCACCGGCAAGAGCGTCATGGTTTTCACCGGGCGGGTTCCAGGCGTTCGAACATTTTTGGGCGTTACCCGAAGCGATTCGTTTTCACCAAAACATTGGACCGGCGCGCATCACCGCGCGCATACACGAGCTCAATGCTCAAATGAGGGAGGGACTCACAGCCATGTCCCGTATCCAGCTTTACACACCACGCGATGAAAATTTTTCTGCCGGCATGGTTTGCTTCGACGTGAAAGGCATGAAACCGGAGGAAGTAGTAAAGCGTCTTCTCGCTCAGCGCATCGTCGCTTCCACGACTCCCTATCGCGTATCGTATGCGCGCGTAGCATGCGGCGTCGTCAACACGCCGCAGGAAATCGAGACGGTGCTTCGAGCCATTCGTGAATTGGCGTGATCAATTGTTGCGCGTCTAACAAAGAGGGGGCTACAGGGTTTCCGCCGTCAACGCGTCGATGAACTCGCGAGGCGTCTCAGCGCTGAGCAATCTCGATCGGATCGTCTCATCCTTACCGAGTCGCGCCAGTGTGCCGACGCAAACCAGATAATCGCTCAGCAACCGTTCAGGAACCCCGATTACGAAAATGAGGTATGCGCGCTGTTGATTTTCGCCGAATGCAATGCCCGCGCGGCTGCGCCCAACGCCGATCACAATTTCATCGACCAAATCCGTGCGCGCATGCGGAAACACAACGCCGTTTTCAACTATGCTCGGATGTATCTGCTCACGAGCGAACACTTGTTCGAGAAAAGTTTCGGGCTTAACGATTTTCCTGTCGCTGATGTCGGACGCGAGTACGTCCACGATTTCGCGAATCGCGTTCGCCGGTTTTCGCGAGCGCAATCGGAGGATCACCTGTTGTTCGGTTAGCAGATCTGCGAGGGCAATAGGCATCAGGGGATGGAGAGATTTATTGGATTATGCGGCAAACCAAGTTATCCAGTAAAACAACAAGTTGTGGCGTCTCAAGATACAGTGGTAGGACGTAAAGAGGAACGTACAGTTTCCTTTCAGCGGAGCCTTTATGACCCTGGCTACGTCAACGCGATGTCGCATTTTTATCGGGGCGAACTGGGGCGAATCATGGTGTGGCGGCAACGGCTGGACATGACGACGAACTGGGCCATTACCAGCAGCACCGCGATTATTACAATCGCCTTTTCCACCCGCGACGTGCCGCACATCATTTTCTTTTTTAACCTGGCCATCGTTGCCGTGCTGCTATGGATCGAGGCGCGGAGATACCGTTTTTACGACGCATTCCGCGCGCGTGTCCGCATGCTTGAAGCCCATTTTCTGGTGCCAATGGTCATGGAAAATCGCGAATTGCTCCAAGGCGAATGGAAAAAGCTCGTGTGCGAAGATTTAATTTTGCCGTGCTTTAAAATCACGAAGCTGGAAGCGATCGGGCGCCGGTTAAAACGGAATTACATGTTTATTTTCGTCCTGATCCTGATCGCCTGGCTAACGAAAGTGTTTTTGCACGCCACCGCGCCTATCACTGATGTCGTATCGTTTTATCGGGCGCTGCGCATCGGACATATTCCGTCGTGGTTCGTGGCAATGGTTTTCGTGGGCACGTTTATCAGTGTCATTTCGATCACTGCTTACGTCAGCAAAAATACCTCCGGCGAAATATCCGAGTTCGGCACGCACCGCTCGCTCTGGCGCATTTAAGGCGTGCTAATTCAGTAGCAATCGTGCTACAACCAACTCATGAGGATCTTAACCAGCTATCTGAACAGATTTGTTCTGATTCTCATCTTCTTCTCCGCAATCTCGCTAGCCGACGCCGCGGCTCACCCAGGCGGCCGTCTCATTGTCATTAGAGTGGCGAATTTTGGCTGGAATCTTTCCGCCAACCTCAAGATCGATGGCCAAACCGTTGCGAACATTGTCCAGGGTCGCCGGTACGACCACCACATTCCGGCCGGGCCGCATGTTCTGACGGTTTCAGTCGTGCCAAATCTTCAGTCGAGTCAGCCGACGTCGGTCACTTTAAACGTGCGGCCAGGTGGCACCTACATCTTTACCGCGTTATGGGATTCCGACCACGTCTATCTCCGGCCGACGACCTTGTCGCCGGCGGAGATGGCAAAATTGGGACTGTGAGAAGCGCTGTTTAATCCTCGCCCGAATTGCTTCTATCTCATTCCCGCAGAATGCGCGTAAGGTTTGGCCTGTGAGTTACCGAGTGAACCTACCCAAGCTGCGGAGACAGGAATAACACGCGCTGATAATGGAACCGGGCGAAGCTCTTGGCATTGCTGCGCAGATTGCGGTCGCACTAGCCGGTTTCGCAGGCGTGGTCGTAGTGTTTCGCCGCGAAGCCGTTCACGAATGGTCCGGCATCGACAAACTTCGGTTACGTCTCTTGCTTGCCAATTCCATTCTACCGCTGGGTCTTTCCATGTTGGGATTGCTGCTGCTTACCGTCGAACCGACGCCACCAGGAATCTGGAAGTGGTGCAGCGGTATCACAGTGGTTGCCACGTTGTTGTTCGTTACGGCAAGCACGAAAGTTTACGGGCGTCTAAATCTTCAAGATATGCAGCGCCAGCGCGACACTCGGTTCGTTTATTACGTCTTCGGCGCCTTTGGCGTGATAGCCATGGTGTTGCAAGTGTTCAACGTTACCTTACTCGGCGTGTTCTGGCCATTTTTCGCCGCAATTGTATACCAATTGATCACAGCTATGGCCCAATTTGCCCGGATGATCCTTCTGATGCCTGAATAACACAGCACACGCTCTGCGCGACGAAATTTACTCCGCGGGTTCGGTGTCGTGAAGACGCCCGTAATCAACGCCAAGCCGACCACCGCCATGCTCGGTGTAGATTTCGACAAAGCGATGGCCGAATTGAATATCGCGCCAGGTGTAATCTTTTTGCGTTTGAACCGCCGCTGCGAGGACCGGATCGATTCCAACCACTGACACTATGAACAGCGCGCGGCTGGCTTCGAGAGACTCAACAGTTGCACCAAAAAGCGGACTCTTGTCGTCGAGTGTATGCCGCAGAGTCAGCGCCGCGGGGAAAACCGTCAGCCGATCGAAATGGAGTTTGAGTACATAGAAGTAGCGGAAATCTCCACCCTCCACTAAGGCTTCGTCGCGCGAGAACATGATCCGGAACTCGGCCTCGACCATGCTGTGTTGATTTTCGTTGCCGATTCGCACCATCAGTGTCGGCTTCCCATTTAACGACGCAATGACCATGGAATTGCTGAACACAACGCGCGCGATCGGACGCGAAAAGCGCACGAAAATGAGGCCTGTCATCGTCGCGAGTAAAAATATCCCGGTCATGATTTCGACCGTGCTGATGATGTGAGCGTAAAGAGTTTGCGGATACATGTGGCCATAGCCAACGGTGGCCAGCGTTTGAACGCTGAAAAAGAAGTAATCAAAAAACCAATGCCCACCTGTGCTGCCGGCAATACTGTCCTGCTGGAGACTGTAAAGCGCGGCGAAAACAAGGTTTAGCCCGACGTAAAGAGTAGCGACAAATAGGGCAAACTGCGGCCATCTTAAACCGAGAAGCCAGCGATACACATCACGCCACCGCCAGGCGTCCGTTCCGACTTTGACGAATTCGACCTGACCAGTACGGATGGAAACGTGACTCGGTTTCCGCTGCAGCTTCTTCGTCCTCTTTCCGCTCATCTCGATTTAATCTGCGGACATTGACAATTGGTCAACAAACCCAGCGATCGCCTTGAGGATCTCGTGGTCGACATCTTCCTGCGTCTCGCCCATCGCTAGGAGCTGCCGCTTCGGCACGCGCAGCGAATGATCGCCGCCCTCAACGACGTGCAAAGAGTTTGGCGCTTTCATCTCCATTCTCACTTGCTCCAGCAGATCCAGCGGACACAGCGCGTCGCGCGTGCCTTGCACAAACAGGATGGGCGTAGTCAGCGCGCGCAAAACTTCGTCGCGAACTTTTGTGCGATCGCCCATGGCGCAAAGCGGATACCCAAGACAAACCAGGCCGTCGACCTTTTCCTCGAGCGACACGTGACACCCTATACGGCCGCCCATGCTTTTCCCGACGAGGAATGTCCTGTCCGATTCGTGCTTTTGTCGCGCCGCCTCCAGCGCCGACCGATGCGCTGCGATGAGTTGCGGCAAACGATCAGGCCGTTTTCGCCCCGCGCGCATGTAATCGTAGTCGAAAGTCTCGACCTCACGGATCTCTGATAAACGCAGTTTCCAATTTTGTATCCACGGATGCGAAGAAGGCGCACCCGCACCTGGAGCAAAAAGAATTAAACGCCGGCTCACGGAAGTTTCAGTGCAAAACTCAGTCCAACACCGCTGTCGCTTCCATTTCAATCAGAAATTCTGGAGCTGCCAGTGCCGAGACTCCGATCCAGGTACTAGCCGGCGAAATGGGAAAAAAACAATTCTCTCAGAGCAGTACCCACCGCTTCAAGGAGTATCAGCCGCTGAACAACCCAAAGCGAGCACTATAAGCGGAAGCGTTCCGAAATCGCCGCCTACCTCAAACCTAACAAGCCTATGCCACCACCATCTTAAAACTTACGTTTGACAATGTTGGCTGCGCCGCCTGACCAATGGCCAAGCGAAAGATCACCAGTGGGATCGTTACCGACCAGAACGGGCCCAGGCCAATCAGGCGCAACCGTTCGATGGCGAAGCCGCGATAAAATAATTCTTCCACCACTCCGGCACGGAAATACGAGCGTCGAGTTAATCAGGGAGCCAGGAAACCAGGAATTCTCTTGTTGGTAGCGCGCGACCAGAGCCGTCGCTCGTGTCTCTTGAAAAACGGCTGTGGTGTGAGATTTCGAAAGCTTCGGCGCGCTCGCGATCGCGCCCTACCGATTACTCGGTGCAGTGTCGCGTGGCCGTTATTGCACGGTCACAAGTGTGCCGACTGGAATTTCAGAGAAGAATTTGCGCGCAGTATCTTCGGGTAACCGGATGCAGCCGTGCGATGCGGGATAGTTCGGCACGTTACCGGCATGCATTCCAAAATCGAGACAGCTCAGGCGCATGAAGTATGGCATTTCGACGTGATAAATGGTGGAACGATGGCTGCGTTCCTTGTTGGTGACCACAAACTCGCCTCGCTTCGTGGAGTAGCCCGGCCGACCGGTAGAGCACCGGGCCTGATAGATCGGTTTGCCATCCCTGAGGAGAGCGACCTTTTGCATGCCCAGAGAAATCTCGACCCGCAACTTTTCCGGCGCGGGACCGCCGCCGAGAAGAATTTGCGCGGAACGCCAGTGGCCGGTCTCGGCGGCAATATCCAACGCCGACATTTTATTCCGGGTCGTTAGGCGCGTCCGGTTTGCTCCGCCATTGATCAGGGTCTGCGAATAATCGACCTGGCCCAGACCTGAGGCGAGCATCAGCACGGTTACATTGTGATCGTCTTCGATGTAGCTTCGCAACCCTTTCGGGAGCAGCGCCAGGAAATCTTTATCGCAACGGGAGGGAAGCACCGTGTTCGGATCTGCTCCACAAGTTAACAGCGTTTTGAATAGAGACACGTTGTTGCTCGCGATCGCATACGCAAGAAATGGCACACTTTTGCCTTCGGGTGTCGGTGGCGCCGATTGCTTGCTGAGCAGCAACCGGATTTCATCCATTTTGCCTGCTTGCAGCGCTCTCGACAAAGCGCGCCGGGTGCTGCTCGTCCATTCGGGCGCCGTCGGCAAACGCTGCTCCACGGTTTTGATGATCTCCGGTTGCCCGCCATCGAGCGCAAAGCTCAGCAGGTCTTGTCCGTCTGCAGTGGATTTTTCCGGCTGAAGATTGGTTGAGCGCGCCAGGAGCAACTGGAACATATCCAGATCTCCGTGCATCGCTGCCGCCATTACCGGCGTAAATCCATTGTTGTCGGCGAGATCAACAACGGCTCCGGCATCGAGGAGCCGGCGCGCCGTCTTCCAATCCTGTTGCGACGTTGCGATCAACAGCGGCGTGCGGCCCTGCGCGTCGCGTCCGTTTGGATCGACGTGTTCCATCAGGGCTAAATCGATGAGGGGTTCGCGCTGAATCGTGACGGCGCGCACCAATTCCTCCGGGGAAATGGCGATGTGCGAAGGAGGTTCTGGCCCGATGGCGATTACCCAGAGAGCAATCATAATCAGGGCTGCAACGCCCGCTCGTAGGATAAATCGCCGGTGAAAGATGCGCATATTGATGGCTGGGCCGCCAATCATACGGTCCTCGTCAAGCAATCTGGCACGGCTACGATTGAACTGCGAGTCCGCCTTTGAATCCGGGGGCCAGAGCACTGTTTTTCCGCGGTGAACGGCGATTGGACGCAGTGAGTTGAACGTTGCATGTTGGCCACTGTCAAAATTCCAACTTATGCGTTTGTCCATTTTCGCAGTGTGTCTCGCGTTCAGTACTTCGTTTGCGGCGCAACCGGAGGTCGTGCCGAATGATGCCGCTCCACTTAATCCATCCGCGGCTGAAGCAGGCAAGGACGTGGTTCATCAATTAAACAACGCTTTCGCCAAAGTGTTTGAAACCGTTGCGCCCGGCGTTGTCATCATTGAGACCTCCAAGAAAAGTGAAGTCAGCGAGACTTCGCCACTGGACGATCTGTTTTTTCAAGGGCCGCCGGATGAAAACCGGTCTCGCAAGAGTCCCGGCACGCCGCGAGCGGTTCAAAGTGAAGGCTCCGGCTTCATTGTGCGGCCCGATGGCTATATTCTTACGAATGTTCACGTCATCGAAGACGCGGATAAGATTGACGTGAAATTACAGGATGGCCGCGAATTTCCAGGCCGAGTGGTTGGCGCGGACGAGAGGACGGATATTGCGGTCGTCAAAATCGAGGGAAAAGATTTGCCTGTCGTCCAACTCGGTAACAGCGATGCAGTGCGCGTGGGACAATTCGCGTTCGCGATCGGCGCGCCCTTCAAGCTCGATTACACGTTTACTTATGGCGTGATCAGCGGCAAAGGCCGGAGCAAATTGCTGCAGTCGGGCGCCTACTCCATCGCAGATTATTTGCAGACCGATGCATCGATCAATCCCGGGAATAGCGGCGGGCCCTTGTGCGATATCGACGGAAAAGTGATTGGCATGAATACGCTGATCAACGGAATGAACCGCGGACTGGGCTTTGCCATTCCGATCAACATGGCCAAGGACATCGGCGGCGAACTGATCGCCGGGCACAAAATCGTGCGGCCCTGGCTGGGCATCCGGATCGAAACGCTGGGCGATGATCCATCGATCCGCGATTTGTTCAAAGGTGCGGACAAAGGCGTGGTGGTTCGCACGATCGAAGCGGACGCTCCCGCGTCGAAGAGCAACCTGCGTCCGTTCGACGTGATCACGCATGTCGATGGGAGTGCGATCACGTCCGACTCACAGTTGCAGCATGAAATTTTGAAAAAGAAAGTCGGGGAGAACGTCGAGCTGACAGTTTGGCGCAAAGGGCAGGCCATAAAGGTTCCCGTGAAGACTGGCGAATTGCCAGACGACATCACGCGGGCATCGAATCAACCGGTCCAACCGAGCCAACCCAAACCCCAGGATCTGGGCAAATTTGGATTGCAGGTGCAGGAACTGACGAAAGATGTCGCGGAGCGCCTTCATCTGTCATCGCAACAGGGGGTAATCGTAACCGACGTGGAAGAAAACAGCATCGCCGGGGCTCAGGGCATTGAACGTGAAGACGTGATTACGGAAGTGGACGGGAAGCCGGTGACGAACGTGCAATCATTCCGCGATGCGCTGAACAAAGCGGATCCAAAGCGCGGCGTGCTTCTTTATCTTGACCGCAAAGGCAGTAAAACTTTCGCGGTGTTGAAAGCCGGCGGCTAGATCTGCGGTGTCGCCACGGCCCTGCGGGCCGTCTTGGGATTTATCGAAGACTGCACGAAAGAACCGGCCACAGGCCGGTGGCTACAAGTTGCAATATCGTCAGGTTTTCCGGCTGCCGACGATCACCAGGGCGATTCCGCCGACCAAACAAATCCCGCCAAGTATGGGGGGAAACGGAATAGTCTTTTGCTTTTCCGCTGTCGCCTGAAGCGGGCCGAGATCCAACACCTTTTCGCGCTTGGTGTACGTGATTCCGCCGTACGCCAGAGCGATGATGCCGATAACGATAAGAACGATGCCGATAATTCCGACCGGCTTCATCGCTTCTACGTTATTTCGCCTCTATAAAGCCCGGCGGCCTGATAGCAGTTGAATAATCAGCACGACAATCGCGATCACCAGCAGGATGTGAATGAACCCACCCAGCGTGTATGAGCTGACTAATCCGACCAGCCATAGCACCAGCAGAATAACGAATATTGTCCAGAGCATAGGATTTGTTCCTTTCGGTTAAACATACCTATCTTCGCACGAGCCACTTCCGTTGCGCTTATGCGGAATAGAAATTTTTAACTTTTGTCCAGTGCTGCCCGCAGGTTCCAGTCGTTCGCATCGAGCAAGCCACGAGCAGATTCATAATCGCGACGGGTTACCTCGGCCACGATCCGCACGGCGCGATCGCGTAATTTTGTGCTCGTCGTGCGCAGGTCGACCATGAGATTGCCGCGCACTTTTCCGAGTCCGATCATTGCGCCAGTGCTGATAATGTTGAGCGCCACCTTTGTGGCGGTCCCGGCTTTCAATCTCGTCGATCCAGCCAGAATTTCCGGTCCGACAGGAAGCGGGATTAGCAGATCGACCTCTGTACCCGTGGGCGTTGACCGCGGCCGGGCAGAAGCATCAATTTTCCGCGCGATTCGCGGATGGGCGGGGTCATCGCCCACGGCTACAGAGGGATTGCAGGTGAGCAAAATTGTTTTCGCGCCTAACGACTTGGCGCGGGCGAGCGCGCCGCGGACAAAAGGAGTACCGACCGCTGGCGGTGATTCCAAGCACCACATCAGCGGCCTTCATTCCCCGCTGCTCCAAAGCACATGCGCCGGCGTGCTCTTCATCTTCTGCGCCTTCCACGCTTCGATGCAAGGCCGTGACTCCGCCCGCGATTACTCCCTGCACAAGATGCGTCGGCGCGCCGAAAGTGGGCGGAATTTCGCTGGCGTCCAGAACGCCAATGCGTCCGCTGCTCCCTGCGCCAACATAAAATAGCCGACCCCCGTTTCGCAGTGATTCCGTCACTGTTTCAATAGCGCGGGCAAGATCCGCCGAGGCACTCCGCAAAGCTTCTTGAACAAACTTCTCTTCCTCCACAAACAATTGAACCAGTTCGTGAGCGGTCATTTTTTCCAAATCTTCCGATCGTGGATTGCGCTGCTCAGTTAACGCGGCAGCTAAACCAGTCGATCTCGCCTTGCGACGGCTGCGGCTGAAATGTGGGATGATCGTGCGCTTCTGCTGCCAGCCACACAGCACCGAGCTCAGGCGGGCGTTCGGCAGTCGTTACGCGAGCGTCCGGAAGATTCTTCTTCAGCCGGCGGCGAAACGCATGTGTGTAGATCGAGTCGCGGTAAAAAAGCCCACCGATGAGCACAACCTTTGGTGCGAGCAGACGCAGGCGGTCAGCGACCGCCTCGGTGTATTCGCATAGCACGCGTGCGCCTTCTTCGATTATCTCGATCATCCGCGCATCACCGGCGGCGGCAGCCTCGAATACAACGGGAGCGAGCAGGGCGATATCCATTTTGTCTGCCGCTTGAACCCAGCGAACCAGTTCATCTAAGTTGTTTAACGAAAGCGCATGAAGGATCTTCGCGGTGAAATCCATTTCGGCGTGCCGCAAATCGTGTTCGCGCAAAATCAGGCGGAGCGCTTGCATCGAAAGGGAATAACCACCGCCGGCGTCGCCCAAGATGTGGCCCCAGCCGCCGGCTCGCTCGATCCTGTCGCCGCGACGGCCGGTTACCGATGATCCACTTCCGGCGTTGACGACGATCCCATCACAATGGTCGAGCGCTGCGGCGAGCCCCGAATGGCGGTCGCTGCCTGTCACAATTTTCGCCTTAGGCCAGATCTCGAGGCAGATTTGCCTGAGCGCGTCGCGGTCTTCGGCTGTTCCGCAACCCGCAAGGAAAACTCCAGCGCAATCGATTTCCTTTGGCAGTTCGGCAAGAATCGCGCGCAAATGCTCGGGCGGAGTGAGACGAAAATTCGAGGCCTGCAGTTTTCCTTGCTTCAGAATGGTCCATTGGGAGCCGGGCTCAACGCCCCCGGCTACAGTTTTGACCAACGCCCAAGCGGTCTTCGTGCCGCCGCCTTCCACTCCGAGGATGCGCTCACAGTGTTTCACGATGGGTTACCCTTAGCTGCTTCCAAGGCAATTTGAAAGCTCGTTGCTCCTTAGCGCTGTCATCCTGGATGGAGCGAAGCGGAGTCGAAGGACCCCGCGAGATTACCACGGGATTTGATTCGCTCACTTCCCGTCTGCTCAGCCTCCGGCCTTCCCGTCTCTGTCACGGCTTCCCAGCCGCTCCATTCTCGAGTTCGCTCCGAATGACGGTGCTGAATTGCCGAGGCTTTCGCACGCTCGTATCATGCTCAACATCGATGCAACGAATTGAAGCCGAGAAGAACATCGCGCGATTGCGAGAGGAAATCCGCAAGCACGACCGGCTGTATTACCAGGATGCGGCGCCCATTATCAGCGACCACGAGTACGACCGGCTTTACAAGCAGCTTGTGGACCTCGAAACGCAGTTTCCTGATCTCCTCACGCTGGAATCGCCAACTCAACGCGTCGGCGGAAAACCGCTCAAGGCATTTGCGCAAATCCAGCACCGCGCGCCGATGCTTAGCCTCGACAACACCTATTCCGAAGAAGAGGTGGTCAATTTCTACAAAAGAATCACGCGCCTGTTGCCGGACGAAAAGATCCCTGTTGTTATTGAGCCCAAAGTAGATGGCGTTGCGGTCTCGGTGATGTACGAAAAAGGCCGACTGAAGTATGCCGCGACGCGCGGCGACGGTCTTGTCGGCGATGACATTACGCAGAACATCAAAACAATTCGCTCGGTGCCGCATCAACTGCCTGGCGATGCGCTGGACATTTTCGAAGTTCGCGGCGAAGCTTATCTCGACAAGGCCGGTTTCGAGAGACTGAACCGGGAACGGAAAGCCGCGGGTCTTCCGCTCTTCGCGAATGCACGTAATGCAGCAGCCGGTTCTCTAAAGCATCTCGATCCGAAAACCGTCGCGCTACGCCCGCTCGGAATCATTTTTTACGGTACCGGCGCAGTTGAAGACGCGGACATCGAACTTCACTCGAAGATTTTTGAATTGTTCAAGAAACTCGGTCTGCCAACACACGAACACTGGTGGCGCGCCGATTCGATTGACCAGATTCTAAAAGCAATCTGCAACCTCGATCAGATCCGACGCAATTTTCCTTATCAAACCGACGGCGCAGTAATCAAAGTGGACGCGCTCGCGCAGCGGCAGCAGCTCGGGTTCACTGCGAAATCGCCGCGATGGGCGATGGCTTACAAATACGCGGCCGAACGTGTCGAGACCCGCTTGCAAGACATCACCATTCAGATCGGACGCACCGGTATCCTCACGCCTGTAGCGGTGCTGGAGCCTGTGCTGGTGAGTGGAAGTACCGTTGCTCGCGCCACCTTGCACAACGAAGACGAAATCAAACGCAAAGACATTCGCATCGGCGACACCGTTGTGATCGAAAAGGCGGGCGAAGTCATTCCCGCCGTGGTGGAAGTTGTGAAATCGAAGCGACCGCGAGACACGAAGCCGTTCGATTTCGCAAAACACACCCACGGGAAATGTCCTGTATGCGGCGGTCCCGTCCGGCGCGACGCTGAATTTGTCGCGTGGCGCTGCGAAAATCTGTATTGCCCGGCACAGACGACGCGCCGCGTGGAATTCTTCGCTGCGCGTGGCGCGCTCGATATTGAAAGCATCGGCGGAATTGTCGCGGACAAACTTGTTGAGCGCGATCTCGTACGCGAACCGCTGGATCTTTTCGACTTAAAGGTCGAGCAACTCGCCAAACTGAATCTCGGCACAGAGGACGCCCCGCGCGTTTTCGGCGAGAAAAACGCTGCTAAAGCCAAAAAAGCAATCGAGCGCGCACGGACTTTGCCGCTGTCGCGCTGGCTGTTCGCCTTGGCGATTCCCGAAGTCGGCAAGACGACAGCAACCCAGCTCGCCCGCTTCCATGACACCATCCAGGAAGTTTCTAATTCGCAATTGCTGCGCGACGTCGTCGACTATCACGAAAAGCGTGACGACAAGGAATCTGCCAAAGAGATCGCCGACCGACTAATCAAATCGGGATTTGCAAAACCATCGAAGAGCAAGGCAGGTAAGAACGGTATCGTGACCGAAGTTGGTCCCGTAGTCGCACAAAGTGCTTTTGATTTCTTCGCGTCGCCGGCTGGCAAAAAGATTCTACGGCGATTAAAAGAACTCGGCATTGAGCCGAAGAGCGAAAAGGTCTCGGCGACAAGAGCAGCCGAACTGCACCTGGAAGGAAAAACGTTTGTCCTCACAGGCACGCTGCCATCAATGACGCGTGAAGAAGCCACGCAAAAAATCGAAGCTCTCGGCGGTCACGTTACCGGCAGCGTTAGCAAAAAAACCGATTACGTAGTGTCCGGCGCCGAACCCGGCAGCAAATTCGACAAAGCAAAAGAGCTCGGCGTAACAATTATCGATGAAGCTGCCCTTCGAAAGATGCTGTAGCCGCGTCGCTTTGCGACGCGATTACTAAGGCGAGTGCTATCTACGGCGAAGGCGACGCGTCGTCGTCAAGCGACATCGGGATGACGCCAGGTATTGTTCCCGGCGAAGCGAGCAACATGCCGGTCTTGGCGGCTGGATGCATCGTCGCTTGTACTTGGAAAGTCATTTTTTGATCTCCGCGCATCACGGTGATCGGAACGGTGTCCCCAGCAGTGATGTAGAACGAGGCGTCGAATACATCCTCAGGATCGGTTATCTTTTTCTTGCCCACTTGCAGCAGCACGTCGCCTTCTTTAAGCCCCGAGCGTGCCGCAGGAGTGTCCTCCGCCACCTGCGTGACCATTGCTCGCGAGCCCTCGACTTGTTGCGACGCGGGCGAAACATCGTTCACTCCGATCCAGCCGTGCCGAGCCTCGCCGAAACGAACAAAGTCGCTGCGAATTTTCTCCGCCGCCTCAATCGGCACGGCGTAACAGGCAGCATTATTTCCGAGACCGCTAACGACGATCCCAACGACCTCCCCTTTCATGTTCAACAGCGGAGCACCGGCCTCGCCGCGCTGGGTCGGAGCGTTCACGCGTAAATGGATGGTGGAGAAATAGCGGCCGAGACATTTCCGGTCGAATCCAGCGATCCACCCGAAATTCGGCGTCTTCGGCAGATCCAAAGGATAACCGATCGATACGACAGGCGCCGCCATTTCAAGTTCCTCCGATTTACCGATCGGCAGAGCTGGCGTCGTCTCGTCCACCTTTAAGATGGCTGTCCCGCTGCGGATGTCTGCCACCAGTTGGCGCGCCGGACATTTCTTACCGTTGAATTCGACTGTGAAATTGCCAGCTTCGCCTCCGACGGTGTACGCAGTGTAAAGCGTCCCCGTCGGGTCGACAAAAAATCCGGTGCCGCAAATCTCGCTGTGGTTATCTACGCCGTGAATTTTAACCACCGCTTTGGCCGCCCGCTCGAAAACCTCTCGAACCTGATGGCTGATTGTCGCCGTGGCGGATTGATCCTGGCCGAAAAGCAAGCTCGCGCCTGAGCAGAAGACCAGCGCGAATACGACGACCGCGCGGCGCTTAGAACTTGAAAGTGGGCTCATAACTCACGGGGACGCTATCGAGCACATACCGTGGCGGTGCGGCTCGGTGAGTCTGGGCGCTTTCACGAAAACTGCGAAGCGGCTGCGTCCTAAAAATCTGCGAAGAGACCGGTGATGCAAGATTCCATTCTTGACCGGCATTCACTGGTACCGACAAAGTGAGCGGACTCTGACTAGCGACGCGAGCCGTCTCTGGTTGCTGATAAACCTTTAATGAGAAAATAGCTGCGCAAACGAGCATTGCGGCGACCGCGGTGGGATATGAGGCCAGCGATCGAATATCCAGTTGCAACATGAAATTGTGCGCGCGTTCCATGCAGATGCGCCAAAGCGGCTGCCGCAGCAATTCATCGCGTTGCCTGCGATGAAATTCGTGGAGGAAATTGTCGAAATAGCCGGGTGGCGGTTGCTCGTATCGCTTCAGCCGAAGCAGCCTCGCGATTTCGCTATCGTTAAACTCGTCCATTTTTTTTGCAGCCGTTACGAGACAGGATTTTTCCGAAATTCGTCCAGGTAATTTTGCAACTGCCGGTTCGCGTAAAAGAGTCTGGAACGTACCGTTCCTTCTGAGACACGCAAGATTTTACTGATTTCGGCGTGGGGCATTCCCTGAATATGGAACATAGTGACGACTGCTCTGTGATCATCAGACAATTTCATCATGGCCTCGTTCAATCTTCTCTGCAGCTCCGAGAGGTCGGCTTCGCGCACGGGACTGCTCGTGGCGGTGGCTTCCATGAATTCCTTATCGTTTTGGATGCTCGCGTCGACGTCGTCCAGGCTCAGTTGAAATCGGCGGCCGCGTTTTTTGAGAAAATTGAGGCTCATGTTCACGGCAATGGAATGAATCCAGGTGTAAAAAGAGGATTTGCCGCGGAATCCGCGAATCGCCTTGTACGCTTTAGCGAAAATGTCCTGTAAAAGATCGTTCGTATCCTCGTGGTTGGAGGTCATGTTGTAGACCAGCCCGTAAAGGCGCGGTGTGTACTTGACCACGAGATCGTCGAACGCGCTGGCCTCTCCCGCCTGGGTGCGCCTTACCAACTCCTGATCTGGGTCGCTTCTTGGCTGATCCATCGCCTGGCGCTTAGACTTAACACGCGCCTGAAGACCCGACGATAACAAATCGGAAATTCGGCGAGCAGGTAAAGCGAGTGCGTGGTCCATTTCTATCACGAGCGATCGATCACCGCCGGTCGCGGATCGACATCAACCAGAGCAAATTGCCCAGTGCAGCAACGAATGCCGCGATATAAGTAAGCGCGGCGGCGTTGAGGACCTTGTTCACGCCGACCGCTTCTTCCCCTGGCTGTATAATTCCCATCTCCCGCAGGATGATTTTTGCGCGGCGCGACGCGTCGAACTCCACGGGTAACGTGATCAATTGGAACACCAGCAGAATCAAATAGCACCAGATCCCGAGGGTAATCAAACCGCTGATCCTAAAGAACAACCCACCGATAATGATGAACGGCAGCATCTGTGACGCAATCATCGTCACTGGAACAATCGCCATACGCGCTTTCAATGGCGCGTACGCGCGGGCGTGTTGAATAGCGTGTCCGCTCTCGTGCGCAGCGATGCCCAATGCTGCCACCGAAGGCGTGTTATAAACGTTGCTCGAGAGATGCAGCTGCTTTTTGGTCGGGTCATAATGGTCGCCGAGAAAATCGTTCGTCTCCATAACCTCGACGTCCTGAATCTGCGCTGCCTGGAGGATTTCGCGTGCGCATTCGGCTCCGGTGATATTCCCGTTCGCACGGACTTTGCTCCAGTGACTAAACGCGCTGGTCACCCGAATCTGCGCCCAAATTCCAATGATCAAGGGGACGCCGATGTAAAGCAGCCAGTTAGGACCTAAACCAAAACCGTATGGGCTGCCGATGTACAGAAGGCAGCTGGATCCCAAAACAAAACCCAATAAAGGATACATGCGGGTATTAATTTACCGCCGCGACGCGACTTGTCACTTCGCGGGGTAGTGAGATTTAGACTCCTAACGGCATTGCGCGTTCATTTGGTCCGTCATTCCGAGTGAAGTCGAGAATCGAGCGGCTGGGAAGCCGTGACATAGACGGGAAGTGGAGGCTGAGCAAACGGGAACTGAGCGAATCAAATCCCGTGGTAATCTCGCGGCATCTTTCGACTGCGCTTCGCTCCGCTCAAGATGACGACGCGACTCTGTTGCTAGATTTCTAACTGCTTCGGAAAACGCGACAGGATTCGGCAACCTGTTTTCGTGACAACCACCACGTCCTCCTGACGCGTGCCGCCCACGCCGGGGTAATATAGTCCCGGTTCGACCGTGAGCACCTGCCGCTCCTTCAGGACGACTTTTTGCAGGCGCGGATGCTCATGGATTTCCAAACCGAGGCCATGGCCGGTTCCATGGAAAAATCCGACGCGCCTGCCGTTCCGCACTCCGGTCGTGAAACCGCGACTGGCGAATAATTCCTGGATGGCTTTGTGAATCGTCATGCCGTCAACGCCGGCCTTAATTCTTTTTAGCGCAAGGGCCTGCCCTGCTTTTACCGTCTCCCAAAGTTTCCGCTGCGTTTCGCTTGCACGCCCGCGCAAGACTGTCCGGGTCAAATCGCCGAAGTATCCGGTCGTCGCGTCGCGCGGGAACACGTCGAGAATAATCAATGAATCGGCGTAGAGCGGACCGTGACCGCGCTCATGCGGGTCGCAAGCCTGATCGCCTCCGGCCACGATCGTTCCGGTCGGAATGCCGCCTGCGCGTAAAACTGCGGAATCAATTTCCGCCCGCAGCACTTCGGAAGTCAGCGTTTTAGCATTCCAACGCAGCCGTTTTCCCGAACCTGGTTTTGAATCTTTTAAAACTTCAATCGCGCGCTTGAGTCCGGCTTCTGTAATCCGCAACGCGCGTCCCATCATTTCAATCTCTTTGTCGGATTTCGCTTCACGCTCCGGCCAGAAAAATTCACCGGTTGCGCGCACACTGATTTTGTTTGCCGCCAGTTCCTCCGCGTAAGCCAGCGGAAAATTTGCGGGCACCGCAGCGGATCGCACGCCTCGTTTTTTCAGAAAATGGGCCAGCACTTTTTTGTACGGCGGCGCCTTTTTCGATTTTCCCTGCAACTCGCGCTCGACATCGCTGAACATTATAAATTCATCCGCCTCAGCTTGCTTGCGGGCGCGATCGATTTCCAAATCACTCAAGACCAGTGTCCGTTTGCCGTTGCGCTGAAGAAAAATGAATGGATCAGGCGCCCAAAATTTCGTCGCGTAAAGCATGTCGGAATCTTGCTCGCTCGCTGCGACGATGAGCCGTGCAGGTTTAGTTTTTGGTTTGCTCATAAGATCGGCATCAGGTTCTGCGCACTTCCAGTTGTTTTCGCAAGATGAAGTGCAGCAGGACAAGTAGTACGAGTGTGGACACAAGCAGCACTACCGTGTCAAAAGTGAACACTCCGAACGCGATTCCAAAATAGCGTTTCTCAATACCGAAGAACACGTTTGGCTTATTGCCGCGGCGGTAATCGGTCTGCTCCATCTCGGCTCGTGAGATCAGGTCCGACACTTTCTGGTTCACGTAGAGTTGGTCCGCGGTCACTGGCCCTCTCGCGTCTTTAAACAACGAGCGATCAAATCTTCGCTTCCCCGCAATAACGGGATCGGCCAGCTTCAGATATCGGTCGATGTCGCGCGCGGACGGTCCTTCCAACCCCGAGAGCAGTGCCAACACATCTTTCAAATCGTTAAGATGGGCTCGTTGCTGGGGCGTGTCAGCTTTCGGTGCGAGCTTTTGAATTTCGTCGTGGACGCGATCCTGGCGCCTCGTAAGCGGATTGAGCTTGGCCTGGGCAACGACCATTTCTTCGTACGACCAGCGCATAGCGATGAACTGGCAGATAAGTGGTACCTGTAGTTTGCTCTCGGTTTTTCTGGTCTTTTCCGAATTCGGATGTTCGGAAAACCAATGCGAAAAAGAGTAAACCAAGCCGAGGTTGCGATTCATGTCTTCGTATTTAATGAGCGCGCCGCCCATGATGATCTGCGGAATCAAAACCAGCGGCACAATGTTGGCCGCTGTTTTCGGGTCGGCAACGAGAGACGAGATGACGAGGCCGAGCGCTACGCCGCTCATCGCGGTTAGAAACATTATAGACAAGTCGAGCCAGAACATGCCGCGAATTTGCAGGACGAAATTGCCGATGAGCACGAAAAGCACGCATTGAATCAGTGCAAAAAAACCGAGCGTAATTGTCTTTGAGATTACGTAGTAAGACAGGCGCACTTTGATGTTGCGCTCGCGTTGCAGCACCGGCCGATCGCGGATGATGTCATCGGCGCTGTTTGTCAGTCCGAGAAACATCGCGACGATCAGACCAAGAAATAAGAAGGTCGGTATATGATAAGCCGAAGCAAAATCGTACGTCCCGGTTTCCGAGTACCGCAGGATCGTCCCAATGAGCAGTGCCAGCACCGGCGAGACACCGATGGTGATCACGAGATTCGCCCGGTTGCGTAGTTTGCTGGTGAAAGCACGCTGCAGCACCGTGCGAAATTGCGTCCATTCATCGTGCCACCGCAGCGGCAACCGCTTCCTTTGCACCGGTGTCACTGGCAACGGGTCGGCCTCCTCCTGTTGCAGGGAGACTTGCTTAACGTCCTGGATCAGTCGGAAAGCTTCGTATTTGTCGCGCCAAAAATCCGGTGAGTAACGGCGCGACGGAACGAGCTGGCCACGGCTGTTTTCCTCGTAGATAACGTCCCCGCTTAAATCGCGCAGCGGCGTCTCGAGTACGTCGAAGATAAATTCCGGCCGAGTAGTCCCACATGACGGACATGCCCCCAGTTCAGCACCGAACTGGTGTTGATGTTCCGCTTCGGCGAAATACCGGAGGGCATCGGAAGGCGCGCCGAAAAATACGAGTCTTCCACCCTTGTCGAGCAAGATCACCTTCTGAAACATCTGAAAGATCTTCGAGCTCGGCTGGTGGATGGTGACGATGACGATTTTGTTGTGCGCCATGCTCCGAATGATTTCGATCACGTGCTCGGAATCTTTTGACGAGAGACCCGAAGTCGGCTCGTCAAACAGATAAACATCCGACATTCCGATCATATCGAGCCCGATGTTGAGCCGTTTTCGCTCGCCACCGCTTAACGTTTTCTTCTCCGGACTGCCGACTACCGCGTCGCGACGTTCGCTTAGGCCCAGCTCGATTAGCTTTGCGTCCAATCGTCGGACCCGGTCGCGCTTCGAGAGATGCGGCGCACGGATGGCCGCAGCAAACTGCAAATTCTCACCGATGGTGAGGTGCTCATCGAACGCGTCCTGTTGCGGCATGTAGCTGATGTACTGCTTTAGAACGTCGAGATTTCGGTAGAGGGGTTGTCCATTTAGCAAGACTTCGCCGCTCGTCGGCTGAAGCTGACCGGCAAGCACTCGCATCAGCGTGCTTTTGCCCGCACCGCTCGCGCCCATCACGCAAACGAGTTCTCCACGCGTGATGCAAAAGGAGATTCCATCGAGGCCAATCTCGCCTTTGCCAAAACGGTGTGTGACTTCATTCAGCTCGAGGCTGCGAATGATGTTTCGCTCCTCCTCGATGATGCGCTCCAAAAAATTGCATCGCAGAACCTGTCCGACATCGATTCGAATGATGTCGCCGTCCTTCAGGTCGGCGGTCGTGCGCACAGGATCGTCGCCTACCATAATTCGACGGTCCGCTTCAATGACCTCAAGTTTGCCTATTCGCCGATCGTAATCGCAAAATATTTTCAGAAGCACATCCCCGGCGGTACCGGGAGAAAGCAGAATGTCGTCGGCTTGCAGGCGGCTGGGATCATTCGACACCAGATATTCCGATTTCGAAGCCTTCAGCTGGAATCGGCCGCCGAGCGCGCGTGCGCGGCGGCGCAGGTCATTCAAATCCAGCTCAGTGTCGTTATGGAAAATAATTTTGTCATCCAGTGTCGTGTCGACCTGAGTGCCGGCTTTGAGGCGTACCCCTTTTAGCTCCGCATCTATGTCGCGCAGTGCCTTGACCCGCACTTTGAGTCCGAAGGTGACGCGCAGCGCGCTTTCACGCGTTCGTGAGCGCTCCAACTGCACTTGCTCCGCATCTTTAGTTACGCGGATATAGATTTCTGGAAGCGAAACGTTCTTTTTTGCATTGAAATATTGCGCCAACTCCTGGTAGCTGAGCACCTGGTCACCGATCAGAATTCGTTGGCCGGGATAAATTCGACAGAACCCGCCGCGCACCAACGGTCTTCCACGCACGGAGACGTTCTGGCCACTGTAATTTTTCAACAGAATCAGATCGTGATACCGAAAAGCCATCAGCCGATCTGTTTCGCCGAGATTCTTCAGGATGATGTCCGCCTTGCCGTCTCCTCCGAACGAGAGGGATTCCAGCGGCGACGCTCCATGCTGGTAAATCGACGGGTCAGACTCTTCTGATGCGTTGAGTTGATAAACGATGTCGATCGCTTGAGCGGCCATGCCCATCTGCGACATGAACGAATAAAACGCAACGACCTGTTCCTGCTTCAACCCCGCTTGCGAGATGAGATCGTACAACTGAACGCCGAGCATGATCTTGCGCTCAGTGCCCAATTGCACTCCGAGCTTTTGCGCCATGGCCGCGAGGTCTTGCTGCTCGTACAGCGCCTGGCGAAACAACTGTCTTAGCTCGGAGTAAACCGCTTCCGGATAATCGTAACGCAAAAAGCCGAGGCTCGAGTCGATCTCTTCCTCCATGATGACGCCGTCGGCTTTGGTGAAACTCGC
Source organism: uncultured Verrucomicrobiae bacterium (assembly GCA_963805485.1). GTDB lineage: Bacteria > Verrucomicrobiota > Verrucomicrobiia > Chthoniobacterales > UBA10450 > Udaeobacter. The sequence continues at coordinate 301,047 of CAWDUN010000004.1, read as the reverse complement.
CAGCACCTGGATCAACAACGGCAGGAGGTTTGGCCCTTCCGAAACACTGCGCGGCTTGCGCAACGCCCGACGCACGAGCCGGCGGCCAGTTCGTCGCACCCGATACGCCAGCGGGATTACCCGTTGCATCGTGCGGTCGATCTTGTCGGCCATTGTTGAAACCAACTCTGTCATCGTGATTTTTGGATGCGAATGTTACGCGAAGCCGTGAAGAGACGCAATGAATGCGGCGCCGATTGGTGCGCGTGCACTACGCAAATTGTCGATCGATCATCCGCCGAGGACAGGGGAGCTTACAACATAATCGCTTGTAGAGTTACAACACCTGATCCCACTTGCTTTGGTCTTTGAGCATGATTTCCCGGAGCAGACGAATGGGCGGCATGCCGTGACTGAGCAATTCGTTATGAAATTTTTGGAGAGAGAAATCGTTGCCTTCTTGCGCCTTGTAGTCGTCGCGCAATTTCAGGATCTGCAATTTACCAAGGGTGTAATTCAGATAACCCGGATCGAATGTAGCCCGCATCGCTTCCTGGCGCGCCGGTTTCTGTTCGTAGTAACAGTTATCCTGAAAAAATTTCGTCGCTTCATCAATGGACATGTTTTGCGTGTGCACCTTAATGGACACACATAAGCGGCAAAGACGGAGCAGCGCTTCGTCAGCCTGCGCCATGCGATATTTTGCCGCTCGCTTCACATCGTCGTCGCTTGGACTGGCGTTGGACGGGCCACCGAATCCTTCGTCGATCATCATTTTTTCGCAGTAATGTGCCCAGCCTTCAATGAAAGCGTAGCTGCCAAAGATCTTTTCTACTCTGTTGGCAGGCGATGCATTCAGATGAAGGAACTGCACATAGTGTCCGGGATATACCTCATGAATCGATACCATGTCGGAGGTGTAATAATTAAATGCGGTGAGCCATTCCTCCTTTTCTTGCGCTGGCCAATCCTCTTCCGTTGGCGTGACGTAGTAATAAGCCTCGGTAGCGCGTTTTTCGAACGGACCGGGAGTATCCATGGAGGCGAAGGAAGTGGCCCGCAGATATTGCGGGGTTTCTTTTACTTTCGCCCGAACCTCGGATGAAATCCCGACTAGCCTACGGGTCACAACATATTTGCGAAGCTTGTCCAGGTCCTTGGCAATGTCCGGGATCAATTTGTCCGCAGCCGGATGTTCGCTCTGGATTTGCTTGAAAACCTCCGTCGCAGGTGTGTTTGGATCGATCTTTTTCGCCGCCTCGGCGAATGCTTCCTGTTCGGCCTTTAACTGCGTCATGCCGATCTCGAGAACCTTTTGTGGCGAAAGATTGACCAATTCCGTCTGAGCGAGAAAGCGTCCGAATTTTTCCTGGCCAAGAGCGAAATCAAGTGTGGCTTTGGGAAGTTTGTCTCGTTCCAGCCACGTTGCGTAATCACTGAGCGCGTTTGCCGCTTTGCGGTTGGCTGTCTGAAATGCAACCCGCAGCTGTTCGTCTTTGAGGCCGCTCACAGCGGCAACGAGATCCTTTTTCAGAAAATCGGCTGAACCTCTGGCGATTTGGATCGCCAGTTCGACGAACGGTTTCGGAAGCTTTTCATCGAGGTTTGTTCGCGCCGCGATCAGGATGTTCGGAATTTGTGATTCTATGGCCACCAGGCTGCGAACGCGGTCCTCAAGCGGCGCAAAATTCCTTTTTACATAGACGTTCACGTCGCCGGCGCGCGCGTAAACCATAGGGTTTCGTTCGAAGACCGACATGTCCTGCATTTTAAACAATTCTCGTTTGACCGCTGCCTGCAGAATTCGGAGGTCGATAGATTGCCGCGGACTCAGTTTTGCTGGATCAAACTTGGCCAGCCGATCATCGAATCGCCGCAGCCGCGAAAGTTCGGCGTCGAGAGCGAGGCGGCTGTAATCGCTAATTTTGCCATCGTACTCATGAAAACCGAGAGCGGTTCCCTGCAGCGGGTGAGCGGCCAAATACGTCTTCACGTATTCCTCAGCTACGCCTTCGAATTCGGCGTCCTGCGTTTGCGCGGCGAAAACCGCGTTGCCGAGCGAGAGCGTCAGCAGAATCACGACGAGCCGGAAAGGCTTCCGCGCAGGTCCGTTGTTAACAGCGGGCGTTAGCCCGGTAGAATCACACGACGTAAAACGAAAGCGTTTTAACAGTTTATCGTTCCCGGGGAAGCCGTTCAAACGGCTAGAGTTTGTTGACCGTTGTTGTACACCCGGCTGAAGCCGGGTCTTAATAAGGTCGGAAATGGTGTCCCTCATCCTGCGAATTGTAGCTACAGACAACACACCGCCTTGGGCGTTGCCAAAATTTGCTCATGAGCGATTGTCACGTCGTTCCTGGAGGTTGGGCAAAACATGAGGCGGATCGTGCTAATCATTCCGTTGCTGGCTTGCGTCCTGTTCGGCGCCATTCCTGGCGTTTTCGCGCAGGAAGTGCAGCCGCCAAAGACTGAAGAGGATAACGGCTACTCGCAGATTGCCATTTTCGCAAAAGCCCTGGAGCTCATACGGCAGGATTATGTCGATGAGAACAAGACGAGCTATCACGATCTCGTCACCGCGGCAATGAAGGGAATGCTTTCGGCGCTGGACCCGCACAGCCAGTTCATGGATCCCAATGATTTTCGAGACATGCAGGATGACACGCGCAGCCGGTTCAACGGTCTCGGCATCGAGGTGTCCATGAAAAATGGTCTGCCTACGGTGGTCACGGCAATGGAAGACACGCCTGCCGCGAAGGCCGGAATTCTTTCCGGCGACCAAATCTTGCGCATCAATGGCATGTCGACGGAGAGAATGGATCTCCAGGACGCGATCAACGTTCTGCGCGGGCCCGCCGGCGCAAAACTGAGTCTGACGCTGTTGCGGCCGTCAACAAAGGAAATCAAGGAGTACACGCTCCAGCGCGCAGAAATAAAAATCCAAAGTGTTAAGGGAGAAAGATTGCTGCCGCCGGAGCTGACCGGCCCATTCAGGATTGGCTATGTACGGCTGATCCAGTTCAACGAACCCACGGCCGATGAGTTATCCAAGGCGATCGATAATTTGCAGAAGGAAGGCATGCAGGCGTTGATACTCGATCTTCGAAATAATCCAGGCGGGCTATTGAACAGCGCCGTGGACGTGTGCGGTCAATTTTTGCCACCGAACACAAAAGTCGTTTCCACGCAAGGGCGGGTTGCTTCCCAACAGCACGATTACTCTACTTCAGCCGTAAGTAAGAACCGACCGACTTTTCCGATGGTGTTGCTGATCAACGAAGGCAGCGCGAGCGGCGCGGAGATCGTCGCCGGAGCGCTTAAGGATTTGCGTCGTGCGGTCCTTGTAGGTGAAACCACTTTTGGAAAAGGTTCCGTACAAAATGTGCTGCAATTGCCGGACGGTTCCGCAGTGCGTTTTACCACAGCCAAGTACTACACGCCCAGCCGACAAGTCATCCAAGGTAACGGCGTGACGCCGAATATTCGGGTGGGCATGACTGCCGAACAGGAACGCGCTCTCTATGCACTGCGCAATACAGGAAATGTAAAAGCAGAGGACGAAATCAACATTATCAAGACCAAGGATCCACAAATGTTGCGCGCCATCGACGCGCTCAAAGGCGTGATGATTTACGCACAGCAAAGCGCGCCGAAAGCCGAAGCGGTAAAGAAATAGCGACCCTGTCGCTCGAAGTTGCAGGGCAAGCGCGTCGCTTGCCGAGGTTGGCAGGCGAAGCGCCTGCCCTACAATTAACCCGTGATAGTGCTGGCCTTAGAGACCTCTTGTGACGAGACGGCAGTAGCGGTTTTGCGCGGAGATGGTTCCGGTCGCGAGTTGCTGGCGAGCGAAGTGGCATCACAGGTCGCAGCTCACGATAAATACGGCGGGATCGTACCAGAAATCGCATCGCGCAACCATCTGATCTACGCTCCGCGGTTACTGCATCGCGCCGCGGTCGCAGCGAAAAGGCCATTATCACAAATCGACGCGTTCGCTGCTACCAGTGGCCCTGGCCTCGCGAGTTCGTTAATGATCGGTGCGTCGATCGCGAAAGGATTGGCAATCGGCTTAGGCAAACCCTACCTGGGTATCAATCATCTCGAGGGGCATTTGCTCTCGCCATTTTTTGGCAGCGAAAAAGACAGCGGTAATGCCATTAAGCTGAATGTGTCGCTCATCGTTAGCGGCGGACACACGATGATCATCGTCGTTCGTGGCCTAACGGATTATCAACTCATCGGCCACACCGTTGACGATGCTGCGGGCGAAGCATTCGACAAAGTCGCCAAAATGCTCGGACTTCGTTATCCCGGCGGCCCGGAAATTGAAAGGCATGCGCGTGGCGGCGATCCGAAACGTTTTGATTTTCCCCGCAGCATGTTCGGCTCGGAGAATTTCAGCTTTAGCGGTTTAAAAACTGCGGTGCGATACTTGCTGCCGAAAGTTAGGCCGGACGAGGAATGGCGTCTGACACAGACGCCCTACAATTTGGATGAGCAAACGCTGCGCGATCTTTGCGCATCTTTTCAGCAGGCAATCATTGACGTGCTCGTGGCAAAGACGCTCGCAGCGGCGCAAAAGCATGGTGTGGATCTCGTGACGATAAGCGGCGGCGTCAGTTGTAATCAGGAGTTACGCCGCCAAATGCGCGATGCGACCAGCGGCAAAGGAATTGAATTCAAAACCGCTGAGCCGTGGTTGTGCACCGACAATGCCGCAATGATCGCATTTGCTGCGTTGTTGCGATTGCAAGCTGGATTTAAATCGCCAGTGACCGAAGAAATTGATCCGAATTTAAAAGTAGCGTAAACGTTTTCGCTTGCGCCGCGAAAGATTAGCAACCGCGACGTCGCGCTACTTCAGTACTCGCGCTCGAGCAGATAATTCCCCAGCGCGTGCAGCACTTCAGCGTGGCGATCAGTGAAAATTGACAAGGCGTTGTGCGCTTCGCGCGTAAGGCGTTTGGCTTCGGCGCGTGAAGTCTCCAAGCCAATGACCGCGGGATACGTCGCTTTTTTCGCCACCACATCTTTGCCAGCGCTCTTGCCCAGGATCTCCGAGGTCTGCGTTACATCCAGAATATCGTCGATGATTTGGAAAGCGAGCCCCAGTCGTTGACCGAAGCGTGTGATCGCGGAAAGCTTTCTCGCATCCGCGTTGGCGCTCATCGCACCCAGACGTACTGACGTTTTCAAAATCGCAGCGGTTTTGTTCTCGTGAATAAACTGCAGCTCGCGTCGTTTCACGTTTTTGCCTTCGGCCTCGAGATCGGCCACCTGGCCGGCAATCAGTCTTTGGCTGCCCGCGGCGACGGCAACCTCACGCAACAACATTGACATGTCGTACCTTCGCTTCGGATTCGCGTGCGAAACAATTTCGAACGCGATGGTTAACAGAGCATCGCCTGCAAGCACGGCGATGCCTTCGCCGAAAACTTTATGGCAGGTCGGACGACCGCGCCGGAAATCATCGTTATCCATGCTCGGAAGATCATCGTGCACCAGTGAGTACGTGTGGATGCACTCAAGTGCGCACGCGAGCGGAAGTGCGTCGTTGATGTTTCCCCGACAAGCTTCAGCCGCAGCCAGACACAGAATCGGCCGCAAACGTTTGCCGCCGGCAAACAAACTGTAGCGCATGGCGCGGTGCAGCGTGGTGGGCTTCCGATTCGCCTTCGGCAAATAGCGATCCAGCGCGCCGTCAATCAGCTTCTGGCGAATGACGAGATAGTTTTTGAGATTCACGTGGCAAAAACGGCTACTGGATTGCTCGATTCTTAATACTGGATAATGCAAGCCCTCGCAGAGTGTCCAGCAGCATCAGAATCAACGCAGTTCCTTGTTACCCGCGAATTCATGACCGCAGCCTAAGTTTCTTCAGAGTCGCGTGTCTTCCTCTTTGCAGGCATAGACATGAATCCCGCATTGCTTTACCGAGGGAACGGCCGGTCGATCTTTTGGATCGCATTTTCTTTTGCGCTTGCGATTCACCTCGCCGCGGTTGCGCTCGCAAAAACCAAATCGCCAATCACTAAGCTACAAGAATTCAGCCCGCTGCAGGATGTAGAGGTCGTTGATACTGCCGAACCGGAGGCTGCGTTGTTGAAAGAATCCGCCCCGCCTCCGCCTTTAGAGCAGATTCATCCCGATCAGGACAGTTTCCAGGAGCAGAATCTCACGCCACCACCAGTTCGCGCGCATCGGAAGGCACGGCCAGCGTCCGTTGTTAGAGGAACAACGTCGTCGTCGTTGAGTTCGGTGAAAGCGATGGTGGCGTATGCGCCGCGTCCCGTGTATCCGTACGAAGCGCGCCGTCAACGAATGACTGGATCTGGCATCGTATTACTTACCGTCGATCCGACTTCGGGGACTGTGACTGATGTCGCGATGGCGCAGAGCTGTGGCAACGCGATTCTGGACAATTCGACGCTCGATGCACTTCGAAGATGGCGTTTCATCCCCGGGGGTCTGGCCAGGGTCCAAGTGCCGATCATGTACACGCTTATGGGCGCTTCGTATTAGTTTGACCGTTAATGGATGTGTTATCCTCTGCGCTCGTCGGAAAGACATCAGATCCGATGCGAAGCGACAGAACAGCCAAACGGGAGGAATTCGAAGATATTGTACGTCGATTCGAAATTCCGCTTCTTCAATACGCTCAACGAATAACTGGTGACAGGGAACAGGCGCGAGATGTTGTCCAGGAAACATTCGTGAAGCTTCAGCGTAACGGCGCGCTACGGCGCGAGGATGAGCCGGCAACCTGGCTGTTTACGGTTTGCCGAAATGCAGCGCTCAACGTTTGCCGAAAAGAGAGGCGCATCATGTACATCGACGAGGAACTGATTGAAACGCGCGAAAGCGAGCAACCCATGCCTTTTGACCAGCTCGAACAAAAGGAAGCGACTGGATTCCTCTTGCGAATTGTCGGCACCCTGCCGCTGCGCCAGCAGGAAGCGATTCAACTTAAATTCCAGAGCGACCTCAGTTACCGGCAAATCGCCAAAATTATGCAGACCACCGCCAACAATGTGGGAGGTACTGCTGCACACCGCATTGACGACGTTGCGAAGGCGTTACGCTCAGGTCGCCGGAGACTTCATCCCATTTAAACCAAAACCAGATGACTAAGAATGAATGTTGATGACCCGAAACTGACAGCATACGCATTGGACGAAGTGGCCGAGCCAGAACGATCGGCAATTGCTCGTGCAGCTGCTGATTCTCCGGAAGTGCAGCGCTGCGTCGCCGAGACGCGAGATCTCGCGCGCGCCTTGAGATCGCAATATCGGATTGAGTTGCAGCGAGAATCCATCGCGTCGGGAAAACTCATGGCTGTTCGCGGCGATGCTTTCTGGTCAAAAGCCGGGCCGCTGGCAATTGCCGCGCTCCTCGCCGTTTTGGCTGTGGTCGGGGCTGTTGTGTTCAGCAGTGACGAGTCGCGGATCTCTAGGCCGACGGATTCGTCCTTGTCGCCTGGCTTGGCTGGGGAGCAAAGGAAGCAATTTGCTCCAGTTGAGGCAGAGGACGCTGCAACGTCTAGCCAAAATGAAAAGTTCGAGGCTGACGCTGGTCCATACGCTTTTACTGGCGAGCGGCCGTTTGTGTCAGCGATAAACAGGCCCCGATCGAGTGTACCGCTAGTGGTGAATTCGTCTTCTTATCTCGATGTCCAACGTTCGATCAATGCCGGTCTGCTTCCGCCGCGGGAGTCGGTGCGCATCGAAGGAATGATCAATCATTTTCGGTACGAATATCCGCAGCCGGCTGCAGGCGAACCATTTTCGCTCAACCTTGATGCCATGACTTGTCCCTGGGAACCAACGCATCGGTTGGTCCGGATCGGACTTAAGGGACACCGGGACGTTCCTGTTCGTGCGGACAGCAGGATCGAGGTCGAATTCAATCCGAGACGGGTGGCATCGTATCGATTGATTGGATATGACAGGCAAAAAACCGAGACACAGAATTCGAACGACCAGAACGTCGGCCCGTATTCGATGGCCGCTGGATACACTTTGACCACTTTGTACGAAGTGGTGCCGCTGACGCGCGCAGGCACTGCGGCCCATACGCAAATGTCGACTGGCGCAGGAGAAGCATCTGAACCGCTGTTGACGGCAAAATTGCAAATCAATACGCGAGGCAATAATGCGGCAATCGGACGCATCCAGCGCAGTTTGAGCGAGACAGGAGTTGATTTCGCAGCAGCTCCCACGGACTTAAAATTTGCAGCAGCCGTCGCCGAATTCGGAATGATTCTGCGCAATTCTGAATACAAGGGAACGGGATCGCTCCAACAGGTAATCGAATGGGCGCAACAAGGAACGGGCGCAGACACAAATGGCTACCGGGCAGATTTCACCGAGCTCGTGCGCAAGGCGCAGGTCCTCAGAAAGAGTTAAATATTTTCAGCTGTTTCTGCTGTGGCGATCGGCTTAGTGCGCATTGCAAGGAAGGCGCCGATAAGAAGAATACCGGCGCTCCAAAGCTGCGCGTGTGTGAGTCGTTCGCCATAGAGCCAGGCAGAGAGCGTCATCGCGATCGCCGGACAAAGCAGTTGGAGGCTTTGAGACATCGCAACTCCGATTTCCCGAATCGCCACGTAATACAAAACGTGCGCAAGGGTGATACAGGTTACTGCCGAGACGATCAAAACCAGATTTGCTTGCACACCGGCATGAAATGGAGTTCCGATTTTGCCGAATGCGAGGGTGAGCGGAAAAAGTAGGGCTGAAGTAATGAAACTGACGAGACCGAAGCTGCGGATCGATCCAAGCTCAGCAGACGGTCGTTTGATCAGAACCCCGTAAAGCGCCCAGCAGAATGTTGCCGTAAAAGCAATGAACAGTCCGGGCAACGCTACGTGCTGGTCATGCGGGTTGGCACTCGCCTGAAACCAGATTACGCCAAATGCGCCGATTAATCCCAGCAATGTGCCGACTTGGAATTGCCATTGCCGAATCACGGCGCGTTCCTCTGGAAAAAATGCCAGCGCCAGAAGAGCGGTGAAAATGACTGAAGCCCGAGTGAAAATCGTGTAGACGCCGGGCCCGATATAGAAAAGCGCCATCACCTGGGTGACTTGATGGACCACGTTTGGCAAGCATGGCAGCAAACAGAGTTTTACCGCACGCAGATCGATGCGTGGGCCGCCGCGACGAATTTGATAAAACAACAACGGCGCAATTGCGATGCATGCGACGGAGTAGCGATAGAAATTTTGTGCCCACGGATCGTAATACCGGTTCAGGTAAAACATGAAAAGGGATGGTGCCGACCAAATGAACACCGTGGCAAAAACCGCGGAATACCCTTTCGAGAGATTGGCACTCGGACGCGATACAGCGTCGTTATGCGCGTGCGACATTTTATATTTCATCTCCTGCGTGGTCGCATGCTCAATGAATGTAATGGGCGTTGTATTTGTAAATTCGGTCGGCGTGCTGCCGCGCAAGGCGCTGATTCGCTGAGACAGCGGACACTGCAGCATCTCCGATGCTCGCATCTAAACTTTGGGACGGCCTCTTGCATAAATTTTCTCGCCTGTCACCGGTAAATCGCGCAAAAAGTAAGCAAGAAGGAGAAACATATGTTGAAAAAACAATCACTCACTGTCGTCATTGTATCGGTTCTTTGTTGTGCAGCTGTTCAGGTTGACGGAGCGAAACCGGCCAAAGGCGGCGGCGGCGGAAATCATATTCAACGCGGCATCCAGCTTGCCCAGGAAAAACATTATGACGCCGCGGCTGACGAATTCGGCAAGGCCATCAAAGAGAATCCGAAAGATGCTCGGGCATACGCAAATCGCGGCACCGCCTATCGCCAGGGAGCACGAACTGCCATCGCCGCGGGAGATTCCGAGGGCGCCTCCACCCGGTATCAAGCCGCACTGGCGGATTTTGCAAAATACATCGAGCTGGCGCCGAAGGATGCCTCCGGCTACACGGAGCACGGTCAAACTTTATCTGAACTCAAAGAGTACGACGCCGCCCTGGCAGATTTCAACAAAGCGTTGGAAATGAAGCCGGACGACATCAATACGATCAAGTTTCGTGGCTTCGCTGAGATCGGACTCAACCAGTGGGATAAAGCGGTCGCCGATTTTTCGGCGGTACTTCAAAAGAAACCTGACGATCTGCAGAGTTATGATCGGCGTGCGTTAGCGTATCGCAGCCTGAAAAACTACGACGCCGCTATCGCCGACTACACATTTTTAATCACGAAAAACCCTAACGACATGGAAGCGACGACCAAGCGCGGATACACCTACAGTCTGGCGCAACAGTACCAAAACGCGATTGCGGATTATCAAGCCGAACTGAAGGTCAACCCGCAGGACAACGATACGTTTCAGCGGATGCAATATGCTCAGTCGATGCTGGCGGCGAAGAACGCCTCTCCCTCACCCACGCCGCCTATTCCGAGTCCAACGCCTGAAGAGCAAAAGGGGCTGATGGATAAAATCAGTCCGATGTATATCGGAATTGGTGTCGTCGCGCTGATCATAATTGCCGTGCTCGTACGTCTACTTACGCGCGGAAAAGCGGAGCCCAGCAGCCACCGGATTCGTTAACGCAAGCAGGCCAAAATTTCTTTGACACTACGGTGCACACTGTTAGTTTGCGGACGCTTTTCGCCGGACGAGCCGATCCCATGGTCGTTCAAATGCAGATTTGATACGACTCTGGGATTTTTGACTCTCTGGTGAATGCACGGCCGGTTCGCCGCCCGGGTTCCCAAGGGAGGCGCTGGGTTGGCGACGAGCGCCCATGTAGCTCAGTTGGCAGAGCACGTCCTTGGTAAGGACGAGGTCACCGGTTCAATCCCGGTCATGGGCTCAGTGAGCTTGAGACCGGCAAGAAAAATCAAATTAAACAGGTAGAAAGAAAACGATATGGCTAAGGAAGCTTTTAAACGCGACAAGCCGCACGTAAACGTCGGCACAATCGGTCACGTTGACCACGGCAAAACCACACTCACGGCAGCAATCACCAAGGTGCTCGCTAAAAAAGGCATGGCCGAAGTGCGCGAATACGACTCGATCGATAATGCGCCTGAGGAAAAAGAGCGCGGAATCACCATCAATACGGCGCACGTGGAGTATTCCAGCGACAAACGTCACTACGCACACGTTGATTGCCCTGGTCACGCCGACTACGTGAAGAACATGATCACTGGCGCGGCTCAGATGGACGGCGCCATTCTCGTTGTCTCCGCTGCTGATGGCCCGATGCCGCAGACGCGCGAGCACATCCTGCTGGCGCGACAGGTGGGCGTGCCTTCCATCGTCGTTTTCCTCAATAAGGTCGACATGGTGGACGACGCCGAGCTTCTCGATCTCGTCGAGATGGAAGTGCGCGATCTGTTGACGCAATACGAATTTCCAGGCGACAAAATTCCAATCGTCAGGGGCAGCGCGCTCAAGGCGCTCAACGGCGACGCCGACTCGGAGAAGCAGATCACCGCGCTCGTGGAGGCGATCGACGATTACATTCCCGTGCCCGAGCGACCAATCGATCAGCCGTTCCTGATGCCGATCGAAGACGTGTTCAACATTGAAGGCCGCGGCACGGTCGCGACTGGTCGGGTGGAGCGAGGCATTCTGAAGAAAATGGGAGAAGTCGAACTTGTCGGTGTTCGTCCAACGGCGAAGACCGTGGCTACGGATATTGAAATGTTCCGCAAGCTTCTCGACGAAGCACGCGCGGGCGATAACGTCGGCGTGTTGTTGCGCGGTCTCAAAAAGGAGGAGGTCGAGCGCGGACAGGTAATCGCAAAGCCGGGCTCCATTACGCCGCACAAGAAATTTAAGGCGGAAGTTTACGTCCTGAGCAAGGAAGAAGGCGGACGTCACACTCCGTTCTTCTCCAATTACCGGCCGCAGTTTTATTTCCGGACGACGGATGTCACCGGCACCGTGAAACTGCCGGATGGCGTGGAAATGGTGATGCCTGGCGACAATATCTCGATCGAGGTCGACCTGATCACGCCGATAGCGATGGAGAAGACTATTCGGTTCGCCATTCGCGAAGGCGGCAAAACCGTCGGCGCTGGTCGCGTGGGCGATATTCTGGATTAACAATCTTCCTCTACCTCTTCCTCTGCGGTCTGGTAATGTTGAGGTGAAGGCGAGGGAGAGGCAGAGTAAGCGGAACAGGAAGATTAAATACGCCAGTAGCTCAATTGGTAGAGTAGCGGTCTCCAAAACCGTCGGTTGGGGGTTCGAGTCCCTCCTGGCGTGTGGCTAATGAATCACGTAGCGAAGCAATGATGACCAAAGTCAAAAACTTCTTCAGCGAGGTGAAGGTAGAGCTGCAGAAATGCTCGTGGCCATGGGAGCCGAAGGAAAAAGGTTTTCGCCGCTACAAGGAACTGGTGGATTCCACCATCGTGGTTGCCATCGCCATGCTGTTGCTAGGTGGCTACGTGGCGTTGTTCGATTTTATCCTGGTAAACGTTGTGCACTTCTTCACTCGATTGCACTGATTTATGGCACAAACACTCGCAGCAAAAGATCAATGGTACGTGGTACATGTGCTTTCCGGTCAGGAAAACAAAGTGCGCGAGAACATTGTGAAACGCATTAAAACCGAAGAGATGAGCGACGTGGTTTACGACGTGCTTCTTCCGACCGAACGCGTTTCCGAAATCAAAAAAGGCAAGAAGACTGAAACAACGCGAAAATTTTTTCCCGGTTATTTGATCGTGAACATGCATCTGCTCGATGAGAACAATCAGCTGGTCGGGCGCACCTGGTATTTCATCCGCAATACACCCGGCGTGATCGGGTTTGCCGGGACCAAGGACAAACCCATCCCGATGCGGCAATCGGAAGTGGAAAGCATGCTCGCGCAGATGAAGGAGCGCGAGGAGAAGGTGAAACCAAAAGTCAGCTTCGAAGTCGGCGAAAGCGTGAAGGTCGCCGACGGTCCGTTCCAAAATCAGACTGGAATTGTTGAAGAGATCGATCCCGAGCGTGGCAAGCTGCGTGTGTCCGTCACCATTTTCGGACGAGCCACGCCGGTGGAACTCGAATACTGGCAGGTCGAACGCGGATAATCTTTCGATTCAACGATTAACGAATAACGAATTACAATGGCCAAAGAAATCGTAGCTCACATCAAACTCCAAATTCCCGCAGGACAAGCTAACCCGGCACCGCCAGTGGGGACTGCGCTCGGTCCACGCGGCGTAAACATCATGGCGTTCTGCAAGGAATTTAACGCCGCCACACAGAAGCAAGCCGGTGATATTCTTCCGGTCGTGATCACTGTCTTCAAAGACAAATCGTTCACGTTTATCACCAAGAGTCCGCCTGCCGCTGTTCTGCTCAAGAAAGCTGCAAACATCGCTGCCGGTTCAAAAGAGCCTAACAAGACCAAAGTCGGAAAGGTTAGTCGCAAACAAGTGATGGACATCGTCAACACCAAGCGCAAAGACCTGAACGCGCGGAACGACGAAGCCGCCTTCCGCATCATCTCTGGCACTGCCCGGCAAATGGGGCTCGAGATCGTCGATTAGACTCTGCCGCGGTTCACGCGGAATCATCGGTTTGGGAGCGCGCGCCGCGCGTGCTGGTTCAGCGCCCTGGCCGAAACCAACTTTTATAAAGCTTCAGCCCGCCCACTTCTATTTTTGGTCGAAGTATTCCCGTTCCTGCAACGTGATCGGTACGTTGCCGTTTTTCCAAAGGAAATCGTGAAAGGCGCTGAGATTGAATTTCTCGCCCTGTTGCACGCGCGCGTCGGCGAGAAATTTCAGGATTTGTAGTTTTCCTATCTGATAGGTCATTGCTCCGCCGGGGCTGGTGGAGAAGGCGATTGCTTCCTGGCGCGCGGTCTGTTCATCCATGGGGACTTTTTGCTGCAGATATTTCGCAGCTTGCTCGAGAGTGAATTCGCCCAGCGCAAGTTTCACGTCGACTTCCACGCGTAGCGCGCGCAGCCGCATGAAATTGTAAATGATCTCACGCGTGTGTGGGCTGTCATCGAACAATCCCGCCTGCAACATCATTTCTTCAGCATAAAAGCCGATCCCTTCATTCGCACCGGAATCGTAGTAATGGCGTCGAATCGGATCCTCGTTTTTCCACGAGAGACAAAGCTGAAAATAATGGCCAGGAACCCCTTCGTGTACCGTGATCGGCCGCGGATCCATTGCTGTCGCACGCCAGAAGTAGCCAAGTTCTTCCGAAGGTTCAGGCACGTACCGGACGCAATTTTTATTTAATCGTGACGGCGACGTGAAGTCGTTCTGCTCGGTAAACTCAAGTGCACGCAAATATTCGGGCGTCGGCCGAAGCGTGTAATGCTGGACCCAGTTCGGCACGGTGAGAATGCCGCGCTCCTCGAGAAACTTGCGGATTTGAAGTTCTTTTTCAGCCGCATCTTTGATCCACGTATTGACACCCGTCGCGCTCTTTAGCGGCGGCACATCCTTGTTGCGGTTCTTCTCGTACGCTTCAAACGCAACCGCGCGGTTCCATTCCTGCCGGCCCATAGCCAGCAGTTCTTCGGGCGAAAACGGCATCAGCGCCACGTTGCGCAAGAACCAGATGTACGCGTCACGACCGAGTGCGGTTTGTTGCGGAAGCCTCGACAGCTTGTCCTTGAGCTGCTGCTGGAATTCTTCAAGTGCATCCGCGGCGCGTTCAGTCGCCGCGTTGAGTTCGTCTGGTTGTAGATTCGTCGATGCGACGAGCGCGCCTGCCATCTTATGCAGGCGCTCGCGAATACCATCGAGATTCTGGACCGCAACACTTGCAAATGGCGCGGGCGGATTCTCGAGATTGTCCGAGCCTTGCTGCAAGATCAATGGAATATTTTCAATGCGCACGAGAATCTCGCGGCTGCGCGCTTGATCGTACGGGCCCGGCACTGTGAGCGCTTCCGCCAGCGCGGTAAGCGTCTGCTCGATGTAAAAATTCGGGTCGCGTCGCCAACGCGGATTACCTTCCAGTTCCCAGCGAACGCGCGACAACGCTGAGCCAATTAATTTGTAGTCCACCTGTTTCGGGATCGGCCATTGTGCGGAATCTAATTTCTTCCAGCGCGTTTCGAATCCCGCCAAATCTTTTTCTCGCTGATTAATGCTCGCCCGCGACCAATCGCGCATTCCGTCGGGCCGCTCGATACGATTAACGTCGTCGTTTGTGAATGGCGCGTGTCTCGCGCGCCATCCCCAGAAATCAGCCGCCAATTGTTCCAGTGAGTCGGGTTGCGCTTGGACACCTGCCGAAAGCACAAGCGAAGTCAGCAGTAAAAGCAGTGATTTTGTTTTCACTCCGAGCTTCGGCGCAAGGTGATCACCGCCGGTCCAAGCCCCGCCCGATACATCGACGCGCCGTAACATAGTGCGGCGGATTTCTCGGGAGCGTAACGAATATGATTCAACTTCTCGTCCCAGCGCTCGATGTAGGAGCAGTTTGCTGTCTTTTTGCTGGAGGGGATGAGAACGTATCGGTTTTCTGTAACGGTGAGAAAGGCGGCTTCGCCTGGCAGCGGAATTGGCGTCGCCCAGTTCGGTGAAAGCCTAACGAGTCGCGGTGCGCTCAGATCGAGCGCGAACACCGTGTCGCCATCAGTGCTGTTCAGGTGCAAATCGAAAAATGCGAGCCGCAATGGACCATCGAAAAGAAAATGCTGCTTTTCATCCTGGTTGTCGTGAAGGAGGCCGAACGCGCCGTAAAACCCGGGAATCTTCGAGAACTCAGTTTCCGTTCCGGTTTTCAAATCCCGCAGCACAAAATGTTTTCCATGACCCGCGCCGTTGATCTGGTCGTCCTCGTCCTTCGGATCTTCCCGGAGAATTAATTCGAACAGATCATCTGGCGACTTGTAAGTTGCAACCGGAATTGCACTCGGCGACGCAGCCTCGGTGGCCGAAGTTGTCGCAGTTGCCGATGCTGATTCTCGTGATTCGATGTTTGTAAAATATGGGGAGCTTTTCCCGTGCGCGTACCAATCGGGCGCAGCATCGAGTTTTTTCAAATCTGTGCCGTCTGGCTTAACACTCCAGAATTCGCGGCTGTTGCCAATCTTCTCACGAGTGAAAACGATAGTCTCGCCCTTGGCCGAAAAAATCGGGCTGACATCCTGTCCCGAGTTGTCATTTGTAAGTTGGCGCAAAAGTTTCCCGCTTTCCCGATACAAATAAAGGTGCGAGTGGCTCGTTGCTTGCGCCTGCAAATAGCGAATCGCGATTACGATTTCCGAATCGGCGCGGACAATCGTCCCTGTAAGGCAAAATGCTACGGGGACCAATAGGATTTGAAGTGAGGAACGCATCAGCGCAACGGGAGTTGAATCGCGCTTGGGTGCTCAGCGTCGTGATACACCTGCACGTTGCAAGTGTGCGCGTCTTTCGCTGTTTCATCGGCGACGATTTCGCCCGAGCAATAATTCTTTTGCCACGAGATTGAGTTCACTGCGGTAACGACCAGGCGCAGACGGCTGCCTTTCATCAAACGTCGCGCTATGAACAAACCCGGATTAAAATCGCAGCGGACGATTTCACCGGGCATCACCAGCTTCGCTCGACGCAACGACTCGCGGTAACGCAGCCTGCGCAGATCGGTCCACAGTGCGATACTCGTGCCATCGGGCTGGATTTCGTAAAGGTCGCACTCGAGATCAACATCCGAAGTGTCGATCGATACCCACAGGTCTACAGCCGGACAACCGACCAATGGCGTTTCGTTCGGTAGCGGGTCGGTGTGATAAACCAATCCATCTTTGCCGATACTTAACGCAAAGGTCTGATCGAGTGCTGCAGTTTTTTCTTTTGGATCAATTCCTTCCACGTTTTCGCCGCGATGTGTGTTCAACGGATCGTAAACAAAAGCATCCGTGGGGTTGGTCGGCAGCTTTTCGTTCAGCGACCCAGAGTGAAAGACGCCGTTCGCGTCACCGTCCTTGGAATGGAGGTAAAAGTTTTTCGGATTCGCAGTCAGCGTCTCAAAGTTGTCGGCGTATTTCCATTCGCCGTTCGCGCCGGAATTGCCGGGAGCTAGCAAATAATACGCGACCTGATTTTTGAGGAATGCCGGTTTAGGTCCGGCTTTCATGGTCCAGTCGTACCACTGGCGGTGCAGATCGTTGAGATCGACGATTGCACCCGGGCCGAATTTTACGCCCGCGACTTCATCGGTCGGCGTGCGCGTGCCGGCATGGTCCCACGGTCCGATGATGAGAAAATGTTTGGCGCGGGCTTGCGACGAAGCGTTTGCGAGATGATCGCGGTAATACGTGAGCGCACCCAGTTCGTCGCCGTCGTATTGACCTGTGATCGTGAGAATCGGCAGCGCGATCTTTTGGAACTGCTCACGCATGGGCAGCATCGCATCGTAGTAAGCGTCCGCCGTCGGGTGCTTGAGTATGCGCTGGAAATTAGCCGATGGATTTCCCACGGATGAATCGAGCGATTTGAAAGGAAGGTGCTTCTTGTAAGCTTCCAGGAATTTTGTGCGCCAAAATTTTTGATCGCCGAAAAGATTGTCCTGAGCGGTATGTCCGCTGGTGAACGTGAACCATTGCACGTCATAGGTCATCCCAATGTTGTTGTAGGATGGATAATCCAGCCCCGGGTGCGCGGCCGCAGCGGGCACGATCGTCGCCAGATGGAGCGGAAATTCTTTCGCCGTTGCCCATTGATCGAATCCCGCGTACGATCCGCCCCACATCGCAACCTTACCGTCACAGAATGGTTGGTTCGCCAGCCACTCAACCACGTCGTGCCCGTCGCGCGGTTCATTTGCGAACGGCTCGAATTCGCCGGCAGAATTGCCGCGGCCGCGAACATCGACGAGGGCGAAAACATAACCATGTGAGGCAAAATAGGCGCCGCGCGCATGGTACGTGTCTGAGATGTAAGGGGTCAGTGTAAAGATTACCGGCCTCTTCGGCGGTGAGCCGTCTGGAGTGTTTGGCAAATACAACGTCGCGTTCAGTTCGACGTTGTCGCGCGTCGGAATCTTGACGCCCCACCGCAGATCATAGTCCGAAGGTGGCTGCGCCGGAGTTGGCGATTGTGCGACGATGTTTGTTAGGAGACCTGCGCACAAAGCAGCAAGGAGGAATGACGATTTCATGTTCGTGGTGATTGAAGCGACCGACCGACTGGATAACAAGGTTGTTTGTAATAGCTCACCATGCGTCCTCGAATCGCTTTGATGGTTTGCAGCTACGCCAGTTTGCGAGACGATAGGTAAATGGCGCGTCGACACGCAAACCACGTCCAAGCTCGGAAAGAGGCGATTCGGAAGCCGGTGCGCGTCGCGAATGGCACAAGGCCGTTCTCCTCTCAAGCCGAACTGGTCTGCGCGGGCGCGGTGTTTCTTGTTGCGCTGGTTGTATACAGTTGGACCCTGGCGCCCACCGTCACTCTGACCGACAGCGGTGAGTTGATTGTGGCGGCATACGGACTGGGAGTCGCCCACCCGCCGGGATTTCCGCTATGGGTCATGCTCGCACATCTGGCGTCGCTTGTGCCGGTCGGAAGCGTTGCTGTGCGAATCAATTTCTCCTCCGCTGTTTTCGCTGCGCTTGCCTGCGCGATGCTTACTCTCGTCGTGGCCGAATTGTTCGTTACGGCTTCTTGTTTTGCCGCCTCTCGACAAAGGAACAAGGCTGTGCGGCAGGGCAGCAACATCAAGAGTTCAAGCATCGGCGGTCTTTTGATGTTCGCGTCCGCAATCAGCGCGGGATTGCTGATGACCTTCTCCCGCACGCTTTGGTCATATGCGACGATCACCGAAGTCTACGCTCTCAACGCGCTGCTAATTCTACTCGTGTTCTTTTTGGTGGTTCGGTGGCGGCGCCGGATCATTGAAACGCGAACGGATTCGAGCGGGGCGGTCACGACACATGACACATGGATTTATGCCGCCGCCTTCGTGTTCGGCCTGGCGATGGGTGTTCACCACGTGACTGTGGCATTAACCCTGCCTGCCATTGGCATAGTCGTTTACAGGACAGCGGGTCTGAAGTTCTTCGCGAGCCGACGCCTTTTGTACGCTGCGCTGATTTCGATCGGAGCGTTGATTCTTGTCTACAGTTATTTGCCGTGGGCAGCCTCGCGATCGCCTGCGATGAACTGGGGAAATCCGCGATCGCTTCAGGAAATTTGGTGGCATATCACCGGCCGGCAGTATCGCGTGTTCTTCTCTTTTTCGCCGGCGGCCGTGGGAACGCAGTTTGTTGAATTTTGTCGAATGGTCTTCCGTGAGTTTGGCTTTGCATGGCTGCCTCTGGCATTGTTTCTTGCGGTGGCGGGATTCGCAAGCGCGTACAAGCGTGACCGTACGGTTTTTTGGTTTTTGTTGTTGATCGTACTGGCCGACCTCAGTTACGCACTGAGCTACGAAATTGCCGAGGACAAGGATGCGTACTATTTGCCGGCTTTCATTTCTATCGCGATTGCGACCGGGCTCGGTATCCGGTGGTTGATTCAACGTGCTGCTTCACGACCTTTGCCGATTTGGAGACCGTATGTGGCTGCTGCAACTGCGATTATCCTGACAACCGCTACAGCGTTGGGTGCGAACTGGCCATTCAACAATCGCAGGCATTACTTCATTGCCGATGATTACATTGAGAACCTCTTCAGCACGATCGCGCCCAGTGGACTGATGCTCACCCAGGATTGGCAGGTCGCGTCTCCCATGTTTTACGTGCAGGAAATAGAACAACGCCGTAGCGATGTGAAAGTCCTGGACATCAATCTGCTGCGCCGCTCGTGGTATTTCGATTATCTGAAGCACGCGCATCCCGACATGATGGAGCGGTCGCGCGAGAAGATTGATCCATACGTGGCGATCCTAAAGCAATGGGAGCGCGATCCTGCGGCTTTTTCCCGGAGCCAGGATCTTACCCAAAGAATCAGCATGGCATTTCTGGAGATGATCCAGGCAATGGTCAGGAATGAAATTAAGGTCGCGCCGGTTTACATTACGAATGATGTGTTGATCGCTGACTCCGTGAACAGCTACTTGACCCGATGGATCGCTCAAACCTATCAACTTGTGCCGCAAGGCTTGGTTTTCAATCTGGCGACTGACCATAACTTTCATGAGTTACCTGACGCCGATTTGCGCATGCGGGGATTAGCCGACGGGGCGGTGCATTTTGCGAAGGATGATGTCGTAAACCTTAAAATATTGCCTGCGTACACGAGAATGCTCACGAATCGGGGGAAGTACCTGGCTTCTCTCAATCAGCACGAGCGCGCCATCCACGCTTTCAAAGAGGCCCTGGCCATCGATCCGAATCTCGGCCCGGCGCAACAAGGGTTAGCGGAGAGCACCGCAAAAATTGCCCGTCCATAGCACCAAGGCCTTGTTGCTTCGCGTAAATCGGCTTTTTGACAACGAAAGGATAACCGCTACGTTCCGTGTCCCGCTCGGTCGACTGAGCGGTTTAATTAAGCAGGAGCCTCGCTATCAAAAGCAGCGGACGGCGTTTGAACTGCACCGAATAATGCAAACAAATCGAAGCAAACGTTATCGCGCGGCGACGGAGCAGGTAGATCGAACGAAGAACTACCCTCTTACTGATGGTGTTTCGACGCTTAAAAAATTCTCGCCCACCAAATTTGATCAGACGGTGACGCTGTCATTTCGCCTAGGGGTTGATCCCAAGCAATCCGACCAAATGGTGCGCGGTACTTGCCCGCTTCCACACGGCAGCGGAAAACAAGTGCGAGTGCTGGTGTTCGCAGAAGGTGAAGCGGCAAAGGCCGCCAAAGACGCCGGTGCGGAATTCGTCGGTTTCAAAGATTTAATTCAGAAATGCCAGGAAGGTTTTCAGGATTTTGATGTCGCCATCGCTACACCCGCGGCGATGGCCGAAGTGAGGAAGCTGGGAAAAGTGCTCGGCCCGCGCGGGCTAATGCCTAACCCACGGACGGGGACCGTCACTGAAGACACAGCAAAAGCGGTGCAGGAGGTGAAAGCCGGCCGTATTGAATTCAAGCTCGATAAAAACGGCAACGTTGCCGTGCCAGTTGGAAAATTTTCCTTTGAAGAAAACGCGCTGGTGGAGAACGCGAATGCGGTCATTGAGGCTGTAATGCGCGCTCGACCGCCGACTGCTAAGGGCCGCTACCTTGAAGGTGTGACAATCAGTGCGACTATGTCGCCCGGCGTCCGCATCGATCCAAGCCCCTATCTGAGCGGAGTGTAGAACCGGAATAATTAGCTCGACAGTATGCGACCAGAAAAAGCCAGCGTTGTTTCAGAGTTGTCCGAAGCCTTGAAACGCTCGCCGTTTGTGCTCGTGACCGATTATCGTGGAATGAAAGTAGCCGACTTTAGCGAGTTGCGACATCGATTATCGCCCGCCGGGGCCGAGGTGCACGTGGTGAAGAACAGTTTCCTCAAACTCGCGATGACGGATTGTGGTTTCCCGGAAGCTGGTGATCAGTTCGCGGGACAAACCGCGGTTGTTACGGGGGGAGCAGACGTAGCTCCAGTGGCTAAGATCTTTAAGACCTTCGCGACGGAATTTAAGCTGGCTGCGCTCAGGGTCGGTTTTGTCAATCGCTCGGAGCTCTCCGCTGCGGAATTGGAAACTTTGGCGGAACTGCCGGCGCGCGAAATTTTGCAAGCACAATTGCTGGGACTGTTGTTGTCCCCGGCAACGCGCCTGGTGAGTCTGTTTAATCAACCGGCCGCAGCGTTAGCTCGGCTGTTGAGCGCGAAAGCCGAAAAGGAGGGCGCGCCCGCAGCATGAATTTTGTCCCGCAGGCAATTGTCTGTCGGGCAAATCCAACATAAACGAAATTGTCCGAGCTGGTGGCTACCTGCTTTAATTCTTCGAAGGCTTTCGGAGGCGGCAACTGGAGGAAAAACTAAAATGGCAGATACAGATAAAATAGTAGAGCAACTCAGCAACCTTTCGGTTCTGGAGATTGCTGGATTGGTTAAGCAGCTTGAGGAAAAATGGGGCGTTAGCGCCGCTGCGCCAGTAGCAGTCGCGGCCGGAGCCGGTGCGGGAGCACCTGCCGGAGCAGCAGCTCCAGCAGCCGAGGAAAAGACCAGTTTTGACGTGATCCTGACAGAAATGGGTGCAAACAAAATTGCCGTGATTAAAGAGGTGCGGAGCGCTGTTCCAGGCCTCGGGCTTGCAGAAGCAAAAGCGCTCGTAGAAGGCGCGCCCAAAACGATCAAGGAAGGCGTGACCAAGCAGGAAGCGGATGAGATCAAGAAAAAGGTCGAAGCCGCAGGTGCAAAGGTCGAAGTCAAATAGACAAATCGAATTTAGGCGCTGCCGCAGCATGAAATCTGTTGCGCGGGGCCAGATGCATAATAAAGTTACAACCCACTATAGTCCGCCAGACGTATTCTTACACAGGCGCTAAGAAGGCAAATCACATTACCGGCTGCGAGACGGAGGTCGTCAATTTGACAGGTCACCGTTTTGGTGGCATTTTTGCGCTCTTCGCCCATCCCAGAACCGGTAATTCTGCCTGCGTCGGTCAACGTTTGATGGAGCTGGTGTGAGGTTTTAGCTCGTGAGCTTAAGCACTATGTCGGAACGCATTTACTTCGGAAGTATCAAGGAAGCCATCGAACCGCCGAACCTCATCGAGGTCCAGGCAAATTCATACGTCGATTTTCTTCAGAAAGACGTCCAATATTCGAAGCGCAAGAATCAGGGCCTTCAGGCTGTGTTCAAGGAAGTTTTTCCCATCGAAAGCTATGATGAGAAGGCAGTCCTTGATTTTAGCCACTACGATATCGGTGAACCAAAATTGTCGCCACTCGAAGCGCAACGCGAAGGCCAAACCTACAGCGCACCGCTACATGTGACATTCCAGTTGCGGGAGGAGAAAGGCACGAAGGAAGAGAAAGTTTACATGGGCGAGATCCCGCTCATGACGCCGCAGGGTACCTTCGTCATTAATGGTGCGGAACGCGTTGTGGTAAGCCAACTGCATCGTTCTCCCGGCATCGCGTTCGAATCCACTGTCCACGTCAACGGCAAGGTGCTCTATAGCTTCCGTATCATTCCAGACCGCGGTTCATGGATCGAGGTGCAATTCGATACGGCTGATCTGCTTTACATTTATCTCGACCGACGTAAGCGCCGTAGAAAATTCCTGGCGACGACTTTCCTTCGCGCGCTCGGCTATGGTTCCGACGAGGAGGTCATCAAGCTTTTTTACAACATCGAAACCCTGAAGTTGAGCGACAAACTCGACGAAGAACAACTCGCCAGCAAAGTGCTCACAGCAGATATTCGCGATGGTGAGGTAACGGTCGCGCGAGCGTTTGAGCCCCTGACTCTTGCCACCGTTCGCCAGATCATGGCGTTGAACGTTCACGAGGCCAAAGTGATCGACATCTCTAATGACGACACGATCGTGAAGGCGCTTAGAAAAGATCCCGCGCACGACCAGGAAGAGGCTCTCAAAGACATTTACCGCCGTCTCCGTCCAGGCGATCCGCCCACCGTGGCCAACGCCCGCGCTTTACTCAAGCGACTCTTTTTCGATCCGAAGAAATACGACCTTGGCCGCGTCGGCCGATACAAAATCAATCAGAAGCTCGGGATTAACGTCGATGCTACCGAGCGCATCCTGACCGACAAAGACTTTATCGCGGCGATCAAGTACCTGATTAATCTCCGACGCGGCGAAGGCACGCTCGATGACATTGACCACCTTGGTAGCCGACGTGTCCGCACTGTGGGCGAACTGCTGGCAAACCAATGCCGCGTCGGTCTTGCTCGCACCGAGCGTCTCGTCAAGGAGCGAATGACGTTGTTCGACATCAACGTCGATGGGATGACGCCACAAAAGCTTATTAATCCCAAAGCGCTTAGCGCGGTCATCAGAGATTTCTTCGGCCGGTCACAGCTGTCGCAGTTCATGGATCAAACAAATCCGCTCGCGGAATTGACGCACAAGCGGCGTTTGTCCGCTCTCGGCCCAGGGGGTTTGAGCCGCGAACGCGCCGGCTTTGAAGTGCGCGACGTTCATCCGTCGCATTACGGCCGCATTTGTCCGATCGAGACGCCCGAAGGCCCAAACATTGGCTTGATCAGCTCAATGAGCACGTTCGCGCGCATCAATGAGTTCGGTTTTATCGAAACGCCTTATCGTAAGGTGACGAACGGCCGGGTCACCGATGAAATCGATTATCTCACTGCTGACCGTGAAGAAAACTTCCTCGTGGCGCAGGCGAATGCGCCCATCGATGGACGCGGCCATTTCACCGGTGAAAAGGTTTCGGTGCGTTATCGCGGGGATTTCCTCGAAGTCGATCCGTCGAAAGTGAATTACATGGACGTCTCGCCGAAGCAGCTCGTTTCGGTAGCAGCCGGCCTGATTCCCTTCCTGGAACACGACGACGCGAACCGCGCGCTGATGGGGTCCAACATGCAACGGCAGGGCGTCCCGCTGATTGTTTCTGAGATGCCGCTGGTGGGCACCGGTCTTGAAGAGAAAGTGGCACGCGATTCACACGCAGTTGTTCTGTCGATCGACAGCGGCAAGGTCGCTTCAGTGACGGCTGACCAAATTGTCGTCACAAAGGACGGGCATTTGCCCGAGAGCAAGAAGAAGATAAAGACCGATTCCGAGGCCGGGATTTACGTTTACGAGCTGCGAAAATTCATGCGGTCGAACGCGGGCACCTGCGTGAATCAGAAACCGATCGTTCGTAAAGGCCAGCATGTGAAACGCGGCCAAGTCATTGCCGATGGGCCAAACACAGACCGTGGCGAACTGGCGCTGGGCCGCAATGTGCTCGTCGCGTTCATGCCGTGGAACGGCTATAACTTCGAGGACGCGATCATGATCTCGGAGAAGACGGTGAAGGAAGATATTTACACTTCCATTCACATCGACGAGTTCGAGATCGGCGCGCGCGATACGAAGCTCGGCCCCGAGGAGATCACTCGCGACATCCCCAATGTCAGCGAAGAAGCTTTGCGCAATCTGGGGCCGGACGGAGTCGTCCGGGTCGGTGCAGAGGTGAAACCCGGCGATATTTTGGTTGGAAAAATTACGCCGAAAAGCGAGACCGAACTGGCTCCGGAAGAGCGGTTGCTTCGGGCGATCTTCGGAGAGAAAGCCGCCGACGTAAAAGACACGTCACTTACGGTGCCTTCTGGAACGTACGGAATCGTGATGGACGTGAAGGTGTCATCCCGGCGCGAAGTTTCACGGGAGAAACTTACTCCTGCGGAAACCAAACGGCAGCTCAAGAGCATTGGTGAAGATCATAAGCGCAAGAGGGAAGGACTCATTGAGCAGCTCACTGATTCACTTTCGAACGTCTTGCTAGGCGAAAAAATTCCACTCGACGTTGTTAACGCCAAGAGCGGTGAAATCATTATCCCGGCCAATCGCAAAATTACGAAAACGCTTTTACGAAAATTGGCGACTGCCCACGATCATATTGAGATCGATCCCAGCCCGATTCGCAATCGCATCCGCGAAATCATTGGCGGGTACGAGCATAAGTTCGCCGAGTTGGAGCTCGAACGGGATCGCGCGACCGACCGTGTGGAAAGCGGCGAGGAAATCGAACCGGGGATAATCAAACAGGTTAAAGTTTACATCGCCAGCAAGCGCAAGCTCAGTGTTGGCGATAAAATGGCGGGCCGTCATGGCAATAAAGGGGTTGTGGCGCGCATAGTGCCCGAAGAAGACATGCCGTTCCTCGCGGATGGAACGCCAGTCGACATCGTCCTTAACCCGCTAGGCGTGCCGAGCCGTATGAATGTGGGTCAGGTCTTGGAGACCCACCTCGGCGTTGCTGCCAAAGCACTTGGATTCAAAGTGGCCACCCCGGTCTTCGATGGAATCAAGGAAAAACAAATTAGCGAGTATTTGCGCGAGGCCAAAAAGAAGGAGGGCTTTACATGGGTGCAAGAGAACGGAAAGGCGCGTCTATTCGATGGCCGCACCGGCGACCCGTTTGATCAGGAAGTTGTGGTTGGCCACATCTACATGATGAAGCTCGGTCACCTTGTGGCGGATAAGATTCATGCGCGCGCGGTGGGACCGTATTCGCTTGTTACTCAACAGCCGCTCGGCGGTAAAGCGCAATATGGCGGACAACGCTTCGGAGAGATGGAAGTCTGGGCGTTGGAAGCTTATGGCGCGGCCTATACATTGCAGGAATTGCTGACGGTTAAGTCCGACGATGTGCAGGGCCGCACCCGTATCTACGAGTCCATTGTTAAGGGCGACAACTCGCTCGAAGCCGGAACGCCCGAATCTTTCAACGTGTTAATCAAGGAAATGCAGAGCCTTGGCCTCGACGTGAAGGTCGGTAGCCAGGCGCCTACCTTTCTGGAAAGCGTCGCATAATTTTAGTTTCACAACTTATTCGGAGAAATCATGAACGAACATTCCTGGCGTGAGTTAGTGGGCGAAGAGCGCCCAGTGGGTTTTGATCAAGTCGCAATTGGCATCGCCTCGAGCGACACCATGCGCTCATGGAGTAAAGGCGAAGTCAAAAACCCAGAGACAATTAATTACCGCACCTTTAAACCTGAGAAGGGCGGACTTTTCTGCGAGCGAATTTTTGGGCCGACTCGCGACTGGGAATGCTCGTGCGGAAAATACAAGCGCATCAAACACAAAGGTGTGATCTGCGACCGTTGCGGTGTAGAAGTTACACTCGCGCGCGTCCGTCGTGAACGGATGGGACACATCGAGCTGGCAGTGCCGGTTTCGCACATCTGGTTTTACAAATGCATGCCTTCGCGCATCGGACTCATGTTGGACATGAGTGCGCGTCAGCTCGAGCGCGTGATTTACTACGAAGATTACATCGTCATCGATCCCGGCAAGACCCCGTTGCAGAAAACACAATTGCTGAACGAGGTCGAATACCGTGAGGCCCAGGAACAATACGGCGAAGATTTCGTCGCCGGAATGGGCGCCGAAGCGATCAAGAAACTTCTCTCCGAGATCGACCTCAATAAGCTCAACAAAGAGCTGGAGAAAGCGATGGGAGCGACAAAGAGCAAGCAGATTCGCAAGAAACTGGCGAAACGTACGAAGCTTGTTCAAGGCTTCCAAAGTTCACGTGCGCGACCCGAGTGGATGATCCTTGAGGTGCTACCGGTGATTCCGCCGGATTTGCGTCCTTTAGTCCCGTTGGAAGGCGGACGTTTCGCGACCTCGGACCTCAATGATCTTTATCGTCGCGTCATCAATCGTAACAACCGGCTCAAGAATCTGCTCATGCTGAAGACGCCGGATGTCATCATCCGAAACGAGAAACGCATGTTGCAGGAGGCCGTCGACGCTTTGTTCGACAACGGCAGGCACGGTCGCGCCGTCACCGGCGCAGGCAATCGTCCGCTCAAATCGCTGAGCGACATGCTTAAAGGCAAGGGCGGCCGCTTCCGACAGAACTTGTTAGGTAAACGCGTCGATTATTCCGGCCGCTCGGTGATTGTGATTGGTCCGGAGCTTAAGCTGAATCAGTGTGGGCTGCCGAAGAAGATGGCATTGGTTCTTTTCGAGCCGTTCATTATTCGTCGGCTGAAAGATCTTGGATACGTCCACACAGTACGTAGCGCGAAAAAAATGATTGAGCGCCAGACGCCAGAAGTCTGGGACATTCTTGACGAAGTTACCAGAGGCCATCCGGTCCTCCTGAATCGTGCTCCGACTTTGCACCGTCTCTCGATTCAGGCATTTGAACCTCAGTTAATCGAGGGTGAGGCCATTCGGATTCACCCGCTCGTTTGCACTGCCTACAATGCCGACTTCGACGGCGACCAAATGGCAGTGCACGTTCCGCTGTCAGTCGAAGCGCAGTTGGAAGCGCGCATGCTGATGCTCGCTCCGAACAATATTTTCTCTCCATCGAGCGGTAAACCGATCACCACGCCTAGCCAGGACATCACCCTCGGTTGCTACTACATAACTCAAAATCCGCGGACGATGAAGAAGGATGGCCGTCATGTTCCGCTATTTGCAGAGGCGTCGGAAGTCGAATTCGCGATGGTCGACGGCACGATCAAAACGCATGATCGGATTTTGTTTAAGAATCCCGATCGGGGCCATCAAACTATTTATGGAAATTCCGACGTCAACGTTCTCGAAACAACCGCCGGTCGCGTGATTTTTAGTCAAATTTGGCCGAAGGAACTTGGTTTCTTCAATAAACCAGCGGGCAAAAAACAACTCAGCGACATTATTTGGCGCTGCTATCAAATTGCCGGCCCCGCAGTTACCGTTGCCACGCTGGATAAATTGAAAGAGCTCGGGTTTAGAGAAGCGACTCGCGCTGGTATCTCGATCGGAATCGAGGACATGATCATTCCAAAGCGGAAAGAAACCGAGTTGGACAATGCACACAAGCAAGTCAAACAGGTCGACCAGCAATATCGTCGCGGCATCATCACCGACGGCGAACGGTACAACAAGATCATCGATATTTGGACGCACGCCGGCGATCAAATTTCCAACGTGATGTTCCGCGAGATCGAGGAAAATCAGGATCGCAAGGAGTACAATCCAATCTCTTTGATGGTCGATTCCGGCGCGCGCGGCAACCGGCAACAGGTACGCCAGCTCGCCGGCATGCGCGGTTTGATGGCCAAGCCGAGCGGCGAAATCATCGAGCGACCGATCACCTCAAATTTCCGCGAAGGACTCACCGTGCTGGAGTACTTCATTTCCACTCACGGTGCGCGCAAAGGTCTTGCCGACACGGCGCTAAAAACTGCGGACTCCGGTTATCTTACCCGCAAGCTCGTAGATGCGGCACAGGACGTGATCATCGTTAAGGAGGATTGCGGAACCGTAAACGGCATTGTGGTGCGCTCGATTTACGAAGGCGACGAGGAAGTGGTCGATCTTGGTCAGCGCATCATAGGGCGCGTCAGCTGCGAAACAATCGGCGACCCGGTGGATAAAAAGAAAAAGATCGTTAAGGCTAATCAATACGTCGACGAGAAGATCGCAGCCGACTTACAACGCATCGGCGTCGAACAACTCAAGATCCGATCGGTGCTCACGTGCGAGTGTGGCCGGGGCGTCTGCGCGATGTGCTACGGTCGCAACCTCGCCACCGGGGACTTCGTGAAGCTCGGTGAAGCTGTCGGCATTATAGCGGCGCAGTCCATTGGCGAACCTGGGACGCAGTTGACGATGCGCACGTTCCACATCGGCGGCACGGCCAGTCAAACATTTAAGCAACCGATCATTAAGGCGAAGAACGACGGCACGGTGCAGTTCAATGATTTGCGGACCGTGCAGGCACTCGACAAGAGTTGGATCGTCCTGAACAAGAACGGCTCAATCAGCGTGCATAACGAAGAGGGCCGGGAATTGGAGCGCTACAACATCGTCATAGGCTCGGTGATTTCCAAGGAAGACGGCGCGTCTGTGAAGAAGGGTGAAACGTTTGTGCAATGGGATCCGTACAACGTGCCGATCCTCACCGACAAAGGCGGAAAGATCGAATTCCGCGACATGATTGCCGGAGTAACAATTAAACGCGAAGTCGATGAAGCGACAGGCCTCATGGGAACCATGGTCATCGAGCATAAGGAAGACCTGCACCCGCAAGTAGTCGTTGTAGACGACAAAAAGGAAGTGCTCGCGAGCTATTCAATTCCCGCGGGCGCTCACGTCATCGTCGAGGAGGGTCAGAAGATACGAGCAGGCGCATTGTTGGCAAAAACCCCACGTAAAATCGCAAAGACAAAGGACATTACGGGCGGCCTGCCGCGCGTTGCGGAATTGTTCGAAGCTCGCCGGCCAAAGGATGCGGCTGAGATTGCCAAGATCGATGGCATCGTCGAGCTGGGCGGAACCGTACGCGGCAAACGCAGCTTGGTTTTGAAAGATCCGGACACGGGCGCTGAAGAAGAGCATCTCATTCCCCTCACCAAGCACATCATCGTGTTCAAAGGCGATTTCGTGAAGAAGGGTTCGCAACTGACCGAAGGCCCAGTCGTGCCGCACGAGATTCTGGAAGTATGCGGCCCGCAGGAGTTGCAGGAGCATCTGGTGAACGAGGTGCAGGAGGTCTATCGCCTCCAGGGCGTAGAGATTAATGATAAGCACATCGAAATCATCGTGCGCCAAATGTTGCGCAAAGTGAAGATTACCGATCCCGGCGACACCGCGCTGCTATGGGGCGATCAAGTCGATAAACTCGACTTCGACGGAGAGAACAAAAAAGTCGTGGAGAAAGGCGGCAAGCCTGCGGAGGCTGTTCCGGTATTGCTCGGCATTACCAAGGCTTCGCTAGAAACCGACAGCTTTATTTCTGCTGCTTCATTCCAGGATACAACACGTGTCCTCACTGAGGCGGCTACGCTTGGCAAGATCGACAGGCTGCGCGGCTTCAAGGAAAACGTGATCATGGGTCACCTGATTCCTGCCGGAACCGGATTCCCCGAACATCGTCAGCTCAAGCTGGTGGAAAAAGGCGAACCGGTCGGCGCGCCAGTAATGGAAGAAGGCGAACCGCTACCTGCGATCGGTTAAGGTGGCAAGGCGTCTGTGTCAGACGCCATTTCACGGATTGGCGTTTCCTGGAAACGCCTTACAATTGGTTTTCGTGTCCATCGTCACCAAAACTGGCGACACGGGTGAAACGTCGCTGATGTACGGCCGGCGGTTATCAAAGGCCGATCCGCGCGTCGATGCTTACGGCTGTGTCGATGAGCTGACTGCCGCGTTTGGTTTGGCTCGCGCCATTGCAAACGACAAACTCATTTGCGACGAAATCTTAGCCGCGCAGAAAGACCTAATCGTTGTGATGGGAGAACTGGCGACGGCGTCAAGCGATCGGAAGCGTTACGTTAAAGACGGATTTCAACTGACGACCTCGGCGATGGTGGACCGCGTTTCAGCGATCATTTTCGATCTTGAGAAAGACAAAACGCTTTATCCGAAAGACTGGGTGATTCCAGGCAGGAACGCGGCTTCTGCGGCTCTCGATCTCGCCCGCACGACCTGCCGCCGGGCTGAGCGTCACGTAGCTGCGGCCACGGATACAAATCCGGAGATCCTCCGCTATTTGAACCGTCTTTCCGATCTTTGTTGGATCCTCGCGCGGTATGCGGAAAAGAACGTTACTACGCAGAAACGCTCCTGATTACGGCTGCAATTGATCGCTAAAAATTAGCAACGCTCCGGCAGCGAGCTCAGTTTTGTTTCGTTAGGCTTCTAGCAATGAAGCTATTGCTTACCGTTTGTTGCGCCGTAGTTGTAGTCGGCAATTTGTCGTTTGCTGAATCCTCCGATGAGGGAGCAGCCGCTAACGCCGAGTTGCTCAAAGAACTGAAAGCGCTTGAAGCAAAGGTCGCTTCGCTGGAAAAGCGCCTCGAGCGTTACGAAAATGGCGAAGCCCGAACCGAAAAAACGGCGCCAGCTTCCGTCAAAACAAAATCGTACGACAAGGCAACAGTGATCCCGGACGGTAACAACACAGTCGGCACCGCCGAAGAGACCACTTCTTCACCTGGCACGCCCCTTTTCGGACTTGGCTATCGCAGTCATGCTGTTTTGAGCATCGGCGCTTATGGTGAGTTGAAGTTCGGCGGCCATCAGGCGACGGGAGGGTGGAAGGATGGATTTGATGCCGGACGCATTGTGCTACTGCCGACGTATCAAATCACCGATAACATCATCTTCAATGCCGAGATTGAATTCGAGCACGGCGGCATCGCCGACGACGCAGATGACAAGCTGACGGGCGCTGTAGAGCTCGAACAAGCCTATGTCGATTTCT
This sequence comes from uncultured Verrucomicrobiae bacterium, assembly GCA_963805485.1. GTDB lineage: Bacteria > Verrucomicrobiota > Verrucomicrobiia > Chthoniobacterales > UBA10450 > Udaeobacter. Next base: position 269,348 of record CAWDUN010000004.1, on the reverse strand, counting down.
TGTTTAACGAGCACTTCAACTGGCGCTCGCCGGGTGTCGATGTCGTGCCCTTCGGTTTCATCAATCTTTTTCACGAGCCGACGCAGTTCTATAGCGTGCAACGGCCGGAGCTGGATAATGGACTCATTCCTACAACATGGTTCGAAGGCAGCACGAGCATCTACGGTAAGATCATCAACAATCTGAATTATCAATTCCAGATCAACACAGGGCTGGAAGATATCGGTCAAAACGGCGGCGTCCCTGATGATGGCGCGCCTTACGAAGGCGGCATCACTGGAACCGAAGCTTTCGGTTTAGCTCGCACGCCGATCGGCGACTTCAATCAGACCAAGAATGCGCCTGGCTTTGCATTGCGTCTAAGTTACACGCCCCCGTTTATCCCCGGCCTAAACGGAAGCTCGAGTGTTTTCTTTACCCCAAACGTCACGCCGCGCGGTGCGTATGGGGACGATGGCCATTCGTTAGGCCATAACAGCGTAACGATGCTCGATACAGAAGTGCGTTACCGTCTGCCGAGAACTGGTTTTGAGTTTCGTGGTGAAGTGGTTGACGCGATCATCGGCACGCCGGGCAATCTCCGCGCGAATAATGATGATGATCCGGAGAATAATGTGGGTAAAAATCTTTGGGGTTTCTCACTCGAAGCGGCTTATCATATTGATCTTAGCGACTACGTGCACAATGGCTGGGAACTCGTGCCGTTTTATCGCTACACATACGAGAATTTGCAGACTGGCGGATTCGCTGGAATCGATGAGAACTTGCCAACCGGTCAGGGCCAGCGACAATTTCACACTCTTGGCATGGCTCTGTTCCCGACGCCACAAGTCGTCCTGAAAATCGACTATCAATTCGCGCTGGACAATGCGCCGGACTCGCCGCGGGCGGATCAACTTCTTGGCGCAGTTGGTTTCTTCTTCTAGGAGAGGGCTCGCGTCTGTACATGACTCACATTCCACGCTGGATCTTGCCTGCCGCGATCAGCGTCACCGTTCCGCTACCTTCTTATGCAGAGCAGTACCTGACTATTTCGGCGGCACAGAAGTTATGCTTTCCAGAGTGCGATCAATTTGTCCCCGCGCACGTTAAATTCACGCCTGCGCAGATCAAAGCTATCGAGGCGAAGAGTGGACAGAAAGAACTTTTGCGCGGCCAGGAAATCTGGCGTGCCATGCAAAATGGAAAACTTCACGGCTTCTTCATTGTCGATTACGTCATCGGCAAACATCTCGTGATCGATTATGCAGTGGCGCTTTCGCCAGAGGGAATGGTTAAGCAAATTGAAATTCTGAATTATCGCGAAAGCTATGGCGGCGAAATTCGCAACCCTGATTGGCGAAAGCAGTTCGTCGGCAAAGCACCGCGCTCGCGGTTCGCTCTCAACGAAGGCATCAATAACATCAGTGGCGCAACCCTTTCCTGTCGGCATGTGACCGAAGGCATTCGTCGCCTCCTCGCAACGTATGAGGTCTGCCTCAAATAAAGTAAGGCGGGCCCGTCCATCTCTCGGCACGTTTGTAGAGATCACTGCTCGAGGCGATAGCGAAGCCAAATTGCACGGCGCTATCGATCGTGCCTTCGATGCCGTCGCCAGGGCGGAGCGGCAAATGAGTTTTTACAATGCGGCCAGCGATATTTCGAGGATCAATCGTGAAGCATTGCAGCGCAAAGTGAAAGTCGACCCCTGGACATGGTGCGTCTTGCGCGCGGCGCAAAAATTATCGCGTGAGAGCGACGGCATTTTCGACATCACCGTCGCCCGAAAATTGTTGCAGTGGAACTATCTTCCGCGGCGATATCGGAATGTAAGCGAGGGAAACTGGCGCCACGTTATCCTCGGAAAAAATTGCACGGTCCGGTTTCGACAGCGCGTGATTGTTGATCTGGGCGGCATTGCCAAGGGTTTTGCGGTCGATCGCGCGGTCGAAGCTTTAAAACGCGCGGGAGTTCCATCGGGAGTTGTGAATGCCGGGGGGGATCTTCGTGTTTTTGGATTGAACTCGGAATTGGTGCATTTGCGCCATCCTGCCGAACCAATGCGGCCCGCGGGCGGGATCGAATTGCGTGAGCGCGCCCTGGCGACTTCAGGAATTTATTTCGCTCAGAGAAGATGTGGCAGGGCGCTGGTCAGCCCGCTACTCGACGGCCGCACATGTCGATGTTCACGAAAGCTAATCAGCGTCAGCGTGGTGGCGTCTGCTTGCATGATGGCTGATGCTTTGACCAAAATTGTATTCATCCTACGGGAGAAATCTCGGCCCTTGCTCGTCCGATATCATGCCGACGCGTTGTTGCTTGAGCGCAACGGTGCGCCACTATGGATGTTTCGCCCATCATGCGATACCCGCGACCCGATTCGATTCGACTGAAGCGCCTACAGAGATATTTTCTCTACGCGGTGTTGGCGGTGGTTTTTTTCAGCGGAGTCGCATGGGCATATTGGAATTATGTTGTCACGTCGCCTAACGATTTCGAAATGGGCGCCAAAGCCTGGGCAATGAAAGTTCATGGCGGTGCGGCGATGGCAGTTTTGGTTCTGATCGGGATGCTCCTGAACGTGCATGTGCGATTCGCGTGGCGCGCGCGCCGCAACCGAGCGAATGGATCGGTTTTTCTGGGTGCCTTTGCCATTTTGACCGTCACCGGCTACGGACTTTATTACGCGGGCGGCGAAAGACTGCGCGCGTGGACGAGTTGGATTCATCTCGGAATAGGATTGCTTTTGCCGATTCTGTTGCTAATTCACATCCTTCTGGGAAGGAATACACGCCCTACATTTCAATCCTCAACGAGATCGCGCTTTGCACCTGGAGGCGTGCAGGATGGACATGCAAAGTCGCGTTATCACCGGTCCCAACGCAGCGCTTAATGGGAGCAGTAACAGAGCTGAATTTCGAGTTGCGCACTGGCGCGGCCTATAGCATCTTCTCGCCCCGCTCTGAAAGCTCCCGCCATCGGGAATTTCTCTTATGGCAGATACCACAGAATTAGTACCTGAATTATTGGAAGCTGGTGTTCATTTTGGACACCAGACGAAGCGTTGGAATCCGAAGATGAAGCCGTTCATCTTTGAACAGCGCAATCAGATTTACATCATCAATCTTGACGAAACCGTGAGGCAGCTCCGGCGGGCAACTGATTTCCTCCAGGAGGTCGCGCGCCGCGGCGGACGGATCTTGTTTGTCGGCTGCAAAAAACAGGCACAGGAAGCCATAAAAGAAGCCGCATTGGCCTGCGGGCAATTCTACGTGAACCAACGCTGGCTGGGCGGCACTCTGACCAATCTCACTACGATCCGCAAGAGCATCGGCCGATTGAAATATATCGAGCAGATCGAGCAGTCGCCGGAATACAAGAAAATGGGAAAACAAGAACTGGCTGCGCTGAATCGTGAGGCTGCAAAACTCAGGCGCAACCTCGAGGGGATCCTCGAGATGTCAGCACTGCCCGATGTGCTCGTGATAATCGACACGCTCCGGGAGCAAAACGCTGTCAATGAGGCGCGCCGCCTCGGAATCCCGGTGGTCGCCATCGTGGATACCAACGCCGATCCCGAACTCATCGATTATCCGATTGCTGGGAACGACGATGCCATTCGCGCGATCCGGGTGATTTTGCAAAAACTGGTCGACGCGATTGTTTCGGCCAGCAGCGAAGCTCGCGTTCGCGAACAAGTCGAAATGGCCGGCGTTTCCGCGTGAAGCTATCCGCTTCAACGCTTCAACTCTTCAACGATTTTACCTTTCAATGAACGCAACAACTGAAATCGATCCAAAACTCGTCAAGCAACTCCGTGAAAAGACCAATGCCGGGTTCATGGATTGCAAGCGAGCTCTCGTCGAGAGTGCAGGCGACCTCGAGAAAGCCGAAACGATCCTACGCACAAAGGGCATCGCGACTGCCGCGAAAAAGGCGACGCGTGCCACAAAGGAGGGAATAGTCGCCTCCTATATCCATCTGCAGGGCAAAGTGGGTGTGCTTGTAGAGGTCAATTGCGAAACTGATTTCGTGGCGAGAAACGAAAATTTCCGAGAATTCGTGAAAGACATTACACTGCATATCGCCGCTGCGCACCCGCTCTACGTCAGCCGCGCCGACGTGCCGGGGAACCTGATCGAAGCGGAACGCGAAATCTACAAGGCACAGGTACAAGGCAAGCCGACGCACGTCGCGGACAAAATTGTCGATGGTAAGCTCGAGAAATTCTATAGCACCGTTTGCTTACACGAGCAGGGCTTCATCAAAAATCCTGACGTAACGATTAGCGACTTACTGACTTCCAAGATTGCGGAATTGGGCGAGAACATCATGATTCGACGTTTCGTCCGGTATCTCGTCGGCGAGCCGCTCCCGAGCGAAGCGTAGGCTGCCTAACTCCTGCGGCTTATCTGCGTCTTTGCTGATTAGCTGGCGATCGTCTTCGGGAGAAGAAGATCCACCTGATACACATTTTCCGCGTTGAAATCCGTGCTATCCACGTGATCCGTGGTTTATTTTGGTCGCATGGCGCTGACCGAATACAAACGCAAACGCGACTTCAAAACAACCAGCGAGCCGGCAGGCAAACCTGTTCCGAAAAAGGTCAAAGGCGCGTCGCGATTCGTCATTCAAAAGCACGCTGCGCGCCGATTGCATTATGACTTCCGCCTGCAAATGGAAGGCGTGCTGAAATCGTGGGCGCTCCCAAAGGGACTTCCCTGGAAACGCGGCGAGAAGCATCTTGCCGTCGAAGTCGAAGATCATCCGATTGAATATGAAGATTTCGAAGGAGTGATTCCCGAAGGTCAATATGGCGGCGGCACCGTGATGGTCTGGGACCGCGGCACCTATTACGTTTACGGCGAGCAACCCCTGAAATCGCTACGCGAAGGTAAGCTGCACCTTCTTCTCGATGGCAAAAAAGCGAAAGGCGAATGGACTGTCGTGCGAATCCGCGGTCGCGACGGCGAAAAAAACCAATGGCTGATCCTTAAGACCGGCGACGATACAAAACCGGTTACAAGCAAGCTCGACGATGAATCGGTAAAAACGGGCCGAACAATGAAACAAATCGCGGACGCGCGCGACGCCGAGTGGCAGTCAGATCGCGCAGAGAGCCAGAGTCCGACGTCGCAATTCAAGTCGCGAATCCGCGAGGCGCTTAAAAAAAAAGTAAAAGATAAAACGGTAGGGCGCGACCGCCGGGCGCGCGGCGCGCACGGACGGCTCGGCGAGCCTTCCCTACCAGGCTTGCCAGCCGCAAAGCCGCGTTTCGTCGAACCGATGAAAGCGAAACTCATGGAGAAATCGCCAACAACGGGGGACTGGATTTATGAGCTCAAGTTCGACGGCATCCGTCTGATTGCGATTAAAGACGGCGGAAAAGTTTCACTACTATCGCGAAATCAAAACGATTTAAGCGCGCGTTTCCCCGAGATTGTCGACGCCGTCACAAACTTACCCGCAGATGAATGTGTGCTTGATGGCGAAGTAGTCGCCCTCGATGAGGAGGGCCGTTCGTCCTTCCAGCTTTTGCAAGCGCGCGAGATGGAAGGACGAAAATCACCGATGTATTTCTATGCGTTCGACCTTCTCCAGCTCGACGGCAAGAGTCTGATCTCGCTGCCGTTGGAGGCGCGGAAGAACGTTTTGGAGAAACTATGTGCCGGCGCAGACGACCCCCGGATTCGCTACTCTGGAGCGATTGGTGGAGATGCCGAGCAACTCCTCACAGAAGTGCAGCGCCGCGGTTTGGAAGGAATCATCGGTAAAGTACGCAACTCGGCTTACGAACCTGGCCGGAGAAGCGGTGCATGGATCAAACTCAAATGCGTCAATGAACAAGAATTTGTCATTGGTGGGTACACCCCGCCGCAAGGGGCGCGCAAATATTTCGGCGCAATTCTCGCCGGCTACTACAAAGATCGCGACCTCGTATTCGCCGGCAAGGTCGGCACCGGATTCACAACGAAAACATTGGCCAGATTACATAAGAAATTCCGCGCCGAGGAACGTGCCGGCTGTCCGTTTGTCGATCTGCCGTCAAAGCAAAATGGCCAATGGGTGCTCGGCATCACACCTTCGATGATGAAAAAGATACACTGGATAAATCCGAAGTTCGTCGCTGAGATCAAATTCGCAGAGTGGACTCGCGACGGAAAATTGCGCGCACCGGTTTTCATGGGATTGCGCGAAGACAAAAAAGCGAGCGACGTTATTCGCGAAACGCCCGGCTGAGATTGGCGCCGCCGGCAAGAAGAAAGAATTGTGCGCGCGTTTTGATTGGCGTACTCGAACATAAAAGGCCGGGAAATATTCATCGCGAGGATAGAGGGAGACTGATAACTGCCTCTTGTACTTGAGATTTGACCCGGTTGCGCTGGCTCAGAAATTTCAAAGAGGAAGGGCTTACTTCGAGTATGAGAATTGCAAACGGAGATCCGGCAACGAATCCGCGGTGCCGCGCCGGCGGTCGGCGCGTTTGGATAAATGTTATCGGCACCCAGACTGCGAGAAACATACACGTTTGGGAGCCCGCGTAATGGCCAAGGGAGAAGTAATTCGTGTTCGGAACGAGTTTTATATTCGTTCCTCTTCAGCTCGCGTGGACGTGCGCACGCGTGTTTTGAAGCAGGGCGACATGTTCGCTGTTTTCGATCGATTTGGCGATGTCGAGACGTTCGGCACCGGCGAACTTGGATTGTATTATCAGGACACGCGATTTTTATCCCGGCTGACTTTGAAGCTCGGAAAGGACCGGCCTTTGCTGCTGAGCTCTACCGTCCGGGAGGACAACGCTGTTCTTGCCGTAGACGCTACGAATGCCGACGTCTGGCGCGACAGCGAGGTAATAGTTCCAAGAGGAACGATACACGTGTTTCGCTCAAAGATTTTGTGGGACAAAGCATGTCACGAGCGGCTTCGCATCCATAACTACGGACGCGCAGCTGTCGATTTTGTTTTATCGATCGAATTTGATGCGGATTTTGCCGATATTTTCGAACTGCGTGGAATGCATCGGGAGCGTCATGGACGTCGCTTGGAACCTGAGATCACTGACGACGGACTCGTGCTGGCGTATGAAGGGTTGGACCAACGGTTCCGTCGCACGCGGATTATGTTCGATCCGAAGCCGTCTCGCGTGACCAAATCTGTCGTGAGCTGCCAACTCCATTTGGAGCCCGGCGAGAATGCCAATTATCAGTGGGCAATTGCATGCGAGGTGGACGGAGATTCGCATGGCGAGGGCGCGTCTTACGAAAAGGTCATGCACGATGCAACTGCCGCGCTCGAACGCACTCGCGCTCAGGAACCGCAGATTTTCGCTGATAACGAACAGTTTAACGACTGGCTGAACCGTTCGCTGGCCGATCTTCACATGATGCGAACTGAGACACGCTATGGTCCCTATCCTTACGCTGGTGTTCCATGGTTCAGCACGGTGTTCGGGCGCGACGGAATCATCACGGCCTTACAAAATTTATGGTTCGATCCGTCGGTTGCGCGCGGTGTCCTGACGTACCTCGCTGCCAATCAAGCCGACGCTGAGAAACCCGAGCAAGACGCGCAACCCGGGAAGGTGCTACATGAGTTTCGAGATGATGAAATGGCTGTCATGGGTGAGGTCCCGTTCCGGCGCTATTACGGAAGCATCGACGCTACGCCGCTTTTTATCATGTTGGCAGGCGCGTATTACAAGCGCACCGGTGACCGCGCTTTTGTGGAGTCAATTTGGTCGAACGTTCAGCGTGCGCTTCAATGGATCGACCGCTATGGCGACGCCGATGGTGATGGTTTCGTCGAATACAGCCGTCAGTCGAAACACGGTCTCGTTCAGCAGGGTTGGAAAGATTCGCAGGATTCGGTTTTTCACAGCGACGGGGTTCTTGCCGAGGCGCCCATCGCCCTCTGCGAAGTGCAGAGTTATGTTTACGCAGCGAAGCTGGCGGCGAGTGAGCTGGCCTTGCTATTGGAGGATGGCACAGCCGCGCAGGAGCTGAAGAACCAAGCCCACAGCTTGCGTCGCCGGTTCGAGGAAAGCTTCTGGTGCGAAGAGATTTCTACCTACGCGATTGCGTTGGACGGCAATAAGCGGCCGTGCAGGGTGCGAACGTCGAATGCTGGTCATTGTCTTTTCGGCGGGATTGCAACGGAGGAACACGCGCGTCGCGTTGCAAGCACCCTGACCGATGAAACATCCTTTTCCGGATGGGGAATTCGCACCGTAGCCAGCAGTGAGGCGCGCTACAATCCAATGTCGTATCACAACGGGTCGATCTGGCCGCACGACAATTCCCTGATCGCCGCAGGATTCACCCGGTACGGACTTCACGCAGTGGCTGCCATGGTGCTCGCTGGTATGATGGACGCGAGCATCTTCTTTGATTTACATCGGCTTCCGGAACTATTTTGCGGCTTTCCGCGACGGCCCGGTGAAGCGCCAACGTTGTATCCAGTTGCCTGCGCTCCGCAGGCGTGGGCCTCTGGCTCTGTTTTTCTTTTGCTCCAAGCATGTCTCGGTCTCGACGTGTTTGCTCCCGAACGAAGGTTAGTCTTTTCCAAGCCATTCCTGCCGCAATTTCTTCCGCAAGTCAGCATTCGTGATCTGAAAGTGGGAGACGCAAGCGTTGATCTTCTGCTCACGAGACACGACGAAGGGGATGTCGGCGTGAATGTTCTCCGACGAAGCGGCATTCTTGATGTTGCGGTTTTGAAATGATGGCGGCGATTGCGCTTGTCGCCGCAGATCGCCGCAATATTGTGCGGTGATGCACGCGAGGGTGATTGTCATGCCAAAAGCCGCCGTGCTGGACCCGCAGGGAAACGCGGTGCGTGACGCCATGCGGCACTTGGGAATGCCCGAAGTGCGCAGCGTTCGAATCGGCAAATACATGGAGATCGAAATCGAAGGGCAAGACGGCGATCTTGAATCACGGCTGCACCAGCTCTGTCGCGATTTGCTGTCGAATCCGGTGATCGAAGATTACGAACTGCTGAAAGGCGAATCCGAAAACAACACAAAGACGAAGACTCAGATGAAGAGGAAAGGTTTGTGAAAGCGCTGCGGTATTTCTTCTGCGTGGTGTTTCCGCCCCTTGCGGTGCTGATGACCGGACGCATCGCGAGTTTCTTTCTTAGCCTCATTTTGACATTGCTTGGTTGGATACCAGGGATCATCCATGCGTGTCTCGTGGTGAACGATTACCACGCGGAGCAACGAGCACGCGCGCATTAAAGTTATGATGAACTTTGCCGTCATTCAGTTTCCCGGCTCGAACTGCGACCAGGATTGTGTTGCGGCGATCAATGGACTGAATGGAATACAAGCGGAATACGTTTGGCACAAAGAAACTTCGCTCGATAACTTTGATGCAATCGTGTTGCCGGGCGGGTTTGCGTACGGCGATTATCTTCGCTGCGGAGCCATCGCTCGTTTTTCGCCGATCATGAACGCGGTGATCAGCGAAGCGCGCGCCGGCAAGCTCGTGCTTGGGACGTGCAACGGGTTTCAAATTTTGTGCGAAGCCGGTCTTTTACCCGGCGCACTGGTGCGAAATCGCTCTCTCCGGTTCGTGTGTGACCTGGTCACTACACGCGTTGAGATAGATGACTCTCCCTTCACCCACGGCTGCCCGAAAGGCACGCTTCTGCGCCTGCCCGTGGCGCACGGGGAAGGCTGTTTTTTTGCTGACCCGCAAACACTGCGTGAACTGAACGCCAATGAACAAGTGGTCCTCCGCTACACGGATAGGCAGGGCCAGGCCGTTCCCGAAGCAAATCCAAATGGCTCGATCCAAAACATTGCGGGGATTTGCAACTTGGAAGGGAATGTTTTTGGTTTGATGCCCCATCCTGATCGCGCCTCTGATCCGCAGTTGGGCAGCACAGATGGCGGAAAAATTTTTCTATCGATGATGGCTACAATTGCCGGCACTCGCTCAACTAGCGTGGCCGATCGCGTCAAACAGGTTGCGTGACCCCGCTACCTAAGAGAAAACCGTATATCCTTGGCCCCGGCGGTGTTGTGATCATTACAGAGCTGTAGCAAAAACGAACACTTGGCGCCTGATGTGTGGCGTTCTTCGCCGTAGAAACAAGAGTTGGCATCGCCATTGCTCATAACAGATGCGAAAAACCAATTAGACCTATGCTCCTAGAAAAAACCTTACACATGAGCCAACCGGTGGCCGAGTGCAAAGCACGTCTGGCCAGTATCCAATCTTATCGACGCCAGTTCTTAATGGTGACGCGGGCGACCGTGACATCATCCAAGACCGTCGATTTCAGTTTTCGCGGACCCTTCGGTTTCGAAGCGCACACTGTGCTGCTGTCGGTAGATGGCGATTCGCCCAGCCAATACGCATTCGAGTCCGTCGGCGGAAACATTTGCCTGATGGGTATCGTCGATTTCGCTGAGATCCGGCCGCAGTGCACCGAGGTCACGCTCGCCGTGCACTACGAGATCAAAAACAAACTTTTCGCCTGGCTGGACCGACGTCTGCATTTTGTGGACAGCTTTGTGAATGCCGAGCTGCGCAGCATCCGGGCGCATTTCGAGGGGATCAGATCAAGCTACGTGGAGCGCCCGCGGGTCATGCCCGTCCTCCAGCCAGCCCACGCCTGACAAAGCGGCGTTGCTGCAGGATGTCGTAATGGGCATTTTGGGTCGCCCGGGTCAGGCAATGCGCACGGCACGTTTACGGTCGAGGCGCAGGATCTGGCCCGGGTGAAGGGCCACTTTGGCCTTGGGATCACGGATTTTGGTTCCATCAACTTCGACGCTGCCCTGTTTGATCAGTCGCGAGACCTCGCTGTGCGATTTTTCGGCGTAAAAAACTTTCCGATAAACGTCTGAAACGAGAGTGACGGTGGTGAAGTCTTGTTGGTCCGCCGGTGAAAACGCGGGCAGATCGGCGTTTTTCAAATCGCGTTTGGTGAAGCGGGTGTTCCACTCATCCAGCATCCGCTTGGCGGCCTCCGAGGAGTGGTAAGTCTGCACGATTTCGAACGCGAGCTGTTTCTTCGCCTCTAGCGGGTGCATATCTCGCGGCGCTGGGCGTTTCAGAAGCAATTCATAATACCGCGCCATTAGCTCGTCCGAAATACTCATCAGTTTTCCGAACATTTCCGACGGAGGCTCGTTGATCGCGACATAGTTACCCAGGCTTTTGCTCATCTTTTTCGAGCCATCCAAGCCCTCGAGAATCGGGAGCAGAAAAACGACCTGCTGCCGCATGCTCTCTTCTCGTTGAAAATCGCGACCGATGAGAATGTTGAAGAGTTGGTCAGTCCCTCCGAGTTCAACGTCCGCTTTCACCATCACCGAATCCCATCCTTGCATAATTGGATATTGGACTTCATGGGCGCGGATCGGGTGTTTTTCTTCGATTCGCGCTTTGAAGTCTTCCCGTTGCAACAGCTGTTGCAACGTCACTCGGCTGTTCAGGCGAATCACGTCTTCGAACGACATGGCCCGAAACCAGTCACCGTTGCAGACGGTTTCTGTGCGCGCCGGATCAAGAATCTTAAACGCCTGCTCGCGATAGGTCGCCGCGTTTGTGACCACTTCCTGATGCGTCAGGTGGGGTCGCGTCACGGATCGACCGCTCGGATCGCCGATCATTCCGGTAAAATCGCCGATGATGAGAATCGCTTGGTGCCCTAGGTCCTGAAACTGCCTCAGTTTGCGTAAAACGATCGTATGCCCAAGGTGAATATCGGAGGTCGTCGGATCCACCCCGAGCTTGACACGCAATGGCCGACCCAGCGCAAGCTTCTCGCGCAGTTCGCTTTCATTGATGATCTGCGCCGCGCCTTGTTTCAACAACGCCAGAGCTTCGTCCGGTTGCATCATCCGGTCACAAAATAGCGCATCCGCCTCGCCCCAACGAGTGCTACTTGTTTTTGTTCAATAACTCACGCACCTGCTCAATTGTGAGCGGCTCGTTGTGTCTGTTGAGCGACTTCTGATTTGTGCCCTGGTTCAGAAAGGGGCGATTACCTGCATACGCACGAGAGGCAACCTTTTTCCCGGACTGAGGTGCGTCACGCACACCGTGGGCGGTCTGACTTCCGTAGATAGCCTTGGAATTTGCAACTGTTTGCTGTGATGGAACCTCGTAGGCGGTCCGTCCGCCACGGTAGGTCTGAGAATAAAATTGCGTACTCGAGAATTCTCGTGTCCCGGAATAGTTTTTCGAGCTCGGTTTCTGGTGAACAAAAAACGTAGTGATATTTGCGTGTTTGTTAATGGATGCCGAACCGTCTCCGCTGAATTTCTTGTTTTGCGCATCATTCTGCAGCGCCATGTTGGGCTTAAGAAGCCGATCGACCAGTTTTTTCTCCTGGTCCTGAGCATATGCACACCACCAGCCAGCTGTTAGGAGGAAGCAGGCTGCAAACAACGTTCGCACCACGAGAGGCTGCGGGAACGAGGGTTGCTTTGTAAAGCCAAATTTGCTGAGCAATCGTCAGCTAGCATAAGCGTGCCACTTTGCGCCGTCTGGAAGTTTCGCAAGCAAGGACGGTCCGCTGAATCGGGAATGCGGAGTTGAAACCGCTGCTACTTGCCTGCCTTTTTATTGTGTAAAGTGGGGAACTGAGAAATAATCCGCGGATGGCTGAACACGTTTACAAGAAAATTGAGATCGTTGGCTCATCGCCAAACGGAATGGAGGAAGCGGTACATAATGCCCTGTCGCGTGCGAGCAAGACGGTTCGGAACATGCGTTGGTTCGAGGTGACAGAGACCCGCGGTTATATCGAAGAGGGTAAAATCGAGCACTGGCAGGTGACGTTGAAGATCGGGTTTACGCTGGAAGAGTAATTCCCCTACCGCATTTGCCCAGTCAGCGATTTTACGGTTTAACCTGGGGCTGCAGCGCTTCCCGTTCCTGCGCCGATCGGTATAATTTTGCGGCACCGTAGATGAAGACCGCGGGCTTTAGTGCCATAAAAAGCAAACGAAGAAGACCGGCTAGCACTCGCCCTAACGGTAGACGATTCAGCACGTATCCAACCGCAAATGCATAGAAGAGAGACTGTGTCGGCTTTTCGCGCACGTACTCACCCGTTTCACTGACCACCGTTTCGACTCGGTCTTTCACCCATTGCATTCCGCGTTCGGGAAACTCAGCAACCATTTCAGGAGATAACTGATCCATGACGCTAATGATTCGCATTGTGAAGCCATCCTGCGCGCATGGAACTATCACCGCAAAGCAAGCCAGACCGAACTGGCGCCCGTCCGAGCCGGGAAGTCAGGGAGCGGCAATGGCCTGTGAAATGCCGCGACTCGACGCGTTTCTTTCAAGCAATAGCGGGCCATCACTTTCAGCGCACGCACGCCTAATGCAGAACAATTGGTGGAAACCAGAACGTGGGCGTCACGCTCCGCTACCGCGAGAGCACTTATCAGCACGTCTTCGAAATCGTCCTGGACTTGGAATGTCTTTCCTGCTGAAGAACGCGAAAAAGTCGGAGGGTCGAGAATGATGGCATCGAATTTTTCGCCTCTCCGGGCGAGCCGGGCCAGGACCGAACGAACGTCATCCGTGATAAAACGGTGATTGATCGTCGATAGGTCGTTCAGTGCGAAATTCTCGCGTCCACGGGCGAGATATTTTTTGGAAAGGTCGATATTAACGGTGCCCGCGCCGTTAGACGCGGCGTATACGGAAAAGGAACAGGTGTAAGCAAAACAATTCAGCAGTCGCTTTGGCGCGATATGACGCACGTACCGGCGATTCTCCCGCTGGTCCAAAAACAAACCCGGCGAATAGCCCGTGCCGAAGTCTATGCCGAACCGCAGATACCGTTCGGTGGCGACGGTTTGTAAACTCTCGCTCGGATCGCCGACGACCAGTGCGGGTGATTCGCGACGTTCGCTTTTTGTCGGAATCAATCGCGCAAACACGCGTCGCACTTGGAAGCGGGCTGAATCGGCCCAGGTTTGGAGCTCTTCCAGCAGCCGTTCACGGGCCGACACTGTTTTGAACGAGATCAGAACGTCGGTACCGAAGCATTCGACCCAGCCGTCCTCAATAGTGCAAAGCCGGTGCGCGTCAGTACCCTCTGCTTGGAAATCGCGGAGCAAGCCTGGATTAATCCATCCCGTGATCATTTTGTTTCTTGTGCTCCAACGGGATAGTTCGAAATCAACATGCCGCAACGGATGGGTTGCCCGGACACGCGCCGTTGCTACACTGCCGCCATCACAATTCGCGCCGTGGAGTCAACGGCCGCGTGTCGGCGGCGTAACTATGCAACAAGTCACCGTTCGTGTTCCCGCGAGCACTTCCAATTTGGGCCCTGGCTATGATTGTCTGGGCGTCGCTCTCCGCCTCCACAACACCGTGACGCTGGGCCGGGGCAATTCCTCTCGTTCTTCTCATCCGCGGATCGTGTCTGACGCGGCAGAAGGATTTTTCAAGCAAACGCGGCGCCGTCCGTTCTCTTTTTCGTATTCAATTGCGGAACGAATCCCGCGGTGTCGCGGCCTGGGGAGCAGCGCCACAGTCCGCCTCGGTATCCTGCTTGGGCTGAACCGCCTTAGTGGGAACCCGCTTGATCGCGTAACAGTGTTCCGATTATGTGCCGAATTGGAAGGACATCCCGATAACGCTGCACCGGCCACCTTCGGCGGCTTCACCGTGGTGCAAAGTAGCGCGAGCGTCTCGCTTGGGCGGGGTAACCCTGGCGAACGTCCTGCCGTTTATCGCTTCGACGTCGCCTCACGCTTGTATTTTGTTCTTTTGGTCCCGGAGCTGGAAATCGAAACCGCGCGCGCACGAAGAATTTTGCCTTCAAAGATCTTGCGCGTTGCTGCGGCAGAAAACTGTGCGAACGCGTGCGCGGTCACCGCGGCATTTGCATCGCGAGATTACGAAAAAATGCGCGGCAGTTTTTCCGATAATCTTCATCAGCCATTTCGCGCGAAACTGATTCACTTTCTTCCCTGTGTGATCGCGGCGGCTGAGCGAGCCGGCGCGCTTGGCGCGTTTCTTAGCGGAAGCGGGTCCGCGATAGCGGCTATGACGCTCAAATCGCCGGAATCAATCGCGACTGCGATGGCGCGCGCTACCGCCATGCCTTCTCACACAATCATCACGCACGCTGCGAATCGCGGCGCGCAGCTGTTGCCCATGCACTATCGCGCCTCCGGAATCGACCGTTAAGATGGGCCGCCGGCTTGAACAGTTAGAAGAATTCGGGATCGACGTCGTCCTCGAACGACGTCATGGCGTTCGCGCTACCGTACTCCGCGGCCTCCTTTACGCGCTCTCGTTCGTGTACGACAGCCTGGTGCAACTCCGCCTTTATTTCTATCGCAAAAGAGTTTTCCGTGAGCGCACGCTGGGATGTCTCGTGATCAGCATTGGTAATCTTACCGTCGGCGGAACGGGTAAAACGCCTATCGTTGAGAAGTTTGCCCGCGCTTTGCAGGGCGGCGGACGGCGAGTGGCGATTCTTAGCCGCGGTTACAAAAGCGTCCCGCGAAAACGCGGTTGGCGAAGTCGGTTCCGCGGAGACTCCGAGCCTCCGCGAATCGTTTCCGATGGAAAATCGCTGCTGCTCGATTCGCTAACCGCCGGGGATGAGCCTTACATGCTCGCCCATAACCTAAAAGATGTGATCGTACTCGTGGATAAAGACAGGGTCAAAAGCGGCCTGTTCGCTATCGATAAATGGCAGGTCGACACACTTCTGCTCGACGACGGATTTCAATATCTGCATTTAAAGCATCGGCTGGACATGGTGCTCGTGGACCGACAAGCGCCTTTTGGGAACGAGTTCCTGCTGCCCCGGGGCACATTGCGCGAAAGGCCACGCAATCTTCGTCGCGCCAGCTACATCTTTATCACGAAGAATACGGGCGACGGTAATTTCGAGTTGATGCGTCGAATTCGGCGTTACAATCGGACCGCGGAAGTTATCGAATGCGCACACAAGCCGCTTTACCTGCAAAACGTTTTCACGGGCGAACAGTTGCCGCTCGAGACTTTGCGCGATGCCTTCATCGGTTCGCTGTGCGCAATTGCCGCCCCCGAAAGTTTTGAAGGCGCGCTCACCAAACTCGGTGCGCACGTCGATCTCGCGAAAAGTTACATTGACCATCATTATTACACCGAAGCGGAACTGATCAGCTTCGTTAATCGTTGTATCCGGCGCGATTTGGCGATGATCGTCACCACCGAAAAAGACTCGGTGCGCATGCCGCGTCTGTCGGAGGCCGATCTGAAAGTGCCGATTTATTTTCTGCGGGTGGAAATTGACATCCTCAGCGGGCACGAAAGCTGGGAACATTGTGTCGCTCGGATTTGCAAACCCAAGCCAGTGGTCCCGCCGGAGCGCTTCTTCGCCTGATAGCGTCTGCACGAAAAGAAGAACTTACTTACGGTCAGAGAAGATTAGAACTTTGCGTCTTTTGTGGACGTTGTGCGAGGATTAGACCGATGGCCAAAAAAGCGGAACTCGTTGTTGCCGATCGGAAGCTTCAGGTTTCGAACCTGGACAAGGTGCTTTACCCGAAGGCAGGTTTCACCAAGGCGGACGTGATCGATTATTACATCCGCATCGCGCCGGTGCTGTTGCCGCACTTGAAGGACCGCCCGCTCACAATGAAGCGCTATCCAAATGGCGTGGAGGGTGAGTTTTTTTATGAGAAGAACTGCCCCGTGCATCGTCCAAAATGGGTGCAAACGGCAAAGGTCTGGAGCGAAGGCAACCAGCGAATCATGCATTACTGTCTTGCCAACGATCTGCCCACCCTCGTTTGGGCAGCTAACCTGGCCGATCTCGAACTGCACACATCGCTGTCGCGCAAGAACAAGGTCGAACGCCCAACAATGATGGTGTTCGATCTGGATCCCGGTGCGCCTGCAGACATTGTGCAATGCTGTCAGGTTGGGATTCGGCTGCGCGAGCTGCTGGACGGAATGAAATTGAAGGCGTTCGCAAAAACGAGCGGCTCCAAAGGTTTACAAGTCTATGTGCCGCTGAACACGGCGGTCACTTACGACGAGACTAAAGGTTTGTCCCGCTCGTTAGCCCAACGTCTGGAAGCCGGGCATCCTGATCGTGTCACGGCCAACATGTCCAAGGCTGTGCGCAAAGGAAAAGTGTTCGTCGATTGGAGTCAGAACGACGAACACAAAACTACGGTTTGCGTTTACTCACTTCGCGCAAAAGAAGAGCCCACTGTTTCCACGCCGGTTACGTGGAGTGAAGTGGAGAATTGTTTGAAGAAGAAACGCGCAGACCTCCTAAAGTTTCGTTCCGACCAAACGTTGGCGCGCATCGAGAAACAAGGCGATCTGTTCGAGCCAGTGGAGACGCTCAAACAAAAGCTGCCGAAAAAATGGGAGACATGATCGAACCGGCTCCAAAACTGTCAATCGCTGCATGAACAATCATTTATGGTTTGATGCGATTGGATGGGTCGGAGCGGCAGCTCTGCTTGTAGCGTATGCAATGGTCTCTGCCAGAAAATGGGAAGGACACTCTTCTGTGTTTCAGTTCCTGAACGTCGGCGGCAGCCTTCTCCTGGCCGCAAACACAATCTTTTATGGATCCTATCCCTCCACCTTCGTAAACCTCGTTTGGGCAGCCATTGCCGTTTTCACAATCGTTACCAGGAAAGGGGTTTCGTCTCGTTAGTTTAGGTGAGAGTTTTTCTCAAATGCGAAAGATCAATCTCAAAGACGTTCCCGAGCAGGAAAAAAAATCGCCGAAAGGGAAGTTCGGCCGAATTACCAAGAACATTTCGGTTGCGCTTGGGCGCGAACCAGAGTCGCTCGATCTGTCGAAGCGCCATCCGTTTGATCTCGCGTTAGTGCGGATACCGAAGGGCAAATCTCTTTGCCCGTATCACGCGCATGCAGCGGAATCGGAGCTTTATCTCGTCGTTTCCGGTCGCGGCAATGTGCGCGACAAGAACGGAATAACCGAGGTTGGACCGGGCGACGCATTTCTTTTTCAGCCCGGCGAACCACATCAGCTTACTAACGGTGGCGACGAGGATTTTATTTACTACGTTCTTGCCGACAACCCACGCAGCGGCGCAGCAACAGGTGATTCCTGTTACTATCCCGACAGCGGCAAGTGGGCCGTCGCCAGGGAAGAATCCGAAGAACTGATCGTGAAAGGAACCGAGGCCAATTATTTCGATGGCGAAGAATGACTGTCGTAGGGGCGGTTCACCGAACCGCCCGTAGACCGTTGACGTCAATCGCCCGTACCTCACGCGATGAAGAAAGTGAACCTCAACGAAATCAAAGAAGATCCATGGCAATCGCCGGCCGGAAAATACGTCGTTTCCTTCAAAGGAATTTCTGAAGCACTGGGGCGCGAACCGGCTTCGCTCGACCTTTCCAAACGGCACCCGTTTGATTTGGAATGGAGCCGAGTGCCGGCAGGAAAGTGCAACTTCCCTTACCACGCGCACTCCGCCCAATGGGAGCTGTATTTGGTGATTTCCGGCAAAGGCACTGTTCGCCACAAGGATGGCAAGACCGAAGTGGCGGCAGGCGACGCATTCGTCTTCGGTCCAAACGAGCCGCATCAACTGATCAACTCCGGAGACGAAGACCTAACGTACTATGTCATTGCCGATAACCCGATCGGCGAAGCAGGCTATTATCCTGATAGCGGTAAATGGAAAGTGAATAAGTCATCAGCAGCCGATCGGGTAGTGATCAAAGGTGAGGAAACCGATTATTTCGACGGCGAAGAATGACACACCTTTACCGCAGACAACGCGAAGAACCCAGAGCAGATGTACCAGACGTTTTTCCCGGCGACCTCCGCGATCCCTGCGGTAAAGTTACACCATGGCGTCGCAACAGGACATTGAAGAATTTCCATACAAAACTTACCTGAACGTTCTGCACGGACCGCTTGAGGTGATAGACGTGCAGAAGCTCGCTGATGCTTGCACAGACAAATGGTACAACCAAACGCTGTGCCAGGTGAACGATTCAGTCGTTCGGGTGGCTGTCGTTCAAGGTGAATATCACTGGCACGAACACAATGACATCGACGAATTTTTCTTTGTGCTGGAGGGGCGGTTCCTGATCGATCTCGAAGATCGCCTCATTAATCTTGCGCCACGACAGGGATTCGTCGTGCCGAAAGGCGTGCGCCATCGGACGCGCGCGCCGGAACGAACGGTGATTCTCATGATCGAGCGCGCGGACATCGTTCCGACCGGCGACTGAACTCCGCTGGCGTGTGGTCGGTGGTCACAGACCGCCGCTACAGTGAAGACACTCAAGATTATCTCGGGCGGGCAAACAGGCGTTGATCGTGCCGCGCTCGATGTCGCACTCAAGCATGAAATAGAGTGTGGCGGTTGGTGTCCAGCCGGACGGCTGGATGAATTCGGCAGGATTCCCGAACATTATCCGTTACGCGAACTCCAGCGCGGTAGCACAAACGCGCGCACTCGCCAAAATGTGAAAGATTCTGACGGGACGGTGATTATTTATTTTTGCAACTTGCATGGCGGCACGGACTACACGCTTTGGCGTTGTATCAAAGAATCGAAGCCGCACGTCTTGTTTGATGGAGCAGAAACACCACCCGAACAGGCAGGACGTGCGATTGGTGATTTCGTTCGCAATAACCAGATCGAAGTTCTGAACATTGCTGGCCCGCGCCAGAGCGAATGGCCGGAAGGATACGATTACGCATTTCGTACGCTGAGTACTTTTCTCAAGTTGTAGCGGCGTTTGTGTCAAACGCCGAACGACAGCAGGCGCTTGGCACAAGCGGCTCTACAACGTCACTCGTAGCGCAGCGCTTTTACCGGATCGAGTCGCGCGGCGAAGTACGCGGGGATGAGCGCCGCCAACGAACAGATTAAGAAGGCGCTGATACAAATAATGGCAACGTCATGCGGAATGACTTCGGCTGGGATCGACGAGAATTGATAAACCTCGCGCGGGAAAATCTCGATGTGCAACGTCGATGCCAGCCAGCGACTAAACTCGTTACGGTAACGGATCAACGTCATCCCAAGGCCCAGGCCAGTGATGGTTCCGAAAAGGCCGACAATTGTTCCCTGACCAAGGAACACCCAGACAATTTGCGCGATGTTCGCCCCAAGCGCTTTCACAATTCCGATCTCGTGCCGCTTTTGTACCGTTACGGTGATGAGCGTGCTCATGATTCCAAAAGCCGCCACGATGACGATGAAGAACAAAAGGAAAAACATCACCGTGCGTTCCAGCCGCACCGCTTCGAAATATTGGCGATTCATATCGATCCAGGTCTGGGCGTATTGCGGCGGCTCGAGGAATTGCTGGATCTCCTGTTTCACCCGTTCCGCGCCGTACGGGTCATCGGTCTTCACCGTGATTCCGTGCAATGCGTCGCCCAAACCGTATAGCTCCTGGCCAACATAAACGGGCACGAGCAGAAATTCGGAGTCGTGCAGGTAATGGCCCGTCTCAAAAATCCCGGTGACGGTCAGTTCTTTCGGGAGAATTACATCGCGCAATTCGTCGATTGCTTTTTTCTCTTCTTCGCCCTTCGCGTTCTCCAGTTTCTTAATGCTGTCGAGGACCTGGCCGAGATTGCCCGGCGAATAAATTGTCACCTTGTCGCCGATGGTGACTCCAAGTTTTCGGGCCAGCTCAATCCCGAGCACCGTTGATTCTCCTTCCAGATCGAGCTTGCCGAACTTGATGAACTTTTGGAGTGGGATGACTTTCTCTTCCTGCTTGGGATCAATACCGCGAATCAGCGGTGCAAGCCGCCGTCCGTGGAATTCCGCAATCACCGGTCCTTGCACAAAAGGAGCCGTGGCAACCACGCCCGGCGTTTTATCGATTTTGGCCTTGAGCGGGCGCCACTCGCGGAACACGTCCTCGGAAGTGACCAGAATATGCGCATCGAAATCGATGACTTTCTGACGCAGCTCCCGATCAAATCCGGTCATGACCGCAATCACGAGAATGAGCACGGTGACACCGAGCATCACGCCAATGACCGAGATCAATGTGATGATGGAGAGAAATGTACGCTTCGGCTTTAAATACCGCAGCGCCAGGAAAAGACTAAAAGGAAGCTTCAATTGTGCTTAGCGTGGCGGAAAAGTTAACGGGATTCAACCGCGGCCGGCGCGGAGGTTTTGTTAGGCCTGCGTTACCGCGTGCGCTTTTAGTTCCTCCAGCGTGACGAACTCGAGCGCGGAAGCATGCGTTGCTTCCAGATCCACAGGCGCGGCGCGGTTGTGATCCAGCGCGCTTTTCCAGCGGGTGACGCACACGCACCATTTGTCGCCGGGCTTCAATCCGGGAAAACCCCACTCCGGATGCGGAGTGACCAGGTCGTTTCCATCCAGGACCGAGAAATCCAAAAATTCCTCCGTGACTTGCACGCATACCGTGTGTTGCCCCACGTCCTCTGGACCTGTTCGGCAATAGCCGTCGCGATAAAAACCAGTCATCGGATCGCGACAACAACATTTCAATTCTGTTCCCAAAACATTCGTCGGCATAACCGCAAGTTCAGCCAATTCTTCCTGCTGTCATGTTGAGCGAAGCGAAACATCTCAATTTTCTAACCGAACGATCGAGAAACGATCAGAGATTCTTCGCTTCGCTCAGAATGACATCGGCAGGTGGATTGTGCTACTTGTAAGCTTCCGCTAGAAGAAAAAAATGCCAATCCGCGCGAAATACGTGCACACCAATCTGATTGCCAGAGATTGGAAAAGACTGGTCCAATTCTATCGCCAGGTGTTCGGGTGCCAACCGAAAGGTCCCGAACGCGACTTATCTGCGGCATGGCTTGACAGAGTCAATGCAGTCCCGAACGCCCGCCTTCATGGCGTTCATCTGAGATTACCGGGATACTACGATGACGGCCCTACGCTGGAAATTTTTAGCTACGATCAATTAATCGAACGCGGACTGCCGCGAGCTAACGAGTGCGGATTCGGCCACATTGCATTCGCGGTGGAGAACGTCGATGAAGCGCTAGAAGCAGTGATCGGAGCCGGTGGCGGCGCAGTGGGAGAAATAGCCACGGCGGAAGTAAAAGGCGTCGGTCTGCTTCGTGTGGTTTATGCGCGAGATCCCGAAGGTAACATTGTCGAGCTGCAGAAGTGGAGTTGAATCCGAAGCCGTGATCGTCTTGTGACCACGCAAACTGTTATTGCGTACTGGCTTATTCCGTCCGATTCGGCACGCAGATTCTTTCAGCGGATCATCAATGATCTCGCCCGTCGGTGCGATGCGCCTGTGTTTGAGCCGCACGTGACGATTTATGTCGGAGCAGATCGGGCTGATGCGGCTAAGAACGCGCTGGGAATCGCAGCGCACGAATGCAAACTCATCGGATTAAAAACGCTCGGAATTGATCAATCCGATGAGTTTATCAAAACGCTCTTTGTGCAATTCGCCATGACGCCAGAACTGTCGAAAATCAGTAGCATCGTTCGCGAGGCGGCGGACGATTCGTCACATTACGAACTAAAACCGCACTTGAGTTTGCTCTACAAGAATTTGGCAGTAGCAACCCGGCGCGAACTGGCAGCCTCGATCGACGTTCCGCTTTCCGAAGTGAGTTTCGACGGAATTAAAGCCGTACGCTGCGTTTCGCCCACAAGATCCGGCGCAGACGTTGAGGCATGGCGCGTTGTTGCAGCAGCTTCTTTGTGTGGCGATGGCGTCTGAGAGACAAGCTACAGTTCGACAATTCGATAAAGCTTTCCGGTTTTTTGCAGCACCGGCGCGGAGACGTTGTACACCGGAATGCCAGTTGACGTTTTTCCATCGCTAATCCCATTGTGTGCGTGACCGTGGAAGACTGCGGTCGAGCGAAACCGGTTGATCGGTTCTTCGAGACGACTGGAACCGAGGAAAGCATAGATTTCAGGATCTTCACCCTCCAATGTCGCTCGAATCGGAGAGTAATGCAGGACCACTATCCGGTGTTGAGTTTGCAGCTTCACCAACGCCTGCTCGAGGCGAATGGCGTGGCTAACTGATTCCTGAACGAATTGCTTAATCAGCGGCTCGCCCCACGCGTTCAGCATCCGCCGGCCAAAACCGCCGCCGAACCCGCAGATCCCCGCGAATCCAACACCAGCGATTTCGATGGCTTCCCCGTTGAGCATGGTCACGCCGGTCTGATCGAGGATGTTCGCGACCGTTTCCGGATGTCCGGATTCATAATCATGATTTCCAATCACGCCGATACACGGAATCCTCACCGCGCTGCGAATATCAGCCGCGAGTTCCTCCGCTTCTTCGGGAAGTCCGTACTCGGTGAGATCGCCGCAAAGCAGCAGCACGTCTGCGCTGCCCGAAATCTCGGCAAATGCATCGTGCATCTTTCCGCGTGAATGTTTGCCATAATGAAGATCGGCGGTAGCAGCGATACGCAACGTCGGCTTTGCCATCGCTTTAAGAAACGAATCGGCGACTAAGGATGGACGTTTCGCGCGCAACACGCCCAGCCATGCACGCGTGGCGCGGTTCAAGTGCGTAATTGATGGGTAATGACTGCAAGCACAGCCACGGAACTTCGAGCCAATCAGAGTGAAGGCAGTCGCGATGACTTTCATCGCAGATCAGTGGCAGCGTTGCATGCTGCCGAAATTCCCTTCCTAATCGGCGGCGCATACATGGTGCAAGTGTGCGGAGGCGTGTCACGTAGCACGAAGGACTTCGATCTCTATATTCGGCCAAATCATGTGAAAGCTGCGCTCCGTGCGCTAGCGCGCGCAGGGTACAAAACCGAACTGACATTCCCGCACTGGCTGGCCAAGGCGACGTACGAAACAGATATGCTTGATCTGATTTTTCGCGCCGGCAATGGATTGTGCGAAGTGGATGATTCGTGGTTCGAGCGTGCACGCGATGCGGAATTGCTGGGCGTGCCTGTGAAACACTGCGCTCCCGAGGAAATGATTTGGATGAAAGCGTACATCATGGAACGCGAGCGGTTCGACGGCGCCGATATTGCGCACATTATTCGCTGCTGCGCGGGAGAGATCGATTGGTCGCACCTGGTTCGGCGGTTCGGTCCTGATTGGCGCATATTGTTCAGCCATTTGATCCTGTTCGGGTACATTTATCCCGGCGAACGCGCGCGGATTCCGGCGGCGGTCATGGATGATTTGATCACACGGCTCCGGAACGAAGTGAGGACTGCGGGGCCGGAACGATTATGCCGCGGCACGCTGATTTCGCGGCAGCAATATTTGGTAGACGTGCAGGAGTGGGGATACCGGGATGCGCGTTTGGAAAAGCGTGTTCAGATGGATGAGAAAGACATTGCCGATTGGACAGATGCAATTCAGAAAGAAGAGTGATTGCTACAGCGGTGGAGTTGCGCCAGGCGACGGCGACTCTGTGGGCGACGGAATTGCCGATGCCGCGATCAGCATCGTCTTCGCTTCTTGGAGCAGGTTTTTCTCTTCCGGATAAAGTTTCCCGTTCTCGGCGGCCTCTATATAATCCTTTGCTGCCTCGACTTCGTTTCCCTCAACGAGCATCAGCGCGATGTAAACGGCCGCGTGGGCATCGTGTAGCCGTTCCGGCGGCAGACTCCGAATTGTCGCAAGAGCCTCTGTATTTTTGCCCAGGCGGTGAAGTGAAAATGCGTACGTTACCGCACAATCGACATCGTTCGGCGCGCGGTCATATGCCTCTTTCGCGAGTTGATGTGAGATTTCAGTATTTTCGCCAAGGTTCAGGCCGAGCCGCGCCAGGTCTGCTGTGATCGGCGCCTCGTTAGGCGAACTTTCATGAAGCCGTTGAAGAACCGTGTATAGACTGGTTGTTTCGTCTTTGGCGCGATACAGCTGTCGAAGATTGTCCAGCGCTTCACGACGCATCGGTGGATTTTCTTCGACGCGAATCCAGAGTTCTTGGGCTTCGTTCGCTAATTGCGATTTTGTGGCGAGCCGGGCGAGCAAAAGTTCATGCTCCGGCACGTCCTCGGACAATTGAGCGGCAGACTGCCAAAGCGTTTCAAACTCAGATTTCGCGGTCGAGTCGTTGCCTGAATGCAAGTGCCGCTCCGCGATGGCGCCGTACGCCAGCCGCAAATATTCGGCGTCGCCCCAATTTTGACTCCGGGTCGAGCGTTTCAGACGCGGCCAATTCTTCACAGTTGCATAAGTATCGGCGACTGCGACAGACGCAGGCGGCGAACTCAATTTTGCTGGCGGCAACTTGTCGATCCACTTCGCAGCGTCTCCAGCCAGTTCGTTGTGATTCATCCAATCGATGAGCGATGTGAGATCGGATGCATTATGCGCCGCAAATGGTTTCACTTTCTCGAGAAGGCGCCGGAATTTTTTCTCGTCCAGCTTGTGGTAAAAGTTCAGGCAAAGCAGGTAATCGCCGAACGTGACCTCTGGCGACATTTGGAGCTGTTGCGCAAGGTTATCCGCAGCAGCGCGGTCATTGCGTTGCACAGCGTCATTGAGCAATGCTCGCAATGCGCCAGTTCGGTACGGCACTACGGTAATGAGTCGTTCGAGCGCATCGCGAGCGTTCTTGCTCTTGTCCGCGTCTTTGGAACGAATTTGCAGTGCCGCAAGATTGAACTGATAAAGGTCGTTATTGGGTTCTTTCTCAACTGCAGCCGCGAATTGTTCCTCCTGCTCGGCAAAATTACCTTCTGCGCGCGCCAGCCAACCAGCAACGACGTGAAAAGCTGCGCGGTCTCGGTCACTCGCAGAGACGCGATCAAGCGCTGCGCGTGCGAGATCAAGTTTGCCAAAACGGAGCGCAGCAGAGGCAAGATTAAGCTGACTCTCCGGATCTTTCGGCAGTAACAGCGCGATCCGCTCGCGCCATGCAACGGCCTCTTCAAGATTTTGCTTTTCCGCTGCGTCCGCCAGGATCGACAGCGCTGCGAGCGAATCCGGATGGCGACGGGCGAGGTCACCCGCCATTTGCGTTGCTTTGCTGAACTCTCCCTCCTGTGAAAGCGTGGTTGCTTTTTCCAGCAAACGGCGATCGCGCCAGTTCTTATACAGTTTCGAGCCGTAACTGACAAAAAAAACGCCTACCAAAAAAGCGATGGCCAATGCCGCGATAGCAACGACCAACTGAACGCTCCGGGACTGCCCCTGAAACATTGAGTGCGGGCTGCTAAACGATTGCCGGTCTCTCTGTTGCTCGAGGTGCTCGTGTTTAACCGAAGTTCGCTGCGTTGTCTCGACGCCCGTCGCTCCATTTTTCCCTTTCATCAAACTGATGCTGCGCTAAGGATGAGTCGCTACTTCGATGTCTTTCACGGTGAGAGCGGTATCGATAGGCAGAGAGTGCTCCCGCAAACGCCGGCCCCAAACGTAACGCCCGAAAAGCACCTTCAGCGTGGCAGTAAGCGGCACAGCGAGGAGCGGACCGATGACTCCGCCGATGATCAAGCCCCAGACAAAAATCGACACAATTACGGTCATCGGATGTAAGCCAACGTAGTTTCCAACAATCCGTGGCGCGTAGAAAAGGCCTTCCAGATTTTGTATCACGATAAATATCGCGGTCACGATAATCGGATGGGTCCAATCACCCCACTGAAATGCGGCGATGAGAACAGCCGGCACCCAGCAAATGATGATGCCGATATAAGGAATCATCGTGAGAACCACCACCATTGCGCCGATGACTGCCGCAAAGTTCAGGTCGAACAGTGTCAAGGCGGTGCCAATGAGAACGCCGTCAATCAGACAGACAAGGAGTTGACCACGGAAATACGCGACAACGTACGCGTTGATTTGTGATAGTACATCCGCCACTTCGTTCTTCAGCGGCGATGCACGCAACGGCAGGTAATCTGTCCATCTTTCTTCAATGCGCGGCTTTTCTTTGAGTAGAAAAAACAAATAGACCGGGACTAGGATAAGACTGAGCAGGAAACCGCTTATCCCGAGAAATCCGCCGATGCTTGTCTTCAAAATGTCCCACAGCTTTCCGAGTAGCGTCGGCAGCGCCTCCTGCAACTTGGGCATTTGTTTTTCCACGTACGCTTGAATGCGCTGGCGTTCGGCGTTGCTCAGCTTGGGTTGGGTTGGAGCGATTTGAGTCGGAGGCGCAGTGAATTGTGCGGATCCGGCCGGACTCGCCGTCGTCTGTCGGTGGGGAGAAGGAGATGGTCCGGGGCCGATCAGGAAATTGGTAAGATTTTTCGATGCGGATTTGGTCTGTCCTGCGCCCAGCAATCCGAATGTCTGATCAAACCGATAGATAAAATCGACAGTGTAATCCCGAGCGCGTTCGGTGTACGAAGGGATTTGCCTGGCGAAATTCGCACTCTGGACCGGGATCGTAGGAATGAGCCATGCTGCTAATCCGCCCAATGCAAAAAACCCAATCGCGAAAAGCAGTGCGATTGCCTTGGTGCGAGTAAGCGTTCCACGAGACATTTTTGTCACTAGCGGATCGAGCAGATAGGCAAGAATTGCGGCGATCGCTACCGGGATCAGAATCGGCTGGAGAAAGCTGACAATGCTGGCGCCGAGCCAGATCACGGCGGCCATAATGACGACGAGAACGACGACGAAACAGGCAGTCAATGCCGCCCACATCATTTTGCGCTGCCACAGTGTCGGGTAATCCTTCATCTCTCAACATTCGTCGAAATGTCGGCGTCGGATATTTAGGGTCGGTTTGCGGTAGTCGATGTCAGCGCAACTCGTTAGGTGGGATTGGTCTTTTCCGGTAAATCTTTGCCGATGGTCTTTTTCGTTGTCTGGATCTTGTCTGCGAGATTTTTGTTTTTCGGATCGAGCGACAGCGCTTTCTGCCAGGCTTCCAATGCTTCCCGGACTCGATTCAGTTTTAAATAAGTGTCGCCGATGTGTTCAAATACAACAGGATCTTCGCGTGGTGCAGTCTTTGCAGCCTGAAGCAGGTTGTTCAAAGCTCGATCAAACTGACCTTTCCGAAACTCCACCCAACCGAGACTATCGAGGTAGGAAGCGTTGTTGGGTTCACTTTGCAGCGCTCGTCTAATCATCGTTTCAGCTTCGTCCAGCTTCATGTTGTGATCCGCCCACATGTAACCCAGATAGTTCAAGGTCTCGGCTGAGTTATCAGGGTCGAGCGCAATCGATTTACGCAGCAAATCGGCGGCCTTGTCGTACAAACCCGCCTGTTCGGCAGCCGCTCCATAGTTGAAATAGAACTTCGCGTTTACGAAGTCAGCGTCTTCTTCGAGCTGCGCTTCGTGCAGCGCCTCCTCAAACGTGGCCACCGCTTGCTGGCTTTGCTTTGCTTCGCGCTGCGCGATCCCGAGATAATAAACAATTTCCGGTGCGCCGGGAAACCGTCGCCGGGCGTCGCCCAACAGTTTGACTGCATGGTCCGGGTCCTTCAACGCTCCCAAGAGCAACTCCGCCAGACGCACATACGTTCCGATGTGGTTTGGATTGATTAAAAGGCTTTGCTCATAATTAGCAGCGACCTTGGAGAACGTGGCTTTCGCTTCCTCGATCCGATTCGCACGCTGGAGCGAACGCGCTTCTTCATCCAGGACCTGGGCCAGTAAATCGTACGGCTGATATTTTTCGGGGTGCTCTTTGATAATTTGTTCCAGCATCTCAACCGCTTTGTCTCTTTGGTTTGTCAGGATAAAACCCGTGGCCAATTTCTCTCGCGCATTTGCGTCGTCCGGTTGCAGCTCAAGAACCCGTAAATAAAGCGGAATCGCTTCTTTCAGTTGCTGCGATGCGGCGTAGTAGTCGGCTATGTCCTTGAGGATGCCCGGATCGTCCCCGGAATTTTCCGCCGCTCTTTTGAAAACCTCGTTGGTCTTTTTTAGTTCGTCGGGCTTCGGCTGTCCATTGGATTTGAAAAGAATGGCGACGTACAACTTTCCGAGGCGTATCCAGAAGTTTGGATCGTTGGTAGGAACTTTGAGGGCGCGGTCGAGAACCTCGAGTGCCCTTCGCTCTTGCCCTGCGGCAAGTTCGATTTCAACCAGGCGCTGGTAACCTTCCACATCTGCGGGATTCAGAGCAATGGCGCGATTAGCATAATCAATCGCCTGATCCGTCCGCTTCAGATATCGCGTGTAGATAAAAGCGAGTTGCTGATATGGCTCCGCATTCTTCGGATTTGCTTTAATCGCGTCCTTCAGCACGTCGATTGCCTGCGGGAAATCGTCCTGCTGTATCAGCAAACCGGCCACGCGCGTGGCGAGCTCTGACTGACCGGGATCAACATTCAAAACTTTTTGATAGGCTTCCAGGGCGCGCTCCATCTCGCCGTTTTCCTCGAACGACATTCCCTCAACGAAACGCGCGAGCGCGTCCGCTTTATGCGCCCCTTGCGGCCGCAACGCGAGGTCTGGAGGCGGTTTCGACGCAACGGAATCATCGTGGCGCGCGACGGTTTTTGCAGGATGGGCGCGGGGAATCTTCACAGGTGAAGCCTTGGGCACCTGCGCCTTCGCAAGGGGGACGGCAATCAGAATACACAGCGCGAAGACAAGCTCTCGGCAGGCGCAGCACACGCACCACTTTTTCTGCTCGCTCACGCTTAATCTTAACTTTCTGACGCCGGTTCGGCAAACCGGCGCGGCCCGCAGCTTCGTCAGCAAAAGCAAATGAGATCGTGCCTTACAATTTGTAGCGCAGTCGCTTCTTGTGCCTGTGCGCCTTCATGCGTTTGCGGCGCTTGTGCTTGGCAATTTTTGCTTTTCTTCGTTTTTTAAGCGAGCCCATTCAGATTTTCAGTAAGTGCGAACCCGATTGAATCATCTAATCCACCGGAGCGCAAGCGGAGTCGCCCATTCGCTATCTGGTTTCTTGTGATAGACCGGCTGCTGCTTTCTTTTTGTCCTGGGGGCCGATGCCGATTTTCTTCAAAAATGGTTCGATCGATTGTTTGCGGCCCAGGAATTTCTCGATCGATTCATTGACGTCACGCGAATCGCCGGGCTCGTAAATTTCGTGGCGCAATTTCATTCCGGCCTGTTTGTCTAGGTAACCGTCCTTTGCCTTTTCGAAAACGGTCGCCATGTCGGCGGCAATCGCGTCGGCCCAGGCGTAACCGTAATAACCGGCATCGTACCCGTTCAGATGACCAAAGTAGGAGACGAACGTTGTGCTCGGATCAATAGGCAAAAATACTTTTTCCAAGATGGGGTTCGATATCGCCACGGAATCGTATGGCATTTCTTCAGGATGTGGATCATGCAAGGCAAGATCGAGTGAAGCGAACGCGAACTGGCGCCGATAAATCACGCCGGCATCTGCCAGCTTCGCGTCGTTGAGCTTCTTAACAATTTCCGCGGGAATCTTTTTTGACGGATCGCGGTAATCCGCAGCGAAGCTATCCAGCACTTTCTTATCCCAAACCCAGTTTTGCAGCATCTGCGACGGCGCTTCAACAAAATCACCTGGGACATTCGTTCCGGCGAAGCGGCCATACTTCGCGCGAGTGACAATGGAATGCAGAGCATGCCCAAACTCGTGGAAAAGAGTCTCCACGTCCTGATGCGTCATTAATGACGGAGCATCGCCACTCGCCGGCGGAAAATTGCAAAGCAAAGCAACGGTCGGACGCTGATATTTTCCATCCGGCAAGAGCTTGCCGCTGATGATGACGAATTGCGCGAAGTGATTGAATTTTCCTTCGCGTGGAAACATGTCGAGATAAAACATCCCGAGCGGCTCGCCAGTGGCTGAATCCGCGACGAGATACAGCTGCAGATCGTTAATCCATTTACGCGGCGCGACGATCTTTTCGAATTTGAGACCAAAGATGCTCTGATAAATCGTGAACATCCCGTCGAGAACTTTTTGGAACGGGAAATACGCGCGCAACGCTTCTTTATCTACGTCGTATTTTTGCCTGTCCCGCTGGTTGCTGTAGTAGCGCCAGTCCCACACCATGATCCTGGCGTCAGGATCATTGGTATCGGCAGCCTTCATTTTTTGCAGTTCCGCAATTTCACTATCGAATTTGGGTTGAATGCCTGCGACCAGATCGTTGATGTACTTTTCCGCGTTCATGCCGGACTTGGCCATTTTGACTTCCGTCTGGTAATCGTCCCATGACTTGTAACCGAGTCGCAGCGCAATTTTGTTCCGGAGTTCCAGCATCTGATTCAGAAGAGCTACGTTCTTATTTTTCGCCAGCGTTTCGCGAACGATGTAGAGCTGTTTACGCGTCGCTTCGTTTTTGGCGTTCTCCTGGACCGTATTGAATTGCCACGTGACATTCGCCATTACGGTATAGACGTCATCGCCGGTTTTGATACCGGGTGAGGCAAAGAAGCTTTCCGGAAGGCCTTCGAGATCGGCTTTACTGAACATGACCGGAGCATTGGACTTGACGATGTTGGTGTCGAAATCTGTTCCCAGCTTCGATAGTTCCTTGCGCAGGTCCTCAACTTCCTTGCGCTGGTCGGCAGGCAAATCCAAACCGGCACGACGATAATCGCGCAAGGTTTCCTTCAGCAGCTTTTCGTCTTCGCCGCTAAGTTTTGGATGCGTATCAGCAAATGTCTTGATCGCCTTGTAAACGTCCTCGCGATAGTCAATACCGACGGCCCAGTCCTGGAACGCTTTCACGGCATTCTCCGCAGCAGTGCGCATCGCGGGATTCGTATTGGTTTCCTTGATGAGAGTGGCCCTGTTCGCCGTCAAACTGGCCTCGTAAGTAATGTCATCCAAGGCGACCACAGTGCTCTTGAAAGTCACCTTGCTTGGATCTTGGGCACCAATCCGATCCAGCGATCCGTTGGCCTTCGCAATCGCACTTTTCATTGCAGCCTCAATCGCTTCCGGTGTCTGCTCCCAATCGGGGAGCGTCAATACGGCGTTCGCCTTTGCCGCGGCGGCACGAAAATCATCAACTGTTTTCGTTTCGGCAGCCGAAAGAATTAAGGTCGAAGTGAGCAGAGCCAGAGAGGTGTAAACAACTGCGGCTTTATTGGAATTGTTCGACATAACAGTGGAAGAGCAAAATAGGCCACAGAGTTACACATATTTTCATCGGTCGCAGACGGAATTTTGATGAATCTGTGTTTCATCTGTGTTGATCTGCACGAGAACACCGATTCGCCGAGACGCGTAAAGCATGCTCCACAAATTTTTCGTTGCCTTTATTCCGATTTTTGTCGCCATAGATCCTGTTGGATTAGTGGCCATGTTTATGGGCTTGGCCGGGGACACTTCACGCGAACACCGACAGCGAGAGGGTTTCATTGCCATCTTCACGGCGCTCTCTATTTCGGTTGGGTTTATATTTCTCGGAAAAATAATCTTTACCGCACTTGGAATCACCGTGTCGGATTTTCAGGTGGCAGGCGGCCTGATCTTGCTTGGCTTGGCCGGGCGGGAATTGCTTAATGTCGCCCCGGCTAGTCGCGAAGCCACGAATGACTTCGGCGTGGTTCCGCTTGGGATGCCTTTGATCGCCGGTCCTGCACTGCTGACGGCATTGCTCGTCCTGGTGGATACAGTCGGCCTTGTGTTTACGATCGCGGCGCTTCTGGTCAATCTTGCGCTAGTGGTGATCGCGTTCTGGAATGCCGATTTTGTCGCGCGCTGGATGGGTAGACAGGGGTTGCGAGGTGTGTCGAAAATTGTCGCGCTCCTCCTTGCCGCCATCGCAGTCAGTCTGATCCGCCGTGGTTGGCACGGCGTATAGGGTCGCGAAGACCAGCCGTATGGTTTTGCTCGGTGACGAGCTCGGCGCGGGCTAAAAGCCGGAGTCGAAACGTCCGCCGCTGGCAATGTGCCTTCGCGTTGAAGGCCAGAATTCCTTCAGCTCTGCGGTCTTGTCACCGTGTTGATATCGCCAATTCAACTCAGTTTCGATAGCCTTGATCTCGTCCTGCTGTGGCAGCGCCATGCCATTGTAAATGTACGCTGGGACTTCGTTACGAGTCCTGGTAAACGGCACTGTTGCGTAGAGATCGAGCCGGCGCTGCTGCAATTGAGCCGTACTCCAATCTTTATAGACCTGGCTGCGATGACCCCACACGTCCGCGGTATAAGCGTAACGGGAGTAAGGATATCCGCCGGTCACAGCTGCACCCGGTGGCGGTGCGGGTTGGTTTGCACAGCCAATCAGCACAACGGAAAATGCTGCTAAGAATAGTCTTTTCATATGGTTAATTCCTCGATTGCTTGACTCGCGCTTGCCTCAATTTAACCACACAAACGCTACGTAGTCGCAGCTTTATTTGCTGTTCAGGCTTGATAAGCTAGAGTTCTACCCCAAATCCAAACGACTGCTGAACGCCGATTCACAGTACAAACGGTCCGGTTGATTGACACCCCGATGGCCGCTCGGTAAAGTCCTCGCTTTTATGAGATTTCCTCTTCCGCTCACAGCGAAAATTGCTGCCTATGTGATCGGCCACAAGCTGCGTGGCACCAAGAAATTTGCCACCGTGCTGCAGCTCGAGCCTTTGCATACGTGCAATCTCACGTGCACAGGTTGCGGACGCATTCGCGAATACTCTACGTCCCTCAAGGACGTGATGACTCTGGAAGATTGTCTGGCTTCAGCTCAAGAGTGCAATGCACCGATGATTTCCATCTGCGGCGGTGAACCGCTGGTCTATCCGCATATCGAAGCATTGGTCGAAGGAGTGCTCGCGCAGGGACGGATCGTTTACATTTGTACTAACGCTGTATTCATGCGGAAAAAAATGCGCGAATGGCTGGCAAAGGAATTTAGCAACGCGCAAAACGGCAGCGGCAAAAAACTCGAGCGAAAAATCGATGTGCTGCTTAAGACCGGATTGCTCTCTGAAAAAGACGCTGCTGAAATTCGTAAGGGACCGAAAGACGCGGCGAAGCCGACCATCGGCCCTAGCAAATGGATGTACTGGAACGTGCACCTTGATGGGTTGGAGCGGACACACGACCTAATTGTCGAGCGCGAGGGCGTTTTCAAAGAGTGCATTTTGGCGATCAAAATGGCTAAGGTTCTCGGATATCAGGTTGCGACCAATACGACGATCTACAAAGAGACCGATATGCATGAAATCGAACGAATGTTCGATTACCTGGCAGATCTGGGGGTTGACGGACACACAATCACGCCGGGCTACGACTACGACGCTGCAAAGCGAGACATGACCAAACGGCTCAATTTGCGGCCGGAAGATTTCTTCCTCACTCGAGCGATGACCGTTCAGAAATTTCGAAGAATCGAGGACTGGATCAATCGATACGCATTTTTCGGAACACCGGTCTATTTTGAATTTCTCGCTGGAAAACGGGACCTGACCTGCTCGGCCTGGGCAATTCCCACGCGCAACATTCGTGGCTGGAAGGGTCCTTGTTATTTGATGACCGACGGCCATTTCTCGAGCTATGCAGAGCTGCTGAAACAGACCGACTGGAACCGATACGGAGTCGTCGATGGTGTTGCACGCGATAGCCGCTGCGAAAATTGCATGGTGCATTGCGGCTACGAGCCCACCGCAACGCTCGGCTTGCAATCTCAGCGCGGCGATACCTGGAAAACAATTAAGTTCAATTTCGGTGCGAAGCCGAAGGCCGCTGGACGCGGCAGCGAAGTCCTCGCGTACAACGGTGTCAGTTCGGGAAATGGTCATCTGACTGGCAAGCGTGCTGAACCAGCCGCGAAAGCCTCTTGAGCGATCGACATGCCGTCGCCCCAATTGAGAGTCTTACCAAGATCGCCCGATGCCTCGGAATCCGATTCCGCGGCAGACCAGGAGATTGTGCGGGCGATTTCTCTGGCACAGGAAAATCTTTTGCGGCAACAAAAAGCTGACGGGCATTGGTGCGGCGAGCTATTGGTCGATAGCACGTTGTGCTCCGACTACGTCGTGTTTATGCATTGGTGCGGCGAGGTGAACGCACGACTGCAGCGGCGTTGCGTTCGTCACATCCTCAAACGGCAATTGCCTGAGGGCGGCTGGAACATTTATCACGGTGGACCGAGCGAGATTAATGCGTCGGTGAAGGCGTATTTTGCTCTGAAGCTTGCCGGTTGTTCCGTGGATGCGCCGTTTATGCAGGAAGCGCGCGCGACCATCATGCGCCTGGGCGGGATTCCACAGATGAATACGTTCAGCAAGCTTTACCTGGCGTTGCTCGGCGTGTTCCCGTGGAAATATTTGCCCTCCATTCCAGTGGAGATGGTGCTCCTGCCGAGCTGGGCGCCTTTTCACATTTACAAAATGTCGTCGTGGAGCCGGGCGATGCTCATTCCTCTGTCCATTATTAATCATTTTAAGCCTACGCGGATTTTGCCCGGCGAGAAGCAATTGCACGAGCTATATCCCCTCGGCACAGAGCAGGCCGATTTGCGCCTGCCGCGCAGCGAAAAATTCTGGACCTGGCGCAATTTCTTCCTTCGTCTTGACGACACCTTCAAATTTCTGCAGCCGCTTCGGATTGGCTTGCTCCGGCAACGCGCGCTGGAAACAGCGGAGCGCTGGATGCTCGAGCGAATCAGAGAAGGTAGCGACGGTCTTGCCGCGGTTTATCCCGCGATGCTGAATTGCATGATTGCGCTGCGTTCGCTTGGGTATTCAAAAACACATCCGGTTTACGTTAAGGCTGAAAAAGACTTTAATGGCTTGTTCGTTGACGATCCCGAGGATTTCAGAATTCAACCGTGTCTCTCGCCCGTTTGGGATACCGCCATTACCATCATTTCATTGGCAGACTCTGGTCTTTCACCGGAGCATCCTTCACTGCGAAAAGCGGCCGAATGGTTGATCAACAAGGAAGTGCGAATCCGCGGCGATTGGGAGATCAACAATTCGTATTCCGAAGCGAGCGGCTGGGCGTTCGAGCACAATAACGTCTATTACGCTGACACTGATGACACCGCGATGGTGTTAATGGCACTCAGACTTGTTGAACCGCGAGACTCACAGTCACTCAACGATTTGTTTCGTCGCGCGCTTGGATGGCAGCTCAGTTTCCAATGTCGCGACGGCGGCTGGGCCGCTTTCGACAAGAACGTGACGACTGCGTGGTTAGAAGATATGCCGTTTGCCGATCACAACGCGATTCTCGATCCCACCTGCAGCGATTTGACTGCGCGCACGCTCGAGTTGCTCGGGTACATCGGTTTCGACCGCAATGCGAAATGTGTTCGCGACGCGATTGAATATCTGGTCGCCACTCAGGATGACGATGGTTCGTGGTACGGACGTTGGGGAGTGAATTACATCTACGGCACCTGGCAGGTGCTGCGCGGCCTTCGGGCAATCAGCGAAGACATGACTCAGGATTGGATTTTGCGCGGACGCGATTGGCTCGAGAGCTGCCAAAACAACGATGGGGGCTGGGGAGAAACCTGCGGCACGTACGAAAATCCGTCGACCAAAGGAATTGGCCCAAGCACTGCGTCCCAAACTGCTTGGGCGATCATGGGCATCTGCGCCTGCGGCGACCTGGATCGGCCGAGCATTCAACGTGGCTTGCGTTACCTTGTTCGCTCGCAAAAGTCCGATGGCTCATGGGATGAAAATGAAATCACCGGCACCGGATTCCCCCGCACATTCTATCTGAAGTACGACATGTATCGCCAGAATTTCCCGCTCTTAGCTCTCGCGACGTATGTGAATCATCGAAGCGGAATCGGATATCACCCGGGGTTTTATCGCTGCGAAACCTAGGGTCGGCGCGCTGCGCCGACCGGACGCCGCAGCGCACGCGTCCCACCAGATTATGGCCAGGTTGCTGGGCAAAAATAAACCTGTCGCTCGGCCTGATTCGATCTAACAGTAACCATTATGGCTTACGAACTACCTAAATTACCCTATGCGTACGATGCCTTGGAGCCGCACATCGATGCGCGCACAATGGAAATCCATTACACCAAACATCACCAGGCTTACGTCGACAACCTGAACAAGGCGATAAAGGGCACTGATCTGGAGAAGAAAACCGTAGAAGATCTCATTAGCGATCTGAATTCTGTGCCGGAAAACATTCGCACAGTCGTGCGAAACAACGGCGGCGGTCATGCCAATCACTCGTTCTTTTGGAACATCATGGGAGCGAACGCCGGCGGCGAACCTAAAGGCAAACTGGCCGATGACATCAAATCCGCGTTCGGCAGCTTCGATCAGTTTAAGGAAAAACTCGGTACTGCCGGTGTGGGCCGCTTCGGCAGTGGATGGGCATGGCTGATTAAGAAAAGTGGAGGCCTTGAGATAATCTCTACGCCAAACCAAGACAGTCCTCTCATGGATGGCAACACGCCGATCCTTGGCGTCGATGTGTGGGAGCACGCGTATTACCTGAAGTATCAAAACCGCCGTGCCGATTATCTCAAGGCTTGGTGGAACGTCGTAAACTGGGACGCGATCGCCAACAGTTACTGAGCAGAGAGGCGATCCTCGGATTTTGGTAGGGCGCGACCGCTGGGAGCGCCGAACGAAACCGACGGCCCAGCGGTCCGTCCGTTTCAGCCATGGCTTATCTCAACGAAAATTATTTGAAGCTTCAGGCCGGCTATCTCTTTCCAGAGGTGGCGCGGCGCGTGCGCGAATTCTGCGAAGCCCACCCCGAAGGTGGCAGCCGATTGATCCGCTGCGGGATCGGTGATGTCACCGAGCCGCTGCCTCCCGCAGCTATCGACGCAATGAAGCGCGCGATCGATGAGCTGGGACACCGCGAAAGTTTTCGCGGGTATGGTCCAGAACAGGGCTACGAATTTCTAAGATCAACCATCGCGCAATGCGACTACCGTGATCGGAATATTCAGATTGCTGACGACGAAATTTTCGTTTCTGACGGATCAAAAAATGATTGCGGTTACATCCTGGATATTCTCGGGCGCCACAATAAGGTCGCCGTCCCTGATCCGGTTTATCCGGTATACGTGGACACAAACGTGATGGCGGGCCATACCGGCCAGTCACGGAAAGACGGCACTTACGACGGCATTCATTATTTGCCTTGCATGGCGGAAAACAATTTCGTGCCCGAGCCGCCTAAGGAGCATGTCGATCTCGTCTATCTTTGTTTTCCAAACAATCCAACTGGTGCCGTCGCTTCGCGCGCGCAGCTGGCAAGTTGGATCGATTATGCGCGCAAACACGACGCGATTTTGCTCTTCGACGCGGCGTATGAGGCATACATTTCGGATCCTGAGATTCCGCATTCTATTTTTGAAGTTCCGGGGGCACTCGACTGTGCGATTGAGTTACGCAGCTTTTCGAAGAACGGCGGCTTCACTGGTGTTCGGTGTGGATTTACGGTGATGCCGAAATCGGTGCTCGCGCAGACGTCCGATAGTCGGCAGCTCCCGCTGCATCCGCTTTGGCAGCGTCGTTGGAGCACGAAATCGAACAGTGTTGCTTACCCGGTTCAACGCGGCGCTGAAGCGTTGTATTCCGCTGAAGGCCGTAAACAGGTTCGTAATCTCATCGATCACTACATGGGTAATGCCAAAATCCTTCGTGACGCTGCGGATGATGTCGGCTTGGAGGCGTTCGGAGGAGTCAACGCGCCTTACATTTGGGTGAAAACACCGGACGGGCTAACAAGCTGG
Organism: uncultured Verrucomicrobiae bacterium; assembly: GCA_963805485.1. GTDB lineage: Bacteria > Verrucomicrobiota > Verrucomicrobiia > Chthoniobacterales > UBA10450 > Udaeobacter. Next base: position 230,889 of record CAWDUN010000004.1, on the reverse strand, counting down.
CAACTGTTTGACCGGATGTTACGCCAATTGAATATCGTCATTACACCTGGCGCGGGTTTTGGCGCACAAGGTGAGGGTTACTTTCGCATCTCGGCATTCAACAGCAGGGAAAACGCCGAGGAGGTAGCTCGGCGATTAAAATTTCTGCGACGCTCGTGACGCAAATAATTTCGTCAGCAAACCAAATTTGCGCACCCAGGATTGCCTGCGTCATTCCAGTCACGTAAAGTGCGCCAAGTTTTTTCGGGGACCATCTGGCGTGCCGGAACGAAAACAAAATCTGCCACAGCTTTATCGCTTTTGTTTCCTGATGCTCGGCGATTCGCGGAAGGCACAGGAAGTTTTTCACGCGACATTGCGTGAGGCTGCGGTGCGCGCTGCTCGCGGGGAACTGTCGAGTGAATCGTTCTGGCTGTTCCGCGACGCACGATGGCGCTGCTTGGAAGCGACCAAGAGTGATCTACAACCAGAGCCGGTTGAAATGGAGGAGCGCGATGTCGCTTCAAACGCTGAATCACAAATTCAACGCCTCGACCCTATTCAGTTGGCGATTTGGATTTCAGCTGCTCCGGATCCGCAGCGAAGCGCGCTCGCACTGTTTTATCTGGATGAATTCGACTACCGCGAAATTCTCGATCTTGCCGAACTAAAGCTGAGCGAGCTTTCGCGTCTTCTCTTTAAAGGCCGCCGACAATTGCAGGCGTGGCTCCATTCGAAATTTCCTCAATCGGGCAAGGTATGAAGTTATTGTCGTTAATGCGGCGGCACCGCTCTCTTTTGAATTGCGCTCCGATCAGCGCGCGTCAGTTGGCCGACCGTCCGATGCGCTCGGCAATATCTCGTGCGGACGGCTCCGCCGAATTTGCCGATCAACAAAATTTCGATCGTGCCGTTGCGCACGTGGTTGGTCTTATTTCCATTCCGGCGGAGTCTGCCGAATGGTTCTCGGAAAAAGATTTGGTGCCCGCGTCGAAGCGGACTTGGAAAAGCACTCTGCGCAACCCGGCGGTGCTCGCGATCAGCTTCGCCGTCGTGGTGATTGCAGGAGTATTCATCTTCAATTTCGCTAGCCACTTGAATGACTTCCCGGGCTCAGCGACAGCTCGCAAGTTGTTGGGCGTCGCTGCTTCCACGCGGCCGGTGATGCTGGACCCGGTAAATGCTGAAGCAGGAACATTAAGCGACCTGTTTTTTATGAAACACGGGTTGGAGCATTACGATGTCCCGCCAGAGTTCGCCGATCTGGGCACTCTCGGTTGCCGCGTTTTCGAAGACGACGAGTCACGACGTATCGCTCAAATTTGGGTCTCAGAGAAACGCATGCAGTTCTTTCTCTTTCCGGCTGAGAGAGACAGCAAAAGCGGAGCAGTGATGCGGTTTCCGGGCTGGCGCTACGTTCACCAGGAGGGCTGGACAGGTGCCGTGATCGAACACAGCGGCGTTTGCTTCATGGCCGCCGTACGCGGCGCGGACAAGGATCTACAACCCTATCTCTCGCCGCCCAAGAAGTAGTAAAGTGCCACGGGGGAGAGTCGAACTCCCGACTAACCCCGAAAGCTTTCGGGGCTGCTCTACTGCTGCAAATAGTAAATGGCGAGGGCCGGATTCTTCTTCGGTTTCAGTGCTCGCTCGATTCTCCGCGCCTCTTCCAACGCTGCTACTTGTCTTTTTGCTACAATTGTAAGTTTCGTTCCGAGACGCTTTGTTGTTGCTGTGTGACCGCGTAAATGTTGGGCGAAGCGCGTGTCCAGATCAACGCACGAACCAATATAATGACGACCGCTTGTGCCACGCAGAATGTAAACCCACGCCATTTTAAAAAGTGCCAGGGGGGAGAGTCGAACTCCCGACCAAGGGCTTATGAGTCCCCTGCTCTACCACTGAGCTACCCTGGCGTGAAGGCAGGAAAGCTGAATCTCATCACCCTTAGTGTCAACGCGGGCCAAAACACTCGCTTTGCATTATCCCTGTGTTGAGCGTTGAAGCTCACCGCGTGAGCTGGTAAGCACAATTTCGGAATGACTAACAGCGAAGCCATTCGCCAAAAATTTTTCGCACTTGGAAATTCCTACTGGCTGACCCGATTTGTCATCCTGCGGCTGCTTGGGTTTGTCTATGCAGTTGCATTTCTGGTCGCGGCCAACCAGCTCGTCCCACTCATTGGCGAGCACGGGTTAACGCCGTCAACGCATTATCTAAACGAAATTCAAACGCAACTCGGGTCACGAAGCGCCGGTATGTTTCGGGTCCCTACTTTGTTCTGGTTCGGAATTTCCGACGATGGATTATTGATCTTCTCCTGGGCTGGGTTCGCGCTGTCGCTCGTTGTTCTCGGCGGGTACGCGAACGCAATCCTGCTCTTGGTTCTTTGGGCGATGTACATGTCGATCGTTCACATCGGACAGATTTGGTACGGCTACGGCTGGGAAATTCAGCTGCTCGAAACCGGATTCTTATCGATTTTTCTTTGTCCACTGCTCGATGGCCGGCCCTTTCCCAAATCGAGGCCGCCGATACTGGTGATTTGGCTTTTTCGGTGGCTTGGTTTTCGCATCATGTTTGGCGCCGGCTTAATCAAATTGCGAGGCGATCCCTGCTGGCGCGATTTGACATGTCTGTATTACCACTATGAAACGCAGCCAATCCCGAACCCGATCAGTCGCTATCTTCATTTTGCCCCTCTTTGGTTCCACAAACTTGAAGTGCTTTGGAATCATTTCGTCGAGCTGATCGTTCCCTGGTTTTCTTTCGGCCCCCGAAGGGCGCGGCACATTGCCGGCGTGCTGCTGGTTACGTTCCAGATTTTTCTCATCATCAGCGGCAATCTTTCGTTTCTTAATTATCTCACAATCATTCCCTTTCTGGCGTGCTTTGATGACAGTTTCCTTGGGCGTTTTCTGCCGCGGTCAATTGTGAGACGCGCACAACGCGCAGCTCAGACTTCACAACCGTCGCGCGTCAATAGCGGTATTGCTGTTGCGTTAACGATTGTGGTGATCTGGCTCAGCATACCGACGGTGCTTAATCTCGCTTCCGGCCGTCAGCTGATGAATTACTCGTATGATCCGCTTGATCTCGTGAACACTTACGGCGCATTCGGGACCGTAGGGCGCGAACGCGACGAAATTGTTTTCGAGGGAACAGATGACGCATTGGTTACTGGCGATACTCAATGGAAAGAATACGAGTTCAAAGCCAAGCCCGGTGATCCGAATCGCCGGCCGCCGTTCGTCGCGCCATATCAGCCGCGCATTGATTGGCAAATCTGGTTCGCCGCGATGTCGTCCCCCTCCGAGTATCCCTGGACCCTCCATTTTGTCTGGAAACTTCTGCACAATGACCGTGGCACGTTATCACTGATCGCGAACAACCCGTTTCCCGACGCGCCGCCCCATTACATTCGGGCGCGACTTTACCGATATCAATTCGCACCCATAGGCGACAAAGCGTGGTGGAAACGCGAAGCGGTCGGAGAATGGCTGCCCGCGCTTTCCACTGACAATCCGCAGTTTCGTAGGTTGCTTGAATCGATGGATTGGCTCGATCAATAATCTGCAGGCATTCCGCCTGATTGAATGAATACGATTTTGGCCGAGGAGAGATGAAATCTGCTCCCTTTGTCTGGCGGATGCTGAGTTCAATGATTCGAAGTTAAGGTCGGACTCGAATGAGGTGACTCGCATTAACACTGCGCTTCAGCGCGGTGTAACCGGTACCAATCCAGTCGAAGCCGTTTAAACGGCTTAGTATGCACTGCACTTAACCGGCACCTGGCTGAAGCCCAGGTGTTAATAAGACAACGCCTGCCGACTTCGTTGAGGAACTAAATGTCGCCGCGTTGTTTAAGGTGCGCGATTGTTTCTGGCATCATGCGATAGCCGAAATGTCCTTGCCGCACGCGTAAGAGTTCGGACCCGCGCCATGTTTCGTGGATCGATTCGATTTCCGCAGGCGGAGCAATGGAATCGAATTCTCCGCTGACGAATAGAATCCTCGTGGGATCGCACATTGGACGGCCGTGCAAAGGCGAGCTGAGATGAAAATGCCTCGCAACAAGAGCGCGTTCGATGTTTGCCTGGAACAGTTCACGCCGAAGACGACGCGCTGCGGGGCTGTGCCAGATGGCATGCTCGATATTCACAATCGGCGACATTAACGCCACAAATCGAAAATCGCTCTCCACTAGCGTTAGAAGTGCGCCAATCCATCCGCCGTAACTGGTGGCAAGAACCCCAAATTCATGGCAGCCGAGTCTCCGCAATGACTCCATTATTTGCCGGAGCTCGATGACGCCTTGGCGTAGTCCTTCGGCGTTCCGAATCAGATCCGGTGTGATCGCCAGCTCGCCATTCCAATAACCAGTCGGAACTCGCGAAAAGTGGTATGGCAAATGAACGAAACACGCATTCCATCCGAGTTGGTTGAATTTCGCTGCCCAGCGGTAGTAACCGGTTGGACTGGAGGACATCAATGAGTGCAGCAGGAACACCGTCGGCGCTCCAGTCCATGTGCGGGCATCGGTGCGGAAAAAATCCGCGCGTGCGGTGTTGTTTGCCGCAAGAGCTGTTTCGATGGGACTGCGCCACGACACTGTTGTCATACCTGAATTGCGCATGCCATTCAGAATCGGCTTTAAATCCGAGTCGCCATTGCTAGCGATGGATTGCGGAGGGACATAATATTCCTGCGGGGAGAGCCGCTCGCATGCCGCAAGGTAACGCTCCATGTCCTGTCGACTGCGCCTATTCAGTGGGTGCCGTCGATGAAGCCAATTGATTGATGCGCAGAGAAGCGAATCGACTGTCTTTGCGCGGGCACGCTGCAAGGTGGCATTTCGAGCAGAGCGAAGCGCAGTCGACGGACCTCGCGGCGTGAGCTTGGCCTCTTGCAACGGGCTCCCCCGACTTCGCTCGGGATGACGACGCGCCTCCCTCCGCTCCTGCGGCGAATGCGGTAAATCATTGGCCGCGAGGCAAAATTTTTCGCGCAATTCAGCGTAAAGATTTTTGAAAGCTGTAGCCAGTTCGGATTCGATTCGTTCGCGCGCTTGAGACTTTTGCAACTCTGCGAAACATGAAATTGGCGTTCCAAAAGCGATCCACACCGGCGTGCGCCGGAACGGCAGCCACTGCTTTTTGCAATAGAACTTATCTGTCCCGAGAATTACGCACGGCACGATGGGAATATCCGCAATCTGCGCGAGTGTGGCTGCGCCGGGCCGGAGGGGCGCGCCTTGGAGCAAAGAGTGCTTACCATCGCGAATGCCCCCCTCCGGAAAAAGCCCTACGATGGATCCGCTCTTTAGCCGGTTGATTGCAGTGCGAATCGTTTTCAGATCTGCCCTGTCCCGCTCCGCCGGAAACGCGTCAATCGCGCGCAGAAAAAAGCCCAGTGCAGGCGGCCGAAAAAACTCCGCCATGGTCATCCAGTCGATCTTACGGCGGACCGTTAATGATATGAGAAACGGATCGAAGTGACTGATGTGATTCGACGCCAGTAAAAATCCGTGGGCGCATCTTGCATTCTCCCGGCCAATTACGCGAATACGAGCGACACAGCCAAACACGACTGTCACCAGAAACTTGCCAGCGTAGTACACGGCTCTTTTCATCTCTGGGTTTCGAGTGTGCCGCGGGTTGTGCTCGATCGGAAATTTATTTTCTGAGGCTGATTCAATTTTTGAACGTGGTATTGTGTTGCTGGTTCGAAACCAGTTGTCGGTCAGAGTCTATGAAACCGAGGAGTCCTTCCATGAGCGGTAAGCGACGCTTTCCCCAGACGGACTATTTTTTTCATTCCGGTTTCGGTCAATGGCGCGGCCATTTCTGGTCTTCCGACGGAGAAGATCGATCGCGCTTTCGGAACCTTTTTAATCTAGGACGAGAATACCGTATCGAAGCAGCGCGGGAACGAGCAAGGGAAATGGCGGCCTTTGCGGTGATTGTTCTTACCTCAGCCTGGCCGGTAATCTACATGATTGTGACGGTCGTGAAGTTGCTCAGCAGGACACGGCCGCTGAATTGATCTTCTCGCTGTTGCCGCAGCTACTCTCGGGTTTTTGGCCAGAGAAATTCGTCGCGATATTCCGGCGACTGTTCTGGAGCGAAGCCGTGACGGCTTGTGTTTTCGATCACTACGCGCGGGACAAGAAAGTTCAGAAGATAATCTTCGCCACCGGCCTTAGTACCGCTGCCGCTCATTTTGAATCCACCAAAGGGATGCCGGCCGACGATCGCGCCGGTGCACGAGCGGTTGATGTAAAGATTTCCGGCTTCCAAGCGCGCTTTAACGCGCTCGATGTTGTCGGGGCTGCGCGAGAAAAAGCCGCCCGTCAACGCGTAGTCGGTTCCGTTCGCGACCTCGATCGCCTCGTCGAGATCCCGCACTTTCAAGACGCTGAGTACCGGGCCGAAAATTTCTTCGCGCGCGATGCGCATGCTCGGCTTTACGTCGGTGAAAATTGTCGGCGGGATAAAATATCCGTGCGGCGGGACATCCTTTGTCTGATAAGCGAGCGTAGCCTCCTTTTTCCCGGTCTCGATGTATTCGAGAATGCGTCGGTAAGCAGGTTCATCTATAACCGGGCCCACCATGATCCCCGGTTGCGCAGGATTGCCGACTCGCAGACTGGCTGCGGCCGGAATTAAACGTTCCATCACGCGATCGTAATTTTCTTCGAGCAGAATCAGCCGTGACAGGGCCGAGCACTTTTGTCCCTGGAATCCGAATGCGGAATAAATTGAATACATGATCGTCTCATCGAGGTCTGCATCCGCATCGACGATCATTGCGTTCTTGCCGCCCATCTCACAAATGACTCGCTTCAGTTCGCGTTGACCGGGGCGGGTGATTCCGGCCGACTCCCAAATCTTCAGCCCCACTTCACGCGAACCGGTGAACGCGATTAAGTCGACATCCTTGTGATCGACCAAATGCGCTCCGATCACCGAGCCGTGTCCCGAAAGAAAATTCAACACGCCCGGCGGAACACCCGCTTCCTCGAACACTTCCATGAGCATGGCGCCGCAGACAATCGACTGCTCGGACGGTTTCATGATCACGGCGTTTCCGGTAACAACTCCGGCCGAAGCCATTCCGCAGAGAATCGCGATCGGAAAATTCCATGGCGCGATTACGAACGCCACGCCGCGCGGCCAATAGTGGTGATAACTTTCTTCGCCCGGCACCTGCTGCGTCAGTTTTGGCCGCCCAAGTCGCCGCATTTGCTGCGCGTAAAACCTGCAGAAGTCGATCGCTTCGCGGATATCGCCGTCGGCTTCAGACCATGGTTTGCCGACTTCGAAAACTTCCACTGCCGAGAGTTCGTAGCGCCTGCGCTCCAGGATATCGGCTGCGCGCTCCAACAACTGCGCCCGCTCCTGGACCGGAGTCCATCTCCATTTTTCAAATGCAGCACGTGCAGCTCTAACGGCGCGCTCTGCTTCGTCGATTCCGGCTTCGGTCCCGTAACCGACAATTTCTGTCGGCTCGGCTGGATTGACGGAAGGCGTCAAATTATCGGACCAAACTTTTTCTCCTCCGATATACAGCGGATACTTTTCACCCAGGCGTTTTCGCACTTCGCGCAGTGCGCTCTCCATTTTGTCCTGGCTGTCTTTGTAAATGAAACTCACAAGCGGTGCGTTTCGGAAACTATGGCCAACTGTTGCGTTAAGTGAAGCGCCATTTTTGTGATTCGCTTCACTTATCCGGCTGGAATCGCCGGTGCCGCCTACATCCGGTTTGATGAGCTCTCTTGGATCGCGCAGCAATTCTTTTGCCGGCACGTTCTCGGCAAATTTTGCCCGCAAAAATCCTTCGTTCGACGTGTTCTCGAGCAGGCGCCGAACCAGATAGGCCATGCCGGGCAGCAGCTCGCCGACCGGACAATATTCCCGGACGCGATATCCCATCTCGACCAGCGCGCGCTTGATTGGCCCGGCCATGCCGTAAAGCAGTTGGAATTCAAACTGGCTGCGAGCAATGCCGAGCTCATCCGCAACGGCTTGCACATGCGCGATGCTGCGAACGTTGTGTGACCCGAACGCAGGCGTCACAACGGAATTATTTTCAAAAAGCACGCGCGTAAGTTTTTCAAAATTCGCGTCGCTTTCGGGCTTCTGAAGAAAAACCGGGGAAGTTGACCCGTTCTGTCCCGATTTCGTGGTCTCGTAATCCCAATATGCGCCTTTCACTAGTCGGACTGCGAAACGGGTGCCGCGTCCGCCACCCCACTCGATCAAATCGCGCAAGTCGCCCTCTGAATCTCGCAAATACGCTTGAATAACAATCCCGGCATGCGGCCAATCTTTAAACTCCGGCTCGCTCAAGATGGTTTTGAACAGTTCGAGAGTCGTATTTTTCAGCGCGTAACTCTCCATGTCGAAATTAATAAATGCGCCAAGCTCGCGCGCGCGGCGAAGAAGCGGCCGGAGCTTGGTGCGGAGATGGGCAATCGCATCCGCCGGGGCAGCCGGACTGATTTGTGAATACAGCGCAGAGATTTTGACGGACAGATTTACAACTGGGAAAAGCTCTGCGTTTTTTCCAAGCGAGTCGGTCCAGTCTCTTGTTTCACGCGCCAGTTTCTCCAGTAAATCTCCGTAAATTGCAGCGTATTCATCCGCCTCCGCTTCGCTCACAACAGCTTCGCCCAGAACGTCCACCGTGAAGCCGATTTTTTGTGCTCGCCGCTTGCGCAATGTCGCTATGACTTCATCCGAATTTCGTCCGGCAATAAACTGGCGAGCCATTTCGGAAACATTCCACCGGAGAACGGGAGCGCTTATCCACGGGACGAGGCGCGCCGCACGAATTCCCATGCCAACGAGCGGAGAGAACCCATCGTTGTTATCGCTAAAATATTCTTCGAGATGTTGAATAATCTCACTTGACCTTCGCAATGATGGCAGGACGGCTACAAAGCGAAACAGCTGCGTTTTGAAACGCTCGTCATGCATCGAGAGCGCCATGAGGCGCTGATAAAATCCGGCTTTGCTGAAAAGACGCTCCGGATGTTTGTCGACCAGCTCAAAAATCCGCGTGCCTCGCTGCTCGACGTCGCTCTGGAGCGATCTCATTGGCGAAGATTAGTCTGCCGCCGCGAGTTAGGCAAAAACGCAACGAAAATGACGATCAGATGCAAAAATGTACCTAGGAAACACGGTCACCTGGCATGCCGTCTCCGAAATAGAAATGCAACTGCTGAACGCAATTCGACGAGCAAAATAGAAGAGGGATTTGCCTGGCAGATTCGGAGGCCCAGGGCTCCGCTGTCAGGCAATCTCTTGTGCTAATTGTCAGGTGACAAAACTCGCGTAATAGGAGGCCGATGCGCGTCGACACGGGTGGTCACCAGTTTGCCAGCGACAACACGGCAGCGATTTGTCCCGAGGCGTGGAAAGCCTTGGAGCGGGAGAATGCGCATTCTGCTGCCTCATACGGCGAGGACGAATGCACTGCGGCAGTGTGCGACCGGATCCGGCAAATTTTCGATTTCGATTGCGATGTGTATTTGGTATTCACCGGCACCGCGGCCAACGCGCTCGGTTTGGCCCAAATTTGCCAGCCTTTCCATGGGGTGATTTGCCACGAGCGCGCCCATATCCAAACGGATGAATGCGGCGCTATGGAGTTTTATACCCGCGGAGCCAAATTGTTTCTGACGAAAACGATCAACGGAAAGATCGACCTGGGCGAGACAGAAAAACTCATCGCGCAACAAATCGAGCTGCACGGGCACATGATGCGCGCTGTTAGCATCGCGCAGGCGACGGAGCTCGGGACGGTTTACACGACGGATGAAGTCGAGGCGATTGGCGCCTTTGTGCGGGCGCACAGAATGGTGCTTCATATGGACGGCGCGCGCTTTGCCAACGCTGTCGCAGCATTGGGATGCCCGCCGAAAACGATCACGTGGAAAGCAGGCATAGATGTACTCAGCTTTGGCGGGACAAAAAATGGCGTTGCGGCGGGCGAGCTGGTGATTTTTTTCGACAAGGCAGCTTCGCGCGATTTTCAATATCGGGTGAAACAAGCCGGGCAGCTCGGCTCAAAAATACGCTTTCTCGCTGCGCAGTGGCTGGGGCTGTTAAACGGAGATGTCTGGTTGCGAAACGCGCGGCACGCGAACCAGGCGGCCCGACAGCTTGCGCAGCGCCTTAAAAACGAGGCCGCTGTGGAAAGTGTATTCCCGGTGGAATCGAACGCAGTGTTCGTCCAGTTGGACGGCCAAGTTGTAGTGGATCTACACGCGCGCGGCTGGCGATTTTATAAATTTGTGGAGCCGGACATTTACCGCCTGATGTGTTCGTGGTCCACCACCGACGAAGAGATTTCCATGCTGGTGGGTGATTTTGTCGCCATTAAATGATTGAACAGATCGCAGTTGAAACGATCTTACAAACGAGATGAACCTACCTGAACGAGCTATGGTGTTAGGGGCAGTTTTGCTCGCCGGATGCGGAACCACGCGGAACGTGGCAGAGACTTCCTATCACGTGACGCGCGATGTGGCAGTCGGTTCTTATCGCGTTGCTACCGCGCCGGTGCACTACGCTCTGAAGCGCCACAGCAACGAGCCAACCATGGTTGGAACGACAGATGCGATCGAATCCGATGTGACCCAGCCGGGTCAGCCTGCTGCATCGACGCAGGTTGCCTCCGCGCCGCCGCCACGGCGAAAGGCTGATACGACAACATCTCAAAAGGTTCATAAAACAACTCCGCCTGTCGCTCACACCGATAACACGGAGCCCGAACCGAAACCATCGCCGCCGGCCCAAGCCTCCTCGACGTCCGCGGCGTTCCCAACTGCAAAGGCGGTGCCTGACAAGCCCGGATACGTATTTAGTCCATTTGATTCGAGCGGCAGGTATGTTGACGTGAGCGGTTACACGCCGGGGACCAAAGTTAAAGATCCCTGGACTGACAAAATTTTCGTGGTGCCCTAGATCCTGTAGCTGTCGCCCTGTGGGCGACGTTCGCCGAGTGAATACGGAGACCGACGTCACGCTTCGCACAGCGAAGCGGCTACAGTTAGCCGCATTGCCGTCGACTGCACCGAATGTTACCTAATCCTATGCAAATTGCGGTGAGATCGTCTGTGTATTCGCTGCTTTGCTGCCTGCTTGTTGCCGTTGCGCCACACAGTATTGCGCAGACCTATCAAGGGAAACAACTTGTTAGGCCAGAGCTGCTGTCCGACACAAACGCGATCGTTCCAGGCAAGCCCTCCATGGTGGGACTGCTGCTGCGAATGGCTCCGGGCTGGCATACCTACTGGAAATTTTCCGGCGACGCCGGACTGCCCACGGAAATAAAATGGAAACTGCCGCCCGGCTGGAAAATTGGCGATATCCAGTGGCCAATTCCGCTAAAAACGAACGATCCCGGCGACATTGAAACCTACGGCTACGAAAATGAAGTGCTGCTGATGCAGGAGATCACGCCCCCCGGAAAAATCGACAGTTCGTCAGTGAATCTTTCCGCCGAAGCGAATTGGCTCGTATGCGAAAAAATCTGCATACCCGGCAGCGCAACATTGCAATTGGATCTCCCTGTCGCCTCAACAAGCCAGCCGGCGAACATGGATGTGTTCGCGCGTTATCGCCGTTTGATTCCCCAAAATTTCCCGGGACCAGATGCGACGCGCGTCGATTGGAGCCGGGTTGGATCCGATCTTCACTTGAAAATTAAGAGTGAAACTTTGGCGAAATATCCAGCAGTCGATTTCTTTCCGTTGCCGGGGCAGGGCACGATTACCGGCCATCCCGCGGTTCAATCGCGTAACAAAAATGAAATTGTGTTTCGCATTCCGCTTGAGTCAGCACCGAAGAATCTGTCGTCGATAGCGGGTCTGGTGGTGTTTGCACAGCAGCCGAACGGCAATGATCGCGCGGCGTGGCAGATCGCAAGTACGCCCGCGGCGGGGCAGACAGCATTGTCTTCGTCACCTGCCGCTCGTCCGGCGTCATCGCACGGAATTTTCACGTTTCTCCTTTTCGGTTTTCTCGGCGGGCTCATTTTAAATTTGATGCCGTGCGTATTGCCGGTGATCTCGCTGAAGATTTTTGGCTTTGTCCAGCAAGCGGGACAAAGCCGGCAGAAAATTTTTCGCAGCGGGATTGCGTTCACCATCGGAATCTTTGCGTGGTTCCTCGCGCTGGCGATCCTGCTGATCGTGCTTAAAGGTGCCGGGCGTGATGTAACCTGGGGCGGTTTTCAATTTACCAACCCGTACTTCGTTCTGGTCTTGAGCGTGATTGTGCTCGTATTCGCGCTGAATCTCTTCGGCGTGTTTGAGATTTCGTTGCCACAATCGGTTACTCGCAATTTGCTTTCGACGAGCGAGCGCAAAGATCTACTCGGCTCATTTTTTCAAGGCGTGTTCGCGACCGTGCTGGCCACGCCGTGCACGGCGCCATTTCTCGGCACCGCGCTCGGCTTCGCGTTCACGCAGTCAGCGGCGATCATTCTGGCGATGTTCATTGCCATTGCTGCCGGTATGAGCGCGCCGTATCTGCTTTTGAGCGCGCAGCCCGCGTGGCTGCGCTTTCTGCCGAAGCCCGGCCCTTGGATGGTGCACGTCAAACAGTTCATGGGCTTTCTGCTGTTGGCGACGCTGCTCTTTCTGCTTTATGTGGTCGGCGCGCAACGGGGCTTGGAAGGGGCGATTTGGGCCAGCTGTTTTCTTCTCATGATCAGTGTCGCCTGCTGGATGAAAGGCGCGTTCGTTGTGCCCACAGCATCAGCGCTAAAGCGCATCTTGGCGCTCCTGCTCATGCTCCTGCTCGTGATCGCGAGCGGTGTTTATTTCATCGGCGACAAATTTCAATCCGCAAAAATTGCTTCCACCGATTCGCAAATTCGGGGCGACTGGCAGCCGTTCACGCCCGAACGCCTGCGAACCGAACTTGCACAGGGCCGGACTGTCTTTGTCGATTTCACCGCGGCGTGGTGTCTTACGTGCAAATTCAATGAAGCCAGTGTGCTCGAAGCTCGGGATGTGCGCGAGGCGTTCCAGCGCCACCGGATTGTGAAATTGAAAGCCGATTGGACCAACGGCGATCCCGTGATCACAAAATTGTTGCAGCAGTTCGGCCGTCCGGGTGTTCCGCTCTACGTGCTTTATCCTGCGAAAAACGAAGAGCCAATTGTTTTCCCGGAAGTGCTCACTAAAGGCATGGTGCTGGAGAAACTCGAGACAGTCGCGCGCAGGGTCGCTTCAAAAAATTAGAATGCCTCGCGTTTTTGTGAGTCGCGTGGTGGACGCGCCGGCTGAAAAAGTGTGGATCACGATTCGACGGTTCGACGCGGTGGTCGAATGGCTTCCGTTTGTAAAGTCGAGCCCGATTGAGGATGGCGGCGACCCAACTCGCGTTGGATGTGTTCGGATTTTGACTCAAACAGACGGCGAGGTGTTTCGCGAGGTGACTGCTTGCGCTCTCGGATGCCGAACGTTTTTATTCATACACATTCGTCAGCTCGCCAGTTCCCGTGCGTGACCACCGCACCACGTTACGTGTAACGCCGATTACGGATGGCAATCGGGCGTATGTTGAATGGTCATCTAGATTCGATATCGATCCGAAGTACGCAGCGCAACTCGTCGATTTGATGAACCGGAATTTCGTCAACGGGCTGGAAAATCTGGCACGGAAATTCAGCGGATAGTGACGCACGGCCGGCGGGCGCGGACTGTCACTGCTCAATTTAAATTCTTACAGGTATGTTACTCGCGAGAATTTGAACTATCTCACCAGCCATGTTTCTAATGAAACTATGAATATGAAAATCATACTGACCGTTTTCACCTCATTGATCGCTACCGCCGCGTTCGCCATGGAACCGCCGCCGGTTGGCAGCGCTGCGCCCGACTTTTCGCTCCCGGATGCGAGCGGCAAGACGCATTCGCTGTCGCAGTACAAGGGCAAATACGTAGTCCTTGAATGGTTTAATCCCCAGTGCCCGTTCGTGAAAAAGCATTACGGCAGCAGCAACATGCAAAACCTGCAGAAAGAGTTTACCGACAAAGGCGTTGTCTGGCTGACCATCGATTCCAATGCGCCGGGCACAGAAGGAAATCTGACGCCTGAAGAGGCGCAAAAAATCGTGACTTCGTGGAAGACGCATGAGACCGCGCTGCTGCTGGACTCGGAAGGCAACGCAGGCCGCGCTTACGGCGCAAAGAACACACCGAACATGGTGATCATCAATCCGGAAGGCAAAATCATTTACCGCGGCGCAATTGACAGCAAAGCCACCCCAAACCCGTCAGACATCCCGAGTTCTACGAACTACGTGAAGGCGGCGCTGGAGCAATCGTTGTCCGGTAAGTCCGTCGCGACGCCAGAGACGAAGCCGTACGGGTGTTCGGTTAAATACAAATCGTCGTAGAATTCCTGTTCTAACAGGGTTCGAAAGTTTCGGAGCGGCGGTCCGAATACGACCGCCGCTTTTCTTTTGTACGTTTTGGAGTGCGGCGCTGCTGCGCCGCTTTTAATCTTGCAGCACAACTTCCATGGCGTCCGCAGAATCAAAATCTTTCAGGAATGAGTATTTTCTCATTCTGCTGCTCTGCGTAGCCGTTGCACTGCGTGTTTTCATTTTCTCAGCAGCATTCCCGTTCTTTAGCAACATTGATGAGGATCTGCATTTCGACCTGATCACCCAGTATTCGCATGGTCAGATCCCACGCGATTTCGATCGGCTGAAAGAAGAAACGCTGAACTGGATTGTTCCTTATGCTTCGCCGGAGTTCCTGTTTCCGCCGGAGCATTTTCCAGATGGGAAGATCCCGGCGCCGCTATGGAAAAAATCGTGGCCGACAGTGGAACCGGAGATTGCTGCGACACGAGCGGCATGGAGTGGCGAAATCAATTTCGAGTCATCTCAGCCGCCGCTGTACTACGCTCTAGCGGGCCTGTGGTGGTGGATTGGCAAGCAGATTGGATTGATCGGCATTCAATTGTTGTATTGGATTCGCTTCCTAAATGCCGCGCTCATGGCGATCGTGGTTTGGTTGGGTTATGTGGCCGCGCGAACAATTGCGCCGGAGCGCGTCGAAGTCCGTATCGGCGTGCCGCTACTCGTGGCTTTCATTCCGCAGAATGTGTTCTACGCGATGAACAACGATGTGCTTTCGCCGCTGTGTTTTGGAGTGCTGTTCCTATGCGTTTTGCAATGGTTGCGAATGGACACTCCGAGCTTGTTGTTTGGTGCAATCACGGGCGTGGCGATCGCGTCTACGTACCTAACCAAGTTGTCGAACTTGCCGCTGATCGTCGTAGCGGTCGTAATCATACTTATCAGGCTTGGCGGGATCGTTCGACGTCAGCCTCGGGCCGGGTTAATCGCGCTTGCCGCATTCCTCTTGTGCGCCGCCATCCCGATTTGCAGTTGGATGCTTTGGCTGAAACTTCATTTTGGCGACGTCACCGGATCAACGGCAAAAATAGCATTCCTGGATTGGACGCGGAAGCCGTTCCGTGAATGGTGGCAGCATCCGATTTTCACGCCTCACGGGCTTTGGGTTTTCTGGTCGGATTTAATTGCAACTTTTTGGCGCGGCGAAATTGAGTGGCACGGCAGAAGGTTCGACTGGCAAATAGCGGATCGGTTCTACGCCGTTTCTTCGCTGGTGTTTATTGCGGCGGCAGCCCTCGGATTGAGAAAACGCTTTGCACTTTCCGCATTCCAACGGCGGGCCATCGCCATTGCGATTCTGACTGTGGTAGCAGGAGTTGCTTTCCTCGGGCTGCTTTCACTTCAATTTGATTTTGGCAGTTGTGTTAATCCGTCCCGTTCGCATCCGTATTTCACATCCGGCCGCCTGCTGAGTGGCGCGATCATTCCTTTTGCACTGAGTTACGTCTATGGGATTTCTTGCTTGTGCCGGCTCGCAACTGCGAGATTTCGACAAATTCGCTGGATTGACGCCGCTTCGCCACTCGTCGTGCTCGGCGCAATTGTTGTGTTCTCGCAGGCCTCGGAAATTTCCGTCACTCAGTCGGTGTTCGCGAGCGAACACAACTGGTTTCATCGCTAGCCTGTGTATGCGATTCTGCGCAGGCAACGCCTTTGCTACACAATACCGCGCGACCTCGGTGACATTCGTGCGACCCATCGCAGCACTGGCATTGGCATTGATCGAGCAAGAAGCATCAGCAGCTTCATTGCGAATCCCGGAACAACGAGCGGCCGGTCTGCTTCGAGTGCTGCGAGCGCATCGCGCACCACCTGTTGAACTGTAACAATGAGGAAGTCCGGACCAATGTCCGGCCGCGCTCCCCCTCGCTTGGCGACTTGCTGGAATTCTGTTACCACAGGACCGGGGCAAAGGGCGCATACGCTTACCCCCGTTCCGCGGAGCTCAGCTCTGAGCGCTTCGGAAAAACTTGTTACATACGCCTTTGTGGCAGCGTAAACAGCGGAGCCGGGGATTGGCAGAAAGCCAGCCGACGAACTGACGTTGAGAATGGCGCCGCAATGCTGTGCGATCATACGCGGAACCAAATGACGAGTAAGCAACGTTAGCGTCTCGACGTTTACGACTGTCATCTCCTTGTTCCGATCGGGATCGCTCTCGGCAAAAGGACCGCTGTCTCCCAGTCCGGCGTTATTGATCAAGAGATCGACTTCGAGTTTATCGCGGTCAAGCTGCTTCAGGAACTTCTGCAATTGCCCAAGATCAGCGAGATCAACTTTTCGAATATGAACAAGAGAGTTCGGATGCTCCAGTTGCAGTTGATCAGCCAGCTCGATCAGCTTTTCGTCACGCCGTGCGACCAAAATCATCGAGCGGGCACGACCGGCGAGTTGACGCGCAAATTCACGACCGATGCCTGCTGAAGCCCCCGTGATCAGGGCATTACAATTATCGAGTTTCATTGCGAACTGCGGAGTTGCTGCGAGGCCGCGCCGGTCTCGCGGAAGCTCGTGTTTCCAGCGATTCCAGCTCCCGCTTTGTCAATGGGCGCCAATGACCGCGCGGCAAGTCGCCAAGGCGAAGATTGGCGATGCGAACACGGATGAGATGTTTCACGCGGTAACCAACGGCTTCGAACATGCGGCGAATCTGGCGATTGATTCCCTGTCGCAGCACAACGCGCAAGCGGACGGGCGACACGGAGTGGATTCGAGCAATTCTTGCTGGTTGGCCGTCAAGAAGAATTCCGCGCAGCAATTTCGACGTCAGTTCGGGATCCCACGGGCGATCCAGTGTTACTTCGTATTCCTTCTCAATTTTGTAACGTGGATGCGTCAGGCTCTGTGCGAGATCTCCGTCATTGGTTAGGAGAAGCAGACCTTCGCTTTGTGCGTCCAGACGTCCAACGTTGAACAGGCCCGAGAATTTTCCAGGCACTAAATCAAAAACAGTATCGCGTACGTGCGGATCTTTTCGGGTCGAAACGAAGCCGCCTGGCTTGTGCAACATGATGGTGAGTGGCGGCGCGACATGAACAAGTTTGTCATTCACCTTGACGTGGTCGCGCGCATCAGGCTGCGCGCTGAAGTCGGTGCAGATCTTACCGTTGATAGTGACCCGGCCCGCTGCGATCAATTCATCGCAATGTCGACGAGATCCGATACCCGCAGCAGCGAGGAAACGATTAAGGCGCATGGCGCTCTGTTATACCAACTGTCATTCCGAGCGAAGTCGAGGAATCTCGCGGCGAAACCCAGAGGTAAATCTCCCGGATCCTTCGACTCCGCTTCGCTCCCCTCAGGATGACCTGAATGCTAAACGTCCGGCTTTGTCTTCGGCAGGCCGATCACTTTCTGACCGTCCTTCCACTGTTTCCGTTTCTTGAGAAGCTCGACACGCTCGAAGCGTTTCAACACATTGCGTTTAGCGGCAATGGTGCTGGCCCCTTTTAAACTGCGATGTTGCGACATGGCTGCGGTTAAAACATTAAGCGGTTAAATGATTACAACGGAAAGTGAGCGGCCATATTAAGCCACCGCGGAAATTTTTCAACAAACGCACAGAACCTTTTTAACTCTTTAACCATTCAACAAATCAACCTCTCTAGAGCTGATTGCTAAGCACGACGTACGTACCGGATGTAGTGACCTGATGATAAACGTGAAAACGGCTGACAACTTCTTTCTTCCAGTAATCTGCGCGGCTTTGCTCCACAATCAGGTAGACCGGATCGGGTTGACCCCATTTGTCCAGAACAGCTTCTTCATTCAGAAAAATGTCAGTGGCAGGTGAGCCCATCGGAGCTTCTTTCCGGGGATTTTGGTTAACGAAAAAGAATCGTCGATTGAGATAAAAAATAAGGCTGCTGCTATCGTCCAGCGGGCCTTCGAACATCGCGTGGCCGCCTGTGTCCAATCGCGGATTGAGATAACGGGCGACATCCGCGAGTGAGAAATAGGGCGCGGTTTTCGCAACGCCTATCACCATGCTCAGACCGGCTGGAATCATCGACGCAGCCAGCGCAATGGCCGCGAGTTTCGCGTGTTGTTTGAAAATCAAATAGAGCGCTATGATCGAGAAGAACACAAATGAGATAGCTGTAATCACGAGCATGGGGCGCAATGTTACCCAGGCGGACACAGGCATATCATCCAAGGCTCTCCAAGCTGTCCAGCGCGCATCCATCACTCCCCAGGTCCCGTTCAGAGCACGCCCGGTCCGCGCCGCAAACAGCGCTCCGCCCGCAAGGACCAGACCCAGGACACCTACCGCGATCGCGCCTGTCGCGCGCAACCATTGGGGAGTCCGATCCCAAGCCATGGCTGCCCAGAGCGCGAACGCGCTCCACATGCTCATCGAATAATAATCCTGTCGCTGTCCCAACAAGAGCAGCGGAATGAACACCACAGCCATCCAGCAAAGTAGTAATGCATCGCCGAAGTTGATCTCCCGCGGCCGGATCACGCGTCGCCAGGCAAAAATAATGCCTGGCAGCAGCGCGATCGACCATGGGAACCACCAGGCCACGTGGAGGACCATAAATTGATAGGCCGGCACGCCGAGGAAATCGTGCGTCTCATCCGTGAGCCCGCGCAAATGTCCCAGCCATTCGGATCTGACGTAACGAAAATAATGCGGGAAATGCCACTGGGCCCAGACGTGCCAGGGCGCGACGATCAAAAGAAAAATCAAGGCATATTCCCAGCGCAGAAGCGTGCGAAATCGAACGCTCGCTTCGCGATAAAAAACCGCGAGCAAAACAAACACCACGGCGGGATAAACGATGCCCAGCACACCTTTCGTTAGGCAGGCCAGCGCAACGAAAATCCAGACACCGGCGAACCACAGGCGCCGATGACGTCTGCGTTCGTAGCCGCATATCGCGCAGAACATTGCACCGGTCATGAATGCGGTGACGAGCGGTTCGGGCATGACGATGCGCGCGAGAAGAAATGTGCCGCAGAAGCTGATATAAATCAGGCCGGCGATGAAACCACGCCAGTAATCCGAAAGCTTTTCGCCGATTAAAAAAATAAGTGCAACCGTTGCTACGACAGCGAGCGCGACCGGCAGCCGGGCCGCTGCTTCATTCACGCCGAGAATTTTGTACGAGGCAATGATGACCCAGTACAGCAATGGCGGTTTTTGCAGACGCGGTATGCCGTCATTGGTTGGGAGCAACCAGTTATGGCTCGCCACCATCTCCCGCGCGGCTCCAGCGTATTGACCCTCGGTTTCGCTGTAGAGATCGCCGGTACCGATGGTCACCACATGTAACAGTGCTGCGAGCGCAATTAGTATTACGAGCAGAGCATGCCGCGTGGGCGGCGGTGGCAACGCGCGTGGTTCCAGCAGCGTTTCTTCGATGCTCAGAGTGCGGGCGCTTGCGGTCATTGCATACAAGCTCCACCGGGAATCGTTCCGGCTTGAGATTCGCTTTCGCTACGCTCGCCGGATTCGACTTTGTCGTACGTTTTCCAATGCTCAGGCAAACGCAGCAATTTTCCCGTCGGCATCTCAATCAATGCCAGCATCTGGCGGCATTCGGCGATCAAGGTGTTGTCATGTGAGCGCGTGATGCGGAATGCGCACCAGAACCGCGCGCGCTCTGGGCGATCCAGCCAGCCCTCAATGACAAGCCGGTCGCCCAACCGTGCAGCGCGCCGGTAGTCGATCTCGGTGCGCACCACAACCGGGTACGTTTCCTTTTGCGCCATTTCCACGATCGCGAGCCCAAGTTCCTCCGCCAAATGTGTGCGCGCTATCTCAATGAAGCGTAGATATGCAATATTGGATACGACGCCTCCGCAATCGGTGTCGAAAAACATTACCTGCACGTTTGTCCGAATACGGGGGGCCATGGCCGATTTCACATTTTCAATCTAGATTAGATTTAAGCGTTCCGTTCCGCACGTTTTTTGACTACGAACAACATGATTCCGCCGGCTTCCCAGCACGTTTGCGTTACTCGCGCCCGAGTAATTTCATTGCTCGGGTCGATCCTACTACTCCATGCTGGCTCAGTCGCCGCAGCAACAGCAGCTTCGTTGACATTCGCCGGAGTCACTTTTTCTCCAGGTTCGACGGTCAAAGCTAACGTTCCCTTAAGCGAGCAAGAAAAATCCCTGGCCACTCAAGGCGGAAACGCTGTGCCGACGAATGCAGTAGCCGTGCTTGCCACTCCTTCGAATTTTGATCCACAAAAAACATGGCCCGTATTGGTCGTCTGCTCCACCAGCGATTCCAAGCGGCAAAATCGCGATGACCTTGCCGATTTCTATGGCAGAATTGGACTGAGAGAAGGTTGGGTCGTGCTTGCGGGTGACGGTCCGCAGCGTGCGCGTAGCGACACCGCCGCGTGGCGTGGGGCGATGACGCTTGCCGCGATCGACGCGCTGCACCGCAGCTTTCCCGGTTCTAACGAATGGCCGGTCGCGTGTGCTGGATTTTCGGGCGGCGGGAAAGGCGTGGGCGTGGTCGCACCATTGCTGGCGAAGCATGGCTCTCATATTGCGGGGATTTACATCACGGGTGCTAACGAAGACCGCTTGAGTGAAGGGTATGCGCGCGTCGCGCCTGGCAAGCAGTTTCTGCTGACGCCGGTTTACATCAGCGCCGGACGCGACGATCGGATCGCCACTTTGGAACAGCAGTACAACGTCGCCGGTTCTATCAAACGCACCGGATTTCAAAGGATAAAAATAGGCACGTTCCGCGGCGGGCACGAAGCGAATGATGCGCAAACTTCGATCGCGCTCCGCTGGTTCCGGCAGCTGCAGTAGGTATGCAGGGTGCACTCATGAAATCCTCCACCGAATTGCCTCTGTAAGCCCCTGGGGATCATCAGTGCCAAGCGCAAATTTTCTCCCATCGCGCAACGTAATCGCCACCGCATCGAAGCCGGAAACATTGTAAAGCCAACCGCAAGACGTCACATGAATTCCCCAGCCATACCACCAGCGGATGCGAATTGGCTCGCACCCGACGATGTCCGCAAGCCGCACTCTCTTGCGGACAACGCCGGGTCCAAATGATGCGCATAAGGTTTCATCGTCGATCGTAACTTTGAGTCTGTAGAACAGAACAAGGCAGACCAGCAGCATGATCGAAACAGCCAGTGGCGGTCTGTGATGGCCTATCAACCCGCCGTTAACAATTACAATGATCGCGAGCAGCGACCAGATAATTACATGACCGATTTGCGTGTGCTCGTATCGCCTCACAGAAGTTTGTCGGCTTCAGCGGCATTTGGTGTTTGATGGAATTTCTCCAGCGATTTGACCAGATTTCCAGGCAGCGGACGCACGCGATCAAAGATGCGCGCGGCGAGCGGTTTGGCTGTCGTGTAACCGGCCGCAAACATTTCTAGACGTGCATCCAGATTGTCGATGTAATGAAGCGCCATTGCTTCCGGCGTTTTCGGCGCAACGGGCGAACCAAATGCCGGCTCGCCATGATGAGCGCCGATGAGGTGCAACAGATGTATTCGAACATCCTCCGACGCCGGTGTCAGAGTTTTCCACGCTTCAGCGTTTTCGGCGCTCAACCTTCTCCATAACGCGTTGACCAATTCGACTCCGATGGAGATGTGTCCCATCAGTTCGCCGAGCTCGTCATAACTCATTACGAATCCGTTCTCGGGCAACGCGTTCTCCCAGAGTTTTCCGGAATCGTGGAAGAGAATTCCCGTGAGTAACAGGTCGACGGTTCAACTCAGCGTACAGCGGCGCGATTTGCCTGGCGACGCGCATCATTTGCGCTGTGTGCTCGACCAGTCCCCCCCGCCGCGCGTGATGGTAATTGCGCGCAGCCGCCGTGCGCCGGAACCGGTCGCCCCATTCGCTGAGAAAAGCTTTACCCAACGCCGCCAAGCGTGGATCGCTGATGGCGGCCACACTTTGCCTGACGAATTCGAAATCGGCCGCCTGTTTGGCGCGTAAATCTGCGGGGCCTTCGAGTAATTCGTTCTTTTCCTGCTCTGTCAGCGGCCGAACCATCCACTTGCGTGCATCGAGTCCGTATTGCGACTGGTAAAATTCCGCCGTCAGCTCGATGAAATCCTGATTAGTTAACGCGCTGCACGCTTTGTACGCAGGATGATCACTCCAGACACGCAGCGTCATCCGGTCGCATGCATCCGCTAACGTAAGCTCGCAATACGGCTGTTGTTCGCGCGTGAGTTTGGGCGTCGCGTTTTCCACCTGTACGTGCACACGTGCAGACGTCGTTCCATTCTGCGTCGCCCGGCGAATTTCCGTCAGCGTTAGCAAATTCATTTGGCTTTTAATCTAACACGAGTCGCAAGCGGTGTTCTCTGGAAGACAGACTGCCAGTCTATCTCGGCCGACATGGCAGCTTGCCCTCCGAGTCAGGCAGGGCTGCCTGACTTCCGTTTCGACCCGCGAGGGCGCGTGCGCTCCTCAGAGATGTACGCTTCAATTGCCCCATGCTTTTGAAGCTTCTCGAATGCAGCGCCTGCGGACGTGAGCACGAGTGGTCCCGGCTGCAAAATCTTTGTGGCTCCTGCAATAAACCGTTGTTTGCAATCGTCGATCTCGCCGCGGCAAGTCGAACCCTGACCCGCGAGGCACTGCTCGCGCGCGAAAGATCATTGTGGCGTTATCGCGAAGTGTTGCCGTTGCCAGCCGATGTTGAGCCGGTCTCGTTAGGCGAAGGCGGCACACCGCTGCTGCGTGCAAAGCAAATCGATCAGGATGTTGATCTTTGGATCAAAGATGAGTCGCTGAACCCGACGCAAAGCTTCAAAGCACGAGGAATGAGCGTCGCTGTTTCGATGGCGAAATATCTCGGCGCAACAAAGCTCGCAGTCCCGAGTGCCGGCAATGCCGGCGGCGCGCTTGCTGCGTATGCGGCTCGAGCCCGTGTGGAGGCGCACGTCTTCATGCCGCGTGACACACCGCGCGCGAATATCATCGAGTGTCGCGAACTGGGTGCTCACGTGACCCTGATCGACGGATTGATCACCGATTGCGCGGCGGAAATCGCCCGCCACAAAGCACATGAAGGTTGGTTCGACATGTCCACACTCAAAGAGCCGTATCGGGTGGAAGGAAAAAAGACGCTCGGTTACGAACTAGCGGAGCAACTCAATTGGCAGTTGCCCGATGTCATTCTTTATCCCGCCGGCGGCGGCACCGGCCTTATCGGGATGTGGAAAGCGTTTGACGAGATGGAAACACTCGGCTGGATCGGAAAAAACCGGCCGCGCATGTTTGCGGTGCAAGCTGCCGGTTGCGCACCGATCGTTCGCGCTTTCGAAGCCGGAGAAAATAACGCTGCAGAATTTCCCAACGCGCACACGCTTGCTTCCGGTCTGCGAGTTCCCAAAGCGATTGGTGATTTCCTAATCCTGAAAATTCTTCGAGAGTCTAATGGCGGCGCGATTGCCGTCGATGACGAAGAAATGATCCGCGTCGCGCGTGAGGTCGGAGCAAAAGAAGGTCTCTTTCTCTGCCCCGAAGGCGCTGCTTGTTTTGCAGCTCTGACATTGCTTCACCTGGCGGGCAAAATCGTGTCCGGTGAACGCGTCGTCGTATTCAACACCGGGTCGGGAATCAAATACCTCGAAGCGTACGACCGCGAATTAAACGCGTGATACAGTCTTACGATCGTTTGTCGGCGAAGATGGAAATGCGTTTTGCGAACGCCTTCGACGATTCGGCATAGAAACGCCGTCCGAGTTCAATTGCATCGCGGCGCAGTCGTTTGCAGCGTTTGCCAATCGATTTATCGAGCCGCGCCAGTTCGCCGGCGAGCACTTCATCACCGCTTTCCTTCTCCAGACGCGCGCGCAGAAAATCCAAATCGTGCTCACTCCCCAGCAATTCGCCCAGCACCTCCGTATCCTGACCCATCTCTTTCAAGACTCTTCGGTTCAGTGGCTGCAAGATTCGCAGCTGATACCACACATCCTTCACCCGCTTGCGCCAGGAATGAAAGTTTTCCGGCTCCGGATCGTGGATCGTTGTGGCAAGTGCGCGCTGGCCGCGCCTGTAGGTCTTGCATACCGCGATGCAGACCTGTTTCCAAGCCAGGCCGTCTAGTGGCCACGCCATTAGACGTGCTTTCAGGTTTTGCAGTTGTGGTATCGCTTCCTTTTGCCATCCGGCGAATGCCGCGGAAAAACTTTCGCGTTCGAGCACTAACAATTCCTCCGTGCGCGGAAAGAGCTCTTGTTCGGAATTTTTTCTCGATTCATCGCGAAGTTGAATAAACGTCTGCAATCGCACCTGCGCATCGCGCAAGTCTGAAATCAATCGTCCGATATTGCGCACGCAACGATCCTCTTCCGCGTCACAATTCTTGTCGATCGCGCCAGTTGCGAGCCGCATTGCGGCACGCAGTTTTTTAAGATGCTTGCGAACCTCGTGCACAGTGACGCCGCGTTGTTTGGCGGGGTGTTGGCACAAATGCAAAGCCGAATCGATTTGTTCGCAAAAGACTCGCTTGAGTCCTTTCGGCAGCGGTTCGTGCAATCTCAAACGGAAAGCCATGGGCGTTTGCTATTGGAGAGCGAGACGCACATTGCTGTAACGTTTTTCGCCGGTCACCTCCCGTCCAAACCACCAGGGCGCTTTAAATCTGCGGCAACTGGCACTATCCCGGAATTCCACTTCCGCCACAACAAGACCTGCATGTCGGCCGCGATAAATATCGATTTCGATCATGACGTTATCCCACGGAATTTCGTAACGCACCTTTCGCAGTCGTCTTCCAGCCGTGCCGGGCCACAGCGCTGCAAACTGTTTCGGGCCCAGCTTGATCTCGCGTTCTTCGCGATGACTTGTTCGACCGACCTTAAACGTGAGAGAGGTTGCGCTCCCCGTCTTTCTCAGGCGAACCTGTCTACCAGCTGATTCAGTTGCCAGGTAACCTTGCTCGATAACGAAATGACGCGCCCGCTTAAGATTATCCGGCAGCGATTTGACCAAAAATTTCCGTTCAATTTCGCGATTGTGTTGTGATCGATTGTCCCGCCGCACAAGGTGAGCATCCTAAACACATCATGTTTGGTGTCGAGATTTTCGCGTTGGCACTCTGAATTCCGAATTCGACGAATGCTCTCATTGGGACCTCGCTTCAACGAGGTGCATATCGTGCAGAAAAAGTTCTGACAGTCCAAGAGGCGCTGTAACATCCAGCTAAAGCAGGTGTTAATGAGAATTCACCATGGTTGAAGCGGTCATTGTAGGGCGTTTGTGTCAAACGCCGCGGCGTCTCACAGAGACGCCCCTACAGTTCTAATTGCTCACCAAGGTCTGTTTGGGCCGCTCGGAATCGATCGGAGCTACTGCGCGCCCGCTCGAGGAGAGCGAGTGGTAGTTAAGTAGCGAGATCATTCCATCGTCCCCTTCGACCAGCGCCGTGCAGCTCTCCACCCAGTCACCGCAGTTGTAATAAGCGACTGTGCCGAATTCGCGGATCGCTGCGCTGTGGATGTGCCCGCACAGTACGCCATCCACGTGATAACGCTCCGCATAATGCGCTACAGCGGTTTCGAATTTACCAATGAAGCTGACGGCGTCCTTGACCGTTCGCTTGGCATACGCGCTGAGCGACCAGTAGCCCAGACCGAAATGCCGCCTGACAAAGTTGATCAGCGGATTAAGCGAAAGGAGAAATTGGTAGCTGACATCGCCTGCGAACGCGAGCCACTTCATCCGGCCGCTGCCGGACACCACCACGTCGAGTTCGTGACCATGAATAATCAAGATCCGCTCGCCTGAGCCGGTCACATGGATTGCCTTCTCCTTAATCTCGATATTTCCGTAAGATCCCACAGAAGCTCGTCACCAGTTCGTCGTGATTTCCAGGGATGTAAATTACCCGCGTTCCCTTGCGGGCTTTGCGCAGAATTTTTTGCATGACGTCGTTGTGTTGTTGTGGCCAGTAAATTGCGCGACGTAACGACCAGACATCGATCAGATCGCCCACGATGTATAGCGTGTCGAAATCGTTCTCGCGCAAAAAATCCAGCAGCGCAGTGGCGTTGCAGCCGCGCGTTCCCAGGTGTGTGTCGGAAATCCACGCGGCGCGATATCGCCGAGGCGCATGAAACTCCTCGCTGGATTCGCCAAATGAAAATCGCTGTTGCGTCTCGAAAACGTGGAGTGGATCGCGTTGGCGAGAAGTCAATGACTGCATACCGGCGAAGAAGCGTAAGAACAACGCTATTCAGTGACAAAAAAATTACTGTTACTTTTGTGTGGCAAACACAAATGAGCGGGCGCGGGATCGATTTGCGGTGGTCGCGAAGCGCCGCTAATGAACAGGCATGAAGATTTTGCGCTTGTTACTCGCGCTCTTTTTCGCCGCAGCGGCGTCGCTCCTTGGAAATGATGAACTAAAGGAGCGCTTGCAGCCTGCGCTTGAGGCGATCACGCCGGACGGTCTGCTCGCACACATCAAAGTTCTCGCATCGGATGAATTTGAGGGGCGCGCACCTGGGTCAAAAGGCGAGGAGCTTTCGGTTAAATACATCACCGATCAGTTCAAAAAGATCGGACTTAAGCCGGGAAATCCCGACGGGACATACACGCAGGAAGTTCCCCTCGCCGGGATCAAAAGCGAACCGCGAATGTCCTTTGTCGTTGGCGACAAAACGATGGATCTGAAAAATCAGGATGATTTCGTTGCTTCGTCGGCGCGGCTCCAGCCGGAGATTAAGATCGAGAAGTCAGATGTGGTATTTGTCGGTTACGGCGTTGTCGCGCCGGAGTACGGCTGGGACGATTACAAAGATGTTGATGTGAAGGGCAAGACGTTGCTCATGCTCATCGGTGATCCCCCGATTCCCGATCCAAAAGATCGCTCAAAGCTCGACGACAAGATGTTCAAGGGCAAAGCCATGACGTACTACGGCCGCTGGACCTACAAATACGAAATCGCAGCGCAAAAAGGCGCGGCGGCGGCGATCATCATCCACGAGACAGAACCCGCCGCTTATCCCTGGCAGGTCGTAAAGTCGAGCTGGAGCAAAGAAAACTTCGAACTCGATAATCCGAACAAAAATACGGACGCCGTCTCGGCACGTTCGTGGATCACAGTCGATGTTGCGAAAAAATTATTCGCCGATTCCGGTCAGGATTTCGATGCGCTCAAGAAATCCGCAGTCACCAAAGACTTTCGGCCTGTGGTTCTGAATGCCAAAGCCAACATTGAGATCAAGCAGCAGGTTCGCTCGTTCAAATCGCACAACGTGATCGGCAAACTCGAAGGCAGCGATCCGAAATTAAACGGCGAATACGTTATCTACACAGCGCACTGGGACCATCTCGGGCGACATCCCGAATTGCAGGGCGATCAGATTTTCAACGGTGCAATCGACAATGCGTCAGGTGTTGCGTCTGTCATCGAACTCGCGACTGCCTTCACGAAAGTAAATCCGCCGCCGAAACGGTCTGTGTTATTCATGTCGACGACAGCCGAAGAAGCGGGCTTGCTCGGTGCCAAATATTACGCGGAGCATCCTCTGTATCCTTTGGAGAAAACGCTGGCGGATATCAACCTCGATAGCATGAACGTCTGGGGCAAAGCGCGCGACATTGAGGATCTGAGTCTTGGCTTTTCTACGGTCGACGATCTTCTCGCTGCCGCGGCCAAACAGCAGGGCCGCAGCGCGATCACGGACAGCCGCCCTGACAAAGGCAAGATTTATCGCGCTGACAATTTCGAATTCTCGAAAGTCGGCCTGCCGTCGCTTTACATCGGCAAAGGCGAACATCTTCTCTCCCGTCCCGAGACCGCGCCACTGCGCTCCGACGAATTTGACTCGACAGATTACCACCAAGTCACTGACAACGTTCGTCCCGATTGGGACCTCTCTGGCTGCGTGCAGGATGTTCAACTGTTATTCGAAGTCGGTTACGAAGTTGCCAATGGTGAGAAGTTTCCCGAATGGAAACCGGGCTCCGAGTTTAAAACGAAACGCGATTCAATGCTGAGGAAGTGATTGGATTAGACGCAGCTGTGTCGTCGATTCTCCTTAGTGTTGTGAGCGCGCGACGTTTCTGTTAGACCAGCGACCATGTCGAAAGCCATTCTTGGTGTGATCGCGGGACTGGTGTTCGGCGCGCTGGATGTCGGCCTGATGCTGCCTATGTCTTTTCCCGATAAAAAGACAGCTCTGTTAGGCGCGTTCACTAGCCGCTTCGCTATCGGATTTGTCATCGGATGTGTGCAGTTGCCGAGGTGGCCTGGGTGGATGGTTGGCCTTCTATTCGGTCTACTCATCAGCCTGCCAGACGCCATCATCACTCACAAGTATATCCCCATCCTCGTGCTTGGCGCTGTCGGAGGACTTGTTATTGGCGGACTCATTCACGGGTGGAGGGCGAACGTCTAATCGGGCGACTGCGGTCCGTGGGCTCCAGTTGTTAGGATGTCGCCGTGTTTTCTGACCTCGATTACGCGCGTCTGAAAAGATCTTTTCAGTATTTCGTCGAGCAGTATGCATCCACGGAACTCAATGCCATTGACTCACATGCTGTGAAGCTATTGGAGCGCGACGAATCCGCCCGTATCAATCGCGCACAGCGTGCTCTCGAGGTGGCAATCGCGGAGTTCGTCGATGGCACACAAGATTTTTGCCATGAACGTGTGTCGGAGATTGATCGCGACTTACAGAAGCGAGACGCTTACACGCTATCCTTTTTGCGTGACCATTTCACAAGGCTACGTGATAAAATTTAACCAGCCGATGAAGAGAATCCTATCAATGACACCAGCCAAATGACCAAAACCTTGATTCGTTTCAAAGCGAAACTCGTCCGTCCCGCAATGGAGCTGGCCCGCCCTCGGGCGGATCAACGCGGAAAGGCCGGCTCCTGGACCTTTCTCGTCCTGCCAAAGAATGCCAGTGCGAAGCTTCCCTCGCGCGGCATGACGGCGATTGAAGGCACCATTAATGGCGTCAGTTTTCAAGCGATGCTCGAGCCGGACGGCCAGAAAAGCCACTGGCTCAAAGTCGATCGGAAGCTGAGCGAAGCTGCGGGCGCAGAGGCGGGGGACGTTGTCACGCTGGAGATCGCACCGGCCGCGAACGAACCGGAACCACAAGTGCCGGCGGATCTGAGAAAAGCTCTCACAACCGCCGCTCCGGAGGCGAGAAAATTGTGGTCGGACGTCACGCCGATCGCGCGCAGAGATTGGATCCAGTGGATCACCTCTGCCAAGCAGGAAGAGACGCGCGCGCGCCGGATCAAAAATGCCTGCTCGATGCTCGCGGGTGGGAAGCGCCGCCCTTGCTGCTTCGACCGCTCTGGCTTCTACGACAAAAGCTTGAGCGCTCCTAAAGCAGCGACTTAGGTCCAAACGCAGTCGCAGCTTCGCTCGAAGAAGGGGTAATGCACGTTCGGTAAAGTTGAACACATTAATCGACCGTCCTAGCGACGAAGACGTCAATTGGCGAGAAACGAAATAGTTGGTCATCGCTTCCGTTTGTTTCCTGGCTTCGTGATCAGCCTTTGTCTTCCTGCTTTCGCGGCACGAGCACGATCTTTCCTAACGCACCCGGCTCCATCACCGCTCGATGCGCCTCCGTCGCTTCAGCTAACGAAAATTGTTTGCCGATTACAGGATGCAACGTCCCCTGTTCCAAGCCCGACACGAGCGCGCCGTGAATGGTTGCCAGCGCTGCCGGGGGCGTGTTCGGCAAGATCATGCCGCGCACATCGGCATCGCGCTGCATCGTGTCGCGCGGATTAATTTCCACGGGTCCGCGGCTGCCGATGATCACGACGCGACCGCCTTTTGCGAGGATAGTCAGATCCTTCCCAAGATTCACATTGGCGAGCATTTCCACGATTACGTCGACGCCGTGTCCGCCCGTCGCTTTCATTATCTGCTCAAAATGATCGGGCGTGCGATGGTCGAACACTTCGTGAGCGCCTTGTTCGCGTGCGAGCTTCATTCCGTGATTGCTACCCGCCGTTCCGAGCACGCGCAGACCGTGGGCACGCGCGAGTTGCACCGCTGCAGTCCCGACACCGCCGCTCGCACCATGCACTAGAACGGTTTCACCGGGCTTCGCACCGGCGCGCTGCAACAACCCGCGGTACGCTGTGGCGTACGGCGTCCCTATCGCCGCACCTTGGGCAAACGAAATATTTTCTGGCAACGGATGCACCTGCTCCTTTTTGCACAATGCAAACTCTGCATACGTTCCGCTGATGGATCCCGCGGTATAAACCCGATCGCCGGCTTTAAACTCACTCACATCCACGCCGGCTTCCTCGACCGCCCCGGCGCCGTCGTTGCCCGGCGTGTAAGGCAATTCTGGCAATCGCGCGTACGTTCCAGCGCGAATATAAGTTTCTACCGGATTGATGCCGACCGCGTGCATTCGCACGAGCACCTGACCGGCGCCTGCTTGCAGCGCCGGCACTTCTTCCAAACGCAGAACTTCCGGGCCGCCAAATTCCTTCACTCTGATCGCTTTCACGCGTTCTTGCTTTCTCCTGTTTATTTCTCTTTTTGTCGAACTCGATAAATCAGAAACAAAACCACAGCGGCATTTACCAGCACCACCAATAGACGAACGACCGTAAATTCCTTAATCAGCTCATACACCTCCAACGGCATCAATGAGCTTGTCACAACAATAGTCATCCATTCCGCCCACCGCTGCCGGAAAAGCAGACCGGTCCCTTCAGTGAGGAACAGCGCGGCGTAGCCTGCGCCTAGTGCGCTCATTTCCTTTAGCTCTTTCGTGTGCACGAGCTGCAGCTTACTCAGAAGAGTTCCGATAAATTCATTATCGGGATCGATCCGCAGCTGATTGAGCCAATGTTCGATCTGCGACGCCACATCCTTGTGAAGCAAAGTCAACGCGCCAAATGCCAGCGTCAGAAGCAACGCCCCTTTTACGAATTTGAAAACTGCGATTACGAGCAGAGTTAGATCGCCGTGTGAATGAGATCGTTTTTTCGCACGCACTACATCCCTATCGTGTCTTCGCACTGAGCCGGACTGAAAACGATGGTGTTTCTAAAAACAAAGAGTTCACGCGCGGCTCAGCGCAGTTCACCAGCGAAACCCGATTTAAATTCAGAAGATGCGCTTGCCCTCTGTAATCGCTTTCATATTCGACATCGACGGCACCCTCGTCGATTCCAATGAACTGCACGTTGATTCCTGGGCCCGCGCGTTCCGGCGATTCGGCAAACAATTTCCTCGAGACCAATTACGCGCGCAGATCGGCAAAGGATCCGACCAATATTTACCGGAATTTCTCACGCACGAAGAGATCAAACGCTTCGGCAAAGAATTGGATGAATATCGGTCTGAGCTGTTCAGAAAAGAATATCTTCCACAGGTCCGGCCGTTTCCCAGAGTGCGCGAGCTTTTTCAGCGCATTCACGACGATAACAAACACATCGTGCTCGCCAGTTCTGGCAAGAGGGCGGACACGGAGTATTACGTCGATTTTTTGAACGTCGGCGATCTCATTGACGGCTGTGTGTCGGGTGACGATGCCGACAGTTCGAAGCCGGCTCCCGATATTTTTGCGGCTTCGTTGGAAAAGCTAGGAAATCTTTCGCCTGCCGAGGTTGTGACGGTCGGCGATACAAGATTCGATATCGAAGCCGCCGGAAAACTCGGCCTGAAAACGATTGCGTTTCTTTGCGGCCGCGCGCCGGAATCAGTGTTGCGCGACGCGGGCGCAATCGAAACTTTCCGTGATCCTGCCGATTTCCTCTCCTGCTATAACAGGTAGCGACTTATTTCTCTCTATTTTGCTCAGCACTTAAACGCTGATTATGGTCCGCTTCCTCGATGCCTTCTTGAACCAATTTTTCGACGATGTTTTCGTCATCTTCCGGCCGCACGGTCGGAGCTTTCTGGCCCGTCGAGACCAGTGGCATCTGCCAATCGCGACCGGGTTCTTCCCTCGTGGGGAGTTTCTCGGAATCCGACGTATTACCGGTCAGTTGCTCGCGCGCATATGTTCTGTCGAGATCATTTGGCTCTGAGCGTCCCTCACTGCGCCCGATCTCACGTGCCCGCTCCTCGACCATCTGTGGCGTCACGGTGCCCAGCCCTGCGGTGCCGCAAAGAATCTTCCCACTAGTTGCCTGTGCTTCATCCATAGACCTGTATTCAGAGTTCGTATCGAACAGGACACGCGGTTGGCTTTCCGCCCGACCAAAAAAAAGCGCCCCGGATTAACCGGAGCGCTTATATGTGTTGCGCAAGGATGCACTA
Organism: uncultured Verrucomicrobiae bacterium; assembly: GCA_963805485.1. Taxonomy (GTDB): domain Bacteria; phylum Verrucomicrobiota; class Verrucomicrobiia; order Chthoniobacterales; family UBA10450; genus Udaeobacter. The sequence goes on along the minus strand of CAWDUN010000004.1, from coordinate 198,236 downwards.
GTCCACAACTTCAACAAAATCGGAATCGCCTGGGCAGATCACTCTCTGCGTATAGGTAAAACCGTCTACATCAACCGCGGCCCAACACCCGTCCAGGAAAACGTAATACGCATTTCCGATCAACCGGAAATGGCTGGCCCCGTATCGTTGCACGTAGAACTCTTTCGGATGCCGCCCAAGGCTGAACACCTCGCTATGGCGAGTTCTAAACTCGTCCTTATTCACCGTCGTCGTCTGATTCGTAGTCGAGTGCATACCAGGTTGAGTCCCGTTTACGTGGGATCGACCCTTAACATTTGTTTGTCCGCGCACATTGGTCCCTGCCTCAGGTTTTGACTGCGGGTTGCTCGTATTCTGTGGGGGACGCATGTGCTTCCCTTTTGCCGGTGCAGTAGTTTGTGTCTCTTTCGTCTGCCCCTGCGTTGTCGTCTGTTGCTCGTCCGTCGTCTGGCCTAAGGCCATGAACGGCAGCGCAGACGCCGCTATCGCTGTTAGTACATAGATCTTCATGTTTTTCCTTTTAATGTACTTCGTATTTGCGACAAATTTGGTCCCGGATTCGGCTTAAATTTTGGGTAATTTCGCGCACTTCGTCCTCTGCTCAGTCTGTCGGGACTTCGTTCATCGCGAAGCCGACCGCTTTTAATTCGGCGCCAAGCGACTTCGCCTGCTCGGTCGTCAGGCTGACCAGCGGCGGCCGAACCCTGATCCATTCTGGGTCGCCCACATAGATCGCAATCGTCTGTTTCAAAACCGCGATCACCGAGGGAAACTTTCTGTTAGTGAAAACTTCACGTATGGCGTTTAACCGCGCCTGTTGGAATTCTGGATCTACTTCCGCTGAGACAGCGGACGTTACAGTGTACAACTCGTAAATTGCTGCCGGGTTCACGTTTGCCGTCGCGGAAATCGTGCCCGCACCGCCATTGCGCATATTTGCGAGCAGAAACGATTCGCTGCCGACAAACACGTCGAACTCAGTCCGAGCCGGATGCGCGGTGTCGGCAAATGCGTCCAGAAAGGTTTTGGTGTTGTTCCAATCGCCGGAGCTATCCTTGATGCCGGCGATGGTATTTGGATAAGCCTTCAGGAGACGCTCGACCAGTCCTGGCGAGATACCAACGATCGCCACGGGTGGAATATGATAGAGATAAATTCGCAGCCGCGCGTCGCTAACACGTTGCACCACTTCGCTGAAGTAACGATAGAGATCTTCTTCGGTGATGTCCTTGTAATAAAACGGCGGTAACATCAGCACACCGGCGCAACCGTGTTCAACGGCATGTGTCGTGAGCGCAACTGTCTCAGTGATCGAACAGCAACCGGTACCCGGCATCATGCGCGACGGATCGATGCCGGCTGCCACCAGTGCATCGAGCAACAAAACGCGCTCGTCTGTCGACATTGAGTTCGCTTCACTAGTCGTGCCGAACGGAGCCAGTCCGCTATTCTGAGAAAGCAACCATCGGCAATGCCTGATGAACCGTTCCTGGTCAGTCGCAAGATCGGCTGTAAATGGGGTCACTACGGGCGCCAGCACACCGCGGATGCGTGGGCGCTCTGCATCATGAACGACAAAACTCATGTGAATGATACGTTGCGCCGATAACGCTGATTAGGAAATCCAGATGAAATCTATCATTAACATCGCTCTCTGTGGTGTCGCGATTACTGTCGTTGCGAGTGCTATAAGGCCGCAGTCAGCGACAGCGGCTACAGCTGAACCTACAACGCAGCCCAAGCAATCAGGAATCGATTCGGCGGGTCGGCTCTTTCAGGCAGGGAAGTTTTCTGAGGCTGCCAAACTGTATTTGCAAATCGTCGCTCAAAACCCCAGGGACTATTCGGCAATCCTCCAAGCCGGTCGGATCGCGTTACTTTCGAACCGACTCGACGACGCGCAGAAATGGCTGGAAAAGGCGATAACCCTGCAGCCGGAGAATCCCGGTCCAAAGGTCATGCTGGCCGAGGCGTTTTATCGCCGCGACGATTTCCAAAAAGCAGCGGCTTCACTGAAAGGCGTTAATGTGAGCAGCAACAAGCTAATTCGCGAGCAGTATCCGACACTGAACGTTCCGATGTTGGAGAGTTTCAAGGGCCAGACCCCTTATGAATTGCAAAGCGATGATACAAACACGCGTGTGAAGTTCGTAAAAACTGATCCGCTGCCCGTGATCAGTGTCCGCGTAAACGGCGGCAAGGAAGTCACTTTCTTCCTCGATACCGGAGGTTCGGAGGTCACGCTCGACACTCATTTTGCCAGGGAGCTTGGCATCCCGCAATTCGGCGCGGTACAAGGCACTTTTTCCGGCGGACAACACGCTGAGGTTCAGCTTGGACGGATTGAGTCACTCACACTTGGCGATTGGACAATTAAGAATGTACCCACGGCAATGCTTCCTCTGCGCCAGTTGTCGGAGGGATTTGGCGTGAAACAACTCGATGGAATTATCGGAACTACTCTGTTTTACCATTTTCTCACCACGATGGATTATCCGCACGGCGAACTTGTGCTGCGCCGGAAAGACGCCAAAAGCTTGGAAGAGTTTAAGGCACAGTCTTCAGGCAAGAGAGTCATAGTTCCCATGTGGCTGGCCAGCGACCATTTCATGGTGGGCTGGGGTCGTGTGGAGACGCTCCCGCCCACGCTCCTCTTCGTTGACACAGGTCTGGCGGGCGCGGGTGTTAAACTTGCGGAGTCGATTATCAAGGAGGCCGGGATCAAGCTGGAGGAAAACAAAGCTACTGAAGGCGCCGGCGGAGGCGGCACGTTGAAGACCGTGCCATATATCGTGCATCAACTTTCGTTCGGGGACCTAAAGGAAGAAAATGTCCCAGGTCTTTATGACGGGCCCTTCCCGTGGGAAAACATGTTCGGCTTTCACCTCGCGGGCATGGTCGGCCACGATTTTTTCAAGCCTTACGCGATCACCTTTGATTTTCAGAACATGCAGATTTTTCTGCAACACTAACGCGAGGTTGGGTCCGCACACCGATAACGAAACTTCTAGTTACAACTCGCGTGCATTGAACGTATCGCCCTGGCTGAGATCGCCTGTCTCGTATCCGCGGCGGAACCACCGGACGCGTTGTTCCGACGTCCCGTGGGTAAATGAGTCGGGTACAACGTAACCGCGCGAGCGCCGTTGAAGTCTGTCATCGCCAACCGCGCTGGCCGCGCGCATCGCCTCTTCGATATCGCCAGCCTCCACCACATGCTTAACGCGATCGGCATAACGGGCCCAAACCCCTGCGAGAAAATCAGCCTGCAGCTCTAGCCGGACGGAAAGGCGATTGTACTCAGCTTCACTGACTCGACGGCGCGCCGCATCCACGCGATCGGTAATGCCGAGCAGTTTCTGCACGTGATGTCCAACTTCGTGCGCGATAACGTAGGCCTCTGCGAAATCGCCTCCTGCACCGAGCCGATCTTGAAGTTCATGAAAAAAACCGAGGTCGATGTATACGCGGCGATCTTGCGGACAATAGAATGGTCCGGTTGCGCCGCTGGCGAAGCCACAGCCGGACTGAATCATGTCCGTGAAGAGCACGAGCCTCGGCTCCTGGTACTCACGGCCCATTTGCCGGAAGACCGTATTCCAAGCGTCTTCGGTATCGGCCAGAACAACCGCGACAAATTTTGATGCGTCATCGCGTGGCGCTTGAGTATTGATCTGCGCCGGTTGTGATGGTTGCGCCTGCTGCTGCGCATTAAACAATGACTGAGGATCTCCGCCCAGCACGAGATAAAGAACTACGAGAATGACGGTGCCAATTCCGCCACCCATAACGAGGCGTCCGCCGCCGGATCCGCGAGCGTCTTCAACGTTTTCGCTTTCTCTTTGTCCTTGCCAAAGCATCTATCTTGTATCGTTGCGTGCGATTCACTTGCGTCTACCAAGTCTCCTGATTGTCATGCATCATCAGACCGCTACAGCTGATTCCTGACATTTGACATCCGACACGGTAGACTTCCTCGTGAAGCCGTCGCTCACCGGAATCATCCTGGAAGAATTGGCAGATTTTCTGCGCGAACGCGGCGCGCCTTCGTATCGCGCGAAACAGATTACCGACTGGATCTATAAAAAACGCGTCGCTTCTTTTGAGGCAATGACAGATCTGCCTAACGAGTTACGCTCGGACCTCGCAGCGGAATTTGAGGCACCCAATACAGAAGTCGTCCGCGTCCTCGGCTCAAACGATACGACGCAGAAATTTCTCTTCCGGTTACGCGACCAAAACCTGATCGAGTCGGTGCTCATTCCAGCGTCGCCCGCACTTTATGGTCAACCTTCAGATCGCCGGACAATTTGCGTCTCAAGCCAGGTCGGGTGCGCATATGGCTGCAAATTTTGTGCGAGCGGACTCGAAGGCTGGACGCGGAATCTAGACGCAGCCGAGATGGTGCAACAGTTCATCGCCGTCGAAGAGAAAAGCGGAGAAAAAATCGATAACGTCGTGTTCATGGGCATGGGCGAGCCGCTGGCCAACCTGAAGAATCTTCTACGCGCGATTCGCATTATGAACGCGCCATGGGGCCTCGGCATCGGCGCTCGCCACATTACCGTTTCCACCAGCGGACTCGCGCCGCAAATTCGGGAGCTGGCCAATGAGTCGACTCAATTTCGTCTCGCCCTTTCACTACACGGCGCAACCGACGAAGTGCGCAGCCAGATCATGCCAATTAACCGCAAGTATCCCTTAAAATCCTTGCTCGAAGCTTGCGATTATTACGTGGTGAAAAAACGACGAATAATGTTCGAGTACATTCTCATCGCGGGCGTAAACGACACTGACGAACAGGCGCGCGAGCTTGCGAAGATCGCGCGCCGTCTCTCGGCCAAGATCAATCTCATTCCATACAACACCGTCGAAGGCTTGGAGTGGTCACGTCCCTCGCGCGCACGTCAGGAACAATTTCAATCCATCCTCCGGCAACACGGTGTGGTTGCCACCTTGCGCCGCGAGAAAGGCCACGACATTGCCGCTGCCTGCGGTCAGCTACGACTACAGACTAAGCGAGCCGAGCGTGAGGTGCGCCTCTCAATGTGAAGCATTGGTTCATCCTTGTAGCCGTCGGAGAACCAGCTTGGAGGCACAAATTGTGACCTCAGAGCTGACACGCACCCAACAGTTCAAGCAGAAAAGCCGCCGGGCATTAGTAAGCCCCGGCGGCTTCTCAAATTCTACGTTTCTTCGGCGCGTTCGGCGGTTGCGCCCTACCATCGGAACCTAGCTCATCCCAAGAGAGTCGAGCGTCGGCTCGTCGATCGCCGCTGTTTGGGCGAGTCCCTGTTCGCCCTGATAGGCGGTTAGCGCTTCGCGAGTCAAGGGGCCTAGCAATCCATCTACTTCACCCTTGTAGTAGCCCATCTGTTGCAACACAGCCTGCACGTCGGCGATCACTTTATCTGGCGGCTCAGCATGGTGACCGGCGTAGATCGGTCCGTCGTAGGCATAATATTGGGCTGAAGGGCTGTAACCCCACGCTGGAAACCAGTAGCCATTGTTGAAGAAATAATAACCGCCCCCGATCAGCTCCACGCGGTTGTAATGTGAGTGATACCAGCCCTGATCGTGCCATTCGGGATGATACGAGCGAAACACTTCATAATGCTGACCCTGCCAGTGATCGCTTCCTTGGATCCGATAATTCTGGTTGTAGGTAACTGCCGGAACCTGCTGCGGCTTCGGCTGCGCATGAAAGTTCGCGTGCTGCGATTTGATCTGTTGCACCTGTTGCGGTTCTGGCTTCTTCGCCTTTGCACCCATATTCGCCTGCGCATTTTGGTGGCCTGCACCCGGACCTGACTCACCTGCACCTCCACCAGCGGCACCTGCGGCCGAAGCTGCCGGACTGGCAGATGTCTTTGGAGCTGCGGCCTGACCTTTCATCCCTTTTTTCCGCTGCTCAACCCGCTGCTGTCTTGTAGTGGGCGTCGACGCGCCGGCTGATTCACCAGAAACCTTTGGTTTCGGGGTAGTCGCAGTTTGCTGGTGTGCTGAAGGTTTTGCATTCTTCGCTGCGCCAGGCTCATTCGTAGCTGCGTGCCCAGTCGTACCCCCTTGTTGCTTCATCGCACCGGCGTCATGTGTAGCGCCGTGTTGCTGCGGAGCTCCGTGCTGCGGCATCGTTCCGTGTTGCTGCGTCCCTCCCGGGTGCGTAGCCGGCGGGGTCTGAGGCTTCGGCTGTGCTTGCGCTGCGTGCGTTTTTTGCGGCGCCTGCTTGTTCTTTGATGGTGATTGCTGTTGGTCTGGCTGCTGGGCTAAGGCGGCCCCAGCCAGTGCCAGTGAACAGCCTATCAATAAACTAGTAAGTTTTTTCATAATAATCATGTTTGGTCGTTGGGAGTTCACGATCTATTCAAGTTCTTCCTGTAATTTCATTTAGCCGCGCACTCAGTCTACCCGCCGTGGCGGGCGATCACTTGAGAGTTACGCGGCATCGATCGCTTACCCCATGGTTCGTGTAATCGGACCTATTCGGTTGCCTACGAACGAGATTACTATTCGATACGAGGCGTTCTGCTACTTTCAAACTGCTCTGACTTCCGTTTTCGTCCCTCTGCCTTCACTGTTAGTTTTTCTTCTTACGTCCTACATCGTATTTTTCCTTCTGCCTTTCCGTCTTGGCATCCATCAGCACTTCGAATTCCGAAGCGATGGCAAAAAAGAACATTTCAAAAACGGCGGCCACCGAGCTGCGCGCGATAATTGAAGGGAGTGTTATGAATTTATCTGTTGAAACAAAAGTGGCGATCGTAGTAGCGACGAGCTTCGTCGTGTTAATGGTCGGCGCCATGGCTCAGGGGTAGCGGACCAAACGGCGGCTCTCCCGTCAGACGTCTCTTACCTGGTGCTTCCTTCCCTCCCTCTGTTTTTTGTCTTCTTGGCTTCCTGACTAGTACAAACAAAGAGCCGCGTGACGACAACGCATCACGCGGCTCTGAAAAAGCTTCGAATCAGTTACACAAGGCCGAGCGTGGCAAGTGTCGGTTCATCGATTGCCGATGTGATCGCCAATCCGTTGTCCGCTTGGTAAGCTGCGATGGCTTCCCGAGTCATCGGTCCAAGTATCCCATCGATTGGTCCGTCGTAATAACCCGCGCGCGCCAGCCCTTCCTGAACGTTGACGGTCACCTGGTCGGGCGACAATCCGTTATAGCCGTAGATCGGGCCGTCGTACACATAACTCACCGATGGCGCATAACCCCATGCCGGGAACCAGTAGCCCGCGTTCCAGTAATACCAGCCGTTATTCACGAAGACGATCCGATCATAGTGGCTTCTCCACCAACCACGATCGTGCCATTGCCTGTTGTAATTCCGGAAGGCGGCATAGCGTTGACCTCGGAACGCGTCACCACGCCAGTTATTAGTGACTCTTACGTTGCCTCCACGGTAATAGGCGGCGTTCCCTGTCCGGTTCACAGCCAAGTTTCGATTCCGATCGATGGGTACGTTATTGCGACCGCGAAACTCATTCGCGTTACGGAAACGATTAACGTCTGCGTACCTGGTCCGGCTCACAGCGACGTTCCGTTCGCGATTCGCCTCGAAATTTCTGTTCCGGTTGATCGCAATGTCTCTATCGCGATTCACCGCACGATTTCGATCGCGAGCTGTAGCCGTCGTCGTTGTCGCTGGCCTGGCAGCCGGTGTTTTCACAGTAACGTCACGTCGCGCACGAAACTCTTGTTTCCGCTGAAGGTTTCGCTCACGCATTGGTTCGCTCCTGGCGAGGTTTTGTTCGCGGACCGCGCGCAATCCGGTGTTGTGGTTGACCATGGCATTTGAACGTGGACGCGCCTGTGCGTACGACCGCTGCTGATGTTGCGCGGCAGAGACATTACGATGCGCGTTTATGGTCCGGCCGGTGTTCGCGGGACGCGCGGCGTGAACGTTCACTGTTCGCTGCTGCGGCTTCGCTCTCTCAGGTTGTTTATCCCTTGCTTGCGCTCCGCCCGTTGTGAGCGCCAGCGCAACGCCTCCGATGCACACTGAATACAGAATTGACTTCATATTTTTCCCTCCATTATTTTCCGTTTTCCGTTTCGATCTTAGACAAGATCGATGAGCCAATTATTCAACACCGTTAAGTATTCTCTGTTTCAGTCCTTCTGGCGCGCAAGCCGCATCAACGAAAACCTCGTCGCCTCCGGGTGGGCTACGATTACAGGCGAATCAAAGGAGCTGATGGGAACCGATTAAGAAGTCGATCTTGGTGAGTTGCGTGTTTTCGCGATCCATCCCGAACGATGTTGACGCATTGGTAATAGAAAGATTGTAATCTGGCTGAAACGCCACAGCGGGTAACCTGAACAATCGTTTTCAATCGCTAACGACTTGAAGAAATGGTCGGTGTATTCGGTCGCGACCGAGATCAAAAGCAGCCTTCTTTCCAGCATCGTGACAGGTCCATTAGGAATGTGCCGCGCCCTTCGATCGTCAAGACCAGGCGGCCTAGCATGATAATAAGAAAGGCAATGGCAAAACGAGTCCAACCCGAAAGGGTGATGCCCGCTTTTGCTTTTACCAGGCGCGCTGTCAATAGACACGCTGAGATACCGGAGCAGAGCGCGAACCAACCGTTCGTGACCGGGAGCGGTCCTTGTGTTATGAGAAGGCCTAAACCTCCTATTCCGACAACGATCGTCCATACCCAGGCCGCTAACCAACCAAAAACCAAGGCGAGTTTTCGGATCAACGGTGGCTCTGTCGTTTGTTCCATAAGAGATTATCAGTCGATTGAGGGTCAGAGCTTACGTATCGTATAGACACAGCGTTATTCCCAAAAACGGAAATCTGAAACGCTGAAAAGCTGAAATGGAATTAGCTCACCGCTCTGTGTTAGAAGACGAGGTTCGCGGCTGGCGGAAACGCTGCCGATGATCAAGAGTGCTGGAGCAGACCAAGTCGAATTCATCTCATTCTGCGCTGAGACAGCGCACGCTACAGCCTGCTCGGTTCCAACCGACTCGGCCGCAGTCAACGACAGAGGCTACAGGACTCAAATCTAGACGATGTGGGGTTGGATAATCTTGCCTGGTTTGTCAAAATCGCGTCTGATAATTGCCGAAAGACTGGGCGGAACATGAAATCGTATGTCGTAAAGTTTTCCGATCGCGAAGAAGGACCGTACGTGGAAACACAGATGGCTCAGATGTTCGCGGACGGGCGTATCGGTCGAAACACGGGATGTAAACCTGTCAGCGGCGGCGACTGGAAATCGGTCGATGATTATCTGCCGATGCTGAAATATGGAACGCAACTGCCGCCGCCCACCGCCATTCCAACGGCTTCTCCGCAACCGCCGCCAGTCTTGTTGTCATCGCAGCGGGTCTCAGTTGTGGATTTCGATATTCCATTTGGGTCGATTCTAAAGATCATGTTCAAATGGATGGCGGCGGGGTTGGTGGTTTTTTGCTGCTTTCTGCCGGTGGTCTTTCTTCTTTGGCTAATTGCGGCGGCGATATTCGCCGCACTCTTTAGCGGCGCGATGTCCACTTTTCACCATCCGTGATTTTATTTGTGGCATTCATTTTCCGAAAATTACCGCGTGAGAAGCGGGAAAAAAACGACAAAGTAGAATCATGAATAGTGGCCCAACAATCAGCATCGGTTCGACTGGTCGCGATGTACGAAGACTTCAGCGTATCTTTGTAATGATGAAGGTGCTCGCGCCGAGCAATATCACCGGCACCTTCGACTCGACAACGGAACAGGCCGTCAAAGATTTCCAGCAAGGCGAAGGCTTAATGGTGGATGGCATCGTAGGCCCGCTAACGTGGCAGGCGCTTCCGGCCGATCCAAACACGCCGTCGTTAGCTCGCGGTGCGTCGGGCAGTGTTGTGACCGCGTTACAAAAAGGTCTCAAGAAATATTCAACTCCTGCCACGGATCCTGGCGCGGTGGATGGTGACTTTGGGCAGAAGACTGAAGCCGCAGTCAAAGCGTACCAACAGGATCGCGGTGTCCAAGTGGACGGAATCGTCGGCGACCAGACGTGGTGGGCTCCGGCAGGCGCGGCCGGAGCGACTCTAGCGTCGCTGTCGGGACTTACGACGGTGTGATTTAAGTCGCGACAGAAAGCTCCGCGGCTGCAGCGCGTGCCTTCCGACATTAGTTCTCGGTCATTTAGGAGCTGTCTCTATTGCCCACGGCTTGCTGGTGGAACGATACCGTTCATCCGCAGATACTCGACCATCTGCCCGTAATGATCGAAGCAATGAGCTGCGGCAAATGTTGCCAGGAATAGGCGCGTGGTGGGCCTGCCGCTCCTCGACGTAATTGGTTCGACGAGGTTCGACGCGTTTATAGTTGCTACCGCTTTATGTCCAAACGCGAAGGAATCTTTCAGGAATTTAATGATTTCGGCCTTGGCTGTCAGGTTGTCGGGGCCTTTGCCGTCATTCACCGTGTCCGGAGGTTTCTCGCCGGTGATCGGCGACCAAATCAGATAGTTGGATGCGGCGATATGTTTAAGCTGCTGGGCAAACGTGCGCACACCTTTGTAGTCGCTGCCGGAAATGTTCAGTTTCTCGGGGGAGAAATCGAACTTGTCCTCCGGCATAGCCTCGGCCGCTTCGACCACTTCCTTCTCAACGAGACTGATCTCGCGATCGATCGCTGACGCAATGGTCGGTGGGGTCGACGGCGACATGGACTCGCCAGCCGCAGGAGAGGTTGTGGCCGCCTGCGCATAAGCTGAAGCCGCGGTCAGCGACAATGCTGCTGCCAGCAGTAAAGAAGTTTGAAGCTGTTTCATAGTGTCATTGCCTTTCTTTGTTAGGTTGTTGGTTGTTGGTTTTGTGCGCTTTGATTTTTGATCCACGCTTCTACTCTTTCTTGGAGAAGGTCCAAAGGCATCGCGCCGCCGTTCAGTATTTCGTCGTGGAACGCTTTCAGGTCGAATTTTTCTCCCAGTTGCCTCTTCGCTTCATCGCGTAGCTTGAGAATAGTTAACTGACCCATCTTGTAAGCCAGCGCCTGCCCGGGCCAGGCGATGTACCGATCGGTTTCAGTCTGCGCCAGCGCGTCATTGATGTCCTTGGCGTGCATGTAATCGATCACCTTCTGGCGGCTCCAGTTTTTGTCGTGAATACCGGTATCGACCACCAGCCGGACGGCGCGAAGCATTTCTGAATTCAACCGGCCGTAGTCAGAAACGGGATCCTGGTAAAAACCGATTTCTTTGCCTAATACCTCGGAGTAGAGCGCCCAACCTTCGGCATACGCGCTAAAAAAGCCGTGCAGCCGAAACTTCGGCAAACCTTCCAACGTCTGGGCGATACTGATTTGCAGGTGGTGACCGGGAACGCCCTCGTGATACGCAATGGCTTCGTCGTCCACCAGGGTACGCTTGGTGGGGTTAGAGACGGCAACAACAACGCGGCCCGGACGTTTCCCATCCGGGGTGCCCGGGACGTAATGGGTCGCGGCGGCTTTGGCGAAGTCAGGAATTGGTTCCACCGTGACTGGCGACTTCGGTAGCAATCCAAATAGCTCCGGCAGCTTCGGTTCCATCTGATGGATATATTTTTTGTAGTCATCCAGAATCTGTTGCTCGCTGGTCGGCTTCCACTTCGGATCATTGTTGATCGCCTCCCGGAAGCTGGCCAGGTCCTCATACCTCTGATTTTGTGCCAGTTTCGTCATCTCGGCCGTGATACGCGCTACTTCCTTGAGCCCGATCTCATGAATGTCGGCGGGCGGGACGTTGACGGTGGTCATCGTTTTCACAGCTTCGGCGTAACGCCGTTTCCCATCAGCGAGGCTTTCGATCGTAAGCTCGGTTCGCCCTTTCGGAGCGTATTCGGAGCGCAGAAATTCCGCGAATTTCTTATACGCCGGTAAAACATCGTCGTTAATCGCCTTTGTGATCTCGTCGGTCAGGCGTTTCTTGTCCTGCTCGGAAATTTCCTTCGGAAATTTTTTTGTTGGCTGGAGGAATGGATCCGCCGCGACGATGCCATCGCATTGGACGGGCAACTTTTCGACCACGAGCTTGGGGGGCATCAGGTGGTCCTTCTCGCCCTGCCGCATTACCTCTTTCGTCTGTTCGAGCACGCGCGGGATCTGATGTAACCGGGAGATGTAATCCTGGTAATGTGGAACGGAATCAAGCGGCACGGCGTTCGGCAAATCGGCCAGCCGAGTGTGCACACCGTTTTGCTGGTGCACCGGCATTTCGTAATTCTTCAACGCGTAGTTCACGTCTTCGCGTTCCAGCTGCTTTTCAAGTATGCGATGACTTAACAGGTCGTTGTCGCTCATGCCATCGGTGGGGATTGCCTTTAATCGAGCGAGAAAGTCGTCGGCTTCCGCGTGTTGGCGGGCAATGTCCGCGAGGGATACCTGTCCAAGCTGTGAGTTGTAACGGTAATCGCCGTACGATGTGGCTCGCTCCGGAAAATTTTTAAGCCCGGCCTGATAATAGTCCTCAAAAAGCGCGTTCTGCTTCGCTACCCGGTCCGCTACTGTTTGGCCCACAGCAGAGCACGCCAACCCAAGAATCAATCCGAAAACCAGTTGTCGCATATTGGTGCATGCTAGCAGAGTGGCGTCACCGCGCACGTTGTGAATAGTGTTGGGCCTCGGAGAAACTGCGAATGTTGTCAGCATCCGTACAGCCGTGGTAGAGCGTCGCGGCGACACGCCCGCCACTAAACTGTGTGATGGAGGGATAACCTATGTTTCACGTTGATCGGCGGTGACCATAAGACGTTTAAGCGGTTGCCCGCTGACAAGCCCATCCACAATCTCCGGGACGTCCGTGACTGTGACGCGTCCATAGAAAAAATGATCGGGTTCGATTAAAACCGTCACGCCGGTATCGCATTGATCGAGGCAGCTCGATGTGCAGACGCGCGCCTCCAGCCGGGCGAGTCCGCGCGCGGTAATCTCCTCTTTCAACGCTTTGTACACTTCTTCCGAGTTTTTGGCCGCGCAGCATCCTTTCGGGTTGTCGTCGGGCCGACGATTCATGCAGACAAAGAGATAGCGCTTGCGTTGCAGAGCTGAGAGTCGAGTACCCGCGAATCTAACGTCAAAACCAAAGATCAGCCGCCAGCTCAGAAACAGAGCGTAATCGCAAATTTATGCGCTCCGGCTCATTCAACCCGTCGGCTGATATTCGGCTTCCGCATCACCTCGATGCAGAGAGTAACGAAAATGCGTGTGATCACTCGGTGATGTGAGAGGCTGCTTAGCGCAATGTCTCTGCCGCTTTTGCTCGGAGTGATTTATCTGATTTCGGAGGTACTGCTGACGGTGACGTGCCGTTCGCGCAGCCGTACCGGGACGAAACAGGATCGGAGTACATTGCTCGTCCTATGGCTCGTCATCGTGGTGAGTGTAGTGGCGGGAATTTATGTGGCTAAACATTGGCGGGCGGCGGCGCTGCCGCATCATTCGAGCTTGCTGTTTGCCGGCGCAGCGTTGTTTGTCGCTGGATTAATTTTGCGCTGGTGGGCCATCATTACACTCGGCCGTTTTTTCACCGTGGACGTGACGATTGAATCAGATCATCAGCTGATAGATCGCGGACCATTCCGGATGGTGCGTCATCCTTCCTATACGGGCGTGCTCCTGGCGTTCGTGGGTTTGGCTTTGACTATGGCCAACTGGGCCGCTCTGCTCGTCATGCTCGTGCCAATTGGCGTCACTTTCATTCACCGGATGAACGTAGAGGAAAATGCCCTTTCCGGTGCGCTGGGCGGGCAATACACCGATTACATCCGCCGGACAAAGCGGCTGGTGCCCTTCATCTACTAACCAGTGACAGGCCAACCGGACGATCCAGGTAGTTGGTTCGTAGAGGATTCGGAATTGAGAGTTGCAACTACAGTCGCCAAGGCGAAGTGTTCGCCGCCAGCACGTGAGACAAAGATCCGAGACTGCCCTGGCGATGAGCAGCTAAGAACGGTAGCGAGAGGTCAGGCATCGCAAGAATAGCTAATTGTGTTCTGGCAATAACGGACGATAGTTGGTGCCTCGGCTGCGACCTCCCGAAGCGCTTCAGGTCCCACTCGTTTCGGAATTTAACTCCGTCAGCCTGTTCGTCACTGTCAGCTAAATTATGAAATCAAATCTAGTTAAAGCCGCCGCAGAAGTTATTCCTAATCCGAAAATCCTGGTGAACATGGTCTCCCAACGCGTTCGACAACTTTGTCTCGGTTCTCGACCACTGATCGAATTTATTCCTGGACTGGGTCATGCTGATATAGCGCTATCAGAGATCGCTGCGGGAAAGTTGAGCTTTGAATCGACTCTGAATGAGAGCATCACCCATACAGCACCGCAGGTGGTGGAGTTTCCCGGGATCCGTGTCGCGAAAGCGAAGAAAAAAGCAGCCTAACAAGTCTTGGTTTTCGCCGCCAGGGTGATCGAGGATCTGCTTCGCGCGGCCGGAGATATGCGAAAGAGAAATCAAGGCACCGCTGCTCGTTCGCGAGTGTTGGTGCTGGTGGACGAGTCAAATGTCGGGAGTTCCGTGCGCAGCGCAGGACGCGGGCTCGATTGGTTAAAGCTCCGCGATTTTCTGGCCGGCCCGAACACCGGCCGCGATCTGGTCGAAATGGTGGTCTATGCCGGATTGCCGCCAGCCATTCCAATTTGGCAGGATGAACGGGACCGGAAAAATAAGTTCGTCCATTGGCTGCGTTGCAATGGATTCATGGCGGTGACCAAAGATGGTGCGCCCGCCGAAGAAGGTCATTACAAGGCCAACGTGGACGTGATGATGGCTATCGATGCGCTCGAGCTTTCGATGGAGATGCGGCCCGATATTGTGATTCTCGTCACTGGCGATGCCGATTTCGCTTATCTCGCCACCAAGCTTCGCCGGCACGGAATCCGTGTGGAAGCCGCATCAGTTTCCGCGAATCTCGGGAACATGTTGAAATCGGCCGCGAATGACGTGATCGATCTGGCCCCCCTGTTTCGCACTTTCGAGATCAAGACTGTTCAGGATGCAGCCCCGCAGGTACCGAATCGAACGCCACGCCCGGAGCAACCGCGCAGACGCCGGCCTCGGTTTCGTCCCGTTGCTACAGCACGGCAACCGGGCGAAGGTTGACTGTATGGGACACAGCAAAGGCAGAGACAATGTAAAGAGACGCGCAAGACGGCGTAAAAAGACTGATCGCCTTGCGCTCGCCAAGCAGCCTTCGCCCCGCAGTAGTGGGACTCCGGCTCGCCAAGCAGAAAAAAACACGGCCAAATAGCGTCCGTCCTGCTTCAGCTTTTACTCAGTTGCTGCCGCTCTGCCGCGGCTAGACGAGTTGGCCGGCGATCGTCTCATGATTCACGCTTTGCCGCTGCGACCGCCATTACACTCCGCGGTTAGTCCGAAGACAATAATTGCAAGCGATGCGCCGGGCCGCTCTAATCAACGGCGGTGCAACTGCGCACGCGACGCGATTTTCTTTCTCTTACCGGCAGGAGCCTCGGCCTGGCGGCGCTTTCGTCGGCAACCGTCGCGTCGTTGTTGAGAAACGTTGGAAGCGGCGTCTGAGACCGTTGCGCATCTCTCGCCGGCAGAAGTTGCGGCGAACGAAGATTACTGGGCCACCATTCAAAACTCATTCAGCGTCACACGCGGCATTATCAATTTGAATAATGGCGGCGTGTCGCCAAGTCCGAGAATCGTCACGGAGGCGCTGATCCGTTACATCTGGCAACAGGAGGACGCCACGGCTTACACCATGTGGCAAATCCTCGAGCCGCAATGCGAAACCATTCGCACCGGCCTGGCCGAGTTGTTCGGTTGCGATCGCGAAGAAATCGCGATCACGCGCAACGCTTCGGAATCGCTCGAGACTCTGCTTATGGGCATGGATTTCAAACCTGGCGACGAAATTCTCACCACCACTCAGGATTACCCGCGCATGCTCACCACGTTGCGTCAGCGGGAGAAACGCGAAAAGCTCAAGCTCAAGCTCGTTCAGATTCCGATTCCGGCGAAGGACCTCAAGGAGATCAGCGCCGCGTTTGAAAACGGAACGACCGATCGCACGCGGCTTATCCTCATATCTCACATGATTAATATCACCGGCCAGATCACGCCGGTGAAAGCGGTGTGCGACATGGCGCGGGCACGTGGTGTTGAGACCGTTGTCGACGGAGCGCATTCCTTCGCCCAATTCCAGTTCAAACAAAGCGATCTCGGTTGCGATTACTTCGGCACAAGTCTTCACAAATGGCTGTACGCGCCGAAAGGAACCGGAATGCTTTATGTGAAGCGCGATAAAGTCGAAAAACTCTGGCCGCTCATGGCCGCTGAATCCAAACAGTCATCCGACATGCGCAAATTCGAAGAGATCGGCACCCACTCAGCCGCACCCAAGCTGGCCATTGGCGAGGCTCTTGTTTTTCACACTGGAATAGGCGGCAAGCGCAAGGAAGCGCGCTTACGTTACCTGTCGCGTTATTGGATGAACCGGCTAAAAGATGTGCCGAAAATTCGGTTCAACACTTCGTTCGACCCGAACCAATCGTGCGCAATCGCAAATGTTCATATCGAGGGCACCAATCCCGAGGCTGTGACAAAATATCTGTTCGACCGGCACCACATCTTCGCCGTGCCGATTATGCATCCAGAATTCCAAGGTATTCGCATCACACCCAATCTATACACCACGCTGGGCGAACTAGATCGGTTTTGCGAGCAGATGGAACTGATCGCGCGCAAGGGGTTACCTTCCTAATCCACTGCGCTATCTGTGCTCTTCCGCTTCGTCTTCGTCTTCTGCAGATAACTGCTTCGATCAGCACCAGCGGCTACAGCAGAAGTCGTCGGTCAAACATTCGCCGCTACAGCGGGAGCCGACAGCCAACGCCAGCTGCGCAGGCTCGATTTGTTACAACCTTGCAGCCGATGGAATGCGTTGCTTTCTGTGAGACTTATTGAGGAGGAATTGTATGCACAGACAAGGCGTGAAGAGATCGATCAAAGAGCGCTCGGGAAGGAGACAAAGCATGGCTGGCATCGGCATGGTGACGAAAGGCTCAAGCGGACGACCCAAGGCCAGCCGGCCGGGCGCTCCGCGTGGCCACACGAGAGAGAACCAGACCACAAGCAGCAGTGTGCCCAGGGACGTGCCGGAAAATTTTTTGAGCAAGTTAGGCGAAATGCATACGGCTGAAAGAGAGCTGACGCTGGCACTGCCACTCGTTGCGAAAGCAGCCAAATCGAAGGATCTGAAGACGCTGCTGCGCGTTCACATCAAGGAGACAAAGGGCCATCTGAAAGCTCTTGAGGCCGTTGCGACATCTCTCGGGAGAGAATTGCCGTCCGAAAGCTGCAAACAAATGACGAAGCTGATCGGCGAAGGCGTGAAAATTATCGCGAAGCGTTTGGTATCGGAGGACAAAGATCAGGAGCTGATCGGAGCCGGCCGGAAGATCGAGCAGTTTGAGATCGAGAATTACACACCGCTGGTCAACGAGGCGGAGAGACTCGAGTTTACCCACGAGACGGCGTTGTTAACATCGATTCTCAATCAGGAAAAGCTGGCCAACGAACTACTGGGGGCGCTGGGGCAAGGGAAAGGTCCACTCGATAAGCTGGTAAAGAAAATTAGTCTCGAACATGCGGGTGCGCCGACCTCGTACGTGAGGTAGAACTTACGAGACAAAGAGTCCTAATCGTTGCGAAATTTCGTGCGCGGCCGACCTCTGCCTAAGCTCTCGAAGTGCGAGTACAAAAGGCACCGCTTCAAACGGCTTTACGGCTTGGAGCTGCCGGCCCGGTTCTAGGCCTCGGCGCGGCTACGTCATTCGGCTGGCCCGGGAACTTGCCGCGTCGATGATCGCGGAACAAAATGCGCGACTATATGATCTCAGTTCGGGTTTTTCTGCGAATCATTCTTTGCGCCGCTTGCGCAATTGGCATCGCGTCAGCCGGCGAATTCGATTCGATTTTGCGTTGGCGGAATATTGGACCTTATCGCGGCGGGCGGACACGCGCGATTTGCGGTGTGCCGTCGCAGCCGAACGTTTTCTATATGGCGCCGGTGAATGGCGGCGTTTTCAAATCGGTCGATTACGGCCGGACGTGGCAGCCGATTTTTGATGATCAGCCGACTGCGTCGGTCGGTGCCCTCGGAGTCGCGCCATCAAATCCGAATGTCATTTACGTCGGCAGCGGTGAAGGATTGCATCGGCCGGATCTTTCAGTCGGTGACGGCGTTTACAAATCGACTGACGCCGGCAAAACGTGGACGCATCTCGGATTGCGTGATGGTCAGCAGATCCCGCAATTGGCGGTCGACCCGAAAAATGCGGAGCGGATCTTTGTAGCCGTAGCGGGTCATCCGTACGGGCCTAACGAAGAGCGCGGTATTTATCGATCTATCGATGGAGGCAAAACATTCCAAAAGGTGTTGTACCGCGATGAAAATATCGGCGCGAGCGATGTGCAGATCGATCCGAGCAATCCGGAAATTGTTTACGCCGCACTTTGGGAATCGCGTGAAGGACCATGGGAAAATGGCGTGTTCAACGGCAACGGCGGCGGCATTTTCAAATCGATCGATGGAGGCAAGACGTGGCACCAATTAAACAAAGGTCTACCGGACAGTATTGTGCAGGCGAATCTCGCGATCGCGCCAGGCGCGCCCAGAACACTCTTCGCCGCAGTCAAAACAAAAGCGATCGCGAAACTTTATCGTTCTGATGACGGTGGCGAGAGCTGGCATGGGACAACTGATGATCCGCGACCCGGCCTCGGAATTGGTGGGGGCGATCTGCCGGCGGTGCGGTTTGATCCAAAAAATCCGCAGATTGTTTACTCGGCCAGCGTCGTTTGTTGGAAATCCACCGATGGCGGCAAAAGCTGGCACGGCTGGCGCGGCGCGCCGGGCGGCGACGATTACCAAAATATTTGGATCAATCCGAGTAATCCCGACGTCATCGTGCTGGGCTCGGACCAGGGCGCAATCGTGACCGTGAATGGCGGGAAGAGCTGGAGCTCGTGGTACAACCAGTCGACCGCGCAGTTATATCATGTGAGCGCGGACAGCTCATTTCCGTATCGTCTTTATAGCGGTCAACAGGAAAGCGGTTCGGTCGGAATCAAAAGCCGCGGTGATGACGGCGAGATTACGTTTCGCGACTGGCGACCCGTGGCGGCCGAGGAATATGGTTACGTCGTTGCCGATCCGCTCGATCCAGACATGATCATCGGCGGCAAACTGACACGGTTCGACCGTCGCACCGGTCAGGCGCAAAACATTCTTCCGGTGCCGGTGCAGACGGAAGATTTCCGTACGATACGGACCGAGCCGGTTGTGTTTTCGCCGCTTGATCCGCATTTGCTTTTTTTTGCTGGAAACACGCTTTGGCAAACGCGCGATAGTGGCGATCACTGGAATAAGATCAGTCCGGATTTGTCACGACCGAATTACCAGCTGCCGGTGAACATTGGGAAATACAAGGAGGATGCAACGAAGCAGGCGCACCGGCGCGGCGTGATTTACGCCGTTGCGCCCTCACCGCTCGACGCAAACAGGATCTGGTGCGGCACCGACGACGGTTTGATTCATCTCACGACTGATGGCGGTAAAACCTGGAGCAACGTGACTCCGCCGAGGATTTTCGCGTGGCACAAAATTTCGTTGATCGAAGCAGGACATTTCGATGCGAATACTGCTTACGCAGCGGTCAACACTTTGCGCATTGATGATCTGACGCCGCACATTTTTGCGACGCATGACAGCGGCAAAACGTGGACGGAGATCGTGAACGGAATACCGGCCGGGCAGATCATAAACGCAGTTCGCGAAGATCCGGAACGCAAAAGTCTCCTTTTCGCAGCGTCCGAAAAAGGCGTGTATGTGTCATTCGACGATGGCGCGAACTGGGAATCGTTGCGACTGAATCTGCCGGCGACATCGGTGCGCGATCTGATTGTTAAAGGCGATGATCTTGTGGTGGCCACGCATGGCCGCGGGTTCTGGATTCTTGACAACATCACGCCGCTCCGGCAACTCGATCGGCCCTCCCCCCGATCAAACACCACGCTTTTCAAGCCGCAGACCGCGTTACGCGTTCGCGCGAACATGAACACTGACACGCCTTTGCCACCCGATGAACCAGCCGGCGAAAATCCGCCAGACGGCGCGATGATCGATTATTTCCTTTCGAAAGACGCGACTGGTCCGGTCACGATCGAAATCAAAGACGGCAAAGGTCAATTGGTTAGAAAATATTCAAGCGCTGATGCGCCCGCGCAGGCTAATCCGAAGCGGCTCAGAATTCCGAACTACTGGATTCGGCCGCCGCAATCCGTTTCCACGAAAGCAGGCATGCATCGGTTTCTGTGGGACATGCATTACCCACCGATCGCAGGTGTAGAACCAGACTTTCCAATTTCGGCGACATATCGCAATACTGCCCCGCGGGCAACGTCGCCCTGGGTCGCGCCGGGCCATTACACAGTTACGGCCACAGTCGACAGCAAAACTTTCAGCCAGCCGTTGACCATCGCGATGGATCCGCGCGTTAAAGCGTCAGCCGCCGATCTTCAGGAACAGTTCGATCTCTCGTGGCGCTTGTATCAACTGCGGAGCACTCTGGCGCCGATCGGTAAGAACTTCGACGATATCTCCGAGGAGCTAACGAAACTCAAAGCACGAGTCGCAGAGCGAGCCGACCTGACGCAAAAATTAGAAGCATTTGCTCAACTCCTCATGAAATTTGGCCCGCCGCATCCGCGGCCTGGCGCGCCGGCGTCGTTCTTCGGTACTAGATTCGACGACGCATTTGTTCGATGACATCCAAGACGCAGACGCAGCGCCGACAATCGCGACCAAAGCCGCCATCGAAGATCTTGAAGCAAAGGTTGGAACAACGATGGAAGCGTGGCGCAAATTACAGGATTCAGATCTTCCCGCGTTGAATCAACAATTGAAGCAAGCGGGACTTCCTGAAATCAAATCGTAACGAGCGCAGGCCAGTCTTTAAGCGCACTATCGCTTTCTCTGTGTGGCGGCTGATACAGCCGCCTCTACACAGATGTTGCTCAGTGCCAGTGACGATGATGTCCGCCCCAATAACCGCGGCGTCCGTAGTAACGATGGCCATAATAGCCAAATCGCGGACCATAATAACCGCCAAATGCTGGACCGACAAAGACGCCAAAGCGAACTGGCGGAACATACACAACAGGACGCGGCGGTGGTGGCGCGTAATTGTAAGTTGGCGCGGGTGCGCGGTAAGGCTCAACCATTTCAGTGCCGGCGTTCGAGCGTAGCGCTGAGCCAAACCCGAATGCGAACACCGCCAATGCAATAACGAAGCTTTTCTTTCCCATGATCGAATATTCCTCCCGTTGTTTCGGCGATTTAACCCGACGGTGAGTACGAAGTTGCCAAGGAAATTATCGACGGGTGTTCAACACCCGTGCGCGTGGCGCGATGGCTTGGAGCTACTTTTTATCGAACAGCGGGAGGTATGCTTCGTAGCCTCTGTCCTTCAACTGGTCGACGGGAACGAAATGGAAGGCGGCGGAATAAACGACGTATCGCTGGCCTGTGGGGGATTGCGGATCGGGAAAGACATGGCCAAGGCGGGCATTACTTCGTTTGGCGCGCACCTGGGTCCGTTGCATCTCGTTTGTATTATCCGGGACTTCAATGAGGAGATCCTTCGAAATGGGTTTCGTGAACGTGGGCAAACCGACGTGACCATCGAACTTGTCGACCGACGCGAAAAGGGGTTCGAGCGTAATGACGTCGACATAAAGGCCGGCCTTCTCATTGTTCCAGAACTCATTTTGAAAAGGCGTCTGCGATCCGTTGCCCCGCACCACGCCATATTCCTCCGCTTTTAACCGGCTTTTCAAAACAGCGTCGCTAGGCACAGGTCGGTTCGGATCGAAGGTTGTGGTCTCGCTTTTTATCTTCTGCGTCAGAAAGAAGAAATAGATCCCGATGACGGCGAGCAGGACTGCGATTCCAGCACCGACGTAGGTGCTGATCGCCGATCTTTCTTCGCTGGTAATTCGGCCGCCTGGCATCGGATCGCAGTGAACCTTATTGAATCGGCGATCAGCAGCATCCGTCAAGGCGGAATACGCTGACCCGTCACTTTAATCGTCGCAGGTCGGGATCAGGACTGCATTTCGGCGCGTGACGACAACGCGAAATCGATCTTGCCCGCAACGATCGCGCGTGATTCGCTGCCTGAGTCTCATGGCCAGGGGATTCAAGCCGCTTCGGTTCTTTGTGATGATGGCGGTCGCGGCGTTTATTGTGTGCGGCCTCACGGCGTTCTACACGCATCGCGCAGCGCACGGCCACGCACATCGGAGGAACGGCAGGCCTATTGGATCGGCGAGCAAGCTGGAGAGCAAGCGCCACGCGACACAAAATTGCCAACGCCCGCGGGATCAAACATGATGGCTCAGAAATATTTCGAGCAGCACCGATCAGGGAACAAGGAGAATTGCCATCTGGCGTTCAAACACGGTTATGAGGACGGCTTCAAGAGGGCGCATCCGTAGCAGTGACTATATGCTACGCTTCTGAATGAAGTTGTCGCAGAAGTTCGAAGAAGCGCTGATTTATGCGACGCGCGCACATGGTGATCAGACGCGAAAAAAAACGGGAATTCCGTTCGTCGCGCATGTTCTTGGCGTGACTGCCATCGCGCTTGAGTACGGCGCGAATGAGACTGAGGCGATCGGCGCGTTGCTTCATGATACGGTAGAAGATTGCGGTGGCGTGGAGCGATTGCGCGATGTCCGCAAAACATTTGGTGATGATGTCGCCAGAGTTGTCGATGGATGCACCGACACATACGAGACGCCAAAGCCGCCTTGGTTGGAACGAAAACGCTCTTACATTGAGCATCTCAAAGACTCCGATTGTTCGACGCGGCTGGTGTCAGCGTCGGATAAATTGCATAACACGCGCGCAATCTTGGCCGAGCTTCGACGGCACGGTCTCAAAGTGTTCGAGCGCTTCAGTGGAAAAAAAGATGGGACTGTTTGGTATTACCGAACGCTGGTGACCGCATTTAGGCAGCATGCCGATCATTCAGATCTCATCGACGAACTCGATCGCGTCGTAAGCGAGATTGAGAGGTTCGTGCGAGAACACTAAGAATTGTGGCTACCCCTCCCTGTAGCTGTCGCCCTATGATTCGAAATACTGATGAACACGGCACGGCATAGACGATTTCCGTGGGTTTGGTACTTGCTGGCACTTCTGGTGATTAGTGCGTTCACGTTTGCGCCGGTAGGATCGGTAATTTTATGCGCCGCGATCGCGAATACGCACGGGTGCAAAGTGGACGAAGGCTCAGTGCATCCCTGTATCATCAACGGCCACGATTACGGCGAGTTGCTGTATTCGCTCGGCGTCATGGGCTGGCTAATGCTTGTTAGTATTCCGGGCGGTTTATTCGCTTTCGCCGGCTGGTTGGTTTTTCTGATTCTCCATCGTGGCAGCTGGCGAAAACATGCTTCTGCCGGA
The DNA here is from genome assembly GCA_963805485.1 of uncultured Verrucomicrobiae bacterium. Classification (GTDB taxonomy): domain Bacteria; phylum Verrucomicrobiota; class Verrucomicrobiia; order Chthoniobacterales; family UBA10450; genus Udaeobacter. Next base: position 174,756 of record CAWDUN010000004.1, on the reverse strand, counting down.
ATTCCTCCTCCGATTCCGCCGCCGACTACGACAGCTTCGTAGCTTTGCGGACGTCAGACTCAGGTTCACCGCTCGCCATAAACCACTTTGCCGCCAACGATCGTGGTTTTCACTTTCACGTTGCGGATGGCTTCCGGTTTCAGGTCAAACATGTTGTCGCTAAGGATTACCATGTCCGCAAGCTTGCCGGGAGTAATGGAGCCTTTCTCGCGCTCCTGAAATTCGGCGAAGGCCGCGCCTATTGTGTAGGCTTCGATCGCCTCCGACAGCGTGATTTTTTCCTCTGGAATCCACCCGCCCGAATTTTTGCCATCGAGCGTGGCGCGGGTGACGGCGGCGTAAACGCCCAGTATCGGGTCGAGCGGAGCGACAGGCCAGTCGGTGCCGAATGCAAGCGTGACGCCGTGATCGAGGAAACTGCGCCACGCGTAGCTGTAGCGCGCGCGTTCGTGACCGAGGCGGCCTTCGGCCCAGCGGCCGTCGTCAATCGCGTGATAAGGCTGCATTGACGCGATGACGTGGAGTTGCGCGAAACGCTCGAAATCTTTTTGCGCCATGTGCTGCGCGTGCTCGACGGCGAAACGCTGGTCATGGTAGCCATGCTCCTTCTCAATATCAGCGAAGATATCGAGCATCATGGAAATCGCGCGGTCGCCAATCGCATGAACGCGTAGTTGTAATCCGGCGGCGTCGGCTTGCATCAGCCGATCGCGCATCGCGCTGGGCGGATGCATTTCATCGCTCAACAATCCGCGATTGCCGGGATCGTCAGTAAACGGCTCGAACATATAAGCGGTTCGCGAGCCTAACGAGCCATCCGCATAACCTTTGACCCCGCCGAGTCGCAGACAGCTCGATCCCCAGGCGTGACGAATGCCGACCTTGGCCTGATCGCGCCAATCGGTTTCCATCGGCACCGCGTAGATGCGCGCGGTGAGCTCGCCTTTTTCCAGGAGTTCGGAATAAACAGCAACATCTGCAAATTCCGGATTCATGTGCTGCACGCTGGTGACACCCAGCGACGCCGCATGTTTCAGTGCGTCGCGAGCCGCACGAAGCCGCTGTTCATGCGTCATTGGCGCAATCAATTTGGAGATCAATAGCATTGCTGCATCCTTGAAAATGCCAGTGGGATTTCCATTTGCATCGCGGGTGATGACTCCGCCGGGAACCTCAGGAGTCGTCGCGTCAACCCCGGCCAGCTTCATCGCTGTCGAGTTGGCGAGCGCTTCGTGACCATCGTAGCGCTCGACAAAGATGGGAATGTCACCTGTGAGTGAGTCCACCAACTCCTTCGTTGGGAGCTCCGGTTTGGGCCATTTGGTTTCATCCCATCGGCCGCCCAAAATCCACTCGCCTCTCGGCGTCTTTTTCACCTGCGCTGCGATACGTTTCGCGAATTCCTCCGGCGTAGTCGCGTCAGTCAGCTGAACTTGTTCGAGTTGCGCGCCGCCTTGTGTGAAATGCAGGTGCGCGTCGTTAAATCCGGGCAGCAAAAGTTTGCCGCCAGCATCAAGGACTTTGGTTTTCGGACCGCGCCACAAGTCAATGTCAGCCCGCGAGCCGACGGCGACGATGCGATCTCCGATCACAGCGACGGCCTCTGCTTTTGGCTGCTGTTTATCTACTGTGTAAACGGCGGCGTTCGTTACAATCAAAGTTGCCGAAGGTTTCGACTCCGCATTCGCGTGCAAAGAAGCCATAATTATCGAGACACAAAGTGCGAATTTACATTTCATAATCGGGCGACGAACGCCGAAACATTTGTTCAATCCTAGCCAGGTTCGTCAAGTGAAAGCGGTTACTCTTCCCTTGGATCAAACTCGTCTGTCATGTTGAGCGAAGCGAAACATCTCTGTTTTATTTTCGTGGGCCACTGGTTCGCGCAATGATCAGAGATTCTTCGCTTCGCTCAGAATGACATCATAAAATAGTACGGAGTTTCACGACAACATGAGTGGCAAGATCGTTACGCGAGATTTTTCAATCGACGATTACGACGCAGTGCTTCAGCTCTGGCAACGAGTCCAAGGTCTGGAACTTGCGGAGGGAGACGATAAGGAAGGAGTCGCTCACTTCATAGCGCGCAATCCGGGCTTGAGCAAAGTAGCAATTCACAGCTCGCAAGTTGTTGGTGTCGCAATGTGCGGTCATGACGGACGGCGCGGACACATTTATCACGTGGCGGTTGATCCAACTTATCGCCGATACGGACTTGGTAAGCGTCTGGTGCAGGAATGCCTGGACGGATTGCGACGGGTTGGCGTTATGCGCGCTATTATCCTGGTGGCCGACTACAATGTCGGCGGTGCTGAATTCTGGAAGCGTGCCGGATGGGAGGATATTCCCGGCGCGGTGCCGATGGGAATCGATGTCTAGAAAATTGATTAATGGCGAGCGTTGGAGACGGCCTGCCCTCAGGCCGTCTGCTGTTTTATGAAAGTCAGAGGCAAACATTTCCGGACCATCTGGCGTAAGCCGGACGACGAACGCGCCGTCCAGCTGATCGATCAGCGATTTTTACCGCACGAGTTTGTGATCGAAGAGGTTCGTACCTGTCGAGCAAATGGCCACAGCCATTCGCGAGATGCACGTGCGCGGAGCGGGATTAATCGGTGCAAGCGCAGGATACGGCATGTATCTCGCGGCGCTGGAAGCTGCCGGTCGAGATTCGTTCGATGAACATATGAGTGGCGCGGCAGCTCAGCTCAAAGCAACGAGGCCGACGGCGGTGAATCTTTCCTGGGCGATCGAGCGGCAGTTAGAGAATATCGCAGGGGGAAAAACTGCAGATGAAAAAGTCGCGCTGGCATTGCGCACAGCTGATTGGATCGCTGATGAAGATGCGGAGCATTGCAGCACGATCGGACAACATGGTCTACAGCTCATTCGGCAGATCGCGGAAGCAAAGCCTAACAAGCCTGTCAACGTGCTCACTCACTGCAATGCAGGTTGGCTCGCATTTGTTGATTACGGCTCCGCGACTGCGCCGATCTACGCCGCGCACGACACCGGGTTGCCGTTGCATGTGTGGGTGACGGAAACGCGGCCGAGAAATCAAGGCTCGAAACTTACCGCGTGGGAACTCGGCCAGCATGGTGTGCCGCACACGGTGATCGCAGACAGCGCAGCCGGTCACTTGATGCAACGCGGTGAAGTCGATCTGGTAATTGTCGGGACGGACCGCACAACGTACACCGGAGATGTGGCGAACAAGATCGGGACCTATCTGGAAGCGTTGGCTGCGAAGGCTAATGACGTGCCTTTTTACGTTGCGCTGCCTTCATCTTCGATCGATTGGAATTTGCGCGACGGACTGAAGGAAATTCCGATCGAACAACGTGGAGCGGACGAAGTAAAAAACGCTGACGGCTGGCGTAATGGAAAACAGATTGCGGTCCGAATTGCGCCAGATGAAAGTCCCGCCGCGAACTACGGCTTCGACGTAACGCCGAGAAAGTTAGTGACGGGTCTGATCACCGAACGGGGCATTTGCGAGGCAAATGAGAACAGCATTCTGTCGCTTTTTCCCGAGCACGCGCCATGAGCCATTACGTAAAATTCACCTATCACTGCGTACGCGGCGATATCACGCCTTTCGATCAGCTTGCTGAGCTGAATGCATACAGGCGGAAACTTCTGGAACAGCGTTTGATGGGCCTCGATTCGAATGGCGTCGGATTCGGAAACTTGAGCGTCCGCGACGGAGTGAGCAAAAACTTTTATATCACAGGTTCGGCGACGGGTGGTCTGCCTGAATTGACGCCGATGGATTGCGTACAAGTCGTGGAGTACGAGTTTGCCAGGAATTGGCTCCGGTACGAAGGCGCTGCGATACCGTCATCGGAATCGTTGACGCACGCTGCGATTTACGAATCGGATTCATCGACGTCTGCGGTGATTCATTGTCATGACTCAGGTTTGTGGGCAACGCTTCTCGATCGCGCACCGACAACTTCGAAGTGCGTTGCTTACGGCACTCCGGAAATGGCGTACGAAATCATGCGTCTGTTCAAGGAAAGCGATGTGCGGAGCGAAAAGATCCTGGTGATGGCGGGGCACGAAGGAGGAATTGTGACTTTCGGAGAAGATCTACAAGACGCATTCGATGTCTTGATGCGCGTGCGAGCGGAATCATCGGCTTGCATTAAAAAATAATTTTCTGAACTTATCTCCTCGCGTCATGACGGATAAACTTCCTGACCGGAACGCAGAACGCGGTGTCACGCGCCGCAGGTTTGTCGGAATCACTTTGGCGAGTGGCGCCGCGCTTCTCGCGGGCGAATCCGATGCGCTTCTTGGAGCTGACACGGGAACATCATCAAATATGGCTACAAATCCGACGTTTAATTTGGGCGGCGACTTTACTGTCAATCGACTTGGTTTTGGCGCGATGCGCGTTACAGGCGAAGGCATCTGGGGTTGGCCGCCAGATCGACAGAAAGCGCTAAAGGTTCTCAGACGAGCGGTCGAACTCGGTGTGAATTTGATCGACACTGCCGATGCATATGGCCCGGATACAAGTGAGCTGCTCATAGCCGAAGCGCTTTATCCTTACCCGAAAGGGCTCGTGATTGCGACGAAGGGCGGCCTAACACGCCCGGGTCCTGGTCAATGGGTGCCAAACTGCCGGCCTGATCACCTTAAGCAAGCGCTCGATGGAAGTCTTAAACGGCTGCGCCTCGATCGCATCGATTTATATCAATTGCACACAGTCGATTCGAAAGTGCCAATTGAAGATTCCGTCGGTGCACTCAAGCAAATGCAGGACGCAGGAAAAATTCGGCACATTGGGTTATCGAACGTTGACCGGAAAGAAATCGATCGCGCGCGCAAGATCGTTCCGATCGTGAGCGTGCAAAACCGTTACAATATTGAAGACCGCGACTCCGAAGACGTTCTCGTGTACTGCGAGAAGGAAAAGCTTGGATTTCTGCCGTGGTTCCCGGTCGGAGGCGGGAGAGGATTAAAAGCGGAAAACCCGCTGAACACCGCGGCAAAGGCTCACGGCGTCAGTGTTTTTCAAGTCGCGCTGGCGTGGCTGTTGGAACGATCGCCGGTTATGCTTCCGATTCCCGGCACGTCGTCTCTCGCGCACTTGGAAGACAACGTTGCCGCCGCCAAACTAAAGTTAACCCCTGAAGAATGGAAGGCGATTGACGCCATTGCTGGCTAGGCTAGCACCGATACTGACAATCAGAGAGGGCAAGGTGTCCCGAAAGGATCTGGAAAACAGGTCGGCGTAGGAGTAGGGCTAAAAATCGCAATCGGCGTAGCGGTGGAAATTGGAAGCGGGGTACCGCCTCCGCCTCCGCCTCCACCTCCGCCGCTGCCCTCGTCACGCTCTTTCTTATAAGTGATGAAGAGCTTTGCGCCGACTACTGGCCTGATTCTCACTCTAGCGGGACCTGCAATCGTCACTCGATTATCAATTTCCGGAAAGAACTGCGAGTTGCTGCCGGTGCTAAAATCAATTCGGGTTGCTGTGAGAACATTGGTGGTCCCGCCATTTTCGGTGTCGCCCGGCAGGGTCACCTCAACAACGGCCCGATCTGTGCCTCCGTCCTGCGTAAAATTCGTGATCTTCATGAAATGATCGCCAGGCACTATGATTTCGAGAACCGGATCGTCGCCGGAGATGATCTTGCTTTTAAAAGGGTTGGCGAACGCAACTGTTACTGCAGCCAATAAGGCGAGAGCCACGAAAGATCGCAACGCAAGCATCTTCATGATTCAACTGATAAACACATTTTTTATTTCGGCCACTGAAATCCGCAGCCGCACCAGACCAATTAGGACATTGCGGCGTGGTCGACGTAGAATGACGACGCCATCGAGCATTGAAGTAAAGTTTACGTTGACGCCCAGAGCCCTTCGTGACGCATTATCCTCACTTGAGCGGTCCAGGAACGAGTCGGTCCTGCACCGTCATACCGCGTGTTTCCAACTCTTTGCGCAACCGTGGCGAAACTTGTCCCGAGAGAGCCACGACCTTTTTTTGTTTTGGCCGGATTGCGTGGCGAGCTTTTGCACATCATTGGTGAACTGCGCGGCACCCGACGTCCATGCGGCGTAGTCCCACTCCAGCGCTACCACAATGGTGCCGTCTTTGCCGATGCCGATCGGAAAATCGCCAATCATCGCTATGCGCTCGAGCGGCTTTTCGCCTTTGTGGATTTGCCCCATCAAGGCGGCGGTTTGAACGCAGAAAATTGCGTCCTGCTCGTTTGAGCTTGTCTCGCCCGCTGTGCGCACGAATGCGCCGCGGTTCGCGACGCCATCGAGCGACTTCAAATTGAGAACGAACGCTGTTTGTTGTGACGGTGAGAATGCGTTGTTGTTAAGGAACCGCTCGGTGTCTTTTTCGCCAGCACCCACAGATCTCAGCACTTTACGATTCATCATTTTTAAATCAGTCGGAGACTTCTCCTTTAGCACGTCGTTCAAGGTGCTTGTCACGTCGACGACTGTTAGGGCAGGGCCGCCGATTGGCATTGTCGCAAGCTGAACGGTCAATCCGCCAGCAAAAGAGGCCCACGCTATTCCATCCAGTTCGTGCTGCAGCACTGTGTTGGTGCTGTAGGGATCGACACCCAGACTAACGGCTACTTTCCGCTTCTCGTCGGAAAATCCGATTAACTGCTGCATCCTGCTGCCTTCAGCTTCGTGCGACTCGTTCTTACTGCCGACGTCTTTGATGCTCTCGCCGGCGCGCCTCATGAACTTCATCAGCCCCTTCGGCGCGTTTGAAATTGTGTTTACTGGATCGGTAACAATGTTCTTCGCTGACGCGATGGGACCCTTCGCCGCTTTGGTAAGCGCACTTTTGAATTCGTCGGTGCGCGAAACTTCTTTTAGCCGCGCGATTGCGTTGATTTCTTTGATTCGCGTGAGCAGCATTTCGTTGCCATTCGCCTCGAACACGCCGAACTCAGAATCGATTGTGAACTGATTCGCCCCGAAATAGGTGGGAACAGGCTCCCGAACCTTGTGATGCGGGCTGCTGAGAAATTCGGATCGCAGAATTTCGCTCGCGTTTAAAACCGGTAGTGCCTCGAAGACGGCTTCCGCTCGTCGTACTTCGAACGGTTCTGGTGTTTGGGCGAGGCATTGAAAAGTCACGCTGAGTGTAAGCGCGAGAAAGAGGTTCCGATCCATCCTTTCGATGGCGATACTAGAACGCCGACAACATGTGAAGCTTGTTCGTTGCGCGATTTACCAATCGCTCCGGACGATGCGCGAGAAATTCGAATCCTTATTTGCGGGGCGGACGCGTTCGTTAGTCAGTTTTTTGCGGTCAGCAAACGGCAGGCGATGTGTCGTTAGGCTTATTGTGTTTGCGATTCGGAGCCCTGGTCCTCTTGCACATCGTCCTCGGTTACTGTCCAAGTCTTGTCGGGATTGTATTTATCCATGCTCTGGAACGTCTTCAGCGTATCCGGGCCGAGATCCTTTTGGTAAACGACGCCGTTCGGGCCAACTATAAAGGTCTGCACTCCGGTGACCCGATACTGGGCCGGTGCTGCCGCCAGGGCGAATCCGCCGATCATTGCTCCTTTCACCACAAAGTCCATTTCGCCTAGAGGCGCGGCGGGACCTTGTCCTTTCAAAACTTTGAAATAATAGCCGTGAAAAGGTTGACTCCGCTCCGTGTAGCCTTGCTCCAGCGCTTTGGCGATTCCTTCTCCCACCGGACCTCCCCATGTTCCATCCGGGTTCCGCCACGCCAAACCATCATGTTTCCCAGGCGTGCTGATGATTCGCTGCGCGTACTGGTTCACCTTCGAATCGTCGTGCTTTTGCTGAGCATATTCCTGCTGCGCTTCGACGAAACCACGGCAAATGGCAATCGCGTCCAGTTCGTTTGCGCCGACACGGCGATTCAGAATTTCCTGACGACCCTGCCTTGGTGTCGAAGTACCACTTGCCGTTTTGCTTCGCGATTGGAATCGGGAAAGGAAAATCGTCGTTTCCAATCGTGAGAAGAGCGCGCTTCGGATTCTTAGCATCCGTGGCAACTGAATTCTTCTCTTTCGCCTTCGCAGCAAATGCGGCCGCGCGATTTCTGTCCGCGACCGGATCTTGGGAACTGACAAGCTCTGCGCTGTCTGGGCCGAGGATCTCTTTTAGGACAGGCATGTCGAAAGATCCGCCGCCTGAACAAGGCTATCTGCCGCCTGTTGCGGTGTATCGAATTGTTTTTGTTTTATCTGCGGATGCCGCGGCCGCATCTGTTTTGGCCGCTAGCGCTGACTGCAAAGCGAGAGCTACGAAGCCCGAAATAAAGATCGCAGAACCGAGAATTTTCGACGAAGTCGTGATGTTTGATTTTGTTTTCATAGGATCTTCCTCCATCAACCGTTTGCTTATCTTTTGCGTCCACCTCCGCCGCCGCCTTTCTTGCCGCCGCCACCACCGCCGCCCTTTTTGCCGCCACCACCGCCGCCTTTGCCACCACCACCGCCACCTTTCATGCTACTTCCACCCCGGCTGCTCGCGGCTTTAGCAGAGCTCCCACTGCCGCCAGCGAAGGCGCCGCCGCCGCCGCCACCGCCGACGGCTTATGGCCACCGACCTTGTCTGCACCTCCTTTTCCACCACCTCCACTTGGCTTAGCAGCGCTGCCACCACTTGCTTTACCAGCGCCACCTGCACCGCCGGGTTTTCCTGCACCGCCAGCACCACCTGCACCGCCTGGTCCGCCGGGTTTTCCAGCACTGCCAGCGCCACCCGCACCGCCGGGACCACCTGGTTTTCCGGCACCACCTGCACCGCCTGGTCCGCCGGGTTTTCCAGCACTGCCAACGCCACCCGCACCGCCGGGACCGCCTGGTTTTCCCACGCCACCCACCTGCACCGCCTGGTCCGCCGGGTTTTCCGGCACTGCCAACGCCACCCGCACCGCCAGGACCGCCGGGTTTTCCGGCACCACCAACGCCACCCGCACCGCCGGCACCGCCGGGTTTTCCAGCACTGCCCGCTGTCTTGCCGCCGTACTTATTCGCTGTTTGTTTGTTAGCGTAAGGCGCGTTTCCCCGGTGTTGCGGGTTGTGCTGCCAGCTGTTGCCCTGGCCAGCACCGGTTTTGTTGACGTTCTTGTTGTAGTTCTTATTGAAATTGTTGTTGTTGTTTATGGTCACATTGCCGTCATCCCAATCGCAATTGCCCCAGTTGTTGTTGGCCCATGCGCCACCCACAGCGATGGCGGACCCCCAAGCGAGTGCTGTGCCCGGCCGGTATCCCGGATAGGTGTAGGGATAGTAGGGAGCTTCGGCAGGTGCAGCCCCATAGACTACCTCTGGATCATATGACGGGACGTAAACTGCCTCAGGGTTAGCTTGTTCAACTACAATCACCTGTTGACCGCTTTGCGTTGTCTTGGTCTCCACTTTCTGTTCTGAACCGGTCTTGAGATTCCCCGTGCCCTGCGCTTTCGCGCGCATACGTTGCACCGCGTCCATCACATCCTTTTGCTGCGCCAAAACCGCATTTCCCATGTCTGTCATCCATTGAATGTTCTCCGCCATCCGCTGTACCACGTCTGGAAATGCGGCCATCGACTGCACGCTAGGGTCCCACGGCTGCTTGGCGACGGCGTCTACCAGTGCTTTGTCCTTCAGATTTTTGTTCTTATCCATCCATTGGTCCAGCTGCATGACTTCCAACGGATAAGTAGAAGCGGCCAGTGTTTGAGCCAACAAGTCGTCGGGATAAAGCGCGATCGGCGCCACCAACGAATCCAATTGTTCGTTAGGAATTTTGGGAGCTTCCTCGGTGGTCGTTTCCTGCGTTCGGCGCCTCCTGCGCCTGGACCAGAAAAGAGCTCCATGGAAGCAACGCCACGCACGCGATGCCGATCACGCCGTGAAGTGCACGTCTGTGAAATCTGAATCGAGAGCATTCCAAGTTCATAAATTCCGCCTTTCTTTGCGAGATGTTACATCTGCAACATCATGACCTTGTCGCACGTGTGCGACGCCGGTGGAAATAGGACCTTGGTCTTACTACTCAGAACCGATGATAACGGTCCTTATGTATTCCGGCCAAAGCTGACCGGCCGATTTCTAAACGCTTGCGCGACAACTGAGAGCTGCAATCACACAAGACCGATGCAATCGTCGTCCAGTTAAGCTCAATGCTAACTTGTTAGGCTGAACTCGTCGTACGATCGGACTCAACCTTGTGAGTCATCCTCCACATCGTCCTCAGTTACCTTCCAGCTCTTGTCAGGATTATACTTGTCCATGCTCTGGAACGTCTTCAGCGTGTCGGGCCCAAGATCTTTTTCGTAAACGACTCCGTCCGGACCGACGATGAATGTTTGCACTCCGGTTACACGATATTCTGCGGGCGCAGCGGCAAGAGCGAACCCGCCGATCATCGCCCCGCCAACCACGAAGTCCATCTCTCCCATCGGCGCGTCAGGTCCTTGTCCTTTCAGCACCTTAAAGTAGTAACCGTGATATGGCTGAGGTTTGCTAGGGTTCGATACCCTTCTTCCAGCGCCTTTGCGACTCCTTCCCCTATCGGACCGCCCCACGTTCCATCCGCGTTTTGCCACGCTAGCCCGTCTTGTTTACCCGGCGAGCTAATAATTCGCTGCGCGTATTGGTTCACCTTCGAGCCATCGTGCTTTTCCAAGGCATATTCATGTTGGGCTTCCGCGAAACCACGACAGATCTGAATGGCATTGAGTTCGTTGGCGCCGACGCGCCGATTTAATATTTCCTCACGGCCAACTTTGGTATCAAACGACCACTTGCCATTTTGCTTCACCAGCGGAATCGGAAGCGGAAAATTATCGTTTCCTACCAAAACAATCGCTTCATTCGGATTTTTCTTATCTATCTCGACGGACATTTTTTCTTTTGCCTTGGCCGCAAATTTCGCTGCGCGATTCTTGTCTTGAACGGGATCCTCTGAAGCAATGAGATTCTCGCCATCGGGCCCCAGAATTTCCTGCGCAGCGGCAACATCAAAATTTGACGCGACCTGAACAAGGGCGTCGGCCGCCTGTTTCGGTGTGTCGAATTGTTTTTGTGCTGGCTGCGGCGCTGAAGCTGCGTCGGATTTCGACGCTGGTGCGGCCTGCAAACCGAAGCCTAACGAGTAAAAGCTAACAATCGCGCAAGCGATCGCGGAAATTTTCGACGAAGTCATAATATTTATTGTTGAGTTCATTGGTTTTCTCCTCATGGACAGTTGTTTTATCTTCGTCGTCCTCCACCGCCGCCGCGGCCTCCTCCTCCGCCACCACGACCGCCTCCGCCCCCACCGCGTCCTCCGCCGCCCCCGCCGCCACGGCTATAGCCGCCACCGCCCATGCTGTGTCCGCCTCTGCTGCTGCTGGCCCGGGCGTAATTTCCACTACTGCCGCCGCCAAATCCCCCTCCACCGCGAGAAGCGGAACTCGGTCGGGATGATGCGCTGCGATTACCAACCTGGTTCTTAGCGCTACCGCCAGAAGGGCGAGTCGATGGTTTTGCACCAGCACCGCCACTAGGACGATTAGCTCCTCCGGCCCCGCCGGGTTTTCCAGCACCACCAGCACCGCCGGGACGACCAGCGCCACCAGCACCGCCTGGTTTCCCGGCGCTACCAACACCTCCTGCGCCGCCAACTCCGCCTGGTTTCCCGGCGCCACCAACACCTCCTGCACCGCCAACTCCACCGGGTTTTCCGGCACCCCCAACACCACCTGCACCACCAACTCCGCCGGGTCGTCCGGCACCACCTGCGCCACCAACACCACCGGGCCTTCCTGCACCTCCAACGCCACCCGCACCACCAACTCCACCGGGACGACCTGCACCTCCAACGCCGCCAACTCCACCCGGACGACCGGCACCACCAACGCCGCCGGCACCACCCGGACCGCGTCCGCCGAATTTATTGGCGGTGTTTCGATCACCATAGGGAGCATTTCCCCGGTGTTGCGGATTGTGCTGCCAATTACCTTGTCCCTGGCGGTTCACATTGCGGTTGAAATTATTGTTCTTATTATAGTTGTAATTGTTATTGATCTTAACGTTGCCACCGTTCCAATCACAATTGCCCCAGTGGCCGCCCCAAGCGCCCCAAGCAGCGGCACCTATTGCGATTCCCGCGCCCCATGCCAAAGCCGTACCTGGCACGTAGCCCGGATAGGTATAGGGATAGTAAGGGTATTCCACAGGCGCAGGTCCATACACAACCGTCGGATCGTAAGACGGCACATAGACAACGTCCGGGTTTGCTTGCTGGATTTCGATTACCTGCTTTCCGCCGGAGACTGTCTCTGTCTTTACTACCGATTGCTCGCTGGTTTTTAGATTTCCTGTGCCCTGAGCCTTGGCGCGCATGCGTTGGACTGCGTCCATCACATCGGATTGCTGCGCAAGAAATGCGTTCCCCAAATCCGTTGTCCATTGGACATTGCCGGCCATCCGCTGCACCACGTCTGGAAACTCTACCAATCCTTGAACGCTCGGGTCCCACTGCTGCTTTGCCACGGCATCCGCGAGCGCTTTGCCTTGCAAATTCTTGTTTCGATCCATCCACTGCTGAAGCTGGATGATCTCCAGTGGATAAGTCGAAGCGGCAAGTGTTTGAGCCAGCAGCGGGTCAGGATATAACGCGATCGGCGCAACCAGGGAATCCAATTCACCACTCGAAACCTTCGGCGCCTCTTGTGCATCCGGTGTAGTTGTGTTCATCACTTGCGATTGCGCCTGCTGCGCCAATGCGCTGGAGCCTAGTGAAACGAATGCGAGGCCGATGATGGCTATCACAGTATGGAATAATTTGTGGTTTCGTGGCTTCATAAGTTTTTGCTTTTGAACTCTTGCCCGGGAGAGTACGTGACCCGCGTCGATAGGTAAATAGGACTTTCGTCCAATAGAACCGTTGAATATATATGATAGTTTCAGTAAATTGATGGCAGAAACTCACATATGAATAATCTCAAGAAAATCGCAATTCTATCGCTCGTCGTCGCAGTGATGACGGGTTTCACGCAGGCCGCCAGTCATCACTCCGGCCCAGACGCAACTTTGCGGCTGAGCGGGGGCTCATTCGCACTTGGAATCGGATTCAGATGGGGGTCAGGGACGCTGAGCTACAAGGGCAAAGATTATCCAGTCAAGGTCAACGGCCTATCGATAGGTAAAGTCGGCATGACAGGCGTTTCCGCAGTTGGCGAGGTTTTCAATCTGAAGAATCTTCAAGATTTCAACGGTCATTATAATGTCGGTGCCCAGGGCACCCGCGGTATAACCATCGCCAAAGGCAAAGCTGGCACGCTCATGACAAACCAGGCCGGCGTGATCGTCCGCCTTGCCGCCACACAAACAGGCCTTGACGTCAATGCCACCGGTGGTGGCGTTGATATGCAAATTCAGAGATAACGAAATTGCCTGACAAATAATCTGAGCGCGCCGCCACGGTACGCTCAGTAATTGCTCGAATGGCCGAGCTTTCCTCACCCGCCTCCGTAATTGAAATAGGAACGGCGGCAACATGGGTGAGGAAATGGTTGTCATTGCCATGGGTTCGGGGACCACTCTGGGACGGCTTCTGGATCCTCAGCGCGTTATGGCTTGCGCCAGTCGTGCTATTGCTTGCCCATGGCTATTCTAATCCCGAGTCGAGTCCGCTCGATCTTCTTTACTTCGGTTTGACTGCCTTGTTTTGGATCGGCCATCGATTGTCGAGCACTGTACCTCGCGTACTGCACGGAAGCGTACCGACCGCTTCTGCGCGAACAGCCGATCCGATTTGTCGCGCTGCCAGTGCTCATCACAGCAGGATGTTTTTCGCTGTTTCTTCCGGCGGATTCAGCGTTGCCGTGGACGCGCGAGGAACGACTGATTGGACTCGCAATTATCGATTACGCCTGCGTGACCTATCATTTTGCAGCGCAACATTTCGGTGCTCTTTCACTTTACCGTTCACGAGCCGATCGCGCTTCGTGTATTCAGACCAGGCGCTGGGATCGCTTGTTTGCGCTGACTGCTGGCGGCGCGCTTGTGTTTGTCGCAGATCTCCTGGCTGGAGCGGTCGCATATCAAGACCAGTGGGTCGATCGCTGGTTTCCGGCCTGGATTGTATCAGCTGAAAACGGAATTCGCGGCGGCGCGATGCTGGCACTCTTTGCCATCACGGCAATGGTGTTGGTTGCCGAACTGCGCACGCCGCAATGGTCGTTGCCGCGTATCCTATACATCGTTGGACTCGCAGTGATGGTGGGATTGGCGCTTCGGCCGCGAAGTTTATTTCTGTTCCTGGTAATTTGGACATCGCAACACTGGATACTCGCTACGGGGCTGGCATCACAAACGCCATCGGCAGAGTCAATGCCAACAACTGGCATTGTGCGTCGCTTCTTGCACAGATTGAACGTTAGGCCGTGGGCGGTCGTGCTACTGCTGATGTTGTTGTCGCTCGTGTTGCTTCCCGTTTTTGAGGTCGAAGCAAATCGAGAGACCGGAACTTACTACGGCGACCGAATCTTCGGTGCGTTTGGGACGCAATTACGAACATCCTCCTGGCTGCCTGTGTTACTCGCTCTCGGCTTCGCGACAGGATTTATTCATTACCTGCTGGACCGAAGCGTCTATCGAATGTCGGATCCGCACGTGCGGGCAGCGGCGTCGGGGCTGGTTGGGAGAGCCAGCAGAATTTCTCGAACGAAAAAGATACAAGCGTTGGCTGTGGCTTTGGTGCTCGCGCTTGTTTCTGTTTCTTCCGTGCACGCGCAAATCGGAACTCCGGCGACGCCCCCACAGCCAAAGGCGATCTACACGCCCAAATCTGTTTACCAACAACATAATCGCTCCCTTCGTCTCAGCTCGACACGCCGATTATTTGTCAGGCCTCCAAATGCGGTTCGCCGTCGTTCTTAGCGCTTTGCTCGCGGCAACGTCGCCTTGCAATGGCGTGGAGTTTTCGCAGGGCCGTGATCTGCCGCCCCTGAAAATGGGAGCGACCGATCTTGACGCTATCTTACTGAAGATTCATGCCGTTATCGATGCGGCGAACGGTCCCGAGGATTCCGGTCGGGAGACTGTGAAGGTTAATATTGACGGCCAGGAAATCGAGATTCCGGGCTTATCGCTCGCCAGTAGCGTCGCATTTCCAAACGACGTTTTCGGTTTCTCTTACACGTATCAGCAAGCCGATAAACCCATTTCATCGGTCACGATTGATTTGGGCGATTCGTTACGCCGATTATCAGTAAGCGGAAAATCTACCGATAAAGTCGGCGCATTATCGAAGCTGCTCGACAAAGATCTTCGTCGCTACGCAACTGCTGCTGGTGGCGTGAAATTCCGTCGCGCAGCTGGGATATGCCTTTCGATGTTCTTTTTGGCATCACTTATGATCGGCAGCGCGTACTACTGGAACAATCGAAACCGCACCTCGTTGGGAATTCCGATTTGCTCGGCAATCGGGTTCTTGCTCGTGCTTCTGGTGCCGTGGAACACATTTCTTCCCGGCTTTGTGCTTCATCAACGGTATTCCCCTTTCTTTCTCGTGAGGCACGCGCCCGAGTTTCTATTGTTCGCAGTGCTGGCGATGTTGGCTGGGATTCCACTGTCGTATTTTCTTGCGCGAAGGCGACACGACAGGTGATAAAGCACAGACGAAGCCACAGGAGGATTGTTCAGGCTTAGTCGCCGAAACAAATACCGAGCGCACGCGCAGTGCGAACCAGATTCCCGTCTGGAGGCACGGCTTTGATTTTGTCTATAGCGTCACTGATTTTAGTCGCGCCGATCTGCGGTCCGGTGAACGCAACCATTTTCCCGAACTCACCGGCAGCAACTAGTTCAACGGCCGTCGCTCCGAACATCGAGCACAACGCGCGATCAAACGTCGTCGGCGATCCGCCTCGTTGAAGGTGGCCGAGCACACACACACGCGATTCTTTGCCGGTGCATTTCTCCAGTTGCGCGCTAACCAAAGCGCCGATCCCGCCCAAACGCGCCTCGCCGATTCGTGTGTCTGATGCAGAAGTTACAAATCCGCCGCCTTTTTCACAGGCGCCTTCAGCAACGATAATGATTGTGAACTTCTTCCCGAGGCTCTCGCGTTCCTGGATTTTTGCGCAAACGCTTTCATACGAGAACGGAATCTCGGGAATCAAAATCACATCCGCACCGCCCGCCACGCCTGCGTAGAGGGCGATCCATCCCGCGTAACGCCCCATCACTTCCAGGACCATGACGCGATTGTGACTTTCTGCGGTTGTGTGAAGGCGATCCAGCGCATCGGTCGCGCATGAGACTGCGGAGTCGAATCCGAACGTGAACACCGTTCCTTCAAGGTCGTTGTCTATGGTCTTCGGAACGCCGACGACCGGGATCCCGTGCTCGAACATTTGCTGGGCAATGCTGAGCGTGCCGTCACCGCCAATGCATACCAGCGCGAATAGATCCAGCGCGTCCGCTCCAGCCTTCACATGGTCAAGCAGTTCCTTCGGCAATACCCGGCTCTCGCCATGACCAACCTTAGCGGAGAATTTCCCACGATTTGCCGTGCCAAGAATCGTCCCACCGCGCGTGAGAAGTCCGCTGAGCGTCTGGTATTGAAGGAGCGTAGTTCGCTGTGGTTCAAGCAAACCTTCGTAGCCGCCGAGAATGCCGACGCAATCCCAGCCGCGTTTGGCAGAAGCTTTCGCGACTGCGCGAATGACGGCGTTCAACCCTGGACAATCTCCGCCGCCGGTGACCACGCCGATTCGCTTTCTCATGTGATCATGCACCCCCGATCCGTAACTCACAAGGTAGCGTGAATATTGCAACGATGTTCCAGGTCATACCCTTAACCCACAGGCGCCGCAGCCTTTACCTCGGCGCTCGCGCCTGCAGCGTAGGTCTCGAAATTTTTGTTGAACAAAGCGGCGAGTTTTTTCGCGGTGGCGTCGTAAGCAGATTTGTCGGCCCAACTTCCGCGCGGCAGCAAAATTTCCGAAGGCACGCCGGGACATTCAACAACAATGTCAAAACCGAAGACTGGATCGCGCGTGGTCTTTGCCTTTGCGAGCGCACCGCTGTGAATAGCGTCAATAATTGAGCGTGTATTTTTGAGGCTGATGCGTTTGCCAGTCCCGTAAGCGCCGCCAGCCCAACCCGTATTCACCAGCCACACCCGCGCCTTGTGCTTGCGCATCTTTTCCGCGAGCAGCTCGGCGTATTTGCTCGGATGCCAGACGAGAAATGGTCCGCCGAAGCAGGGGGAAAACGTTGCCTGTGGCTCGGTCACTCCCATCTCGGTGCCCGCCACTTTGGCCGTATAGCCGCTGATGAAATGATACATCGCCTGCGCTGGCGACAGCGCGCTGAGCGGCGGCAGCACGCCGAACGCATCGCAGGTAAGGAAGATGATGTCGCTGGGATGACCGGCCACGCAGGGGATCTTCGCGTTGTGGATGAACTCGATTGGATACGCGCCACGAGTGTTCTCTGTGATGCTCGTGTCGGTATAATCGACGTCGCGATCTTCAGCGAGCACGACGTTCTCGAGCACGGCGCCAAAACGCAATGCCTGAAAGATATCCGGCTCGTTTTCCGGCGTGAGGTTGATCGCCTTCGCGTAACAGCCGCCTTCGATGTTGAAGATGCCGTCATCGCTCCAGACATGTTCGTCGTCGCCAATAAGATGACGCTTCGGATCGGCCGACAGCGTGGTTTTCCCCGTGCCGCTGAGACCGAACAGCAGAGATGACACGCCGGTTTTCTTATCGGCAGTGGCAGAGCAATGCATTGAGAGCAACCCGCGCTTTGGTGCAAAGTAATTCGCCACGGTGAACACGCCTTTCTTCATTTCGCCCGCGTATTCGGTGCCGAGGATAACAAGTTCCTCGTCCTCGAGGCTGAGATCGATGCTGGTGGTCGAACCCATTCCACTCGTTAGGCGATTCGCCGGAAATGCGCCTGCGTTGTAGATGACGAAGTCCGGTGTCCCAAAGCTGGCAAGCTCCTCACGCGTCGGACGAATAAGCATGGTGTGCATGAAGAGCGCGTGATACGGCCGCGAGCATATGACGCGAACCTTGATGCGATGCTTCGGATCCCAGCCTGCGAAGCCGTCGAAACAATAGAGCCGCTCGCACGTGTTGAGATAGTCAAGCGCGCGCTGGCGATTGATTTGGAACGTGCGCTCGTCGCACGGAATATTCACTGGACCCCACCAGACATCGTTTTTCGAAGCCGCATGCTCGACTACGCGCTTGTCCTTTGGCGAACGCCCCGTCTTACTTCCGGAGTAGGCAACAAGCGCGCCGTTCTCGGCGATGCTCGCGTCTTTCTCAAAACGAATTGCGTGCTCGTACAGCGCGCTCGGCGGCAGGTTGCGGTGAACCTCGGTAACAGCGAGACCGTGTTGGCTAAGAGTAAACGAGCCAGGATTCGTCGAATTCATTTGTTATCGCGTTACAGATCCACACAATTTGACCGGAAGTGACTGCATTATCCAATCGGACGAAAGTCCTAGAGGATACGATCGTTCTGGAATTGACGAAGGTTACCGCAAATCCTCTGATAGATTGCGTGAATCTATATCGCCTTCTGCGCGCCGAGCCAAGCGGCGCGATTTTCCCGAATGATCGCAACAGCTTCTCCGATCGTGTTCACGCAATGCGGGATGGTGAAATCGATCTCGCTGGCGAGCTCGTTATCCTTGATGAGCATCGAGCGGCGACTCCACTCGACGAGTTCGGTCCACATTTTTCCCACCAGAATGAGAGGCGTGTTGTACAATTTCCGGACTTGGAGGAGTTGCCATGCGAGCGACAACTCCAACAGAGTTCCGATACCGCCTGGAACGACTACGAACGCGTCGGAGATGATCATGAAATGGTGTAGTCGCGAAAAGAAGGTGCGATGTTCGTATGCCTGGCCGACGAATGGGTTGACCTCCTGCTCGAAGGGCAACTGCACGCGGATGCCCACGGAGCGATGTGTTGCCTTCTCGATTGATTGCGCGCCTTCATTCGCGGCTTGCATCAGGCCAGGGCCGCCGCCGCTGATGATGTCGCAGCCCATCGTTGTTAATTCGGCCGCGAGTTGTTTCACTCCGTCGTACGCAGGTGTGCCGGTTTTGAGCCGCGCAGAACCGAAGATCGTCACGCGATAATTTTGCCGTGTGGTCCGACGAAACCGCGTCAGCTCGTTAACGACTTCCCACAGGCCAGTCACTGCGCGCTCAAGAAGTTCGGTGGCCGCATCTTCATCACTGAGACGAACGATGTCTGATTGTCCAAAGGAAGTCTTTTCTTTGTTCATATCGTGCTTGAAAACATCGGAATGTCAGAACGAAAACACCGCGACGCGACAGCTGTTCATTCAGGTCGGTGCCGTCACCGCTTTCCCCGAATGATATCGCTCATCATCTTTCGACCGGTGGCTTGCAATGGCCCCATGCCGCTCCCCGGGAGGAACCACATGCCGATATCTTTATCGCGGCAGTAAACAATGTTAACGCCGTCGCTCATCACCGCGTGGTGAAAAGTCGCGCCGGGATTTTCAGCAATGAAGCCGAAGAACTTCTCCCGCCATGGATCATCCGCATAACGAAAGATTTCGTTACCGAGCGCCTTCAGTTCTTCGACGCTCATTGTGCGAATTGAGTTTGCAACGGCCTTGCGCCGCTCCTTATCCAGATTCTCAAGATCGAATTTTTCCAATGCCATAATGTTTTCCTCCGCCTGTTTGAATTTCGTTCAGGAAAAAGCTTTTGAAACGCTGAACGAACAACCCCAAGCTCGTCTGTTGGACTTTCGTCTTATTCAAGTGCCCATTGGCGTTCACTCATTCCGCGTACCTAAACGCATAAGCTCGATTCGATAATTGGCTTTCGGATTTCGCGGAGATGGGCCGGCGACAAGCATGACCCGTTCTGCGGTCATTCCATTCTCACCCAGCCAACGCGCAATCCATTCGCGCCAGTCGTCGGGTTCCTCAGCGAGATCGATCGGATACACACCGTAGGAAAACGCGAGACTCTGACACGCAGTGCAGTCTAAACTTGGCGCAATGATCCACACCGCGGGTTTGAAACGCGAAATGGCGCGCGCGATGTTGCCGCCGCGCGTTGGCACCAGCACCAGATCGCACGGAACCGTGTACAGTGCGTGCTCGACCAAAGAAGCCATGCGATCGCTGCCAATACTCGTTGCCTTCCGCTGTACGATTTCGCGTTGAGCCGCAAAGCTCCGGGGAGGCCGATGCGTTTCGGTGAACGCGGCAATTTTCGCAAGCATCGTGACTGCTTCCTCGGGAAAGTTGCCTACTGCTGATTCGCCAGAGAGCATGACACAATCGGTGCCGTCGAGAATTGCGTTGGCCACGTCGGTCGCTTCTGCGCGCGTGGGCAGGCGACTTGAAACCATGGATTCGAGCATCTGCGTCGCAGTGATTGCTGGTTTTCCGGCGAGGTTCGCTTTTGCGATGAGTTGCTTTTGCGTGCAGGCGATTTCCTCAATCGGCACTTCCACACCAAGATCGCCCCGGGCAACCATGATGCCATCTGCTGCCGCGAGAATTTCGTCGAAATGCGCGAGCGCATCGGCACGCTCGATCTTTGCAATGATGAAAGGTTGCGCGCCAATTTTCGCCGCTGCCGTGCGCACAGCCTCGATGTCCGCGGCGCGTTCAACGAACGACTGGCTCACCGCGTCAACGCGTTCTTTGAGCGCAAACTCAAGGCAGGCGCGGTCGTGTTCAGTAAACGCGCTGATGCCAAGATCGATGCCCGGCAGGTTTAATCCCTTGCGTGAACGGAGTTCGCCGCCAACAGCAATCGTGCATTCCACATTATTTCCGACCACGCGATCGACCACGAGCTGCACCAGACCGTCATTAAGAAAAATGCGATTACCGGGCTTCACCACGCGGGGCAATTGCTCGAAACTGGTCGAGGCGCGCTGCGCGTCTCCAACGATGTCTTGAGTCGTTAACGTGAAACGGTCGCCGACACGAAGGTGAATCGGTTCGGGATCGATTTTTCCCAGCCGCAGTTTCGGACCCGGAAGATCTGCCATGATCGCGACGCGACGGCCGGTCTCACGCGCTGCGTCGCGGACGCGCTGAATAACTTCCGCGTGTTGGGCCAGGCTTCCGTGTGAAAAATTCAATCGCGCGACATTCATCCCCGCGCCAATGAGCCGCACCAGCATCTCGAATGATTCCGAGGCCGGCCCGATCGTCGCAACGATCTTTGTTTTATGCGCCGATAAAAGCGGCGCGTTCATGACGCCAACATCGTTCTGCCACTCGCGCGCAAATCGTTCGCAGCCTCCTTGACACGCTCGGCCATCGCGATATCGGCGAGCGCGAGGTACGACCGCCGGTCATAGACTTTCTTATTCTCGATTTCGCTGTCCACTCTCAACACGCGATTGTAATTTTTGAACATATGCGCGGCGACTCATAACGTTCGCTGCCGCAGTCGCACAATATGATGCACCTGATTACGTGCAATCGGACGATGGCGTGCCTTTGCTGTGGAACGACGGCTTCTCCATCGCTCGCGACGCGGTGAGCAGTCCAATTGAGATCGCTGGAATCGTCAGAACTCCATAAAAGACGTGGTGAGTGGCGTAGCAACATTTCTGTTTAATCATGACCGTACGTGTGGTCTTCCGGTCTCGCCCCCTTCGGTGAGACGCTGGGCAAAGATGCAGAAGAATGAGCCGACAAATGCTGAGATCAGGTCCTCAAAACTAATTTTGATCTCGCCAACACCTAAGTCGATGTGGAACAACCGGAATAGGCAGAACATGCTTCCTGGTTACCAACGGTCGATTCAATGCGTCGGCACATTGCTGATGGTGCTTTCACTCGTTGCGTGCGGCGGCCTTCCCAAGGTTGGCGAGCGCCCATCTTCCACGGCCATGAAAAACAACGGACGCACGGCTCTCGCGGCGGCGGTACGTCCGCGTGTTGCAGCGCATCCGGGGCAGTCTGGCCTCCACACACTCCTGGACGGGCGCGAGGCTCTGGCCGCGCGGTTAGCCCTGGCTGATGCGGCGCAACGCAGTCTCGATGTGCAGTACTTCATCTGGAACAAGGACATGGCGGGAAAAGTCCTGCTTGAGCATCTGTTCCGGGCGGCCGACCGCGGTGTACGCGTGCGCCTGCTGCTCGACGATCTTGGCGTAATGCCCTCCGACGCCACGCTGCTCACCATCGACAGTCATCCGAACATCGAAGTGCGCATGTTCAATCCTGTAGCCCTGCGTTCGCCCCGCTTGCTCGGCATGATCGCCGACTTCGGGCGCATCAATAAGCGGATGCATAACAAGTCGTTCACCGCCGACGGACAGGCCTCCATAGTAGGCGGCCGCAATATCGGCGACGAATATTTTGAGGCGCATACGGAGATGAATTTTGCCGATCTCGACGTAGTACTCATCGGCCCCGTGGTGAAGGAGGTGTCCGACGAATTCGATCTTTACTGGAACAACCAGGCTGCGATTCCGATCTCCGCGCTGGCGCGACAAAACACAACGCCCGAGCAGTTCGCCACACAGCGGGCCGCACTCAGCGCCTACCACGAAACCGCGAAAACTTCTGACTACGCGCAGAGCCTGCGCAATAGTGAATTTGCCCGGCAAATCAGGAATCGAAGCGTTCCCTACTACTGGGGAAAGGCCACGATCGTGGAAGATCATCCGGATAAGGTGATCACTTCCGCCAACAAAACCGAGACGCACCTCGCCCCGCAGTTGCGCAACGTCGTCGATCAAACGAAGCGCGAACTGTTCCTCGTCTCGCCTTACTTCGTGCCGGGAAACAAGGGCGTCGAGCTTCTGGCCGGAGTGCGCCAGCGCGGCGTGCGAGTCGTCGTTATTACCAATTCGCTGGCTTCCACCGACGGCGTGCCGGTCCACTCGAAATATCAGCTTTATCGCAAGCGCCTAATCCAGGCCGGGGTCGAACTCTACGAGATCAAGCCGACCGTCGGCGCGCAAGCTAAGCGGCGATTTCGCGAACCGGCCGGATCGAGCGTTGGGGGCTTGCACGCGAAGACGTTCGCCTTCGACCGCAGGATTGGTTTCATCGGCTCCTACAATCTCGATCCACGCTCGAGCAAACTGAACACGGAGATGGGCGTGCTCTTCGACTGTCCGCTGCTTGCGAAGCGTCTGCCCGTGGAGACCGAACGCAAGCTCTCTCGGGACGCGTATCACGTGCAACTCGATGGCAATCGCCTGATCTGGGTGACGCGCGAAGGCGACAAGGAAGTGCGCTATTACTCCGAGCCGCACACCGACCTCATGAAACGCATCGAGGCAGGAGTGATAAGCTGGCTGCCGATCGAGTGGCTGCTCTGAGCATCGCGACCAAACCGACGCGTCGATTTTATGCGCCAGCTTCTCGTTTCCATTTTCACCTGCCTTCTCATCGCTGCGATCGCGCTGGCGCTTGATTCGCAAACGACGGCGGAGATTGATGAGTTGATTACCTACGTCCAGACCTCCGGCGTTCGCTTCATTCGAAGCGGCAAGGAATATTCCGGGACCGAAGGGGCAGATCATCTGCGTCGGAAACTTGCCGCGGCCGGTGACCGGGTGAAGACCACCGATGACTTCATCAATGGCATTGCGAGCAAGAGCTATCTCAACGGCAAGCCTTACCTCGTAAAATTCCCGGATGGCCACACTCAGCCCACCGGCGAGTGGTTGAAGGCGCACCTGGCCGAGACGCGAAAGAACAAAAAGTGAACGACGACGCGCTGGTTCGGCGACTCGCCGTTGCCGGCTTGACGCTCGTTATCCTGTGCGGATGCGCCAGTCACGAACACTCCGATTCCACACGCACGGTGTATCACGCGAGAACCGCGCACCAACTCCGCGTGATGACCTTCAACCTCCGCGTCCGCACGATGCTCGACGGGCACAATATCTGGGACAACCGACGCGATCTTGTCGTGGAGCGGGTCCGCGCCTTTGATGCCGACTTGTTAGGCACCCAGGAAGGTCTGCCGTCGATGGAGAGCGATCTGCGTCAACAACTCCGTGATTACACCTTCCGCGGTGTTGGCCGTGATGATGGGAAGCAGCGCGGCGAAATGTGCGGCGTGTTTTTTAAGACCGCTCGTTTCGAGCTGCTCGATGGCGGATATTTCTGGCTCAGCCCCACTCCGGACAAGCCGGGTAGCCGCGGATGGGGCGCGATCTTGCCGCGCATGGTGACTTGGGTAAAGCTGCGGCCACGTGATGGCGTCGCGACGTTTTACTGGTTCAACACGCACTTCGATGCCTTTAGCGGGCAGGCGCGCACGCAATCTGTCGGAGCTGTTGCGCGATCGGATCGCCAGCATCGCCGGCGGAATGCCCTGCATCGTGACCGGCGACTTCAACACTGGTCCCGGTTCCACGCCTTACCGCACGCTGCTCGCTCCGCAGCCGACCGCGGCGGCTTCGCTGCACGACGTTTTTCGTGCCGCGCATCCGGCCGCGATGCGCGACGAAGGCACGGTGCATTTCTTCACCGGCTGGCGCGGCGGACGGCGCATGGACTGGATTCTCGCCAGTTCGCATTTCCAGACCATCGACGCAGAGATCGACCACACCCGCGGACCCGAGCGGTTACCCATCGGATCACTTCCCGGTGACCGCGACGCTCCGAGGCCCCGCCGCCACTCCACCGCAGCCGCACGCAACGCAGCGGAATAGCCGAAGCCGTGAAAAAATCAGAGACACTTATTATCCGCTGCCACGTGGGAATTGCGGCGCTGCTCACTTGTCCTCAACCACTTTCCCCGGTAGTTCGATCAAACCCTTCACCGCCTTGTCGGCTTCCTTCTCCGCTGCGTCCGCTGTCCTGCTGGTTTCCTTCGGGGCGTTGACGACCGGGTGAAAGCCAGGAAAACCTTTGATGCTCCAGCGCACGCCATCCACCGGCCCTTCGCCTTTGAATTCCAGCAACCAGGTGAACAAGACCGTGATAAGCCCCGGGAGTTTCCGCAGTCCGCCCCTCGCGGTGAGCTGAGTGTATTCGCGTGCGAGATCGATGTCGCCGCCCGCCTGAACGCGGGCGTGCTCGCTGACCAGTTTCAGATCCTCGAGATGCAGGATGCTGCCCGCTATCCGATGATTCACGGTCATCGTGGATGGCTCATCCGTGTGAAACCGCGGCGCCAGTATGTTGAACACGAAATGCAGCGGGCCGACAATTGGCGCGCGACCGAAGTCCCCTTCGCCGATCCTGAGCGCGCCTGAACCGGCGAGCGACGCCAGATCAAATTCACCGCCGCCCTGCCAATCGCATTGCACGACACCAGGCTCCGTCTGCGCGCCGCCAAAACTGTTGATGATCGATTGGAATCGGGCGTCCTTGATTGCGAACTGCGTTTCGAATCGCGCTTTGTTCTTCGTCCGAAGGCAGATAGACCAGCGTCCTCGGCGCGATGAAACTCCCCTCCCATAGGCGCGCCTTGAAGTTGGAGATCGACACCACCTGCTTCTCTACGCGCACTGAAAAAGTTGGTCTCTGCAGTGCGACTTTTGTTTTGCCGCTCGCATAGAACAGGTCGCCGTCGAGCGCCATTTCGCCTATGCCAGCGGAACTTCTCAGGGTGATCCACCGGGATCTCTCCCGCAGCGCTGATTCGCCCCGGCGCCGCTCCAGTTCAACGAACGACACGAGGCTGCTTCTGACCCACGCTAAAACTCTTCCTGACTGATGACGACCGCGCACCGTTGAGTGTGAGCTGCGTTTCGATTCGCAGTTTCTTCTCCTTCGAGGGCAGATCGACCTGCATCCTGGCTAAATCGAGAATTCCATCCCAGAGGCCCGCCTTGAGATCGGAGACCGTCACCGCCTGCTCCTCCACGCGCATTGAAAAAGTTGGCTTCCGCAATGCGATGTTTATTTGGCCGCTCGCATAGACGAGCTCGCCATCAAGCGCCGCGTCGCCATTCCAGCGAAAGTTCCCAGGCTGATCGATGGGAATGTCTGCCGTCCCGCTGATTCGCCAGGCGCCCTTCCAACTCAACGGAACGACAGCAGGCTGTTTCCGAGCCTCGGTAAAACTGTTGATGATCGATTGTAGCCCTGAGCCGTCGAGGCTGACCTGGGTTTCGATTCTCAATTTATTCTCCTTCCAGGGCAAACGGACCTGCAACCTCGCGACATCGAGATTTCCATCCCAGAGACCCGCCTTGAGATCGGAAATGGTCATCGCCTGCTCCTCCACGCGCATTGAAAAAGTTGGCTTCTGCAATGCGATGTTTGTTTGCCCGCTCCCATAAATGAGGGCGCCGTCCAGTGCGATGTCACCATTCCAGCGGAAGTTCTCAGGGTGATCCATCGGGATTTCTCCCGCACCGCTGATCTGCCAGCCGCCCTTCCAGTCCAACGGAATGACCCGCTCCTTCCGAGCCTCGCCAAAAAAATTGATGATCGATTGCAATCGTATGCCGTCGAGTTTGAGCTGCGCTTCGAATCGCAGTTTCTTCTCCTTTGAGGGCAGACCGACCCGCAACCTCGCCACATCGAGACTTCCATCCCAGAGGCCCGCTTTGAGATCGGAGATGGTCGCCACCTGCTCCTCCACGCGCACTGAAAAAGTGGGCTTCTGAAGTGCGATGTTTGTTTGGCCGCGCGCATAGACCAGCTCACCATCGAGCCCCGCGTGACCATTCCAGCGGAAGTTCTCAGGGTGATCCATCGGGATCTCTCCCGCACCACTCATTCGCCAGTCGCCGCTGGTGGTCACCGCGGACAAACCTCCGACGGCGCCGGGCATCATGCCGCGCGCGAGTGCCAGCAGGTCGATCTCCGAATCAAATTTGAGGATGCGGATGACACGACTTGCTGGATTGAATGCGCCGGCGATCTCCGCTTTGCGGCCCGCATGGCCGATGCGCACATGATCGATCTCGATCGGTGAATTTGAATTCTTCTTGCCGACGGGGAGCTTCACCGCCGCCTGTATGAAGTCCCACTGCTGGCCTCGCCATTGAAACTTCGCGCCATCAAACGTGATCGTGGACTCCATGCCGCGGTCGTCCGGAAGTGAATGCAAATCGATTCTCAGCACCGGTTCATCCTTCTCCGGTTGAAAGTTCAGCCCCTCCTTCACCGACTTCAGCCAGTCGAGATTGACATCGCGGAACAAGCCCTCGCGCTGCACCTCTTGTCTTGCTGCGGCGACCGCCTCGGCATTTCCACCATGAGCCAAGGCCACAAATGCGCATTTCGCCTCGACACGCAATCGCTGCAGGCGCGCATGACACTCCGGCAGGTCCGCCTTCCCCGGTTGGACGAGCAAGAGCATGTCCATGTGCTCCAGTCTCGTCTCACCCGCTCCGCTGCCCAGCAGGAGCTGCGTATCCGCCGCCTTGAAGTTCATCTTGTCCCAGCGAAGAAATGAAGGCTCGGGTCTTCTCGCCGTCACGAGGCCAACCAGTGCGAGCCGGTCGTCCTTCGCGGCGTCGCGATACACAGCCAGCCCATGCAGCCGGATCCCCCCTCCCGGCACCCAGTCAGCGGATTTCCAGCGAACGAAAACGCCGTCCTCTGCCAGCCGCTCACCGAGCTTGTGCGCAAAAAACTCTCCGATCTGCCTCCGGGCGAAAAAAAACCCGGCAACCACGACGACCAAAGCGATCGCAACCAAGCAGAGCGAAATCCACAAAACACGCTGGCGGCGCGCCGGAGGCGGCGAATCAGGCAGGAGACTGCTCATGCTCTTTTGATGCTATCACCACGTGCAACCGCACCAAAACTTACAGGATGTCCATCCTTCATTCAGAAAAGACCGCGCGCATCGCAGGGCACGGCGGTTTGATCAGTAGCCGCCTCCCAGCGGTATTGCCACTCGATCCCGAAGACTTTGAGGTGGTGGTCGCGATGCGTTGGGAGCGTTGGAACTGGAGCAGTATCTCACCGCCAACGCCCGAAACGCGGATTATAGGAGGGCAGCGTAGCTATCGCTATCGCTGCTTATCGAGCGGTTTCGATCAACCCGCGGTCACACGCTCCACGTTTGCTCAGTCCATCAACCAACTCCGCCGTGCTCAGATTCGTTAGGCCGAAAAACTTCAGTGGCGTACAACAATCGGCCGATACCTCGCCAAGAAGCAGAGCGAGGCCAACGTGCCTATTCACATTGCAGACCACGAATGTCTTAGTGTTCACCGTTTAACGGGTAAGGATAACGAAACTAGCAGCAATGCGCACGTTTTGCCACGACGCGAGTCATGAGTGGTGCACCCGGCACCACCGCGATTAGAAACAAACCGATCAACGCCTCTCGATCCAGTCGCAGCAAACTCGCCACCGCCAGCGCGAGGACTGGTGGAATGATGAATGTCGCTGCTAGCAGCTTCGCCCAAGTCGTAATTGTACGGCGCCGCCAATTCGTCAGGAACTGAGTCCAATGCAGACTCATGCCGACGGAGATCATCAATAGCAGGACGGTGATTGTAAGAAGGAGCTTCATTGCAAGCGAGCGATGTGAAATTACTTAACAATCGGGCGTCCCTTACTAGGTCAATGCGGCTCGCAGCTGCCTTCACCGCGGAAGCGCGGCAGTTGGCACGACCGCAACACAATGCGTTTACCCGGCGATTTCGCGTACGCTTCCGCGTTTGGATAGGCAATCTCCGCTACACGATCGATGTCGGCGTTTTAACGGGATCATTTAACAAGATGGTTCAGGACATTTGTCATCGGTTCACTCGGAATTCGAATCGCGCCCGCAAACGGATAGTTCAGTTCCAAGATCATGAAAACTGCGCAGGCGACCGAGAACGCGCCGGCCACTAAAGCAAGAGTGCTCGTAGCATTGGCCGGTGCAAGCAGACTGAAGCCAAAAAAGATAACCACCAGCCACGACACAAGAGCGATTAGCAGTGGCTTCGACAAGGAGGGAATCGCCTGCGCTTGCAGCAACGCTCGAAGCTCCGCGAGTTGCACCATGAGATTCGTCGCTTGAGTCTTAAGCTCACGTTGAGTGTCACCTTGGGGCGAAAGGCGCTGAACCGCCACGTAAAGGGCATCTCCCATGTGCTCGTTAGGATCTAATCGGGCCGGACTGTTTCGCTCCGCTGGCCAGGTCTGGCGCACTCCATCGGCTACGGAGTCCCGAAGGGCACGGCGCGCGTCCGTTGCCTGCGGTCCGTAAAGTTTTAGCACACGATCAAGCAATTCGACCTTCGCGGCCATCTGAATCACTTCGCTTCGCGTGGTATCAAACGTGCCCTTGGCTGAGCTGATGAGTAGCCCCAGGAGTATCGCGGTCATGGTCGCAACAAGCCCCAGCGCCAGTTTCACCACCTCCTTGGAGTCAGCGCTCAGGTGCTCCGCGGGAACGATGCGACGCAGACTTCCTCCCAACAGTGTGACGCCGACCAGGCCTACGAACAAGATCAGTCCGATAACGCTTATAATCATTGTGGCTTTTTCGAAAGATGGCCGGTGATTAGTTCACGTAACAAAACTCAGGGTTCGTTCGATCAGCCAAAAGGCCGCGATGGCGCCTATGGCATAAGCGGAAATGCTTTCGCACCATGAGAAAGCGGATTGCGGCGTGACGTTCGATAAGCTGAACTTCCTGGCGGCGTAAACTGCCGCGGCGATTATGGCCATAACAAAGCTGATGAAGAGAAGTTGGCCCAGTTCGACACCAATGTTGAAGAAAAGAAGGGCGAGCGGGATGGCGTTTTGTGGAAGGCCGACTTCACGTAATGCGCTCGCGAAACCAAGTCCGTGCAAAAGGCCGAAGGTAAACGCTATGACCCATGGCCAAGCTTCGGTAAGACCCGTTCGCCCGGAGCGCCGATGCACGATCTCGCAAGCCACAAAGACGATACTAAGCGCAATTGTCGCCTCGACTGGTTTGCCTGGCACGTGCACGAATCCCAAGGTAGCGGCCGCGAGTGTGATGCTGTGCGCGATCGTGAACGCGGTGATCGTCCCGACGAGTCTGCGCCATCCTTTCACCAAAATAAGCAAGGCGAGGACGAAGAGCAGATGATCGATGCCGAATAGGATGTGCTCGACACCGAGCACAAGGTATGTGCGGCACACTTTCACCGTGCCGGGCGCAGCTGCTACAACAAACGACGGGGACGATGGCGTAACACGAGTAACTTGCGTTGTGCCATTAAGATTTTCGACACGCACTAACACGTCCGTCATCGTCGCCTCAAGACCGGTAATGTGAACCTCGCTGTCCGTTAACCCACCTGGTCGTTTTACACTCCAGCGTTCGGTCGAAGCGTCATTAGCAAATGACGTTCGCGGCGTGGTGAGGTTAGTCGTGCCCGATGCGAATTCCACATAGATGCCGAGGCGCATATTGTCGCCACGCGCGGGCACCTTCCACAAAACGTCGTAGGTGTCGGTCGCCGTCTGGCGCAGTTCGAGATACGCAGGCCGGACTTCGTGCGCTGAAGCGCACAATGAAGTTACGAGCAAAAGAAAGCCGGCTAATAACGGAACCCTAGCCCCCACCCTGACCCGCGGTGGGAATATGTGTCTAGCTTCCTTTGTTGTCATTCCGAGCGAAGTCGAGGAATCTCTGGATTTATCTGCGCCGGAATTACTCAGAGATGTCTCGACTTCGCTCGACATGACAAAGGCACTGGATAAGCAGGAATAGTGACGCATGGCTGCCGAAGAGTTCATTTCGCGTTTGCGAGTTTTTGGTCAGCTTTCGCTGGATCAATCTTTTCGATTACTACCTCGTACTGCTTGAGCAAATTCAGAAAAAATTTCTCGTTCGATTCCAGCCGACGGGCATTAGTCCAGTCGCGTTGAACCGCGTCACGAACTTCAGCTAACTCAGGCAAACGCCCTTCGACCCGCTTTTCTACGAAGACAAGATGCGTGCCGTAGCCCGATTCGACTGGACCGAGCCATTGTCCGATCGGAACGTCAGCCAGCTTCGCCGCGAACTTGTCCCCAAATTGTTTTGCGATTTCGGTAGTCGACGCTGTCTGGAATCGATGCTCCAGCAGGAAGGCATCGCCTAACGATGTCAGGTCGAGATCGCGGTTGCCATGTTGTCGCAATTGAGTTAGTAAGTTATCGACGTCCTGAGCTAGTCTTTCGCCGTGCTTAGCTGGATCGAGATAGACCTGCTCGAAAGTAAATCGTTCATCTAATCGAAAAGCATCGGCGTGTGTCTTTAAGTATTCAGACAGTTCCATATCCGTGGGCTTAGTCGCCGCGCCGATATCGTCAGTAACGAACTGTAACTTTTGTTGCAGTCGTCGCCGGATAATTGGGTCATCCCGATCCAAACCCATTGCCACCGCTTCCCGGTAATAGACTTCCTCGCGCACGCGGTCGCGGATCAAACCGTCGAGCTCTTCGCGAGTAGGTGGACGCTGCCACGTCCGAGAAAAGCCGATCATTATCGATGTGATGTCTCCTTGCGTAATGACAATTGTGCCGGGCTGATTGTTAGCGCGCGCAGAGAGAAAATGGTACGCCAGAAAAATGGCTGCCCCGAGCAGAAGGAAGTGCAGGAATGGTTCGCGGATAAGTTTTTTCATAAACGGAATCAAGATTTGGCAGGTGTGTGCCAAACGGGCGAAGTGTAGGCCCGGTCCTGGATAGAGGTTGGGCAATTTGCTGGCGGCTTCGTGTGGAAAATCTTTGCGTCATAGGTTGTCCAGCGCGGCGTGGGGATTTCAAGGACGCGGACGTAGTAGAAGGCGCACTCTTTGGAATTGAAGTTAGGATCCTTCCAGTACCCGAGTAACATGGGTGCGCCGATGGTATTTTGGTAACTGGCATCTGGGACGTTCACCGTATTGCCGACAGGTGTTTTGCAGCGACCATCTGCTTCAATCTTTCGGTCCCCCGAAACGGCCACGTCCCAGATCTGTTCATGCGTTTCGCCCTTGCCGTCGAGCCAACCCTTGACCACCTGCACGCGGTCGAGGTTTGCGCCATCGGCATCTCGCAGCGCGCGGATCAAGAATATAGGAGCCTTACCTGCGGGAGCAGCAGTAAGATCGCCACCCATTGGCACTCCTTTCTGATACCCGTATTTGGCGAAGTCATGCCGCTCCACATCTTCCGGAGTGAAATCGAAGCCGGCGAAGATGCGTACCATTAGTCGTGTGCCGGTGGTGGCATAGACCTCCTTGCGCGACATGGCATCCCACAAAGCCTCACGCGTGTTGTCCGTCGCCCAAACCGCCGCAATGCCGGAGGCACTCGTTTGCCACGCATACTGCCGCTGTGCCGGATCGTTTGAGAGTCGACCGGTGATAACCTCGTCGAAGCGGTCGGGCCTTGCCGAAGGCTCCATCGGAGTGGCTTTGCCAAAGAAGTTATCCTCCTGAGCAGTCGAAAGGCCGGTGTGCGAATCGGTCGAGCCGATCATGCCGAACTTGAATGGGTTTGCCCCGAGGTTTTCCTCATACTTAAGGCCGCGCTTCAGTGCCTCGCGGGCATACTCGCGCGGCAGCATATCGGGAGTGTGAACGGTAGTGCCAAAGCCACCCTTGTCCCACGTTTCGAAATTCGAGAACTCATCTTCGGGCGAGAGCACTGGATGCGACTCGCCATCGCCTTTCGTTTGCGTGACTTCGTAGATCGGTTCCCAGCGCATCCGACGCAGCGCGTAATCGCGATCGAGCGGCTTCTTTGTCGTCAAAGTAACATCATCGAACATCATGCCGCAGGAAACGTTACCGTTGTGGGGGATAGCTAAAAGCCTGCCACCGGTCTTCTGCTCGTAGGCGTTCATCCACTTCCACAGTTCCTCTGGGTCTTCCGTGTCATACTGCGAGATCGGTATGATCTGGTCCGCCTTCGCCTTGCCGTCGCGAAATATAATGTTGCGATGGAGATTGTTTCCGCTGGGGTTCGATGTCCACTCGAAGCCAATGAAGGCGGTGAACTTGCCCGGTTCGTTGTATTTGTCCGCAGAGGAGGTGATGCGCTCCCACATGGACCGGGTGATGGCATCATTACCTTTCAGGGGATCATTTCGCTTAAGCATGTGTTCGCCCCAATAGTTATACGCGTCGCCTCCCTTGCCACTCTTTACGAGGTCATGAATGTGTCGCCCGAATTCCGTCTTGAGCAGATCAGGATTCGACTCAGCGATCATTGGCGCCAGGCCGAGATTTTCGGAATGGTCCGACACAACCAAGAAATCCAGCGGTCGCTGAAGGCGGGCGCGGACGCCCGTGCTGGAAGTGATCTCCTCACCGCGGGCGAATCGATAAGCCTCATCTGGACCGAGCCGGCAGCCCAGCATGCCGGCATCGGTCGAGTAGGAAGTGTGCAGATGGGTGTCCCCAAAATAGACGCGATCAGGGTAAGCATGGTCGAGGTAGGGACAGTATTCGGGTCTACCGAGCGTCACTTTCTTGGGGTCGACGTCGACATCTTGCGCCACGGCTCGCACTGCCAAACTGAGGGTGGTTAGACCCACTGCTAACATGGGCCAGTTCGCGAGAGACAGCTTCGGAATAATCATGTTGTTGTTCTTAGGTTGATTGTTGTTCGTCATTTACGTCTTCGGTGTGTACCAAATGGGAGATGTATAGGCGCGCTCCGTCGTGGTCATGGGAACTTCCGGCGGCATTTTCACGTCGAAGTATTTCGCGTCATAGGCGGTCCAGCGCGGCGTAGGAATCTCGATCACTCGGACGTAGTAGAATGCGCGAAGCGCTGGATCAAAATCCGGGTCTTTCCAGACTTTGATTAATTCGGGCCCGCCGATGGTGTTAGTGTAGGTCGCATCAGGCACGTCCACGGTATTCCCAACCAATGGAACCTTTCCGTCACTGCCCGGTTTACGATCGCCGCTCCACACTACGTCGTAAACTTTCTCCTGAGTCTTGCCTGCCTTATCAACCCAACCTTTGATGATTTGGATGCGATCGAGATTTGCCCCGATCGGATCTTTGAGAGCGGCAACCAGAAAAGTCGGCGATTTGCCACCAGGAGCGGCGCGAAGATCGCCGCCCATCGGCACGCCCTTGGTGTAACCGATGCGTGCAGGCATGCGATTGTGCGCGTCCTTTTCTTCGAAATCCCAGCCGCCGAAGAAGCGCACGATCATACGTGGGCCAGTAGTGGCGTACGTCTCCCGGCGTTTCATCGCGTCGAAGAGCGCCTCGCGCGTGTTCTCGGTTGCCCAGACCGCGGCATAACCAGACGCGGTTTGTTCCCAGCCCATGATGGTCGCCTTATCTGTTTTGATGAACGGATGCGTAGCGCGCTGAGGATTTGGCTCAGATGTAGAGGTTTTGCCGAAGAAATTGTCGTCATCAGCAGTAGCGAGCCCCGTGTGCGCATCGGTGCTGCCGATAACACCAAACTTGTAAGGGTTAACGCCTAGCTCTGCTTCCATCTTCAAGCCGTTGCGGAGAGCCGAGCGCGCATACTCAAACTCCAACATCTCCGGTTTTTTCACTTCGGTTAAATCGAGATTGCCCTTGTCCCAACGCTCGAAGTTGGCGAACTCGTCATTCGGCGAAAGGAAAGGATGCGTCTCCCCGTCGCCTTTGATTTGCGTGATTTCGTAGAGCGGCTCCCAACGCATGCGATTCTCTGCGTAGGCGCGATCGATCTTTTTCCCGGTGAACGATTCGATGATCGGGAACATGCGGCCGTTGCTCAGATTACCGTTGTGCGCGATTGCGAGAATCTGCGCACCGGTTTTCTCTTCGCACATCGCCATCCATTTCCACAGGTCGCGCGGATTAGGACTGCCCAGCGGCGGTTGCGTGGTGTAAGGCTCGATCAGGCTCGCCTTCCGGCCGTCATCGCGAAAGATGACATTGCGATGGAGATTGTTCCCCTTGTCGTTCGAGGTCCACTCGTAACCGATGAAGGCGGTGAATTCGTTAGGCTCATTCGCCTCATCCGCGGCCTTGATGACTTCCTGCCAGGCCGAGCGATACGCCGGTGTGCCCGGCAACGGAAATCCTTTCGGCAATTGGCCCTTGCCAAAACTTGTGATGATGTCGACCGCCGCCTGCGCGCCTTTGCCGGAAGTGATCTCGTCGTACCATCTGCGCCCTTGCGGCGTCGCGAGCAAGCCAGGATCGCCACTCATTAATTGTGGAAAAAAACCAAAGCCATCCGAATGATCGCTGACGACAAGAAAATCGAGCGGGCGAGACAGCTTCACGCGCTGGCCACTCGAAGCCGTGACTTCCTCGCCTTTGGCGAAGCGGTACGCGTCTTGCGGCGTGAGCCGACAGCCAAACGCTCCCGCGTCCATTGAAAACGAAGTATGGACGTGTGTATCGCCGAAGAAAGGACGCGTGGGAAAGTTGCGTCCTGCGTAGGGCGAATATGGCGGCTTGGACGGAAAGAGCTGCGCGGCCGTCGCCTCGTCCAACGTGCCTACGTCCGTTATGGGTTGCTCGCTGGCCAAGGCTGCCAGAGCGAAGCTGGCAATACCCGACATAAAAATAATCCGGAATGTTTGTTTCATGAGTCTTCTAGTTATGATTCTAAGTGCATGGGTTTTCATCAGTGTGGATCTGTAACAATTGAAAGCTTACCATCCCTGCGTCGCGGGCTAGCTTTGCCGGTAAGAAGTCATTTAAAGGCCAGGGTCGTTTTGCCACGGAAAGGACCAGTGTGTGTACCGAGTCATAGCGGGAGCATTGTTATCCGCACAACGGCAAATAGGAAGACCGCCACAGCAAAAGCGAATGCGACGACACGCACTCTGCGCTGCTCGAACTTTCCCGAGGCGCTGGCGAAGAAAAGCACTGTGGCAAACAAAACAGTGTTCGCGAGGTATTGACCGGAAACGCTGCTGGCGTTGCGCGATGCCTGCAGGCTGCTTGCAGCCTTCGCGGTTGCCTCGGCGGCTTCGCGTGTTCCTCGCACTTCGTACAGGTTCGGCACAAAAGGGTGCGGATCGGCGTTCGGATTTTCAAAAGGCTTCTGCGCCAGCCATGCATCGTAAGCTTTGCGGACGTCGGGTGGAAAGCGTTCGGCGTAAAAGTTCATGAGCTTTTCGTTGCCGTCGTGCTGCGCCGCCAGGAGTTCCATGAACATCGCCACGTGAATCGTCGCCTGCTGCATTCCTTGCATCGTGTGCAGGCTGGCACGGCGCTCCAGCGAGTTAAATTCGTTCATCAGCCGATTGCTCTTTCGAGTGAATGCCGCTGACTGATATGAGCACCATGCCGTGCTGAGTGTCGCGAGCGCCATCAGCAAAGCTATAACAGGTTCAACCCATTTCTTTTTTTCCTGTGGCTCCCGGTTTGGCGAACCCGCTGGATCAAATTGCGTTTTCACTCAGTCCGATTTGAATCCTTATCGTCCATGCGTTGAAGAATATTTTTGCTCACTATGACGAAAAAGAATGCCGTTGAGAGCCCGCACATCAGAATGCCAGTTAATCCCTCCACTGGCGCGAATAGTCGCCATTCTTTTGGCAGCACGATGTCCCCGTAACCGATAGTGGCGTAGGTAACACCAGAAAAATAAAACGACGACTCGGCGTCTGGCAGACATTTATACCACCAGAAAAACATCGCCCAGACGGCGATCTCAATGAAGTGAATGACAATCAGGAACCACGCGATGCGAGTTAGCAGCCATGCTATTGGCCAGAAACGTGTATCCGGCCGCGCACTGGAGTGCAACACGTGGCTTAACACCATGCCGAGGCCCATGGCGTGAATTATTACAGTTATCGCAACCAGGCCTGAGCCGATCAAAAGGTTAGTGATCATCGTGATGTTAATGTTCTCGTCGCTATTGATCGGAGGTTTTCTGAAAATCTTCGACCGCGTCTGCGACACTTTTGAAGCGATTGATTCCACCCAATTTATTATCCACACCCTCGTTACGTAGCCGGTCACGAACGGAAGAGCGTGCTTCGACCGCTTGGAACCCGATGCGTCGGGCGGTCAGTTCATCGGCCATGCCTGCAAGAGCGTGAGCACTCTGCAAGTCCACGCGCGGCGCAGCGGAAAGATCAAGCACAACCAAGTTTGGTGGCGTCGGTTCAGCGTGTACCCGTTTCAGAATCGACTCGCAGACATGGTCCACGTTGAAGTACACGAGACCTGATTCCGGCCGAAAGATCAGGGTACCGGAAATGAGTTCATTATCTGGCTGACGTTCGCGATCCGAGAAACGGCGAGTGCCTGGAATACGCCCGAGAAATGCGACGTGTGGTCTGGACGCTGTTCGCAACAGTTGCACCAGCGAAATGATCGCGCCGATCATCACGCCTCGGAGCAGACCGGAACTGAGGACGCCAAGAACCGTTGCTAGTGCGACCACGAATTCTGGACGGTCGCCGCGCCATAGTTGTTTGAGGGTCGAAAGCTTGAACAAACCTGCAACGGCGACGAGCACCACAGCTGCTAGGTACAGGCTGGGGCAAGGCGCTTAACAGATGCGAGAAGAAGAGCACGACCACCAGAATCATTCCTGCAGCGAGCGCGTCCGAGAGCGGTGTACGTGCACCGCCTCCTTCGTTGACCAGTGATTGCGACATGCCGCCGCTAATGGGAAATCCGCGCCCCACTCCTGCGGCAAGGTTTGAAGCCGCGAGCGCCAGAAATTCTTGATTGGCGTTGAACCTTCCTCCGTGTTTGGCCGTGAACATTCGGCCGATGGCTGCGGTTTCTACCGCGCCAAGCAGAAAGCAGGCAAAGGCCAGTGGAAGCAGTTCGTTAAGATCGTGCCAATAAACGGCAGGCAGGCCGATCGGAGGAAACCCTTGAGGGACGTTGCCGAGCAGTTTCACGCCACGCTCGCCTAACGAGAGTGCAGAAGCGGCCACGATACCACCAATGACTACGAACAGCGCTACCGGTTTATTTTTCAGGAAAACCTTTCCCGAAATGAGCACCGCCAACGCCATTCCTCCGACAAGAAGCGATGTTGGATTTGTTTCGTGCAGGTGCTTAAAGAAATGGCTGCTGTTCTCCCAAAAATCTCCGTGCGCGCCGTGAAAGCCGAAAAGCTTGGGCAGTTGCGTGCTGGCCAGAAAGAGTGCGACGCCACATTTGAAGCCCGTCATCACGCTTTCCGAAATAAAATTTACAATGACGCCTGCCCTAACGAGCCAGGCGATGAACGCGATGAATGCGACCAGCAAAGCGGTGCCCGCGGCGAGTGCCCCAAAACGCGTTGTATCGCCACCTGCGATTTCGCCCAGGGACGCACCAACGAGCAAGGAGATCGCAGAAGTGACAGTGACAACTGTGTGTCGCGAACTACAAAACAACCAGAAGACAAGTCCACCGAACAGACACGCGTAAAGTCCAGCCTCGGGCGGCAGATTGGCCAGAGATGCGTCTCCCAAACCGGCGGGAACCAGATATGCCGCTAGCGTAATGCCGGCGAAAATATCTGTGCGCAACCAGCTTCGCTCGTACGCACGTAGCCAACTGACAGCCGGAATCACGCGAGCGAGAGATGGTGCATTCATGGCGGCAACGTCCGGCCATCGCGAAAAGTGACCTAACGACCTCCATCTTTCCGATGGCGAATCTTGTACTCTTTGGCCCACACGCGAGCTGCCTCCAGCGGGTCGCCATGTTCCTGACGTTCGATCCAAGCCTTAAGTCCCTCTTCATTAATCGGCAGGTCGAGCACACGAGGCGCACCGAACAATTTCCCAAAGCTCTCCATTACTTTGCGTCGTGGATGAGAAGACGATCTCGTCCATGGCTTCAGGCTTGCCCTGCGAAGCGTAGGCATTGAAGTCAACCCAGAATCCATCAGGGCGGAGCACGAACATGCGCGTCTTTGGTAACGCAGCGCGTGGCGCGACGCCGGTTTGCGTCACCAGATAGGGTCCGCGTTCACCGCCGGAACCGAGATTCAAAATCTGCGCATCGCGATAGTCATTGGTAATTGTGCGCATTAACTGCCGTTGTTATCGCAATTTTGAGGAACTTATTTTGCTAGCGCGCTCGTTCCTTCGAAATCTCCGCCGAGAGCGAGATACAGATTCACACGTTCGCGGAGGCGGGAAGCGCGGATTTGAGTGAGTTGGACTTTCGCTACGAGATTTTCTCCGGCGAGACGCAGGACGGTGAACATGTCGATCTGGCCCTGCTCGAGCTGTTGTCTGCTGAACGTCACCGATTCAGCACTGCTGGAAACTACGGTGCCAAGCGCGCCTTCGCGTTTGCGCAGATAGTAATCACCGGCAAGTGCATCTTCCACTTCCTGAAACGCGCGCAACGCGTGTCCCACGTAAGTCGCGGCCGCGGCTTTTTGTTCGGCGGTGCGAATATCTTGCGCAGCTTTGAGTTCACCACCAAAGAAAATCGGCTGCGTGATTCCACCGGCAAAACTCCAGACGAGGGCATCGAGCGCGCCGACCCCGTCAAGGTCCGCGGTTCCGAGCCCACTCGTGGCGCTGAGCACAAAGCGCGGCAGACGGGCCGTGCGCGCCTCGTTTACCCTGTGAAAAGCGGCGGCGAAACGGCGCTCGCTGGCGATGAGGTCCGGACGGCGTTCGAGGATTTGCGCGGGCAAACCGGCGGGAACGCTTCTCGGTTGGCCGGGGAAAGAACGTCGCACATCAAATCTGCCGGCAGGATAGCGACTGGTGACGACCTCAATAGCGCGGATTGTCTGCGCCCGCGCCGCCTGTGCGGCGTAGAGCGCATCCTCTGCGGCGGCTCTGCGGGATGTAATTTGCGACACGTCGAAGTCACTGGCAAAACCCTGCTGTTTGCGCTCGTCGGTGAGTTTCGAATATTCCTGGTAGATATCGAGCGTTTCCTGTGCGTTCGCTTCCTGTTGCGCGGCTTCGATCGTAGTGAAGTACGCGCGCGCCACGGCAGCGGCGAGGGATTGCCGGGCAAATTCGTAGTCCGCTTCCAGCGCATAGCTTTCCGCCCTCGCGGCAGCTTTTTTCGAGCGAATGCGCCCCCACACGTCGGCCTCCCATGCGGCACCGGCTGCAAGGCCATACACCCAACGTTGTGACGTTGAATCCATGCTGGTGTCGAGTCCGGAGCCGCCGCTGTCCTCCGTTCCCGGACCCCCAAAAGATGGAGGATTGATGCCGAGACCGAGATCGCCGCTAAGTTGCTGTCCCTGGCGCTCGCCTAATCCCTTCATCGCGATCCGTGGATAAAGTGATGATGCAGCAACGCGCACAGCAGCGCGCGACGCTTCCACGCGCGCGGCGGCAGCTTTCAAATCGGGATTCCGTTCCACGGCATCGGCAACCAGCGCGTTCAGCTCCGGATCGCCAAAATTTCGGATCCATCCCGGCACCACTTCACCGCTGCGATGCGGGCCAGCCCAGCTTCCCGGAATCTTCGCTCGAGTCCGCTCAGGCATGATGTCAGCACCAACGGGCGCCTGCCTGATCGCGCAGCTGGCAAACACGAGGCTGCTCCCGGTAACAAGAAGCAGAGTACAGCTGCGAGCGTTCATCGTTGATCCTAGTGTCCGCCGAAGAGAGCGGAGAGATGTTTGATGACGAACCAGTCGAACTTCGCCGCAATGCGGACGATCACGCGACGGAGGATCTGGATCGCCGTCATATCGTTCGTGTAGATCGCTCCCTGACCGCGGGCGCCAGCAGCGAGGAAGACGTCTTTATCCTTCGCATCTGTGAGGAGTCGCACCGCGATGCGCTGTTCGGGTGCCGACACGGGCGCGGTGTTGGGGAGGTTGCCGTTGATCGGCAGCTGGCCTTGTGCCGTCGCCCAAAGGATGGAATCGACCTTGCACTTGATGATTCGACCCGGATACACCTTCATAAAGATTTCCGCCTCATCGCCGGGTTCGACGTAGCGCAGCTCGTTTTGCCGATAGAATGCCAACAGCCACGGATCGTCCTCCTGGATGAAGCTCATCACCGGCATTGTCGCGAACTGCGTGGCGCGCACGCCGGGTTGCAGGGAAAGATTGGCTACGCGGCCGTTGGCAGGAGCAACGTGTACGCAGCCTTCGAGGTCGAATTTCGCATTGATGAGGTCGGCCTCTGACTTGGCAATCTGCGCTCTGGCCTGCGATTCTGTGGCGTCGGCGGCGAGGAATTCGCTTTCAAGATTTGCAACATCGGACTGCGCCTGCTCAAGGTCGGCCCGCTTCCCGGCCCCGGTTGCAGCAAGTGCCGTGAATTGCTCGACCCGCTTTTTCGCCAACTCAATCCGCGGAGTCAACGCGGCTTTTTTGTTCGCGGCATTGTTGCGTTGATCGTTCGCTCCGCGCAACGTGGCTTCGGCGGCTTTCACTGCCGCCTCGAAAGGCACCGGGTCGATCTTAAAAAGCACGTCGCCTTTCTTGATCGGCCGGTTTGGTTGAATCGGCACTTCGGTCACCTGACCGGTTATACGAGGAACGATCGGGATGACATAATTCATCGCACGCACGTCGTCACTTGCAGGCGCGGAGATGTTCAGAAGGAGGAAAAGAACCATCATTCCCACGATTGGCAGCGTGATGGTAATCACCGCGGCGGTAAAGTTCCAGGTCAGCCACTTGAACTTAAAGAAAATGAGCCAGACAAAGAACCCGTAAATGCCAAGCAGGATGACTTCCATTACGCCTTCCCTCCTTTAATCTCCGCTTCGAGTTCCGCGACACGGACGCGGAGTTGTTCGAGTTCACTGGTGGCGGATTTTTGGCCCCCCGTCTGCTGGTGCGAGTGATCGACGTCCGTGCCGTACGCCATTTTGTGCAGGACCGGTTTAGTGTAAGCCCAGAGCCACGCAAGTGGCCAGAGCAGCCCACCAAAGCAAAGCGAGAGTAGACAGAGGCACTTGATAGCCCCGAGCTGCGGATGGTGTCGCTTTTCGGCAACCTTTTCGGGAAGAATGTGGATCAGCAGGAAGACCGCGACCAACACGATTGGGACGAGGATGAACGCGAACCACGCAATGACGTTCGCGACTGTATCGAGTGTCTCACCGTGGAGAAACGAGGCGTGGGCGCGGGACGGTAGTGCCAGGAGCGCGAAAGCAATGAGCGGAACGAAGTGTCCGCAAGGTCGACGTGGCTTCGTGTGGGAGTGGATGAGTGATTCTGTCGGTTTCATGGTTTATCAATCTCGCGATCTCAGTGTTGTGAATTTTCGACCATGTCTTTGTCCACAAATCGCGAGCGAGCGCAGGCGGTCGCAATTGGTTGCCCCGCCGCTTCGCTGCGCAGTGTTAGTATCCGACGCCATCGTAGTCCAACGCGTGCGAATCATCGCAGTCTTCTCCGGCAAGGCCTATTGGACTTTCGTCGTACACGCTCTCGCGTAACGGGACGAGTCGTGTCGAGCGACTTTAAGGACGAAAGTCGATATCGCCGCGAGGCGCGCTTTTCATTCGTCTCCCCGCGTGTTACACATGAGGCGCATTCACAGCCTTCTCGTGAACCGGAACGATCACGCTAGGGCGGCCAGTCTCTGTTTATGGGGAGCGCCGCCAGCCAGCGCTGCGAAGGGCGCAGCGGCAACGTGGCGACTGGGAGTAATGTTACGATTACGTGACAACTGGAAGGTCCGGCGCGCGTTGTTCCTGCTGGTGGTCGCGGCGGCTGGCGCAATCCAGTTTCTCATTACGAGCCCCGCCTCGGCGGCGGAGCCCAAGCGCGTCTTGCTGATCCATTCTTTTGGCAGCGCCACGCCGCCATTCACGGTCGAATCGACGGCTTTTGAAACTGAGTTGGTGGCGAAGATAGGCGAGCGTGTCGATCTGGACGAAGTTTCGCTGGATATGGCGCGGTACGCCGACCCCGACATGCAGGAGGCGATCGTTGATTATTTGGAAAAGCGAAAGGCCAAATGGCAGCCCGACCTCGTCGTTACGATCGGTTCACCCGCGGGTATCTTCGCTGCAAACTATCGCGCTCGGCTATTTCCGGAAACGCCGGTCCTTTACGCGACACTCGATCGCAGGC
The DNA here is from genome assembly GCA_963805485.1 of uncultured Verrucomicrobiae bacterium. GTDB lineage: Bacteria > Verrucomicrobiota > Verrucomicrobiia > Chthoniobacterales > UBA10450 > Udaeobacter. The sequence continues at coordinate 131,947 of CAWDUN010000004.1, read as the reverse complement.
TGCTGCCGCCGGGCGCATTGGAAAAGAACGCGACCTACATCGGGCAGATATACGAAGTCGCCGGCTTCCTTGAAGACATGCTGCAAATTGCGCCTGCGACAAAAAACATCGACGTGGTAGTAGGTGCGACGCCGCTCGAACATCTTTGGCAGGACACCTTCAAGAAGGCAGCAGAGCCATTCGCAGGGAAGATAAAATTCACCTACTACAGCGACCTCTCCTTTGACCAAATGAAGGAGCGGGTCTCGACGTTGCCGCCAAATTCCTACATCTTTTTTCTTTTGCTCCTGCGCGACGCCGCAGGTGTTAGCTTCAATGCCGACGAGGCGCTGCAACGCCTTCATGCGGTGGCGCAGGCTCCGATCAACTCCATCTTCAATCACCAACTCGGCCTCGGAATCGTGGGCGGGCGCCTTCACCAGAGCGACCTTGTCGGGAAGGAAGCTGCGCAGGTCGCAATTCGTATTTTGCATGGTGAACCGGCTTCCAATTTTCCTCCAAAACTGATCGAGCCTCTCCCTCCGCGCTATGACTGGCGTGAGCTACAACGGTGGAACATTAACGAGAAACTCCTGCCACCAGGAAGCACCATCCTGTATCGGAGGCCGACACTCTGGCAACAGCATCGCGCTTTGATCATCGGTGTCCTTATCGTCTGCGGATTGCAAGCCATGCTCATCGCGGGTTTGCTGGCCAATCTCGCAAAACGCCACCGGGCGGAGCGTTCCTTAACGCAGGCTCAAGAGGAGACACACCGTCATCGCGAACAAATTAACCGGCTTAGTCGCGTTAGCTTACTAGGTGAGATGACTGCTTCACTCGCCCATGAACTGTATCAGCCGCTCTCGGCCATCATCACCAACGCGAATGCTGGAATGCGGTCTATCGACAAGGGTAAGGAGGACCCTGGAATGTTGCGCGAAATTCTTATCGACGTGGAGGCAGACGGACGCCGCGCGCACGATATCATTCGCAACGTGCGTAACACAATCAAGAAAAGCCGCCCCACCCTGAGCCGAATTGATGTGAATGAGCTGGTCGCTAAAGTAGTGCATATCGTTAGGCCTGATGCAGTAGCCCATTCGTGCGACCTGGAAACCTCCCTAGCCACGGACCTGCCAGTGATCGAAGGAGATCCGGTCCAGATTCAGCAGGTGCTGGTGAACCTGGTTAGTAATGCCCTTGACGCCATGCGGGAGACACCACCGGACAGACGCAAGGTAGAGGTTAGCACGGCTGCGAATGGCGACAATGAAGTGCATGTGAGCGTTCGCGATCATGGCACAGGCATTCGGACTGAAGTGCACGAACGCTTGTTCGACCGGTTCTTTACCACCAAGGAACAAGGGTTGGGAATGGGATTGGCGATTGTTCGCTCCATCGTCGAATCTCATGGCGGTGACATCCAGGCGGAGAATGTCGCCGACGGCGGCGCGCGCTTTTGTTTTACGTTACCGGTAAACAAGAAAACATGATGGCACCAGATCCATCGGTATTCGTGATCCAAGGTGGCGTCGACCGCAGGGCATAAGACCAAAGTCTCATTTCCATTTGCCTGACTGACGCTGTCTAATTCGGCGGCGTTCTTCGCATTATGAACCAGACAATCGGAACAAAACCGGCACCTCACTGTTCTCCAACTACCTCCCAGGAGATATGCTATGTCGTTGACGACGATCCATCGATGCGCAAATCCATCAGTCGCCTGCTCGAATTGGAAGGATTCAAGGTACGTGCCTTTGGCGATCCAGAGGATTTTCTCAATGAAATGGCGACAACTCATGTACGACTTGTTGTGCTGGATATCTGGATGGAACGGATGACGGGAATGGAATTACTGGCACACCTATGTGCGAGATCGCCCGAGACTCGTGTGATTTTCATCACAGGTCATGAGGATCACGCTGCCGAAGCCACCGTGATGCGGGCCGGTGCCGTTGGTTTTTTCATCAAGCCCTTGGATAACGAAAAATTTATCGCTGCCGTTCGAGATGCACTTAAGCAATCATAGAGATTAGGCTGGAACAGAGTGAGCCCCGGCCTGCGCGCATGCGCACGTTGTAAATAGCCGTTATGCCTAACAATCCAATTGATGATTCCGAAGCTTTGCCGGCTTCCACAATTATCCCTGAACCCGCTCATCTGTGGCAATATCCCACTTATGATTTGATTGCCTGGCAACCACAAGGAGTACTGGATGATCGTCTGCTGGACGAGATTGGTGAATGGCTCTGTGCAATCGAAGAAACGTCACCGCCCTCGAAGAGGTTCATTGATTTGAGTCGATTAACAATGGTGGCAGTTCGCACCAGTCATGTTTTTAACTTTGCGCGGAAACGAGCGGAGCAATTCGCCGGCGACAGGCCGGTGAAGTCAGCGTTGTTTAGCGAAGACTGGGTCGGTTTTGGCGATTGCCCGCCTATACGAAAGTCTGATGAAGGAAACGTTGATCGAGGCGTGCGCATTTCGCGACCGCGACAAGGCAGCCGTCTGGCTGGGTGTGCCGACGGACATTTTGAAACTCAACGATAGATCGACGACTCCTCGTTAGGCCTCGTTTGATCCCTCAAAGAGAGTGCTTATTAGCAGACCAGGGCTAAGGCGCATGATCTAGCTGTCCGGGCGCGGCGGGGACATGGGACGAAAGTCTTATTGGAGATGCGCAGGCTTTCTGCTCTAGTCGTAGCTCACGTCGCTAATCATCTTATGAAATTCCTGAAAATCCTTGCTCTCTCAGTCGCTCTGCTCACTAGTGTGCAGGCGGTACAACAACCTTCGGCTCATACTAAAGGCACGCCTACCGGAAAACCGACCGGCCAACTCAAGCCGGGCGAGTATTGGTGGAAACCACAGCTCTCGCCGAGCGGTCCACTCATGGTGCTTGTGAGCGTCCCAGAGCAGACCATGCACGTTTATCGCAACGGCATCCTTATTGGTCGTTCAACAATAAGCACCGGCTCAAAAGGCCACGCTACGCCGGGTGGCGTGTTCAGCATCCTCGAGAAAAAGCAGGAGCATTACTCAAAGAAATACAACAACGCGCCGATGCCCAACATGCAGCGACTGACCTGGACCGGCATTGCCATGCACTCGGGGAATCTGCCCGGTTACCCGGCCAGCCATGGTTGTATTCGCTTGCCGTTTGATTTCTCGCAATTGCTTTTCAGTGAGACGTCGAAAGGCGGCACCGTCGTGGTCGGTGATGGCAAGGTGCCGGTGCCGCATCTTGCTTCGGGTCCCGGACTGTTACTTGCGCCGAAGGATTTCACCCCTGAGATGTTGCGCCCGCTGGCGAAAAATGATTATGACTGGAACCCGGAGCGCAGCTCAAGCGGACCGGTCACGATGGTAGTCAGCGCGGCCGATAAAGCGATCTACGTCTATCGCAATGGCAATCCCATCGGACGCGCCGCAGTCGAGATAAACGGACGCGGATCGCTTGGGGACCACGTTTACTCGCTGCTCGAAGGGACGACCGACAGGCAAAGCTCGCTGGCTCCGGGCCGCGCTGGTCGGCGATGGATGACCGTGACGAGCAGGGGCCGTAGTGTTCCCGCCGAGAAACTCGCTGAGCGCCTCCGCATCAATCCGGAGTTTGCTAACAAGGTCTACGACACCATCGAACCCGGCACGACTGTTATCATTACCGATCAACCCGTCGTGCGGAACCGCGGCAAAACCGCGATTCTCGAGGGCTGAGGCATTTTAAGAAATCTTGTAGCCACCGGCCTATGGCCGGTTCACTCGACACTGCTTTTGGATTCCAGGATGGACGGCCCACAGGGCCGTGGCTACAGCGACCACAGTTTCATTTAAAATGCTCTAGCGATTGCTATTGGGCTGAAGTCTCCAGTTTGTTAGGTTCAGGTTGCGTCCTAAATCGCGATTTCCATTCCTTCGCGGGCCAGCACCGCATTTGGAAACCGTTCCTGACACAATTTTTCGATGCGCTCAAGAAACTCATCGTCGTGTTCGGGATCGTGATGCGTTAAGGCAAGGCGCTTCACGCCGGCGATTTCCGCAAGTTGCATGGCTTGATCGAAGCTGCTGTGTCCCCATCCGCGATGTTTCTTTAGTTCCTCTGCCGTGTACTGCGCGTCGTGAACTAACAAATCCGCGCCACGCGACAATTCCACCAGCCGCAGATCAATCTGCTCGCCGTGCTCGACATCCGTGCAAACGACGAGCGCCTTGCCATTGCGCTCGATGCGGAAGCTATACGCCCCGCCGGGATGGTTGTGCCTTTGAGCGGTGACCACGGTTGCCACATTCTTGATGCCGGTAAAATGTTTGCTGGCATCAGCTATTTGCAGGAACTCAAAATTGGCGCCCATATGATCTAACTGCACCGGGAAATATTCGGCCTGCATCTGGACTTCGAAAATTTCCCGCAGATCGCTGATTGTCTGGTCCCGCCCGACCGTCAGGAGCGTAATTTTCTGTTTGGGATCGTAAGCTGGGCCAAAGAACGGGAAGCCCTGAATGTGGTCCCAGTGAAAATGCGAGAACAGGATTACGATTTGTTCCTGTTGGTGACCGATGGCGCGGAGGTCTCTGCCCAAATTTCGTAATCCCGTACCCGCGTCAATAACAGCGATGCGATTCGTGTCGGTGAATGTGATCTGCAGGCAGGTTGTATTACCGCCGAATTTCTGAAAACCAGCATCACAGACTGGGATGGAACCGCGGGTACCGTAAAATTTTAGTTTCATAATTTTGTTGTTCTGAAGGTGAGTCCTGGCTCGCGACCGTCAAGATGCAAACCAGCTAAACATCTTTGGATAACAAAAACCTAACGCTAACGACATCGCTCGCGAAAAGCCGAGCGTCCTATTGGACCAAAGTCCTATGGCGTCCCAGACCGAAAGCTTGGTATTTGTTTCCCGGCAGAATTCGAAGCAAGAGACCTCTGCGCCACAAGAAACGGACCTGGCAAAGCGGTTCGAAGGAAATGCATTGAACTTCCAGGCAACTCTCTTCACAGCGTTCTAGGCAGGGCCGCCTTAGGTTTATGTTACCATTGTGTAAGATCCGGCAGGGGCTCCGCGGGGAGTTCTTTCTGTTCTTCGCGACTGCCGCAGTAATCCTATTTTTTTTCACGAGCACCGCGTGGGCGGCGGAGCCGAAGCGCGTCCTCGTCGTTCATTCTTTCGGGAGCGTCGCACCGCCGTTCACCACTCATTCGATCGCCTTTGAGACCGAACTGGTTGAGAAGATGGGAGAACGCGTTGATCTCGACGAAGTCTCGCTGGATATGGCGCGCTACTCAGATCCAACTTTGCAAGAGGCCCTGGTCGAGGACCCTACAAAAGCGGCAGTCACATTGGCAACCGGATTTGGTGGTGCCAATCGGTTCACCCGCAGGCGTCTTTGTGGCGCAATACCGGGACCGCCTTTTTCCGGAAACTCCCATCCTCTACACGGGAATGGATCGCCGGCGTTTAGCTCCCGATGCGCTAGAGAAAAACGCCGCTTTCATTGGGGAAAATTTTGATGCACCCGGTTTCGTCGAGGACATTCTCCAAATCGCTCCGGCAACCAAGAACATCGCGGTCGTGATCGGCGCCTCGGCGGTCGAACAGTATTGGGCAGCCGCGTTTCGCAAGGAGTTTGAGCAGTTTACAAATCGCATCAATCTCATCTGGCTCAATGATCTGTCATTGGATCAGATGCTGGAAAAGACCCGAGCGTTGCCTCCGAATTCCTACATTTTTCTTATCCTGCTGCTACGCGATGCCACCGGAGTAACGCACAATGCAGACGAGGCATTGCAACGGATTCATTCGGTCGCGAATGCGCCGATCAACAGCATCTTTCAGCATCAACTCGGCTTGGGAATTGTCGGCGGCCGACTCTACCAGGCCGAGCTTGAAGGAATCGAATCGGCCCGTATCGCAATTCGCATTTTGCATGGCGAACCGGCCTCAGGTTTCCCGCCCAAGATCGTGGGACCCCTATCCCCCCGGTATGACTGGCGGGAGTTGAAGCGCTGGAAAATCGATGAAAAACTCCTTCCGCCGGGGAGCACTGTCTTGTTCCGTGAGCCGACGATTTGGGAGCGATATCAGAGATGGATCATCGCCGGGATATCGGTGTTCATTCTCCAGGCGCTGCTTATCTTTGGGTTGCTGGTAAATCTGATCAAACGTCGGCGCGCCGAACGCTCATTGATCGAAAGCGAGGACCGGGTGGCTCTCGCGGCCGAAGCGGCCCAGTTGGGAGTGTGGGAGCTAGACACTGCGACGAATGAGGTCTGGGTCTCGGACAAAACGCGCGATTTATTTCAAATCCCTCCGGGAAAAGGCGTCGATTACGCGACCTTTCAGGAGAGAGTGTATCCGGATGATCAGCCATTGCGTGATTTGGCGATAAAGCGAGCGATCGAAACAAAGGGCAGCTACGAAATTGAGTATCGCATTCTGTTGCCGGATGGAACGGTGCGCTGGATCAGCGGGCGCGCGCGTTGTCTCGGCAACGGCGGCGGGAGATCAACCCGGCTTCTGGGGGTTTCAATGGACGTGACTAAGCGAAAACAGGCCGAGACGCTCTTTGAGATGGAGACGCGGCGATTGCAGGACGAGATCACGCACGTCGGTCGCGTCTCGATGATGGGCCAGTTGGCCTCGGCGCTCGCGCACGAAATCAATCAGCCGCTCGGCGCGATCCTACGCAACGCCGAGGCGGCGGAGCTTTTCATGCAGAGTGAGACGCCGGACGTCGAAGAAATCCGCGCGATCCTGGCCGACATTCGCGCCGACGACCAGCGAGCAGCCGGCGTCATTGACCGAATGCGTGCTCTGCTCAAGCGACACGTCCTCGACACTCGATTGCTCGACCTAACCGAACTCGTCGACGATGTCGCAAAGCTCGCGCGGCCTGACGCAGCGACCCGACACGTGAAGTTGACGGTGAATCTGCCAGCGGATCTGCCGCCGGTGCGCGGCGACCGGGTGCATCTCCAGCAGGTCCTCCTCAATCTCATCCTGAATGGCATGGACGCGCTGAAAGAGGTCAGCACGGAGAATCGGCGCGTCATTGTCAGCGCGCGAGTAGGAGCCGAGCGCACCGTCGAGATCGCGGTCAGCGACACCGGGCATGGCATCGCCGCCGAGGAGCTCAAGCACATCTTCGATCCGTTCTTCACGACCAAATCGGACGGAATGGGCATGGGCCTGGCGATCTCGCGCACCATCGTTGAATCCCATGGCGGACGGTTGTGGGCTGCGAACAACAATGGCAGTGGCGCGACGTTTCGTTTCACGCTGCCGCCGGCGGAAGAGACCAGCAATTCATGAACTCCGCGGAACCAGTCATTCATATTGTTGACGACGACGTTTCATTCCTCCGCGCCAGTTCGCGATTTCTGAGGGCCAGCGGATTTGCGGTGAAGACCTTTGCTTCCGCCGCCGACTTTTTCTCTCAGCGCGATCAAGACGCGGTTGGTTGTTTGGTGGCGGATTTGCAGATGCCGGGGATGGATGGCCTCGATCTGCAAGCGGCCGTGGCGCGGACTCGCAACCCGCTGCCTATTCTTTTTCTCACCGGTCATGGCGACATCCCTTCGAGCGTGCGCGCGATGCGCGGTGGCGCCGAGGATTTCCTGGTCAAGAGCGCGCCTAAGGCGTTGTTACTCGATGCCATCCGGCGCGCGGTGGCCAGGGATGCACGCGAACGAAAAACACGAGTGCAGCGCCGGGAAGTAAACGAGCGAATCGGGGCTCTGACCGAGCGCGAGCGCGAGGTGTTCGGTCATGTGATTCGCGGACGGCTGAACAAGCAGATCGCCGATGATCTCGGCATCACGGAACGCACCGTCAAATGCCACCGCCAGAGCATTACGATCAAACTGGGCGTCCCTTCCGTGGCGGAACTCACACGGCTCGCGCTCCAAGCGGGCGTATTGGCTGAGTTCCCACCGACCTTCCCTAAAGGACAGTAGTCAGCACATCGCGCCGGAGTCTAGGGTGCCCATCGATTTCCGATGAGCAGCACCAAACAAACCTATGTCGCCGTCGTCGATGATGATGAGAAGCTGTGCCAGTCGCTTTGCCGGCTGCTGCGGGCTGCAGGCCTTCAGCCGATCACGTATCCTTCGGCAGAAGCATTTCTCGCGGACACGAAACAGCCGCGGTTCGACTGCCTCCTGCTGGACGTCCAGCTCGCGGGTATGTCAGGCATCGAGCTAGCTCAGCGGCTCACGGCCGAGGGTGCACCTCCGCCCTTCATCTTCATCACTGCGCACGATGATCCTGCCGCCCGCGCTGAAGGCGAAGCCGCGGGTTGCGCGGCCTATTTCCAAAAAACTGCTGCGGGCTCCCAGGTGCTCGAAGCCATCCGCCGTGCAGCCGCATGAACCGGCAAGCAAAGCTTTCCCGAACACAGAAAAACAACCCACCCACGCCATAACCATGTCCTACTCAATCGTCAAAAACATCCAAGTCCTCATCCCGTTATTCTGTCGGCATGTTTAGCGCCGGCGAGGCTCGCTGTGATCGCTGGCAGGATTTGGCTCATGCCGCCCAGACTCTTAGTCGCCCAATCCTCCTCCGGCGCTTCCACCAAAGAAACACTCGCCAAAGTGGAAGCCTTGCTCGCACCGCTCGGCGTTTTGGAAACCTTTCGCGCTTATCCGGGGGAAGCCATGATGAGTGCGCTGAAAGAGGCGCTGGCCCGGAGTGATTATTCCACTTTCTCGAGACTAACGAACCGCATCGCCAAGGCCATTATCACTGGATCTTATCGTCGTTCCGCGAATGCCTGGAAGCTGGGCGAGGAAGGGGAGACGGAATTGAGTGATCGTCTGATGAAAGATTACTTCGATACGGGCGACCTGACCAAGCCTTACTTTGAGGTGCTGATTGTCAGCGATGATCCAACTCCTGAACAGGTACGCCAGGGACGCGCTGAACTACGGCAGCTTCGTCGGCCGGAAGATCCATTTGTGTATGAGACAGTCACAGTGCCGAGTTTTGAAGAGGGCGTGATCGGCGTTGTGATGAATGCTGATGTGCAGGCGGTTGTCATCAGGGACAACTTCCGCTTCAAATCCCAATTCGACGCACCGCTGCTGCGCACTTATCTGGAGCAACATCTCTCTCTGGAGCCCGGTTCGCTGGAGCCAAAGGATTACGGAGTAGCTCTCGCACGAGCCATCGGGAAGATCCGTCCTGAACTGGACGTCTATCTGATCGTGGATGGAGCAGCGGAAAAGATGGCGAGCCACCTCGATTCCAAAAACATCCGGCGCATTTTTTACGGGCTCGAAGACCTGATGGAAATCCATCTCGCTCTCATGGAGGGCGTGAATCAGCGCTACGACACACCGTATTTCAATAACCTCAAAAACTACGCGCGCCGTCCGATCGGCACATTCCACGCGCTTCCGATTGCTCGAGGGAAGTCCATCTTCAACTCCCATTGGATTCGTGACTTCGGCCACTTTTATGGAGCCAACATCTTTCTGGCTGAATCTTCCGCCACGACAGGTGGTCTGGATTCGCTGCTCGAACCGACAGGCAACATCAGGGTTGCCCAGGAAAAGGCAGCAAGAGCCTTTGGATGCAGAGAGCTGTTTTTCGGAACGAATGGCACTTCAACCTCGAACAAGATCGCCGTGCAGGCCCTTGTCCGCCCGGGGGACATCGTGCTGGTGGACCGGAACTGCCACAAGTCCCACCACTATGGTTTGGTCCTTTCCGGTGGCCAGCCGTTATATGTCGAAGCTTATCCGCTGACAGAATATTCGATGTATGGCGCAGTCCCGCTGCGCACGATTAAGAAAGCGCTGCTGGACCTGAAGGCGGAAGGCAAGCTCGACCGCGTGCGCATGCTGCTCCTCACCAATTGCACCTTTGATGGCCATGTTTACAACGTGCAGCGCTTCATGGAAGAGGTCCTCGCCATCAAACCAGACATCGTCTTTCTATGGGATGAGGCATGGTATGCCTACAACCGCTTCTCTCAATTCCATCGCATGCGCTCAGCCATGGGAGCCTGCGAAGCGTTGCGAGAGCGCTATGCCAGCGCGCGCCTATCGAGCTGAGTATGCCGAGTTCAAGAAGAAGCACGGCAAGATTGATCCAAAGAGTACGAAACTCCTCGACACGCACCTGCTGCCGGATCCTGACGCGGTGAAGCTCCGGGTCTATGCCACGACCTCGACGCACAAGTCGCTGTCCTGCTTCCGCCAGGGTTCCTATATCATGGTGAATGACGATTGCTGGGAAAGCACGCAAGGGCCATTCAAAGAGGCATTCTTCACGCACACCAGCACCTCGCCGAATCTGCAAATAATCGCCTCCCTCGACGTCGCCCGTCGCCAGGCGGAGCTGGAAGGGTATGAGCTTGTCGGCCGCGCCATCGAACTCTCCCTGATCCTGCGCCGCGAGGTAAACAAGCATCCGCTGATCTCCAAATACTTCACCATTGCCACCAATGCGCAGATGGTGCCGGCAGAACACCGGGCCAGCGGATTCGAGGACTTCCATGCCGATGGTGTGAGCTGGAAAACCATCTATGACGCCTGGGCGACCGACGAGTTCGTCCTTGATCCCACTCGCGTCACTCTGTTGTGCGGTTCCGCCGGCTTTGATGGCACCTCGTTCAAGGGAATGCTCGCGAGCAAGTTTGACATCCAGCTTAACAAGACCTCGCGGAACAGCGTCCTTCTTCAAACTAACATCAATAACACCCGCAGTGACATTGCCTACCTCATCAAGGTGCTGGCGGATATCTCCCGCGAATTGGATCGCACGCTCTCGAGGGACCCCGATGAGAAAGCGGCGTTTGACGCGCGCGTCAAGAGCCTCATCACCGACGTGCCCGACCTTCCAAACTTCAGCCGCTTCCATGACGCCTTCCGCGGCAATCCGCGGAGCAAGACTAACGAAGGCGACATGCGCACACCCTTCTTTCTCGCCTACGACGAGAATAACAGCACACATGTCAAGCTGAACAGCAAGGAGATCGACGATCTGGTGAGGCGCGGCCAGGCCGTATCGGCAAACTTCGTGATTCCCTATCCCCCTGGCTTCCCGATCCTGGTCCCCGGCCAGGTTATCACGGCTGAGACCATTGAGTTCATGCGCAAACTCGATGTGAAGGAGATCCACGGCTACCACGCAGCCTCGGGCCTGAAGGTTCTAAAACCACAAAAACTCGGCGCGTAGTGGAAGAAAGAACAACAGTCCAGTCGTCAGTCCTGTCGCGTCTGCGCAAAAAACAAACACGAAAAGCTAACCCGATAGACCACCTCAATAACTGAAACAACTCGAGCTAAAAAACGGAGCATAACATGATTGACTGGTTCTTTACGACACTTAAGACCTACCCGGAAATCGCGATTTTTCTCGCGCTCGCCCTAGGTTACTACTTTGGCAAGTTCACCTACAAGGGGATCGGCCTCGGGGCGGTGACCGCCACGCTGATCGCCGCCGTCGTGATCGGGCAGATCGGAATCACGGTCAACCAGCCGCTCAAGGCGTTTGCGTTCCTCATGTTCCTGTTCGCCGTGGGCTACGCCGTCGGGCCGCAGTTCGTGCGCGGGATTGCCAGCAGCGGCCTGCCGCAGGCGATCTTCTCGGTGGTGCAGTGCGTATTCAGCCTGGTCGCCTGCGTGGTGGTCGCAAAGATCGCTGGCTACGACCTTGGCTACGCGGCCGGCCTTTACGCAGGATCGCAGACGATTTCCGCCTCGATGGGCCTCGCGACCGACGCCATCAATCGGCTGGGCCTGGCCGCCGACCAAGCCAAGGCTTACCTCGATAACATGCCGATCGCTTACGCCGTGACCTACATGTTCGGCACCATGGGCTCGGCGATCGTGATCGCCGTCATCGGCCCGAAGCTGCTGGGCATCGATCTCGTCGCCGCCTGCAAGGACTACGAGGAGAAGCATGGGGGCGGCAAGAAGCAGGTGGGCGGTCCGGGCACGGCTTGGACACGCTGGGCGCTGCGCGCCTACAAGGTGCAGCCGGGTGGCAAAGCCGCCGGTCTGCGCGTCGCCGAGGCTGAGTCGCTGGTGCCCGATGCGCGCCTCTTCATCCTGCGCATTCGGCGCGGGGGCGAGATCATGGATGCGACCTCGGACATCGTCCTGAAGGAAGGCGACGTGGTGGCAGTCGCGGGCGAGCGCGAAGTGCTGGTGAACATCCTCGGGGCAGCGGCAGTCGAAGTCGAGGACCGCGAACTGCTCGCCGTGCCGGTGGAGGGCGTCGACGTCCTGGTGACGAACAAGGAGGTCGACGGCAAGACGCTTGAGGAGTTGGCGACGCGCCCGGCGGCGCGCGGCGTGTTCCTGCGCAAGATCACGCGCGGCGCTACCGCCACCGATATCCCCATCCTGCCGGGCACCGAGGTCAATCGCGGCGACTTGCTCACCCTTGTCGGCCGCACGGAGGATATTGCCGCCGCCACCAAGATGCTGGGTGTCGCCGACCGTCCGACCGATGTCACCGACATGGCGTTCGTCGGCGCGGCGATCGTGGTCGGCGCGTTGATCGGCGCGCTGGTCTTCAAGGTGGCCGGGGCGCCGCTCACCCTGTCGACTGCCGGCGGAGCGCTGATCGCCGGAATCATCGGCGGATGGCTGCGCTCGGTGCGCCCGAAGTTCGGCCGCATTCCGACGCCCACCGTCTGGTTCATGAACTCGGTCGGCCTCAATATCTTCATCGCCATCGTCGGCATCTCCGCCGGTCCGGGTTTCGTCAACGGTCTGAAAACGCAGGGCGTCGGTCTCTTCCTGTGGGGCGCGGTCGCCACCACAGTCCCCCTGATTCTCGGCATGTTCATCGCCAAGTACGTGTTCCGCTTCCACGACGCGCTCAACCTCGGCATCGTTTCCGGGGCGCGCACGACGACGGCATCGCTTGGTCTGGTCTGCGACCAGGCCAAGAGCCAGATCCCGGCGCTCGGCTACACCGTTACCTATGCCGTGGGTAACACCCTGCTCACCATCTGGGGCATGGTCATCATCATGTTACTCTCGTGAGAACAAATTTTCCGAACGTGATTCAACAACAAAGAAAACTATGACAACAAAAAGCAAATCCTCCGGGGCTGCGAAAAGCTAACGGACAAGGTCAACGTAGCAGTCGCGCATTATCAGATACCGCGAAACTTAAAGAGTTCGACAAACTCGGTCCGTTCGAGATCAAGGATTTCGTCCAAAAAGTGGCATCGAAAACGGCGCTGGAAAATTCCTTGTCGTACCTGAACGCCGGTCGTGGCAACCCAAACTGGGTCGCTACTGAGCCGCGCGAAGCGTTCTTCCTTCTCGGGCAGTTCGCAATTACTGAGAGCAAGCGGGTGCTTGACCTGCCACCCGGCGTAGGCGGGATGCCTGGCGCAGAGGGAATTGCCGGCCGACTTGAAGCCTGGCTCGCGAAACATGACGACATGCCGGGTGCGTCTTTCCTGCAGGCGATGGTGCCGTGGGCAGTGAAAAAGTTCAGCTTCGACGCCGACAAGTTCGTGCACGAGTTGGTGGATTCCATCATCGGCGATCACTATCCGGTGCCAGACCGCATGTTGGTGCACAACGAACAGATCGTTCACGAGTACCCTGGAGTGGGCCATGTGCGGAAACCCGCGGCCGAAAGGCAAGTTCAAGATCTACGCGGTCGAGGGCGGCACCGCTGCCATGTGTTACATTTTCAAGTCGCTAAAGAGCTAACCGGATTCTCAATCCCGGCGACACGATAGCGCTCGGCGTGCCGATCTTCACGCCCTACCTCGAGATGGCGCATCTGGAGGACTATGACCTCCATTACGTCGAGATACATGCGAAGCAGGACGATCAGTTTCAGTATCCGGATGAAGAGATCAAAAAGCTCCTCGACCCGAAGATCAAGGCGTTCTTCATCGTCAATCCTGGCAATCCGTTCGCTGTCGCGCTTTCTCCAGACACGATTAAGAAAATCGGCGACGTGCTCAAGAAGCGGCCCGATCTGATCCTGCTGACCGACGACGTCTATGGCACGTTCGTCCCAGGGTTCCGTTCGCTGATGGGAGAGTTCCCGGAGAACACGATCGGCGTCTACTCGTACAGCAAGTACTTCGGCTGCACCGGGTGGCGGCTCGGAACCATCGCGGTTTACGAGGACAACATCTTCGACAAGATGATCGCGGCGCATCCCGAGCCGATTAAGAAACAGCTGGACAAGCGCTACGGCGGGCTCACCCTCGAGCCGCGCAAGTTCGCTTTCATCGACCGCATCGTTGCCGACAGCCGCGACATCGCGCTCAATCACACGGCGGGCCTGTCGCTTCCGCAGCAGGTCATGATGACGCTGTTCTCGCTCAGCGAGCTGATGGACGAAAAGAAGGCCTATCAGAAAGCCTGTATCGGCATCTGCAAGACAGCGGGTCGAGGCAACGATCGAAGGGCTGGACATCGAAGTCGGACCTAACGAGTACTTCGACTACTACTATGGCCTGATCGATTTCGAGTTTTTTGCCCGCAAGCACCTGGGCGAGGACGTCGTCAAGTGGATGAAGGCGAACGTGCACCCGCTCGACATCGTGTTCCGGCTGGCCGAGGACCACGGCATCGTCCTGCTCAACGGCGGCGGCTTTGCCGCTCCCGATTGGTCGGTGCGCATATCCTTCGCAAACTTGGAGAATCACGTCTACGACGACATCGGTCGGGCGCTGCGCGCCATCGCGCGCGGATACAGGCAGGCTTATGAGGCAGCTACAGGCAAGACTGCCCCGCCAGCCCCGACGAGAGCGAAACGCTAGTTCGGTTACTTCGCGATGCTGCTGTCGCAAATAGAAAGGAAAGAAGGGTGAAAAAATATTACCCCTGACGGGGAGAAAGCCAACGCTAGCAGGCTCCGGTGAAGGTCAGCCAAGCAAACCATTATGAGTATACGAACTTCTCTTCGTGACTACGCATGCACCGCAGTGGCACTACTGGCGGTGTTGAGCGGCAGAGGTACCGCCCTCAGTCAGCAGGAGAATAACATCGACATCTGGAAGGCCGCCCCGTCTGATCTCACCCTGGCGGTGACGCAAGTCCCTCCCGTCCTAACAGTGACGCAGGTCGCTCCCGACCGACAGCGCGCTAACATCTACGGAGCAAGGCGCGACGACCCTCGATGAGTCATTTGACTTCCGCGAATGGCAGTTGGAAAAGCGCCGGCAAGCCCTGAAAGATACAAAGTTCGAATTCAACTTGCGCAGCTTCTATTTCGATCGCAGCGACTTCAACAGCTCAGAGAAACAGGCGTGGGCCATCGGCGGATGGCTGGGAGTGAAGACCGGTTACTTTCTCGACCATGTTGCGTTCGGAGCGACGGTTTACACTTCCAATCCGATATATGCCCCTGACGACAGGGATGGAACGCTCCTCCTAGCGCCCGGGCAGAATGGGTATACGGTCCTCGGCGAGTTCTACGCGGAACTCCGGATCATCAAAGACCTGGGCATTACTGTCGGAGCCAAGGGCTACGACACGCCTTTTATCAACCGCAACGACGACCGCATGACGCCAAATACGTTTGAGGCGATTGTTTTGCAAGGCCGCACCAAGCTTGGCACGAGCAGCAGCGACGCCGCCGTGACCGCGGACAGCATGGGCCTGAGCAAAGATGGAAAAGAGGTCGCGGTCCCGACGCCAACCCCGGCCGAGGACGTCGCGTCTATCAAGTACGGACTCGGGTATTTCTACGCAATCAAAGAGCGAAATGACAGCGAATTTGTCTCGATGGCACAAGACGCGGGCGCTGATGTTCAGCACGGCGTGTGGTCAGCCGGAGCCCTCTACGAGAAAGGGAAATTTAACATCGGTGCGATCGAGTATTATTGTGACGACGTCATCAATATCGCATATGCCGAATCGAACTTGGAACTCCCGCTTGCCGACTGACTGGAAGCTAAGGTTCGCTGGCCAGTACGTGGATCAGGGCAGCGTCGGCGACAACCTCCTGCAGGGCCACAGTTTCTCAGGCCATCAATTCGGCATCAAAGTAGAACTGCCTATCCGCAACGCGCTGTTTACTGCGGCTTTCACCCAAGCCTGGGGGACTGCCAACCTGCAAAACCCGTGGAGCGGCTATCCCGGCTATACCAGTGTTCAGGTTCAAGACTTCAATCGAGCGGGTGAGGGCGCGTTTCTTCTGCGAGCTGGTTATGACTTTCCCTGGGTCGACGGACTGAGCGCCTATGCCCTGGCGGTGTTTGGCACGGACCCGGATCTAGCGAACCAGTATCGGCAGAACGAGTTCGATTTTAATCTCCAGTGGGGCCCCAAAAAAGGCGCTCTGGAGGGCTTGTCGCTGCGTCTGCGCTATGCGGTCGTCCAGCAGTTTGGAGGGAACGTCGACAACCTCACCGATTTCCGCGCGATTTTTAACTACGTGATCAAGTTCTAACAAGCTGAGTAACATGTAGGAAGTCGATCACATCCCGCCACTTCTTGGTCAACAACTAAACCTTTAAAAGGCAGTCCCCACCATGAACTATCTCACCCAGGGCCTTAGGGAGCACCAGGAACTCGCGGTCTTCTTAACCCTGGCGATCGGCTTCTTCATCGGCCGCCTTAAGATTGGGACGTTCAGCCTGGGCACGGCCGTGGGCACGTTGCTCGCGGGAGTCGCGATCGGGCAAATGAACATCCAGGTTCCCGCCGTGGTAAAGTATGTCTTCTTTGATCTCTTTCTCTTCACCACCGGCTACAAGGTCGGACCCCAGTTCTTCCGCGCGCTAAAGAAGGATGCGTTGCCGCAGCTTGCCATCACGCTCGTCCTATGCGTCACGTGCCTGATCGCCGCGTATACCGCTGCGAAACTCCTCGGCTACGACGTGGGCACGGCTTGCTGGTATGCTCGCCGGCGCATTCACTGAATCGACCGTCATCGGAACCGCAAGCGATGCCATCAATCGCGTGGCCACGCATATCGGACGCGGACAAAACGAGCCTGATCAATAACATCCCGGTAGCCTACGCCGTCACTTATCTTATCGGCACGGCGTTTATCGTCTGGTTTCTCCCGAACGTGGGTCCGAAGCTGATGCGCGTTAACCTGAAGGAGGAGGCCAGAAAACTTCGCGCGAAGATCGCAGCCTCGGGCGGTGGCGAGCCGGAGACGCTGTCAGCCTACCAGGCGCTGGCGGTTCGCGCGTACCAGGTCACGCAACCCGAATTTGATCAATCGAAACGTGGGCGAACTTGAGGCGCGTCCCAAAGAAGCTCGCGTCTTCATCTCCCGGATTCGCAGGGAGGGCAAGATCATCGAGGCTGATCCAGACACGGTCGTTCGCGAGGGTGACGTCGTCGCGGTCCTGACGCGCTCGGAACTGCATACGGCGCGCGGGGAAGAGATCGGAGCCGAAGTAGATGACAAGGAACTACTGAGTTTTCCGATCGAGGTGCTCGACGTGGTGATCACCAACAAGGCTTTCGTCGGCAAAAGTATTGTAGAGCTGGCGGCCTTCGAGTTCGCGCGCGGTGTCTTTTTGAAGAAGCTGACCAGGACTGGCGAGCCGATGCCGTTCTCTCCCGCGACGCGGGTGGAGCGCGGCGATGTAATGACTCTCGTCGGAGCCGCGCGCGACGTCGAGCGTGCGGCCAAGGAGCTCGGCTACGCCGATCGCCAGACTGTGATGACGGACATGATCTTCGTCGGTTTGGGGATCGTCCTCGGCGGCTTCCTGGGATTGCTCACCCTTACAGTTGCCGGGCTGCCGCTCACGCTCACCGCCAGTGGCGGCGCGCTGATCATGGGTCTGGTATTCGGCTGGTTGCGCGCGGTTCACCCGACATTCGGTCGGATCCCAGGGTCCGCCATGTGGATCTTCGACACCGTGGGTTTGACCGTCTTCATGGCCTGTGTGGGGCTTGCCGCAGGGCCCAGCTTTTTTTCGGGACTCCAGAAGTCGGGCGTCAGCCTGGTCTTCGTCGGCCTTGTGATCGCGATTCTCCCGCACGCGGTGTCTATCTTGTTCGGTCGTTATGTGTTGAGGATGAACCCCGTGATTGTCCTGGGTGCTTGTTGCGGCGCAGGGACGATCACCGCTGCGCTTCGCGCCGTCCAGGAAGAGGCGGAGAGCGACCTCCCGGCTCTGGGCTACACCGTGCCCTACGCTATTGGCAATATCGTGCTGACGGCATGGGGGCCAGTCTTGGTCGCCATGATGACGTAGGTGGTGCCGTGTCAGCATGGGGTGGGAGCGTTAGGGAATTCTTCGCGTACCGTGAGAACAACGACTTTAGTCTTTATGTTTTCAGTGCTCCTTCTAGCTGGCTGTGCATCCAATCGTTCGTCGGAGCAGCACCAGCACCCGTCTATACGGCCCTTCTTCGATTCTCCAGATGTCCTGAGAGGCCTTCATTAGCTCGATTTCGACCAGGGAGGATGCCCGGTTATGAGCAGCCATTTCACACTTCCGATTTACATCGATCTAAGCGCGACATGCCTCTACGCCATGACCGGCGCCTTGCTCGCGATTCGGCGGCACTATGACGTGATCGGCTTATTCGTGCTGGCGCTGGTGAGCGGAGTGGGCGGCGGTTTGATTCGTGACGGCATTTTTATTCAAAACGGACCGCCCCTTGCGATAAGCGATGGGCGTTATCTTGCTGTTGTTATTGTCGGCTGTGTTGCCGCGGCTTTGTTTCTCAATCACCTCGCTCGTTTGCAAACTGCCTTTCTGTTTGCCGATGCGCTTGGGTTGGGTTGTTACGCGGTCGTTGGCGTTGAGCACGCGCTCAATGCCCAGCTCCCGATTCTGACCGCGATCATGATCGGCATCGTGACTGCCTGTGGCGGCGGGCTGTTGCGCGATGTGCTGGTGAGCGACGAACCGCTCCTGTTCAAACCGGGACAGCTCTACGTGCTCGCCGCCTTGATTGGAGCAAGCCTGTTTACGTTGCTTATCCTGTACTTCAAGATGCCGGCAGCAACAGCAGCATTGCTGGCGATTGGCTGTTGCTTTGTCTTTCGCATGCTCGCCATTGCCTTCGATTGGAAAACAGTCTCGGTGTTGCCCACGTCACCCGAGCAGTCGTGAGCTGCGAAGATCCGCCTTCAGGTTCGCTGTTGCGCGGTGAATAAGATACTCATTTCCGGACAGGGCAGATTCAATCCGTTCACCCATGACCTGGATGGTCGCGGTTAAATTCGAAACAGATTCCACCTGCGCTGAGGCAAACCATCTTGCAGCGCCGGACGTTACTTGCTCAACAACTTCTTTTTCGCTGCGGCGAGTTCCTTGAGTTTTCCTTCATCCACTTTTGGATAAGCCAGATCGAGTGAGTCGAGGGTTTCGATAACTGCCCCGGCGACGACGACTCGGGTAAACCATTTGTTGTCCGCCGGCACTACATACCATGGCGCCTCTTTCGTCGCCGTTTCCTGAATCATTTCTTCGTACGCTTCCATGTAATCATCCCAAAAGTCGCGTTCATTGGCGTCGTTGGACGAGAACTTCCAGTTTTTCAGCGGATCATCGATTCGCTCAAGGAATCGTCGTTTCTGTTCCTTCTTCGAGACGTGAAGAAAGAATTTTCGCACCACTACTCCATTCCTCGCCAGATATTGCTCGAAATTGCGGATGTCTTCGAACCGCTCTTCCCAAATCTTTTTGCCTACGAGTTTTGGAGGCAACTTTTGCTTTGCCAGGAATTCCGGATGCACCCGGACGACGAGCACCTCTTCGTAATAACTGCGGTTAAAAATTCCGATCTGGCCGCGATTCGGCAGGCATTTCATGCAGCGCCAGAGGTAATCGTGATCCAGGTCCTCGGCCGAGGGCGATTTGAAAGAATAAACCTGGCAGCCCTGTGGATTTACGCCCGACATGACGTGCTTGATGGCGCCATCCTTGCCCGCGGCGTCCATTGCTTGAAAGATCAACAGCACCGCCCACTTGTCCTGGGCGTAGAGCTTGTCTTGCAACTCCGCCAGGGCTGCGACGCCCATCGCCAGCGCTTCTTTCGCTCTCGGTTTGTCTGCCTCCTTGGTGAAATCAAGTGTGTCGTCTGGATCGACGTCTTTGAGACGGAAATTTTTGCCTTTGCTGATACGGAATGGCCTGGCTAGTTCACGGGCGTTCTTGATGATTCTTTTGTTTTCATTAGCTCTCCATCATTGATAACGGGCAACTTCCATTGTTGTATCCAGCTTCGCGCGCGGGATCTTGTTAACGGACAACCCGATTAGCGAAATGTAAGACACGCTTTCAATTATCGCGTGATCTCACACGAACAACATTAGACTTTGGTCTCACTCCTGCCGGGCGGATGTACCTCCGCCTTTTGCACCAATTGCACGAGCTCAGCTACTGACGTCACGCCGAGCTTCTGCATCAGTCGCCCGCGGTGGACTTTGACGGTTTTCTCCGCCACGCCAAGCTCACCGCCGACCTGCTTATTTAACATCCCTCTAACAACCAGTTGCATCACTTCGAACTCGCGCGGCGTCAGCAAATCAAGCAAACGACGAGTTTCATTCCTTTCCGCTGCGCGGCGTCGTTGCTCGGCAGATCGATGCAAAGCATTCTCAATGCACTTCAAGAGCTCGCTGTGATTTGAATGGTTTCGGAAGAAAATCGACAGCTCCTGCCTTCATCACTTGAGCGCACATGGGAATGTTTCCGTGGCCGGTAATAAAAACAAGTTGCTCTTCCCGGCGGCGCTGAATTAAAGCCTGCTGGAAATCGATCCCATTTATACCGGGCATTTGCACATCGACAATGACGCAGGCTGGTCCCGGATGAGGTGGGCGCGCTAAAAAATCGGATGCGGACTTGAAGACTTCGCTTTCATAGTTGGCTGACCGTAAGAATCGCTTTAAGCCTCTTCGTACGGATTCATCGTCATCGATGACGAACACGAACGGAGTTGAGGAAGTCATTTCGAAGTTTGCTTATCGGCAGAATGAAAATCCGATTACCCGGTTGATTATAACAGTGACACCGACCGATTGAGAAAGGATTTTTTCGGTGCGTTTTGGGCTGCTCACTTTTTTGAACGCAGCCTGCGCCTCAAGCGCGTCACCAATAGTTGCATCGCAGGCATGGACACGGCACGCCGAGTGCACTCGTTAGAACCCGAATTCTGTTCTCTCTATGGCGATGCAAGCGTATCGACCGAGTATTCACTTGGCTCCCGACGGCGGCAAAAGATACAGCGCAGTTGCGAACATGAAATAAACCATGAGCGCAAGCATGCCAACGAACCATGCAGAGCGACCAGACGTGGTGACCAGAGACGCGGTGAGCGTCGCGAACAAAATCATTGCGACTGCGCCGGGCCACAAATTCAAATCCATGGACGCGGGGCCGATCACATAACTCAGCAGTACCAGGACCGGAGCAACGAAGAGCGCAATCTGTGCGGCGCTGCCTAGTGCGATGCTCACGCTCAAATCGAGACGATTTTTGCGCGCAGCGGAAAACGCCGCCGCCATTTCGGCAGCTGCGCCTACCAAGGCGACAACGATGAATCCAACGAAGGCTGGGCTCATTCCGAACGCGGTTGCAGCGTACTGAACGGATCCGACGAACACCTCACTCACGAACGCAACCAAAACCGTAACACCCGCGAGTGTGCCCAGCGCCAGACCCATCGGCCACGCCGCTTGGTGCTCTTCGCCCGCGCCGGCGAACAATTCGCGATGCGTGTTGAGCGAAAACCAAAGACCGAGACCGTATGCCAGTAAAAGCAAAACTGAGAGTGCCAGGCTGAGAGTCTTGGTTAAATTGCCTGGACCTAACGAATCGTGCGAGGCTACGGCGGATGGGATCAGAAGCCCTATTGTGGCGAGAAAAAGCAAGCCGGCCTGAAATCGCGCGGCGACACGGTTGAATTCCTGAACGTGATACCGGAGTCCTCCGAGCAGGAACGATGCGCCCAACATAAATAACGAATTCGTCACGATCGCGCCGGCGATCGATGCCTTCACCAGCATGTATTGTCCTGCCTGCAGCGCAGCGATCGCGATAACCAGCTCGGTGAGATTTCCAAGAGTTGCATTCAGCAGGCCGCCCACCGAATCGCCGGTCTTCGCCGCGACTGATTCCGTTGCATGACTTAGCAGAATCGCCAACGGCAAAATCGCCAGCACCGAAAGAACGAAATGTAGCGTGTGCGCTTCGTGGTTCAGTTTCTCAGCTGCTAGAGCGATGGGAACAAACACAAGCAACCAAAGCAGCGGGTTACGACGGATCTCTTGAAGGAGTAGCTTCATGCGCAGGCGATCTTCATTTTCTACAAAAGTTTGGAATCGTGAATGAGACCAAGGTCCAATGGACTGCTTTGATCCGCTGAAGCGGGTCAGTACCCACCGCCCCAGCGATACTGCCATGCGATGCCAAAGGCTTGGAAGTCGTGCTCGCGATGCGCATTGTAGCCGCTGATGCTGTAGAGCTTCACGGATTGATGCCGATTCAGCGGAAGCACGAGCGTCGCGCCGAAGCGAATGCCTTGCAGTTCGATATCGCTTTCCACGTCATCGACCGTCGTGCCACCGCCTTTGAAATACCCAGCATTGAAGGCCATCCAGCCGCCGGGCGCGAAAGTGTAGCTGAGGCCTGATTGCACAGAGTAAAGCGGCGCCACCTCGCGGGTTTTGCCACCAAAAAAATCGCGATTGTCGGTGTAAAGAGTGACGCCAGGAGCAAGCTCAACCGTCCACGGCCCGAATGCTTTCGAAAATCCCAGTTCGGGTTTGAACGACCAGCGGTTGGTCCCGATGTTCACCAGCTTGTCCCCGTCGTATTGGCTCAGCGGCGCGGTAACGCGCAGGCTCATGCCGAAGATGAAATTCTGATGGTACTTCTTGAACTCGGCCGCCGTCAGCGCGGGTGCACCGAGGAAATTCATCGAAAGGCGCAATGCCGTATCCCCAAAGCCATCAACATAACGGGTATGCGGCAGACCGAACACGAGACCTTTCGCGGCGATCGAGGCGTAAGGAACGATAAGGCCAAACTGCCCGGTCTGGCCAAAGGCGCCGAAGGTTGTGGCGAAACCTAGGACGCCGACGTGCGATTCGTTGCTCACGTTCTCCAGCGGTAGCGACGGATCGGTCAGCACGGTCCCCGATGCGTGGCCGTATCCGGCGAGGACGAAATTAAGACCGACCGGAGAATTGCTGTAAGCGCGCGGTTCGAGATCCTGCGCATGGAGCGTCATACTCAGCACGCCGACGAGCGTGCCTACCGCGGCAGTGACAAGGCGCATGATTCCTTTCCAGCTCAGTAGCTACTCACTAATGTCCTTCGCTGGGTACGAGCGAAGCCGATGCCATCATTGGGCGAGGCTACCAACGAATATCAGCAGCGTCGATAAGACCAAGGTCCGATAACCCGCAAACGACAGTTGTGACATTCCGCTTCTCTAAATAATTCGTTGGCAGCGCCTTTAACAAAAGCATCGACCTTCCTTTAAATGTCCGCTCCAGGGCCAACTGAAAAACAGAACTATTGCACTGAGCTTGGGATTAATTCTACACCGCCATTTGCGGCAAGGAGTGACCCGTTAGGCCCCGAGGCCTGGAGCTCGACACGCTCCTCGCGTTGAGAGAGGCACCAAAAGTTAGACTTTATCTTGCCGTTGATAGCCGCGATCATAATTGCTTTCGCGCAGCAAAGGTGTTGCTCCGGAGGCGGCGAGGCTACGGCAGAAAGTTATCTTTGGAGATTAGAAGACCACGTTCAGGAAGCGGTCGAGTAGTTCGCCTAACGGAATCATAGTCAGGACCAGCGGCGCAACGGGGGCGAGCGAAATTACTGCGAGTTGCAGCAGCGTATCCTTGCCGAACGGCACGGGCTTCATCCCTTTCACGATTTCAAAGCTGTTGCCCAGATCGGCCAGCGATTGGATGTCCCCGCTGCCTATCAACTGTTCGTCGGTCGCCGCTCGATCGCGCAGCCACTTCTCGTCGAAGTCGCGCACGTAACGTTGGGCGAGTGCCCCGTACTCCAACAAACCGATGCGTTTGGTGCGAGCCAGACGCGGAGTGAACACGAGCAGCGGCGCGAGCACGAAGAAAAGCATCATTATCACCAGCGCGAGCAGTTCCAATTTGAAGTCGGTCAGCTTCGCGCCTGCGTAAAAGATTTTGTTCGCTATCACGCCGGCAAGCAGCACTCCCTGCCCCGCGAGCAACGGAGCGAAAGCATACGTGACGGTGGAAAGAAAGCCGAGGCCGCCGGCGCGGTCGGGGTGAATAGCCACAAGGCGCAGATCGATCCGCGACACATGCCAAAGAAAGCGCGTCCAGATGAGCAGACGGAAATACCATCGCAGCAAAAAAAATTGGACGAGAGGAAGACTAACGCAGCCAAGCCACCAGCCGGCGAGACTCGGTTGCAGTTTCCCCGTCACCGTTGTCCCGTACCAGGTAGGAAAATCCATCGCCGCGTGTTTCCGCCAGATGAATAGAACGCCGAGTCCGTAAACGAGTGCGATCAGGAGCACTTCAGCCAGAACGGAATTGCGCAGGCGCATCGCTGCGGCGATGGCGGCGTCAAATCTGCCGCGTGCCTCATCGGGCACCAGGCCGCGCTTTACAAACGTCCCCACTACAAGGCGCATTCGCCGATGGACCACTAGTTCCGCCACGATAAGCAGTGGAAGCGCGAGCAGGAACCGGGCGTGCACGTCGACGTCGAAAAGAAACGGCACCCTGACGCTGTCGCCCCACGCGTGTCCCTCGGCGATGGAGAGAGCCAGCAACGGCAGCCATGTAATGAGCGCCAGTGCGATTATCCGGCGCCACACCAGGTCCGCCGCATCGCCGCTAAGATGCGCACGCCTAAGGAGCTGAAAGAGCGGTCCCCCGATGATCAGCGAGAAATCGGGTAGTTCGGGCGAGAACGGTTGTGCGGGTTCAGTGACGATTTCCGAATATTTCACGCGCGGCGATTGTGCCTGTTTTCATCTGTGCCGGGCAATGACAAACTGAAATGTTCCGGCAGCAATCACGCACGGGATGCTCGCACTTGCGACAGGCGAATGTGACGCCGTTATGTGATCGCTCTTGAAGGAGGCGTAGCGGTGGAGGCGACTTCGTTACCGTTGGTGAGTGGTCTGGCTGCGGACCTCCGTACGCGCGTCCAATGGTGCTGGATGAGGACGATCTGAGTGTAGACGATCCAGGCCAGCATCAGCGTCATCGATAACGCCAGCAGGTTGAAAGCTAGCAACAGTCGCGATTTGCGGGTGTCGAGCCGCTTCTGCAACTTGCTGATGTCAGCCCGGATGCCGTCAACGTTGTCCTGCACCTTGCCGAGCCGTGTGTCGATGCGCTGCGTGAGCGCGTTGAGCGCGGCGAGAGTTTCAGCAGTGATGTCGCCGTTCTGTCCGGTGACCAGTGCCCGCAGCGTGGCGCGTAGCTGTTTGCCGTCCGCGGACAGCTCTTCGAGCCGGCTAAAGGCGTCATCGAGCGCCGCCAGCCGCGGAGCGCGGTCGGTCATCATCGGCAACGAGTTAAGGAGACTCACCGCGTTGGCTACGTTCTCCAGCGCATTTCGGACTGGAGCCAGCACCTGCTGCATCTGCGCGACACGTGGCGCCAGACTCGCCTCAAGACGGTCGTTCAATGCGTTGAGCACAGCGCTGTTCGCCTGCGCTTGTGTCCCCACGGTGCTGACGGTTTCGGAAGCCTGGCGCACTTCCGTCCGGCTGGTCGCGACAAGCTCGTCGACACGCGCTACTCCGGCATCGACCACTTGGATGCCAGTCTCAATGAGACCGAACCCCTTCAGCGCGATGTCGGTCGCTTTGCGATCAACGAACCACGCCCCGAATATGCCGACGAGGCTGAAGCCGATGAACAGCACAGCAACGGCAATAGCGCCAAAACGAATTATTTTCGCGAAGGTTGGCATGTTGGGTTCAGAACCATTTTCGCATTCCTATACGATATTTGAGTGTGTCCCGAATGCGTTGTGGCGACGGGACCGTAGGTGAGCGGGATGAATAGAAACGTAATGGCAAAAGCAACTTAGCACCAGCCAAACCGCGATTTCCAATATGATCAGGGAAATGAACATGGTTGCGATTAGTAGAGAGGCTACTGCTGTGTACCTGCTCGACGATGACGCTTCGATTCTCCACGCCACGCGCCGACTCCTCGATTCGGCGGGTTGGAATAATGTAGAAACCTTCACCGATCCGAATGCATTTTTGCAGCGTGCTGCGATGGATCCTCCGGACCTCGCAGTGATCGACATGCTTATGCCGGAGATTAACGGCTTGGAGGTGCAAAAGCGGCTGCGACGGGTTTCACCTTCGACACGTGTGATTGTGTTGACTGGCAACGACGATCCATCAGTGCGCCGAACCGCGATGAATGCCGGAGCTTCGGGTTTCTTCATCAAAGGAATGGAGAGCGACGATTTTCTCGCCGGGGTGGAAGCTGCGGCAGATTCCGGCAATTAGTTTCCGCGGCAGATCCAGGATCGAACTGGATTGAATCGATCGCCCCCGAACGAGCTCATCCGGTTTTTCGTTCAGATGAACAATTCAATGCTACGCCACTTGACCGCGAAGCAGCAGAGCGTGGTGAAGGAGTGAGCGGCCGATAAATCCTTACTGCCAAACCCCTACGACCAAAGTCCTATAGACGAAAATGGTCCCGCCGTCGGAGGATGGGCTCGGATCAAAAACCTTAATAAACAAATTGACACAACCATCACTTGTCGGTTATCAGGCATTCGTTATGAAAAAGTTATCTCTTCTCTCAACAGCAATCCTCGTTGGATTTCTCGCGGCTTCGTTGCAAGCCGGAACGTCGGAAGTCTACAAGCAGGTCGCGGCGCCGCCGCCTGTGTATGGATACGGACTCGGCTTTTACGGTGCCATCGATGCGGGGGCCAATGTCTATCAAAACCGCGGTGGCGACAGAACGTTTACCGGTGACAACCGCATTAACGACATAACCGACAGGGATTTTGATGCCTCGCTGGAGGTCTCTCCGAAGAATGATGTCGGCTTTTTCGGCGGCGTTAAACTCGGTTACGTCTTTGGCGCGGGCGTAGTTCGTCCAACGATCGAAGGCGACTTCTTTTACAATGGCTTTCGCGGTGGCGCTGACTTCACCTTGAGAGACCGGTTCGGTGACACGATCGGAGAGCGCAGCGTGACTACCTGGATCAATTCAGGCGCGTTCATGGCCAACTTCATCCTGCGATTCGCACCTGGAGAAGGAAGATTTCAGCCGTACGCGGGCGCCGGAGTTGGCGTTTACTATGCAGAATCCGCTGGGGTGGAGGTTAGGGATCCAATAACCGGCAGAGTCCCGGTCAACACTGGCGGGGGAGCAAGTCATGCTGACCTGGCGTGGCAGGTGGTCGCAGGCTCAGATTATTTCTTTACTCCGAACATCAGTGCTTTTCTCGAATATCACTATCTCGATTACACGAGCACTCAAATCAACACGCGCGAAAATCGCGATTTGGGGCAACATTTGATAGGTGCCGGTGTGCGTTTCTTTTTCCACTAAGAGTAAGCAAACTCTTTAACGAGTTTAGTGAATCGGCCTCCTTTGATCAGGAGGCCGATTTTTTGTAATAAGAACAGGAGTTTGATTCGCGTGTTCTCGCGGCATCGAGCACGAGACGAATGTCCGGGCTGCTGTAGCCCTAAAGTCTTATAGACGCAGCGCACCAGGCCATCGCATGATTGCGCTCCAATCAGTGTCAAAAAAACGGGACTACTGAAACCAGTGAGACATATTTGACTAATGCACAATTTATTTTTCTCGGCTTTGGGCGTTGGCGACGGTAAAAATCGGCGCGTGAAAACAAAATTGCATCTCGTTGCAAGGGCAGTATTCGCCACGATCGTCCTGTCGACGCCAGTGCTTTTCGCGGGATCGGAGTACCGATCTTTCAAAAGAAGCTCCGCCGCCACCGCCACAGCCGTGGTGCGAAACGCCCAAGACACTTGAAATCCGTATTGGTGTTCCTGGGTGGATGGCAGGTGTGTCCGGTAACACTGGAGTAAAGGGGGTCGTTACTTCACCCGACGTCAGCTTCGATCAAATTCTCACGCATCTGACTCACATCCCCCTTTCGCTGTCGGTTGATGTTCGCTATCAACGGTGGGAGTTCTTCGGAGATGGTCTCTACCTGGATGTGGGTGCTTCTGCCACGCTACCTGGTTTGCTTTTTACCAATGCCAATATCCACCTCCAAACCGGGTTTGCAGAAGGATTCGTCGGTTATCGAGTGATTAATTGCGATAAGGCTTCGCTCTCTCTCTTCGCGGGCGCGCGCTACAGCTATCAAGGGGGCGATATAAGCATTTTCAATAACGGTGACGCGCGCTTGGTCAGACTCCGTCAGCTACTGGGAATCCGCAACAGGTTGGACTTCTCCGATTCGACAGGTTGGGTCGATCCCGTGATCGGCGCGCGAGGGAAAGTGAAGATCTGGAGGGCCACATCGCTTTACGCGGAAGCTGATGTAGGTGGATTTGACGCCAACTCTGGCTCCGCCTTCCAAATCGAACGGGAAGGACGGACGATTGCGCGGGAACCGGTGGACAGCTCTGATTGGAGCTATCAGGTACAAGGCGGCCTCGAATTCCAAATCAGCCGGTGGTTCTGGCTGCAGGTTGGCTGGCGCTACTTAAAGTACGACTACAACCAAGAGGGGTTCACCAACAAGACTGCACTGAACGGCCCTCAAGTTATGGGCGGGATAAATTTTTGAGCAACAGCCGCCCGCAACTGCTCTGAAACCTATTGGACTAAAGTCCTATAGGCATTCCCTCATCGGTGTGGCAAATGCGTGACTCACCGCTAGAAAAATGACCCGTAACAGAAACCTAGAAATATGAAAATCAACTTCGTTAATTCCACCTTTGTCGGTATCACATTCCTCCTCATCGCCGGATGCGCATCAATGACGCAGGCGCCGAGTACAACCCCTTCGGCCACTGTAAGCATTCACGAGTGGTCGGCTGCCTATTACGCTCAGGCTGAAGCCGGAAAAGGCACTCTCTACTACAACGGCGGGCGGCACCGTTTCACCATCTCTGGTGGCGGCGTTGGCGGGTCAGGCGCTCAAAAGGTCTCTGCCACCGGCAAGGTTTTTAACCTAAACAGGCTCTCCGACTTTTCCGGAACTTACCATGGCATCAGCCGCGGACTCACCCTCATTGAGGGGAAGATGCATGCGAAGCTGACCAACCAAAACGGTGTGGTCATGTATCTCGCCGGGCAGACTGAAGGCCTGGCCTCCTCCCTTGGGGCGCAGGCCTTTGAGGTGAACTTAACCAATTGAAGTAGGACACGCACAAGCTGCGGTTCGAAGTCGCTTGCTATGGCTGCCCTGAAAGAAACGGCAATCGGTGCGGCACTGATGCTATCCGAGTAACAAATCGCCTGTGAAAAGGTACTACGACAAATTTCTTATAGCGCTGGCACTCATTCCCGCAGCGTTGTTAGCTCAGAATCTTGCTCCAACCCCCCAGCATGCTGAACAGGCCGAACTTTCCAAGGTCGAAGAATGGGTGCTTTCACAAGGCATTACACAATCAATAGCCCCGGAGCTGGCGGCCATACTCGGCCTTGGCAGCGACCGTCTTCCAGTAAAATTGAAGGCATTTCGCACGACGGAGGGTATTGATCTCGCATTTGCTGTCAGCACTAACCCAAAGCAAGAGGGCGTCGTGATTTCTGCGCTCAAAACAATGACAGATAAGATGGAAATTTATTCCCTAGGCACTGCCTGGCTTACAGACAAATCAGGAACTCTTCGCCAAACCATAGAAGTGGATGCTTCCGGCGCCAAGGTTCTTCCAAACAGCTCCCGCGCAGCGAAATTTAAGGACATAAAAGACTTCTTCATAAAGAAACTTCAGGCCACCCGCCCCACTGCTACCTTGTCGCCCTCTCCCAGAATATCTGCAACAGCTGCTGGAGGGAAAAAGGGAGCCAAGTGATAAGAGTTCAACAAGCTGTGAAACACTTCCGACCTTCATCCAGCGCGAATCGCCTGGTAAGAACAAGGCGACAAACTGGCTGCCGGCAGCCGAAGGTGAATTCAGCCTGACCATGCGGATGTATTGGCCGAAGGACAAAGCTCCCTCTATTCTCGATAGTACGTGGCGGCCAGCGGGCATCCGGATGGCGCAGTAGCGATTTCGCCGCGTCTCTTTGTTGTAAGAGTATCGGGCTTTAACGTTGTAATGTGGCTCTCCGTAGGCATGGCCCGAAAGTCCTATAGGCAGACATAGCAAAATTGCACTTGCCGAGATAAATTAGATAAGCGACAACGAGCCAGATTAACAACTATGAAATCAGCAAGACAGATCCTCCTTAGTGGGATGCTCGCGGTCGCCGTTATGGCGATTGCGCCTTTCGCACGAGCAGAAATACAAACCACCGGGGCACCCGGTTCACCGAGCGCCACCACTACCATTGACGGGAAAGAACTCCCGCCACCACCGCTGCCCTTCGGCGGCGTGATTAAGGAGAGCGCCGTGGATTCCAAACCATATTGGCCGCCACGCGTCGTGCCGCCCAAAGGCGCGCCCAACGTGCTGCTCATCATGACCGACGACCAGGGCTACGGCGTCTCAGGCACATTCGGCGGCGTCATTCCGACACCAGCCATGGACCGCATCGCCAAGGCGGGTTTGCGCTACACGCAGTTTCACTCCACTGCACTCTGCTCACCGACGCGAGCGGCACTGATCACCGGTCGCAATCATCACTCCGTGGGCTACGGCGTCATCGGCGAAATGTCCACTGGCTTTCCAGGTTATGATTCCGTCATCGGTCAGGATGACGCCACAATCGGCGAAATCCTGAAAGAGAATGGTTACGCTACTTCGTGGTTTGGCAAAAACCATAACACCCCCACCTATCTCTACAGCGCGGCCGGGCCTTTTGATCAATGGCCGATAGGTATGGGATTCCAGTATTTCTACGGGTTCATGGGCGGAGAGACCGACCAGTGGACACCCTACCTTTATCAAAACACGACCCCGATTTTTCCATGGATCGGCAAGCCTGGTTACAACCTCACTACCGATATGGCAGACGAGGCCATTAAGTACATGAGCAGTCTGAACGCGGCGGCGCCCGAGCAGCCGTTCTTTGTCTATTACGTGCCCGGCGGCACCCACTCGCCGCACCAGCCGAAGATGGAATGGAGAGACAAATTCAAAGGCAAGTTCGATATGGGCTGGGAAAAGTTGCGTGAGCAGATCTTTGCCAATCAGAAACGCCTCGGTGTGATTCCGGAGGGCACCCAGCTTACCCCGTGGCCGGACGGTCAGGCTGAGTATGGCGGCGCGAAGCTGCCGAGATGGGACTCGCTTTCGCTGGTTCAGAAGAAACTTTATGCCCGCGAGGCGGAAAACTTTGCCGGCTATGCTGCCTATACTGACAATGAGATTGGCCGCGTCATCCAAGCAGTCGAGGATATGGGTAAGTTGGACAACACGCTGATCATCTACATCAGCGGGGACAACGGCACGAGCGCCGAAGGCACCCTCGAAGGCACATTCAACCAGATGACTGCCTACAACGGGATTCTGACCCTGCCCGAAGCTGTGCAGATGTTGCATTATGAGGGCTGGGGTTCTGACACGACCTATCCGCATATGTCGGTGGCGTGGTCGTGGGCATTCGATACGCCGTTTAAGTGGACCAAGCAGATCGCTTCGCATTTCGGCGGGACCCGGCAAGGCATGGTCATCTCGTGGCCCGGCCACATCAAGGACGTCGGCGGCATTCGAACGCAGTTCCATCACATGATCGATATCGTTCCCACAATCCTTGAAGCTACTGGCGTCAAGGCACCGGGCATGGTCAACGGGATAAAGCAGAAACCGATCGAAGGCGTGAGCATGGCATACACGTTCGATTCTGCGAACGCCAATGCCCCTTCCAAGCGTGACACCCAGTATTTCGAGATGTTCGCCAATCGCGGCATTTACCACGATGGCTGGTATGCTTGCACCACGCCGCCTGAGGCTGTCTGGCTCCTCGGCGCCAAACCACTGCCGCCCGTTAACGAATACAAGTGGGAGCTCTACAACATTGCCGAGGACTATTCGCAGGCCAATGATCTCGCGGCCAAGAATCCCGACAAGTTAAAGGAGCTACAGTCGGTGTTCATGACGGAGGCTGAAAAATACCAGGTCTTGCCCTTGGATAACTCGATCCTGCCGCGCCTGCTCACACCGCGGCCAAGCGCGGTCGCGGGGAAAACAGAATTCACCTACAAGGGTGAGAATGCCAACATTCCCGTTGGAAATGCTCCCAGTATTTTGGACAAGGACTACACCATCACCGCCGAGATCACTGTTCCCAAAGGCGGCGCGGAGGGAATGATCGCGACAATGGGCGGTCGTTTCGGTGGTTACGGCCTCTATCTGCTTAAAGGCAAGCCGGTGTTTACCTACAATCTCCTTGATCTTGAACGCTATCGCTGGGAAGGCGGCGTAGGGGCCCGCGACTGGTTAGGCAGGGCGCTCGCACCGGGCAAGCATACGATTGTGTTCGACTTCAAATATGACGGCCCTGGACCCGGCAAAGGCGGTACTGGTGTCATGACAGTGGATGGCAAGGAGTTTGCCAAGAAAACGATTCCGCACACCATTCCCATGCTCATGGCGATCGACGAGAGCTTCGACATCGGAAGCGATACGCGCACAGGAGTGGACGACAGTTACAAGCTGCCGTTCCACTTCACCGGGACGATCGACAAGCTGACCTATAAGCTCGGGCCGAACCAAATGACGGCCGAGGAGCAGAAGGCCGCGGCGGAAACCATCGCCCGAGCGAACGACTAGCCGACTGAAAATGCCGCAGTCGCCTGGGCTATTGCCCCAAAAGTCTTATGGACGAGCAATCCTAAAGCGGCATGGTCAAAGTAACTATGAGAACAACCAAATGCACATTCACTAGCTCCGCGCTGGCCGGTGCCGTTGCTGCAACCATTTTGACAGGCAGCGCGACGTTCACCGCCGTCAACGCTGCTGACATGACTCCCGCTGAAATTAAGACCATCGCCGAGGAAGGCTTTATCTACGGTCTGCCGATCGTGATGAACTACGGCGTCATGTACCAGTACGTAATCGACAAGAACTCCAGCCAGTACAAGGCGCCGTTTAATAAGTTATACAACATGCGCCGCGTGGCGACTCCTGAGGATACGGCGATTGTCACACCTAACAGCGATACCCCTTATTCGATCGGCTTTATGGATCTCCGCGCGGAGCCCGTGGTGATATCGGTCCCAGCCATCGAAAAGTCGCGCTACTACTCCGTGCAGCTCTGCGACGGCAATACTTTCAACTACGGTTACATCGGTACCCGTACTACTGGACCGGAAGCCGGCGATTACATGGTGGCCGGGCCGGACTGGAAGGGCGAGACGCCGCCTGGAATCAAGAAGGTGTTCACGTCCTCGACGCAGTTTTCGATGGTGATCTTCCGCACCCAGCTCTTCAACCCGGGGGATATGCCAAACGTAATCAAGATCCAGAACGATTACAAAATGCAACCGCTTTCGGCCTTTATGAAACAGCCCGCGCCGTCCGCGGCCCCGGCCATCAACTTCCCGAAGATCAACAAGGAGCTTTCAAAGACGAACTTCTTTGAATACCTCGACTTCGTATTGCAGTTCGCTCCGGCTGGACCCGAGGAAAAGGAAATTCGTGCGAAGCTCGCGAATATCGGCAAAGATCTTTCACCTGAGCAAAAGGCCGCGGTAGGTCTAGGTATGAAGGAGGGTGAAGCCAAGATTGAGCAGTATCTTCGTAGCGGAAACAAGGACATCAACGGTTGGAAAGTCGGCTCGCTCTTCGGTGACCGTGCTTTCTTCCATGGTGATTGGTTGAAGCGTGCAGCCGCCGCCAAGGGAGGCATCTACGGCAACGATGCGGTCGAGGCCATGTATCCGCTCACAACGACCTTGCCAGATGGCGAGGCGCTCGATGCCAGCAAGCACAACTACACGCTTACGTTCGCGGCCGATCAGTTCCCGCCCGTGAATGCGTTCTGGTCGGTGACGATGTACGACGGCAAGACGCAGCTGCTGATCAAGAACCCGATCAACCGCTACCTCATCAATTCGCCGATGCTGCCGAACATGAAGAAAGACACCGATGGGTCCCTCACCCTCTACATCCAGAAAGAATCGCCCGGCAAGGACAAGGAATCCAACTGGCTGCCCGCGCCAAACGACCTGATCTATCTGGTCATGCGCCTCTACTGGCCAAAGACGGAAGCGCCTTCGATCCTGCCTCCCGGCGAAGGTACCTGGAAGCCACCTGGCATCTCAAAAGCGAACTGATTCTGTTGTAAAACGCGCGCGTCGTATTCTTCGAGATGCGATTCGGGTTTAACGGCTCGAGACGAATATAGCCCTAAAGTCTTATTGACGTGGAAGTCGCTGGGGATCACGATGGGCGCGCATTTGAACGAAAGGAACCCAAACATGAAAAAATATAGTTCACTCATTTACATCGTCGGTCTGGCTTGTGCCGGCCTGTTCTTCACTGGGTGCGCAACGAACCAGGCCAGCGCGCCAATACCGCCTAATTCAGGTCATTTGCTCATTAATCGGGTCGCGAACTTCGGGAGCGATCTCAGCCTTGTCGTGTTTGTTGACGGCAAGAATGTGGGAGGCTTTACCGAGGGCCGAAGTTACAGTGGCTACTTGCCGGCAGGTCAGCACCAAATTGTCGTCCGCGGTGATCCCAATCCGGGCGGGAAGCGCCCAGGACGACTGACCCTGACAGTGCAAGCAGGGCAGACATATTCCTACACTGCAGCCTGGTCGGGACAGGGTTTGGCTCTGGTGAGGAACCAGGGTCAGGTGGTGCCAGTCTATTAAATAGGAAAGTTTCTGGAGGATAGCTTGCGATGGCGCAAAATGGCGTCGCCTTATAGCTAGCGAGAAAAGATAGCTCCAGCGAGAAAATGAACACATCGAACGTACGTATTGGACGCCCCTCAAATCGCCATCTCGCGCCGGCGCTGCGCGCAATCGCGGTCTTCGGTGTCATTGCCCTTGTGTGCGTCTTGTCCTCGGCAGCATTCGGCGCCAATCCTGCGGACGAGATGGCCAAGGCCAGAGCGACCGGAGGAATCGACCCGAAGGGCAATTCATGGCTGTCGATCCAGAAAAGTATCGAACAGTTCGCCCATCCTTCGTTTATTCTACGACTCTTCCTTAGTCTAAGTTTGGCGGTCGGCTGCGCCTTCGCGATCGCATGGCATCCGCGTCGCGCGTCACTGCGGGATCCGTTACGGGATTTCGAAGAACGCAAGGCACTCATACTCCTGGGTGTGGTTGGCGCGGTCGTTGCGGAACTAAGCGGCACCAGCCAAACACTCGCCTTTGTCATCTTCGGTATAGGAGCGCTGTTGCGGTTCAGGACCGTGCTCGATAACCCGAAACTCACCGGCAAAGCGATCATGGTCGTGGTAGTCGGTCTCGCCTGCGGCATGGGATCATGGGCTATGGCAGTGTTCGTAACTGCCTTTAGCTGGTTGCTGATGTTTTGGCTGGATTCGCACTCGAGCTGCCGCGTAAGAATTCGACTCGACGACACTGAAGATCCAAAGCCGGTCTTCGATGCCGTGCAGTCCCTGCTTGTTTCACACAAGTGCAGAGTGCAAAGCTCCTCACTGTACGAGGACAAGGGGAGCATGGTGTTTCTCCTGTACCTCCCGAATGGAGTAGACCCAACGCGCTTGGAACACGAAGTAAGAGCCAAGTTGCGTAAGAATCAGGTTTCCAAGATCGCAGTTGATGTGGTGTAGCGCTGATTCACAAAAAGAATTCTTACGCTCAGCGCCAAGGGCGCTGTGTCATGTCAGCCTGGCGCATCGCCCCAGGACTACGATTTACCGACAAGCGCTGAAAGTGCGATTCACCTCCGGCACACTTTTGTGCCATCATTGGCGTCATGCCTCAATCGCTTAAAGATCGGGTGAGCTCAGTGTGTAGTTTTTCCAACCCGTGCGCACTAGTTACTTCCAAACAGAAGTACGTTAAACGCGCGGCTCGGATTGAGCATACCCCTCACCTCAATCCTCTCCCCGCAAGCGGGGGCGAGGCGAAATGGTGCCGCGTGAGCGGGCGCAGCGCGGCGAGTTGGTACCGCGTACATCGTCGAAAAACTCGCGTCACTTCCCAGTAAGCGCGAGAAGCATGTTGGCAACTCGCATAAGTTGTTTCAACTTGAAGGCCGGTCAGAATTCGCCTCTCCCTTTGCAAAAGGGAGAGGATAAAGGTGAGGGATTGTTTTTCTGACGCTCCTCGAGTGCGAACCAAATTGCCCGCAACACGCTGTCGAGCTCTTGGCGAACCTGATGATTCCAGAATCGCAACACAATGAGTCCATGGCGGGCTAGGAATTCCGACCGCGTGCGATCGCGAATTTGGCCTGCACGATAGTTATGTCCACCGCCATCTAATTCGATAGCCAGCTTTGCGCCGGGACAACAGAAATCCAAGACGTAATCGTGAAACGGATGCTGCCGCCGAAACTTGTAGCCTGCGAAATTTCGGTTCCGTAAGTCTCGCCAAAGAATGCGCTCCGGCTGAGTCGCCTTCTTTCGCAGTAATCGAGCGCGATCCACAAAGATGGTTTAAACATTAACTGGTCTTCTGAAAAGCCGTTTACGAATGCCCCCCTCACCTCAATCCTCTCCCCGTTAGCGGGGCGAGGCGGAGGAGCGCTCAGCATGACTTCCTATGATCCACATTGAGGATGGCGTAGGCTCACCGTCGCGATGAATCTTGGGGCGCTGCCCCAGGATGACATGACAGAGCGCCTTGGCGCTCAGCGTAAACTCCCTACGTACTCGTGACCAACACGAAGAATGGGGGGAGAATGATTACCCACTAAACACACGAAACAATCGAAAATTCAGAGTCCCTTCTTCCCCTTTCGAGTTTTTGGAGTGTTTCGTGGGAAGAATCTTTTTTTTGACATGACGATAGTGCGTTCTTGGTGTTGAGGGTAAAGAGATTCCCTGCGTTTACTTGTCGCCAATACGCATGTTGACATTCCCTGCGCGCGTCTGAATCATCACGTTTATGCACAGGCGCCTCGTCATTGCATTCATTCTTGCTTCCGCGCTGCTAGTCGCCGCGAATGCTCAGGAAGGACCTAAGAATGCGACGGTATTGATTATTCGCCATGCGGAAGACGCCGGCAGCGGTGACGGTATTTCGCCGCTCGGCCAGGAGCGGGCCGAGGCATACAAGAATTACTTTCTAAAGTTCACCGTCGACTCTAAGCCCCGGGAACCGACCGTCATTTTTGCTGCTAAAGACTCAAAGAAGAGTCACCGGCCTCGTCTTACGATGGAACCATTTGCAAAGGCAGCTAATTTGAAAATTGATATGCGTTTTGGCAACGAGCAGTCGGCTCAACTTGCGGCTGACTTGCGTGCGAACCAGCAGGGAAAAGTGATTCTGATTTGTTGGCGTCACCCATACATTCCGGCTCTGCTCACTGCATTGGGAGCAAACCCCGAAAGTTTTCTGCCGAATGGCAAATGGCCCGGTGCCGTCTTCAATTGGATCATCCTGCTTAGCTTCGATCAGGACGGCCATTTGATTCCGTCGAGCTCAACACGGACTAACGAACACCTGCTGCCGAACGACTCTCAGTAGGCCTGGAGAGTTTGCCAAGAGTCTTAGCTGGGGAGCACACATGGACTTTTAAAGCAATAGCAGGCGCGCACGGCAACGCAGTTGCCCATCTCTTACAGATCGCTTTCCATCCCAGACGGATTTGGGACATTAGCCGGTGGTGCAAACCACCAGTTTATCATGTAAACAAAGCAGCCCCAACCCCGCAGGGGCGTCGTAAACGAATCTCATTATGTCATCGACACACCTGAGCGTGCATTATCCCATCGTTTTCGGAACGAAGAATTCGAATTTGTCCACTTCGGTCAAAGGTCGCCAGAAATGGGGCGAGGTAGCGGGGTAGGTCGAGGCCTTGGTGTTGGCGTCGGCCTTGGTGGTGACGGAGTTGGACAGGGTCGCGGGAAATAGATATAGGCTTGTCCGCCAGTCGCTCCACCACCCGAGCCGTTGCAGAAAGACTGATTAGCGAACGTGTTGTCTCTCTGCACTCCCGCTGTTGCGCTGGTGTTGCCCTGATCCACCGTACAGTAGATCACATCAAAGCGTTGCTGCCCTCCTTCGTACAACCTCAGCTCGTGGTTGGCATGCTGGCTAGTGTTGTCGTTATAGACGGCGCGCCATTCGATGTTCAAGATTCGATTCGGCGCAACGCCGGAAACCGAGGTGTAGATGCCGCAGGTGCCACCGGGGTAAGCCGAGCAACCAGGGTTTGCATCTGTGCGCTGGTCGTCCCAGTACGGGAAGATGGTGAAGTTGTGGCTGAGCCACGGCAGGCAAACGTTAGTCCCGGCGTTATCCGTTGTCGTAAACTGCGCACTGCCGTTGGACGACAGATTGATCGAGTTGAAAGTGTGGTCGTATAAAGTGTAAGGGAATGGCAGCGCAACGGTGGTGACCGTATCATCTCCGTGATTGCCGATGTCGGTTTCCCCTGGCACGCAACTGTCCTGTGTCGGAAATATCAAATATTTGCCGATGCAAGGTGTCGCTGTTGAGGTTGGGCCGCTTGCAGCCGTTGCGTAGAGCAGCAGCACGCCAATCGCAGCCATCGTGGCCCGCCTCATTGCGTCATTCATATCACTTTGTCATGCCGTGTGAAGAACAAAAGGAGGCAATCTCTCGCTCGTGCGTTTCGAGGGCTGAGAAGGGGTCAAAATGGGTCGCAACTTCCGGGACCATGTGCGCGCCGCATCCCGTCTATCTGACTATCTGAACTGAGAATCGACCAACGTTATTGCTTTTATATTGCCCTAAAGTCCTATAGGCAGGATGTCACTGTCAGAAGCTTACTACTAGAAATGCTGTGTGACTTCCGAAAATAAAGGTTGGCTATGCTAGAGTCGGTTGGACCGCTAGGCGATGTAATGAGAAAACTAAACCAAGTGCCCGGAAGCGGTGATAAATCTCAGGTCCGTTTTGAAGTGATTGAAATCATCGAGGCACTGATCCTCGCCCTCGTTGCCGTAGCTACTGCCTGGAGCGGGTACCAGGCAGCGGAGTGGGCAGGAAGGCGCGCGGAAAATTACGCCCAAGCCAGCCGGCTACGAGTTACAGCTGAAGGCCTTGCCACTGTGGCAGGACAGGAGCGGATCTACGACAGCGATACCTTCAACAGTTGGCTCGATGCGAAGCTGGACGGTAAGAAAGAAGCCGCGGAGTTCTTTGAGCGGCGCTTTCGTGACGAATATCGCCCCGCATTTACCGCGTGGTTGAAGGCCGATCCTTTCAACAACCCCCAAGCGCCGCCGGGCCCGATCTTCATGCCCGAGTATCATAACGCGAACCACGAGCAATTCCTTGGGTTAAATAAACAATCTGCAGAAGTAGCGGATGAAGGTGTAAAATCCGGAGAGACTGGAGACAAGTATGTGCGCATCACGGTTCTCCTGGCTACTGTGCTTTTGATTACGGCCATCGGACAGCGCTTCCATTTCAAAACCGTTCGCATCGCTTTCATGATTCTTGCCTTCCTGTTGCTCTGCCTGCCGCTTTGGCAATTGCTGGTGCTGTTGCCCCGCATCTGAATCTTGAGGAGCATAGCCATCCTGGCTGTGAGACCGGCGGGCATCCTGCCTGCCGATGGGAATTTCCCAACCAGCCGCGGAGCCCGTGCCCCGATCCGCGCCTTGAATCTCGAACAGAAAACAACCAAGACAGCAAAGATCATTTTTGCGGCCCACTAAACAAACGAAACCACACGAAGATCAGCTGCATTCTTCGTGCTTTTTAGAGTGTTCCGTGGGCGGACTCGCGCCAAATGTTGCGCCGTTGTAGCCGTCGCCCTGTGGGCGACGCAAGCAAAATGCAATTCCAACACGCCGGCGCTTCGCACAGCGAAGCGGCTACAGCTGCGTACGGAATCGCGGGGTTAACCAGATACGCTCGTGCTTCGGTTGAAAACGCGTTGGGAT
This sequence comes from uncultured Verrucomicrobiae bacterium, assembly GCA_963805485.1. Lineage (GTDB taxonomy): Bacteria > Verrucomicrobiota > Verrucomicrobiia > Chthoniobacterales > UBA10450 > Udaeobacter. The sequence continues at coordinate 91,952 of CAWDUN010000004.1, read as the reverse complement.
CGCGATTGGGCCCGGCGTGTTGGCCTCGACGCACTGCCAAAGGTAGTACGACCAAAGTCCTATACGCATAGACGCCCGCGAGCGGCAGAATGTGCCTCTCTGGGCACTGTCTCGCGCAACCGAAGGGCGAACCGGGTTGGTCTGCGCGGTTGGTAGTGACGGACGAAATCGACAGATCAAACTCATCAACCACGAACAGAGAACTTCGAAAAAATAAAATGAAACAGTTACCAATCTCATTCAACACGATCAGCATCATCGCTCTGTTAGCGTTGACGGCCGCTTGCTCGACAACAAGCAGCACTCAAAACAAAGAGAGCATGCTTGTGGCGTCCGGCTTCAAGGTGATCACGCCCAAGACGGCAACCCAGCAACAAAAGCTACAACAGCTTCCGCCGGGCCATGTGGCCATGGTCAACAAAAATGGGAGGACCTACTACATTTTCCCGGACGCGGCACACAACCAGGCTTATGTCGGTGGACCGCACGAGTATCAGGCTTACGAGCAAATGCGTGCCGCAAATCACATTGCGAACGAGCAAATCGAGACCGCTGAGATGTACCAGGACGCAGCCATGAGCTGGGGTGCTTGGGGCGGCTGGGGCATGGGCTGGGGACCGATGGGAATGGGAGTCGGACGGGTCGGGCGGTTTTAAAGCGCGGGATTGCTTAAATTTCACGAATCATCATTTAACTCAACCAACAGCCGCAAACCAAACAACAACAGTAAAACCAAAATGAAACGAAACCTAAGTAGACATACCTTGTCATTGCTTGTAGCCACGGCTGCGCTTTTTAGCACGGTCGCTACCGGCCAGGCCCAAGACTCGCCGACGCCTAGCTCTGGCGCATCAGGTAAGAAACCTAACATCCTGTTCATCATGGGCGATGATATCGGCTGGATGCAGCCGAGCTGCTATCATCGCGGCTTGATGGTCGGGGAAACACCTAACATTGACCGGCTCGCAAAGGAAGGCGGCATGTTCATGCACTACTACGCCGAGTCGAGCTGCACGGCCGGGCGCTGCGCCTTCTTTACCGGAATGCATCCCTATCGCGCGGGTATGGTCCTGCCGCAGTTGCCGGGCGCCATTTCGTATCTGCGCCCGGGCACGCCGGCGCTCGCCAAGTTCCTGTTGGATCTCGGCTATACCACCGGCGAATTTGGCAAGAATCATTTGGGCGATAATCCGGATTCACTGCCGACGGCGCACGGCTTCCAGGAGTTTTGGGGTTATCTGTATCACTTGGATGCCATGCAGCAGGTGAGCTTCCCGGATATCAACAGCAACCCGACCACGCAGGCTGTCGTGCCGCCGTGCACAACGATTCCGATCCCTGGGATCCCAAACCCACCGGGCGGTGTTGACCCAAAGCTCGGCACTTGCATGACACCGCCGCGCCCTGTCATTTGGATGAAGTCTCCCGACGGCACGGCCAAAAGCCAGACGGGCCATGATGAAGGTCCGCTGACGCTAGAGCGATCGAAAACGGTGGACGAGGAAATATCCTCCCACGTGATTGATTTCCTTGATCGCAATGATCCCAAGACGACTAACAAACCCTTCTTCGTGCTGGTACAACCCGGCCCGCATGCATATCACGACCGTGCTGTCGCAGAAGTATCTGGACATGCTGGGCACAAAGGGCGGCAAGGATTGGGGTATTAACGAAGCCGGCATGAAGCAGATGGACGACAACATCGGCCTTGTCCTCAAGAAGCTCGAAGATATGGGCCAACTCGATAATACGATCGTCGTCTTCACCACGGACAACGGAGCCGAGGTTCAGACCTTCCCCGATGGTGGCACCACCCCGTTCAAAGCCGGGAAGCTGACGACCTGGGAGGGCGGCATGCGCGCTCCGTGCGTCATCCGCTGGCCGGGCGTAGTCAAGTCGGGCACCATCTTCAAGGAAATGTTCTCGTCACTGGACTGGGTGCCGACGTTCGTGGAAATCGCCGGCGGCCTCAAAGGAGAGGAACTGAACAAGCAGATCATGGCGGGCAAGTACAAGGGCATCGTCAAGACCAAGCTCGATGGGTTCAACCAGATCGACTACGTCACCGGAAAGTCGGAAAAGTCGAATCGCGAGTACTTCTTCTACTACCAGGGTCGCGAGCCCTCGGCAGTGCGCTACAAGAACTGGAAGTTCTACTACAGCATGATGGGGTCGCAGGGCGTCGATGCACTTAATCCGGCGATGACCTACCACTGGACTCAGCTCCAGAATATCTTGCGCGATCCATTCGAGAATAACGTCGGGGCAGATCAGAAGGGCGCGTTGGCCATCGGCGGCGCGCTCGCCGCTCCTAGCACGGCATATCTGTATGACTGGAACCTCCTGCCCATTGGCCAGCTCCTGTGGCTCAAGGAGCTCACGTCCTACGTCGACTACCCCCCGCTCCAGTTGGCGGCGAGCTACAACCTCCAACAAGTGCTCGATCAGGTGAATGAGATGACCAAGCATCATCCGAGCGAATAGTCGACCGCCAGCTTAGGATTGATAACAACGGCGGGCGGCTTGAAAGAGCCGCCCGCTTCGCCTCAGCATACAGATATAGAAGACTGTTGAAAAACCGATGGCACTTGGTTGGAGTCCCGACTTTAGGCGGTTTCACCCTCGGAGCCGCGTAAACGCGGAACTCCAAACGTTGAGAAAAGTTCGTTTTTCAACAGTCTGATAGCCAGTACGATCGGAGGAAGAATCATGAGAACAACAAGAGTGAAGCTACACAACCTATCGGTGGTCGCAGCAGTGACGTTGGCGTTGTTACTGACCGCCGCTGTTAGCCATGCCGCAGACACCAAAAAGCCTAACATCCTCATCATCTGGGGCGATGACATCGGCTATTGGAACCTCAGCGCTTACAACCAGGGCATGATGGGCTACAAGACGCCGAACATCGACCGCATCGCAAGGGAAGGCGCGCTGTTCACCGACTGGTATGGTCAGCAAAGCTGCACCGCCGGGCGCTCGTGCTTCATCACCGGACAATCCGGTTTCCGCACCGGCCTTCTCAAGGTTGGATTGCCGGGCGCTAAGGAAGGTTTGCAGGCCCGGGATGTGACGATCGCGGAATTGCTCAAGGCACAAGGCTATGTCACAGGACAGTTCGGAAAGAATCACCTCGGTGATCGCGACGAACATCTGCCTACCGCGCATGGCTTCGGCGAGTTCTATGGTTCGCTCTACCACTTGAACGCTGAGCAGGAGCCGGAGCACCCGGACTATTTCAAAGATCCGGAGATGCGGAAAAAATACGCCACGCGCGGCGTGCTTCATACCTGGGCGAACCCGGACGGTTCGCAGAAGATCGAGTTGACCGGTCCGCTCAATATCGAGCGAATGAAAACGGTGGACGACGAGTTCACCAAGGAGGCGTTGCGTTTCATGGCCGACGCGAAGAAGGCGGACAAACCATTCTTCCTCTGGTGGAACGCCACCCGCATGCACATCTGGACGCACCTCTCGCCTCAATGGGAAGGCAAGACTGGTCTGGGTGTTTATCCCGATGGCATGATGGAGCATGATTACGACGTCGGCCTTTTACTCGACAAGCTCAAGGAACTCGGCCTCGATGATAACACCGTTGTCATGTACTCCACCGACAACGGCGCGGAGAAGTTCTCCTGGCCCGACGGTGGAATTTCGCCCTTTCGCAACGAGAAGGCCAGTAACTGGGAAGGTGCCTATCGTGTACCTTGCGCAATTCGGTGGCCGGGTGTTATCAAGCCAGGCACCGTGCTCAACGACATCTTCTCGCACGAAGATATGTTACCCACACTGCTGGCTGCGGCCGGCGTGCCGGATGTGAAGGAACAGTTGTTGAAGGGAATGAAAGTCGGCAACAACACCTTTAAGGTTCATCTCGACGGCTATAACCTGACCGATGCGTTCGCTGGCAAATCACCCAGCCCGCGCAAGGAATTCTTTTACTTCAACGACGACGGCTCTCTCGTCGCGCTTCGCTATAACCAGTACAAGATCGTCTTCGCGGAGCAGCGCGCGATCGGGCTGGATGTCTGGCAAGACCCATTCGTGCCGCTGCGTTTCCCGAAGCTCTTCAATCTGCGCTCCGATCCGTTTGAAACCGCGGACCATGAGAGCATAGACTATGGACGCTGGCGGGTTGACCACGCCTTCGTCATGGTACCAGCGCAGCAATACGTCGGACAATTCCTCGCCTCATTTAAGGAATTCCCGCCGAGCCAGAAGCCCGGCAGCTTTTCGCTCGACGACGCGCTGCAAACTTTGCAGAACGCCCCGAAAGCCACTGGCGACTGACAAAAGTCGAACATGAGCAAATAGGGTCAGCGGAGAGACAATTCTCCGTTCCCTGCGACCGCGGGTTTCAATGTCAGTTCGTTTTCCGGATTGAGAATTTCTTCTCATTAAGGAACGTTTTGTTAGTTTGTCCGAGTGACGCCGTCGGAGTTCAAGAGAAAATGGGCAAGGTATTCGGGCAAAGAGACCGCCGCGTATCAAGAGCACTTCAATGATCTTTGCGCGCTGCTCGGTCAACCGACACCAGCGAGCGCTGATCCAACCGGCAACGAGTCGTTTTGTTTTCAAAAGCGTGTCGTTAAAGACGAAGAGCTTTTCGCGCTTGCAGAGTCCGGCCGCATAGCAGAAGAGCCGGAGCCCGAACGCGAGCGCGGTTTCGCGGACGTTTGGAAGCGCGGCTGTTTCGCTTGGGAATACAAGGGTAAAAAGAAAAATCTGGATGCAGCGTATCAGCAATTGCTTCGTTATCGGGAGTCGCTGCTAAACCCGCCGCTACTCGTCGTCTGCGATTTCGATCGCTACGTCATTCGCACAAATTTCAACGGCACCGTCCAGGAAACGCACGAGTTCACCAACGCAAACATCGACGATCCCAAGTTTCTACAGCTACTCCGGGCCGTCTTCACCAATCCGGAATTCCTCAAGCCACAGCGCACGACTGATGAGGTCACCGAAAAACTCGCGCAACAGATCGGTGAAGTTGCCCGCTTATTGCAAAAGCGCGAGTCAGTCGAGCTAATCGATGCGCGTTCGCGCCGCGAACTTGCCGTCGCCCAACGCAAGAATCTGCGCATCGCTCGTTTCCTCAATCGTATCGTCTTCTGCTTTTTTGCCGAAGACACAGGATTGTTACCGAAGAACGTCGTCACCGACATTTTTAAAACGGGTGTCGATGATCCGGAGCATTTCGCCGAAGTGCTCGAAGATTTGTTTCGGAAAATGGCGAAAGGCGGCACGTTCGGTTCACACAAGATTCGTCACTTCAATGGCCATCTCTTCGAAGAGGCGACCGTGTTTGAGTTGACCGAACAGGAAATTGGCAAGCTCGCTGTCGCAGGCGAAGCCGACTGGCAATTCATCCAGCCCAGTATCATGGGAAATCTCTTCGAGCGCGGGCTCGACCCCGGCCACCGCGCGCAACTTGGTGCGCATTACACGAGCGAGGAGGACATCAAGACATTAGTCGAGCCGGTATTCATGGGGCCATTGCGTCGTGAGTGGAGCACGATCAAAGGCGAGCTCGCTTCCGCGTTCGTGCGCGGTGAAGGCAAAGCGTCCGATCGCGCGAAGCTCGTCGCATTTCACGACAAACTCGCCGCCATCACAGTGCTCGACCCTGCGTGCGGCAGCGGCAACTTCCTTTACGTCTCGCTTCAGTTGCTTCTGGATCTTGAAAAGGAACTCATCACATTCGGTACGCAGCTGGGATTCAAATTCGAACCGCGGGTCAACGTGCAACAACTCAAAGCCATCGAGTTGAATGCCTACGCCTTCGAGCTCGCGCAGGTCGCCGTGCAGATCGGCTATTTGAAATGGTTATCCACGGATCGAACCGGGCGACGAGGAATGCGCGAAGAAGCTGGCGAAGCGCACCCTCACCAACCTTTACAACGAGCGTCCTGCGTGGCTCTCGCACGCCCATGCAAAACTCGATGCAGCCGTCGCCGCTGCTTACGGCTTCGCTGTCGATCTAACCGACGAACAAATTCTCGAAAAACTTCTCGCTTTGAATATCGAACGTGCGAACGACGAAATGAAATCCGCCGCCAAACAGAGGAACGGGAAAAAAATTTCGCGTGTGAAATCTGAACACGAGATGATCTGAGCGCGACAAAGGCGAGGCGTGCAGCGCCGCACATGAAACAACTTCTGGCCGATGAATGACTAAAATTCAGATCCTAACTGCACTGTGGACGGGAGCCTTTCTCTTGGTGCACCTCGCTGTGATTGCACGGGTCATTTTGCGGCCGCACCGAGAGCCCGCTTCACGGATTGCCTGGATCGTTGTCATCATTGTTTTCCCCGTAATCGGCATCCTGACTTACATCTTTCTGGGTGAAACCAGTATCGGCCGCCGGCGTGTGAGTCGCATGTGCGCAGTGCTGGCTACCATGCCTGACCTTACCAAGGCCCCGGGAATGGATGCGCCTAATCTGCAACCGAAAATCCCAGAGACTTACGCCCACCTCTTCCGGCTCGGACACTCGGTGAATGGCTTCGAGCCCGTGGGTGGCAACTGCGCGACCTTGCTGGCAGATTCCAACACGGCCGTCGAGTCCATGGTCGCAGATATTGATGCTTCTCAGGATCATGTCCATCTGACCTTTTACATCTGGTTGCCCGATAACAACGGGCTCAAAGTCGTCGGAGCACTGAAACGGGCGGCGGCGCGTAAGGTCACCTGCCGGGCGATGGCCGACGGATTGGGCTCGCGCCTCATGATCGAATCCCCGCATTGGAAAGCCATGCAGGCGGCGGGCGTTCAGGTGGCTACCGCCCTGCCCATTGGCAATTCCCTCTTGCGTCCGTTGCGAGGGCGCATCGATTTGCGCAATCACCGTAAGATACTGGTGATAGATAATCGGATCACCTATTGCGGCAGTCAGAACTGCGCAGACCCCGAGTTCCGGATCAAGGCGAAGTTTGCGCCATGGGTAGATGCGCTGATGCGTTTTGAAGGGCCGATTGCGCGGCAGAATCAGTATCTTTTCGCCAGCGACTGGATGGCGGCCATGGATGGCGATCTTACGCCCTTGTTGCGTCAAGCATTGCCGCCCTGCGCGCCTGGCGTGACAGCGCAGGTCATTGGCACCGGGCCGACGGTATATAACTCAGCCATGCCTGAAGTCTTCGAAACTCTCATTTACACCGCCCGGCGGGAGCTAGTCATCACCACTCCGTATTATGTGCCCGACGAAGGGTTACAGGCAGCCCTTTGTGCCAGTGCCCGGCGCGGCGTAGCAACGACTATTATCTTCCCCGCTCGGAACGACTCATGGATTGTGGCCGCGGCTAGTCGGAGTTACTACAGTGACTTGCTCGCAGCCGGGGTCCGCATTTACGAATACGAAGGCGGTCTCCTTCATACCAAGTCACTCACATTGGACGGGGAAGTCACATTGATCGGCTCGGCCAACATGGACCGGCGCAGTTTCGATTTGAATTACGAAAACAACATTCTGTTCTACGATCCGACTTTAACTGCCGAAATGCGACGCCGTCAGGACGCTTATCTTGCCCGCTCCCATCCCGTCACCGGCGCGACGGTGTCCCAATGGCCGATGACCCGCCGGCTTTGGAACAACACCATTGCGATGCTGGGGCCAATTTTGTAAGCATCGATCGCCCTAAAGCCTGCGTCGGAAGTGTGAACACCTATCGCAAAATAGATTTAACCACGGATTATGCGGATAACACGGATTCCTGAAATCAATTCTTACTTGATACTCAACTTTAGAAGCAGCGCTGATGCTTTCATTGTTCTTTATTGGCCATTCTTCTCAATCCGCTCGCCATTCGCGTTATTCGTGTAATCCGCGGTTAGTCCCTTCTCCAATCCCAAGCCCATGAAACCTATCCGCAATAAACTTGTCTTGCTGGCGATTGTGATCGCTGGTCGCCTCTGTCGAAAGGAAATGACCTCAAAATGAAAAAGCTAAAAGAAGAGTTCTTTAAGATCCTCCCGCCGACGATTTACTTCTTCGTCGCGCTGCATCTCGTCATGTTCATTCGCGTCTTGATGTTGGAAGGAACCGGGCTCTCGCCCTACTCTTCAGCTTCGATTGCTCTCACTGCCCTGGTTCTCGGCAAAGCGGTGCTACTCGCGGACATGCTGCCGTTGATCAATCGTTTTCCTAACAAACCGCTCATGTACAACATCGCGTGGAAGACGGTTATCTATCTGCTGATAGCTGCCGTCCTTCACTATCTGGAGAGACTAATCGATTTCTGGCGGCAGACCGGCAGCTTTGTTGCCGGCAATGAGAAGCTGCTCTCGGTAATCGTCTGGCCGCATTTCTTCGCCATTCAGATCCTTTTATTCGTACTGATCGCCATGTATTGCACGGTGCATGAATTGGTCCGGGCAATCGGCAGGGAAAAGGCGATGAGGATTTTCTTCGGGCCGATGCCTGCGCCGGAAGTGTGAACGCTTATCGCAAAGTAGATTTAACCACGGACAACGCGGATAACACGGATTCCTGAAGACAATTCTGACTTGATACGCAATATTAGAAGCACGGCTGATAATTTCGTTATTCATGATTGGTCATCCCTCGCAATCCTCTCGCCATCCGCGTTATTCGTGTAATCCGTGGTTAGTCCATTCCCAATCCCAAGCCCATGAAACCTATCCACAATAAATTTGCCTTGCTCGCGATTGTCATCGCTGGTCTAACGACCGCTTACGCGCAGGACCCTCTCACTTCGTGGAACGACGGTCCCGCCAAACAGTCCATCATAGAATTTGTCAAGGCGAGTACAACCCAAGGCAGCCCTCAGTTCGTGCCGCCCGAGGAGCGCGTTGCCACGTTTGATCAGGACGGCACGCTGTGGGTTGAGCATCCGATCTATACGCAGGTAATGTATTGCCTGGAGAAGGTTCCGGCCCTGGTCAAGGCGAAGCCCCAACTCGCGAACGTCGCGCCGTTCAACACCGTTTTGGAACTGCTTCATGGCGATCGCGCGGCGATGGAGAAGCTGACATTGCCGGACCTCGAGAAGGTTGGCATTGCCACCATCACCGACATTTCGGTCGAGACGTTTCAGGCTGAGGTGAAGCAATGGCTCGCGGAAGCAAAACATCCGCGCTGGAAGAAGCCCTACACCGAGCTGACTTATCTCCCAATGCAGGAGGTGCTGAAGTATCTCCGGGCCAATGGCTACAAGACCTATATCGTCACCGGTGGCGGTCAGGATTTTGTGCGCGTGTACGCGGAGCAAACGTACGGCGTTCCGCCCGAGGAGGTCGTGGGCACAGCGTTGAGCACCAAGTATGGCTATGAAAAGGACGGTAAGCCCTTCCTCATCAAGGAACCGAAGCTCGTGCTCAATGACAACGATGCCGGCAAACCCGAAGGCATCCACCTTATGATCGGCCGCCGCCCCCACATCGCCTTCGGCAACTCGACCGGCGACCAGCAGATGCTCGAATATAATAAGGCGGGCGACGGCGCGCGGCTTTCGTTGCTCGTGTTACACGATGATGCCGAGCGGGAGTACGCCTACGGCCCCGCTGAGGGATTGCCGGACACGAAAGTCGGCACGTTCACGCAAGCCCTTTATGACGAGGCGAAGAAGAATGGCTGGACTGTCATCAGCATGAAAAATGATTGGAAGGCGATTTTTTCTTTTGAGACTAAATGAGCGCGCCGGGCCGACCCAGGCGTTAAAAACCCAGCGCCCTTTAGCGCTAAACACAGACTTGCCGTATTGGCCTAAAGTCCTATAGCCACGGGTGCCGACGACGCCATCATTAAGCTCTAACCGAACTCTTGCTATGAGATTGCTTAACCTTTCTTTCCTCAAATACCTGATCGTAGCGGCTGCGCTCTTTACGTCGCCGTTTGAGATACGCGCGGCGGACTCAGCAACAGGAGCTGGCCAATCAAATGACTCGAGCTGGCCGCGCGAAAAATACCGCAACGGCACCCGGCTCATCATTTATCAACCTCAAGTAGACGACTGGAAGAACTTCCAGGATTTGAGCTGGCGAATGGCAGTGTCGATTACGCCCAAGAGCGGCAAGACGGTGCTGGGCGTGGTCGAAATGAAGGGTAATACGAACATAGACAACGTCGCCAAGCTCGTCACTATCATCAATCTGCAGGTTACCGGAACGTACTTTCCTTCACTCGATAACGCCACGAAGGAAAAGATGGATCAGATGTTCAAAACATTTGTTCCGTCAACCTTCTCAATTGCCTTGCACAGTTTGATCGCGTCGACGCCGAAGAAGGAGCCGCCTGCCGGCGTGCAATTGAACAATGATCCGCCCAAGATTTATGTGGGTTACAGGCCATCGATTCTGCTGAGCGTGAATGGCGAGCCAGTCCTTTCTGGAGTTCCGAACACGAATTTGAAGTTCGTTGTTAACACACAGTGGCCGCTGTTCTTCGACGAAAGTGGTGCGGCGTATTATCTCGCAGTCGGTCAGCAATGGCTCACGGCCACTAAGCTCGATGGACAATGGTCGGCCACGAAGAAGTTGCCGCCGGAAATGTCCAAAGTGCCGCAGGACAAAGAGTGGAGCGCGCTCAAGAAATTTATCCCGCCAACTGCAAACACAAAGGATGTAACTCCGGACGTTTTTTACAGCGATAAGCCGGCTGAAATCATTCTTTTCGATGGCCAGCCTGTGTACAGCCAGATTCCCGACACGCAGCTTGAGTACGCAACGAACACAAACAGCGTCGTGTTTGTGTACAAGCCGACTCAGCAGTTTTACTATTTGACTGCCGGCCGGTGGTTCAGCGCGGCTGACCTTCAAGGGCCATGGATTTATGCGACGCCGGATCTTCCTCCTGACTTTGCGAAAATTCCGCTGAGCAGCCCAGCTTCAGCAATCCTCGCTACAGTTCCAGGGACCGATGAAGCCAAAGACGCAGTCCTACTGGCGCAGGTTCCGACCACGATGACCATTAAACCTAACGAGGCACAGGCAAAAGTTAAAGTCGCGTACTCGGGCGAACCGAAATTTGAGTCCATCAAGGGCACATCCATGCAATACGCCACGAACACCCAGGACAAGGTGATCGAGCTCGAAGGTACGTATTACCTTTGCCTTCAAGGCGTGTGGTTCATGGCTCCTACTCCAACTGGACAATGGACAACGTGCATGTCGGTTCCACAGGAAATCTACACGATTCCGCCGAGCTCCCCGGTTTATAATGTCACCTATGTCACCCAGGCCGCTAATCCGGATGGCACGGTCACATCCAACTACGCTGCAGGATATCTGGGCACCTTCATATTAGGTGCGGCGACGGGAGCGATCCTTGCCGATGGAAGCGGCTATTGGTGGCCGCCATACTGTAACGGCGGTTACTACTATCCTTATCCGGCGACGTACTGCGGCGCGTATTACGGAGGGTATGGTTATCATTATCCAGCGCCTTACTACGACTCTGCTACGGGAGCGTATGGTTGGAAACAGACAGCCTATGGCCCCTACGGCTCGGCAACGCGCGGCGCCGGTTACAATCCTTACACCGGAACTTATGCGCGAGGTGCTTCGGTCTCGACACCTTATGGTAGTAGAAGTGCAGCTCAGGCATATAATCCTTACACCGGCACCTATGCACAGACGAGACAGGGCTCGAGCCCAAACGCTCAGTGGAGAAGCTCCTATGTCTCGCGCGGAAACCAGAGCGCTACTATGGGCCATTACTCGACAGCCAACGGAACAGTGGCAGGCGCTGCGGATTCGCAAGGAGGAAAAGTGGCCGGTTCCAGCACAAAGTGGGGGAACAGTGCAGTTGGTAAGACTGCCAGCGGCAACATTTACGCCGGACACGACGGCAACGTTTACAAGAACACAGGTAACGGCTGGCAGAAGTACGACAATGGAAGCTGGAACTCTGTAAACAAGCCTCAGCCTAACTGGCAAGGCGCAGAAAATAGTCAGCAACGGACAGGGAGCGAGGGTTCTCAGCAGCGGTCGTATGGAGCGGGTAGCGAGGGTCGCGCTGGCAGCGGAGGCAGCTTCGGCCGTTCAGGTGCAAGCGGCGCCGAGCGTTCAGGTGGAGGCGGATTCGGGGATTTAGACCGTGAAGCTCAAAACCGGTCTCGCGGTGATGTTTCGGGCCAGCGATTCCAGAGCTTTCAAGGCGGCGGCTTTGATCGATTCGGTGGCGGTGGAGGCTTCGGCGGTGACCGCTTTGGCAGCGGAGGATTCGGTGGCGGCGGTGACCGATTTGGCGGCGGCGGCTTTGGCAGGTTCGGCGGCGGTGGCGGCGGGTTCAGGGGCCGGCGCTGAAAAATAATGTCTTGAACCAACCTTTAATTTTTTTGTAGAACTAACAAAGTAAGGAACACACACAAAGAAAAAACATGAAAAAACTATTAACACTAACAGGTATCGCCGGTATTGGGGCAGGACCTGGTGCTATTGGCAGCGTGTCAGACCACGGGTACAACCGATGTGATGGCGCAGAAAGAGGCCTTGCTCCAGCAGTCAGGCTTTAAGGTCATAACCGTCACAACCCCCAAGCAGCAACAGGCAGTGAGTCAACTCACCGTTGGCAGGGTCACAGCCGTGAAATACAATGGCAAATTGTATTACGTGTTTCCCACTGCGACGAAGGATCGGATCTACGTCGGGAAACAAGCCCAATTCAACAGGTATAAACATGCGCTCGCCGCGGCGTATGCCAGCCACCCAGCCGTCCAGACAGCGGCTGCGCAAGGTCAGGGACAGATGGCAGGACAGTCTCTCGAACCCACGATGGAGGGCGCCGGACCCGAACACATCGAAGTTCAGCAGTTCGGTGGGTTTGGTCCCATGGGCGTGAACGCTCTGGGCGATTGGTAAAAGCGCGAGATAATAACGTGAGGGCAGTAGCGTGATCGCTACTGCCCTTATCGATTACCGTCCAAAAGTTAAAAGGGCAATGTGAAGCGGGCTCACGTCGTTTTAGCAATCACCATCTTCACATTGGGGATTCTTTCGGTGACTGCGGACCTTTGGGCGACCGAGGCTTCGGAGGTCGATACAAACAGCAAGATAACTCCAGACCCGTTTGCTTCTGATTGGCGCGTTGCGCTCAGCCTACCTTTGCAGGCGAGTGGGGATTTAACTTACGGGGCGGTCACCGAATCCTCTACCGGAGAGGAATCGGCGAGTGAGCTGAACCGCAAGCTCACCAACCCGGTGAGCAGCATCTGGTCCATCTCGAATCAGTTCAACAATTTTGAGCTGAACAATGGCCAATGGAGCAACAACTGGAATTTCCAGCCAGTGATGCCGGTCAGCCTGACCAAAAACTTGAACCTGATCACGCGCCCGGTGATGCCCTTTTACAACATCGTCCCGCACGAGACGTCCCCTAACGAATTCGCGCGGGACGCTGGCCTGGGCGATCTGGCTCTGCTGGAGTTGCTGTCGCCTGCGCACTCAGGCAACTGGGTCCTCGGAGCCGGTCCTACCGCCATCTTCCCGACAGCGACGTCGGTATTCACCGGCCAGGGCAAGTGGCAGCTTGGACCTAGCATGGTGGTTGGCTACCTCACGAAGCAGTACTTCATTGGCGTGTTCCCTCAGCAATGGTGGTCTATCGGCGGCGAGCACTTCCGGCCCGACACTAACCAGATGAACCTGCAACCCATCGCGTCGATCTTCTTCGGCGAGGGCTGGAGCCTCGGGTACTCGGGCAATATCCTGGCCGACTGGACCGCGCCGTCCGAGGATGTTTGGACCGTCCCCGTCGGACTGGGGCTGGCCAAGGTGGTGAAGCTGGGGCGTCTCCCCATCAAGATTCAGCTCGCGGTGCAGTACATGCCAGTGCATCCCCGGATATCCGGACAGGAGTGGAACGTGCAGGTGTCGATCACTCCTGTTATTCCGAAGCTCATCAAGGGCGTCCTGTTCCAGTGATGCGGAAAGCAGCCGTACAACTGAAGACGTGCACGAGTGGCTAGAGCCCATGTCATAAACGGCGGTGTCATGTTGATCCCGCAGTCGCGGGAGAAACATCTCTGGTTATTCCCTCTGGGGGGATCGCTGCAGAAACGATCAGAGATTCTTCGCTTCGCTCAGAATGACAGCTATGAGGAAGCGGCATCGAAACCTAACGAGAAAAGGCAGGATCAATGAAAACTGTGCTGCGGCGCCTAAAATTCCGGCGCTTTTCCACAGTCCAACTTTTGATCGCTCTCGGGCTACTCTTCTTCTCTTTCCCATTTGTCGAAGAGGTCAAAGGCGGCAACATTATTGTCTCAATTCTGTTTTCCGTAGTCTTGCTATCTGCCGTCCTTGCAGTCGCGGAGCGTAAACGCGTTCTGATTGTCGCGATCGTCCTTGCCATTCCGGCGATCGGTGGCAGGTGGATTAATCATTTGCAGCCGGACCTGGTTCCACCCTTTGTCTTTCTTACCGCAGGACTTATCCTGGTTGCCTTCGTCGTGGCGAATCTGCTACGTTTCGTTTTGCGCTCCCCTTCGGTAAACACCGAAGTCCTGTGTGCGAGCATTTCGGCCTACCTTATGCTTGGTTTGATGTGGACGATGGCCTACTGGCTGGTGGACCAGTTGACGCCAGGAGGAGCATTCTCCTTTAACACAAATACTGGGAAGCAATCGATGAACGGGTTCAATGCCTTCTACTTCAGCTTCATTACCTTGAGCACCGTCGGCTACGGCGACATCACACCGTTCTCAAGAATTGCGCGCTGGCTCGCAGCGCTGGAAGCGATGACCGGGCTGCTTTATATGACGGTGCTGATTGCCCGCCTGGTCTCACTTTATTCAATTCCAAAATCCAATGATTCGGGTTCCGATGTCTAGTCCTGACCTGTGCGCTGACTCAACACGAGTTGATGACAGCATTGAGCCGAAGCAGGTTGCGACGAAATCGATGAGGTGCACGCCGCCTTCCTGGAGAATGACGACAAGATCAGCGTAATCCCAAAGAACAAGCGAGTGGGGATTCTCCGAAGCAGGAGGAATTCTTCATTTCGTGATAGATCGGAATGGAACTCAGCGCCGTCGACTTCATCAAGACCCTGGGCGTCTCGTTTGCAGCGCTGTTCCCGATTGTAAATCCGCTCGGCGACGCTCCGATATTTTTTGGCCTTACTCAGAACTATCCGCAGTCCGCTCAAAAAGTATTGGCCCGCAAAATCGCGGCCTATGGGTTTGTGCTCCTGGTTGTTTCGGCACTTTTCGGCAGTGAAATTCTCGCCTTCTTCGGCATTTCCCTTTTTGTGGTGCAAATCGCGGGCGGCTTGGTCGTGGCCGCGACAGGCTGGAAGCTCCTCAATCAGCCAGAGGATGATTCTTCCTCAAAGCAAGTCCCCGAAACACTCGAGGATGCTCTTCAGCATGCCTTCTTTCCGCTGACTCTCCCGCTTACCGTGGGGCCGGGCGCCATCTCCGTCGCAATCACGCTCGGCGCCCACTTGCGATATCAAGCCGGCCCGGGATTGGAACATGGTTATCCACGCCACTTTATCGCCGCGGCAGCGGGCATGCTTCTCGTCTGCTTGCTGGTCATGGTTTGCTACGGCAACGCGGCCCGACTGGTGGGGTTGCTCGGCAAATCCGGCACCAGCATTCTGACGCGGCTTTCCGCATTTATCCTTCTAGCCATCGGCGTTCAAATTTTCTGGAATGGCCTCAGTGTCGGGCTACGGCAAATGCTTGCTCATACCACTGCCGCTCACTGAGAATTTCTTTATCCGCAGAGGCCGACGCTGACGCGTGTGGTGCGGCTTCAGTGTAGTTTGTCCTGGTTCAGTTTTAGCGTGTCTGGGGCCTTGGGAACACGAACCGGCTGAGAAGGAGCAGGCACCCCTTCTGCATTCAAGGGAAAATGCATGCGGTAAAGAGCGCCGAACATCGCTACCGAGTTATCGCTCCACAATCCGCCGTGACCCCAAATGATCTCCTTAGGCACTCTCACGATCCAGCAGGGCACGCGTGCATTGCCAGTGTACACAAACTGCCAACGTTGCCAGTCTTCGTTTCCTGTCGGAGGGCGTGTCACATCTGGATTGTAATCCGGACCCTTACAGAACGGTTTCTCATGACCGTTATTCTTTTCACTGGTGAGAAAGGTTCGGCCGCGCACGTTTTGTCGAACATTGGCTTCGAAAGCCCGGTTCTCATACGTGTTTAGACCCGACGGCGCAGTCGCTTCTCCCAAGGGGACGACGTTAAAGTTTACCAGATACTTATCGTTGCCGGGCGTGTGGGTCTCGAACTCTCCCTCCGATACTTTTTGTCCGTTGCCGCCGGGCACTGGCACCTTGTCCCAATGGTAATGAAGATTCAAAGTGTTGGCGAAAGTCTGGCCTATTGGAAAAAATTTGCCCGTCGCCTGGTCGTTCTCCGATTGCAGAACGATGAGGAGAGGACGGTTCTCGCTCGTCATAGCACCCTCTTCAGCCCCAGGGCTCCTGCCTACATAAGCGCCGCGGGTCGGGTCATACTTGTAAAGATAATCTAATTCCGACATCAACTGCCGGGTGCCGATGGAATCATCCGCGGGGTTGAACGCGACCGCCATGTCCCAGGGACTCGCGTTGCGGGCGCCGGTGCTGCTCGCATCGAGGATGGAATGAGAAATTGTATTGCTTAGGACCAGTCCGCCAAATGAGTGGCCCATCAACACGCAATGGTGGACCTGCTTTCCCGGCTCTCGCGCAGCCAGTGCCAGTTCGTTAATGGTAGCCAGGCAACTGTTTTGCGCTGCCACTGATCCGCCGGTCAACTTGCGGTTCCAAAATGTCAACAAATCCAAGCCCGGCACGGTAAGGTCTTTGCCACGCCAGCCGATGTAAACACCGATCACATTAATCTTTCCCTGGGTCACCTCGGGAAGACGCGAGACCATATCAATAAAGTGTTCAAATCGGCAAACATCACCGGAATTGGCATTATTCATCCAACCGTGGATGTAGACGAAAAGAAGAGGGCGTTGTGCCTGCCGAATCGCGTTGATGGCAACCGCTCGTTGTGATGTATCCAAGGCCGAGCCTTGATCGCCGAATTCTATAAAAGCGAATTTGTAGCGTCCGTCGCTCGGGCCTCGTATTGAGTTGAGCGGTTCTGTAGCCGTGTTGGGGTGGAACGGGCCATACGATTCGCAGGACCCTAAGAGAAACCCAACTGCCAGCACACTCAGAGCGCGGCACCACATCGAATCAGGTTTTCGCATTTGATTCAGGAAGACCGACTCTTAACGAAATAGTAAGAATTCTCTATAGGCCTTTGGTCCAATACGCAGATCGATCCCGCGAGCTCGCTCGAGCAAGTCAATCGAGTTTAAAAGCGCCAATGCTCGCGCTACTGTGAGTCGTCCAGCCCGAGTTACTTATGGAGATTCATCAACTGCGTTATTTCGTCGCGGTAGCGGACGAAGGGAACTTTTCGCGTGCGGCTGCGAAGGTGCACGTGGCTCAGCCTTCACTCAGCCAACAGATTCGAAAGCTGGAAGCGGAAATCGGCCAACGATTATTTGATCGTTTGCCGAGATCAGTCGTCCTAACGGAGGCGGGGCGATGTTTTCTCGACTATGCGCGGCAAATTTTAGCCTCCATCGGCGATGCTCGCCGGTGCGTCGATGATCTTAAAGATGCTGTTACCGGCAAGCTCGCGGTTGGGGCGATTCCCACTATCGCTCCGTATGTGCTCCCAGACTTGGTTAAAAAATTCCACAAAGACTATCCGAACGTGACGTTGGATCTCGTGGAGGACGTAACCGATGGGATCACGCGGCGCGTCGAAAGCGGCGAGCTAGATGTGGCATTGGCATCCACATGCCAGCAAAGTCCAAGTCTGCGGCGTGAATCGTTAGGCCACGAACCGTTGCTCGCCTTGGTCCCGCAAGCGCATCCGCTGGCAAAGCAAAGTCTCGTACAGTTTGATGATCTTAAATCACAACGGTTTCTTCTCCTCCACGAGATGCACTGCCTGTCTCAGCAAGTGCATCACCTGCTCGAGTCACGTCGTCTCCGTCCGGAGATTGGGCTGGCCGGCAGCCAGCTCACGACCATTGCGCACATGGTCGCGGCTGGCATCGGAGTTTCAATTGTTCCCCACATGATGGTGAAACATCAAGATACCCCTGGCTGCGTTAGCGTGCCGTTCGCTCCGCCAGTCCCAGAACGCGAACTTAATTTTGTTCACAACCCGCTTCGCTTTCAGAGCAAAGCGGCGGCAGCCTTTCATCGCGAGGCCGCAGCTTTACTGTCAGGCGATGATTCGCCGACAGTCGACGACGTGAAAAACTAAGCTTATCTCATCGTTTCCAACGCCGTCGCTACCATGGATAACATGGGCCAAACGGCGAGGATCACAATGACGCCAAAGAGGGCGAGCTCAGGTAGATAATGAGGCCGCGCCCTGTGGACATATCGTTCCTCGAGGAAGCGTGAGATGCGCTGTCCTATCGGTATTCTAGTTTCCATGCCTCAACCGGCCATACTCCGGGAGCGCATTGAAAGACTTTATTCGTCTAGGCGCGATAGGTTTTGCCTATCCGCCGGGTTCCGGGAGCTCAACCATTGTGCCCCGGCAATTTGAGGCGCCACAGCGGCACGCATACTTCCTTTTGGCCGATTCGGTAATCGGTTCGTCCAGCTCCATGTGGTAATCATAAAGGAGTTCCTCGCCGGGGTGGATGTCGCGCAGGGCATCGATGAAGATGCGGTCGTCTTCCTCGACCGTTTCACAGTTCGGGTCGCACGAATGATTGATCCAGCGCGCCTCGTTACCCCCAACTTCTGGGTTTATTACGTCGCCGTTTTCCAGACCGAAGTTGAAAGTATGTGGGTTGTCTCTGTCGTCGGGAGCAGCTTCCCAGGGGACGCGTTCACCTGTGTATTCGATGATGCGAGTGCCTTTGGGAATGAAGTTCGCAGGTGTAAACCCCCCGCCCGTGCACGTCGGATTCGCGAACCTCGATCTGCACGGCGGGCCGTCGAGTTTTGTTTTTCTTGACCATGCGCAGTCGTGAAGAATTATGTTCTGATTAACTCCAGCTTCGAATGACTCGCGTAGCTTCAAAAGCGCGAGATATGATTCCGCTATTCACTCGACATGCCGCTCCGTTTGCAAAAAGAAGAGATATTTCGGACGTTAGAATTCGAAGATCAGCAGTCCGATTGCGGACTCCTGCCAAATGTTACAATGGAACGTATGAAGCAGTCGATCGCACTTGTTGTCTCCCTGTGGATGATGCAAGCCCCGTATCGGCGAATCTCGGCGCCAACAGTGAGATGATTGAAGATGCATATGGGACGATCGTTCAACGACGCCTGCTGGACGACGGAAAGGTAAGTGTCGTCTATACCAAGGGTCGGTATCTCTACATGGTTACATTTGCTAACAGCCGGAGCATTTTGGAAAGCTACTCGCGCGCGCAAACGGCACAGATCTTTCAGAAAAGGAAATCACGAAGTTCCTGAAGGCAAACTCCCGTGCCGACATGGGTGCCCGTCAACACCGGCAGAGAGCGACGTTTTAAAACGAGCGACGGAAGCGCAGAGGCGACATACGGAATTCTAAACGGTCGGCCGGCATTGACAGTGCGTGCTCTTAACCTCTGATTACTGTCACTGAACGACAGAAGTTTCAGCCCGCAGGTTTCGCCTTCGTAGTAGCAGCGCGGCAACAACTCCAACGAGAACGAAACCGATAGCTCGATGCCATGTAACTAGCTGTGTACACGCCTGGGAAGCCGTACCAGTTCCAGTAGAAACGTTGGTTGTTATCGCGGCCAGAATTCCGGCAATCAGAACGAAACCGACTCGCCCAGTAAAGCTGCCAAAGCGCGTTGGCCAAAGCCAAATACCAGAATTGCCTGGAGCACTTCGGTGGCGAACTCGACAGCGGCGATTTGCCAAATGCGAACGGACGGCCGGGCGCATGATACATCAGAATGCCGGAAGGGTTCGCGGCTATTCTTTGCTGCATCGTTTCATCGCTTCGCTCTTCTCCTGCCAGTTGCGTTTTTGCCAACGCCGAGACCGGGAAAAATATAAAGGCCGGTCTTGTCCAGATCCCGCTCTGCATTGCGCTTAGCACCGCCGACTCATTTGGAATCTCATTAATCCCAGCCTGGCCCAGTGGCAGCGCCATATGCGCGATCGATGTCCAGATAAACATCACGATTACACCAAGTATGCCAGCGAGAAGAATTCCATATAGCGCGAGAAGCGAATTAAGAATTATCGGTCAGGGATCGTAGGATGCACGGGCCAATGCCGACAGATAGTAGCGATTGTTAGTAGAGCACGCTGTTCCGCATTACAAAAATGTAAGGTTAAACTCGCTTGACGTTTTTACACTTAGCTTGAGAATCTGGATCCTGTTCGACTCGTTCAAAACTTCCAACTGCCAGCTCTAAAAAATATGAAAACTCCACCTTCGTTTAGCCGAACTCGTTTCTTCTCATCGGGCGCTTCACAAGTGCGAGCACCTCTTCTTACGCCGCGGCCGCAATGGCGTTCGTCGCGGTGAAACCATCCGCCCATCCTATGGGGAAATCGGACAGTAAGAACGCGATCAATAAATTCAGTCAAAATCGCATTGCATTGTTTCGAAACAAACTAGCCATACCTGGGCCTGAACGGGAAGGCGGACCAATGGCGGCAGCAGAAGAGGATTATGCGAATCGCGCGGGCCCGGCTGCATACGTGCCGTTTGAATTGACGCGAAGAGCACAGCGGGCTTGGACCAATGTCAGGGCGAGGGCGATGAGCAGGGTGACGACCGGGTTAGGCCCTCTACAGCGTCCGCTGGCAGCTTCACAGTGGACGCTCGTCGGTCCGAGCTCGGCAAACTTTCCGGACGTATTGACCTTTAGCGGAGCTTCCTACACAACGTCTGGTCGAATTACTGCCCTTGCTCTTGCCCCGAACTGTGGCCAGGGCCATTGCTACCTTTACCTTGCAGCAGCTGGGGGCGGCGTTTGGAGAACGGACAAGGCACTGCACACCAACCCTTCTCAGAAGTGGGAATTCATTTCCGGCAGCTTCGCTACGAATGCTATCGGGACGTTGACCATCGATCCGAGCGACCCGTCCGGGAACACGATCTATGCCGGGACCGGCGAGCCCAACGCCTCGGCCGATTCGGAAGCCGGCTTCGGAATTTACAAATCAACTAATGGCGGCGACACATGGACACATCTTGCCGCGAACACGAGTGTGCCGGCCGGTTCAGGCGTTGACTGCACTTGCGCCGTTGGGCATGGGGGCATGCGGACAGCGCCTGCCTATAGCGGTCCGGCTTTCGATGGGCGGGCCATCTCTTCGATCATTATCGATCCAAACAATCCGAATACCATTTACGTTGGCTCTGTTCGCGCTGTGCGCGGCATTAGCTCCGTCTTGAGCGGCGGCGCCGTGACGCATTGCTCCCGGACTGCCGCCGTACGGCTTTTGGAAGTCTACCGACGGCGGGAGCGAATTTTACGCTGCTTAATTACCAGGACGTTTGCCTGAACCCGGACCTTCCGGGTAGACGCCGGAATCATCCAGGCAAGTTTTGGCTCGACGCGCGGCGTCCATGAAGTCGCGCTTGACCCGGGCTCCGCGAGCATTGTTTACGCCGCTCCGTTCCCGTCCAACAACGTCTGCCCGAATAACGTGGAGGTGGCGTGTGGCGTTCGAGCGATAGCGGCGCTAGCTGGACGCAGATGAAGAACGCGCTAAATGCGACGCAAAACACCGATCGGGCGTCGTTCGCTGTCACACCGATCACGGGCGGATTTACGCGAATGTACGTGGGAGATGGAAACGCCGGGACGAACGCGGCGCGGTTGTACCGCACTGACGATGCGGTCCACGCAACCAACGCAAGTTTTACCGACCTGACGGCGCTGCAACAAGCGTCCTCGGCACCGAACCAAACGCTCGGCTATTGCTCGGGCCAATGCTGGTACGATAACGTGGTCTACTCTCCACCCGGCAACCCTGACGCCGTGTATCTGGGCGGTTCCTTCGACTACGGCAATTATGGCTTTAGGAACAACGGCCGCGCCTTCATCCGTTCAACCGATGCCGGCGTAACGTTCACCGATATGACGTGGGACGCGACCACGAAGCCAACACCGCCGGGAACCTGTTGCCAGCCAAATCCGATCGCGCCGAATGGTCAACACCCAGACTCGCACGCAATCGTGGAGCTCCCTGGCAATAACGGTACTTTCTTTGGTGGCGATGGCGGTATCACGCGCTCAAGTGGGAGCTACTCCAATATATCGTCACAATGCGCAGCTCGCGGACTGAGCGGCACCAATCTTGCAACCTGCGTGCAGTTGCTCTCGGCAGTTCCAACGCAGCTTTTTACAACTTACAACGACGGGCTCTCAACGCTGCAATTTCAAAGCGTCTCGATTAACCCATCAAACGTAAACAATCTCATGGGCGGCACGCAGGATAACGGTACATTTGAAAAACCGAGCAATTCGACGACTAACTGGCCGCAGATAATGTACGGCGACGGTGGTCAGTCGGGCTTCAACTTGGGCAACTCCGCGTTTCGGTTTAACTCGTTTACGTCGAACTTCCACGATGTGAACTTCCAGAATGGCGATCCGGTGAAGTGGGTCATCGCGAGTGGCCCGATTGTGGCCAGCGGCGAAGGCGCGCAGTTTTACGCTCCCATCATCCCCGATCCTGTCAGCGCAGGAACGATTTTCCAGGGATCGTTGAGTGTCTGGCGGACCCAGGATTGGGCTGGCAACCAGGCATTTCTCGAAGCCAACTGCCCTGAGTTTACGACTTCGGGGGCGAATCCGGCCTGCGGTGACTTCGTGCCATCGGCCCGACTGGCGCGACGAATCTGACCGCGAGCGCGGCAGACTATCGCGGAACTACTCTTGCTGGTGGAAATGTAGCGGCCGTGGCACGCGGTACTTCTGATACGGCGACATTGTGGGCGGCGACGACATTGGGGCGGGTCTTCATCTCGAAGAATGCCGACAGCACAAACACCACCGTCACATACACGCGACTTGATTCGCTCGCTGCAAACGCCCCGCCCAGGTTCGTCAGCACGATCTTCGTCGATCCGGCAGATTCGAACCATGCTTGGATTTCGTATTCGAGCTACAGTTCACTGACCCCGGCAACGCCCGGCCATATCTTCTCTGTGAGGTACAATCCAGGTCCGGGGACGGCAACTTGGACTAGCCTCGATGGATCGGGACCAACCGCCTTCCCGGACTTCCCCGCGACGAGTGTCGCATTCGATTCCGTCACGGGTGATCTCTATGCGTCCAACGACTGGGGCGTTCTGAAGCGGGCGCACGGCTCGACCGATTGGGAAGTTGCAGCCCCTGGCCTTCCCATGGTCGAAGTCGCGGGCCTCACGATAGCGCCAAATGCGCGGAAGCTCTACGCTGCGACGCATGGCCGGAGCGCCTGGCAACTGACATTGCCATAACCTTGGGTTAGTCTTTGGGCGGGATAGTGAAAATCTATCCCGCCCATTTTTTTGCAGTCATGTCGTCGTTTTTCAAATATCTGATTTCTACCTGTGTTTGTTTTCTGCTTCTTGGCACGGCATCGATTGACGCGGCGCCGACGGGTTTTGTAGAAGGACATTTGAAAATTGTCTCGCCCAAGGAAGTCGAACTTGCGGATGAAACGCCATCTAAAATCACCGCTGAGAATTACGCCGATTATCCATTGATCATCTTGAGCCGCGACGGAGAGAAAGAAATCGCGCGGGTCGCAGCGGATGAGAGTGGAAAATATCGCGTCGTGTTGCCGCCGGGTAATTATGTTCTCGATGTTCAGGGCCGGCGACCTAAGGGCCACGTCCGCGCGAAACAGCAACCATTCACGATCATTTCAAATCAAACGGTGCGCGTGGATATGAGCATCGACACGGGCATTCGCTGACGCACCGGCGAAAGCTGGAGCGGCGATTGACCAAATAAGTTTCCGTGCGATTAATTGGCGCGGTAAATTTCTCCCCTCGCAAGTCGTTTCTCTCGCGAGGTGAATACAACTCTCAGGTTTTTCAGGTTGAAAATAACTCCGCACACCTATGGCGGGACATAGTAAGTGGTCGAAGGTCAAACGTTTTAAGGGCGCGATCGACGTCAAACGCGGTAAGATCTTCAGCAAATTGTCCAAGGAAATCACCCTCGCGGCAAAAACCGGCGGCGGCGATCCGAACGGCAACCCGCGTCTGCGCAGCGCCATTCTGGCGGCTCGCGGTCAGAGCATGCCGAGCGACAATATTGAGCGTGCGATCAAACGCGGCACCGGGGAAGGCAAAGACGGCGAACAACTACATGAAATAACGTACGAAGGTTACGCGCCTGGAGGCGTGGCCATCATTGTAGAGACCGCGACAGACAATAGAAACCGTACGGGAGCGGAAGTACGGAGAATTTTCACCCAGCACAACGGCAACCTCGCCACGAGTGGCAGCGTCTCGTACATGTTCCATCGAAAAGGGCAAATCACGGTTCCGCGCTCGAGCATTGATGAGGATCGGCTGCTCGAAATCGCGTTGGAAGCTGGCGCGGAGGAGTTGACAACCGAGGAGGATCAATATGTTATCACCACTTCCCACGATCAGCTCTACGCCGTAGCTGAAGCGCTCAAGAATGCAGGCGTCAGTACCGATGGGCAAAGGTTTACGTTTATTCCGGATACTACAGTCGCGGTCAGGGACGAGACCGTGGCGCGCCAGGTGTTACGATTGTGTGATGAGCTCGAAGAAGACGACGACGTGCAAAACGTCTATTCAAATCTAGATATCCCCGACGAATTGCTGGCCAAGTTGCCGGCCTGAAAAACTACTACTTACAAGATCTTTGAGGGCGCTGTCCCCCACCTGCAGCCAACCATCTTAGCTTATGAACGAAGAAAACGAAAACCAGTCCGCCACAGAACGGACTCGCGATGGCGAGCCTGCGCCGCTGGAAACTCAGTCCGCTTCGCCGGAGCAACGTCAGCCTCCTCGTCCGCGCCGTCGTTTCCCGAGAAGGCGTTACCGGGGCGGCGATCGCTTTAGGCGCGATAATTCCGAAGAATCACCCAATTCTTCGTCCACAAACGCCGATAATACGGGAAGCGATGTTGCCGTCGAGACGCTCGATCAGCCCGGTCGAGAAACCGCGGAGAGCAGTGGCGAAACCAGCGAGTCGGTGCAAACCGAACCGGAATTCGGTGAGGGTATCATCGAAATTTCCGGTAAAGGGTTTGGGTTTCTGCGCGATCCGAAACGCAATTTTGTCCAGACACCGCAGGATATCTTTGTCACCCCGGAAATTGTGCGCCGCTTCGCTCTGCGCGACGGTATGTGGATCAACGGCGAAATCCGACGCGGAAGCCGTGGCCCGCAACTAACAAAGTTACTGACGATTAACGGAGAGGAGCCTACCAAATACCAGGGGCTTCGACCGTTTGAAGAACTAACGACGATCAACCCGAACAAACGGATTAGGCTCGAGACTGTCCCGGATCGTTACACCACGCGGATCATGGATTTGATGACGCCGCTGGGAATGGGGCAGCGCGGTCTGATTGTCGCGCCGCCACGCACAGGGAAAACGACGTTGTTGCATCACATCGCCGATGCGGTCACCAAGAACCATCCTGAGATGGAACTCATTATTCTTCTGGTCGACGAACGTCCCGAAGAAGTGACTGATTTTCGCCGCTCGCATCCCACAGCGCAGCTGATGGCCAGCTCCAACGATGCCGACATAAAGAGTCATACCCGGATTGCTCAACTGGCGATCGAACGCGCCAAGCGACTGGTCGAAGCCGGAAAACATGTATTTATCCTTCTCGATTCCATCACGCGCACCGCGCGCGCCTTTAATAATGCAATGGGCGGCGGCGGCCGCACGATGAGCGGTGGTATCGATGCGCGTGCCATGGAAATTCCACGAAAGATTTTCGCAGCCGCTCGCAATACCGAGGAGGCAGGTTCGCTCACGATTGTCGCCACGGCCCTGATTGAAACCGGCAGCCGCATGGATGAGCTGATCTTTCAGGAGTTCAAAGGCACCGGAAACATGGAAATGGTGCTCGATCGAAAAATCAGCGATCAGCGCATTTATCCAGCCATCGACATCTTTTTGTCCGGAACGCGCCGCGAAGAACTGTTGTTACAGGCGTGGGAGCTGGAGAAAATTAATCTCATCCGCCGCGGTCTGGCCGGGCACAAGCCAGAGGAAGCCATTCAGCGACTGTTAATGTTTGTGAAAAAATTCCCGACCAACACGGAGATGCTCAAAGGCATTCCGGGCTGATCGATTCGCAGACGATTACCGATCTCGACGCGCACTTGGAGACGGTTCACAATTCGCTGTGCGCACTCGAAAGTTGTCCAAGAAGCTGCGAAAGATCTTTTTGGGAAAGCGACGGCGCGAGATTTCCGAGCTAAGCACTTTAGGAATTCATCAAGCAGTCCTGCGCGCAATCGCGACTGCGCCTGCATTGCCAACCAGCGGAGAACATCTCGATGTGGGCAGCGGGACCGGGGAATTGCTGCGTTTGGTTCGCGCTCGTTATCAGTTTGATTCTTTCGGATGCGATTACACGGATACATTGCTCTGCGTTCCGGGTGCCGAGATCCAGACGGTCGATCTGAATCGCGAACCGCTTCCGTACAGTGATAATCGCTTCGCGCTCGTGACGTGTATCGAAACGGTCGAGCACTTGGAAGATTTCCGAGAGGTCATCCGCGAAATGTATCGTGTTCTCCAACCAGGCGGCATCGCGATCTTCTCGACTCCGAATATTTTGAATTTGCGCTCCCGTCTGCGCTACCTGTCATCCGGCTTTTATAATTTGTTTGGCCCTCTTACGCCTGACGAATCCGCCATTCACAGCACGCGCGGGCACATCAACCCAGTAAGCTGGTTCTATCTTTCGCACGCCCTTCTCAGCACTGGCTTTCGCGATTTGAGAGTCAGTGTGGACAAATATCAGCGCCGGTCTCTTCTGATATTTCCATTCGTGATCCTTCCTCTGCACGCCGCAAATTGGATTGTTTATCATCGTGACAAGGCCACCTACGGCACGCTGGACGAACGGAATGCCTGGGCCGTTCGAGCGATGAATTCACCCGATCTGTTGCTTGGGCGAACGTTAATCGTGGCGGCGGTTAAGCCGACGTAATGAGGCGTTGGTATATTTCGTGAATCGCCTGACGGGCGTCGAGATAGTGGCGACTGAAACCGTCAAATTCGTTATAGCCAAGACGAATGGCAAACTTCCGTTGTTCATCTGGATCGCTCGGAAGCGTTGAAATGCTTCTGTTGTCGTATCGACGCAACACCAGTTCACAGCCCCGCAGAAACGCGTAAGAGCTTTTTAGCTTCGCAACGTCCGACTTGTGCAGATGCCCGCCTTGGTGCAATCCGTCGACTGCGCGGTCCCAGTTCTGTTCCCAGATTTTTGCGCGCATCTGCAACGCTTGAACGAGAAACTCCGCTTCTATGATGCCGCCACCTCCGGTTTTTAAATCGCGAAAATCCGATCCGCTCCCGCGCTCTCGGCGAATTCGCTGCACCATGTCATCGATTTTCATGAAAAGATCGGCATCCTGGCATGCGCGGCTCCAGGCGGCTTTTGCGATCGCCATGAAATCATTTTGCAATGGACCACTGACAGCACGCGCACGAGTGAGCGCCTGTAGTTCCCACAGTTGCGCTCGGCTGGCGTAGTACGATTCAAACGTATCAAGCGAGCAAACTACCGGACCTTTTTCGCCTTCGGGGCGCAGCCTTGCGTCCAGAGCCCAGATATTTCCCTCGGCGGTTGGCTGCGCCATTGCGATCATCAGATTTTGCGCAGCACGAATGTCTTCGCCCACAAATAAAACGTCCAGATCCGCGCCGTAGCTGATCTCGCGACCTCCAAATTTTCCGAGCGCGATGATCGTCAATTGCTCTTCAGCGAGCAGTTTCGCGACAAAAATCAGGCACGCTTCGGCGACGTCGGAAAGCTCGACAAAGGTTTCTGCCGGTTGGACAAGTCCAAGTACGTCGTGGAGGATGATACGCAGGAGTTGCCGCTGACGGTAGGCACGTATCGGATCGAGATTGTTGACAGATGCGCCTAACGAATGGAGCCGGCTTGAATTTTCTTCCACTGACCGCGGTTCATCAAAGGTTGGGTCTCTGGTGATGTCTTCCAACAGTTGCGGTCGCCGAATCAGAAGATCACCCGCAAACCGGCTGGCATCGAAAGTTTTTACCACCAGCTCAAGCAACTTCGGATTCGTAACAAGCAGTTCGAAAAGCAAACTGCGCAAGCCATAGCTTTCTACGAATCGAAGGAACTGATTCAGGGTCGCATCCGGGTCGGCAGCTTTGGAGATCCGATCGAGCAAAATCGGGCGCAGCCTTTGGAATATCTGTCGAGTTCGGGTGCCGACATGAAAACTCCTGGCCCCTCGTTCGAGCTCGCTAAGCGCTTTTTCTGCTCGTTTTCCGTCCTTGAAAAATTCAATCGCGATTTTCGAACTCTGCGCAGGGCTTCCAGAAATAATGCGTTGAAAGATGGGACGCACCGATCCCATTCGATCCCGGAGTGCCGCTGTGAAATCGCTGGCCGACGAAAACCGAAGGCTGCGCGCGAGTCGGCTCAATGCATCGGGCTCCTCCGGAACAGTGTGGGTCTGTTGTTCCGCTTCGATCTGCAGACGATGTTCAACCCGGCGGAGGAAGCGGTAAGCATTATCCAGCGCCAGAACTTCATTGGACGGAAGCAAATCCAGTTCTCTTAGTGCGCGGAGCGCCTTTAATATGCTCGACTCCTGCAGAAAGGGATTACGGGCGCCATGGATTAGCTGCAAGGTTTGGACGACAAACTCGATGTCACGAATGCCGCCGCGCCCAAGTTTTACATCGCGATCCAGTTTTTCCGGCCCAACGATATCGCGTTCGATGCGGTGCTTGATGTTCGCAATTTCCTCGAGCAAATCCGGCGTTGGACTTTTCGGGTAGATGAATGGCTGATGTAGCCGCACGAAATCGTAAGCCAATTCGGGGCTGCCAGCGACTCCGCGTGCCTTGATGAGCGCGATGCGCTCCCACGATTCGCCAAAGCCGGCGTAATAATTTTCCATGCTCTCGAGAGAGCGGGCCAAAGGACCTGCCGAGCCTTCGGGGCGCAATCGCAGATCGGCTCGAAACAGCGAGCCGGCCGGATGCGGCTTCGAAAACGTTTCGAGAATCTTGTTTCCCAATCGATTGAAAAACTGATGATAAGAAATGTGCGGAGTGAGTTGCCCTTCATCGCTGTAGAGAAAAAGAAGGTCGACGTCCGAACTGTGATTGAGTTCGGCTCCGCCAAGTTTCCCGAGCGCCAGAATCGCAAAATCGGCGTTTGGCGAGCCATAACGTTGTCGGAGTTCGGCGTCCCAAAATTCGAACACGCGACGAAGGCAAATCTCTGCGATCAGTGACAGCTCCCCGGTGGTCTCCTCCAACGGCGCGACCGCAGCCAGTTCGCGCACGGCGACGCGGGTCATTTCGCGGCCTTTCCAAAAGCGCAGTGACTCGAAATTGTTATCAACCTCAGAATCACTCGTCAGAGCGTCCACTTCAGCGAGCATTTCCGCGCGGCTGCGCGGTGCGCGGCACACCTCAGGCTGAGCAAGCCACAGCAGCGTTTCAGGATTGCGCGTCAAGCGTGTCGCGCAGACGCTCGACACCGCGAAAAGATGCAGCAGGGCGGTTTCACCCAACGGAAATTGTTCGATCACTTCGGCAAGGGACGTTATAGATGCGGGCCATCGTTCGTTGAGCTGCACCAACGTCGTTTCTACCTGTGGGGGATTCAGCGATGTGGCTGCTTTTTTTCGAATCCAGCCTGCGCGGTGATCCATCGCGCAGAACATCACGCGGTTCGCGACGAAAAACCAGTTGTCGCAGTGCTCAGACTAAAGCTACGACGATGTCGGAGGCGACAGCACCGGAAGAGCTTTTTCGTGCATTTGAAAGTCCACCGGACAATTACCGGCTAACTCACCATCCAGCTCCACGGGAACATCCTGCTCACTGCTTACACGGAGCTGGCGGGTCTGAAAGTACTCAATTTCCGGAACGCGAATGTCGGAGCTGAACACCACATCATGGAGATATTTAATGATCTCCAGAAAGCCAAGGCGCTTGAACAGGACCACATCAAGTAAACCATCATCGACAACAGCCTGCTTGAAAAATGGGAAAGGTCCGCCGTAAAGACGTCCGTTGCCGACAAGCACAAACGATCCTTCCTGCACAGGAGCGCCCTCCGACTCGATGAAAAGCTTCGGAGGCTGGCGCGCTGCGATGTGTGCTGCGGAGATGAGATAACTGAGTGGGCCTAGACTGCGCTTGAAAGCAAGAGTGGTTTCTTTTACCGCTTGCGCATCGAGCCCAATTCCGCCGAGTTGCACAAAGTATTTTCCATTCGCGCTCGGTAGATCGACGAGACGTATGCTTCCCGCCTGGATAATTTTCCAGCAACGCTCGAGATCGTTCACGGGCAGACCGAGCTCCATGGCGAACACGTTGACCGTCCCCGTCGGAAGAATGCCAAGAGCCACGTCGCTGCCGGCGATTCCATTTGCCACGTGATTCACGGTTCCGTCACCGCCAGCGGCAACTATGCGTCCAAAACCTTCCTCCACGGCATGTCTCGCGAGCGCCTCCGCCTCGCCGGCATGCGAGGTGATGCGGACCGGCCAACGCCCGACGATTGATTCGACTCGCTCCTGCCAATCTCGAATAGTTTCGAGATTTCCCGCGGCTGGATTGAGAATGACAACTATGTCAGTCACACGAAAAAGGATCTACACCGCATCTGGCTCTGTTGAAAAAGCTGACGCAGTAAAGTAGAAGCGGCGCCCTCGCCGCTTTCCAGTGCGTTTAAAGAACGCGACGAGGGCGTCGCGTCCACCCAGCCCGCGTGCTTTTCAACAAAGCCACCCCATCTATTCATCTCAGCCCCAATTGTCATGTTGAGCGTAGCGAAACATCTCTGGTTGAATTCTGGTTTGGGTGTCTGGCTCAAAATGGATCTGAGATTCTTCGCTGCGCTCAGAATGAAGATTGGGCTTTGGTCTTTGCTTCAAACTGGGGCTGCGTAACATCTGAGGGTGCAAAAATTGCGCCGGCTGGCCGTGATCGTTCTGGGGGCATTGATTGGACTGGGTGCAGTAGTTTTGCTTGGCGTGAACCTGTATGTGCAATCACAAGGGGCACAAGGAAAGATTCAGCAGGAACTGACTCACAGCCTCGGCGTTCCGCTCAAAATTCGCAGCATGAGTGTCACTCCCTGGGGCGGACTCGAGCTTAGCGGCATCACAATTCCGCAAAGCATAAAGGTTGGGTCAAAGAATTTTCTGGAGGCAAGAACATTCCGGCTGCGCGTTCGTTTCCTTTCGCTCTTTTCCCGTCGGCTGGTGATCAAGGAAGTTTCGCTGATTGCTCCCAGAATTGTGTGGCCGCAGAACAGAGAAGGGAAATGGCGTCTGCCTGATGCGCGATCAACGCGCGCAGAAAAACTTTCGACCAATCAAGCTCCAGCGAGCCCTTCGGCGGAAGCAGGAATAGAAGTTGCTCAAACGAAAGTAACCGCCGCGGTAACGAATCCGGCCACGGTTCGATCTTCACCAAAAGTGACAGTTAAAGAATCCCCACGACGCGAAGCAAAATTGGCCGTCGCTCCAGAAGTTCGTCGAGTAACGGTGAAGGACGGTGATTTCGCGTTCTTGGATCAAACCGGCAGGCTCATTGCGAGTTTCAACGGGGTGGATTTTCGGACCAACATCCGTAGCGCGCAGGCGCTCCGCGGAGATGCAAAGGTCGCCCGCGTTTCGTTGCGGAACCGCTTTTTTCTGGACCAGCTCCGCTCACCGATTCACTACGAGCCCGACGTCCTCGAGTTGTCGAAAATCTCTGCTCGTGTCGCAGAAGGGGAGGTGAATGGTTACTTCGCGATGCAGCCAGAGACAGAAGATTCGCCATTCACCACGAGCATAAATTTTCACGATGTGCTCGCCGATCAACTCGTCGAAAATGCCGGCGGCGCCAAGGGAATGGTGAAGGGCAAGTTGGAAGGAAGTTTCCAAGCCTCCGGTAAAACTGGCGATCCCGGGGCGCTTGTCGGACGAGGCGAAATCTCTCTACGGGACGGCCGTGTTCAGCAATACAGATTGCTGGTATTACTCGGTCAGATTTTACAGATCGAGGAGCTGCAGGAGCTTAATTTGGAGCAGGCGGAGGCAAAATATCATTTGCGCCCGGGGCTGATCGCGATTGATGAGCTGGTTTTACGTTCGCCGAATGTTCGCCTCACCTCGTCGGGTACCGTGGCGTTTGACGGGACGCTTCAACTGAATTCGCAGCTCGCAATCAATGACAGAATTCGCGGTCAACTTTTCAAAGCAATTCGGGACAATTTTCACCGGATTGACGATCCGGGTTATTCAGCCATCGAGTTTCAGGTCGGCGGGACTGTTGAACGGCCCAGCACAAACCTGGTGGAACAAGTCGTCGGCCGGGATATCAGCAGCATGCTCAACAGCTTCTTCGGCGGAAAAAAGGATCGGCCAAAAAAGAAAAAGAAGGCCGTTGAAAATACAATGACCACTAGGCCGTCGCCTTCTTTGCCGCCGGACGCAGCGGTGGCTCAAGCCACTGCGACGCCAAGTCCAACTGCGTCGCCATGAGAGTGATCGCCGGCAGCGCCGGCGGAGTCCGCCTGACAGTTCCGAACCGCGGCGTCCGCCCGACAATGGATCGCGTCAAAGCGGCTATCTTTTCGAGCTTGGGTGAGGCAATCATCGGCGCACGAGTGCTCGACCTCTTCGCTGGGAGTGGCGCGCTCGGGATCGAAGCGCTGAGCCGTGGAGCTGCCTCGGCGGTATTTATTGAAGATGACCGCCAATCGGCGGAAGCAATCGCGAAAAATCTCGTCAAAACGAACTTACAAGGACGCGTTCGCGACCAGGATGTTTTTGATTTTCTACGTCACCAATCGAACGCCGAAAAATTTCAAATTATTTTTGCGGATCCACCTTACGAACAAAACCAGCACGATGAAAATTTTACGCAGAAGCTTTTGAATAACGAAAGGTTGCGACAACTGCTGGAACCGGGAGGGATTTTCGTTTTAGAGAAGCGGCCGGGTGAACGTCTTGGTGAAATAAAGCTTTGGAAGATCATTCGACAGAAAACATACGGCGCAACCGAAGTGCTTTTTCTATCTACAGCCCATTGATGCACGTCATTTCGAGCGCAGTCGAGGAATCCGGGGACAAAACGCAAAGCTAATTTCTCGCGAAGTCTCGACTGCGCTCGACATGACCAGATTATCTACTGAAGTGTGATCTGCCGTGATACGATTCCTTTACAACTTCCTTTGGCCGCTCGGACTGTTGATCTTTTTGCCGGGCTATGTTGCCAAGATGCTTCGCCGCGGCGGTTACCGCGAAAAATTTGGCCAGCGGGTCGGAATTTACGACAGCGAGGTGCGGAACCGGCTTTCGAACCAACGTCCAACATGGCTGCACGCGGTGAGCGTGGGAGAAGTAAACATTGCTCTGAAACTCGCGAGTGCGTTACGCCCGCTCGAACCGGATTTGCATTGCGTGCTGACCACAACCACAGCCACCGGCTTCGCATTAGCGCGCAGAACTGCGCCGCCCTGGATCGAGGTCATGTACACGCCGTTGGATTACTGGCCTATCATGCGTCGTGCGTTTTCGGTTATTCGGCCCGCCCGAATCGTTCTCGTGGAAGCGGAAGTTTGGCCCAACCTCGCCGCCGCAGCGCACGCGCGCCGCATCGCGCTCTCGTTGGTAAATGCGCGATTATCTCCGCGGTCTGAGCGACGCTATCGGCGTTTTCGGTTTTTCGTCGCACCAACGTTCCGGCTGCTCGATTTGGTGTGTGTACCCGAACGCGGTGACGTCGAGCGATGGATGGCTCTCGGTGTTTCGCGAGAACGAATCCACGTGACCGGCAGCATCAAATTCGATCCTGACGTTCAGACACAAAACCAAAGTGCCGGGTCCATGGCTGGCTCGCGGAAGTTCGATAGAGGCGGTTCCGATGCGTTCAGCGCGGATTCACTCGTGCTCTTTGGTGGCAGCACGCATCGCGGCGAAGAAGAGATCCTGGTCACAATTTTTCTTCGGTTGCGCGACCAATTTCCTTCGCTGCGGTTGTTCATCGCGCCGCGTCATGTCGAACGACTACAAGAAATCCGCACGCACTTGAGCACTTTGCCCTTGCGCGTCATGCTCGCCAGCGAAGCGTTCACCGGCACCGCAGCCGATGCGGACTGCATACTTCTCGACACGACAGGGGACCTTCAACGCTGGTACGGCATCGCCAGCGTCGTCTTCATTGGCAAAAGCCTCTCCGCCCACGGAGGACAAAATCCCGTAGAACCGATTCTCGCGGGCAAGCCTGTGGTGTTTGGTCCGCATATGGAAAACTTTGCAACCCTGGCGAAAACGCTTGTTTCAAATAATGCCGCTGTGCAGGTTAACGATGCCGGCTCGCTCGAGGGTACAATTGGCGAGCTTCTCCGCGATAGCGAATCGCGTCAGCGTCTCGTAAAAAATGCACACGCGGCGTTACGGGAACACGAAGGCGCAACCGCGCGCGCTGCGACGTTGATCCACGAACTCAAACCGACGCGTTGACCGATTCCCGCTTTTGGAATTCTCACCGCCGATTTGCCTTGCGCCGAAGCATGGCAATTCCGATATTGCCCCGCTTTTTGACCCTATCGTCTAGAGGCCCAGGACACCGCCCTTTCACGGCGGTAACACGGGTTCGAATCCCGTTAGGGTCGATTGCCTAGGTACAACCGAGGCAAGTCCGAGTTTGCATAACGCTGTTGCATAACAAGTCTGTCTATTTCTACCTGTGTTCAGCATTGTCCGCCAACGTCGCGCGATTTATTATCCTTCGCTGATCGACAGCTGGAATAAACGAAGAAGGCGAGCGAGGAGCCGAAAGAGACGGCAAAACGCGGGCGAAAAAAGCAATCTATTCCGGCCAACGCCAGCAGCGCGAGAAAGAGGCGGGGGAGGCGGAAGTGGCGCTGGCGCTACTAGTATCCACGTCTCGCAAAGTCCCCGTCAAGTGTTAACCTCAGATAGGCCTAATCATGCGTGCAACCAACCGCACGCTTACGAGATCCGCCCGCGTAAAGACAAACGCGGAGTCAATCTAATCTCCGATGCGCTGCCATTTGGTCGGCTGTGATTATGAAGGACGCGAGAGCGGTAATCGGATAAAGGAAGCGTAGGCTTTGCTCCTCGTAAATTTGTAGCTTTCAGCTTTATAGTACCGTACCTTTTGCTTAAGTCTTTTGCGCTGCCTTTCCCTGTTCACTAGGTTTCGGTTTCGTCGGTGCAGCTCGCAAAACAAGGTGCCGTGAGCTACCGGACGACTACAGTATGAACACAATCCGGCACGCTTGTGGCGCAACTGGTATTGGCGCTGTCGTGACATCCCCTTGATGCCGCTTCGTCTACGGGTCGAATCCTGCCGCCTGGTCTTCGGCCGGTCGAGGAAACAGTGGCGCATCTCCGAGTTGGTTTCGAGCTAAATCAATGGATCATCGTTGCAATACTCCTCTTTCTACGGAAACCGCGGAACGAAGTTCCTCAACAAAAAGCTAAACGGCGACTACACGCGTTATCAAGCGGCCAGCTAGCAAGCGCACTAAAGATGCGTTTAGTTCTCAGCTTCAACATCGATCGCTTCGCTAGAGATTCGTCCAAGAGTTCTGCTTTCCACGCCACAACTTTCTAGTACGGCATCTGCTACCTGACGCTTCCAATCGCTTGAGACATAGCCCCAATTCCAACCCGCTCTTGAGGCTTTCGGCGATTATTTCGCCAGTAGCGCATTTCGGTGCGTGAGATTGCAAGAACGCGAAGGCTTACTGGTCGAAAGTCTTCCTCGCGAGCGTTTCGTTGACTGCGTTTGGGAACTTTGTTCCGGCTTTTCCGTAGAACGAACTTGGAAGGACGTGTTTTCCTTCCCGCGTGGCTCTTCGTGCTTGGAGCTTGGTCGGCCAGGAAGCACGATAGGCACCACCACGCGTCCTTGGGGAATTCATAGGAGGATAAGATGGCTCGCTTGTTTGTGAACCGCGAGGAAGCTGATCTCGTAACGCATGAGTTGACTGGCAATATCGTTACGATTGGCAGTGCTCCGTTGAACCACATAATTATTGACGATCCAGCGGTGTCAGCGCAGCACGCGATACTCGCGAGAGTCGCCGACTCCTATTGGCTGCAAGATTTGCATTCAACAAACGGGACACAGGTGAATGGCGTTTCTATTACTGACGCTGAGTTGAAGGATGGCGACAAAATTCAATTCGGTTCCGTCGTAGCGGTTTTTTGCGAGACGTTGCAAACGTTGATGAAACAGATGTCGTCCTCACCAGCCGGTCCCCTAATGCTCCCCGAGCTAGCTCAGACTGAGAGAGAGAGTCCGATGGAAACGGCGCAAAGTTCCCCACCATCTTCGCGTAAATCAACTCTGATCGCTGTCGCAATCGCAGTCTTAATGATTGTCGCCGGTGCGGGATGGTATTTTCGACACAAAAGAGAGGTCGCACCAGAGAACTTGAGCGGATCCGCCCAGGCTGAAAGACAGATCCCAATTGTTCATCCGACCGAAGATGAAGCAGCCAACAAACAGCCGGATCCGATTGCAACACAACCGCAACGCAAGGCCGCGAAAGATCTCACGGTGTTGCCAAAGGAAGATGTCGCGCGTGCGCAGCAACCGCAGCAAGAAGTCGGGGCAAAGGAAGGGCTTCCTGTAAGTAACTCACCGACGATTGCCCAGCCATCGATTGCGCCCGCAAGCGGAGCATGGCTCTTCCCGGATTCGAGCTCTCGCTATTTGAGTGCGACTGACCTTTCGAGCCTTAGCTCTGCTGATTTATGGCGAGCCCGAAACGAAATATTTGCCCGAAAGGGCTACAAATTCTCGAGTCCGAGGGGAATCGCCTTTGCCCAAACGCTGGGCAATTATTGTCACGCTGTAGATGACAATCAGGGTCGCATTTTCAATAACATGAATCAATACGAGCGAGCCAACGTAACTTTGATCCGATCAATCGAGAATTCACATGGAAAGAATTCCAGACTCAAATGGCGTGCGTATTTGAAGAGTTTGCGATAAAGCGAGCCGGAGCAAGCCTGCCATGAGAAAAAAACTATCGGAGCTTTTCCATGCACGTTTACGAAGTCCGCCCGCGCAAAGATAAGCGCGGTGTCGATCTGATTTTCGATGCGCTGCCATTCGGTCGGCTGTGGTATGACGGACCGAACGCTGCCAACCATGCAATCGGCTACGCCAGCGAGTACAGCCGTTCACATGGTGCAGTGATTCGCGTTTACGATGCACCGGGCAATGTAATCGAAACTCACAATCACAAGGGCGATTTCAAGGAGTGGTGAAGTCGTTACACGTAAAACAATAAGCCACCACGCTGAAGCGTGACGGCTCATTTGCTTAGTTGCTGCTGCTCGTCGGAGGGCAAACCGTCAACGCTTTGTTCTTGGAATTGGCGCAGAAAATAACCTGCTTATGGCAGTTCGCGCTATTAGACAATAGTAATTAAGGCCTCGCCTGA
The DNA here is from genome assembly GCA_963805485.1 of uncultured Verrucomicrobiae bacterium. Classification (GTDB taxonomy): domain Bacteria; phylum Verrucomicrobiota; class Verrucomicrobiia; order Chthoniobacterales; family UBA10450; genus Udaeobacter. The sequence continues at coordinate 54,360 of CAWDUN010000004.1, read as the reverse complement.
CGGCTCGCACAACGAAACGCTTTCCATAGTCATGGTGTGCATCAACAATCCAGATTATCCGCCCCTCACGATCAATGGCCCGGAACCCGGGGCCCCAACTCCATATTTGCGACCGTGAGGTCAATCTGCCAAGCTGAAGCGAAGTTTTCAGAGATTGTTCTTGGGTGGAACAGCCGCCTCTCAATACCTATCGGGTGTGCGGGGCGGGTAGGTCACGAACTTTGATTCGCCCCTTCTTCAGTCGGCGCCAAACCGACTGGATTACGTAGATATTTTTGGAGTGCAAATCCATTGAGAAGCTCCGACTGAAAAATGGAGACGAACAGCACCCGCGCGAGATCGAACTTATTTTGGTCATTTGACTTGAGTGGCCTTGTTTTGCCCTCGCTCCACCCCCTTGTCGGTTTGGGCCCCTGCTGGACGGGGCCTCTGCGGCGGGCGCATTTTCTTCGGTGCACTCACGTTGTGGCTCTTTTTGTCACCACTATTCGCGCCAAGTCTGCAACGGCATGGGTAGAAGTAGAGATGGTTTCTATATATACTGTTAAGCGCGAAGCATTTACTTCACAAACTTTTCTCTTAATCCAAAAAACAGCTATTCTCTTAGGGAAGCGAACTTAAGGTCATTGTTAGGCCTGGCTGGCCTCAATTTTAGACCAGCGGTGTTTTTTTGGGCAAGTCGCGGAGATAGTCGGTGAGCGCATTCCGTCGCCGCGAGCGCGTCCGTGACAATCCACCGCTGATACGCAGCCCAACTCCAACCAGCTTTGTTGAGACTAACGCTCAATCGCGGTTAGAATGCCGTTTTCGATAAAACATACCGGCCACCCGGATGAAGCCATTGCGAGTGATGTCCTCGCGCCGTGTCGGTCGTGTTTATTCTTTCCGGCTGCCCCCACGCACGTATGCATTGTTCGCCAGTCATCCCAATGAAGACTTCTCCATTCGCAATCGCAGCCTCCACTTTGGCAACACGTTCATTCTCAGGGCGCAGGATTGCCTCTTGTTGCTGTTTTCGGGCTTGTTCCTCTTGTTGCTGCTTTTGGGCTTACTGGAGTGCCGCGTTTTGCTCTGCCGAGTACGCGGCGCCTTCCCAGGATTGTAATTGAAGCGTTCCTGAACTTCTTAGGGCAGTTCACTAAAATAGACTTTCGAGATTCCCGATTTTGTTTCACGATAAGGCCATCAGGTTCAACGCGGCTCACCGTGACGTTTTTGTATTCTTTGCCGTTAACGTCTTGAAGTCGTCAGCCAGCGCGAGTGACAGGGACAACGCGGCTAGGATTGCGATGGTCGTCTTCTTGGAGTTCATGTTGCGGATTCTGCCGCTTTTGCTCTCCACATAGCAAAGGACAAACTGGTATGAAGAGGCAGGGATGACGTACCCGACAACACTCATCGTGGCTGCGCTTCTTTGCGGTACAGCGGCAGCCGCACCGCAGGAAGTCACATGCGAATCGCCGTGCTCATGCAGTACTGCTCACGGTAAGGGGCGCTTGTCAGTAAAGAACGATACCGAAACACTGCCAACGGATACGAGCACAATCCAAGCCGTGACACCGTCCGAAATTTTCAGTTGGGCGGGGCCTGACGTGCATCAACAGTCGAAGCGCCTTGGGCTTGAACAAAAATGGTTCGCAGTGACTGGCCTTGTCGTTGCTGTCAAAGTCGAAGCAGATGGCGATCTTCACGTTGCCCTAACAGATGCGACCGGCGACAAACCAGGAACTGTGGTTTGTGAAGTGCCGCTGAAACCGCAGTGGTGTGACATTCGCGAGACTGTTTTTAGTTGGACACCCACGCGATTTCCATTTCAGACTAGTTCTGCTAAACGGCTGAAAATCGCCACCCCCCGGGTCGTCACCATTGTTGGTAAAGCGTTTTGGGACGTCGGTCCCGCTTCCAAAGATCAATCAAATAGGAGAAGTCACCAACCAGGGTACGCTGCATGGGAAATTCATCCTGTCATGAAACTAGACGTTGTTGAGTGAGTTGCGGACGATGAAACGTTTTGCGTCGCGGTGTGCGTCTGCAATCCAGATCGTTCGCCCTTCGGAATCAATCGCTGAGACATAGCCCCAACTGAATCCGGCTTTGCTCAGATTGCGCATCCTGGGAGCGTCGGCTACAGATCGAGAGGATTTTAGGCGAGTTTAACCTCATGTCCGGTTGCGGTGATATTTTGCTATTTGGTCCCTTGTTGAGCGTCGGCTGTTCGGATTCGCACGTTCATGAATTTCGGATGTGACTTTGTCCAAGCAGCAGCTTTTTGTTTGCTGTCGAAAAAGCGATCGATAACAATCGCGTTCCGCTCATCCGCAGTGCGGCCGGAGGCCCGTGCCGCCTTACGTTTCTTAACAGCGGGCCCCGTATCGCTGGCCGTGCACTCGCCATCCTCAAACGTAACTTTGCTTCCGTATGGCACCTTCTTTGGATCGACTGCACAATGGCCCTCGCGTAACGCCGCACCGGTCGCTGCGGCTTTCGCCGAGCCGCCTTCGCCACGCCAGTACGCCGTCACCCGCGCCGTGGCAGTTCGATCTTCCCCGAATAGCTCACAAAAAAAAACCAGTACGAGCCCCAGTGTTGTGATTAACCCCTTCATAGTCTTCTGCCAATAACTCCGACGAGGCGGAGATCAGGAACAACGGGGCCTAAACTGCGACCAGCGCCTCCAGTAGAAGTTCGAAACTGCGCAGTCGTTTGGTTCTCGGATTTTACAAAAAGCAAACTGCTTGCGCGCAAAAGGCAACCGTTGTGAACCAAATGCGATTCCCCCAGATCTAATCCGGCCTGGGGGAAGGGTGTGGCTGTTTAACCCCCGTTAGCGCAGCTCCGCAACGCCCACTGAAGGGGAACGTGCGGAGATGCGAGCCCAAGTTCATCGAATGGTTTCGAACGAATCGCAGGGGTTACGATGACATTGGCAACGTGATCGAAACGCACGAGCCCGCGGGGATTTCAAAGAGTGCTCATCGCCATTTACGTGCGAAAAGCGCGCTCGATCATTAAGTAGGAGCGGGATGATTAGGATGTTCGACGCCCGTGCCGCCCAACATAAAATAAACAGCCGACGATGATCAGCACGTAGAGAACCATCATCGACGCGACCGCGAGTAAAATCAGGGGTTGCATACTTACCTCCTTGTTGGCTTTTATAACGTGACGAATTGCTTTCCTGCTCCGCCGCATTTGTCTTTTGCTGTGCAAAAATTGCTGCTCTAAAAGCAGTTGTCTTTCTTCACGGCTGAAACATAGTGAGAATAGATTCTGCCAGTCACCTCGCTGCAGAGAATAAAGCGACAACGCGATGCACTTTTACGAAGTCCGCCCGCGCAAAGACAAGCGCGGCGTCGATCTAATCTCGATGCGTTGCCATTCGGTCGTCTGTGGTACGCGAGCCAAACGTGCTCACATGATGCGCTGGTCAGCATGTGATGCCAAACTGCATCCAACGAATATACACCCGCACGTCATGAAACGCCTTTTTCACTGCAAGGATCGTGCTGATGGTTCTTGTTTTCATCTGATTTAGTGTCCTTCCACTGTTTTGGCCTTCTTGATGCCTCATCGTACGAGCGCATTCTGGCCGTTCACTGAGGCAACGCGTAAAATCCGGCGCGAGGTTACACGAAAAAGTGATGGGCTAACGGTCGCCCAAGGGTAAAAACGGCGGCTGACGGATTCCGAGCGTGTGACACTCCGAAACGATTCCGCTTCCTAAATGCCGAACCGGCACAACTGCTCGTTGGGAGGATCGGGCGTATGCTCTCACTAAGAACAGTCCAAGAGTTCGTCGAACTCTTAGTCGTGCTAGGCTCCATCTAGGTTTCAAACGTTATGGCGGAAGTGCAAACCAACGTAAAACAAGGAGCTGTCATTGGAGGGTGGGTCTGCTTTGGCGTTGGGATACTTTTCATGGTTCACTCGCTTTGGGCATTTATTTTCTACCTTCCTCTCTTCCTCGCGGCTTTCGTGCTTAGCATCGTTGCAATGGCGCAACGAAGAGTCCGCGGTGGACTGACTCTCTTGCTTTGCTGTGTGATCATTCCGCCGATTGCGTTTGTGTATTGCTTGGGTTTGATGGCTCAGCGTCTTCAGGCGTCCGATTCGTTGAAGTCTCCCTCGCCTTCTCATTGGCTGGAGACCGCGACTCCGGCACAAGCACAAGCGCAATTTACGAGTGAAGCAACGCCAACGCGCTCTCCAGCGGAACTAGCCACGACGAGTTCGACGCCCGTCGAAGTAGCGCCCCAAACTTTTCCGGAATCTACATTTACAGCAACTCCCAACGCCTTGGATGCGTCCCTGGCGACCGCGACGCCGGCTCCGTCTATATACCGGGTCATCGGCGTCTCAAGAGGCGACTACCTTAATGTCCGCGAAGGCGCCGGCTCGGATTATCCGGTCATCGCGACGCTCGAGCCCGGCACAAGCGGGATTGTCCTCGGCACTGGGCGCGTCGCCAACGGCGAAACAACTTGGCAGGAGATATCTATTCGTGGGCACAGCGGCTGGGTAAACGCGGATTACATTGCGCTCGAAACTCAGGCGTCGGCGTCGCCGACGCAGTGAGCCAAACGCAACCAGCAATGCGATAAACTGCGCAAAATTTCGCAGCCGCGCACATGATGCTGTGATTCGCGTTTACGACCGACCGCGTCGCGCAGTCGCGGTGTGAGTTGGTTGCTTCCGCGCGGTTATCTTCGCGAGTGATTGCCCATTAACTGCAGGTAATGGCTACTGGTCCATTCGCCGATGCTGATGCCTGCTTGCAAGCCATCTTCGCTTGCCGAACGGAAGTGAATGCCCCCGTAAATTCTGCTCAATGCCGCTTCCTCAGCTGCATCCTGGCACGTCGAAAAGCTCCGGAACACTCCCGGAAGAAAATCCGAGCCGGTCGCGAACGGCAGATCTTCCGTCCCAAAAAACAGCGGGAGCACAGTCGCGGCAGCAGCACTGAACGTGCTGTGCCCCGAGGTGTAATCCGGGAATGGTGGCGTCACAATGAATGACGCCCACATCAGTTGCGGCTCGGCAAAGGCAATCGCGGTTACGGGTCGCCAGAAATGGTAGGTGTATTTGGCGTCCCAGGAACAAATGGCAGCGTCTGCCATTGCAATGTTCAACAGCGCAAACAATCTCGCATTTTCTTCCAGCGTTGTGCCTCGCGCTGCGCCGATAACCTGCGCAATGCTGTTCCAGTGGCCGGGAGGCGTTTCGGTCCCCGCGCCGTCAGCCCAAAACAAAGCGATCTCGGTCTGATCTTCTGTGCGTGTCGAACCGACAAGGGCGCCAAGTTCCTTAACCTCCTCGTAGTCCGCAGCGTACTGCTGGCTATCGAGAGCCGGCGGTCCCGGCGGGCGAAACTGTGAGCTGCTGTTCATCCCAAATGGCGCGACGAATCCCCATTGCGGCAACAAATAAGGAAGAAACGCCGGGGGCGTCGGAATCCAAACACCAGGACCACTGCCGCCAGGCGGCTGGACGATAGCGTTGGAACCATCATTCGCCCGCGCGGCGAGGATTTGGGTGGCGACGAATTCGCCCCACGTAATGCCGTTTGTTTTTTGGGGGCTATTCGGAATGCCAGCGAGAATCGCGGTGTGAAGCGCATCGAAGGTAGATGTATGGCTTGGAAACAGGCTGAGAACCGCCTGGTGCGCTGCGGCGCTCGCAGCGGCTACGCGAGACGCACTGGCCGGCACAGCGCTTGCCACCAGGTAAGGTTCATGGGTGCGCACGATGCCGTTCACAGCGTCGTAGATCGCGACGTGAACAATCGCGAGATTGCGAGAGGCAATCGGTGGCGCTGTCCGGTCGGCGCGAATTGCATCCAGTGCTGCGTTGTTCCAGTCGGTTACGACGTCGCCATTGGCAGCCAAGGAAATACTTCCAAAGCACGCTAGGGCGAGTGGGATAAGCGGGAAACGACACGGCAAAGGTGGGCGATTGGTCGAATTGTTTACGAGTGAAGTTGTGTTTTTGACCAGGTACATGACTAACTTCCCCTTCTCTCCCCGGGTGGTTTCATTTTTATGAGTGCAACTCCGGAACCCAGCAGAAGAAACTGCCGGGACAACCCCCTTCTACCCGATTCCAGATCCGTTTCGCGACGCCCAGTGTTGGAAAAATCTTGGCAGCTCGTCAAGACAATTCTACCGCAAGCCGAGATTACAGATTCGAGCTCCAGAAACGCGGTCAACTTTTCATCGGCACGCACAACGCAACGCTTTCCGTCGCGATGCGCGTCTGCAATCCAGATCGTTCGCCCGCGAGAATCAATCGCTGAGACACAGCCCTAACTGAATCCGGCTTTGCTGACATTGTCTGCGATGATTTCCCAGTACTTCACGCGCTTTAGTGTGCGTTCACCGATTGTTCTCTGCCACTTGCGGCGCAGGTTTGCTCGGTTCAAGTTGTGTGCTCACCTTTTCGATTTGGGCCGCTTGTTCTTTCACGATTGCCGCAAGGGCAGCAATTTCCTTCTGCTGCTGCGCGAAGGTAGCTTGGAAGTCGTTCTTTAGATTCTCTACTTTGCGGTGCTCTTTCAGGAACTCATTGAGCAACATCGCATTCATTTGATCGTAGCGGACGCTGTAGATTTCGCCGTTGCGATTGCGGACGACTAAGTCGGAATTCACCTTCGCCACTTCTTCGGCGATCAAGCCAAATTGGGGTGTCGCTTTGCTGTCGCTTCTGTATTGGAAGCTCACTGGCTTCAGGGTCAGAATTGCTTCGCTGGTTTTATCCATTGGCTTGATGTTTTTCTTAAACCGCGCCGACGAGGCGACCGTTCCTAATTGACCGTTTCCATCCACGACAACGGCGTCGCCCACGACGGCGGTTCCGCTAATACCGGCGATAAATGCTGCGGTCTGAGGGCCGCCCCCAAATCCGTCTCCCCCAATACGGATGGTGTTGCTCTCGCCCTCCACACCAATATCGCCGATGACGATATTGTTACTGCCTGTGGTGCGGGTGCCGGCGGCAAATCCCAGCGCGATGTTGTAGTTGCCGGATTGATTATCAAAAAGCGCCTGCTCACCGACAACCGTGTTGCCGCCACCCGTGAAGTTAGAATGGGCCGCCAAAGAACCAATCGCTACGTTGGCGTTGCCAGTGGTGTTGTTAGGAAGGGCCCAGGCGCCGACTGCAGTGTTTTGGAAGCCGACGGTGTTGAATAAAAGCGCATTGTCACCAATGGCTGTGTTTAAGTCGCTAGTGGTGTTGCTCCAGAGGGCCAGGGCTCCAACCGCTGTGTTGCCGCCGCCGTTAGTGTTGCTAAAAAGCGCCGCCCCGCCAATGGCTGTATTTCGGCTTGCGCCCACCGTGTTAAAGAGCGTCGCGGCACCTACCGCCGTATTGAACTGGCCATTCCTGTTGCTCTTGAGCGAAAACCACCCAACCGCCGTGTTGTTAACGCCAGTCGTAAGGCTTAACAGGGCGCTTTGCCCTTCGGCTGTGTTGTTTCCGGAATAGCCGCCGTCCGGCGGGGGACTGACCGCTTGTGCGTTTTTCACCGAGACAAAGCAGACAATCAGGACTGCGATGAGAAATTGTGGCTTGGCCGTTTTCATGGCCGCGATTCTCGCTCTTTTGCTCTCCACACGGCAATGACAAAGTGATATGAACGGGCCGAGATGACGCACCCGACAACACTCATAGTGAGTGTGCTTCTTTGCAGTACAGCGGCAGCCGCACCGCAGGAAGTCACATGCGAATCGCCGTGCTCATGCAGGTACTGCTCACGGTAAGGGGCGCTTGTCGGTAAAGAACGATCCCGAAACACTGCCAACGGATACGAGCACAATCCAAGCCATGACACCGTCCGAAATTTTCAGTTGGGCGGGGCCTGACGTGCATCAACAGTCGAAGCGCCTTGGGCTTGAACAAAAATGGTTCGCAGTGACTGGCCTTGTCGTTGCTGTCAAAGTCGAAGCAGATGGCGATCTTCACGTTGCCCTAACAGATGCGACCGGCGACAAACCAGGAACTGTGGTTTGTGAAGTGACGAACCGAGCGCCGGAGCGTTACGACGACGCCTAGGGAGGGTTGGGCGTTTTGGCCTCTTGTGTCTAAGCGCGAAGCGATTCCGCTTCCTAAGTGCCGAACAATTAGGCACGATTCTCACCCTGAAGCCTTCTAATGGCTTTCTTTTCGCAAAGGCAGAAACGATTATGGTGAAACTTTCCACGTCTGGATTTCTGGCGGTTGTCCTTGGGGGATTTTTCTTTTCCTCCTGCGCGGTGACTCCTCGACGCGCCGCCGTCAGCGGGCTAGCTCCCAGCACTGCAGCCGAATTGGGAATCACGCAGGACCTTATCCCGCCAGGGAATTGCGGGCGTCCCTTGCATCGGCCTATGCGGCCGACATATGTTACTATTCATTCCACAGACAACACGTCTCGGAGCGCCGACGCGTTGCATCACGCGCTCGCCATGAACAAGGGCCTTAAAGGAAATCACAATCGCACTGGATTTCTCACATGGCATTTCACTGTGGACGATCATTCCATTTACCAAACCCTGCCGACTAACGAAACCGGAGAGCACGCTGATTACGAAGGCCCGGGAAACCGGTCATCCATCGGGATCGAAATGTGTGTAAATCGGGGCAACAATCTTGACATCACTATCGACCGCACGGCGAAGCTTACTGCCGCGCTGATACGCCAATATGATATCCCTCTCGATCATGTTGTGCCGCACATGCACTGGCACATGATCCGTTACAGTGACGGTCGCGATTTAGGGTTCAAACAATGCCCGAGAATTTTGCTTGATGGTGGTCAACTTGGTCCAAAATGGAGTGCATTCATCGCCAAAGTCTCCAGTTATGCACGATGAAGTTATGTTCGATTAACCACCAGAACGTGACGAACCAACAAGGATGAGGAGTAAATCAAGGGCACCGAAAGTATGCCCAGTGTGCGGCGAAGATGTTCCTCCCATCGCGTTGGCGTGTCCCGAGTGTGGAGCAGACCATAATTCGGGCTGGCGAGAAAACGCCGAAGTATACGATGCCGTGGATTTACCGAACCAGGAGTTTGACTATGAAGAGTTCGTTAAACAGGAGTTTCGATCATCCGGAAGACCCACGATCAAAAAAGTTTGGTGGATCACCGCAATCCTGCTTATTGCTGCGCTTATCGCGATCTATTTCTATGCAGCTCATTGAGTAAAAGGCGTAGGCGCTGCCATGCCTGGATAGAAACGGAATAAACGGGAAGCCTTGCTTGGTGGCCCCGGCGTGTGAGCGGCGCAACTCAATACGGCTCAGGAACTCCGTCGGTGATTACCGCGTCCACGCTTTCCAGCGTTTGCGAACAGGCTTTGCGTACTGCTCTACGTCCATCTTTTTCCACTGTTTAACGCCGTTTCGCATAAGGTCCTCTGATTTTTCTCGGGCCGATTTGAACAATGGCCACAGAAATGGCAGCGACAAGACGCTCCAGTTGAATTTCCCCCACGGAGACTCCACCACGATTTCGCGTTTGCGTTCGCTGGGAGCGGCGTAGCGAATAGCCAAGCCAATCGCGATTCCAAGGCCGAGTGCGCCGAGAATAGTAGGCACAGGATTTTCGCGCATGAAATCTTCGGTGCGTTCTAACGCCAGGCTCGCCTTCTCTTTAGTTTGGTCCCACGTCTGGCTCATTTGCGTGGAAACTTCTTCTTTTGCTCGACGAAACTGCTCGCGCCCAGTTTGGCCAATGTCTTCTTCTCGTGGCTGAAATTGCTGCGCCGGAAGCGGTTCGTCCCTCATAAAATCGTTTTCGTTCGGATTCATACAATAGGAAATCGAAAATGACGGGTCGATTGCGTCTCTCTACCTGTGAAATGTTTGTGACAGCGGAACGTAAAATAATGACGAAGCACGAAGCAATCTCGAATTTGATCATCGTCATTCGGATTTCATCCATTCTTTGGTCATTAGATATTTATCATTCGTGATTATTTAGGGCGCGAGCCGATCAATGTGCCAAGATCCATCTGGGTGACGCGTGTACCGAAATCGGTCGTGCAAACGGTTGGATCGGCCTTGCCAAAATTCCATTTTATCGGGCTTGAGTCGATAGCCGCCCCAGTGCGGCGGCAATGGAATCGGTTTGTCGCCGAAGCGCTCAGTCATCTCCGCCATACGTGCATCGAGTACACGCCGGCCATCGAGCACCTCGCTTTGCCGCGATGCCCATGCGCTTAACTGGCTTCCGACAGGCCGCGAATGAAAATAACTTTGCGATTCGTCACGGGAGGTCTTTTCCACTTTTCCGCTGATACGAACCTGCCGATCCAGTTCGATCCAGTAAAACCCAAGCGCGGCATATGGATTGGCTTCGAGCTGTTTTCCCTTCGTGCTTCCATAATTTGTAAAGAACACGAAGCCATCTTGATCGAAGCTCTTCAGCAGAACGATTCGCACCGACGGCCTTGCGTCTCGATCCGCCGTCGCAAGACTCATCGCGTTGACGTCGCGAATACCAGCCTCAATCGCGGCGGTGAACCAATTAGCGAACTGCTTGATCGGATCGCGATGGAGATCACTACGTCGAAGTCCTCTGCCGGCATGCTCGTAACGCGAAGCGGAGGGATCGTGCGGAATTTCCATCACAAATTCCTACAATTAAGCCGCCAGAATGTCCATGTCGGGTCTGCCTGCTGTGGCAACGCGCCTGTGGCACGTTCTCTGATGTGGCCGGCTTCGGACAGCACAACAAGAAGTCAAGGCGCAAAATTCCCAAAGATATCGTCAGGTTGTCGAGATCGAAATCCGGAACGCTGGTGCTGTAGCCGAGATCGGCGGTCCCGGCTCGAGAAGGCCGCATCCACGCATCCAAGCACGCTGCCTACAGCATCAGACTGCGCAGTTCTGAGTGATTACTTACCGACAACTCGCGCGGTGGAACTATTCATTTGCATCGTCGCACTTACTTTTTGCAGTTGCGCCGCGAGATCAGCAACAGTCCCTTCCAATTTCTCCACCTTCTTGTGCTCCTTTAGAAACTCGTTGAGCAACATCGCGTTCACTGCGTCGTAGCGCACGGTGTAAATTTCCCCGTCGGGATTGCGAACGACAAGATCGGCATTCACCTCAGCAACCTGCTCAGCAATTAACCCAAACTGCGGCCGGCTTGTCTTATCGCTCTTGTATTCAAACGTCACAGGCTTCAATCCCAGGATTGCTTCGCTCGCATGGTCCATTGGTCTGATCTCTTTCTTGAACCGTTTTGAAGAACTGACGGTGCCTAGTTGGCTGGCGGAATCTATCACCACCGGAATGGCATCACCGACGGCGGTTGTGACATCACGGATTCCAGCAATGTAGCACTTCGTCTGAGTCGACCGGCCGATGCGGATGGTGTTGGCATCGTCCGCCAGGCCGCGGTTAGCAATGATGATGTTGCCGCTGCCGGTAGTGACATCGACTCCGGCCAGATCGCCGATTGCGATATTGCCGCCGCCTGTGGCGTTGTAAAGAGCGCCATAACCGATGGCAGTACTGGCGCCACCAGTAACGTTCTTGCCGAGAGCAAACGCGCCAACTGCTGTGTTGGCGCCACTGCTGTTGGCTCCCGCAGTGGTGTTGCTCGACAGCGCCGAATATCCGACAGCAGTATTTTGAACACCGGTGATGTTGCTGAATAGAGCAAGCGTTCCGCTGGCCGTGTTCTCGTTGCCTGTGGTGTTATTGAAAAGTGCGGCCGTACCAAACGCGGTATTTTCGTTTGCGCTGTTGAAAAGCAACGCTCCCGCGCCCGTAGCAGTGTTGAAGCTGCCCGCTGCGTTGCTAAAGAGCGAATACCAGCCAACTGCTGTGTTCGCGGAGCCAGTGGTGAGGCTAAAAAGGGCTTTTTGCCCTTCTGCTGTGGTAAAACCGGGATACGCGCCGTCCGGCGGCGGTACGACGCCCTGTGCTTTCTGCACAACCGCCGACAGACATAGGATCGCCACTGACATAATAAACAAACGAACTGTTGTTTTCATAACCACGAAGTCTCCCAAAGGGGCAGCCGGTTTGTCGAGATTGAACTGCAGCCGACTCGCTGTGCCTGCCGCACCGTTTGCGATCTCAACCGGGTCGCGGCACAGCGGATCTCTTCTTATCAGTGCAACACTGGCAACCTAGCGCGCTGCCTACAGCAATTCGCTTTGTGGGTCGGTTTTACTGCGTACTTAGAGCGACTTGCGCGGCATCCTGATTTGTTTCAATCCGGGCAGTCACCTTCTGCAACTGCGCTGCCAGACCCTCTACTGTTCGTTCTAATTTCTCCACTTTGCGATGTTCCTTGAGAAACTCGTTGAGTAACATCGCGTTCACCTGGTCGTAGCGCACGCTGTAAGCTTTTCCTTCGTTGTCGCGCACAACAAGATCCGGATTTACCTTCTCAACCTCTTCAGCTACGAGTCCCAGCTGCGAGGTCCCGGCCGGATCAATCTCCTTTTTATAACGGAAAGTGACCGGTCGGAGCGCATAGAGCTCTTCGCTAACCTGGTCCATCGGCTTGATCGCTTCTTTGAAGCGCCTTGAGGAAGTGGTCGTGCCGAGCTTACTATTTGAGTTAATGAGAACCGGGATTCCCATGGCGGAGGTTTGATTAAAGATGCCAGCAATATAGCAGCTATTGTCCACGTTCTCGCCGGCAGCAAGTGCCCCAATACAGATAACGTCATGGGCCGTGGTGACGCCCCCGCCAGCGTTAAAGCCCAGGGCTGTGTTGAAGCCGCCGCTGGTGTTGGAAAAGAGCGTGTTGTCACCGACAGCCGTGTTGCCGTTCCCCTCGATGTTGTTAAAGAGCGCGCGGCGGCCGATACCCGTGTTATCCCCACCCGTGCTGCTAGAAAGGGCGCTACTTCCGAGGGCGGTGTTGTTGCTGCTGGTGACATTGTTGCTGAGCGCGCCAGACCCCATGGCGGTGTTTTCGTTGCCTGCGTTGGTGCCGTTGCCGATGTTGCTAAAGAGCGCTTGATTCCCAACCGCAGTGTTGTTTGAGCCGCCGTCATTAGAGAGCAGCGCGTCGGTCCCAACTGCCACGTTTGCAGTGCCGCTGGTGTTGAGCAACAGCGCTACAGCTCCAACTGCCGTATTTGAGTCAGCCTGATTGAGCACTAGCGCTCCGGCGCCAAGACCCGTGTTGAAGCTGCCAGTCGTGTCGGCAAAGAGCGCTCTCCAGCCAACTCCTGTGTTTCCAGTACCGGTGGTGAGGCTTTGAAGGGCTTGAGTCCCTTCTGCCGTCGTGAAGTTGGGATAGCCGCCGTCCGGCGGCGGGACGACTGCTTTTGCTTTGGGTCCGGCAACCAATAGACAGAGGAACGGAAGTATCGTGATAATTAATCGGCTTATTGGTTTCATAGGCACAAGGCTCGCAAAAACCTCGCCGGCTTGTCGAGATCGAAATCCGGGACGCTGGTGCTGTAGCCGGGATCGGTGATCCTGGCTCGAGAAAACGGGCAGCCAGATACCGGCATCCGCGATGCCGGCTACAGCATTAGACTGCCCAGTTCTGAGTGATTACTTACCGGCAACTCGCGCGTTGGAATTCTTCATTTGCACCTGCGCACTTACTCTCTAGAGCTGTGCAGCCAAATCCGCAACAGTTGCTTCCAATTTTTCCACCTTTTTGTGCTCTTTTAGAAACTCGTTGAGCAACATCGCGTTCACGAGCTCCTATTGGCATTCCCGCTCCGAATTTCACCGCGTCACCGAGTTGGGCGTGGTGCCGGGGTCACGCACCGCGGCCGCGGTTGTGTCTCGACTGAACCGACATCAATGCGACCACCGAACACACGGTAAAAACACGCGCCGCGCTGGTCGTGATCAGGTGGCGGAGTAAAGTTCGGATCGCCTGCGTCAATGGCAGGGCTGCCCCGCATCGGCATATGTGTGAGCGTTGGTCCCCCGTGATCGCGCAACGGACCGAGCAGCGGGTCGGTGTTGATCTGATCGCCGGGACCAGTCAAAAGGCCACCGCCGTCATCACTGCTGATGTTATAGCCGTGCGAAGTAACAGTGCCAGCGATGTTGCCCGAGTCGTTTGCATTCAGTATTGTATTTCCGATTTGCACTATTCCACCGCAGACCCCGCCGCAGACCGAAGCCGAGTTGCCGGTAATTGTGCTGTTCATAACTCTTACAGAGCTGGCGCTTATCCCGCCACCGTAGCCGTAATCGGGATCGGTGGTGGAGTTGCCGCTAATAGTGCTATTGGAAATCTCCACCACTCCGGTGCTGGCGATGCCGCCGCCCGCACCTTCAGCCGAGTTGCCGCTGATCGGTACTGTTTACGACAGTCAGCCCCCCATACTGGACCGCGATTCCGCCACCTCCACCGGGCGTCGAGTTGCCGCTGATTGTGCTGTTGATGACTGTGACACCACCAGGAGACTTAAATGTCCCACTGCTGATACCGCCACCATCCTCGCCAGCCGAGTTACCGCTCAACGTGCTATTGAGGATCGTCAAAAAAAAGTAATTCTTGACGCCTGGTCCGGAGTTATCACTGATAACGCTGTCCGAGACTGTCATCGAGTGGCCCGTAACCGAATTGTCAGGACCAAAATAGCCGGTATTAAACAGGCCGGCGCCTGCGTTGCCGCTGACAACGCAATTACTGACAGTCGTTACGCCCGCGTAACTGTAGAGGCCGTCGTATAAGTTGCCGGTGAGAACGCAGCTACTCACCGCAGCCACTCCATAGTTACTGAGCCCGACGTTTGAATTGCTCAGCACGCAATTCGTCACGGTTACCGTTCCTTCGCTCAGTACCCCAGACTGAGCGTTCCTGATAGTCAGATCGGAAATCGTGGCAGTTTTGTCGGAAAAAATCCCGAACACAAGTGACGCCTGGTTGCCATCGATTGAGAGTTGATCCTTGCCAGGGCCTGAAATCGTCAGACTCTTGTTCACTGGGAGTCCGCCGCTGGTCAAGTGATCGTTCCGGTAACTGCGAAGTTAATCGTGTCACCATCATGCGCGTCCCTGAGCGCCTGACGCAAGGAGCCGGGCCGCTGTCATTCGTGTTAGTTACGATGACAGTGCTCGCACGTGCGGGCATTATGATTGCGCAAAACAGCACAACAGAAACTACAAGCAAGCGGAGTTTGCTGTAGCGTGCGCTGTCCTCAGCGCAGCCACGCCGCGCGCGTCCGATGGACCCCGCTGAGACAGCGGACTCTACAACACGCGGCCCGATGCGCTTGCTCCCGAACACACCTGAGTTTTACGAAATCATCCGTGCTGAGTCGAGCAAAAAGCGAAGGCGCTAGTTGCTCATGCTATCGACGACAATTTTTTGCTCGGCGAAGTTTTCGCGACTGACGGCGCGCACGTTCCATTCGCCTGCGGCAAGCTGCCAGAAGAATCGGCCGTCGCGTTCTGTGACGCGACTGGCGCGCCGTTCACGAACCATTCCACGTCGCCCGCTGATGCTGCAGTGAGTTCGACCATTTGCTGTGACGCTGGAAGGACAGGATCAATCTGATAATGCGCGTTTGGCGGCGGGCTGGTAATGTGAAAATCGGATTGCACGTGTGCGCCGATCGTATTGTCACGAGTCGCGCACCAGCGCGCGTAATGATTGGGCAAAACCAACTTCCCATCGTTCGCAAAGTAATGTGCCGAGTCTTCGTGAGGCTCGGTTCCGGCAAGGAAAAGCTCTGGCATGCTTGCGTTACTGAAATGGGAGGGAAGCAGACCCGTGGTTTTGCAAACCTGTCGCCGGATCAGTTTATCATTTTCCGTCGCTGGCATCGAGCGGATGATCGCGTCTGAGCAATTCCCGCATAACCGCTGCCCAGAGCGGTGAGGCCGCACGCACGGCAAACGTGTCGCGCATTGGTCGTCCGTCGAAATTGCCTGCCCAAACGGCGACGGTGTGTTCTTTGTCGAAGCCCACCGTCCATGTGTCGCGGAAACCGCTGCTGGTTCCGGTTTTTGCCGCAATGCGTTCTTCGAAAGCGAGCGGTGAACGCAGTCCAAAACTTTTCTGGCGCGCGTCGTTATCGCACAAAATGTCGGTGATAATCGCTGTCGCCTCTCGCGAGGCGATGCGAGTGACCGGCCGATGTTCTGATTCCAAAAATTTTGCGCGGATGGCTGTCCCGCCGCGAGCGAGCCCGGCATACGCAGCGGCAAGATCGACGAGGCGCGTCTCGGCATTCCCCAAAACAAAGCCGGCGCCGTATTCATCGAGGCCCTGCGGAAAATTGAAGCCCCACTTCTGCAACTGATAAAACGTTGGCCGTGCGCCGAGCTGGCTTAGCACAAACACCGCCGGCACATTGAGTGAACAAGCGAGCGCTTCGCGCAAGCGCACCGGTCCAAAATAATGATGACTGTAATTTTGCGGATCGTAATCGGCGTACTCATTGCGAATGGCATCCGGCGTGTCGGGCAACAAGCTCGCGGCGGTGAACAGCCGTTTGTCGATCGCGTCGAGGTAAACGAATGGTTTCAATGTCGATCCGCAACTGCGTGGCTCCGTCGCTCCGTTGATCTGCGACACTGCATAATTTTCCGATCCAACCATGGCGCGAATTGCGCCCGTTGCGTTTTCGACCACGACAACCGCGGCCTGCGTGATGTCATGACGGTTTAACGCTGACAAATGCGACCGCGCCAAACGTTCGACCGTCGCTTGCAGATCAAGGTCGAGTGTTGTCCTGACCGTGCCGCGCAGTTCCGGGTTGTTGCGCCACGACTGCATCCACAAAATGCGGCGCAAAACGCGGCGGATCGCTGCGCACGATTTTTGGCGGCTCAGATTAGCAGCGATTGCTGGTCGCGCGTGATAACTCCCAAATCAGCAAGCCGCGCGAGCGATCGCGCGTATTTACGATTTGCTTCCTCCGGATGGCGCCAGGGATTGAAGCGTGTTGGCGCCTGCGGCAGACCAGCCAGGAAAATTGCTTCGCTCAAAGTGAGATCGCGAGCCGGTTTTCCGAAATACGCGCGAGCAGCGGCCTCCGGGCCGAGTCGCCGATTTCCGTAGCTGCTGCGATTTAAGTATTCGCGACACAATGCGCTGCTTGCTCCAACGCCGTTCCAATTTCCAAGCGACGATTGCCTCGTAAACTTTGCCGCTCCAACTACGCCGCTCACGGCTGTTCGCGACTTTCACGAGCTGCTGGGTGATCGTAGATGCGCCCGAAACAATTTGCCGCGATCGCAAATTGCGTGCGCACGCGGCAACGGTCGCGCGCCAGTCAACGCCGCGGTGTTCGTAAAATCGCCGGTCTTCCAGCGCCACGGTTACGCGTGGCAGCCACGGTCCCATTTGCTCGAGCGCGACTGGAAATTGGGTGCGCGCTTCCGACGACGCGAGTTCGGCAATTTCGCGTCCACGACAATCGAGCAACGTTAACGTTCCGCTCGGCGATTTTTGCAGCTCGTTAGGTATCGGCAGCCACCATGCAAATCGCGATGAATAACAAAAACGGCAATAAGAACAGAAGCTACCAGGTAACGCGGATGCGAAATTCCGGAGAACGCACGCGAGACGCGTGCGGCGTCCCCGGAATCAATCGGCGGAGACGACGCATACGCTTGAGGGCGAGAGCCCGGAGAAACGGCTGTCGTACATGGGCGCGACTTGCGTGGCCGGCCAGCGGAAGGTGCCTGCGGCTGTTGCGCGCGCCAGGATCGAGTACGTGCCCGAGCCGGGATCGACAGTGTCAAAATAAAGAAGCGCCGAGCGATCGCGCATCTCGGAATACGATAAGCCTAACAAACGATCCTGCGGATCGGGTGGCGGCAGTTGGTAGAATTTTCCCACGAGCGCAAGATTCGGATTCACTACTTCAAGACCCGCAGGTAACGAATCGTCCAGTGCGACAAAATTCTGAAGCTTCCGCGTATTCAGCCGGTACGTGATGAGCAGTTGATCGCCCAATTTTAATGGCGCATTTGGAGTGCCTGCGCGCGTGGCGTCGGTGAGATTTTTTACGACACGCTCGATGCGAAATCCGCGGTCCACACGGTCGGTATCAACTTCGGTGGTGGAATATTCCGCCTGCATCAGAAAAGTAAGCGCGCTCTGATTCAGGCCCTTGATCGCAAGATCATTCTCCACTTTATGATCCACCCACGCAGCCGAACGGCCATTTT
This sequence comes from uncultured Verrucomicrobiae bacterium, assembly GCA_963805485.1. Classification (GTDB taxonomy): domain Bacteria; phylum Verrucomicrobiota; class Verrucomicrobiia; order Chthoniobacterales; family UBA10450; genus Udaeobacter. The sequence continues at coordinate 36,258 of CAWDUN010000004.1, read as the reverse complement.
TTGAAACGACGGCTGCTGCCGGCTGCGCCGGGTGAAGTTCCGGCGTTGTTTCCGTGCCGATCATTGATGTAAACGCCAGCAGGAGCCACAGGTTTTCCTGTGTCGAAAGGGAGCCGGCGTCGTCCATTAATTTCGACATGTGCTCGCGCGCCTGTTGTTTCCGCTGCTTCGTCCACGCCGGCGGCGAGATGACGTTGAAGGCGAACGCGCGCATCGCCTCCGCGCGCGTCATCGAGGAAAACGTGGCAGGATTAAAGGCGCGCTCTTTGATCGGCTTATCGATCTCGCGAAGAAGTTGCTGCTGCTCGTGGGCCATGATGTTTTGCTGATGCAACGCGATTGCGAGCAACGCGCGATCTTCATCGCTGCCTTCATTTCGATGGAGATACAACTCCTGCGACTCGTTTTTGTAATCGTCGCCGTCCTCGGATTGGGTCAGCACGAAAAGCGCGAAGCATTTTTGAAATCGCGACGCCGGCATTTGGCCTTTGACCATTTTCGTTACGGCAGCTGCGAGTTTCTCTTGTAAATCCGACGGCGGCTCGAAACCGGCATTGACCGATTCGATTGACGGACCAGAGCGCCTGGCATGTGACAAAACCGTTGCCTGTATTGCCGCCGGGCCAGTAGGGGAGCGTGCCGTCCTCTTGGACCGAATCGGCATACTGTTTCATCCCGCGCTCGAGCGTGGCGCGATATTCGACATCGCGTTGCTGAAAATCCGGCAGGTAAGCGAGAACGTTCGCAAGCAAACTGTAACCCAGCAGCTTGGTGGAAATTTGTTCGAAACAGCCGTGCGGATATTCCAGAATCACTGGAAGCCCCGACATCTGTGGCAGCCACGGTGAAGTTGAAATCGTTGTGGTGAAATGGCCGCGGCCTCGTTTCCAGGCTTCGGGCATCGCGCGTCGAGCATCGAACTGCGGACCACTGAACGAAGCGGCCACGCTTTCTTTGCGCACGATCGTCGGCGCTTGCACCGGAATCGTGATCTCAACCGCGTCGGACATTTGTTTGTTTGAGTCGGAGACCGCTTCGAAGCGCACCTTTGTCGGCGCGAGATTGGGGTCGGTGACTTTTGCTTTGAAACGAAACACCGTCGGCGCATCGCGTTGCGTTGACTGAGTGGTCACATCGCCGCCCAGTAACTTTATGTTGGCGTCTGTCACACACCGCGTCGTGACGCCACCGCTGTCGGCGAAATTTTGGCGGACAACGGCGCGCAATTCGACTTCATCGCCCTCGCGCAGAAAACGCGGCAACGCCAGATCGATCAGGAGCGGTTTCGATATTTTCACCGTCTCCGCCGCATCGCCGCCGAATTGATTCAGCCTTGGTTTCTCCGACCGCCACGATGCGATATGTGGTCAGGTTATCTGGCGCCACGAATTCGAATGCGACCTTACCGTCAGCGCCAGTCCGCAAATTGCCCTGCCAATACGCGAGAGTGCGAAATTCTTTGCGAACATTTTTGACGTTCGAGATCGCTTCCTCTCCGCCGTCACCGATGACGAATCCTTTTTCGGTCAAACTGAGTTTGGCGAGATTCTCAATATAACCATGGAGCGCCTCGTAAGTGCGCACTGAGAAGCTATTCCTTGAGTAAAAGCGCGCACCAATGTTCGGCAGCTTCCAATCGCCCAGGGTCAGAACGGCGTCGTCGACTGCGAACACTAGCAGATCGGCGTCGGCAACTGGTTTGTCTTGCGACGTCACCAGCACTTCACCACGCACGACATCACCCGGTTTCGCGGTACTGCTAGCGAGATGCGGCGCAACTTTCAGTTCGCGGTCAGGTCGGCGAACATCGATTTCAGTGTAAGCGAAACGTTCCAGCGGAAGCTCGTTTTCGCCGCCAGGCTTAACGAGGTAGATCGAAACCGTTGCGTTCGGTGCATAACTTTCTTTGATAGGCACTTCGATCCGGCCGGCATTGCCTTTTACCGGAACGAGCAGCGTGTCGAGCACCTCATCCGTTTCGACTGATACCCACGCCACGCCACCGAATGGCGCCTGTATTGTGAACGCGGCTTTCTCGCCCGGTAAAAATCCCGAATCCTTTCGGGAATGCTCGATCTTGAACGTGGTCTCGTTGACCACCGGTAGCTGCGCCGGTTGTTCACCAGTAACAGTAGTTTCATCGCTAACCATCGGTGCTTTGACTTGTGTGGCGTTAACGGCAACTACGTAACGGCCTGTCTCCGTTGTTGGGAAAATAAGTTCGGCCGGCGTTTTCGACTCTTGCGATCCGACTTTCGCGAACTGGTCGGTGTTACGATAACGATAAACAAACGGCGCGAGTTGTTCTTTGACCGTCTTTGTGGTGACGTGGAACAGGTCCGCGCGAACAAGAACTCCATCCGTTTTGTGGTCTTCCGGATCAAGCGCATCAATGTCGACTTTTATTTCCGCCTTCGCCGAGGCTCCGGCGGGCAGGCCAGACGGTTCGGTAGCCTGTTCTTCGGCATGCACTCCGAGACGCGTTTCTGCCGCGAACAGCGTGGCAGTGTCGCCGCCGCTAAGGGTTTGTCCGTCGATTGAGGTAACGTCGGCGCGCCAGATAACGGTCGTGCGGCCGACGGCGGGATTGTCTTTGAACGGCGATTCGCAGGCGATCGTCGCGAAACCGTGCGCATCGAGCTGCGTATCGCCTTCGATTGTTTTTATGTCCTCACTGTCGACATCGAGCCGCGGACCGATCTCGGCATAAGAATTGAAACGTTTTCGATACGGTTCGTTGGAATCGCTGGCGAAGTCAGCCATTGTTGTCCAGCTCGCTTTCCAGTGCACCCGCGCTCCCGCGTTCGGTGCGCCGTGAAAATAAGCAGAGGAGATCCGCGCATGCGCGGTGGTGCCAATTTCTGGTGTCGTTGTTTCGACCATAACCGAGAACAGCGGAACGCGGTACTCCTGAACGCTGATCACCGTTACGCCTGCGTAATCGCGACCAGCCACGGCGCAGCGCACTTCGTAACTCCCGAGCTTTGCCTTTTCTGGCACATTCCACTCCGCTTCCCATCCGCCATAACCCGATATTGTCGTGTTTCCTTCACCAACAACCCGGCTGCCGTCGCTTTCTTTTATGGTCCAGTGCACGGAGGCGCCGGCGGGGATCGTAAGGCCGGTGGAGTCGGAAATGTCCCGCGCCAATCCCTTCATCTTCACGGTGTGGCCAGGACGATAAAGATTGCGATCCGTGATGATTTCGGCGTGCGGTGTGTTCGGTGAAGGAGCGGAATCAGTTCCCGAGGGATATGCTGTGGCTTCAGCAAATTGCAGCGCCGGACCAGTCGCAGTGTCGGCGATAAAGAGATGCGTATTCTGCGCTTTAGAATCATTTGTTTTCGGGAAAACTTGATCCTTCGGAAATTCTGCGATGCCTTCCTTGTTTGTGACTGCGCGTGCGAGTTCGATGTTCTCTTCGGTGAGCGCGCGAATTGTCACTCCGGCCACGGAATTCGCGTCGGACATTTTCGCCAGACGTAAGATCACCTTGGTCGGTGTTCGTTTCTGCGTGAGCAGGTAATCGTTAAGGCAAATGAGCGACCGATTTCCAACGATGCGACCGTCAGGCAGAGTTGCGCTCGCCTCGAAGAGATATGGACCGGAGAAGGTTTCATTTGCTGCTGGAACGGCCGTCTTTGCGGTGGCTTCGGCCGGTGTACAACGGACATCGCGTCGTGTTTCGGTATCGTTGCTCGTGGCGTCGAAGGCGCCGCTGCTCGCCACTGGCAGTTGAAACGCCTCGACGAGCAATTCAGTCTGAAATTCTTTCGCGAATCCTGTGCGCGGATCGATTACCACATCGCCGGTGATGGGATCCCGCGCGTCCTTTCCGAATTCTTTCACCCGCGCGGTAACAGCCGACAATTTCTCGGCAGGAATGCGCGCCAATTTCCATGTGACTTGTGGTGTGTTGACTTGGAAGAATGCAAAACGCAGTTCCTGGTCGCGCACGCGCAAACACCTGAGTGGATGGAAAGATCAGGCACGATTCCTTCGGTCGAAACGTCGCGCCCCAGTGCGATTCAGACTCGATTCCGTAGCCGCGGTCGCCCTTTAGTTCCGGCGAAATACTGACTTTGTAGCGCTGCTTTGGATCGAAATCCCCTGTGATTTGAATCTGGTCGCCACTCGCAAGGAGTTTCATTTCCTTCACCGCAGGCTCGACACGAATCCGCTCCGGCGTGGCTTCCAGGGGATCGATCGTGTCGTCGAATTTGATGCGAATCGTGGGCTCCTCCAGCGGATGGTTAAACGCGCCGAGCCATTGCACTTCGAGCGGTTCGGTTTTACCGGCGGGTATTACTTGCAAATATGGCAGTGGCCTGCGGCTTTTCGCATCGAGCAACCCATTCACGATGAGGTCAAATGTGTGTCCCACTGGAAGCGGTGCGCGGGGCGCGACTCGAAAGCCGCTCGCTTCCAGCGAATTCGCGGTTTTGTCTTCACCCGATTGAATTACTTCAACTGGAAAACGCTGGTGCGCTTCGCGGTCTTGGAAGTAAATGTGCTGCGCAGCTTCATCCAGACGAACCGCGTAGGTTGAGTCGAGATAGATTTGCGGGCGTGCCGGCAATTGTTTGCGCTCGCTGAACTCAGTCGTGATCGCAAACTTGGGAGTTTTGAATTCGGCGCTCCACTCTTTCACCACAAACGGTTTGCCCGTCGCGTCCTTTAGTCCTGGAGCCAGCGTCAGCCGATGTCGCGCTTCGGCCACGACGCCGCTCACCGTGAAAACGCCTTCAGTCTGACTTTTCCAGAGAAACGTGCCCTCAAGTTTCGGCTCGCTAACAAAAGGGCTTGGCTGATCACCGAGATCGATGAGATCGGCGGCGACCATCGAGACGGGAAACGTCACGGTGATTGTGTCGCCTTCCGCGATCTTCCCGCTCGACGGATCGAGGACAATGCCGCCGGCATCGGGTTTTGCATTCGATGCTTCCTCTTCTTCGTCTTGCGCGAAACTCGCGCCGGCTATGGCAATCGTCAGAACGGAAACGAGAAAAGGTATGCAATGGCGAAATGGCGAACCGGCGACTCGGCGAAATATGGGAGGGGCCTCGGTGCCCCGACCGGTCGCCGCACTAAGGCGACTCCCACATTTGCAGAATGGCTGGTTCATTATTTTTGTGGCGTCAGTTCCTGAATCCGGCGCAGATCGGCGTCGGCTTCGGCTGTCTTTCCGATGCGCCGTTCGCATCGCTCGCGCTCGTTGAGTGCGACCAGTGACTCGTCAATCTCGATTGAGTGCGTTTGCGACAAAACCGCTTCTGCGAAGTCTGCACGCTGTCGTTCAAGCACGCCGCGAAAGAACCACATCTCTGGATTGCGGGGATCCAACTCCGTCGCGATGCGAGCATGCAATAGCGCCTCTTTTTGCCGATCCAGCCCGTCGAGATCTTGCGCGGCTTCGAAATGTGCGGCTGGCGATTTATCATTGATCGCCAGAGCGGCATTCGCGTCCGCCAGAGCGAGTGTGAATTGACGCAAGTCTCTCAAGATTTTCGCGCGCGCAACCAGCGCGTCCGCATCGTTGGGATTCGCCGCTAGCCGAGCGTCAAGCGCCCCAAGTTCCCGCAGTGCCTCATCGCCAACTTGCTTGTCTTCTCCGCGACGAAGATACCTGTCGACCTGCAACTTTGCGGCGTCCTCGGGTTGGCCTGCATCCAGCAATGCTTCGGCTAATTGAATGCGCGCGCGCATCGATGCGGGCTGAAGCTTGAACGCGCGCTCGGCGTCATCGATCGCAAGCAACGGACGGCCGGCGAGAACGAAGACGCGGGCACGTTCAAGCAACAGCGCGACATCGTCTGGCGATTTCGCAATCTGTGCGTCGAGCGGTTTGATTTGCGGCAGGAATTTTTGCAATTGCTCGAATTGCGGGAGCCACTCCTTCACCTGTGCGTCGGTAGCGTCCATCTTGTTCGCTTTCGCCATATCGGCATAAGCAGCGTCCCAGCTGTGCAGGCGCAGAAAAGCGACCGCACGTAGCACCCGCCGAGCGGCGGTGTCCTGCGCCGCGATTGCTTTCGTCCGGTATGCCGCATGGTCTGCCCAACGCGTCTGCGCTGCGCACAATTCGGCCAGGCTGTCGTAATCGGTTGCGACATCGGCTCGCGGCGGCTTAGTCGCGATAAAAGCAAGCCAGTGCTGTTCTGCACATTGGTAATTCTTGCGTTTGAGGCAGAGCTCGGCGCGAAAATCTTCGATCGCTTGGGGCGGTCGCTTGAATGCTTTTTGCCACGCATCGAGCGTGCGTTCCAAGCCATCAAATTCCTCGGTTTCGAATTGCGTCTGCGCGAGCGTGTTCCATGTCCCGGCGTCGTTTGGAGCGATGCCGACAATGCGCCGGCTCGTTTCAATGATTGCGGGCTTGTCTTCGGCGTCTTGAGCCTTCTTCAGTTGGTCTCGCAACTGCTGAAGCTGCGGGACTTCAGCGGCGGCGAAACCGCTGGCAGTAAGCAGAATAAGAACGGCGATAGCGAGCGTTCTCAAGTGGGTCGCGATCTTGGCCGTCGGGACGCGAAGGTTCAAGCATTTTCGGAGGGCTTTAGCGCCTTGCCAGTACGCAGGAAGATTTTCCCGCTGGGACAGAGCTTGAACACTTCGCACCGGCTGCAGTCTGGCTTGCGCGCGTAGCAACGGCGCCGCCCATGCCAGATCAGCCAGTGACTCCAGTCTGTCCAATGCTCACGCGGCACGATCTTCATCAAGTCGAGCTCAATCTTTACCGGATCCTTTTGTTTCGTTAGGCCAAGGCGCTGCGATAGCCGGATCACATGTGTGTCGACCACGATTCCCTCATCTATATGAAAGGCGTTGCCCAGTACCACGTTCGCAGTCTTGCGGCCCACGCCGGGTAACGCACATAATTCCGCCATTGTTTCGGGCACTTTGCCGCTGTGTTTTTCGATGATTTCGCGCATCGCGCCACGAATGCTCTTTGCTTTGTTACGATAGAAGCCCGTGGATTTGATCACGTTTTCCAACTCGGGGAGCGGCGCATCCGCATAATTTTTCGCTGTGCGATATTTTCGAAACAGCGCTGGCGTAACAATGTTGACGCGTTTGTCCGTGGATTGCGCCGAAAGAATGGTCGCTACGAGCAACTGGAGCGGGTTGCGAAAATCCAGCTCGCAGTGCGCGTGTGGATAAATTTTCGGCCAGGCTTTCAGAAGCTGTGCCACGCGCTCGCGAGCTGTCATCGCGCGATTATTCTACAAGGCGGCTGGAGATTTCAATCCGCGTTTGGAATCAGCGGCGCCGGAATGCTCTGCTTCGTATGGAGCTGCGAGCAGCGATCAATTTATTGCGGAGTGGGCGAAGGAGACGGCGACGCGGGCTGCGTATCAGATGACTCTGGATTCGGAGAGGCGATCGCATTCAACCTGTTTCTTCGCTCCTCTTCGAGACGACGCAACCGCTCGGTTCGGTCTGCTGTTGCTGTCCCTTTTTCAGCCGTTCGGCCATCTACCGACGAGTGGCCACGAACGAGCGCCTGAAGTTCGGGTGGAAGCTGTTGTATTCTCTTGTCTCGTTCGGCTTTCGCCTGCTCCGGGTCGGGCGTCGGGCCCTGAACCGCAGTTTCACGCTCTTTTCGAAGCCTTGCAGAGTTCATGTGTTCGCGGTCGGGAATCAGCGCACGAATTTCCGGAGGAAGCTGTTGTAACCGCTTTTCTTTTTCCGCTTCCACCTCGGCAGGGTTGCGGCTCTGCTGCCGTGAGGGCATGATGCGGCTGTTCGCTAAGGCTTTTTCTCTTTCATCCAGAGCTTGCTCGCGCGCGTCCAGTTCTGCCTTTCGTTGAGCAAGTTGCGCTTCAGCTGCCGAATCCTGTTTTTGGCAGGCGCAAATCATCGCAAAACAGCAGAACGTCGAAAGGACAAAGAACCTCTTCATATAGGAGCAAACTATCATTTCACAATTGTGATGAACAATAGCTAATATTTGTTCCTGGCTTGCTGATTTCAAGCTGGACGCTTACTGCACCGGTCTGTCTAACCTGGCGGCCGGAGATTATCATTCAAGGCGAATTCGCTGGATCTCTCGTACACTCGATAAACGAAAAGCCGCCACTGGAAAGAAGTGGCGGCTTTGTGAAGGAGTTTTGGCTTTAAGCCCTAACTAACTGCTACTCATTGTGTGCAGTCAGTTGCGGCGCGGGATTGTTTACCTGCATCTGTGCGCTGACTTTTTGGATTTGCGCGCTCAGCGTTTCCATTCCCTTCTGTTGCTGCGCGACTGTTGACTTCAACTCCGCAATAGTCGCTTCCTGTGCCTCTAGCTTTTGGTGCGCTTTGAGGAACTCGTTCAACAACATCGCATTCACCATTTCATAATGCACGCTCTCAGGCTGGCCTTGAGAATTGCAGGCTATCAGATTTGGATTCACCTTCGCTACCTCCTCGGCAATCAAGCCAAAGGCAGTCGACTGGGTCCGATCGATCTCCTTTTTGTAGCGAAACGTGACCGGATGCAGCCGATATAGCGCCTCGCTCGTCTTTTCCATTGGCCTGATGTCTTCCTTGTAGCGGCGCGAGGAGCTGGCGTGACCAAGCAAGCCTGTGGTCAAATCTATGGTAACAATGTCGGCACCCATACCATTGACTGAAGTGCCTTCGATATTTCGGATGTACGTATGATTGTTCTCACCGGCAACACCAGTCACCAAGTGACCAATATAGACGTTGCCGCTGCCGGTGGCTAAGCCGCCAGCATCCTTACCGATCGCCGTGTTGAAATTCCCGGTCACATTCTGATCCAGTGCGCCACGGCCAACTGCCGTATTAGCGCCACCGGTCGTGTCCAATGTGAGTGCGTCAAACCCCACCGCACAGTTGTCGGTACCGCTGTTATCGGCATTGAGCGCATTTGCGCCAACGGCCGTGTTGCGGTCCGCGGTGTTGTTGAGAAGCGTGCCGGTTCCAACGGCTGTGTTGTTTGAGCCGGCAGGGTTGAGCAACAACGCAGCAACGCCCACTGCCGTGTTGGAATTCCCGTTGTTGAGGGCCAGCGCTCCTGCGCCAACACCAGTGTTGAAACTGCCGCCGGTAGTCGAAAGGAGCGAACGCCAACCAAGTGCTGTATTTCCTGAACCGGTACTCAGGGAATTGAGCGCCCCGCATCCTTCCGCAGTCGTGAGATTGGGATAACATCCGTCTGGCGCGGGACTAACTGCTTGCGCTGGTAATAGCGCAATGCACGCCAACACCGGCAGAATGGTCATCGACATCTTAGTTTGATTTTTCATGATTTGGTTTCCTGTTTTTAGCTGTCGTGAATTCTCCCTCATCCCGGTAAGCCCGCACTCGCGGAAATGCCGCCCCGTTAGAATTCCGGCAATTTGTTATACCGCTTAAAAAGCTTTTACCGAGACTGCGGGCGAAATGTCAACATAAACCGAACACTAGCAGGCTCCTTGGCGTTGAAGCATTGCGACACAGCATTTAACCATTGGGCAACGCGTTGCCGTGCTTTCATGCTTTCCTGCGTTCCTGATCCGCTTAGTTTGTCCTCGTGCAAAAAATGATGAAGGCCGTTGTTAAAGCCAAACGCGAGCCGGGTCTGTGGTTGGAAGACGTGCCGGTTCCAAAAGTCGGCGGTGAGGACGTGCTGATCCGGGTGTTGAAGGCGTCCATCTGCGGGACGGACGTGCACATCTACAACTGGGATGACTGGGCGCAGAAAACCATTCCAGTGCCGATGACCATCGGTCATGAGTTTGCCGGCGTCGTCGATGCCGTCGGTGATCAGGTCAAAGGATTTGCGCGCGGCGATCTGGTGGTAGGGGAGGGACACATCACTTGTGGACACTGCCGCAATTGTCTTGCGGGACGGCGTCACCTTTGTCCTAACACACAAGGCGTAGGTGTGAATCGTCCCGGTGCATGGGCGGAATTCGTTGCTATTCCACAGGACAACTGCTGGCATGCCGATCCGTCCATTTCGCTGGATGTGCTTTCCTGCTTTGACCCGTTAGGCAACGCGGTGCATACCGCGCTCTCATTCGATCTCGTTGGTGAAGACGTGCTCATCACTGGCGCGGGGCCGATTGGTTGCATGGCGATTCCGATTTGCAAACGTGCCGGCGCGCGGCACGTGGTTGTGACCGACGTAAACCCGTATCGATTAAATCTTGCGCACACAATGGGCGCGGATCTCGCACTGGATGTGCGCACCGAGAAAGTTGCCGATGCGATGCAGAAGCTCGGGATGAAGGAAGGATTTGATGTGGCGCTGGAAATGTCCGGCAATCCGAAAGCGTTCGCTGACATTTTGCCTAACATGTTTCATGGCGGCAAAATCGCGTTGTTAGGCATCATGCCCGGCAGCGCTGCCATCGATTGGAACACCGTCGTGTTCAGCGCGCTCACTATCAAAGGCATTTACGGCCGCGAAATGTACGAAACCTGGTACAAAATGACGGCCATGATTCAGAGTGGTCTGGATATTTCTCCGGTCATCACCCACCGCTTTCCATACACGCAGTTCAAGGAAGCAATCGAGTTAATGAAATCCGGAAATTCCGGCAAAATTGTGCTCAACTGGAGCGAGTAAGGAGCGACGGCTTCCCAGCAGTCGAAGTGAACGTGACGGCGACGGCTGTGAAGCCGTCACTCCTTAGCTACCGCAGCTTGGCCGCTTCTTTTTGCCGGCCTTCGAGCTCAAGCACCATCCGTTTGATGTGCCTGTAATCCTGGTGGCGGCGTAGAAATTGCAGGCTCTCCTGCGGATCACCCCATTTTAGGATTTCAATGGTTTCAGGACGCGCGCCCCAGCTGTTCATTTCACGCTGGTTTGCCATGTAAAGATCGATGGTGTTGCGGCCCGAAAGCGCCCAACCGTAGTCTTCCACGCGGTAGTTTTGTCCGGTCGACAGTAAACGAAAGACGGTGCCCGCCGGCCAACGCGACCAATCGGCCGCCGCGCTGCCAATCTGTGGCGGACGCGATACGACTACAGCGCGTTTGACGGCGCGAATTATTCTCGGCGCACGTTTCGGACCGGGTGTCACGGTTTCGGGTCCATCCATGGAGAATCGTTGCAGCCGTGGCGAGTATGAGGTGCTCTCATTGACCGGAATCGCGCGCGGCACTTCATAGGCCAGCGTTGCGCGCGTTACAACTTCGGCGCGGTGAATCGCCGGACCTGCGGCGTGCAATTCTCCACCGAGAGCATTGTGATTACTGTACTGGAGATGGTCAGATTCAGTATGCGTGTACGCTGTCGTGCGCACCTGCTGAAAATTTGTCTTCGCCAGGGGAGGTTCGTACGCGGGCAATGCGTGATGATGTGTGGTGCCGCAGCCGGTAAGCAGAATAAGGGCGATGAAAACCGCCAGCAGGATTAAGGCAAGGTTACGACGCTCAGCGTAGGTCAAGGCGCATCACCAAGGCGAGTTATTAACAGTTATTCACAATTTCGCAAGAACTTTTCGAGAACTTCTGCGGGAGGTTGTCGGTTAGAGATCAACTCCACCGATGTGATCGTGCGCTGGCGCTGGTTCTTGGTATCGCGTCGTTGTTTCAGCGGGAACTCGGAAAGGATCAACGTCGGCATGGCTCGCGCAAGAAACCAGCGCCATCACCACTACAGAGAGCGCTGAAACATGAATGATCGACTTTTTCATGGCAGGAACTGTCGTTGAGCGCGCCAGGCAATTCAATCGCAGAACGCCGTGAGCCGTAAAAGCGTCCATTTATCAAGTACATAATCCTCTCCGACCAAAGGATCAGGCACGTGCCAAATGTGATTGAGGTAGGCCGTGCGCGTACCGCCACTATCGGAAGAAATCGAAGCCTAAAAAAGTCTGGCGAAAGAAAAGACAGCCCGACAGTTTAGGGGAAACTTTTGGAGCTTCCTTGGGAAACCTTAGGAGGTTCCTGCTTAGGCTGTGAGCCACGAATACTGCTCAGCGGACACGGTTTTTGTCGATGCTTATTCGGTGGCCTTTGTGAAGTGCACAGTCCTCTTTTAATACAAATTTGGAATCCAAAACCCACGAACGGTTTTATGTGCGCTTCTTCTCGTCCGATTCATGGTTTCCTGATTGATCTTTTCTGCGTAATCTGCGGTTTATGATCGCGGAATTCGAAAAAACAATTTCTCAGACGCTGGAAGAAATTAAATCGCAAGGTTTGTTCAAAACCGAGCGCGTCATCACAAGTCCGCAGGATGCCCACATCGCGATCACGGGCGGCAAGCGCGTCCTGAACATGTGCGCGAATAACTATCTTGGCCTGGCCGATCATCCGGCGCTGATTGCCGCGGCTAAAAAAGCCCTCGATACGCACGGTTTCGGCATGGCGAGCGTGCGTTTCATCTGCGGCACACAGGACATTCACAAGGAACTGGAAGCAGCCCTCACGAAATTTCTGGGGACAGAGGAAACGATCCTTTATCCCTCCTGTTTCGATGCCAACGGCGGATTGTTTGAAACAGTGCTGACCGAGAAAGACGCGGTGATCAGTGATGAGTTGAATCACGCCAGCGTCATCGACGGCATTCGCCTCTGCAAAGCGCAACGGTTTCGGTATAAGCACAACGACATGGCAGATCTGGAAGCGCAACTCGGTGCCGCGAAAGATGCGCGCTTCAGATTAGTTGCCACTGATGGTTGTTTTTCGATGGACGGCACAATCGCAAATCTCTCGGCGATTTGCGACCTCGCGGAAAAGTACGACGCGCTGACGATGATCGACGACGCGCACGCCACCGGTTTTCTCGGCAAAACCGGACGCGGCACGCACGAATATCGCGGCGTGATTGGAAGGATCGATATTATCACCGGCACGCTTGGAAAGGCTCTCGGCGGCGCCAGCGGCGGCTTCACCAGCGGACGAAAGGAAATTGTCGATCTCCTGCGACAACGTTCCCGGCCTTATCTATTTTCCAACACAATCGCGCCACCAGTTGTTGCTGCTTCTCTGAAAGCGCTTGAGCTTCTCAGCGCGTCGACCGAACTGCGCGACAAACTTCAGGAAAACACAACGTTTTTCCGCGCTGCGCTGACCGAACGCGGCCTGACCATCAAGCCCGGCGTGCATCCGATCGTCCCCATCATGATTGGCGACGCTGCAAAGTCGCAAAAGTTCGCCGCGCGCATGTTGGATAAAGGTGTTTACGTAATCGGTTTCTTCTATCCGGTCGTTCCACACGGCACCGCGCGTGTCCGCACGCAGGTCTCCGCCGCGCATTCGCGCGAAGACTTGGAGTTCGCGGTTAATGCGTTTGCCGAAGTAAACGAAGAATTAGAGGTAAGCTAAGCCGGTAAGCGCCGCGTCTCCGGGTACCGCATGCGTCTCGCGTGCTGGTTTCGGCGTCACGCCGAAACAATCTTTTTCCTGGTCGCGGTCGCACCTGTGTTTACGAACACCACGGAAGAGTTTGAAATCGCGCGGACGCGCTCGCCAGCACGCGGGACGCGTGCGCTACCCATCTTCTGCACTGGCGCTTGGCGGCGCGCGTAGCAGATTAGGAGGTGCACAACATTGCTGCGAGCACTGTCGATTGGAAGACTGTTCGCCAGGATTTCCCGATCCTGCGTCAGCAGGTACGCGGCCATGAGCTCATCTACTTTGATAGCGCTGCGACTTCGCAAAAGCCGCGCGCGGTCATTGAGGCGTTGCGGAATTTTTACGAACACGACAACGCAAATGTTCATCGCGGGCTGCACACGCTGAGCGGGCGCGCAACCGACGCGTATGAACACGCGCGGCAGCGGGTCGCCGAGTACATCGGCGCGGCGACTCCTGACGAAATCATCTTCACGCGTGGCACGACAGAGAGTATCAATCTCGTGGCGCAAGCATGGGGCGAAAAATTTCTTCGCCAAGGGGACGTGATTCTTCTGACCGTGATGGAGCATCACAGCAATCTGGTGCCATGGCAGTTGCTGGCGGAACGCAAAGGTGCGCGTCTTCGATTTCTGCCGGTGCGTGACGATGGAACTCTTGATGTTGACCAGCTTTCTTCCTTGCTCACCCCAGAAGTAAAACTTTTCGCTTTCACACACATCTCAAATTCGCTGGGAACAATTAATCCAGTCGCCGAGCTTTGCGCCAAAGCTCGCGCTGTGGGCGCGCTGACGTTGGTGGACGCGGCCCAAAGTGCGGGGCACATGCCGCTAGATGTGCAGGAGTTGGGCTGCGATTTCCTGGCGTTTTCCGGACACAAGATGTGTGCGCCGACTGGCATCGGCGTGCTTTACGGACGCGCGGAGCTTTTGGATTCCATGCCGCCGTGGCAAGGCGGGGGCGAAATGATCGTAAGCGTCACGCTCGAAAAGAGCACATTCAAGAAACCGCCTCACCGCTTCGAAGCTGGCACGCCCAACATTGCTGGGGCGATCGGAATGGCGGCAGCAATTGAGTACATCGAGGCTATCGGACGCGCCGCGATTTTCGAGCACGACTCGCAGCTTGCTCATTATGCGGCTGATCGCCTGACTGAATTGCCGGGAACGCGCGTCTTTGGTCCAAAGGAAGAGCGCGGCGCGCTCGTTGGATTTGTCATGGACGCTGCGCATCCGCACGATCTGACCACTTTCGCGGATCAATATGGCTTGGCTATGCGCGGCGGGCATCACTGCAACCAGCCACTGATGCGCCGCTTTCAAGTTTCGGGCACAACGCGCGCAAGTTTTTATTTCTACAACACGATCGAGGAGATCGACCGAATGATTGAGATCCTCCAACGGGCGGTACGTTTCTTCTCATGAGCCGGCAATGCTGTCATTCTGAGCGTAGCGAAGAATCTCTGATTATTTGCTGTGTCGGTCAGTTAATGGTCAGCCAGAGACGTTTCGCTTCGCTCAAAATGACAATACGGCACGCGGTGCATTTCTTTTCTCCCAGGGAGGGGCGATCTCCAGTCCGCCCCCTGTTATGAGCTCGGAAATTGAAGAGCTTTACCAGGAGGTGATCCTCGATCATTCGCGGCGGCCGCGGAATTTTGGCGAACTACCAGACGCTGCCGTGCTGGTGCACGGTGATAATCCGGCGTGCGGGGACGAAATTCATTTAGCCGTAAAATTCGATGCAAACGGCGGATTGGAGGACATCAAGTTCAGCGGACACGGGTGCGCCATCAGCCAGGCTTCGGCGTCATTGATGACAATGAAATTGAAGGGCAAAAGCCGAACGGAAGTAATGGAGATCCTCCGAGCATTTCACGATCTTGTGACCGACGATACGAGCGAAGCTCCGAAAGCGCTCGGCGATCTTCGCGTCATGCAAGGCGTTCGAAAATTCCCGCAGCGCGTAAAATGCGCCATGCTACCCTGGCGCGCGGTGCAGCAGGCGTTCGAGCAGGGCTCCGGTGAAGCAACGGTGTCAACAGAACCGGCGTAATCGTGTGGACAAAGCTGCAAAGCCGAATGGCGTGCAGGTTCGAAACGCCAACTTGGACGATGCCGCGGCGATCGCTGACATTTACAACCAAGGCATCGAAGATCGTGTCGCCACGTTCGAAACGGAGCTCCGATCTGCGGAAGATCAGCATGGGTGGCTTCGATCCATCGCAGGTCGCTATCCCGCCGTTGTTGCGGAAAGCGGTGTCGAAATTGTTGGCTGGGCCGGCGCTGGGCCGTACCGGAAGCGCGAATGTTATCGCGGCATCGGCGAATTCTCGATGTACGTCCATCGTGACTGGAGAGGCCGAGGTGTTGGTGATCTACTGCTCGCTAACCTCATCGAGGAAGCGGAGCGATTGGGATTGTGGAAATTGGTATCGCGCATCTTTCCTTTCAATGAAGCCAGTCGCGCGTTGTGCCGCAAACACGGCTTTCGCGAGGTTGGCGTGTACGGGAAACATGCGCGCCTTGATGGCGAGTGGCTTGACGTCGTGATCGTCGAGCGGCTCATCTCCTCGAACCTGAACGGCGTCAATTTGTGACGTGTTAAGATTCCGCTAATCGTGTAGCGCGATGCTGGCGCCGACCCAAGTCTTGTCGACGTTGAAATCGACGCCCATCATGTTGCCCTGGCTCATTCGGACGAGATTGTTTACCAGGGTCGGATCGCGATCCTGATCCGGCCACACAAACATCATCCGGATCTCGGCCTTCGATTTGTGACCGTCGATCGTCGGCACAAACGAAGCGTACTCAACTTTCCTCTGCAAAATCCACTCACGCGGATTTTGCAACCCAGCGATTTTTTCCCGCGTCGGCTCCATGTCCACACCGTGGCCGGCAAATGAATAAAGCGGTTTCAACACGTAATGTCCGACCTTTTCGTCGGAGGGAAATTCATCAACGAAAAACGTTGGCGAAGTATGTTCGGTTTTGAGAATTGGCAGTGAATGCTTGCTGATCCGAAAATACCAATTGGGGTGACCGACCCAGGTGACATCGAGATCGTCCTGAAAACCAAATTGTAAATTCAGGTCGTGCCGTTGACTCAGTTCATCGAAAATGACGCGATTATAAATTCGTTCGATTCGGACTTCGCGCCCATCGCGATCATAAAATAATTGCCGGCCACGTTTCTTGATTTTCGTGACGCAAACCGGTCGAATCCCGAGAAACGTTTCGGTAGCGGCAAAATCCACGCGCGTTTTTTGTTTTTCCGGCTCGATCTCGAGCAACACCACACTCTCTAGCGGTGAATCCGCAATGATGGTGCGTCGCAGAACTTCCAGATACGCGGCATCTTTGATTCCACCAAATGAGGAGGTCCAATTCCGCGGAATGACCGGGTACGCTTTGCGGAAGCAATCCAACAGCATCAACTGAAATCCGAACAAGCTGGGGAACGCCTGCAATTCGATTAAGCGGGGAACCAACCGATCGCCTTCGGCGCAAATTGCGAAATCGACGACGTGGAAGCTTGGGTGCGCTGATTCGTTAGGCACTTCCAAATCCTTCGGGACCGCCACCGCCGAATGCCTGATAAATTCCGGTGTGCGCGTCGCGGCCACAATTTCATTCGCGGCGCGCGTGACTTCATCCGTGAATTCGCGGGTTAAGAAAATCGGTGTCTCGGAAATCCGGAAATCCGCCGGCCACTTCTCGGATTCATTTACGCACCGCACCAGCGCGTCGTATTTGTCCGGCGTAAAGTCGGCATTGAAAGCGGCGCGAAGTTTCGGATCCACTGTGTCAGATCCGCAGCGTCCTATTCACCGTTCGGCTGCGAGTCGATTACGCTATTAATATGGAGCGGACCTAGAACCGCGGTGGCGCCATTATCAGCGACAACAATTATACGGTTGCCACGTGGCGTGATGAACGCGTAATCAGCTGTAGGAACCGGATATTCGCGGCCATCGGAAGTGCGGATGAGGAACGGCACGAAGGCGGCTGCCAAAAGGCGTTCGCGGACGTCAGCAATCATACGGTGAATTATATCAAAAACTTCCCTTCCCGCATCACCTGGTGGCCGTTGAACCAGATGTCGAAATCCCGGCCAACGCAGTCGATATGCGTTTTGGAAGTCCAGTTCGCGCCGGTGTGCTCGGCGTAGGGATGACCAAACGCAATATGGATTCCGGGAATTTTTTCATCCTGCAAAATGTGTCCGATGATGCGCGTGCAGGCAATATTAGTACCGATGGCAAATTCGCCGACGCGGTCGCTGTTTTCGTCGGTGTTCGTATAAGCCCGAAATTCGTCGCGTAAATCCTTGTTTTCTGAATGCAGCGCTCGAATACGATTATTTTCGACTTCAATCGTGAGTGGATTCGACTGAAGATCACCAAAGCGCTCGCACAAGTAATCACCGACCACTCCGTCCACCACAAACACGCCATTAGTATTCAGCGGCGTGGTAAAAATTTCGCCGCCGGGCAAATTACCCCATTTGTCACGTGCAATGATGCCGCTGGTTTTCAGCCACTTAAGTTTTGGCGAGAGCTCCGCCACGAACTCGGTGCCGTGCGGCGTTTTGCAGGTGATACGATCAACCTGACGCGCTTGTTCGACCAAGCGCTGGCTTAGCTCGTCGACTGCGCAAAAGTCGGCGCGCATGCCTTCGAGCATGATCTGGCGATTAATGTTCACCATGTGGGCGTGCCGGATGTGGTGATGATTTACGACAGAGGTCATTTCCGTTCGCGCACCCAGTTCGCGCGGCTGCGTCTGTGCGGCAAAGATGGAGACCTGTGATAACGCGAGATCATCGAGAATGATTTCCGGCATATACTTGAGCGGGCGCGGCGCATGATGCTCGAGCACAAAGAGGCTGTACTCAGAACCGACGCGTTCGACTTCTTTTTGTAGTGCCGCGGCAATCTCCCGGGTGGCTGTGTCGGTGATAATGGTGATCCGCTCCTCTGGCTTCAAACGAAGACAGACCTCGATCGCGTTGCGAGCGCCCGGAACCAATTCCGGGTCAATTGGATGGAGATAAGTGCGATCTGGCATACCTGAAAGTTGAGAGATTTACTCGGAAAACCAATTGTAGGCAAACGTTGCTCCGCGTGCGGCACGCGTGGGGTGGTATTATGACTTGGTTCGAAACGAGTCGACCCAAAGTCATTTTTCTGTCTACAGTAAAAGCTAACCGATGGATCTGACGACCAACTATCTTGGCCTCTCCCTGCGTTCGCCTCTGGTGCCGTCTGCCTCCCCTCTTTCGGAGAAGATTGACAACGTCCGCGCGATGGAACAAGCGGGGGCGGCCGCCGTGGTTTTTCATTCACTTTTTGAAGAGCAAATCGAAACTGCTGCGCCGGAGTTTCGCGTCGATCCGAACACGTATCTTGACAATATCGCGCAAGCCAAGCGCGCAGTTGGCATTCCAATCATTGGCAGTTTGAATTGTACCACACTTGGTGGCTGGATTAGCTACGCGCGCCGAATCACAGAGGCCGGCGCCGACGCTTTAGAATTAAACATCTACAGGATACCGACACGCCCCGAAGTCACCGGCAGCACGACTGAAAATATTTACATCGAGACGGTTCGCAGTATTCGGGCTGCCACAAAGATTCCGCTCGCAGTCAAGCTCAGTCCTTACTTTAGCAGTTTCGCAAACATGGCGACCAGTCTGGATGATATGAATGTCGATGGCCTCGTGTTGTTCAACAGATTCTATCAGCCCGACATCGATCTGGAGAAAATGGAGGTCACGCCAAATTTCACGTTAAGCACGCCGGCGGATATGCGATTACCGCTGCATTGGATTGGCATCCTGTACGGGAAACTTCGTGCCAGTCTCGCGGCTACAAGCGGCATTTATCAAGCGCAAGACGTGATCAAGCTCGTGATGGCTGGCGCGGACGTGACCATGTTATGCAGCGCGCTGATGCGTCATGGGATTCCGCACATCCAGCGCATCGAAATGGAGCTGGTCGCGTGGTTGGAACAACACCAGCACAAATCCCTGGCTGAAATCAAAGGCATCATGAGCCAGCAGAATTGTCCTGACCCCAGCGCATTCGAACGCGCGCAATACGTTCGCGGACTTTCCAGCTACACTTCGCTTTTTCCAATGCGACGGTGAAGCCACTCGGCACAGTGCCACGCTCGAGCGTTTTAAGGGTCATCTGTCATGTTGAGCGAAGCGACACATCTCTGACTATTGACTGCCGCGCTGCGGACAGTGTGAAGCGAATAATCAGAGATTCTTCGCTTCGCTCAGAATGACAAGAAGCGGCGATTTGAGTGCGATAGTAAAGCTAAACTGCGAGTCCTTCGTTCGTCTCGGCCACGATCTGATCGACTACGGCTTTCAGGTCCTGTGTGCGTTCCCACACCATCAGTTGTCGGTCTGCCCCTGTTCCTTCGCGCATGATTCGCTCGATGTGCTCGATCTCGCGCTGGTTGCCGAGCTCCTCCACTTCTTTGGCGACAAATCCGAGCATCTCTTCGAGCAACTCGCGCTCGTCTACTTCGCATTTCCGACCGAAATCGATCAGCTTGCCGTCCAGTCCGTAACGGCCAGCGCGCCATCGGTTTTCGTCGAGCAAACGTTTTTGATAGCTGCGGAAGGTCACATTATTGCGGCGCAGTTTTTGCAATTTGAAAACAATCGCCTGCATCAGAGCCGCCAACGCGATGCTGTCGTCCACCCGTGATTGCGCATCGCAAATCCGAAATTCAATGGTGTCGAAAAACGGGTGCAGCCGGACGTCCCACCAAATCTTCTTCGGATTATCGATGCAATTCGTGGCGACCAGCAATTTCCAATAGTCTTCGTATTCGCTGAGACTTTGGAACGCGTCGGGGATGCCGGTGCGTGGAAGACGTTCAAAGATCATCTGGCGATATGCTTTCAGTCCGGTGTTTTGTCCCAGCCAAAAAGGTGAATTTACCGAGAGCGCGTACAGATGCGGGAGGAAGTAACGCGCCTGGTTCATGACGTCGATCGCCTCTTCGCGGTCCGGGAATTCCAACATGAACGTGCAGGCCAAATGTCAAACAGACCCGGGCAACCTGCTGCATGTCATTTACGACTGTGGTGTAGCGCTCGTTGAGCGTGATCAATTGATCCATCCAATGAGAAAACGGATGCGTGCCGGCTGAAGCGATTACCAACCCGTGTTGCGCCGCAAGTCTTGCCAACTCAGTGCGAAGTGCAGTGATTTGCCGTCGCGCGTCTCGGGCATCGCTGCAAATCCCGGTGCCGATTTCCACAATCGACTGGTGCATTTCCGGTTTGATCTGTTCCTTCAAGATCATTTTACCGTCGGCGAGAATTTGTTGGATGTGCGAACGCAGTTCGCGCGTCTCGGGATCGATGAGCTGCAATTCTTCCTCGATCCCGAGAGTGAAAATGTGATCGGGACTGCGAAGGCTCTTCGGTGTTTTCTTCAAATCGTTTGAGGCATTTTGCCGAGCAGAGGCAACGTCCATGGTATCAACTGTTGAAAGCATAGTTGATCGTGGGGTTTCTCTTCGCAACAGACTCTGCGCGATTTGCGATTCACTGGCTCTTTTTTGCGCCCGGGCTGACGGCAGCGCTATTCATTTGCTCTTTGCCTGAACGGCTTGAGTTACTTCTGCTGGCGTCCAGGCGTTGCCACGCCAAATCCTCTCGATCCTGCCATCGCGGTTAATCAGCGCAGTCGCCAGTCCATGTGAGAGAGTGCCGCCTTCGGTTTGCCGGTAAACGGAAAACGCGCGAGTCAGCGAATCGATATCTTTTTCGCCGCCGGTTGCGAAGGTCCAGATTCCAGGATCGGCGTGATGAAACGCGGCGTAATCACTCAAAACTTTCGGCGTATCGTAATTGGGATCGAGAGTGACGCTGAGCAACCGCGTCTTCGCCAACGAGCCGCCGCCTGTTTTGATCGATGTCTGCAATTCTTCGAAATTGTTCGACATACGCGGGCAGAAATTCGGCACCGGACAGCGCGTGAAAACGAAGGTGAGCACGAAAGGTTGGCCACGAAATGTGTCGAGTGAAAGCCGCTCACCATTTTGATTCGTGAGAGTGAACGGCGGCATCTCATCGCCTTCTTTCAGACGCGCATCGTGCTCTGTAGAAACAGGTGCCGTTCGTTTCGACTCCGCAACATTAACATTTTCGCGACGGATCTTTTTCACGTTTTCGATCCAGAAATCCTTTTGTGTAACTGCCATGCGGAACGAGATCGCGTCGCCGGTCTTCAGGTCAGCAATTTGTTTTGGATCGCGCGCCACGAACGGCATCGTCATCGACGGCATGAAGCCGGGAATATTCTCGTGCTGGATTTCAATCGTTGATCTGTCTGGCGAAAATCCCCGCACGACTCCGCGGGTATCGTAATGGTCGACTCTTTCATCAGAGTTGGTGGAGCGTCCACAACCGAGTAAAGCGAGAGCGACACAGGCTGTAAGCAGGATTTTTCCCATCGACAGAATTGAAATCGAGGGCCGCTTTCGTTCCAGAAAAAACCGACAAAAAGCTTGATCTGTATCAAGGTGGGATTTTTCGCGGCGCTGTAATTTCAGCGCATGAGAAAAACAGTTATTCAGCTAGTCGCAGCGATTGCCCTTAGTTGCAGCGCACTTCTCTGGTTCTTCACCGGTTGCTCGCATGCTCCGGAGGCACCGCCCAAAGAAGTAACAATTCAGGCCGACGACAAAATGCGTTACGATGTGACCGCTTTTGACGCGTCTCCGGGTCAAAAAATCTCCGTCACCATCAAGAATATCGGGACCACACCGAAGTTTTCGATGGGACACAACTTTGTGATGCTCGATCGCATAATAAATACCGGCAACGTGCAGTCAGCATTTCTCGACAAGGCCTCGACCGAAGCGTCGCACGATTATGTTCCGCCGGGCGCGAAGGAAGTGCTCGCCCATTCCAAACTGCTCGGGCCAGGCGAAAGCGAGGTCGTCACGTTCAACGCGCCTTACATTCCGGGGGAGTACCTCTATCTCTGCTCGTTCCCCGGCCATTATTCGCAAGGCACCAAGGGTTTCATGACAGTGAAATAAAATCGACAACCAGAAAGATCGAAATGAAAACCAAATCCACGATCGCGCTGGCGATCACCCTCATGGCGGTCAGCTTCGTTGGCTGCGGAAAAAGTAGCAGCACAAACAAAGGCGATCGCACTGCGAACGCGCTCGCCAGTTACGTCGCCCCCGGCGAGAAGGATGAATACTACCTTTTTTATTCCGGCGGACACTCCGGTCAGGTGTTTGTCGCGGGCATTCCATCGCTGCGCCACATCGTTACGATTCCAGTGTTCGCGCCGTATCCGGGCACTGGTTATGGATTCGACGAGGAATCGAAGAAGATGCTCGGCGATTTCACCTGGGGCGATATGCATCACCCGGCGCTTTCGCAGACCGATTCCAAATACGATGGCCGCTGGCTATTCGTAAATGATAACGCCAATAACCGGATAGCGCGGATTGATCTGCACGATTTCAAAACCCACCAGATCCTCGGCCCGATTCCAAATTCCATCGGCAATCACGGCTCGTCATTCATCACCGAGAACTCGGAATACATTCTGTGTGCGACGCGTTTCTCGGTGCCGCTACCAAAAGGACGCGTGGCCGACCCGAAAGATTACGAAAAGGAATTCAATGGAATGGTCAGCGGAATCAAAGTAGATCCGCAGACGGGCGAGATGAAAGTGGGCTGGCAAATCCTGACGCCGCCGTTCGATTGGGACCTCGGTTCCACCGGCAAGGGCCCGAGTAGCGGTTGGGCGTTTTGGACCAGTTACAACACGGAAATGGCGCACGACACGCTAGAGGTAAACGCGAGCCAGAAAGATCGCGATCTGTGCGCTGTGGTGAATTGGCGCGCCGCCGAAAAAGCGGTCGCTGATGGAAAATCGACCATGATGGATGGCGTGCCGATCATTGATC
The DNA here is from genome assembly GCA_963805485.1 of uncultured Verrucomicrobiae bacterium. Classification (GTDB taxonomy): domain Bacteria; phylum Verrucomicrobiota; class Verrucomicrobiia; order Chthoniobacterales; family UBA10450; genus Udaeobacter. The sequence goes on along the minus strand of CAWDUN010000004.1, from coordinate 13,000 downwards.
CGGCCCAAGTGCCGGGCGTTTTGTATTTCGTTCCGGTCGGGAAATCACCGCACGGCATGGATGTCGATCCAAGCGGCAAATGGATTGTGGCCGGCGGAAAACTGCAACCGGCGACCACAGTGTTGAATTTTGAGAAAGTGCAGGCCGCGATCAACAACAAAACATTCGAGGGAGATTTTCGCGGGATACCGATTTTGAAATATGAAGCGGTGGTGGAAGGCGAAGTCCCGGTCGGGCTCGGCCCGCTGCACACGCAGTTCGACGGCAAAGGCTTCGCTTACACGTCGATGTTCATCGATTCGAACATCACGAAATGGAAAATGCCGCCATGGACCGATGAGGAGAAAAAAGATCTGAACAAGGCCGTTCTCGATAAGGTCCCGACGCATTTCAGCACCGGCCACCTCGTCGTGGCGGGCAGCGACACAAAAAATCCATACGGCAAATGGCTGGTCGCAATGAACAAGCTGTCGGCAGGCCGCCACATCAATGTCGGACCCGTGCAGCCGGAGTCGAGCCAGTTGATCGACATCAGCGGCGACAAAATGAAAATGATTGCTGAAGCCTATACCGAACCCGAGCCGCATTTTGCACAGATTCTAAAGGTTAGCGAAATCCAGCCGGCTGAGGTCTATCCGAAAGCGGAAAACAAAGATCCGAACGCGGTTTGGGACAAGGAAAATACCGGCGTGACGCGAAACGGTAATCAGGTTGTGGCTAAGCTGACGGCAATCCGTAGTCGTTTCACTCCGGACCGGATCGATGCCCAGGTGGGCGACGATCTCACGGTGCACGTCACTAATATCGAACAGACCCGGGATATGATTCACGGCTTCGGCGTCATCGAACAAAACATCAACATGACTATGGACCCAGGCGAAACGAAGACCTTCCACATAAAGCTGACGAAGGCGGGAGTGTTCCCGTTCTACTGCACCAACTTTTGCTCGGCGCTGCATCAGGAGATGCAGGGCTATCTTGTGGTGAGCAACGCCGGCCAGCCTTTGCCCGGCGCGGTTTATTCGCAGCCCGGTAATGCGACCCAGCCGGCGCAACCCACCGCGAGTCCGGGAAACTAATTTGATCGAAGCGAGGCCGAAGGGTCGCGGCCTTCACCCTCGCCGATCCAAAATTTCATGCACGGAAAAATATCGAATTTGCTGGGACGGGAGTTTCGGTTTCTGCACAAGCCGCTCAATCTATGGTCGCGTCTGCTGCTGCTCGCCGCCGCGGTAACGATTGCCGTGTCGATCTTTTTCCCGCTCTGGAAAATGCATTTGATCGCGCCGCAATACTCCGACGGACTCGATCTCTACATCTTCCCCTACAAAATCCAGGGCGGCGGCTTGAATGGCCAGCATTTGGTCGAGATCAACAACCTGAACCATTACATCGGCATGAAGCCGCTCCAGGCTGTGGACTTCATGGAGATGCGCTGGATGCCGTTTGTTTTTGGTCTGATCATTTTGATGACGTTGCGCTCGATCGTGTTCGGCGAGATGAGCAACGTGGTCGATCTTTTCGCCGTTTATTCTTATTTCGGCGCGTTTTCGATCGCCTCGTTCTGGTATCGACTTTACGAATACGGTCACAACCTCGATCCCCACGCGCCGATGCACATCAAGCCGTTTACACCGCGGCTGATCGGCGTGGAACAGATCGCAAATTTCCGCGAATATAGTTTTCCACAGGCGGGCGCTTATCTGCTGTGCGTTTCGGTCTTGCTGATTGTATTCGCCGGCTGGTTCTCGAGAAAGGAGCCTTCGTGAAAATTCTGGGGAGCGCACGCTTGCGGCGTGCTGGTGAAGGCATTCTGCCTTCACGAACTTTTCCTGGAGGATGGAAATTTCAACCGAGCAGCGAGTATTCGGAAGAAAGTTCGTTTCGGCGGAACGCCGAAACCAGCACGCGACACGCGTGCGCTCCCCGGATTCTCGCGATCACATTTTGTCTTATCATAAACGCTGGAGCTGCGACGCTTCAGGAACGTATCGATGCGGCCGCACCTAACGAAATCATTCGCGTCGAAGCAGGCGTTCATGCCGGGCCAATCATCGTCAATAAATCGATCACGCTTATCGGCGACTCCGGCGCGGAGATTCGTGGCAACGGAATCGGCAAAGTGGTGACGATCGCTGCTAATGAAGTGACGCTGCGTGGATTGAGCATTACGGGATCGGGTTTGCAATTATCCGACGACAATGCTGCGGTGTTCGTCACCGGCAATCGCGTCAGGATTGAGAATTGCGCCATCGCCGACTCCCTCCACGGCATTTACCTCAAGAAAGTTTCGGGCGCGCAAATTCTCAATAACCGGATCCAGGGCAAAACGAGCTTGCCGACATCAACTGACCCGGTGGAGAAAGGAATCGGCACGAGCACCGAGAACTGTGACACCACGCTCGTGTCCAATCGTCGCGGGAACGGAATTCACCAGTGGAATTGCGAAGGCAATTTGATCCGCGGCAACGAAATCAGCGACACACGCGACGGAATTTATTTTTCGTTCACGAACAATTCGCGCGTAGAGAACAATCTCGTCCACCACGTCCGTTACGGCCTGCACTACATGTATTCGGACGGCAATGTTTTCGAGAACAACACCTTCTCGGAGAACGCCGCCGGCGCCGCGATCATGTTCTCGAAAGAATTGGTCGTGCGGGGTAATCGCTTCATCAACAACCGTGGCCATCGCGCCTACGGTCTCATCTTCCAATCGTCCGATCGAAGTACGCTTGAAGGAAACGAGATCACTGAGAATGCGGTCGGCCTCTCCTTTAATCAATGCAACGCAAACAAGATCGTCGCCAATCGCGTGACTCACAATTACATCGGTCTTCGCATCGGTTCGAATTCAGACGACAACCAATTCACGGAAAATATTTTCGGGCGCAATCTCCATCCGGTTGAAACGGGCGATTCCGATGTATCCGGGACGCGATGGTCGGTCAATGGCGTTGGAAATTTTTGGGACGACGGATTCCAGCTGGACCTCGATCGCGACGGGATCAATGACCTCCCGCACCGCGAACTCGATCTATTCGGTGCGTTGCGCCGTGACTTTCCTGCAATCGCGTTTCTCTCGGACAGTCCAGCGCTGAAACTGCTTCGATTCGCACACGAACGCGCAGCATTACCGGGCGCGAATTTCATTGAGGATCGGGAGTCGCTCACGCCGCAATTCTGGAAAGTGCGCGCCCAACGGGCGGCCCGTGCCGCACAAAAGATCGCGGATTTGCCTAACGGACGATGATTACGACTGAAGAGATCACCAAAAGTTACGGACGCGATCTAGTCTTGCGCGGCATCACCTTCTGCGCGGCGGCCGGCAGAATCACGTTGCTCGTCGGTCCGAACGGAGCAGGCAAAAGCACCACGATAAAAGTGCTGGCCGGGTTGATTCGTCCGAACAGCGGAAATGCGCGGATTAACAGGATGGATATTGTCGCTCACCGAATTGGGGCGCAGCGTTCGCTGGCCTATTTGCCGCAACGACCCAGTTTTCATCCGCGCATGACTTGTGCGGAAATTTTGCGTTTCTACGCGCGGTTGCGCGGTGTCGCGGCCTCGCGTTACGAAGCCGGTACTCGATCTCGCTGGACTGCGCGATTTCGAAAAGATTCGGACTCACGAGCTTTCCGGCGGCACACGTCAACGCCTTGGCCTGGCATTATTGCTTTTGCCCGACGCGCCGGTGTTGCTTCTCGACGAACCGGGCCTGAGTCTTGATCCGGCCTGGCGCAAACGACTGCAAGAGACGCTTCGTTTTGAAGCAGAGCGCGGCAAGACAGTGCTCGTCACCACGCATTTGGTCCGGGAATGGAACAACGTTGCCCACCGCTGCCTCCTTTGTAGCGACGGCAAAATCGAACGCGAACTCGATCCAACAGATCTACCGCACAATTTCGACGAACTGGAAATGGTCGCGCACGACGCGTCCACAAGATCGACAATCGATGAACCGCACTTTTCCATTGTTCAGTAATGCCGCGCCGCTTCGCGCCGTTTTGTTGCGCGAGTTTCGTGACGCCCTCATCAATCGCTACTTTCAGGTCTTTTCTGTTTTGTCGCTGCTGGGCGGAGCAGCGGCGTTTGTTCTGAGCGAAGACGCGCACAGCATTGCGTTTTTGATTTTACAGGTCTCGCTTTATTTCGTTTCACTCTTCGCGCTTCTGGCGGGTGTGAGCAGCGCGCAAGCCGAGAGAGAAGAATGGCAAATGTTGTTCGCGCAACCGGTGCCACGTTTCGCTTATGTCATCGGCAAATTCATTGCCTACCTGGCGATCTTCGGCGCTGTCCTGCTGCTACTTTTTCTGCCGGGATTTGTGGCCGGCTCTGGTGGACAAAAAATCGGGATGCTCTACGTGCAGACTTTATTGCTCGCGGCCGCGTTTCTTGCGCTCGGACTCGCCGCGGGGTTTCTTGCACACGATCGCGCGCAAGCACTCATCGCCGGTGTAACCGCGTGGCTGCTTCTGCTTTTCGGCATCGATCTCATCGCGCTCTTCGCCGCACGCTGGGAACTCATTCAGAAATTTCCCGATCTCTGGGTTTCACTTTTGATGCTGAACCCGCTCGACTCTTTTCGAATTGAAGCCCTCTTTGCCCTCGAACAAATCCCGGCCGAAGCGGCTAACAGAACACCGTTGGCAAACTGGTGGATCGCCCACGCCGCTCTTTGGTTCAGCGCGATTGCGGCGTTTTGGTCCACGACGCTCGTCGCGTTTGCTGGTCTCCGTTTGAATTGTTGGGAGGAATGAAACTAATGGCGCGCAAATTCAAGACACTGGACGTAGGACCAATTCTCGCGAGCGGCGTCGAGCCGTTTTCGAAAATTCGAGAAAGTGTCGACGCACTTCGCCCTAACGAGGGACTTTCGGTCATTGCGCCGTTTCTCCCGTCGCCGCTGATTGAAAAACTCGGCAGCGAGGGTTTTGAATCACGCGTCGAACGCCAGGTCGGCGGCGGCTGGACGGTTCATTTCTGGCGTGACAAGTAACTGTTCAACAGGGGACTCCGCTGCTGCACTCGATCCGCGGAAATCTTCGGCGATTTATTTTGCGGAGCCGTTCCGAATTTTTTTCCCTCTAGGCTTGTTTCTCGGGGCGGTTGGCGTGGCCCTGTGGCCGTTGTTTGTCTGGCACGCCATAGGGTTCTATCCGGCGCAGGCACATGTCCGGTTGATGATCGAAGGGCTGATGGGCTCGTTCATCATTGGATTCCTTGGGACCGCTGGTCCGCGCCTGCTGGATGCGTCACCACTAATCGCCGCCGAAACTTGTGTATTGCTTGTACTCCAAATCGCGACCGCTTTTCTGCATCTCACGCAAAGACAAACAGCAGGCGACACCGTCTTTCTCGTGTTGCTCTTGTTCTTTGTCGGCGTGATGGCGAAACGAGCGCGAACCCGACACGATCTGCCGCCGCCGCAGTTCGTGCTGGTTCTCTTCGGGTTGGTCAACGCAATGGCCGGAATATTTCTGACTATCGCCGCGAAATCGATGGCGAACGGTTCGTTTGCGAATCAACTCGGCAGTCTCATGCTCAACGAGGGCTTTGTCTTATTTCCGATTCTCGGTGTCGGCGCGTTTTTCTTTCCGAAACTCCTAGGCGGCGCAAAGCCTGAAGCTTCCGATCTGCGAATCGCGAAAGCGTTGTGGATTAAACGAGCGGTGATTGCGGCCCTGACTGCTCTGATGATCTGGAGTTCATTTGTATTTGAAGCGCTAGGGTGGATCCGCACGGCGGCGGTGGTGCGCGGCCTAACGACTATGACTTATTTCGTCGCGCAAGGTCATTTGCTGGAAAAACCGAGCGGCCCCCCATTCCTCGCGCACTGTTTTCGGCTAGGCGCTCTGCTGCTGGTTGCGGGTTTGTTTCTTCCGGTCGCACTCCCCGGATATCGGCTCGCAAATCTACACCTCACCTTCATCGGCGGTTTCAGCATCATTCTTTTCACAGTGAGCACGCGGGTCATTCTCGGCCACAGCGGCTACGCGCATTTGTTTCGAAAGAGGTTACGTTTTTTGATCGCTTCGCTTGCTTTGCTTGTTCTTGCGATGCTTACGCGTGTCAGCGCCGACTTTATTCTACCGGAGCGCAACAGTCACCTTGTCTATGCCGCACTGACCTGGCTCCTCGCCGCAGCGATTTGGGCCTGGGCGCTTGCTCCGAAATTGGCGATTAGCGCCGACGAATAGTGTATGAAAAGACTGCTCATTCTCGGCGCCGGGACCGCAGGCACATTGATGGCCGGTCGTTTGCGGAAGCGACTCGTGCTGTCACATCAAACGGGTCGGCGGCATCTTCATGTCCGTCAGGTCGCCGCGCGAACGATCCGCGCGGCACGTAACTCGACCAGTTAAGGACAGTGTCATGGAACCCCGTTTCGACATGATGAGCAACGCAATCGGCGCCAAGATCGGCAAGCGGATCTTCAACGTGAACCTCGCGATCGAGCAGTCGCCGCTGCCAAAGGCCACCCAGGAGCTGGTGATGCTGCGGGCCAGCCAGATCAACGGCTGCGGTTGGTGCGTCGACATCCACACCAAAGAGGCCGCAGCGATCGGCGAAACCGCACTGCGGTTGAACCTCGTCGCCGTGTGGCGCCATGCCAGCGTGTTCACCGAGGCCGAGCAGGCGGCGCTGGCGCTCGCTGAGGAGGGCACCCGGATGGCCGACGCCGCTCCCGGAGTGTCTGACGAGACCTGGGCGCAGGTACGCAAGCATTTCGACGATGACGAGGTCGCCGCGCTGGTATCCCTGGTTGCTTTGATCAACGCGACCAACCGGATGAGCCTGATCCTGGGCATGCAGGGTGGCACCTACCAGCCCGGCATGTTCGCCGGGTTCGAAAGCGACTGATCGCCGCAACTCCCGCACTGGCCCGGATCGCATGATCCGGGCCAGTGCATGTCGGGCTCACGCGAGTTGGCGGCGCCGTCTCGATGGCAGTGATGACGTCGAGCGCGAGTCGTTCAGTGAGGTGGTCGGCGCCGACCAGTCGGTGAAGGGGGCGGCGAATTCGTGGTAGCCGGCGCGCGCGTCGTGCAGCAGGCGTTCTGGGCGGCCGCTGCGTGGTCATCGGCGCGATGGTGGCCGCCGGTGGATGACCAGCGCTCGGGAACCGCAGTGACAGCTCGGTAATTGCGTCGACCGCCGGCCGTGTGGGCGGCATACTCGTGGCCATGCGCTGATGTCTGTACCCCCCGTGAACTGTCCGGTTGGTAGCGCGCGCGTGGTCACGTGCGCGAGATTGGGTACGCGCATGTTCAAAGTTGTCGATCTCGCCGCGACGTATGGCGACGAGATGTTGTTCTCCGGTGCGACGTTCGAGGTCGCTCCTGGCGACCGAATAGGGCTGGTCGGGCCGAACGGAGCCGGCAAGTCGACGCTGCTGCGGATCATCGCCGGTGAGATGCGCCCGCTGCACGGGCGGGTAGAGATCCGGCGGCGTCCGGGTCGGGCATTTCACGCAGCAGGTCCCGGACCCGGATCTGACGGTGGATGCGTTCCTGCACGCTGCTCCGGGTGAGCTCGCGGCGCTCGACCGCCGCCTGGCCGGGTTGCATGCGGCGGTCGCGGAGTCGCCGAGCGACGATCTGCTGACCGAACTGGGTACGGTGGTGGAGCGTTACGCGCAGCTCGGCGGCTGGGCGTACGCGGCCCGGGTGGCCGAGCTACGCGACCGGCTCGAGGTCGCGGCGCTGCCGGACGATGCCCGGCTCGGTGAGCTGTCCGGCGGTGAGCAGGCTCGGCTGATGCTGGCCCGGGTTCTCATCGACGAGCCCGGCATCCTGCTGCTCGATGAGCCGACGAATCACCTCGATGCGGCCGGCATCGCGTGGCTGGGCGGATATCTGGCCGGCTTCACCGGCACCGTGGTGGTGGTGACCCACGACCGGGCCTACTGGATCGGATCGCGACCCGGATCGTCGAGATCGACGGCATCGTCGACGAGCCGCAGCACTACGTCGGTGGTTATACCGCGTACCGGGTGGACAAGCAGCGCCGCTGGGAGCGCCTACTCGCCGACTACCAGGTGCAGGAGGTGGCTCGGGCTCGTCTGGCGGAGGACATCGAGCGCACGAAGAATCAGTCGTTGTCGGTGGAGTTGAGTACTCGCAACGATGTGCTGCGCCGCTATGCGAAAAAGGTCGCAGCGAAAGCGAAGGCCCGCGAGCGCCGCTTGACCCGCCAGATGCAGGCGGCGAGCTGGATCGCGGAGCCGGCTACGAGGCCGCCGTTGACGCTCGCGTTCGCCGACGGACCGGCCGGTTGCCCGGATCAGGTGGTGCTGGCGGCGGACGGGCTGCGGCTGGCGGCGGGCGGGCGGACTCTGCTCAAGGACGTGGATCTGCGGGTACGGGCATCCGAGCGGATCGTGGTCAGCGGGTCGAACGGGAGCGGTAAGACGACGTTGTTGCGGGTTCTCGCCGGTCTGGATGCTCCGGCCGGCGGGAGCGTAGATGCGCCTGCCGGGGCGGTGGCACTGCTCCCCCAGACGCACGACGAGTTCCGGGTCTCGACGAGCGTGGTGGAGTTCTTCCGGTCGCGAGTGCCGGTGTACCTCGATGAGGCTGAGGCGTTGCTGCGCGCCCATTTGTTCGATGACGTGCAGCAGCGCCAGCCGGTCCGGACGCTGTCCGCCGGTGAGATGCGCCGGTTGCTGCTGGCGACGATCGTCAACAGCCGGGCCTGGGTGCTCTTGCTGGATGAGCCGACGAACTTCCTGGATTTCGATGCCCTGGACGTGCTGGAGGAGGCGTTGGGGGCGTACCGGGGTGCGCTGGTGGTCGTCACACACGACGGATATCTGCCGGCGTCGATCGGATGCGATCGGAGCTGGCGTATCGAGTCGGGTCAGCTTAGGCAAGTGTCGACTATCTGCCAGGGTTGAAATCCGCTTCTGCTCCGTACAATTCCTTTCGCCCGGATACGCATTTTGGTGTATTCAGCGGTGCCGAGGGATCGGAGCGCACAACCATGCTCGAACGGTGGGAGCACTGCGAGGCGACCGTGGTGGCCTGGCAGGAACGCCCGGTCCAGCCCGGCGTCGAACCGGATTACGACGTCGTGCTGGAGGTCCGGCCAGCGGGTACGGCGTCGGTGCGGTTGACGGTTGATGCCGGTGCGGCGTCGGTCGCGGGTTCCGGCGAGGCGCCGATGGTCGGCGATGTCGTCGGGGTGATGTATGACCCGCAGACGCAGGAGGTCACGTTCTCCGACGATCCGGATCCGCACGCGGACTCGGACTCGGACGTGGTCGCCGCCCGGTCGGCGGAGGTCTTGGCGACGCACACCCCGCCCGGTGGGATCAGCGCCGACCCCGGTGAACGGCTGGCGAAGCTGATGGCGCTGCGGGAGCAGGGCTTCCTGAGCGACGACGACTACCAGACCCAGCGCCAGCGGCTGATCGACACGATCTGAGCGCGTCCGCAGGTCGCTGGTTACCGGCCGCCGGCGACTCGCAGGACGGCGCCGGTGGTGAACGACGCCTCGTCGCTCATCAGCCAGGCGATCGCGGCGGCGATCTCGTCCGGTTCGCCGGCTCGCCGCAGTGGCGTCACCGCGCCGATCTTATGGGCCCGGTCGGGGTCGCCCATGTCGGCATGGATGCGGGTGGTGACCGTGCCGGGCTGCACCGAGTTGACCCGGAGCTGTCGGGCCCGAGTTCCGCGGCCAGTCCGATCGTCATCGCGTCGACGGCGGCTTTCGCTGCGGCGTAGTGCACGTATTGGCCGGGGGCGCCGAGTGTGGCGGCGGCGGAGGACACGTTGACGATCGAGCCGCCGGCGCCGCCGCGGCTGGTGGCCATAATCCGGGCGGCGCGCTGTGCGCAGAGCAGGTAGCCGACGACGTTCACGTCGACGACACTGCGGAACGTCTGCGATGTCACGTCGACGAACGCACCCAGTGGTCCGGTGATGCCGGCGTTGTTCACCAGCCCGGTGATCGGGCCGAGCTGGGTGGCGGCGGCGAAGACCCGCTCGACGTCGTCCTCGCGGGAGATGTCGCCGGCTACGGTCACGGCGCGGCGCCCGGCCGCGCGTACCACGTCTGCGGTCTTCTCCGCCTCGACGGCGTCGGTGCGGTAGTTGATGACCAGGTCGTGACCTGCGGCGGCGAGGCGGGCGGCGGTCGCGGCGCCGATCCCCCGGCCTCCCCCGGTGATGATCGTGATCATGCGGCGCAGGTGGATCGGGTGATGTTCTTGGTGATGGCGGACATGTGGCCAGGTTAGCGATTGTGGCGGCCTAGGATGAAAGTGATATCCCCCGGTCCGGGCGGTGCTAGCGGCGGGTGGGAGATGTTCCCGATGAGACGTGTCGTCTCAATGCGGCTGATGGTGAGCGTGTGTGCCCTGGTCATCGCGGTGGTGATGGCCGCGCCCGGGGCGTACGCCGGTCCGGACGGCCGAAGCCCAAGTGTGACCGGCTCCACTGTCGGCGACACCATCAGGCTTTCCGGGTTCAACGGTGAACGGCTGGGAGTGACGCTGGTGAAGGTCACTGACCCGGCCTACCCGACCGATGATATGAACGGTGCGGCCAGCGGCAATCGTCTCGTCGGCGTCCAGTTGGGATCACCAATGAAGGCTCGGCGACGTACTCCGACGCAGCGGACAACGACGTAGCACTGGTGGATACGAAGGGCCAGTCGTATGACACGACGCTGGACACGATCACGGCCGGTCCGTCGTTCGCGGCGAGCCTGAGCATCTCCACCCGGCGATGCCCGCCTTGGCTATGTCGTCTTCGAGGTCCCGTCCTCGGCGACGGTCGCGCAGGTGCAGTTCACACCGGACAGCGGCATGGCCGATGACGTCGGCACCTGGACGGTCCCGGCGAAAGGCCCGCAGGCCACCTCGGCCAGCCCGGCATCGGTGGTCACGGCGTTCTACGCGGCGATCAACGCAGCCGACTATCAGAAGGCCTGGGACCTGGGCGGGAAGAACCTCGGCGGCGACTACGACACGTTCGTGTCCGGCTTCGACACGACCCTGTCGGACACCATCACGGTCGATTGGACCAGCGGCGACGTCGTGCACGTCCACCTCGATGCGGACTCGACGATGGGGTTCACGAAGCACTACGCCGGCACGTACACGGTGCGCGGCGGCGTCATCGTCGCCGGGCATATGGTCCAGCAGTAATCGCGGCTGCAATATCGGCTCGCGGCCCCGGGCCGGTGCGCCGGCGCCGGACGGAGGGTCGGCTATATACCGACAGCCCACCCATCGCCGGACGGTAGGGTCGGCGCATGACGCTACGGGAGCAGAGCCGGGTGTTCGGCGAGGTGGCCGAGGATTACGACGCGATCCGGTCCGGGTACCCGCCGGAGCTGAGGTCGTCGCTGATCGACTACGCCTGGAAGCCCGGGCCGCATGGTCGAGATCGGCGCCGGTACGGGTCTGGCCACGGCGTTGTTCGCGCCGCTCGGCACACCGCTGACCTGCATCGAACCGGATCCGAAGATGGCGGCCGTCCTGGCTCGTAAGGTCGCCGCCGAGCCGCACATCACCGTCGTGGTCGGCCGGTTCGAGGATGGGAAGCGCCGGCCGGCGGCGTCGATATCGTCTACTGCGCTCAGGCGTGGCACTGGCTGGATCCGGCGACCCGGTTCCAGCGTGCGTACGACGCGCTCGCACCGGGTGGTGTGCTGGCGCTGTTCGGGCACCTTCACGACGACGTCGCCGACACGGACGTGCTGGCGGCACTGACCGAGGTGTACGCCCGGGAGGCTCCGGAGTTGCAGGCCAATCCCGCGATCCCGGCCCAAGCCGAGGAGGCGCGGCGGCAGTCCGACTTCGCCGCCTCGTTCGGCGAGTCAGCCGCCACCGATTCGGCACTGTGGACCGATCCGCAGGTGACCTGGTTCGAGCGGACCGTCGGCTACCCGACACGCGACTACCTGCGGTTGTTGACGACTTTTTCGGATCTACCCGCATGCTGGCCCCGGAAGCTGCGGCGGCTGTGTGACGGCATCGCCGCGGTGATCGACGCGCGCGGCGGCACGATCGACAACGTCGTCCGTACCCGTCTGTCGATGGCCCGGCGTGCCGGTTGACGCCGGACGCCGGGGTGTCGGCGACATCTGTCGGACTGACCTGGGGACGAAGAGCGGAATTGAAACTGGTGTTCGGACGCTCCCCCGTCCGGCCTGATGCGAAGTCGGAGGGTGACGATGGTTGCCAAGACCGCGACCCGTGGGCTGTCGCCGACGGATCTGAATGCGATCCGCTCGACGCTCGATGCGGGGCGCAAACCCAAGGTCGTCTTTACCGAGGCGGCCGGCCAGATCGCCGGGCAGGTCGGTCAGGTGGTCAAGTTGATGGATCCGCCGGTCGACCAGCGGGTCGTCGTCCGCTTCGGCCGCGACGAGCTGCCCTTCTCCCCCACCGATCTGGCGATCCGCCGAAGACACCGGCAGCCGCGCTTGGCGAAGACCGCCGTCGCCGAAGCGGCGCCCGAGCCGGAGCCGACTCCCGAACCGCCGGAATCGAGCAGATCACCCCGGTTCCCCCGCCACGCCAGGAGGCCGTGATGCCCGAGACATCCACCGTGGAGACGCCGGAGCCAGCGGCCGAGGTCAAGCCACGCCGGGCGGCGCGGACACCGAAGGTCAAGCCACCCGCGACGCTGACCGTCACGCTGTCCTACACCGACGGCGACTGGCTGGTCGGCGCCCAGCAGGGCTCGAAGTCGTGGGCGAAACCAGGCACGTGATCAAGGCCGCTGAAGCATTGCGGATGGTCGCGCTGCTGGACGTGCCGGGTGTACAGGAGGCGGTGGAGCAGATCGTCGAGGCCGAGCGGTCCGAGACCCAGGCACAGGCCGAGCGGCTACGCGCCGAGCTGGCCGAGATCGAAGCTCGCCTGGCCGACCTGCCGACCTCGTCGCACTGACCCGGCGATGTCCGTCCCGCTGACCGCCGCTACGAAGCCACCCCGATGGCGGGTGCCCTGGTTGTGGCGGGCTGCGTTGTTCATCGCACCGAC
>CAWDUN010000003.1:0-857541 GCA_963805485.1 uncultured Verrucomicrobiae bacterium | reverse complement strand
GATCGCCGCGCGTGGGTGGCAGGATGGAGGGGAATCCCCAGCGCGAGAAATAGGATGTAAATACAAAGCGCTGAAAGCGTCCAACTCTTGACGAAATCGCGAACGACGTGCTTCCAAAAGATTAATGACAGCCAGTTGTCCCGTTTCAGCAGCCAGAACAATGCGGCCTCGAATATTAAAAGGCCTGCCAGCCCTGATGGATTCAACAAATGCGCAAACCCGAAGCAATAACAATGCGAATCCGCATAGTGCCATTCCTGTAACAGAAGTAATGACGAACGTATCAAATTGGAAAGGCTTCGAATCCTTATGGCTTTTCCTTAACAACTGACCGGTTGTAAAAAAAAACAACCACGCGAAGTGCGCGAGTAGCAAACCTAGAAGGTAACTCCTCAAAAGGGACATGAGCCAGGGTCTGGCGTTTATCACACCGCAACTCAGAATACAAGTATCGGTAGCATCCTGAAGATGCGCGTTCTGGCACAACGGCAAATACCGGAGCTTATCGGCAGTTTCTGGGGATTCTTCCTATCCAAATCTCCGCTTATCGAATATCATCACATAAGCCTTTCCGGAGAAGTTTTTCGCCGCTTGTTATGACAAGGAATAGCCCGTCAAGCCAGAACCCTGGCATTAAAGGGAATTTGGCGTTTTAACCACACGCAAATTATTCCTCGACTATGCTGCCTTATCCGTATAAGGATCGGGAATGGCACAAAGAAAAGAAACACCGACACCGCCGCCCCCTGAGCCTCCTCCTCAAGGGCCTGCCTGTCACTAGCCAGTCGCATTCTGCGCCGTACCCGAGCAAACGCCGTGCAAATACGGCGTGCTGTTGTGGTGCGCTGCTGCTCCTCGTGCCTCACCGCCACGAATCGGTGACTGTTGCGTTGCCCACGATGTGGGCGCCTTCGCGTGAATTGCTCAGCGTCCGAAAAATCGCCTGAATGATCTGAAAAAGCGGTTCGGAAATGTGGCCGCTTTCTCAGGGCCATTCGGCCCTTGTTGTGCAAATGGCCATTGTGAACCGCCGTGCACCTGGCAGGCACCTGTTGGTACTTTGTCGACGGGCAGATCAATATCGTAAGCTGTGCCAGCCGCCATGCAGCCGGTGGTGGCAAGTTGGTTGGAAGTTGAACAAACCCTCGTGTGTTGCAACGGCACAGTCGGCTGCAGCGGTGCGGCCGGATAATGTTGTGCCGCTTTGTTCATAACTTGAACCCAAACCGGCAATGCGAGTGCGGCACCGTACCCGTGCGGAATGATCGTTGTCGGTTGATCGAATCCGACCCACACGCCACAGGTCAATGTGCTGGTGTAACCAACGAACCAGGCATCCTTATAATCATTGGTGGTGCCGGTCTTGCCTGCCGCAGGCAGTTTGAACCCAAGTGAGCGTGCGCTGGCGGCAGTGCCCTGGGTCAAAACTGCTTCCATCAACCGCGAGGTCATCCAGGCTGCGCCAGGATCAAGTGCCGGTGTCGAGACGTGCGCGGCCCGATAAATTGGTGTGTGCTGCTGATTATCGATGCGCTCAATAATGTAAGCCTGCTTGCGCGTTCCGGCATTGGGAAAAACAGAATACGCGGCAGTCAGATCTTTCAAGTCGGTCTCGAACGAACCGATGTAGATGGCCGGGCCATGTGGAAGGTTTTGAGAAATGCCGAGGTCGTTCGCCACCTTTTGCACCGCATCAAGGCCGGCGAATTGTCCGACGCGCACGCTCATGGTGTTGCGTGAATGGATGAGCCCGTACGAGCAAAGCATAGTGCCGCCGTAGGTGCCGTCGGAATTTGCAGGCGACCAGTTTCCCGCGCCATCGATTTCACCGGGTTGAATTGGCCCATCGCTGATTGCCGAACTCGGCAACAACCCGTGGCTAAAAGCGATCGTATAAACAAATGGCTTGAACGCGGAACCGACCTGCCTGTTTGCCGGAGGCAGCGCCCGGTTGAACTTGCTTTGCGCATAATCGCGCCCGCCGACAAGTGCGCGGATGCCGCCGCTGGCATTGTCGATCACAACCACTGCCCCCTCGAGATAAGGCATGGCCGAATCCCCTTCTCCGTTCTCCGGCGGTTTGTAATCTGCTTTGAGCGGATGATGAAAATTGGATTGATGCTCGATTTTCGTCAGTTGCTTGTCGAGTGCGTCGTGCGCGGCGTTTTGGACCGATGGATCGAGCGTCGTGTAAATGGAAAGCCCTCCGTCATCCATCTGGTCTTCAGTCAGGATCGGGCTTAATGCGCGCTGCACAGCATCCATCGCATAGTTTTCCTGGATCTGTGGCATTCGCTTCGGATGCGTGACGATTTTTGTTCTTTTCGCCTGCTCGGCCTGTGACGGCCTGATTTTTTTTAGCGCCACCATGCGTTCCAAGACCGCGTCGCGTTGCTTCGCCGCGCCTTCCGGGTTTTTCAACGGCGAAAATCGATTTGGGCTGCGGATCAAGCCGGCCAGGAGCGCAGCTTCAGAGAGATTCAGCTTTGAAGCGTTCTTGCCAAAATAAGCTTGAGAAGCGGTTTCAACTCCATAGCAACCGTTACCGAAATAAATGCGGTTGATATAGAGCTCCAGAATCTGCTGTTTAGTAAATTGGCGTTCAATGCGCAGCGCGACCATTGCTTCCAATATCTTCCGGCTCAGGGTGCGGCCACCGAGTGGAAGGCTGTTTCGGGCAAGCTGCTGGGTAATGCTGCTGGCACCTTCCTTGGCTGAACCACTCGCGATGTCGCGGACCAAAGCGCGCAGAATTCCGCGCCAATCGATCCCTTTGTGGTCATAGAATCGAGTGTCCTCGCGCGCCAGCACAGCCGCGACGAATTCTGGCGAGACTTCGCTGAGGGAAACCTTGAGGCGATTCGCGCCTGCCAGACGGCTGTAAATTTTCCCATCAACGTCGTAAACGGTGCTTCGCTCCGGCATTTCTCCGACTTTTTTCATGTCGAAGGTTTGAGCCCAGGTGCCGTAAAAGAGAAAGACGGCGAACACAGCGCCCGCCAACAAAAGAAGCAGCGTTATCTTCCAGCCATAACGAAAAAGAATATTTGCGCGCGCTTTCTTCGGGCGTCGAACGCGAGCGAATACTTTCATCGGCTAGAAAACGAGACAATCTAGCCGCACATCGCGTTGTGCGAAAGAAAACCAAATAGCCCGCTGCGCGAAATATTGCAAAGCGTCCGCCGCGGCGGACGCGATGACGTTTCGACCGAACGCCGTACGACGTCTACAAATTGAGTTTTACCGCGCCGTCGTGTTGCTCGTTCGCGCACGCCGCGTTGGTCGGCACGTCGGTCGCGGCGTCGCTCGCTTCGACGAGCTTGTTCTCGACGAGATAACGCTCGACTTCTTCGCCGCTGACGTCGGGCAGCATCTGGCCGTCGATTTCGACACACGGCGAAAGCGGCTGTCCACTCTTGGTTTCCATTTCCCAGCGGAACGCCGGGTTTTGAATAATATCCTTCTCGGTGTAGGGCAGGTTGTATTTGGCCAGGACAGCGCGGACACCCGCGCTCCAGCCACAATAAGTTTTCAAATACGCGGTAATTTCTGGCTTTTGCATTGGCAGAATATATCACAACTTTGAACTCTGTAATCTAGCTCGGGTGTCGAAAATCGTCAGCGCTTCGCCTCGGCATTTCTTAGAATCTCAATCGTAACAACCGCTGAGATTGGCCGCTCAACACAGCCATGATTGTTGAGCGGCACGATGCATATGAGTGAATGCTCTGAATCGTTTTATGGCCGTCAGTCTGTTGGTTTTGATCGGCGTTCTTCCAGCAGCGGCGAGAAAGAAGGCGAGCGCAAAGACACATGCGCCGAAGACGGCTGAGATCGAGGCGGCGACCCGACTCCAGGTTTTCCTGGATCGCGCAAACTTCAGCCCGGGGAAAATCGACGGCCGCTACAACGAGTTTACGCGGAAGGCACTTTCACTTTATCGCGAATCGCGAGGAGAACAGCCGCAGCCTACAGCGTCACAATCG
This sequence comes from uncultured Verrucomicrobiae bacterium, assembly GCA_963805485.1. Taxonomy (GTDB): domain Bacteria; phylum Verrucomicrobiota; class Verrucomicrobiia; order Chthoniobacterales; family UBA10450; genus Udaeobacter. The sequence goes on along the minus strand of CAWDUN010000003.1, from coordinate 853,555 downwards.
CGCCGACACGAAAACGTCGCGCCTGACATTTCCGGACTCGATCTCGCGAGTGTGGAGCCGGTGTTCATTCCATACACCGTTACCGAGGCGGATGTTCAAAGTGTTGGACCGTTGCCGAGTGGCGTACCTGAGCAGGCAAAATTGAAATTTCTGCCGTACCGTAATGTTGCGGATGCAATTGCGGAAAAATTTCACTGCGATGTTCATTTTCTTGAACAACTTAATCCGGGCAAATTGAAAGGACTTAAAGCAGGCGATCAGCTGAAGGTGCCGAATGTCGAGCCATTCGAGCTCGCTTCGGTGAAAGACATCAAGCCCGGCAGCGAAACTGCTTCGCAAGCGGCAAACGAAGTCGAAGAATCTGACACTCAATCGCCAACTCCCGGCGAAAGTGGAGCACCAAGAAATGTCTCCGTAAAAGTGGACACTAAAACAAACATGCTCGGAGTTTTCGAAGCCGGGAAGCTGATCGCCGCCTATCCTGTTACCATTGGCTCCGCGCACAACACCTCACCTGTCGGTGAGTGGAAGGTGCGAGGCATTTCAAAGTTGCCCACGTTTCGTTACGACAAGGAGATGCTCGAGCACGGCGAACGCAGTGGTAATTTTCACGTCCTCCCACCGGGGCCGCGAAATCCTGTAGGCGTAATGTGGATTGCCCTTAACAAGAAAGGCATCGGCCTTCACGGCACCAACGATCCCGATTCGATTGGAAAGGCTGTGAGCCATGGCTGCGTTCGTTTGGCGAACTGGGACGTCGTCCGGCTTGCTACAAAAATCAAAACGGGCGATAACGTTTCAATTCACTGAATTGAGATGAGTGAAACGCTAGCCGCTCGCGCGCGAGTTATCTTGCACGACTGGGTGCAATCCCAAAGCTTGCGAAAACATTGTTATGCAGTCGCTGATTCGATGAAGCAGTTCGCGCAGTTGCGGGGCGAAGATGCCGACCTTTGGGAAGCGGTCGGATTATTGCATGACATGGATTTTGAACGGCATCCGATTGCTGTAGCCGGGGGCGCTGAGCCCGGCTCTTCCGAAACCGGCTGCTCTGTGCCACCCGGATCACCGACCCCTGCTACAGCAGGTCATCCGTTTGTAGGCGTCGCCTGGCTACGCGAAAGCGGTTGGAGCGAAGATGTGTGCCGCGCGATTCTTTCCCACGCCGATTACTCGGGCGTTTCGCGGGACACGCCGCTCGAGAAAACTCTCTATGCAGTGGATGAGCTAAGCAGCTTCGTCGTAGCGGTCGCGCTAGTCCGCCCGACAAAAAGCATTCAGGACGTCGACGTCCGCGCGGTGAAAAAGAAAATGAAAGACAAGGCATTCGCCCGCGCCGTGAACCGCGACGACATCGTCCGCGGTGCAGAACACTTGGAAATGCCGCTCGACGATGTCATCGCGCAAGTCATCGCCGCGTTAAAAGGTGACGCACAGCGGCTGGGCCTCGCTGGAGCGTCGTAACGTAACCACAGTTATAATTTTTTCGCGACAATTTCCAGCACCAGCGGTGTAAGCATCCGCGTATTCGGATTTTTTTCGGCGATCGCGAGAGCGGTGTGGACTTCGTCGGCAAACTTGTGATCGATTCGCCCCATTTCAATCAGGCGCTCGAGATAAGTCTCTATGAACGTGACAGGCCATTGCCACATGTAATCGGTTGGGCCAAGGCAAAAAATGTGCGGTCTTGCGGAGCAAATCACAAAGCCACTCTCGCCAAGGAGTCGAGGTAATTGGACGGCACCGTCTGGTTCGCCGCCGGACTCGCGCCATGTAGCGATCACGTGTTCGCGGAAACGTTCGTGCGTTGGCAGCCGCGGAAGAAATCGCCATGTGTCGTAATGAGCGTATTCGTGAAAAATAGCGACACTGCCTTTTGCCATCACGTCGCCAAGTTTCTTAATCAGCAGAGAGCGGTCATTTACAAAGGAGACAACCCAGCGGCACCACGCGAAATCGTAGTCGCGCTTCGGCAAATCGCTTTTCATCAAATCCATTTCGTGAATCTTCACGTTCGCGAACGAGCGCGCCCGGCAGGTTGTTTCGAGCGCGCGGATGAAATTTTGCGAACGTTCCAGTGCTACCACTTCACCGGTCGGTCCAACGATCTCAGCCAAATCAACCGATGCGTAGCCGGGACCGGCTCCGACATCGAGCACGCGTTTGCCCACCGTGATTCCGGTCCGTTGCCAGCAATCCAACACAACTGGGCGCCAGACGCGATGTTGAACGCCCAGTCTGGCCAACTCCTCTTCATGCGTGCCGAGAACGTAATCGCGTTCCGCTGCCATTCCTGATCGTCACTGATGGATGCCGGATTACAACGTGATTTGTTTTTGCCCCGTTTGCCCGATCCGTGCTGCGTCAGCGATTCTCTAATTCGCGAAGAACGGAAGCAACACGCGACACGTTTTCTGCCGAGAGTTCCGGATAGATCGGAAGTGAAAGACAATGGTCGCACAGCGCTTCGGTCACAGGCAGGTCGCCTGATCGATAGCCAAGGCGGGCGTAAGGTTTTTGCAGGTGGATCGGCACAGGATAATGAACGCCAGTGTGAATCCCAACGTCCTGCAAGCCGGCGCGCACGCGATCACGCTCTGGGGTTTCAATCACATAACAATGCCAGACGCACTCCGAATCGGAGATGTTTGCAGGTAGCTTGTATGACGACTCCTTCAGCAATTCTGTGTACTGCCGCGCGTGATCAATCCGAGCCGTATTCCAGTCGTCGAGGTGCTTGAGTTTTATGGAAAGCACGGCCCCCTGAAAGCTATCCATGCGGTAGTTGTAACCGATTTCCTCGTGCAAATATTTTTGGCTTTGTGCGTGGTCGCGGAGAGAACGCGCACGGCGCGCGATGGATGCATCGTTGGTGATCAGAGCGCCGCCTTCCCCGGTACGCACCGAGATTTTTAGTCGGATAAAAACTAAAACACGCAATCTGGCCAAACTGGCCTACGCGTTTGCCACGGTACGTTGCGCCGTGTGCCTGCGCGGCGTCTTCGATCACAGGAAGGCCGTGTCGCTCTGCAATCTCCATAATGCGATCCATCTGCGCCGGCATTCCATACAGATGCACCGGGATAATTGCTTTTGTGCGGGATGTGATTGCTGTTTCGAGGTGGTCCGGATTCAACGTTCGACGGACAGGGTCAATATCCACGAACACCGGCTTGGCGCTCACGTAGCTAATGGCCCATGCGGTCGCTATAAATGTCATCGAAACCGTTACGACTTCGTCTCCTGGACCGACATCGAGGCAGCGCAAAGCCAGATGCAGCGCACTGGTGCCACTGTTCAAGCTGACACAATGATCAACTCCGCAATACGCTGCGAAATGCGCCTCGAACTCTGAGGTGGCTCGTCCCTGAGCGAAGCTCGTCGACTCGCAAATTTCATCGAACGCGCTCAACACTTCGTTGCGCAGGGTCCGGTACTGCGCTCGAAGATCCAAATACGGTACAGTTTCCATTTCAGTCTGCATAATAACTCGTTCCAGCGCAGCGGCGAATGAACCTGTTTTGAATTTACATGCCACGACCATCAAGTTAATGTGCTAATGGTGAGATTCTTGCTGGGGCTTTTGTCGGGCTTTGCCACTATTGGCGCGTTTTCGAGCAGCGCAGAAGACGTTCTCCCGCCACGTTTCAACTTTGATCGCTACACCGCGATGGCAAATCATTCACCATTCGCGGTCGGTACCGCCGTTGCTTTGCCCGAAGCGACGCCTAGTTTTGCGAGAGATCTTTACGTTGGGAACGCCGCGCGTTCCCCTGAAGGCGATATGGTCACAATCAAATCGAGTTCGGACCAAAATTTCAAAAAATACCTGACCACAAAGCAGCCGGTAGACGGGTATGGCGTCGCTCAGATTGAATGGTCAGAGGATGTAGGCAAAACGACAGTAACCATCAGCAAGGACGGACAATTTGCGACACTTGCCTTTAACCAATCGCTTCTCTCGCAAGCTGCGTCCGCTGGACGGCCCCTGGACCAAATGCCCCACAGGGAGGCGATTACCCCCTCGGCACGGGCGAATGAAGCTTCTCGTTCTGATGCGCTCGGCGACATGGTGCGGAATCCCAAAATAGTCGCTGCGCCTCGGGGGAAGGCAGCCGCTGCATCGCGGTTTGTATCTGATGATCTTGCCCCGGCTCCGGCTGTCCGCGTGCCGCCGAGTGCTGTTGCGCCTTCCGAACCACTCGGCCCGAGTCAGCAGCTGTCGGACAAATAGCAGCAACAGCCTCTTACGGGAGAGAAATAACGAATGAAAGTCGCAGCTGCTGAAGCTGGAGTTAATTTTCGTCGCGAGTAATATCGGTTCATGACGGGGGCTATCTGCCAAAAACTGAAGCGGATTCCACATCTCCCAGGCGCAAATATTGCGCCTCGGCTCACGCAAGCACTACAGCTGAGTGCGCTTGATGGATGTGGCACACTCCAGGCGAGGCATAAATGGTGACGCTCGCTGAAGCGAGCGTCACCAAAATGTCAAAGCTTTACTTATTCGCGACTACTTTTGGAGCTGGCTTGCTCGCTTCAAGCTGCGCGCTCACTTTCTGGATTTGAGCTGCCTGCTCTTTGAGCTGCGCAGTGAGAGCCTCCATCCCTCTCTGCTGCAGGGCGACAGTAGATTTCAAGTCAGTAATACTGGCCTGCTGTTCCTCGACTTTTTTGTGCTCTTTGAGAAATTCATTAAGCAACATCACGTTCACCGCATCATAGCGCACGGACCAAAGCTTGCCGTCCTTGTCATATACCACTAGATCCCGATTTAGCTGTTCTACGTCTTCCGCGATCAAACCGAATTGCGGTGTTAGGTCGCTTTTGATGTCTCGGTTTTTGTAATGAAACCTCACTGGCTTGAGCTTTAGGATGGCTTCGCTGCCTTGATCTATTGGTTCAATGTCTTCTTTAAACCGGCGCGATGAGGATACCGTGCCGAGCTGGCCATCCTGGTCTATAAGGACGGGCACAGAGGGGAATGGTCCTCCCGTTGTCACTCCAACAATGTGGCCGATATAGGTTCTGCCGGAAGTCGTCTGCCCGGCGGGTTGGGTATCGCCCCGGGTACCGAGGCAAATAACATTATCCACATTTGGGCCTTCGTTTGCGCCAGCTTGGAAGCCGAGAAACGTATTACCATCGCCCGTAGTAAGGCCATCGCCGGCACGCCATCCTACAACAGTGTTGTTGTTGCCGGCGGTCAAGAATTCCAACGCTCGCCGGCCAACAGCCGTGTTTTGGAAACCGCTTGTCAGGTCCGATAGCGCAATGCTACCAACAGCCGTGTTAAAGCCATCAATACCAACAGTGGTACCATTGTAACTTGACAGCGCGGAGTCTCCAACAGCGAGGTTAGCGCCGCTAGTTGTGTTTTCCCTGAGCGCATCCGCACCGATAGCCGTGTTAAAATCGCCGGTTGTGTTGTTCCTCATCGCCGCAGCGCCAATTCCAGTGAGATGCCTTCCGGTGGTGTTCAGGAAACCCACTCGAAAACCAATCGCCAGGTTGAAGTTGGCGTTGTTGTCCCTGAGCGCCTCCGTCCCAATCGCCATGTTAAATTGGCCAGTGGTGTTGTTGGCAAGCGCGAAAGCACCAATCGCCACGTTACTAAAGCCGTCAGTATCGTTAGTAAGGGCATTGGAACCCACCGCGGTATTGTTGATTCCCACGGCGGGATTGACACTGTCCAGCGCATTCACTCCCAGTGCTGTGTTTGCACCTCCGGGACACGCGCTTGGGCATTGCGCTTTTAGGGGCACCGAAAGCGCAAACCAGCAGAGCGCAATTGCCAGCGTAAAAAAACCGCAACGCACTCGCGAGCGGTTGTTGGATCTTATTAGTATTTTCATTTTATTGTTTCATTTGTTTGGAATTGACCCTGTTGAAGGCGTGAACTGCCCACCCAGTTCGCCACGGAACTCGGGTAATCCAAACAAACGCGATGCCCAAGAAAAGGGTTGCCATTCATTTGAGTTTGTCCCGGTCCAATTGTTTTCGGATCGCGCGAAGCGCTAGTCCAGGTTCTCCCTGGCTAATTCAAATGTGCCAAAAGATTTCCTTGGAAGATCGCAGGACGTGATCAAAAGCCTTTTAGCACCGTGCGTTGCAGCGGGTCAAGCGCAAAATTTCTCAAATTCGAACGATCTCTTTTTATCGGCCTGTCACACAGCGTGTGATCTCAGGCGCGTCGTTTCCGCGCGCGTTGCTGTTGGCTACGGCTTAACACGCACTAATGAAGACCATAAACCTCGACTAATGCGTTGCCCGTAGCGCCGTTGGCTCCGCGAGCAATCGCAGTGTATTTGCCTGCTGGCAGATGAAGCACGAGTGCCGATTCGCGCTGATCTATTGGCGAGAGTGCATTCTTTCGGACGTCGATCCAGTTAACATCATCTAACCAGTTGTCATTACTCGCGATAACAGAGCCACCCGAGTCGTAGATTGTTAGTGTGGGATCGCTCAGCACTCCGCTCACGCCATGAGAAGCAAGCGACGGACCAATGGCGCGCACCACCACGGTCGAACTTCCAACGTCTCCAACAATAAAACCAGTGATAAGTACGTCATCGCTCATGCCAACAGCACCGCGCGTACTTATGTTCCCCAACGTCGAGTGGGATAGCGGCGAGATATCGTAAAGCTCCACCAAGGCAATGCCCGGGGGCGAATCCTTTCCCGTCACTATCACCGTGTACGCGCCCGGCGCCAGGCTCAACGCAGTGGCCGATTCCGCTAGATTGGTTGGCGCAAGTTCGTTGGACTCTACTATGAAGTGGTTTGGATCGGTCTGCCAGTTGTCGTTGGTTGCGATGAGAGTGTGCGAAGAGTTATAAACGCTGAGAACCGGGTTGGCGAGCACACCGGAAACTCCAAACCCGCTGAGCGATGGTCCCAGCGCGCGAAGCACTACGCTCTTCGGATCCGTTCCCGTGATGATAAAGCCGCCGATCAGAACGTTGTCGCCGGTCCCAACAAGTCCCCGGGTCGAGAGGTTGAGCTGTTGAGGCCCTACTGTCGGAAACTTCGTATTTTCCAGATGAATCGGAACCGCCCGGTAGATCTTTCCGCAGCTGGTGGTCGGGTAGCGATAGGAAAAAATCGTCTCACTAGCGGCGTTCAGACCTAGCAGGTGCGCGAACCCGTTTTGTCCATCCGGGTTTTCCAATGCATAGTCGATGAGATAGTTCTTCGGCGCGTCCTCATAAGCGCTTCCGCAGAAGGGACAGTGGACACTCTCGTTCATTGGGAAGTTCCAAACTTCAGTCGCAGTCTTTGCTAACAAGTCCAAGCTATACTTCCGAGGACTGGCATAGTCACGTTGGTCTCCCGGTGGCGACTGAAAAATGCTCTTTTGACCGTTATCAAGAACTAACAAGTTTTGATCGTAAGTGATCGACGGCGCGTGTTGCCCGATCGGAGGCAGGCTGCCAGGCGAGAGCGTAAGCGCGAATTTCCTCAATGATGGAAATTGGTGCCATTTTTTCATTGGATCTCCCAGGATCCATTTGATCGCGTTCGTTTGGTAGTCGAGGCATATAAGGAAATTGTCCCGGCTTGAAACGATTAAGGAATCGTCTGCTCTGTTGTAGGTGCAACCGTTGAGATGGAACCAGTCTGTCGGCGTAGGATAAACGAAGTGGCTGGGATCATCTCCTCCGGCGATCATGGCTGCACTGATGATGCTGGCCATGTTCCATTGCTTCAACACTCTCCCTGAAACGTCCACCTCGATGAGTGTCGATTCAAAATACGTTGTAGTACTCGCGTCCAGGATAATGCCATTTTTGCCCCGATCGATGTTATGGTGGAAATTGACAACCCCAAGACCGCTGTAATCGCCAATCTGGGTGAAAGCACCATCGAGCTCGATCCGGGTGAGTAAGTGGCCACGACCCAAATAGACGGCGTTATCAAAGAAGATGAAATTACCGGCCGCGATGTTAGCCGTGCCCACCCACCGCAGTGCGCCGTCCGTGTCGATAATAGCAGGTTCGAAATAGCTACAATCGCCCTTGAGCATGATGTAGTCGTAGCTTAAATCGGTATTGTTTGTACGTGCTTTGACGATCGTCGGATTGTCATATCCGCACGGATCATTGAAAGCAGCGGTCGTGACCGAGGTGACAGCCTGCTTCGAAGAACCGTCCTGAAAATGATAAGTCAGCCTTACGATGTTACGGTAACCATCATATAGGCCGTAGACTGGCAGAGTAATCTGTGGTGGCTGTTCAAACCCCCTGCTTACCAGGTAGTCGTTGGAATAAGTGCCTGATAATGGACGGGTGACAGAGCCGGCTTTCGGGTCGATTGCGAACTGAATGCTCTTCAGAACGCTTGTATTACTCACCTCCAGGGTCAGCTTACTGATAAAGGGGGTAGCGCCAGCGGTGTGTCCTGTGATTGTTATCGTGGTGTCATCGGCCTGGGTTGCGCTGGCCAAATGCGAAAATGCCACGAACGCGATACCGACGGCGATCAATGAGTATCTTTTCATACGACTTCTGTTTTTACAGCTTTCCGCGAAGACGGCCCCGGCAGGTAAGAGAGCAGTCCATTGAATCCCGAGTTAGTGCCAGGGTTCCGCATGACATCGCATCCCGACGACGTTGATGTTCCATATAAGCCCCTGCGATGAGTTTGAAAATTAGCTCACAGCGGTAAACCGGCTAGCAATGCAGCGCGAATTAGAACCTCGAAGGCAATGAATGTAGTTGTTAGGCCCTGTCCGCTTTACTGGAGGCTATAAACTTCGACTAAGCCGATGCCTGTAGCATCATTAACTCCGCGCAGAACAGCGGTGTAAGCTCCTGCTGGGAGATGAAGCACGAGTGCGGATTCGTGCGGATCTACTGGTGAAAGTGCATTCTTCCGGATGTCGATCCAATTAATATTGTCCAGCCAGTTGTCATTGCTCGCGACAACCGAGCCCCTCGAATCGTAGATTGCCAGTGTGGGATCGCTTAGCAGTCCACTCAGACCATAAGAAGCCAACGATGGACCAATGCCCCGCACGACGACAGTCGAACTTCCCACGTCTCCAACAATAAAGCCGCTGATAAGTACGTTATCGCCGGTGCCGACCGAACCGCGAGTGCTCATGTTCTCGAGCGTAGAGTCGGATAGCGGTGAGATATCGTAAACTTCGACCAAAGCAATTCCCTGGGACGAATCCTTTCCGGTGACTATCACTGTATAGGCCCCCGGCGGCAGGCTCAATGCAGTGGCCGATTCCGCCAGGTTAGCCGGCGCAAGTCCGTTGGACTCTACGATGAAATGGTTTGGATCGCCCTCCCAGTCGTCGTTGGTTGCAATGAGAGTATGGGAAGAGTTATAAAGGCTGAGAACCGGATTGGCGAGCACGCCGGAAACTCCAAACCCGCTCAGTGACGGCCCCAGCGCGCGAAGCACGACGCTCTTGGGATCGTTTCCGGTGATAATGAAGCCACCGATTAGAACATTGTCACCGGTCCCAACCATGCCTCGGGTGGAGAGGTTGAGCGCTTGAGGCCCTACTACTGGAAATTTCGTACTTTCCAAATGAATCGGAAGTGAATTGTACGCAGTGTTACAACCCTGGGTTCGGTATTGATAATAGAAAGTCCTCTCGCCATTGGCATCCAAGCCCGTGAGTCGCGCGAATGTGGGAACGCTCGGCGGTCCACCGCCGTTAACGAACGCGTAATCGATCAGATAGTTGAACGGCGCATCCTCATAGCAGCTTCCGCAAAACGGGCTTTTGATGCTCTGGCCCGCGGGATAGTTCCACACTTCAGTGGCAAGGTTTGCTACCAGGTCGATGGCATACTTGCGGGGACTCGCATAGTCGCGTTGCGCTCCTGGAGGACTCTGGAACTGACTCATCTGACCGTTATCAAACACTAAAAGACCTTGATCGAAAGTAATCGAGGGAGAGTGCTGGCCGATGGGTGGCAGGCTGCCAGGAGCGACTCCAATTTCAAAACTTCTCAAGGATGCGAATTGATGCCACTTTTTGGTTGGATCTCCCAGGATCCATTTGATGGCAGCTGTGTTATAATCCAGAGCAATAACAAAGTTCTCGCGGCTTGAAACGATTAGAGAATTATCCGCCCGGTTGTAAGCGGCGCCATTGTTATGGAACCAGTCGGTCGGCGTCGGGAAAACGAACTGGCTCGGGTCGTCACCGCCTGCAATCATTGCTGCGCTGATGATGTTAGCCATGTTAAACGTCTTCAGCACGTGACCGTCGTGGCTATCCACTTCCAGAATCGTCGATTCGAGGTACGACGTAGTATCCGGCTCGAGGAGTAGTCCTGTTTTACCGGGATCGATATTATGATGGAAGTGAACCGCGCCGAGATTGCTATAGTCTGCAATTACGAGAACCGTCCCATCAAGCTCGATGCGAACCAACTGGCTGCCTTGCGTCACGTATACCCCGTTGTCAAAAAAGGTGCTAGCGGCAAAAATAGCGTTCATCGTCGCTAATGGGCTCACCCATCGCAATCTTCCATCGGTGTCGAGAATGACAGGCGAGAAAGTACCGCAAGCAGACCTATCAAAAATATAATCATAACTCAATTGAGTACTGTTCGACCTGGGTTGAAGTACAGTGGGAGTGTTGTAGCCGCAGCCTTGATCATCGAAAGCGGCGGTCGAGATGGAGGTGACCGCTTGTTTTGAAGAATTGTCCTGAAAACGATAAGTTAGTCGTACGATATTTGAGTATCCGGCATAAAGTCCGTAGACCGGCAAAATAATCTGTGGCGGATGTTCAAACCCCCGGCTCACAAGGTACTGGTTGGAGTAAGTGCCTGACAGTGGACGGGTGACCGAGCCTGGTTTTGGGTCGATGGCGAACTGAATGCTCTTCAGAACGCTTGTATTGCTGACGTTCAGGGTCAGTCTGCTGATAAAGGGCGTGGCACCCGCCGTGTGACCTGTGATCGTTATCGTAGTGTCATCAGCCTGAGTTGCGCTGGCAAAATGAGAGAAGGCCATGAACGCAGCACCGATCATGATTAGTGAGCATCTTTTCATAAGGCGTTATTTCGTGGTCTGTTTTCTAAATAGAGCGCCGAGCATGTCCATGAAGGGCGCTTAAGTCCAGTAAAAACTTTAACGAGACGCTTTTTTTCGGACCTCGAACTTAGGCGCGCAGCGAAATCGTGGCGTGAAAAATTGGGAGGCTGCAGGCCGGAGGGCCATTTTCAGTTGCATAGTCATTTGTTCATCGCGCCATTCGTTTTAGCACGCGCCCAATCGAGGCGGAGATTTGCGTGGCAATCTTTGATCGCTATGTCGGAACGAAGTACGAATGGCATACAGCGCGCGCTTGCACGATCGCCTAGACGGGGTTGCGGCGCAGAAAATACGGTGAGCGACGGAGGCGTGAACCTTAACTTCCGGTGAACTCGCGGGAGGGTGCGAAACCAGTAAAACGCCGCGAAAATTACTCCACTCAACTCGCTATTCTTCACTTCGCCCGAGCCATGCCTCAAATGCTTGGCCGTTTTCGTGCCGGTCTGCCCAGTAAGACAGCTTGCATCCAGACCTCTCAGCGAGCTTTTCCATGCTTTCCTTGGAAAAATATTGAATGTGTGCCGGTACGTGATTGTAGGAGTACCGCTGCCATTCAGAAATGGTGCTTTTTCCCGCTTGCCATCCCTCGGGCCGGTGTGGCGCCGTGACGAAAATGGTCCCACCTTTCGCTAAAAGCGATTTGCAACGCTGCATAGCTGCCACTGGATCCGGCAAATGTTCTATCACATGCGTAAGCGAAATGACATCAAATGGCCCTAACAAGTCCAACTGCGGGTCTGAAATAGGGCAAACAAGATATCGATCGACCCATCCACACTGCTTAGCCATTTCACTTGAAACATCTTGAGCGGTAGTCTTGCATGAATCATCTAGCCGCTTGGCCGCTCGACACATCCAGGCCCGGCCAGCTCCTACCTCGAGGATGGACAGTGGCTGCGTCAAAGGAACCGAGCGAGCCGACAATATTCTTGTCAAGCAGTTAGACATGTACTGATTAATCGCATCTACGTGCGCCGGGTCAGTGTAGATAGGGTCGGTGAATTGATCGCTCTTTATGTAAATCGCTTCCAAATCCTCGTCGGGCGGCATTGGATCGAGATAAATCAGCGCCTGGCACGTGCAGTAGGTAAGGTTGTACTGGCGGACAATAAGCTTTCCGGTAAATGTCGCATCAAGGCGGCCGATGAGGCCGCAGGGTCGCGCCGGCGTCGCGCAGATCGGGCAGGGCCTGCAGTTAGTATTGTCTTCGCCCTTAATCACGATCCAAGTCCTCTTAGGTAGTCTCGCGAGCCCCCCTGGCGGCCCAAGGTCAGGTAGCGGACGGTATAAACCTATACTTTTGGTTGCTTCGCCTGCATCAAATCCCTCAGACGTTGTTCCTTTTGGATAAGCAAGTCTTGATACATTTGAATAAGGCCATCTCTGTTAGCCATCAAGCCACGGAGATACTGATAGTCCCTTTCCGCAAGAACCTGGCCAGACTTAACGTGATCGGGAAAGGGCCTGGCTACGTAAAAGGTGGTATGAGGTGCTACAACCTCTTCCGCGGGGCGATCCTTTGTATAGAGGTAAATTGAGAACGACTTCCGGGACAAATGTTTCTTGTCTTCAGGCAGCCGAATCACTGGAAATCCGTGCCAGCTGTACTCATTAGTTTCGAAAAAGACCGCCCGGTTGAACAACGGGACGAAGGCTTTGATCTCGTTGGTTTCAGGAATCCGTGGATTGGAGTGCAATTCTATCGCACCGCCCCAGGACTCCTCCCATTCCTTGTTCAAATAGACAAGAATATTTAGTCTTCGATGCAGCATTCGCCTTTCATCGATGTTGAAATCGATGTGCGCGTCAAGGTACTGACCATCCAGGTTTTCATGCGTCCCGCCACCAAACAGGGTCTCATCAGCAAGCAGGTCGGGAATGCCGGTCAAGTCGGAGATCGTTTGGAGGAAAGGCTTCGAATTGATGTACTCATAAAATTTCGCGTAAGTCGGGCTGATCGAACTGACATTTTCTATCACCGCTTTGCCTCCAACGTGCCCGAGTTCATTCATCGCCTTTTCCTTGTCGAAGCTGGGAAAGTCCTTGAGTAGGCCTTCGCAAATCTCGGGCTTAAGAAAGTTGTCGATCTGGACGTGGCGGAAGGGAAGCGCGCTCTGAAAAGCCTGTCGGATCTGAGGTGCGTTGTCGATAATCTGCTGGTTAATCATGTGGGGAATTTCATAAAGCCGGTGAGATGGAAGTCAATTGTGAAAACATGAGTATTCGAAAAATGTGGTCGTGATACGGACGGCTCTCGCATTGCTCGTTGAAGCTGGGTTTTGGCCCGCACGAGATGGAGTTGCCCGGCTCGATACTCCTCCAGCGAAGAGGCGATGACTTTGCCTACCGTTGCCGAACAAGCCAATCGCGTGAAGAGCTTCGCGCGTGATCCAATTTGAACGCCAGCTACTTCTTCGAAATACGAACGCGGGCGGTTCCCGAGGCTCTGCGACATCGTGCAGCCAAAATTGCCCCAAAGCCATTTGGATACGATTCACAGTGCACGAACTTTGGCGGTTCGATTATTGCCCATTGACGTTATTGCAATTTCGGTCAAGAGAAGTTTTGCTTTGTAACGGTTTCATCGATAGCAACGATTGAAGCACAATGCTGCATCATCATTTTTTACACCTGATGTCTCCTTTTCAGGATTGCCTGTTCTTAGCGCAAGGACATCGCGCAAATTGTCCGGCCGAATCCTGCAACGAAGCCATTGTCAGCCATCAGACAATTCTTCGCCCCGGCGATCTACGGACGCGGATGTCCTTACGACGACTTTGATGCCAGCCCCGGGAGAGCAATCGCTGTCTGAGTGTAGGGTTCGGCTGCGTTGTTAAATGATAGCTAATAAGAAACCGGATAATCTGGATCCAGCAGAAGCAAGTCGACAAACCTTCGCGCCGCTTCATCGCCGACTCTCGTTTGGCATGGTAACAGGTGTTGTCTGCCTCATTTTAGCGCTTCTCTTTTACTACGGGGCAGTTTTGCGTATCGACTTGAAGCGGACGGATTTCCTTGACCTTAACCCTTACCCCGATGCGGTGGAATATTTCGCACAGGCCAACTCGATCTTGAAAGAAGGTTCACCGACGATTCAAATTGGGTACGACAAATTACCCTCCCGCTATCCGCCGGGCTATCCAGTCTTGACAATCCCTTGGCTGAAATTTCTGCCTCACAACGGCATTCTGGCCCCATTTAGAACCAATCAGACAATCGGCCTGTTGCTATTGACGGGCAGTTTCCTGCTTTATTTTGTAATTGGAAGACCGCTCGCTGGAGGACTGGCGGCTTTGTTGATCGCAACTCAACCAGTGTTCGTTACCTTTAGCCGATCACCGATGAGTGATCTCAGCGGTGGCGCTTTCGCAGTGCTCGCCTTTGCCCTCGTCTACCTGGGACTCACTTGGCGACGGCGCTGGCTGATTTACTCTGCCGCCATTGTTCTTGGGCTGTCTTTGTGCATACGGCCGCAGTTATTATTCCTGGCACCATTATTAATTGCCATGGCTCTCTTTCCGGGCATCGACTCCTGGACAAAGTGGTTCATTCATTGCTGTCTTGTCCTGATTGTCTTCGCGGTGGCCGCAAGCCCATACTTTGTTCTAAACACTTTGGAATTTGGCCATCCGTTAAGAACCGGTTATGAATTCTGGGGCTTGTCCACGGACACTGCGTTTTCGTTGCACAACATCCCTCCTCAACTCGCTTTGATTTGGTCTGAGATCAGTGCCAACTGGACTCAATATCGGGTAGCGAATCTTTTTGGCACGGGCACTTACGTAGTGGCTGCTTTCATTCTTCTGTCTGCTCTCGGCTTCGCGTTCATCCGGATGCGGCGGTTCGAGATCAGCGCATTGCTAGCAGCAGGCACATACTTGGCGGCGATTGTTACTTATGCCTACGTCGAGGGCAGGTTCTACATACCCATTCTTTTTCTATTAGTTGCGCTCGCCGTTATGCCTGTGGAATGGGCAATGACTCAAGCTCTCAAAGGCCGCTTTTCCATCTGGAGTGTTGGAGCGCTGGCGCTATTTTTGCTCAGCTGTATCGGTTATCCTTCGCAATCTGGTTTTAAGCCCAAGGGCGGCCGATCACAAGCCTGGGACGCTCTTCATTACAGAAACGGAAATGGCAAATCATTCTGGTACGAGGCGCAGAAGGAATTCGTTCGCTTCTTCCAAGACGCTCCTGGTATCGTCTTGTCCAACATCGACCCACCCTATTTAAACGCTTTGTTACCCAAGCCATTCGTAGCGGCTCCGATTGATGATCATCATAACTACAGTTATAGTCGGGTCTGGCATTACGGGAAAGTCGAAGCGATCCGGCTAGTCCAAAGTGGCCTCGACCACGCGATGCCGGTTTATGCTCTTCTGGTACCTTCGATAGATGGGGATCAGGCTATTCAGCGCCTCCCGTCGATTCAAGGGTACAATTGGAAACGTAGCGAGAAATCGAATTCAAGAGCTGTAATCATGACGTTGACAATGGAGGCTGGTGCTCCAACCTTAGATTCTGCCTCGCGGTCAATGGATTGATGCCCAATGAAGTTATCCGTTGTTATTCCCTGTTATAACGAACGATCGACCATTGAAGCCGTGGTTGAAGCCGTGCGCTCGGCGCCAGTCGAAGAGGTGGAAATTATTGTTGTGGACGACGGATCGACCGATGGAACAAGAGAACTTCTCAAAGCGAAACCTCCCGGATGGGTCGACAAATTCGTGCTACAGGAGCGCAATTTAGGAAAGGGAGCAGCATTGCGCGCGGGTTTCGAAAGCCGCTACCGGAGACCTCGTCATCGTTCAAGATGCCGACTTGGAGTATGACCCGAGCGAGTATCCCATTCTTCTTGCACCAATTCTGGAGGACCGCGCCGATGTTGTATTTGGGTCCCGGTTTATGGGTGGCAGACCTCATCGAGTTGTTTACTTCTGGCACATGGTAGGAAACCGATTTCTCACATTGCTATCTAACATGTTTACAAACTTGAACCTCACTGACATGGAAACATGTTACAAAGTGTTTCGGCGCGAATTCCTGGACGGCATCACTATCGAAGAGAACCGGTTTGGATTTGAACCTGAGATTATCGCGAAGATAGCGAAAGCGGGCGCCAGACTTTACGAGGTGGGCATTTCGTATAACGGCCGAACCTACGAAGAAGGAAAAAAGATAGGATGGCGTGACGGCGTGAGAGCTATTTACGTGATTGTTAAGTACAACCTATTTCGAAAGAACACGGGGTCATGGAAGAGCAATACTCAGGCGTCGATATCCTCGAGGCGCTCGAGAGCGCACACAACTACAACGATTACCTAACGCGCCTGGTCCGGGAATCAACGGAATCAAAGGAGCTGCTCGATTTCGGCGCGGGCACTGGCACGTTTGCGAAACGTCTGCGAGAGGAAGGGCTCCGGGTGCTTTGTATCGAGCCTGACTTCTCACAGCGACAACGTTTGATCCAAGCAGGCTTCGAAGCACTTCCGGACATCAATTCGGTTCCAGACGAGTCGCTGCCATTTCTTTTTTCACTGAACGTGTTTGAGCACATCGAGGATGATCAGCGCGCAATCCAGCAGATCTATCAAAAACTAGCACCGGGAGGAGGTTTACTCTTGTACGTCCCCGCTTTTCATTGCCTTTGGTCAACGCTAGACGATAAGGTCTGCCACCACCGTCGTTACACAAAGAAAACGTTGCACACGCTTGTTCGGCCGAATTTTGCGATCGAGAAACTAGAATATGTCGATTCGCTCGGCTTCCTCGCTGCCCTGACCTTCAGGTTATTGCGCAGAGAATCAACTTCCTTAACAGCGAAATCAATTGGCTGGTATGACAAATGGATTTTTCCACTTAGCCGGATGCTCGATGTTCTATTTCATCGCTTTGTAGGGAAGAATGTGTTTGTTATTTGCAAGAAACTCCCTTCTGAACATTCCCATGCTACCGCTCATAACACAGCAGCGAAGCCACGCTACCTGGCAGGAATTGAATAGGTCAACTATCAAGCCGCAAGCAGATCCTGATGCGTCTCAATAAGACAAGCTCCGATTGGCGATACACCGCCAAGCTGTTGGCAGAGCTTTTCCTTAAGGCGCCGATCCGATGATCGTGCGCTAGCGTTGTTGCCATTGAGGATTTGCTTGCCGACGGCACGCTTGTGGCGGTGGCAAGATCGACAGCACCACGTATGATGCTAGTGTAGCGGTAACATGGGAAATTATATGGGAAAAAGGTTTTATCGAAATCTAGCGCCGTCACTTTCAGGCAGATGCATCGGAACGATATTGAAGTTTAGCTCCTCGATCACAGGTCGAGTTCTGATGGCGTTTGTGATAATTCAAGCCATAACGGCTCTGCCCGAGAGCTCGCAAGCCGCCTCATCCGCTGGGGTGTCGGTGGCGCGAGACGGCACGCTACTTCGAAACGGCGCCCCCTATCGCGGCGTTGGCGTGAACTACACTGATGCGTTTTTGCGTCCACTCCGCCATCCAGAAGATCAAACTTATCGCGACGATTTTCGTAAACTGGCTACTAATCACATCCCATTTGCACGCATCGCGGCATGCGGCTTCGCGCCAAGTGACTATCAGTTATACCTGCAGGACAAAGAGAAGTATTTCAAAGTGCTCGATGGCGTCGTGCATGCAGCCGAAGAGGCTAATGTAGGCCTCATCGCAACTCTGTTTTGGGCTAGTTACGCGGTGCCCGACTTTGTAGGCGAACCGCGCAATCAATGGGGTAACTCACAGAGTAAAACTCGACAGTTCATGCGCACATATACGCGGGAAGTGGTATCGCGGTATGTGAATTCACCCGCGATCTGGGGTTGGGAGTTTGGCAACGAATATAACCTTTCAGTGGACTTTCCCGACGCCTGGCGAAATCTGCCTGCGACCAATCCCCGCCTTGGCCGAACAACAGGCCGTGGTCCCGACGATGCGCTTACCACTGAAATGTTCACCAGCGCGTTATCGGAGTTTGCAAAGACCGTGCGTGAGATTGATGGCCACCGAATGCTACTTACCGGCAACACCATTCCGCGATTTTCCGCCTACCATATGCAGACAGAGAAGAGGAATGGGCCAGACAGTGCCGGCGCAATTTGGCACGATGCTGTTGCGTCAGAACCCCGGAGTGTTTAGCCCGGTTTGCGTTCACGCCGCTCCCGTTTCAGTCTCACACTCCTTTGACAGGCGGCCAGCTTCATACAACGACCTCATTCGAATATGTGCTGGGGCAGCGCGCTCTGCGTCGAAGTCGCTCTACATCGAAGAATTCATTACCTGCAGGCCGAAGACGGAGTGTAACGTCGCTAGCCGCCGAGAGACCGTGAGTGAAGTGTTAGCGGCGATCCAGGCTAATAACGTACCCCTTGCGTCAGTGTGGGTTTACGAGAGAAAGATGCTACATGATCCTAATAGTTTGAGCTTTGACGATGACACGGCCTCGGTCTTGCAAATGATTGGGGATTTTAATCGCAAATGGTCGGCGCAGTAACCCATAGATTCGCGATAATCGAAGCGGTAAAAATTCACTCCAAAGACGACTACAGAGCTGGCGGCGAAACAGGAGAGGTTTAGGGTTCGCGCGGGATTTCGGAGCTGCCATTTGCTGGAGGGCCAGGAGGCTGATTGTCTGTCTGAGGGCTGATAGCCGATGGTTCCGAAATAGCTTGAGATGTGAGTGGGCTGATTTCCTCGTCGATCTTCCAGACTGCAGGATGAGAAGCACGCCATTGCGAGTACGCTGCGACAATTTTATCAAGAGGATCGTATCCGACAGATACTTTATCGCCTGACAGCTTTGCTTTCATCACCGGCCCGACATTAGCTAGTTTCCATCGGCGGGACTTCGCCAGGCGCTCGGCGGCGCTTTCAACATTGTCCAGCAGACGCGAGAGCTTTCTCGAATCGTGCAGCTGTTTGCGCAGCCGGGCAATCTGCGACTGGTACATTTGGACTACGCCCCTATAATGTCGCTCCTGACTGGCAATCTGTGATTTGTACTGTTCGACCTCGGCAGTATAATGGTGTTCCTGCTTAGCAAGTTGCGTTTTGTACTCTTCGGCTTCAGCGGAATAATGCCGCTCCTGACCGGCGACCTGTGATTTGTACTGCTCGACTTCGCTGCTATAATGGTGTTCCAGTTTGGCAAGTTGCATTTTGTACTCTTCGATTTCAGCGGCATGATGTTGCTCCTGTCTCGCCAGTTGTGATTTGTACTCTTCGACTTCGACAGTGTAATGGTGTTCCTGCTTAGCCAGTTGCCTTTTGTACTCTTCAATTTCACCGGCATAATGTTGTTCCTGTCGTGCCAGTTGTAGCTTGTACTGTTCGACTTCGGCGATGTAATGCTTCACCTTGGCAATTTCCTCCGACAACTCCTGCTGGAGTCTGATAGCTTTAAAGTATGGCTCCTGGAACGTGGCTTCGAGTTGATCAGCGATAGCAGGTGAGCCGTCGGCTGGCTGGGGAGTTTGTTGGATTTCCGCGTAAAGCCGCCGCGCAGTCTCCACGACTTTCGGATCAGTCGCAGGGTCCTCGGCTTTGAAATCAACTGGTACATTGGAACTATTGATTCGCTGCGCGAGCGGCTCGAGGCATTTGGGATTGTATGGCTCCCCCACGAAGCCGAGTAACGAGCGCATTGCAGCTTCTGGGTTGTCGATCAAAGCAGCGTATTGCAACCGATAAACGACACCTGGCCCATAGCTCTGTTCGGCCTTAAGGCAGGCATTAACCATGCGGAGCCAGTATTTGTATGCTTCTTCTTCGGTCGCTACCAACTGAATTCCTGTTGCGCGATGGAAGTTAACCATCGAGCGAACTACCGCATCGACATCGCGAACCACATGGACGAAGCGAGCTTCAGGAAAAAGCTTTCGAAGGCCGCAGATGTGCAAAGAATACTCAGGCGTTCCGTCGACCCACCGGGTCTTCGGTCCGGCAGCCGTCCTTGTCGCCTCTAGCCATTGTTGGTTAACCCTTGACGGGCTATTGCTGTTTTCACGATTGACTTCGAGATGTCTGCGATGTCCCACGACCAACTCGTTAATGCTTCGACCGAATGCAGTAAAGAATTCGTCATCACGGATATCCATGGCGCTAAGCACGGATAAACCGCCGCGCGCCGAACCGATCTGATGGGCAACAGCTACGTTCACGGCGAAATCTCCCATCCAGTTGGATTCCGGTACTGGAAAGATGTTGGGATGATGACCCAGACACCAGGTGAGAATGCTAGTTCCAGATCGCGGCGAGCCTACCACGAAAATTGGTTTGTTAATCTGCTCGCCCATGTCAGTTGTAAGCTGCTGTCTCATTCTGCGTTCGCCATGACTTCAACCAACAATCCCCTTTCGGCGCATCCAGAAGCTGCCTCCGACCCACCGGGGGAGATTCGGAAAAGCCGCTCGAAGGTGTTCCTCATGATAACGGCTGAGGTAGTAACTGGCTAGTAACACCTCGAACTCCGAGTTGAATGTCAGAAATGCCTGCAGCAAGTATTGCTCTGTCCAAAAGCGGAACTCATCCAGTACCCAATCACGCCGGTACTCGAACGGAAAAAAAATATCGTGGACGTGAACAATTACGCCAGGATTGAGACGCGGCAATACCTCCAGAAACAGGTAATTAACGTCGCCGCCTATCTTCACGGTGTGCGAGCTGTCGATGAACAAAATATCACCAGATTCGAGTTGTGAAAAAAATTCAAGCGTCGACGTCCTGAACCTTAGTCTCAATCAATGATTGCAAGGCAGGGATACTGTCACGCTTGCGAAGAAGCTCGCCCGGAAACGGATCGATGCAGATCAGAGTCGAATTTTTGTTTTTGGCAGCAGCCTCTCCGAGCACGAGAGAAGAAAAACCGCTGCCTACCTCGATGGTCAGTCGTGGCTGGAAGTGGCGGACCATACAGTAAGCAACCAATGCATCAACACCATGAAACGGCCTCTTCTGTCCAGGCGGAGGCTCTACTGAAAGCTTGTTATATTCGCCACGGAATTTTGAAAAATGATTTCGCAGCAGATCGAGCTGCATCGATTCCTTCATGTCGATGCCCACCAGTTCACTCGGCCGGTTCCACAGTGTTTCGGGCAAAGTTTGTGTGTCAGGAATTGGCGAATAAAAATGCACCGGTGTCACATGGAAACCGCGTCGCTCCCAGAACGAAAAAATCTCGGCAAACTTTTTGCTGCGGCTACAATGAGGGAGGACTCTCGCGATAAACTGCGAAAGCTCCATTACATCGATATTTCCGCGCGTTACTTCATCCGCCAGCTCCCGGAGAGCGGCAGGTGCGGATTCAATGCTGCGCCTCGTTTTCACTGAGTCGAGTGCCACGTCGGGACGACTGGCCGCATACAGGCGAAATTCATAAACCGTGGAGTTCATAATCCAGGGAATTTCGAGGTGCCCGGATTTCTCTCCTTGCGCTATGCGCTTCTCGTCATCGGACCCGATCGCAACGCGCACCTCCGCGCCAGCAGGATCATTGGTATCCCATGAAATTACGCAGCGTTGGCCGAAAGAGACGGGGTTCGGGTTTGCTGTTATTTTCCCGGTAATCTGCGGGGTTGGCTCCGTCTTATTCACTGCCGTTAACGGACATCAGCTGCTCCGATGAACTCGGGTTCCGCAATCGACTGTGTCGGCTCCAAGCTTTTCAGGTGTCTGTCGCTGAAGAGAAATTCCAGTTTTTCGCGTGCAGCATCCGTAGAGTAGAGCTCTTGCGTTTTGCTAATGCCGTTTTGCGAGAGCCGCTTCCAGAGCTCTTCCGATTCGTAGAGTTCAATCAACGCGCTCGCGAAATACTGCGGTTCGTCGGCTACAAGAACGTGCTCGTGGTCAGCGAGGTTCATTCCCTCCACGGCGATTGAAGTCGCTACGACTGGCACGCCGAAAGCCATGCTTTGATTGATCTTGCCTTTGATGCCCGCGCCAAAACGCAAGGGAGCCACAGAGAGCCTGTACGCTGTCGAAGAACGAGCGCACATTCCGTTGCAATCCCGCCACAATTATTCTGTCGCTGGCCAGAGCGGCGATCTCAGGCGGCGCCTTGTCACCGATGATGTAGAATTTTGCATCAGGCAAACGGTCACGAAGGAGCGGATAAATCTCCTGCACGAAAAACAGTACCGCATCAATGTTCGGCCTGTGTTGAAAGCCGCCGATGAAAAGCCAGTCCTGTCGAAGTGCAAACGGTGCGACTGGCCCGGTGACGTCAACAATATTCGAAACCAATTGAATAGACTTGTTAGGCCAATTCTCCTGGAGCATTCGTTGTTCGATAGGACTTACGACCCATGTTTCATCTGCCTCCTTGATCAAGCGATCTTCCAGTAACTGTCTCTCTTGTGCTTTCCGGCGCACATCGGGATCCTGCGTGAGTTGCGCTTCCCGTTCTTCGCGCAGGTAATGCAAATCAACGGTATCAAAAATGATTCGGCTCTGTGGCGCGTACAGACGAACATCTTCAATGTGCTTGCGCGCAAAATCGCATCGGCTTAGCACCACGACATCGAACATAGGACCGTGGGTAATCAGATAATCGCGCACTTTTTTCACATATGGATGATGAACAACTTGAATCCCGCGCTTCTGCAGCTCACCGGTGTAAGGCGGCATGTCTGCTAAATTATCAGGCAGGAAAGTGATACGATGACCGAGTCGATGAAGAATTTTAAGGATTTGGAACATCCGCAGCGATCCCGAGTCTCGGTCAGGCATCGGCAAATGATGGTCGATAACAAGAATGTTCTTCCCCGACGCAGTTCTGGGCCGCTGTAGAAATGTGACATCCCCATTGGCTGGTCTCTTTGCGAGTTCTTCACTCCACACCTCTTCGAAAGTTGAACGGTTAATCTGCTGATGCTTCTTCGCGCCAGTTGAGATATCCGTGCCGCCAGTTGCTCCCTCGTAATGGATCACCTCGCTCAGCGGTTGATACAGAACTCTGTACCCAGCCTGGCGAATTTTAAATGCCAGGTCAGTGTCTTCGTAGTAGCCGGGCGCATATCGTGAATCGAAGCCGCCAGCGCTTTCAAAAAGCGCCTTGGGGATCATCAACGCTGCCGCTGAGCAATAATCCACGTCGCGCAGGTAGTTGTATTCGGGTTTTTGCGGGTCATCAAACTTACCGTAATTCCATCCTGAAGCGTCTCGCCAAATTATGCCCCCTGCCTCCTGCAAACGGGCATCGGGGAAGAGGAGTTTCGAACCGACAATGCCTGCTCGGAGCTCCTCCTTGAAAGTGTCAAGCAAAGCAGTCAGCCAACCGGGCTTTACCAGTGTGTCATTATTCAGGAACACGAGATATTTGCCGCGCGCCCTTTTTGCACCCGCGTTGCAGGATGCGATGAAACCGGAATTGCTGTCGTTCCGCAGATAGACAACTCCGCCTGTTTCCGCGATGACCTGTGGCGTGCTGTCGGTCGAACAGTCATCGACCACGATTACCTCGAAAGTGGGTTGCTCTTGCACAGCTTGCAACGAAACGAGGCATCCATGCGTATATTCCAACTGGTTAAAAACGGGGATGATGATTGAAACATCAACTTCATCGTGCTGGGGAAAAGAGATTGCGGTCAGCGGCAAGACGGGGCCAACTGCCGCGGCTGGCGGATCTGTGTCATGCACGGTTGGCTGTGCTTGACCGTCAATTCCCGACTGTCCACTCCTGGGAATAGTCGCGATCTGAACGGCCTTGATCTCATCATCAATTTTTTTGATCTCAGGATGTTCTTTGCGCCATTTCGAATAGGCGGCGACAATCTTTTCAAGGTGTCCGTACCCGGGCGGCGCTTTTCTGTGCGCCAACTTTGCCTTTAGCGTCGCGCCGGGATTCGCCAGTTGCCATCGACGAGACGTTCGCAGCTTTCGGGCGGCGTCGTCGGCGTCATCGAGCAGGCGCGAGAGTCGTCTCGTGTTGTACAGCTGTTTGCGCAACCGGTCCGTCAATTCTGTGATGTACTTCTCGTCTTCGGCGAGGTTTACACTTCTTTGGTGAAGCAAAGCGTTCATCTCCATGACTCGCTGGCGTAGTTGCTCAATTTCGCTGGTGTAGTGCGTCGTGAGTTCCTCCACCTGCGCTTTGTGGCCAGCTTCGGTTTTGGCCAGATGAGCACTGATTTCTTCGATCTCCGCCTTGTGCTGTTCTTCAGTGCGAGCCAGATGATTTGTGAGTTCCTTAACTTGTGCCTTGTGTTGCGCTTCCGTGTGCGCCAGATGCGTGGTGAGTTCTTTAATTTGCGCTTTGTGTTGCGCTTCCATCTGCGCCAGATGCGTGGTGAGTTCTTTAACTTGCCCCGTATGTTGCGCTTCCGTGTGCGCCAAATGGGTTTTGAGTTTGTCGACTTGCGCCTTGTGTCGGGCTTCTGTGTGCGCGAGATGAGCGCTGAGTTTCTCGATTTCACTCTTGTGTCGCGCCTCAGTTTGCGCAAGGAGCTCGCCATACAAATGCTCGATCTGCGCGAAGCGATCTGGCACAAAGGAATCCACGCGGCTCACTGCGCCCGGAAGAAGATCGATCTCCTGTGATTTTGCGACCCGACGGGATTTTGCCGCAGACGCTTTCCTTCTCGTCGGTGACGCTTCCGCAATCAAAGCGCGATAAAGCTCGATGACTTCTTCAGAGACGCCTGCATCAACCAGTTGCGCAATCGAAAAATGCGTGTGGCGTCGTTTGGTTGCCACTAATTCTGCAGTGCCACGAATTTTTGCATCAGGCAATCCGACAAAATCCGCAACCCGCTGTAACTCCTTTTCGGCGTTCGCGAAGAACAGATCGTAATGAGTAAAAAGGCGATCGGATTTGCCTGCTCCTTCGAGCAAGCGCCGGTTATAAATCTCCCAGAGCCGCAGGCCAAATGCATATGACGTTCCGTTGCGTTTTCGCATTGAATAAGCGACTTCCAGCGGATTGCGCACGATGATCAGCGTTTTCAAATCCGGAAGAAGGTCTTCCCAGAACGGCAACGTCAACGTGTTGCGTGGATCCTTCCAACCCCATATCTGTGCGGAATCAAACGCGTCGATTAGAAGCCGAGCTTTCATACGCAACGGATTCAGACGTTCGTCGGATAAATTCTCATTGCCTTTTGGCGGCAAATCCCATGCACCACCGAACGCCTCGAGCAACTCATCATTAAGCGCGACAAAACCCAGATGTTCCCAGAAGCCATCGGGATTGTCCGCCTGTGGTGGCATCAAGGCATCCTTTGGACCAAGGTCGAGCCCACACCCGTGCAGTAGTCGCGTCACCATCGACGTTCCTGAACGATGTGCGCCGGCGATGCAGATCGCCCTCCGGGTTTCCGTATTACTTTTCACGCAAAGGCCTTATAGAACGACGACCCGCTGGATGCGTCAAGGCGATTGCGATGGATGCCTCACCTGGGCAAAATGTACATCGCAGAAAGCATGGTCTACATCTACGTTCTACAACGATGCAGCGAAATGATGGCCGCGCTCCCGATGAGATTCGTCTGATCAATTTTGAGTTGAACGTGGCGCCGCACGCGAGCGGTTCGGTTTTAGTTTCCATGGGCAAAACGCAGGTGATTTGCTCCGTTACGATCGAGGATGGTGTGCCACGCTGGATGAAAGAACAGGGCATAACCGGTGGCTGGCTGACTGCGGAATATTCGATGCTGCCGGTACTCGACGCAGCCCCGCAAACCTCGCGACATTACCAAAGGCCGTATCGATGGTCGCAGCGTCGAGATTCAACGTTTGATTGGCCGGTCGTTACGCGCGGTGATCGACCTGGAAAAACTCGGACCACGCACGGTCTGGATCGATTGCGATGTCCTGCAAGCCGACGGCGGAACGCGTACGACCGCGATCACTGGCGCGAGCCTGGCGCTCGCCATCGCCTGCCGAAAATTTGTTAGGGAAAAAAAACTCGATGCGCCGCCGATGCAAAAGTTAGTTGCCGCAGTGAGTGCCGGAATCCTGAATGGCCAGGCGCTCGTTGATCTCAATTACGAGGAGGACAAACTCGTCGCAGTTGATTTCAACCTCGTTGCCACCGAGGACGGCGATTTTGTAGAAGTCCAGGGGTCGGGAGAAGAAGCTACGTTTACCGGTTCGCAACTGGATGAGATGCTCGCCCTGGGACGCAACGGCATCAGCGCACTCATCGGCGCTCAACGCGCGATCTTAGCGCGGATCATGGTCACGCCGGCGGAGAGCTGATGATTTTGGATTGCAGGGCGTCCGTGGCAGACACCACTTGATGTTCATACGATGGCGCTTCACAGAAGCGCCCTACAATGATTTGATGGTGCACACGTTTTGTTTTAAAGCGAAACGCTGCGCATGAAAAAGGCATTGATCACCGGCATTACCGGCCAGGACGGAAGTTATCTGGCAGATTTGCTCCTGGAGAAAGGCTACGAAGTCCACGGAATCATTCGACGCGCCAGCACGTTTAACACGTCGCGAATTGATCACCTTTACGCTGATCCACACGTAAACGACGTGCGACTATTTCTGCATTACGGAGACCTCAGCGACTCGGTGAATCTAGTGAAGCTTCTTTACGAATTGAAGCCGGACGAGATCTATCATCTGGGCGCCCAGAGCCACGTGCGCGTGAGCTTCGACATTCCTGAGTACACTTCCGACGTCACCGGCGTCGGCACGATTCGCATCCTGGAAGCAATCCGCGAAGCTGGATTGCGCTCGCGCTTTTATCAGGCGTCGAGCAGCGAAATGTTCGGCAAGGCTCAACAAACACCGCAAAACGAGAAGACGCCATTCTGGCCGCGGAGTCCTTACGGCGTGGCGAAGGTTTTTTCATATTGGGCGACCGTTAATTATCGGGAGAGCTACGGCCTTTGCGCCAGCAATGGCATTTTGTTCAACCATGAAAGCCCGCGCCGCGGCGAAACTTTCGTCAGCCGCAAAATTTCCCGCGCAGCCGCGGCCATTAAGCAAGGCATGCAAAACGAATTGTTCCTCGGCAACCTGGACGCGAAACGCGATTGGGGATATGCACCGGAGTACGTTGAAGGAATGTGGCGAATTGTGCAGCTCGGTGAAGGCGACGACTTCGTGCTGGCTACCGGCGAAACGCATACTGTGCGCGAGTTTGTTGAGGCGGCCTTTGCGCATGTTGATCTGGATTGGGAGCAATTCGTAAAACACGACCCCCGCTACGAGCGTCCGGCCGAGGTCGACCTGCTGCAAGGTGATGCATCGAAAGCGAAGAAGATCCTCGGGTGGGAACCGAAAGTACGATTCGATGAGCTGGTCCGCATCATGGTCGACGCGGACATGGATTTGCTCTCGCGCAACTCAGTCAGAAAACACCTCGGCAAATTGCCGTGAGCTTTTCGTATTAACACCGCGGCTTTAGCCCGGTGTACAGTAATGAAGTTTGGGCCTTAGCCGTTTTAACGGCTTCGCGCGGGGAAACTGTTGAAACAGTTTCGCATGTGGTCGTGTGCTATCCTCACCGGGCTGAAGCCGCGGTGTTAATGAAGTTTTGGCGAGCGTAGCCTATCGCATCACAAATGGCGCGGTGTTTTCCGGTCCCATTGAATGACCTGAAGCCATACCGGGAACTGCGCTCGCGAGCGGCGCGTTTACGATAGTTACTGCCGCGCCAACTCCGACGATATTATACAATTGTATTATGTCGCTGGAGCGCATGCGGACGCATCCGTAACTCGCGGGCGAACCGATTTTCCATTCCTCGGGTGTGCCATGGATGTAAATGTCCCTCCGAAATGCGTTGGCGTTTTGCGCTTCCAGTCCACGCAACCACAGAATTCGCGTTACAATCGGATCGCGACCAGGCGAATTGGCTCTGACAAGCTCGCCGGTGCGTCGCCGACTTTTGAACACCGTGCCCGGTGGTGCATTGTCACCAATTTTTTCCGCTATCTGCAAACTGCCGAGCGGCGTAAACCTGCTGCCTCGCCAATCGCCAAGACCGAACTTGGAGGTGGAGACTGGATAAGTGGCCATGAGATTGCCGCGATCGAGGAGCGCCAACTTTTGGTCACGTGTGCTGATCACGATCTGGTGGCGCGTGTCTGGCGCCGCACAAGACGCAATGAATAGAGCGATGCCTATGGCGATCCAGTGATAGGACCGAATTGTTCTGCCATTCAATTTGTGCCGCGTTCCCAGCGCGCCCGGCGGTCGCGCCCTACCCTTATCGAGTTTCATGTGCGATTAAACCTGAAGAACTGCTCAGCGGTTTCGGTCGTGGCTTGAGAAATTTCCTCCAAGCCAACACCGCGCGCTACAGCGATCGCTTCGGCGACGATGCGCGTCTGCGCCGGTTCGCACCGCTTTCCGCGAAAAGGCGCAGGCGCCAAAAATGGACAATCGGTCTCGACCATAAATTTCCAGAGGGGAATTTCTGCCGCGACCTGTTGCACGGCTGCGCCGTTTTTGAAAGTAACAATTCCCGTAAACGAAACGAGATGGTCAAGCGCGACAACTTCATTCGCCTGGTCAAGGGTGCCGCCGAAGCAATGAAAAACAGCGCGCAACTTGCCCGTATAAGGGCGCAGTACCTTCGAGCGTGTCGTCCCACGCGTCGCGTTGATGAATCACGACGTTGAGCCCAAGCTCGACCGCCAGATCGAGTTGCTGCTGGAACAAACTCGACTTGTTTCGATTTGAATGCGCCGTCGCGAATTTGCGCTTCGATTTCTTCATCCGTTTCACTTCGAAGAGCAGTCATCACCTGCACCTGGTCTTCCTTAGCCACCTTTTCACTCGCCAAGTGGTGATAATCGAAGCCGGTCTCGCCAATCGCCACCACGCGCGGATTTTTCGCCAGTTCGCGCAGCGGCGTAATCACATCTTCCTCCGCCTCCTCTGCATGGCTGGGATGAACGCCGACCGCCGCGTAAACAGAGCGATATTTTTCTGCGAGTTCGATCGCGCGCCTGCTGCTCTCGATCGAGGTACCAATGGTGATAATACGTCTTACGTCAGCTTCTTCAGCGCGACGGAGCACATCCTCGAGATCATTTGCGAAATCCGGAAAGTCGAGATGTGCGTGAGTATCAATTAGCATGTTCGTCATCCTGAGCGTAGCGAGCCGACAGAGTCCGCTGTACGTGAGTGTCGATCAGCATCGAAGCATTCTAGGGGCTTTCCGCCAAACACCAAATTCCGCTGGCTGAAAGTCCGGACAAAGCGACACAGCACAGGTCGATTAGACGAATAATCAGACGGCAAGAACGCGTGCATTTTTTTCGCTTCCATTTGCGGCGTTCGTGTGTTTCGTGGCTGAAATTCAATATGAGCAGCGTTCGAATTTTAGTCGGAACAAGAAAGGGCGCATTCATCCTCACTTCGGATGGCGCCCGCAAACGATGGAAGGTCAGCGGCCCCCATTTTGCGGGCTGGGAAATTTATCATATGAAAGGATCGGCCGTTGATCCCGGCCGAATTTATGCGTCTCAGACCAGCGCATGGTTTGGACAGATCATCCAGCGCTCAGACGACGGCGGCAAAACCTGGAATCCGCCCGGCACAAAGCCGGAAGACTTAATGACGTCCGAAGGGATGCCGAAGGGCGAAAGCAACATGTTCGTTTACGATGCTTCACCTGAAACGGGCAAACCATTGACGACCCATCAGTGGTACGATGGCACGCAGCATCCCTGGGAATTCAAGCGCGTCTGGCATCTGGAGCCATCGCTGCACGATCCCGATCACGTTTATGCGGGTGTAGAAGATGCTGCGTTATTCCAATCGAAAGATGGCGGAAAATCGTGGCATGAATTGGCTGGACTCCGAGGCAACGACACCGGTCCGAAATGGCAGCCTGGCGCCGGCGGGATGTGTTTGCACACCATTCTTCTGGATCCGAACAATCCCGAGCGAATCTCCATCGCAATCTCGGCTGCCGGCGCGTTTCGCACTGACGATGGCGGAGCCACATGGAAGCCAATCAATCGTGGGCTGCACTCGCAGTACATCCCCGACCCCAACGCAGAAGTCGGTCACTGCGTGCATCGAATCGCCATGCATCCGTCGCGGCCAAACACGTTGTTTATGCAAAAGCATTGGGACGTGATGCGCAGCGATGACGCAGGCGGTTCGTGGCACGAGGTCAGCGGCAATTTGCCGAGCGATTTCGGATTCCCGATCGACGTTCATGCGCATGAGCCGGAAACCATTTACGTCGTACCGATCAAGAGCGATTCGGAGCATTATCCGCCCAGCGGCAGATTGCGCGTGTATCGCAGCCGGACGGGTGGCAACGATTGGGAAGGCCTAACGAAAGGTCTGCCGCAACGGAATTGTTACGTAAACGTATTACGCGATGCGATGTCGGTCGATGCGCTCGATCCTTGCGGCGTTTATTTCGGAACCACCGGCGGACAGGTCTACGCCTCTGTGGATTCCGGCGATAAATGGAAACCCATCGTGCGCGACTTGCCTGCAGTCCTGTCGGTAGAGGCGCAAACATTGCCATGATTCGCGTTATTCTTCCGCCGAATTTGCGTACGCTGGCGCAGGTCGACGGTGAAGTAGGACTTGAGCTGAATGGAACGCTGACTCAGCGCTCGCTCCTCAATGCCGTGGAAGCAAAATATCCAATGTTGCGCGGAACGATGCGTGATCATGTGACGCAGGTTCGCCGGCCAATGGTCCGTTTTTTTGCGTGCGGCGAAGATTTGTCGCATGAATCGCCCGACGCGCCGCTGCCTGAAGCGATTGCGAATGGGTCGGAACCATTCATGATCATCGGCGCAATTGCGGGTGGATAGATGACCGCGGTGAATATGTAGGGCCCGGTCCTGTTCGACGCGCTCCCAAGATCGCAGCGCTTGATTGCGCGGCTCACGCCTAACCGATAAGCTCCCCGGCATGTCTGGAAAAGCGGAAGCAATTCAACAGGCACGAAACACGCAGGAATTTGGGAGCGCGATCCGCTCTGAATTTCCGCTACTCATCGGATTGGGAACGGCCGCGATTTTTCTCGTAGTCGGAAGCCGGTTGAACGAGATCACCACGCATGCATTACCCCTGCTGGGTGTGTTTGTGTGGCTTTTTGCGGTGATCCTCTGGTCCGCCATGTGCGTGGTGCGGCATGCCGATTGTCTAGCAATCAAACTCGGTGAGCCCTACGGAACTTTGATCCTCACCCTCTCAGCAATCAGCATCGAGGTTGTAATGATTTCCACAGCGATGTTACACGGCGCTAACAATCCAACGCTCGGACGAGACGCAATTTTTGCCGTGATCATGATCGCGCTCAACGGACTTGTGGGTCTATCTTTGATGGTTGGCGGGCTTCGATATCGCGAACAGCATTACAACATCCAGGGTGTCAATGCCTACATCAACGTAATCATGGCCCTGGCTGTGCTCGGTCTGGTGCTGCCAAATTTTACTGTCTCGACCGGCGGCCCAACGTTCTCTACAGAACAGGAAATTTTTTTCGGGTCAATGTCGCTATTGCTTTATGCGGTCTTTCTGCTGATCCAGACGCTGCGACACCGGGGCTACTTCCTTGATGTAAAAGAAACTGCGACAAAGCATTCGCCGCATCATTTACCGCGCGTGCGGTCTACGGGTTTTCATGCGGTGGTCCTGCTTTTGTACCTGGCTGCCGTTATTTTCCTCGCGGAGAGATTTGCCGTTCCTTTGGACAACAGCATAGAGCAATTTCACATGCCACAGGCGTTTGGCGGTGTGGTCATCGCTGCGCTGGTGCTCTCTCCGGAAGGGCTGGGCGGGATCGCCGCTAGTCTGCACAACCAACTGCAGCGTTCGATCAATATTTTGTTCGGGTCAGTGCTCGCCACAATCGGGCTCACGATTCCGGCAGTGCTGATGATTGGATTGCTGACCAAACGGCCGGTGGCCCTCGGTGTACAGGGTGGCAATCTACCTCTGCTGCTTTTAACGCTGGCTGTTAGCGTAGTTACGTTCACCAGCCGCAAAACCAACGTTTTGCAAGGCTGTATTCATTTGCTGCTCTTCGCCGTTTTCGTGCTTCTGATTTTTGCGCCTTAACGAACGAGCTGATGACGGCAGCGGACCCGCTACGATCCTTATGTCGCTCTGTGCATCACGACAGCGTCGGGCCGTTGTTCGGCGACCTTGAATCCAAATCGCTCGTAGAGACGCAACACCGGTTTGCCCGCCACGAAGCTGACCGAGATCGTCGAGTAATCGGGATTTGCGCGTACCAATTGCGTCAGCAGAGCCGTCCCAATGCCACGCCTTCGGTGCTCGGGTTTTACCGCTAACGCGAGCTCCGGCGAGGCGTCAGATTTGTCGGTGGGGCGTCGCAGCCAGGCTGCACCGAGCAAAGCATGATTTTTTTTGTCGTGCGCAACAAATCCGGTATCACCGACGCGGCCCCAGCCTTCCACATAACGCGCAATCTCTGGGCGACGTACGACGTCGCGAGAAAGCTGTTCGTGGTTTCCAGCCGATGACAAACCGCAATACAACATTTCCCAAAGAATGGGTTCATCGTCGACTGTAAGCGGGCGAATCTCGTGATCCATTGAAGCTGAAAACCGCACTTACTATAGCCAGAGCGCGGAAACATAAAACTATAGAACGCTCACCGATTTGACGCTACCATCCCCCATCCCGGACAATTCCGCTGGGCCAACATGATATGAGGTAAACATCTCCCTCCGAAACAACCTGAAAAATCGGGGTTGACGGACATCCGGTCTCTGCTACTGTGCTGGTCCCGCGCGAAGCGGGACTCCTTCATTTTGGAGTGCGTTCTACGTACATTTTGGGACTGCAAATTGGCTCAATTTTGTCCCGCTTGAACTGCTTTTGCTTGTTGGCGAGAGCGGTCCATAGCGAGCAAGATTGAGTTTTTTTTGTCGCCTGGAAAGTACGGAACGGCTGGTTCTTTGACATCTACATACAGGGTAGTAAGAAAATACAACTTTAAGAGCTGAGTCTGAAATCAAGTCGCCGCCGGAAGGTGGGCGAGAGAGTTTCAGTTATCAAAGAATCTCGGTCCCGCATGCGCGGGACCGTACAGATTGATCAAGCTACAAAGAGCACATCATGGATGCCTTGGTGCCAATAGGCGATGAAGGACGTGGTAAGCTGCGTTAAGCTACGGTGAGCGGCAAACACGCTTTGACCCGTAGATTTCCGAATGGGGTAACCTGAGCAGGGTAATACTTGCTCGAGTTCCTGTGAATTCATAGCAGGAACATCGCGACACCCGGTGAAGTGAAACATCTCAGTAACCGGAGGAAGAGAAAGCGAATGCGATTCCGTCAGTAGTGGCGAGCGAAAGCGGAAGAGGCTAAACCGATCGATTTATCGATCGGGGTTGTAGGAGCCCGATGTGGTAGTGCAAAGGTTAGGTGAAGCTTCTGGAAAGCTGCGCCATAGAGGGTGACAGACCCGTAACCGAAAACCTGAGCACGCCTAGGGATTTCCTGAGTAATACGATGCACGTGAAACTTCGTATGAATCTGCGCCGACCACGGCGTAAGCCTAAATACTCATTGGCGACCGATAGTGAACAAGTACCGCGAGGGAAAGGTGAAAAGAACCGCTGCGAGCGGAGTGAAATAGTACCTGAAATGATGTGCTTACAAGGTGTCAAAGCCGGCGCAAGCTGGTGATGGCGTGCCTTTTGCTTAATGAGTCTGCGAGTTACTATCAGTGGCAAGCCTAAATTCTTCTGGAATGGAGGCGAAGCGAAAGCGAGTCCGAAATGGGCGATCTTAGTCGCTGGTAGTAGACCCGAAGCGGAGGTGATCTACCCATGAGCAGGATGAAAGTTGCTTAACCGCAACTGAAGGTCCGAACCCGTGAAGGTTGAAAACTTCTGGGATGACTTGTGGGTAGGAGCGAAAGACTAATCAAACCCCGTGATAGCTGGTTCTCCCCGAAATAGCTTGAGGGCTAGCCTCGTGTGCTGACCTGCGGAGGTAGAGCACTGGATGAACTAGGGCCCATACCAGGGTACCGAACTCAATCAAACTCCGAATACCGCAGGGTGTAACACGGGAGTCAGTGCGTGAGGGATAAGCTTCACGCGCGAGAGGCAAACATGCCAGACCAGCAGCTAAGGTGCCAAAATGCCGTTCAGTGGAAAGGATGTGAGGTTGCTTAGACAGTGAGGATGTTGGCTTAGAGGCAGCCATCATTTAAACAGTGCGTAATAGCTGACTCATCGAGCGATCTCGCGCCGATAATGATTGGCGATAAACGGTATACCGAAGCTCTGGACTTCAATGGAATTCGTTCCGTTGGATTGGTAGGGGAGCGTTCTTAATGCATTGAAGCGCAAGGGTAACCGAGCGTGGAGCTATAAGAAGTGAGGATGCAGACATGAGTAGCGATAAGACAGGTTAAATTCCTGTCCGCCGTAAACCCAAGGTTTCCTGGGGAAGGTTCGTCCTCCCAGGGTTAGTCGGGACCTAAGTCGAGGCCGAAGGGCGTAGACGATGGACAGCAGGTTTAATATTCCTGCACCGGCTGTGGTTAAGTTTGGTTGTGACGCATGTGTGGAGACAGGTCGCCGATTGAAAGTGGCGGTCTGCCCGCAAGGGCAAGGACGTGGAGGCTTCGGCTGAAGCGGATCTGTTAAAATGTGTGCCAAGAAAACCAACCAAATGTTCCCACGGTTGCCCGTACCGTAAACCGACACAGGTGGGTGGGCATTAATGTGCCAAGGCGCGTGAGTGAAACCTCGTTAAGGAACTCGGCAATCTAGCCCCGTAACTTCGGAAGAAGGGGTGCCTACGTAAGTAGGTCGCAGTGAAATGGGTCAACCGACTGTTTACCAAAAACACAGCACTCTGCCAAGTCGTGAAGACGACGTATAGGGTGTGACACGTGACCAATGCGGAAAGATTACGGTAAGATGTTAGCCGCAAGGCGAGGCATTGAACCCAAGTCCCCGTGAATGTCGGCCGTAACTATAACGGTCCTAAGGTAGCGAAATTCCTTGTCGGGTAAGTTCCGACCTGCACGAATCGTGTAACGAGTTGACCGCTGTCTCAACGAGGAGCTCAGCGAAGTTGTAATGGCGGTGAAGATGCCGCCTACCCGCAGTAGGACGGAAAGACCCTATGCACCTTTACTACACGCTGTTACTGTTGTTTCGGTTTCAATGCTTAGCGTAAGTGGGAGGCTTTGAAGCGGCCCTTTTGGGGGTCGCTGAGCCAACAATGAAACACCACCCTTTGGTACTGGAATAACTAACCTCGGCCCGCTAACCGGGAGAGGGACACTGGCAGCCGGCTAGTTTTACTGGGGCGGTATCCTCCCAAAGAGTAACGGAGGAGTACGAAGGTTGGCTCAACCTGGTTGGCAATCAGGTGTCGAGTATATGGATATAAGCCAGCTTAACTGTGAGACACACACGTCGAGCAGATACGAAAGTAGGTCCAAGTGATCCGGTGGTTGAATGTGGAATTGCCATCGCTCAACGGACAAAAGGTACGCTAGGGATAACAGGCTGATCCTGCCCAAGAGCTCATATCGACGGCAGGGTTTGGCACCTCGATGTCGGCTCATCACATCCTGGGGCTGGAGAAGGTCCCAAGGGTCCGGCTGTTCGCCGGTTAAAGTGGTACGCGAGCTGGGTTCAGAACGTCGCGAGACAGTTCGGTCCTTATCCACTGTGGGCGCAGGAGATTTGAGGGGTTCAGACCTTAGTACGAGAGGACCGGGTCTGACGAACCGCTGGTGTTCCAGTTGTCGTGTCAACGGCAGCGCTGGGTAGCTATGTTCGGAAAGGATAAGCGCTGAAAGCATCTAAGCGCCAAGCCTGTCCCAAGATGAGATCTCCCTGAAGGGTCGTGGTAGACCACCACGTTGATAGGCTCCGGGTACAAGCACAGTAATGTGTTCAGCTCAGGAGTACTAATAACCCGTTCGGCTTGATCTTTTACTTTTCTGTTAACCCATCCCGCGCAAGCGGGATGGCAAACAGAGGAGAGAAAAGATCTCAAAATAAAACGAAGCCTTAAGTTGCGTGAAGCGTTAAATCGTGAATCGGGGAAACCCAATGTAACAATGTAACGAATCTCGAATCGTATTCTTCTTCCTGTATGTGGATGTCAGCGAACCAGTCGAATTGATGATTTCTGATCTCTGATTAGAAATTGCTTCTTTGAAATATTGATGACGTGTCGGTCGCCAGAGATTCTGATGCACCATTGAGTTTGCGACTGCTGAAAGATCAGCAATCACAAATCGACAATGGTCACCAGCCCTCTGGTGACATTAGCGTGGTGGCACCACCCGTTCCCATTCCGAACACGGAAGTGAAACGCTGCAGCCCCGATGGTAGTACGGCGATAGGCCGCGCGAGAGTAGGACGTCGCCAGAGTAAAATGCCCGATGGTTCATCCATCGGGCATTTTAGTTCTAGGCGTAAGCTCCTGGGAGCGCAGGCCCGCGGCGTGCTGGTGAACGCACTTCGTGTTCGGGAATTTATATTACGCCCGCAGCGACAAGTCACGTGATTACACGATCATTCACGCAAGCGCACAACGTCTGATTGACATTCGCGCCCAATCTTTGGCTCGCCACCGCGTCAATCGACTTCCACTCTTCTGGGCGAAGCTGTACTTTTTGTGCCGCCATATTTTCCTCCAGGTGCGCGAGTGATGACGTTCCGGGAATCGGCAGCATTACCGGGGATCGGTGAAGCAACCAAGCTAACCCCAGCTGATAAATGCTAATGCCGCCGTGATCTTTCGCGATTTTTTCCAAAGCGGCGCTGCTCATTCCCCTGCTGCCGCCAACCGGCGCCCACGGCATGAAGCCGATCTGTTCTTTTTCGCAATATGCAGGGTGTTGTTCCATTTTCGGTCCGTGATGTTGTAGCGGTTCTGCACGGTCACGATCGGTACAATCTTGCGCGCCCGTTCAACCTGCTCGGGGGAGACTTCGGATAGTCCAATGTGCCGAATCTTGCCGGCGCTCTGTGCTTCCTTCAACGCGCCTAACGAATCTTCCATCGGCACCTTGGGATCGACCCGGTGCAACTGATAGAGATCGATTCGCTCGAGCTTCAGCCGCTTCAGACTTTTGTCGACACATTGCTTGAGATATTCAGGCCGACCGTCTGGTATCCATTGGTCAGGGCCCGGCCGAGTGTTGCCGCCTTTCGTCGCAATGACGAGCCCCTTGGGGTACGGATAAAGCGCTTCTGCGATTAGCAATTCATCAGTTTCAGGTCCGTAAGCATCCGCCGTATCGATCAAGTTTGCGCCAAGTTCGACGGCTCGCCGCAATACTTTGAGCGCATTCTCGCGATCTGACGGCCAGCCCCAGATCCCCTCACCCGTTAGGCGCATCGCACCAAAACCAAGTCGATTAACTGGTAAATCTCCGCCGATCGTGAAACTGGATTTATCGCTTGCAGAAGCAGCCGCAAAAAGTGTGGCCGCTCTCCCTGCCAAAAGCGACGCTCCGGTTGTCACAGTTACACGAAGAAACAATCGGCGGCTCATGCCGCCGCAAAGTCGGTCGCTGTTTGCTGAAGAATCTTCGTCGTTCATAGCACGAAACGTAAATTCAGATGGAATCTTTTCACCAACCAAGTTTGAGCTCACCCCCAAGGGGAGTATTCGGCCAGCGGCCGAATACAGCACGCCAGCGGCCCGCACAGGGGC
The DNA here is from genome assembly GCA_963805485.1 of uncultured Verrucomicrobiae bacterium. Lineage (GTDB taxonomy): Bacteria > Verrucomicrobiota > Verrucomicrobiia > Chthoniobacterales > UBA10450 > Udaeobacter. Next base: position 815,874 of record CAWDUN010000003.1, on the reverse strand, counting down.
GGCTGAACTGTGCGCTGCCCGGAATAAATGCGTTTGAATTTCTCACCACTATTCTCTAGAAGCTGGACGAAGGCTGGTGACCCGCGATAAAGTGTCCGTTATGTTAACCAGCCAGAAAGTCATTGACGCGATCAACGAGCAAATCGGAAACGAATTCAGCGCTTCACTGCAGTATTACGCCATCGCGGCGCATTTTGCCGCTGAGGCGTTGCCTCAGCTTTCGCAGCACTTCTTTCAACAAGCAGACGAAGAAAAAGACCACGCGCTGAGGTTTATCAAATACGTCGTGGACGCCGGTGGCCGCGTTGTGATCCCAGCTATTAGTGCGCCCGAATCCAGGTTTAAGATACCACGAGATGCGGTGAAACTGTCACTCGATCAGGAGATCCACGTCACCAACCAGATCAATGGCTTGGTTGAACTTGCGCGAAACGCGAACGACTACATCACGATTAATTTTTTGCAGTGGTTCCTCACTGAGCAGCTCGAGGAAGTATCTTCGATGGACAGTTTGCTCAAGATCATTGAGCGCGCAGGCGAGGATCTCTTGCAGGCCGACGAATATCTCGCGCGTGTTGGAGTTCGCGCGATGCCGCAGCGATCGAAGGAATAGTCCCCTCACCTCAATCCTCTGCCTGAGCGCGGACCAGAAGGGTCCATTGTTTCTTCAATCGAAAGGACACAAGAAGGATAGGCGAATCGCGGCTGGTCGGTGAATGCGCGAACGCGCGTCTAAGCACATGAGATACTCCTGATTTCCCGGTTAAGATTATTTCGTGTGCTTCAAAGATCATTTTTCCAACCAAGCGGCAGGTTATGCAAAGTTCAGACCCCAGTATCCGCAGAAGTTATTTGACTATCTGGGAAGCATCGCGCCGAGTCGTCAGATCGCATGGGATTCCGGCACGGGGAATGGACAAGCAGCAGTTGGGTTGGCATCAGTGTTCGATCGCGTTATAGCGACCGATGCGAGCGAGACGCAGATCGCCAACGCACAGCGACATAAGAAAGTGGACTATCATGTCGTGCCCGCCGAGAACAGCGGCATCGGATCAGCGACGATCGATCTCATCATGGTCGCGCAAGCATTGCACTGGTTCGATCTGGACCGCTTTTACGCGGAAGCGCGACGCGTGTTGAAAAATAACGGCGCGGTCGCTGCATCGGCTTACAACTTGTTGCACGTCGAACCGGCCATCGATGAAGTGGTCAATCGATATTATTACGAGGTGGTTGGGCCCTTCTGGCCGCCAGAGCGCAAGCTCGTCGAGCAGTTCGCTGATCTCCCCTTCCCGTTTCAAGAAGTCGAACCGCCGAAGTTCAAAATGACGGCACAATGGAGTCTCGATCATCTGCTCGGCTATCTTCAGACGTGGTCTTCGACGCAGCGGTTCATCGCTGCAAAAGCCAGCGATCCGTTGGAGCAAATAATCGATGAGCTTCGAGCCGTATGGGGTAACCCCCAGCAAACACGAAACGTTACCTGGCCATTGATCCTGCGCATCGGGATCAAGCCTAGCCGCGAATCACCGAACGAATGATGTATTGCGCCCAAACATCATCGGCGCGCCCTCGCCGCGGCGAGCAGGCTCTAATCGCGCCTGGCAATGTTTTCCTGCATTCCTGATTTCCTAATTCAATGTGAATCCTGCATTCCTGGTCTGAAAGCGCTTGAATAGAACGAATCGCATGGAGTCTAATCGGCACATGAAGACAAAATTAGCATTTAGTTTATTGGCCGCCGCGAGCCTTGCGTTAAATAGCGCAGCTTTTGCGGGTGCGAAAACGTATGAGGTCACAGGACCGGTCCTGGAAGTGAATGATTCCATGATCGTGGTGCAGAAGGGGAAAGACCGCTGGGAGATTAATCGCGACACGAACACCAAAGTCACCGGTGACGTCAAAGTTGGCGAGAAAGTTCATATCACCTACACCATGTCCGCAAGCGACATCGAAGTGAAAGCGGGCAAGGGCGGTAAGAAAGAAGCGAAGGCTGCGCCGACGCCATAAACTGAGAATAACTTAAATCGCCGGATGCGCTTGGCGTGTCCGGCGATTTTTTTATTTCTCTCTGTCATGTTGAGCGAAGCGAAACATCTCTGGATGTCGTTCAATCGCGCTCGTGCAAAGAAATAAATCTGAGATTCTTCTCCCGCGACTGCGGGATCAGAATGACAGAAAGGCTACCTCCGTCGCTCGCTGCCGCCCAGGATTTCGCGAAGTAGGCTGCGAGTGATTTGCCGACCTAGCCGATTGCTGGCCGCACGCATTGCGCCTTTAACCATTGAGGCAGATAGCGAATCATGAAAGCCGCCGCCATCCCAGCCACGTGGTGACAAGTAACCGGAACCCCTTTTTGTGTTGACCAACGGAAGAACTCGTGTCGTCTCTAACTCCGAATTGGAACCTCAGCCTGTGCTTCCGTTTCAGCTTTCTCCCTAGAAGCCGCGGACGAATACTTGGCGTGTTCGACTAGGTACGCCAAACGTGCAAGCACCCGATAATGCAAGGTTAACGACCGCCGAAAGACGCACCGGCCACGATCGAAAATAGCGGCAATATGTTCGTTCGCCTCCTGCCAATCACACAGAAAATCGCTGAGCAAGACGTTTCCGCGCGCGTGCCGGAAGGGATATTCACAACCGGAAAAAGCCGATAGGATCGCGGTGGTGTCTGCGTCAATTGAGGTTGCCAGTTTCTCCGCGACCTCGCTCCAAAGAGACGAATTTGGGGCGTTTTGCGCATTGAGGAGGAGCAACTCAAGCGCTGAAATCTGCTTGTGCAGCCGGAGCAACGAATCCGCGATGGTTGGGAAACGCGAAATCAAATCCGCGAGAAGATTCAATTGTTCGCGCGCGGTAATGTCGTCCGCCTGTGCAGCGCGAACGACGTCTCCGAACAGCGCGGACGCAACACTCAGCGGCTCTGCCAGCTTGCTCCGCGCTTGAGCGACCTGAGAATCCGCCTGCCGCTGGGCCGCTTCGGCTTCCTCGCGTGTCCCTTTTTTCAAACCAAAGTCCTTCGGATTAACGACGAATCCGGCATTCAGAAGATGCAGCGCGTTACCGGCGTCTACCGCTTCTCCATCGGCTTTGAGCAACACCTGAACGAACGGTCCGGCGGCAGCGAGCGCGGCTGCAGGCGCGGCAGCAGAGCACACCGAAGCCGCTTGAGACCGATCCAGCGTGACAAATGCAAGCGTGTGGGTGTTCAGCAGTGAGCCAAACCACTTTTCGACAAGCTCGTCCTCTTCCGCGGCGGCCAACGTCTCGGTCGACATCTCTTCGAACGAATGCAGCGTCACATCGTTCAGATCGATCCCGCACTCCTCCTCGTAGTAGTGCTTCGTTAACGCCTGCGCCGTTGCTCGAAAGTCCCGAAACAATTTCGTGGCATCACCATCTCCATGCAGCATACCAACTGCGCCAAGCGCTTTGCTCGCCTGAATGCGGTTATGATCACTCGGGTGCGTATTAAACCAGCCGGTCTTTGCGGTTGGAAGCACAGCCCGGTTTGTTTGAACCGCCTTCGTGGCACAACGCTTTGCCGCCATCGCGCTCAGCCGTGGCAAGTCGTTGACCAATCGATTGGTGGCGTAAGCCTCGGTTTGCTGCGCGATCGTCTGTTGCCAGGCCGCGTTGAGCAATTGAAAGTGCCGTGTCGTCTCGGCGAACGTTTCGCTTCCCGCCACTTGGCTTTCAAATCGGTCCGCATCGAATTCCATCTGCCGCATCATGAAACAGCTGACGGCGTGCCCGACATTCATAAGCAGCCAGAGAATCCGGCGTGTCACCCAAACCATCGCACGCGCCAGTTGCAGAATGATGCCAAATCGAAAATCGCTGCGCTGCGCGCTGTTGCGCAGCCGGTTGTCCCATGCGTCACGTTCATAAACCACACGCGCAAACCAAGCGTTCACGCTGCGGACGATAAAGGTAAGACTCATGGCAGCGCCTTGCGAAAAATGTCCGAACTCATGCGCAAGAATGCCGCCAAATTGCCGCACACTCAGCCCTGCTACTAATGGCAAGCCGATCGACAAGGTGAGTCGCCGGCGCAGCAGGTCCGGGAGTCCGCGACGAAAACCGGCGAAGGCATTGACTTGGAAATCGACCAGCACCCGCGCCGGACGCGGCGCCTGCACCGTATCGCAGACCGCATAAATGAAGCGGAAGAGTTCTGGCTCTTCTCCCGGCAGCACGCCGTGCGGTTCGTGATCTTTAGGTCGGCGCGCAAAGAGCGGCTTGATCATGAAGAAGACCAGCACGCCTCCAACAATGATCGGCGCCAGGTAACCGAGCAGCGCCAGTGTGCCGCCTCCAAGTTGGTAGCGCGGATGAAGAGCGTGCTCATAAACACCCCACGCCACCAGAACGATTATCCCGACATAAACAATCGGAAGTAACACCATCACGAGCGCAACGGCGGCGAGTCCGAGTTTGTACAGAAGCGAGGCTGGTTTGGGTCTTGTCTTCCCGGCAATCCTCCATTCAGCTGCAGGAGCATGATTGTCCTCCGCCATGCCCTAACGATCCATTTGTCGTTGCAACCTATCGCCGCCTAGTGCCGCTCCCGCCGAGAATTCCACCCAGCAGGCCGCGAGCAATTTGCCGGCCGATTGAGCTGCTCGCGGCGCGCATTGCGCTCTTGGCCATCGAAGTAGCAAACGAATCGTGAACAGCACCGCGCGGCCCGATTGTTGGCTGAAACGCAGCGGTCACAGTTCCCAATGCCTCCGAAAGAACGGAAGACTGCGGTCGTTCCGTTGTAGACTCACCTCGTGTCACTGGCGGTGCGCCGGCGCTTTGCGTTTTGTCCCCTGCTCTCGCCTGCAATTTTTCATAGGCCGATTCACGATCAATCGCCTTTTCGTAATGACCGGCGAGCACCGATGAATTGATGATTTGCGTCCGCTGATCCGGTGTGATTGCTCCGACCTGACTGCGTGGCGGCACAATCTTCGCGCGCTGGACAACCTCTGGGCTGCCATTTTCGTCCAGCATCGACACAAGCGCTTCGCCTACAGCTAGCTCGCTCAGCACCGTTTCAGTGTTTAGTTTTGGGTTTTGCCGAAACGTTTCGGCGGCTGCTTTCACTGCCTTCTGATCGCGCGGGGTAAAAGCGCGTAAAGCGTGTTGCACGCGATTGCCAAGCTGGCCAAGAACAATCTCCGGAATATCCAGCGGATTTTGGCTGACGAAGTAAACACCAACGCCTTTGGAACGGATCAGTCGCACCATCTGCTCAATTTTCTGTTCAACGGCTGGCTCGATGTCTGTGAACAGCAGATGCGCTTCGTCAAAAAAGAAAACGAGCTTCGGCTTTTCTGGATCGCCGATTTCAGGAAGATTCTCAAACAGCTCCGACAGCATCCAGAGCAGAAACGTCGCGTAAACTTTCGGCGACCTTTGCATCAGCCTGTCCGCAGCGAGAATGTTGACGACGCCGCGCCCATTTTGCGTCTGGATTAAATCTTCAAGATTGAGCGCAGGCTCACCAAAAAATTTGTCTGCTCCCTGTGATTCCAGCGCGAGCAGGTTGCGCTGGATCGTTCCGGCGCTGGCAGTAGAGATATTTCCATACTGCGTCTTAAATTGATCGGCGTTGTCGGCAACGTACTGCAACATCGCGCGCAGATCCTTGAGATCGAGGAGGAGCAAGCCGTTATCATCGGCGATTTTGAAAACCATGTTGAGCACGCCCGCCTGCGTGTCGTTTAGATCGAGCAACCGAGCGAGCAGCAACGGACCCATTTCGGAAACTGTGGCGCGCACAGGATGTCCCTGCTCGCCGAACACATCCCAGAACACGACCGGGCACGCTTCGCCGGTGAAATTGTCGATCTTAAGCTCCTTTGCTCGCTCGACGACTTTCGGATTGTTTGCGCCAGGCTGGCTTAAGCCGGCGAGATCGCCTTTGACGTCGGCCATGAATACCGCCACCCCACGCGCACTAAAATTTTCCGCGAGCGTTTGCAGTGTCACTGTTTTTCCTGTCCCAGTGGCGCCGGCAATCAACCCGTGGCGGTTCGCCATTTTAGGCAGCAAAAAGATCGGCTCTTGCGACTGCGCGACGAGGATAGGTTCGGCCATGACGCAGGTCTATGATTGCCAACGGCACCGCGATTGTCCAGCACTGACATGGCAGGGCTCGTCCAACCTACGTCAGCGACCTGAACTAACGTGCATGCTTGCGCCAGGCGCCAAGAACGACTCCGCTGATAGCAAAGTTCACGAATGGCCGGCCCATGTCGATCAAGATGAGCGGCCACTGATTCGTTTCGAAGGAGGAGAACACGGCGATAGTCGCGTGTTCGACGAAAAGAAAGGCGAACCAGCACAGCAGCGCGATTTTCAAACCGGCAAGTGCGTTCGAGGCATTCATGCGAGCGATGAGCCACGCGAGCGCATAATTGACAATAATCGCTGTAGCAATCGCCAAAACGTAAGCGCCTACGCTGTGAGTGCGCTCGATATCGGTCATTGTGCGAGCGTGAAGGTTTAGCCACTTCTCGCCAAAGATGGTGTACCACCCCCACCCAACGAGCTGGTGCACGATAACCAAAATCCAAACGGCGAGATGATTGATCCTGTTGTTCATTGGCGTCAATATAGGTACGGCTTCGAGAGCGGGAATGCGTTTTTGATAAGCTCGACGCGCGGTTTTGCGCCGTTCGCGACGATCACTTCCACCACATCGAATCGGAAAAGAATATCAGGATTGTCGAGCATTCTCAGCCATGCCAGCGCGCCGCGCGAGATTCGCTTCCGTTTGTCTCGGTCCACTGCCGCGAACGGCCGGCCGAAGTCTTCGCGCGTGCGCGTTTTTACTTCGACAAACACCAGGGTGTCGTTGTCGCGGCACACAACGTCGATTTCGCCGCCACTGCGTCCGCGGAAATTGCGGAAGAGAATTTTGTAGCCGCTACGCTTCAGGAACCGGCACGCTAATTTCTCGCCGAGCGCGCCGCGCCGGAGATGGTCGGATTTGGACGATCTCGCCCAAGGCAAGAAGCGGTTGCGCCACTGGCTCGAAAGATCGGCGATGGATCGGACAAGGGCCGAATTCATGAAGCTTCAGGAGATGCAGTTCTGTTCCGTAACCTTTGTGCTGGCTGAAACAATACTGCGGGAACAGCGCGCAAAAGTCACGCATGATCCGGTCGCGGGTGACCTTCGCGATCACGCTTGCGGCGGCGATGCTCAAGCTGATGCAATCGCCGTCGATAATTGCGGTCTGCGGAAGTGGAAAAGGAATTACCGGCAAACCGTCAATCAAAACGTGATCCGGCGGTTCGAGTAACGCTTCAATCGCGAGGCGCATCGCACGGTGGCTCGCGCGCAGAATGTTAATCCGATCGATCTCAACAGAATCGACAACGCCGATGGTCCATCTGATTTCGGGATTCGAAATCAGCTCGCAATAGATTTCTTCGCGCAATTCCGATGCGAGCTGCTTCGAATCGTTGAGGCGACGATGTCGAAATTTATCGGGAAGAATCGCCGCAGCGGCAACGACCGGGCCGGCTAACGCTCCACGCCCCGCTTCGTCAATTCCAGCAATGCGCGAAACTCCTGTGATGCGAAGTTTTTTTTCGTACCGAAATCCGCACCGTCGGTAGGCCATCGACGCAAACCTTCAGCAGATTCGCGCGAAGTGACAAGTGATGAATGACGAGAATTGTAGGGCGTTTCTGTGAAACGCCACCGGATGGCGTCTGACACAGACGCCCTACAGTCGATCACTCTCTGACTGCTGTCGCTTCCTTCCCCTTGCGACCGCGAAGATAATTTAGTCTCGCGCGGCGAGCGCGGCCTTGTTTTTCCACTTCTACTTTCGCAATACGCGGCGAATGCACAGGGAATACCCGCTCCACGCCTTCACCGTATGAGATTCGGCGCACGGTGAAAGTTTCATTTAGCCCGCGGCCTTTACGGCCAATCACTACCCCTGCAAAGATCTGGATTCGTTCCTTGTCTCCCTCCACGACGCGAGTGTGCACGCGCACGCTATCGCCGACAGAAAACGTTTTAGCGTCGTTTTTCTGCTGTTCTTTCTCAATCGTATCGATGATCTGATTCATAAAATCGTCGACAGCCGAGCGGCTGCGGGCGCACACTCTCATTCGAAGGTTCGGGTTTTGCAACCCGAAATCGCCAATCACCTGGGCACGAGGACGAAGCAACAGCAGGAGAAGGACAACATCAGAAAATCTGTGAAAACCTGTGGGATCTGTGGCTAATTCCCGTTCTCGTTGCGCTCGTAGCTCAACTGGATAGAGCGTTGGCCTCCGAAGCCAAAGGTTGTGGGTTCGACCCCCGCCGGGCGCATCGCGTGTTGAAATTTTCGCCGCGCGAAATTCCGCTAAGCCAATGCTTCCAGCCGGCTCAGCAGATCCTTTTTGCTCGCTACGCCGACGACCTGATCGCGCAGTTGGCCGTTCTTGAAAAAGAGCAGCGCCGGAATCGCGCGAATATTGTACTTGGCTGAGAGACTCTGGTTGTCGTCTACGTTTACCTTCGCAATTTTGAGTGTGCCCGCTTTTTCCCGCGCAATCTCATCCAATAACGGCGCAATCATTTTGCACGGACCGCACCATTCCGCCCAAAAGTCGACGATCATCGGTTTGTCGTCTTGCGTCAGTTCGCGGTCAAAGTTCGATTCATTAAGCGTGATAACAGCAGAATTTTCCATAGCTAAGAAAAATACGTCCAAATCTGGATAATCAAAATCAATGCCGACACAGCGAGAAGCACCCAATACAGCTGCATGGACCCTTTCTCGACCGGTGCTACAGCAATCGGCGGATGTTGTGAGACAATGTTGGGCATCGCGATCAGCGGCTGAGTTTTCTTCTGAGATGAACGCAACGGTTCGGGTGTTAGCGGAATGCGCACCGTCTCCTTTTTTGGGCCTGAGGGAGATGGAATAGTGGGAGGAGGAGGCACTGAAGCGGATAAGGGACGCGAGACAGCGGGCGGCTTCGGCGACGGGGAAAAATTTGGGGAAGAAATACCGCCGGGCGCTGACTGCGACGGAGACGGAACAGGTGGACTGCCGGTTTCACGAACCGGCAACTGGATGCGGACGGTCTCGTGCGATTTCAGAGTAGGCTCCGACGGCTTCGTTACAGGCGGCTGCGGCAACTGGATGCGAACCGTTTCTTTTTTTGGTTGGTCAGGTCCGGCCATTGAGCGTTGGGAGAAATTGATCAGATAATCGCCGGCTTGTCACTACGCAATCTTACCAGTGAAATTCCCGACTATTCAATTCCCTTTGGAAGACTCAACCCGATTGAATACCCCCTACGCCAGCAAATCATAGCCGCGGCTCTCTTTGACGGTCCGCCGAATGAACTCGCCAACAGGGGCCGGCTCGGACAAAACGACGCGCGCATCGACGTCCGGAGCATCGGCTTCGCTCCGCGCAATGTGTGGCTGATCGACGAGCAGTTTCAGTTCGAGCCCAATTTTCTCGCGAGCGAGATCATGGGCAATGTATTGCTGCATCGCCATCGCCGATCGATAACGTGCGTTCTTTATCTTTGCGGGGACCTGTCCCGGCATCCTCGCCGCGCGGGAACCTTCTTCCTGAGAGTATTTGAATATTCCAAGACGTTCGAAGCGGCTCTGACGAATGAAATCCAGTAAGGTTTCGAATTCTGCATCGGTTTCGCCGGGGAACCCAACGATGAAAGTCGTGCGCAACGTTACGCCGTGAATTCCAGCGCGCAGTTTGTGAATTAAGTGTTCAACATGGTCGCGCGATGTTTCACGGCGCATCCGGCCCAGCATCGATTCGTCGATATGCTGCAGCGGAATATCGATGTAACGCGCGACCTTGTCGCACTCAGCAATAGTCTGAACCAGTTCATCGCTCCAATGCGCGGGGTGGGTATAAAGCAGGCGAACCCAAAACTCGCCTTGGATCTGTTGAATCTCACGAAGCAGCGACACCAGCGTCGGTCCGCGCGCCGAATCCACCGGCTGCCGCGGGCCGGCTCTGGCCTCCCACAAATCCATCCCGTAGTACGTGGTGTCCTGACTAATCAAATTGATTTCGCGCACACCTTCGCCGACGAGCGCACGAATTTCCGCCAACACCGATTCCGGTTTGCGGCTTCGGTGCTTGCCGCGCATTTGTGGGATCACGCAAAAACTGCAGGGATGATTGCAACCCTCGGCAATTTTCACGTACGCGGAATGCGCGGGAGTAAGTCTGAAACGCGGTGTATCGTAATCGGGGATGTACGTGGGGCGTCTCTCTGCGAATGCAAGATCAAAATCGTCGCGCCCGGGTTTCCCGAAAACTTGTTCGACGATTTTCCCGAGTTCGGAGACCTGATCCAGCCCGATGAACGCGTCTACCTCGGGCAATTCGTTATGCAGTTCTCTCGCAAAGCGCTGCGACATGCAGCCGCTTACGATTAGTCTTTGGTCTGGCCGTTTATTCAACCCGCGGTGCTGATGCGCTTCCAAAATCGCTTCGATTGATTCTTCCTTGGCTGAATCGATGAAGGCACAGGTGTTAACCACGAGCACATCGGCATCTTCTACGCGTGACGTGATTTCCATGCCGCGTTGCAAAACGCTTCCAAGCATGATCTCGGCGTCGACGAGATTTTTGGCGCAGCCGAGGCTGATCATGCCGACCTTCGGTTTACGAGGAGAACGCGTCGTGTTCGTCATCTCATTTTCGACTAACGCCAAAACCATACGGCACTGTCATGTTGAGCGAAGCGAAACATCTCTGATTCATTTCCTATTGGCTGACTGGGCCGAAGCAGTGATCGGAGGTTCTTCGCTTCGCTCAGAATGACAAAGTCGCTTTAATTGACGGTCACGTCCTGGTCGTTCTGTGCCAATGCCTGTCCGTTTTTGGTGATTTTAACGGCTTCAGGATCGAGTACCCGAATCGACACGTGCTTACCGCGAAATTCAACCGGACCATCAGCCGGGGAAACCCATCGTTCGAACGCTGCTTTTGCTTCGTCGCCGAGCGTTACCCTTACATAAGTTCGTTTAAGCGGTTGAATCGCGACTCGATTTTGTTCCGCTGATTCCGGTGGTGGCGAATTGGTTGCTGCGCTGGTTTGGGACAATTCTTCTTTAGTGACCGGCTTCGCCTTACGCACTTCCGGCTCACCCGGCGGTGTGGAATCAGCAGCCAAAGCCTTGCGCGTTTCCGGCAGCCCCTGTGTCGAAACAGGGGACGCGACCGGAGCACTGGTAGCGACAGCCGCAATGTTTGGAGCTGCTGTGGGACTCAGTCCGCCCGAGGCCACTGCCGGCGTTGCATTCGCCGACGTTTGCGCGCTTGAGCTTCCTCGCGCAGGCGCGAGCCTCTGTACATTGAGAAAGAATTTCATGGCAAGAAACCCCAGCACTAGAACAGCAATCCCCACAATAAGCGGCATTGGCGAAACGCGATTGCTGCCACCGCCCCCCCGGTAGCGGCCGGTCGGCGCCGAACGACGGGCGCGGAGACCGGCTTCGCGCGTTCGTTCTCTTGGAGATACGAATAGCCATCCACGGTCACGCTTTCTGAATCCTCAAACGCATCCAGGTAAGGCGTCACGTCGACATCCAGGAACTTCCCGTAAATAAGCAGGAATCCTTTCGCGTACGCCAGGCTTGGAAATTTCGAAAAATCGTCCATCTCAATTTCCGCCAGCCGCTGCGGGCGAATTTTCGTCATGCGCGCGGCCTCATCGAGCGTGAGCTTTCTCGCTACCCGTGCCTCCTCAAACTTTTTACCAAGCCCTTCTATTGTCATGAATGAAAAGCCGGCTAAACGGCAGCATCGAGATCGACCAGGATCTCACGCGGTTTGGCGCCCTCGCCGGGACCCAAAATACCGCGCTGCTCCAGAATATCAACGATACGCGCCGCACGCGTGTAACCGAGTCGTAACCTGCGTTGGAGCAGCGAAGTGGACGCGCGTTTTTCCTGTCGAATAATCTCGATGCATTTTTCAACGAGTTCTTCGTCTTCGGCGGTCACTTCTTCCTCCGGCGCGCTTGTTGACTGGAGCTTCTCATGCATCGCGGTATCAAATGCAGGCGGGCTTTGTTTCGAAACAAACTCAACGACCGCGTGAATTTCATTATCAGTGACGAGCACCCCTTGCGCACGGATGAGTCGTGAAGCGCTCGGCGGCAGATAAAGCATATCGCCTTGCCCGAGCAAACGGTCGGCGCCGTTTTCATCGAGAATGACGCGGCTGTCGATCTTGCTCGCGACTTGAAAGGCGATGCGGCTGGGAATGTTCGCTTTGATGACGCCGGTGATCACGTCCGCGCGTGGTGTTTGCGTTGCGACGATCACATGCATGCCAGCCGCACGCGCCATTTGCGTGATCCGCGCAATCGCGTTCTCAACGTCCGCAGGCGCAGTTTGCATCAGATCTGCCAGCTCATCGATAATGACCACCACGTACGGAATGCGTTCGGGAACCTGCTCCTCGTCTTCGCGCGGCACTTTGATTGGTATCGCTTCTGCTGTCTCAGCGGACCGGCGCGCGCGATTCGGTGAAGCACCAGATTGCACAGCCTCCGCATCTAGCTCTTTTTGTGTTTTCTTTTTCGGCCGCGCATTAAACCCGACGATGTTCCGAACGCCGACGCGGGCAAACATTTTGTAGCGGCGTTCCATCTCGTCAATCAGCCATCGCAAAGCCAACAGCACCTTCTTCGGATCAGTTACGATCGGGAACGCCAGATGCGGCAATGATTGATATCCCTGCATCTCCACCATTTTTGGATCAATGATGACAAGACGCATCTCTTCCGGCGTGAAGCGAAAGAGCATGCTGGCAATCAGTGCATTGATACAGACGCTCTTTCCGCTGCCAGTCGTGCCGGCGACAAGCAGGTGTGGCATCTGCGCAAGGTCGGCAATAATTGTCTTGCCGTAAACGTCCTTGCCGAGGGCGAGCGGGATTTTTGCGTGCTCCCTGGCTGTGTCCCAATCAGTTGATTGAAACAGCTCGCGCAGTTTCACTGTTACCTTGCGGGTATTGGCAAGCTCAATTCCAACGGTGTCTTTGCCGGGAATCGGCGCAAGAATGTTGATTCGTTCGGCGCTCGTTGCTCGCGCCAGGTCGCGCTCAAGGCTCACAATCTTGTCCACGCGCACGCCTTTGGCCGGATAGACTTCGTAGCGCGTGATTGTGGGACCTTTGGTGATGTCGCCCGGAGCAACGGCGATCCCAAATTGCCCCAACGTTTCGATCAGAATTTTTTGGACGTCTTGCAGTTCAGAAGGATCGGTGGCCGTGCGCGCTTCAAGACTATGTTCCTCGAGCAGATCAATCCCGGGCAACACGTAATTTTCCCAGCTCGAAGTCGCAGTTGTCGGACTTGGGACCACCTTCGATGTTTCTTCGGTTGCGCGCAGCTCAGCAAGAGAAGGTCTGCGCCGACTGACCGCGGGCTCATTCAACTGCACTGTCGTATCAACCACTTTTGGCGCCGGCCGATTCGCCAGTTCATCCGGCAAAATCATTGGGGAGACGGGTACGGGAACGCCTTTCTTTTTAAGTTGCTTCTGTAGCGCCTCGAGCGCTCGTTGTTGCTTTTGTGTCTTGAGTTGTTCCGTGAGATCCGACTTCCGAATTCTCCGGCGCACGCGCCATTCGGCCTGCTTCGCCACGCTTCGGCGGGTAAGATTGACCATCTCGCGAACAAGATGAATCGGGCGCAAACCCGTAACCAAAATGAGCGTGGTCAAATAAACTGCGACGAGAAGAAGAACGGAGCCGACCGGCCCGAGCGCGGCGGGAAGCAGGCCACGGTGTTCATCGGACAGGCGATACCCAATGATGCCCCCCGGGCCTTGAATATCGACCGGTACTGTTCTCCCAAGGAAATGCGTGATCCCCCAGGCTTGGTCAAGGCACGCACCAGAGATGAGAAACAAGATGATCCATGGGATTCGCGGCAGGAAACGCAATCGAGGATAAAACAATTTTGCCGCCCCAAATCCGAGCAAAACCGCTGCCAGCAACAGCGAAGCAAAAACGCCGATTAACTGGTAGCAAATGCCTGCAACGATGGCTCCAAGCGGTCCGATGAAATTTTGGGCAGGGTGATTTGCCGGTGAAACGCGACTGAACCAGAGCCACGACGGTATATCGTTGGGTGTATAGGAGATCAGCGCGAAAAACAGCAGCGTGCCGGCAAAAAGCAGAACGAGAGCGAATACTTCGTTCCATGCGCTGAGTCTTTCTGTGCGGCCCACCGCGGCTGATAGTAATGCCATGCAGACGTCTTTCAATCACAAGTAGCACAGGCATCTTGCCTGTGGGGCGTTCGGGCGTCTCGCCTGAACCCTTGGTAGCAAACCTTCGGCGGGCTGGAAGCCCGCCGGCCTCACAGGCAAGATGCCTGTGCTACCACTGCGCTTTCATCCTTGCGCACGGCAGCGGAGGCTGATAACTGTGCCATCGATTATGGGTTCCTTCCTTCGCCACGGCATCCTCGCTGTTTTCTTTGTGATGGCCTTGTTTTCTACATCTTGCGAAAAGCATCCTATCGGCCAGATGCCCGAAGTTCAGAGGGAACAACTCGACCCCGCGAAAGTGTGGTCGAATGCGGGGGAACATTCTGAAAGAGATTCGACTTCAGGAACGCCGGCCGAAGTTCCACGCGACGCTCGTTAGGCAAAGGAGATCACATGGCTAGTCACAAATACATGAGGTCACCACCAAACCTGCCGGGGATGCCGCCGGGAGTTCCCTATATTATCGGGAACGAAGCGGCTGAACGTTTCTCCTACTACGGCATGAAATCGGTCCTCACCGTTTTCATGGCGCATTACATCCTGAACCAGTCGGGCGTGCTCGCCCCGATGAATGAGAACGAATCGTACATGTACACGCATTTGTTCGTGTTTGGGGTTTATTTTCTGCCGGTTCTCGGCGCAATCCTTGCGGACGGGTTTCTCGGCAAGTATCGGACGATTCTTTCTCTGTCTATTGTTTACTGTTTCGGCAATTTAACGCTGGCGTGCATGGCCACGTCGTGGGGGATCGCCATCGGGCAACGAATAATGCTCCTCGTCGGTTTGATCCTGATCTGCCTCGGAGCCGGCGGAATCAAGCCGTGCGTTTCCGCCAATGTCGGCGATCAGTTCGGCGAGTCGAACAAGCATTTGCTCTCAAAAATGTTTGGCTGGTTCTATTTCTCGATTAACGCCGGCTCGTTCATTTCCTCGATCCTCTGTCCATGGCTGCTAGCAAATCCGAAATGGGGACCCGGTTGGGCGTTTGGGATTCCCGGCATCGCGATGCTGATCGCGACTCTGTTCTTTTGGGGTGGCCGCAACAAAATGGTGCACGTGCCGCCGGCCGGCCTCGGTTACCTAAAAGAAACGGTTAGCAAAGAAGGACTCCTCACGCTCGGGCGAATCGCAATGGTTTTCTTTTTCATTCTGTTTTTCTGGGGGCTGTGGGGAATGAGCAACGGCGCCGAATGGACCTTGCAGGCGGAGAAAATGAACTTGCATTGGATGGGTATGGATTTGATTGCGGCACAGGTCCAGACCGCAAATCCAATTCTCATTCTGATCTTTATCCCAATCGTCAATTACGCGATTTATCCTGCGATCGACAAAGTTTTTCCGCTCACGCCGCTGCGCAAAATTGCCATCGGGCTTTTTATTACCGCGCTCTCCTTTGTGGTGATCGTGTGGATTCAGGGCCAGATCGATTCTGGACTTAAACCGAGCATCAACTGGCAGCTTCTCGCTTATGCTATCCTCACGCTTGGCGAAGCAATGGTTTCGATCACCGGATTGGAGTTTGCCTACACGCAATCACCGAATTCGATGAAGAGCTCGGTCATGGCTTTGTGGCTCCTCACCGTCGCAAGCGGCGAACTCTTTGTGGCTGGTGTGAACTATTTGATTTTGACCTTCGGCTACAAACTTAGCCCTTACGGGTATTTCACATTCTTCACCTGGTTGATGTTCGGAGCGGCGGTAGTTTTCACCATCGTCGCCTGCTTTTACAAATACCGCACGTACCTCCAATCACAGCTCACCCCGGATGAAATCGCCACCGAACCGATTCTTCACGGCGGCACGCCGAGCTGAGGTCGAATGAAACCCATTGTGCGGCAGCGGCCGTGGGGAATCGATGGGTTTATAGGTGGAACGCGTTGTCCTCAACGCGTTGCCGACATACTGCGCCTTCGGCGCAAACTTTTTGACATCCTCTTCGGAGAAGCCGATCCACCGCTGGACTGGTTTTAGGCGCGGCGCTTTTTGCCGTCTTTGCGTTTGCGCGGTGCCGCCGCAGTCGGCTTTTTTGCGGCGGACATCCGCACCAATTCATCGAGATTAAACGTGCGGCGGCGTTTGGTGCCGACTTCTCGAAATTCGATCTCATACCACCCGTTCATCCGATCTACCCGATACCGTTTCTGTCCGATACGCATTGGTTCGCGCGCGATCACGCGATGGATGACTTTTTCGTATTTAGACCGAGGCCAACGTCGCATTCGACGGCGGCCCCAATCAATCCCGTGCCCGACGTCGTCATAAGCGTCTGGGCGCTTCTCGAAGTCGAGAAGTGAACGCGCATCTCCAGCAAACACCGCGGCGATGTGCTCCAGTGTGTTTGAATCGCTGATCCGTCGGATTCGCTGGCGAAACGGCCGCAACGTTTCAGTCGCAATGGCACGGAGGCTGAGCGTGCGTCCGTCCCGCAGTTTCCAAAGGGCCTCATTGATGTCAGATGTGAATGGATTTTTGCCTAACGAATTAGCTGTGACGCGCCAACCGCGTCTCGACGAATGTTTTCGCAGATGAAATCGCGCGATGCGAGGCAGTTTGTTCCTCGCCAATTGTCTCAATCGAAAATCTTCCCAGCGGAGCACGGTTCCCATCACCCCCGCGATGAATGCCGTTGTCGCCAGCATCAACGCAGCGTCCGGAGTGAAATCAACTGTGACTTCGACGCGATTTCCGCGCGGGCGCACACCGACTGCGCTGCTTTGCCGGTTCGTTGCCAGCAAAATCACCGGCAGCGGCAGGATGTGCGCCAGGAGATACGCAAGCGTCCTGGCATTTCGAAACTCTGAGTTCCGCACGCTTAGAAACGAAAAATTGTAATGGGTGCTGAAGCCTTGAAGCGTGCACTGGCATTTGTGGCGGTCGGCCCAGTGATCCAACTCCTTTCGCAGGTAGCGGATCTGCTCCCACAACAAACGCGTCGCGCGATAACAACAGCCCGGCTCGAATTCAATAATGGGCGTGGCGACTTCAATCACGCCGGTGTCGAAATAAATTGCGCCACCCGCCGGCAATTGAAACGATCTGCCGGTGCGTGGAATCATTCGCCGTCGCACCAGACGGCTGGGATCACCAAACACTTTTTCCGGCCGCCGTCTGCGGCCATTAACAAAAAGATTAAATTCCGCTTCCAACCCGATCACCGCTCGCGGCGGCGTCGCCTCAGGCGTGCGAAGGCGAAGACGATGCGTGTCGCGGTCTGTTCGGCGGTCCTTCATCTGCTCAACGCAAGATTAACTCGCTTCGCTGCATTCCCGCGGAGTTAACCTCACGTATCCTAAATCGATGTGGAGATGGTCGCTGGTCTGTCCTTTTTCACGTCCGAATGGACGAACAAAAACAGCTGGACCTAACGATGCTGCGGTTGTCCGATATCGCTCCATCGATTTGGTGTCAGACAGGAAGGTATCGCCAATCCTATAAATATTTGCCGCAGTACCCCACGCATGAATGCTTTTTGCACCCCAAATCTGGTGCGCGGGCGAGCGGTACCCGCCGTTCGCGCTGATGAACACCGGCGCGTCAACTTCGCGCCGGAAATCCTCCAAAAATCTGGCTAGCAAAAGAATTGCGCACGGCACGTAATGAGGAAACTGGCTTAGGAGCAGCTTGGCCTCGCGACAGTCGACCAGCATTAACTCCGCGAGCGTGAAGTGTGGCGCCAGCCGGATTTCATGCGCTTCCTCCCAGCTGCCAATTTCATAAAAGAAACGCGGCAAATGATGAATCGTGCCGTTGGCACCGGCCTCACTTTCGTCCGGTCGCAACAGCGCGCGATACTCTCCAGCCAGAAGCGAACCGTCAATCGGCCGCAGAAACTCAGTGCTCATTTGCTTTCGGGTTTGTTTGCAGCAGCGAGCGATAAATTGTTTCGGAAATAGCTGCGACTGTTTCGCGCCGCCCTTCTCTGTCCGGATCGAATTCAGTTAAAATGGCAGCGATGTACGGTTCGCGTTCGGGCAAATAGATGATTCCGATGTCGTGGCAGGCAGTAGAGATTTCTCCGGTCTTGTGGGCGACTGTGGCGTGCGGTGGGAGGCCGGCCGGGATCATGGAATTGAATCGCTGCTCCAGCAGAATACGGATTATCTCTCGTTTGCTTTCAGGCGTAAGAAAATCACCGCGGATCGCCGACAACAAACTCAACAACCCATCGGCAGTCGCTTCATTGTTGATGCGTTGCTCGTGTGCCCCGTGGTCTTCCACGCCCCGCCGCAGCTTAACGCCGTCAACTTGCGCTTCGCGCAGAACCGTCCGCGCATATTCCACTCCCACAAAATCCAGCAGCAAGTTGGCGGCGAGATTGCTGCTCCCAACGATCATTGCGTGCGCGAGCGCGGACATCTTCGCTGTCCGTCCAATCGCCGCGTACAGTTCCGGTGTCGCGTCGCGATCCTGGCTGACGCGAAAAGGCGATCCGTCTGCTGCGCTGAAGAAACGGTTTCGCACGTGTAACGAGTCATCCGAGCCGAAGCCGGCCCTGGTCTGCCGCTCGAAATACCGCCAGGAGCACTGCGACTTTGATCGTGCTTGCAGCATGAAACCACCGGTCGCCGCGCAACGAAAATCGGAATCCGGTCTCGAGATCGTGCAGTGAGACCCCGATGGCTCGCGCTTTATTCTTGAGAGCCAGTATTTCCAGTTCCTCGCGTAATCCGTTGGATGCATCCACGCTCAACATCGGAGTGCTCTTTACATGGCCATCGGCAAGTCGCAAATTCGACCAATGCCAAATCTGGCTACCTGGATTCGTCAAAAAGACGCTAAATCTTTTCGCACCATTTTCGCGAAACATCCGGACATCAAAGTTTGGAACGCGCGCACTCGAAATGTTCCGCTCGATGAGATGGACGGGCTTTTACTTTCAGGCGGCTCCGATATTTCGCCGGAATTTCTGCGGCAGCACATTCCCGATCCTTCGGTTTTGGACAAACAAATCGATCCGGAGCGCGACCGCTGGGAGTTTCAGGCTGTCCAGAACGCGCTCTCGCGCGGGTTGCCGATTCTGGCAATTTGCAAAGGTCTTCAGGTCTTCAATGTCGCACTCGGCGGCACACTTAAGCTCGACATCCAGGGACACAATCTGCCCGACCAAAAGCATCGTGATGTTCAGCCATTGCGCAGTGTGGGTGGCGCATCTCATCGTTTCCCCAGAGTGAACAGCGCGCATCACCAGGCGATCGATCAGTTAGGCGATGACTTGGAGGTGGAAGCGTGGGCGGCGCATGATGGCGTCATCGAGCAGGTACGGTTGCGCAAATATCCATTCGGACTCGGGGTCCAATATCACCCTGAGCGCAGCCGAATTTACGACGCATTATTCGACGATTTCTTCGCGCGGATGAAATCGACAAAGCTTTGAATCTCGTCATTTCGAACGAAGTCGAGGAATCCCGTGGCGCAATCTTGGGCTATTCTGCGGGATCCTTCGACTCCGCTTCGCTCCGCTCAGGATGACGGTTCTCCCGAGGCTCTGACCTGTCGGGCGCAAGGCGAGCAGCGCCGCGATTCAGTCATTCGGATTTCGTCATTCCTTCGTCATTCGACATTCGGATTTCGTCATTTCGTATGACGACTTCCATCTTAATGTCTTGAAACGCCAACTGGTCGTGAATCAAGCCAAGCAACTCGAGCGCTCGCGAATCCGGCATCTGCGTGCAACGCACCTCGATCCTCGCCGGTTTACCGGCGAGCGCCGGATGACCGGACTCCATCTCGCCATCGAGCAAAAATGAAACGTACGCGTTGAAGCGCTCCTGTAACGAAAGCAATCGCTGATCCGAGCCGTCCCACTCGTTAGGCTCATTCATGACAAGAACCGCCTCACCCGTTTTCGGGTCGTGGGCAATTACATCGATCACGCCTGTTCGATCTTTGCTATTTGAAATTTCAGGTTCGATATCCATGAGCGATTCGATGTTTGCTCGCAAATCCTTTCGGAGTTGGACGTACCATCTTCGACGTTCAATGTTCAATCTCAAATGACCAATGATTTGAGTGCCGAAGAGATTCGCGCACTGCTCAAGCTTGAACCCCATGCCACGTGCGGCTTTGTGCGCGTCACGTTTATCAGCAAACAACTAATCGCGCCCGGTGGGTTGCCAGCACCTTTCCTGGATGGCAGGCCAGCGGGCTCGGCGCTCTATTTCATGGTCACACCAGATGCGCCGGTACGACTCCATCGCATTCGTAACGATCAGCTTTATCATCGTTATCTGGGCGATCCGATTGAAATTCTCATGCTGCACGAAAACGGCACAAGCGAGCGCGCGGTCGTCGGTCCGGATCTGCGCGGAGGTCAATGCGTGCAGCTCTTAATCCCGGGTAATACGTTCCACACTGCACGCGTTATCGGACAACGGCGCTGGTTTCTCGGCGCGAGCACGGAATGGCCCGGCGTGGAGAAAGTCGACGTCGAAATCGGCGATGTCGAAGTGCTTGCGGCAAAGTATCCAGACGTGGCCGACGATCTGCGTTCATTCCAGAAAGGGTAGCGGCGATTGACCTCAATCGCCTTCGCCGTCGCGTCTGCGTTGCAAACGATTTGGTACGGCGCGACTGGCAGGCGCGCCGATGGCGAACGGACGGCCCGGCGGTCCGTCTCTACCACGGAACGCGTTTGAACGCTGTGCGAGGGACACTTAGTTTGTCGCCGTGGCAAAACGAAAACACGCACCCGAATTAACGTTGCTCGGGCACAGCGACGCGAAACTTCCCGCATCGCCAGCCGACGCACGTTTAGAGACGTTTCCGAATCCTGCCCCTGAACGAAATTACCGTATTGAATTCGAAACAGATGATTTCACTTCCGTTTGTCCGGTCACAGGCCAGCCCGATTTTGCGCGGATCGATATCGACTACGTAGCGGACCACCTCTGCGTCGAGAGCAAGTCGCTAAAGTTCTATCTGGCCTCCTATCGCAACGAGCGCGCATTCAATGAAGCAGTCACAAACCGCATTCTCGACGACTTCGTGAAAGCCTGCGCGCCGCGTGAGGCAATCGTGACGGCGCAATTTTCCGCCCGCGGCGGAATCACACTCACAGTTCGTGCGGAGTATCCAGACAAGAGCAAGATTCGACGCAATGAGTTGTAGCTGTAGGGGAAGCCGTTGGCTTCCCCTACAGAAAGAACTGGCAAATGAAACGCGCAGTCGTCCTCTTAAGCGGCGGAATCGATTCGACTACGACACTGGCAATCGCTATCGCAGAGAGTTACGAAACATACGCCCTGTCATTTGATTACGGTCAGCGTCACCAGATCGAAACAAAAGCCGCTCGACGCGTCGCAAAATCGTTAGGCGCAAAAGAGCATCGCATCGCAAACATCGACCTGAGCGTCTTCGGCGGCTCTGCGCTTACGGACGATATCCAAGTGCCGAAGCGACGTGGTGAGAATGAAATCGCGCACGCCATTCCAGTCACCTACGTCCCCGCACGCAATACCATTTTTCTCGCGTACGCGCTCGCCTGGGCGGAAGTGATCCCGGCCGATCATATTTTTATCGGCGTAAACGCAATCGACTACAGCGGCTATCCCGATTGCCGACCGCAATTCGTGGACGCGTTCGAGAACCTGGCCAATCTCGGGACAAAAGCCGGCGCGGAAGGCAGACGTTTTCAAATTCGCACCCCGTTGATCAATCTTTCCAAAGCCGACATCATTCGCGAAGCAGTAGAGCTCGGCGTTGATTTTTCGCTCACCCACAGTTGTTACGATCCGACGCGAGCAGGTCTCGCCTGCGGCGAATGCGATTCCTGTCTCCTGCGGCTCAAAGGTTTCCGCGAAGCTGGAATTCGAGATCCGATCCACTACGCACAAAAATGAGACAGTACTCTTGTCATTCTGAGCGAAGCGAAGAATCTCGGATCAGTCCTTGGACCAGTCATCCAATCGAAAATGGATCAGAGATGTTTCGCTTCGATCAACATGACAATCATAGATGTCGTTAATCGAGCAACATAACGGATGCCAACGCTGTGCCACACCGAATGAAACGTCTGTTCCGGATTTTTGAACTCTCGAAGAACGAACAGCGTGTTGTGCTTATTATAGTCTTTGCGGTACTTGCAGTTGCCTTCATCGGGTACGAACGCCGCATTCATTATTCTCCCGCTCAGCCTGCACCAGTAACGGATCCGAAACCGTCTGCGACTGCTGTGGAACGGATAGGCGACCAGTAGGCTCATTGCACCGGGAGGCCCGGAATTCTGCCATACCCCACAAACACCGGACCGATTTTCGCATCGCCGCTTTTCGGCGGCGCCGGCATTTTGAAATCGAAAACGCTGACGCCCCAGCGTTGTTTGCCATCGTACGTGCGGCCGTCGCTCGACCCGACCATGACGCGCTTGTTCGTTCGTTTTTCGCGGCCGAGGTAAATCATGGTGTGCGTGATGGGCGGATCGCGGTCGATGTTGTAGGTGCCGCGCCAGAAAAGCAGGTCGCCGGGTTTAAGGTCGTCGAATTCGAACGAATCCTCCTTGCGACTCAGGACTGCATACAAGCTTTTCGCTTTGCGCACCCAGACATATTGGCCGCTGGAATCGCGCGGCACGTCGGCGAAGCCGTTTTGCTTAAGAACGTAGTAAATGAAACCGGAGCAATCCATGCCGCCGTTCGCCGGATCGGCAGAACCATAAGTGTAGGTCAGGTTTTGCTTTGTTAGCGCGAGACCGGCGTCCAGGATTTGGCGAACTTTGGGCGGGTTTGTCTCGTAACCTTCTATTGCATCCGGCGAAAGACTCACGTTAGGCCAGCCTTTTTTTCCTCGACCAGGTTCGGGTGATTCCGCCGAACTCGCAGACGGAGTCTGTGTCGCTGATGGCGATTCGCCAGGTGTTGGAGTAGGAGAGGCTTTCTTGCGCTTTGATTTGCTCTTTGAGGTCCCGGATGGACTCGGCGACGGCTTCTTTGCTTTTGGCGAAGCGGTTGCCGTTGGAGTAGGCGTCGCTTGCTTTGACGAGTGTTTCCGATGTTTGGCTGACGTCGCAGCATCAACAGCTCCGAATAAGATCACCAGAATCAGAAGCCATTTCATAATTCGACCCGCCACTGTCCGCTATCCTCAGCGGAAATTCGAGTCCAGTAATTCGGCCGGATGCCATCAGGACAGCGGCACGATAACAACACGTGGAGATCCGCAGGCTCGCCCCGGCAGTCCGTCCAGTGGCGGACAGGATGCCCGCCGACCCTGCAGACAGCACGTCTGTGCTACGACTGCGCGAGTTCCTGAAGGATTGCTTTGTTCAAACGAATTCCGCCTTCCAGATTTTCCAGAGGAAAGTTTTCGTTAGGCGAGTGTGCCCGGCAATCCGGTAGCGCGAGTCCCATGAGCAATGTTTCTACACCGAGAATTTCCCGAAATTCGGAGACGATTGGGATGCTGCCACCTTCGCGGATAAGAGCGGCATCGCGGTTGAAAGCTTTGCGCAATGCGCGTTGTGCCGCTTCGCCCATCGCGGAGTGCGGATCGGTGAGATACCACGGGCCGCTGTGGCCCATCGTAAGTTCCATCGTAACACCCTTAGGCAGATTTTTTTCCAAATGCGTTTTCGCGAGTTCCAAAATTTCTTCGCCTTTCTGTTCCGGAACGAGACGGAACGTCAGTTTCGCGAATGCATGGCTGCCGATCACCGTTTTCGTCCCCTGCCCCTGGTATCCGCCGCCGATTCCATTGATCTCGGCGGTGGGCCGCGCCCAGATGCGTTCCATGGAATTGTAGCCGGCTTCCCCGAAAAGCTCAGGCGCGCCTGTTTCCTCGAGAATCAATTTGTCGCCGTCGACGGGAAGTTTGCGCCACGCTTCGCGTTCCCAGTCCTCTAGTGGTTTGACGCGATCATAAAAGCCGGCAATCGCCACGCGACCGTCGCGATTGTGAAGTGTGGCGAGCAATTGCGCCAATGCGGTGATCGGGTTGGCGACGGCGCCGCCAAAAACGCCCGAGTGCAAATCCATTTTCGGACCACTCACCTTGACCTCAAGAGCGGTGACACCGCGCAGGCCATAACTCATGGTCGGCACGCCACGCGTGATCATTCCGGTGTCAGAAACGACTGCCACGTCACACTTCAGGGCGTCGCGATTTGTGCTTAAGAAAGGGCCGAGACTGCCACTTCCGATCTCCTCTTCGCCTTCGATCACCAAATGCAGATTCACCGGCAGTTCACCATGCTCCTCGATCGTTTCCTGCATTCCGAGAATATGTGCAAGGATTTGGCCCTTGTTGTCCGTGGATCCGCGCGCGAACACGTAGCCGTTCTTCAAGACAGGCTCGAACGGCGGCGAATCCCAAAGTTCCAGAGGATCTGGCGGCTGCACATCGTAATGGCCGTAAATCATAACTGTCGGACGCCCGGGGCGATGTTCATTGCGCGCCCAGACGATGGGATGACGATTCGTGGATACGAGCTGCGCTTGCAGACCGATTCTGTTGAGCTTGTCCACCAGCCAATTTGCACACTCAACCAACTTTTCCTTGTACTTGTCGTCAGTGGAAATGCTCGGAAACCGCAGGAACGAATAATACTCCTCGAGATAATTGTCGCGCATGGTGGGAAGCTAATCGGTTTTTGCCGTTTGCCTACGCTTTCCGGCGAAACTCCCGACGCGCAAAATAGAAAACTGACGAAAGCGCCAGCACGATTCCAGTTACGAAGAATTCACGAACCGTGGCATGAGTGAGGATCCAAATGATGGCGAGGATCGCGAGGGCAGGCACAACTTTCATTCCAGGAAAATTGAATCCCGACTGGTCGGGATCGGAGCGCACATCTCGTTGCACCAAAACCCAGCAAGCAGCGCAGCAGAGCAGATACATCAGTAACACTGCGACGTTGGAAAGGACCGCCAGTCGCTCGAACGTGCCGCTGATTGAAAGCGCGAACGCGAGCGTTGCGTACGTGATAATCGCGACATCCGGTGAGCGATAGCGCGGGTGCACATGCGCAAAAAACTGCGGCAACGCGCCGTCACGGCCAAATGCAAAAATCATGCGTGGCGAACTCAGGATGTCGCTGGTCACAAATCCGAATGCGGAGATGCTCGCGCCGGCCAGGAGGATCATGCGGCCAAGGTTGCCGAGGAAAGTCGCCGCCGATGCAGCGAGAGGCGCGTCCGGGTGATTGGCAAGATCGGGACCGAGCGTACCCTGCGCGACGAGTTGGATCATCAGATAGATGATTGTCGTGATCACCAGCGCGAGATACGCCGACCGCGGCACTGTGCGCGCCGGATTTTTCACTTCGCCGCTTGGAATCAATGCCACCTCGATTCCGACGAAAGCGAAAATCAAAAGGATAACGGCGTCGCCTAACGACTTGCTGCTCGGCCAACCGTTCCAGGCAAGATTCGGCGCATGGATAAAAAATATTCCGATGCAAATGAACAACAACAGGGGCAGAAGCTTCGCGATTGTGATTACCGTGACGGCACCGGCGCCCTCTCGGACGCCGCGAATGTTGATCAATACGAGGGAAACATAAACCGCGAGCATCACGATAATCCGCATCACGGGACCTCCGAGGAACGGCACTACAAGGGCGACGGAGTTTGCCAATACGTTCACGACGCCGGCGACCGCGCCGAGTGCAGTGAGAAAATAAAGCATCCCGGCCAGGAATCCAACGTAGCGGCCAAACGCCACTTCGACATACGCGTAAAGACCACCGGTCAAGGAAACGCGACTGCCGGCAATCGCAAAACAGGTGACGAATAACACCATGGCAACAGCACAGCAGACAAAGGCGAATGGCGCCGCGGAACCAAGTCCCCTCGCAACGATGGCTGGAATCACGAAAATTCCAGCGCCGATTGTGGAGCTTACGATGTTCGCGGTGAGAGCTGGAATTCCAATGCCGCGAACCAGTTGATGATCAACGCGCTCGGCTTGTTTGAGGGAGCTCGTCGATCCATTTGCCATTGGCGCATCCTCAGTGATTGAGTTGTTCAAGGCAAGAGTGCGAGTTAAGTTCCACGCGCCAAGCACGGTGCTTTGCAAATGGGACTGGAATTGCAGCGTGGGAAGTGCTAATGCATAGGGAAATCGTCGCGGAACCACAATATCATGTGGGCGGGTGGCCTGAGAACCCCTCCAAATTGTGTGATTTTCCTCTTGTAACCCAAATGAGCCTGCTGTATTGGAGGCTCCGAAGGCCTGGGGTTTAGCCCAAGATGCATTTACAATCGCTCGAGCTGTTCGGCTTCAAATCGTTTGCCGATAAAACTGTCTTCAACTTTCACGAGGGCGTCACATCGATCGTGGGCCCGAACGGTTGCGGAAAATCCAATGTGCTCGACGCCGTAAAGTGGGCGCTCGGCGAGCAGTCCGCGAAATCGCTTCGGGGCGATGAGATGGCCGACGTGATCTTCAACGGTGCCGATACACGCAAGCCGGTGGGATTTGCTGAGGTTTCACTCACATTCAGCAACTGCGCCGAAGAACTCGGAATCGAATGGCATGACGTGCGGGTGACGCGCCGCATTTATCGCGATGGCAATTCCGAATACTTGCTAAACAAAACGCCGTGTCGACTTCGCGACATCCAAAGTCTCTTCGCCGACACCGGGATTGCGCGAACGGCTTACTCCATGATGGAGCAAGGCAGAATAGACATGATTTTGAGCTCGCGTCCCGAAGATCGGCGCGCGGTTTTCGAAGAAGCAGCCGGTATCACGAAATATAAAACGCAAAAACGCGAGGCGCTCCGAAAGCTGGAGGCAACTGAAGCGAACCTGTTACGTATCAGTGATGTGATCAAGGAGGTCAAACGCCAGATCGGCTCACTTCAGCGACAGGCGGGGAAAGCCCGACGTTATCAGGCGTTGCACGCAGATCTCCGTGTGCTGGAAACACATCATGCTTCAAAACAGCTAGCTTCGCTGGAGCGCGAGTTGGCCGCGTCTCGGAAAGAAATCCAAAGTCTCGTGGACAGCGAGAAGATCGCGCGCGCGACAATCGACAACAGCGAAAACGCGCTCGCCGCGGAACGCAGCGCACTCGATGAGATCGACACCGAGATCGCAGAGTGCCGTGCAGAAGTTCAGCGACTGGACAGCGAGATTGCAACGCACCGCAATCTCATCGAATTCAACCGTCAGCGTGCGCAGGAGCTAACCGAATTGATTGAACGCGCACGGCGCGACGTCGCTGAGGCTGAAAACAAACGCAACCAGCAGGCAGCCCAAATCGAGCAAACGAACAGCTCGATCGCGGAAATCGAGGAGCAGTTGAACGAAAAGGAAGCCGAGCTGACGGAGCTATCAGCTCTGGCTGGAGAAATCCATAAGAAGCGCAGCGATCGCGTGACGCGGTTGCAGGAATTGCAACTTGCCGTTTCGAAATCCGAAAGCCGGATCTCGGCCCTGGAAGAGGAACTCACTGGAACTGAGGCGCGCCGTGATTTGACTCACGCACAAATTGAACAGCTTTTGAAAGAAATCGACGCGTTAACTAAAGCGCGCGAAGAGCTCGTCGCACACATCGCTGTCTCGCTGGATGCCGCGCGTCGTCAACCACTCGATGTTGAGACCAGCGTTCGCGAAAAGGAAAAATTGCTCGCTCAAGCGGAACAGAATCTTGCCACACTCCATCGCACACTCGCCGAAAAGCGGTCGCGTCTGGAGGTGTTGCGTCAACTCAACGAAGAGGGCGAAGGCCTCGCCGAAGGTTCGCAAGCTCTGCTCAAGGGCGTCAATGGTTCCGCAGAATTCCGGGAGACGATTGCGGGTTCGCTCGTTGCGCATTTGGATGTCGATCCAAAATTCATCCGGGCGGTTGAAGCAGCGCTGGGCCGTAATCTGCACGCCATTGTTTTAAAAGATGGCAACGTTGTTTCCGAAATAGTTGGGCGCCTAAAGGAAAAAAAGCTGGGATACGCCGCGCTGCTGATTCCCGAGCTGGCGACGGTCGCGCCGCACACATCGCAAAAAGTTCTGCCAGCGCAGGCGCTCGCGTGGGCCATTGACAAGGTGCGTGCGCCGAAGCCGCTGGAAGCAGTCGTTGCCCGATTGCTCGACGACGTCGTAATTTTCCCGGAACTCGAACAGGCGCTGGAACACAAAAGGGTAGAACCTGCTTTGGCGATGGCCACGCTCGCCGGCGAATATGTTTCTCGAGAAGGAGTCGTCTTCACGGGAAGCAGCGAAGTCCGTGCGGCTTCTTTGCTCGAGCGTAAAGCGCAGATCGCCAATCTGGCAAAAGAAGAAGCTGCGCTGGCAAAGGAATACGATTCGGTCTCCGCCACGCGGGACGACTGGAAAACCGCTCTCGAAACGGCTTCGAGGCTCCAGCGCGAATTGAACGAGGCCGAGCACAAGATCGATGCGTTGCAATCGGAAAGAGCAGCTTTGGAGCGCCAGAGTGCGGCGGCCGACGAACGGCTCGCGCATGTGGAGCGGGATCTTCAATCGCGGCGCGACCAATTGGCCGATCAAAAGAATGCGTTAGCCGGGTTCGAAGCCACGCAGAAAAAGACCGTGGTGCGCGAGGAAGAGCTAACCACAAAAACGAATGAACTGCGGTTGAGCGTCGCAACCGAGCAACAGCGCCATAAAAATTTAATTGCGCAACGCGAACCGATGAACGCGCGCGACGCCGAGCTTGCCGAGTTGGTCACAGTTCGCAAAGCGGACATCGCGATGTACGAACGGAAATTAGCTACGCAGGCCGAGGAGTCGCGTGAATCCGAAACGTTGATCAACAGTCAAACGGTGAAGCGTGACGAGGCACAAGCGAACAGCGTAAAAATCGCGGAGCAGCGCGCCACGCGACTGAGTGCGATTTCAGATAAGGAAAGCGAACTTCGGCGTGTGCGAGACTCGTTAGGGGAATTACAGGACCGACGCGCACAGGACCAAGTGCGGGAATCGCAATTGCAAATGAAGATCGACAATCTCCTCGGGCATATTTCCCGCAGCTACCAGATCGATCTTCGCGGCTTCACACCCGATGAAGCGGCGTTTGAAAAGACGTGGAGAGCCCCGGCGAAACGCAACGAGAAACTGGAGAGCGCAGCGCCTGCAACGCCGGTCTCGGCGGAGCTCACCTCTCCAGATCTCGAAAAATCTATCGCCGATCTTAGAGCACAGCTGGACAACATGGGCCCGGTGAACCTCGAGGCAGTGCACGAGTACCGATGAACTTGAGGAGCGTTACAAGTTTCTCGAAACGCAAAATACTGATCTTACGAATTCCCAGCGCGAGCTGCTGGACGTAATAGCGCGCATCAATTCCACTACACGGAAACTATTTGCGGACACGTTTGAACAAGTCCGGACGAATTTCCGGGAAATGTTCGGCGAGCTATTCCGTGGCGGGCGCGCGGACCTGTCACTATTGGACGAGAACGACCCGCTGAACTGCGGCATCGAAATCACGGCCAAGCCGCCGGGCAAACAGTTGCAAAGCGTCTCGCTGTTGAGTGGTGGCGAACGTGCAATGACGGCCGTCTCGCTGCTGTTTGCGATTTACATGGTGCGGCCGAGTCCGTTCTGCATTCTTGATGAGGTGGACGCGGCACTCGATGAAAACAACATTAACTGCTTTATCCGCGTTCTCGATCGGTTCGTGCAGCAGAGCCAGTTCATCATCATCACGCACAACAAACGTACCATCGCCAAAGCTAATATTCTCTACGGCGTGACGATGGAAGAGCGCGGGGTGAGCAAATTGGTCGGCGTCAAACTGAGTGCCCCGGCACAACCTGTCGCTGAAGCAGCTTCAAACGGCGACGCGCACGCGCCGACGCAGCGGCATCTCGCGTTCGCCGCGCGTTAGTGGTTGACTTCTAGGAAGCGAATGGAGACGGCCCGCCTTCGGGCCGTCGGTCTTCGGCGCGAGGGCGCGCCGGCTCCATCAGCTGTCACAGAAAAACTTTGCGCGCAGTTGCCGATGCTGGCTAAAATGACGCGATGCTCCAAACGGCCCAGCGGACCGCAAAATCGAAAAACAAAAAGGGCGCGCCCGCTTCAGGGGCTGAAAGTCCTGCCAGCAAGGCTGCGTCTCCTCACGAGCGTTTTCTGGAAGCGTTCCGCTGGATGTTGCTGACACGCACGCTCGAGGAGAAGCTCGTTAGTCTCTACCGCGGCGGCCAGATTACGGGCGGCGTTTACATCGGTAAGGGCCAGGAAGCGGTCAGCGTCGCATGCGGTTTGTTTTTGGAAAAAGGCGACATTTTTGCGCCTTTGATTCGCGACCAGGCTGGCCGGTCTGCGTTTGGCGAACCCTTAGTCGACGTCACGCGCACATATCTCGGCTCGCGCCTGGGGCCAATGCGCGGGCGCGACGGCAATATTCATCGAGGGCATCCGCGGGATAACGAACTGGCCATGATCAGTCATCTCGGCGCGATGGTTTCAGTTACTGTCGGCACATTGATGGCCAAGCGATTTCGAGGAGAAAAGGATTTTGTCGGCCTCACGTGCATCGGCGAAGGGGGAATGCAAACCGGAGCGTTTCACGAAGGAATGAACATTGCCGCGGTGGAACAGGTGCCGCTGGTAGTGGTCGCGACAAACAATCATTACGCGTACTCGACGCCTAACGACCGCGAATTTGCGTGCGACGATCTGATGGAAAGGGCGATTGGATATGGGTTCGAAGGTTACAGTCTTGACGGAACCGATCTCACCGCATGCCTGAATGTAATTGGCGGTGCGGTCAAACGCGCCCGTGCAGGGCGTCCACCACAGTTGATCATTGCTTCGGTGCTGCGGCTTTCCGGTCATGGCGAACACGATGACGCCAGCTACGTGTCCGAAGAAATGAAGCAGCAACCGTTTGCGCGAGATTGTTTGAAGATCGCCGAGCAAACCATTATCGAATCCAAACTGCTGGATACGGATGAACTCGCCGAATGGCGCAAAGAGGCCGCCGCACAGGTGGACGAAGCGGTTGCCGCCGCTCAAAAAGAAGCCGTGCCGGAAGCCGACAAAGAAGATTGGTGCGCATTATCCAGGCGGGATCTTGTCGAGCACGTAGAAGAGAATGAATGACGAATCTCATGAACGTGATGCGTTATGTCATTACAACGTGACGTCGCAATTCCGATCAACGATTTAACGGCTTAACGATTCACGTGGCGAAGCCATGAGCATCACTTATCTCGAAGCGATCCGGGAAGCACAGGCGAAACTGTTGCGCGAGGATGATCGCGTTTTTATTTACGGACAGGATGTCGGCGGCGCATTCGGCGGCGCGTTCAAAGCGACGAAAGGTTTGGCAAAGGAATTTCCGGACCGCGTGTTGAACACGCCGATTAGTGAAGATGCGATCGTCGGTACCGCCATTGGCGCTGCCATTCAAGGAATGCGACCGATTGTCGAGATGCAGTTTGCTGATTTCTCAAGCATCGCGCTGAACCAGATTCTCAACAACGCGGGCACGCATTATTGGCGAACAGGCATGCCGGTACCGATTACGGTGCGTTTGCCTTCCGGCGGAACAAAGGGAAGCGGCCCGTTTCACAGTCAATCGATGGAATCGCTTTACGCGCATTATCCAGGCCTCATCGTGATGACGCCCGCCACCGTCGAGGACGCTTATACGATGTTGATAGAAGCAGTGGCAATCGATGATCCTGTCGTTTACTGCGAACACAAATATCTCTATTACCATCTCAAGGCTGACAAATTGCCTGACAAGGGTTTGCCGACTGGACGTGCGCGCATTGCGCGTGAGGGGCGCGATCTCACGATCGTGAGTTACAGCGCAATGACGCAGGAATCGCTCGCCGGTGCTGAGGAACTCGCGCGCGAGGGACTCGAAGTTGAAGTTGTCGACCTGCGCACGGTCAAGCCGTTGGACACCGATACCGTGCTTGCATCTGTAGCGCGCACCGGCCGATTGCTTTGCGTCGGCGAATCATTTCCCTGGGGCGGCACGAACGCGGAAGTCATCGCACGGGTCACCAGCCGCGGCTTTCATCTGCTCGATGCCGCGCCCCGGCGTCTCAACGCGAAAGACACACCAATTCCGTATCATCCAAATCTCTGGAGCGCACATCGACCAAATGCGAAAAATATCGCCGCAAAGGCGCGCGCGTTGCTCCGAGAATAGATTTATGCCACGCGCAATCTGTCATCTTGAGCGAAGCGAAGCGCAGTTGAAAGATCCCGCAGAGTTACGTTTTAGCTTGCGCAACGGGATTCTTCGACTTGGCTCGGAATGACTGAGTAGCTATGCCGCAAGTGCCGATCATCATGCCGCAGCTCGGCGAATCAATCGCCGAAGCGACAATTGTCGATATCAAGGTCAAACCTGGCGACGAAGTTGTGGATGATCAGGAAATCATCGACGTCGAGACAAACAAAGCGGTCATGGGCGTAACTACGCCGTGTAAAGGCAAGATCGACAGGATCGCAGTGCAGTTGAAGGAAACTTACCCGGTGGGCGCCGTGCTCGGCTACATTGAAGCAACCGAACAAGACGCTGCGCGCTTCGCCAAACACGCACCGGCGCCGCCCGAGCAAAAAGAAGTCGCGGAAGAAATTCCTGCGCGCGCCGATCAGGAAGTTGCGCCGGCTCGGGAAAAAAGAATTGCTGCGCGTGATGGAGACGGCGACCGGGCTGGCGGCCTGCCCGTGCCCGCGATCACAAAAGGCGCGACCTTCATGTCTCCGCGCGTCCGTGCGCGTATGGCTGAATTGCAGCTAACGACCGCTGATCTCGCAGGGATCATGGGCACTGGCGCCGGCAACCGGGTGACGATCAAAGACCTCGAAAGTTTTCTACATAAGATCGAAAACCAGACAGCGCATGAAGCTTCAAAGATTCGTGTCGGCGTGGCCGATGCGATGCGTCGCAGTTGGACGCGACCTCTTTCAACAATCGGGTCCTCAGTGAATCTGGATCCTGCGCTGCAAGCTCGCCAATCGCGCGACCCGAAACCCGGGCTCGGCCTTTACGCGCTGCGCGCTCTCGCGCTCTCGCTGGCTGAAAATCCAACCGCAGCCGCGAAATTCATTGGAAATCGCGTGGTACAATCAAACTCGATCGACATCGGAATTGCTGTCGAAGCCGAAGACGGAATCATGGTGCCAGTCATTCGGAGCGCAGAGAAAACTTCGCTTGCTGATCTCACGACGAAATACAAGGAATTGATCGATCTCGCGCGACAGCGGCGGATTTCGCCCGACATGCAGGCCGGCGGCATCGCCACCGTTTCCAACTTCGGAATTTTCGGCATGGAATGGGGCACGCCCATTCCTCTGCCCGATCAAACGTTGCTGCTCGGCCTCGGTATGGGCAAAAAAGTTCCGTCGTGGGACGAAACAAAAAACCAATTCCTTCCCAGAACCGAAGCACAAATCACGTTAAGCTTCGATCATCGCAGCATCGACGGTGGCGGAGCTGGTCGTTTGCTCAAGCGCGTGATAGAACTGCTCGAAAATCCGAAACAACTCTGAGCGCGGCGCTGGTCATAACAAATCAGGGACGGGATCCCGTTCCAGTCAAAGAAGAGTAACGGTAAGCGGCGACAAGGCCGAGTAGGACGATCAATCCGCAGACGGCAGCAACACCGCCTCCCCACAGCAGCCAAGCTGGTCTGTACGCAACCGTAAGCCGCCCATGCATGCCTGCGGGAACTTCCACAGTTGGAAATAGCCCGCGATAAGAGGTAATGGCGAGCTTCTGATCGCCGATGCCCGCTTTGTACCCACGGAAATATGGACGGGAAAAAGTCAGAAGTGCAGGACGACCACCAGCCTGGACATCAATGTCCGCGTCCACAAAATTTCGGGAGTCATTGATCCGCGAGATATTCGCCAACGCGAATTGCTCGTTAGGCCGCGAATCTATTGACGGGACCGAGCGTACGCGCGAAAACGGGGCGCTGCGCCGATGAAATACAGTGCCTTCTTCGGTTGAAACGATCACTTCCCATTCAGAATTCGGCTGAGGCGAGATCTCGACTTCTCGCGCAACGACGATGCCGTCCACGCCCATCAAAGCCAGTTGGCCATCTCTGCCGGCTTGATCATGGAGTAAATGGGCTCCGACATCGGGATTGATTTCGCCGTGGATGCTGGTTTCAAATTCACGCGCGACACCTGCGGGGCGGATCGGGCTATAGCCATTGATGAATCGCAATCTTGCCCACATCGAAGTGCTTCCCGGCCGTAACGTTTGGCCCACCGGTTCGGGTTTGTTTGCTGTACAATAGGTAAGCTCGGCCCACGGATACACACTGAGATAAAGCCGCTGCGGATCGAGCGGCGCAGGCTTAAGGAGTTCTTGAGAAAAATTGTAGCGCGGAACTCCACAGTTCGTCGGAACGCAGAGATATGTGGCAAGGAAGGCGCAAAACGAGATCACGACAGGTGCCCAGCAGCGAAATTCCGATTCGCGCAGCAGGAGCTCGAAACACAACCAAACCACAGCCAGTCCAATCAGAATCCCAGTGAGGGGGAAAGCGTATGCGCCAGCTGTGTCGAAGATCAACGCCGTGGCGCCTATCACGACGACAATTCCAAGCGTCGCTATAGCTGGCGTCGGTGACCCCCGCTTGAGGCGCAAGACTTCCGCCGCGCAGATCGCAAGTATGAGATGGAAAAATGGGAGCCAACGAAAACTCCAACGGAACATGCCAGCGGTCGGAGTCATACAAAGCAAAAGTACGAGCAACAGCAGTACGAGCTCCCATTTGATTCGCCTAACTAGTTGGCGTGTACTCCAGAAGAGTCCGGCGATAAGCACGGCAGGAGCGACCAGTCCGCAAGCCAATTCGGCTGCCGTATGGGCACGAGCCCGTGACGAAAAATCGGTCCAGTTCACCGTCCATGACGGGAGAATTAATGCCGGTAGCGCCGCGGGCGGAACGCGCCATTGCCAGTGTGCTGTGGCTGGCTGTAATTCCCGAGCTGAACCCTGGACTAAATCAAGCAACGCCAGCCACGCGGGCGCGGAAAGACCGAAACCGAGCAGCAAGCCGATAAGCAGGGGGAAAATGGAGAAAATGTGACGCGTTTGGAAGAGCGACTTGATCGATAACCACGCAATCAGCAGCAGCAACATTAGGACCGTGTACGGAAATCCCCCGGTAACGAGGAGATAAACGAACGGCGCCGGCCAGAGCCATCGCCATTTCGACCGTCCCGAATCCAGAGCGCGTTCCGCGCCCCACCACGCCCATGGCAGCCAGGTGAATGCGCCGAGTGCACCAAACCAGTCGGTCGCTCCCCAGCAAATGATCCAGCCGCTTAACGAAGCAACTAGCGCGACAAAGATGCATAAGGCGACTGAAAACCCGCGATCCCGTCCGAGCAGAAATGCTCCAATCGCGAGGACAACGAGGTGCGCGATCGAAAGCGCAGCCGCCTGTTGCGGAAATGTGAACGGAAATTTCCAGATCAAAACGACGGCCGTATTCACGAACACTGAAAACGTTCCGTACTGAAATTCGCCTGCGAAATTGCCGCAGACCCAGGAATACGGACTCAGGATCGGCCAATGACCTTCAGACCAACTGCGGGCCATGTCGGCGAAGACTGGCAGCACAGATAATTCGTAATCATCATTCCAAAAAACCTGCGGATTGTGCCAGAGCAGTATCAGGCAAAAGACAACGACGAGTAATCCGGCTGAAAACGCGCCGAGTAAATTGTATGGCGTCTGTGTCAGACGCCGGCTATTTGCACTTGCCACGGTCCGGCGTTTCACAGAAACGCCCTACAAAACAACTGGTTTGCCTTCAGTCATCACGAGCACATTTTTCTCGATTCCGTGCGCGCGTGCCGCTGCAAGTAATCGCTGCGGCGGTTCGTGGAGCGGCTCGAAACCGAGAGGGAACGTTCCGTAATGCATTGGTATTAGTGTCCTGGCGCGCAACTCCAGAAATGCTTTTACCGCCTCTTCCGGGTTCATGTGAACCTCGCGGCCGGTCGGCGCTTCATAGGCGCCAATGGGAAGCAACGCCAGGTCGACATTGAAGCGGTCGCCAATTTCTTTGAACCCCGGGAAATAAGCTGTATCGCCACAATGAAAAATCGTGCGGCCATTCGACGCGATCACGAACCCACCGAAATCGCGATGCAAATCCGCAAGGAACCGAGCTCCCCAGTGGTGACATGGCGTGAGCGAAATCTTAAGCGGCCCAAGTTCCACCGTCTGCCAGTAGTCGAGTTCGTGCACGATGTGAAAGCCGAGGTCGTGGACCAGGTTTCCCACGCCCGTTGGAACCACGATCGGTTGATTCGTAGCTACGCGCCGAAGCGTGCGCCGGTCGAGGTGATCAAAATGCGCGTGGGTCACCAGAACGAAGTCAATGGACGGCAAATGATGAATTTCGAAGCCAGGCCGTTTCAATCGTTTGATAACCTTGAGCCATTTCGACCAAATCGGATCGATCAAGATGTTGACCTCGTGCGTCTGGATGAGAAATGAAGCGTGGCCGATCCATGTGATGCAGATTTCGCCTTCTCGGATCTTAGGAAATTGCGGCGGCACGTATTCGCCAGATCGCTTCACGAACAGCGATGGAATCAAAACACTGGTAAGAAAATTGCGTTTATGCCAGTCGGACCGCGGACGCAGCCGCACGCGGGTCGAGTGGCGCCCCGCCGCAACAGGAGTATCGCCGTCTGGCGTCTGGCGAACAATGTTTCGCCGTTTCTTTTTTGGAAAGCGGATCGGCACGGTGCTAGAACGATATGGGACAGTCACAAAGTGGAAAGCGTTAAAACGTTACAAACTTCAGACATAGTGAGCGCGCGTTCGACCTTCTAAGCCTGTACCCCTTTGACCTTGTAACTTTCTACAACCGGCGTTCAGTTAATTCTCACATGAGAAGCTGGAGAGGCTGCGTCATACTGTTTTTAGTCTGTTCTGGCGCGATTGCGTCTGAATCGCGCCTGCCGTTCGGAACTGTGTTCAAAGGACAGGACCAATTCAATCAGCTGCTTGCCAGGGCGAAATCGGAGAACTGGCAATCATTACCCATCGGTGATCGGACTGCGGCGGTTGGAAAAGCGCTGGTTGGCACCCGCTATAAACATTTCACCCTGGAGATCGATAATCGAGTTGAATCGCCATCGGTGAACTTTTACGGAATGGACTGCTGGACGTTTTTTGAAACGGCACTTGGCTTTGCGCGAATGTTGAACGAACCGGAGTCAAATTGGACTCCAGAACGTTTACTCCACTACATCGAGATGGACCGTTATCGCGGCGGCGAATGCACGGGCGATTATCTTTCCCGGCTGCATTACTTGGAAGACTGGCTTTACGATAACGATCGTCGCGGTTTGGTTACCGACATGACGCGCCAGCTTGGCGGGCGCAGCGTGCCGCATTCTGCGCGCGAGATGACCGTCGGTTGGCGGCACTATCGTTATCTTGCTGCGAATAAATCGTTGCTCGGGCCTCTGGCGCATATGGAAGCGAATGTGTCATCCAGACCGCTCTACGAAATTCCAAAAAGCAAGGTCGCTGGTATCGAGCCGAAATTGCGCAGTGGCGATGTCATTGGCGTGATTTCGCGCGAGCGAAACGGACTTCATTCGACTGCGCATGTGGGGCTGGCGGTGCGTACGAGCGACGGCGTTTTGCATTTCATGCATGCTTCATCGCCCAGCAATTCCGGCAAAGTTATCATCGACGACGAGCTTTCGAAATATCTGTATCGGTATGGATCCGATAGCGGAATCCTCGTCGCCCGACCGCTGCGTTAGGATTCGTCGAACCGGTGTAATTCGCCAAGTAACTTTTGTAGTTGTTCTACGGCCTCTTCAGCATCCACGCCGTAAGCTTCGAGGGTTGCCTTAGCTCCGCAATCAAGGCTGGCGCGCAGGACATCGATCAAGCTTGCAGCAGAATATCGACCGCCAGTTGTCACGAACCAGATTTCCGATCGAAAAGTTCTGACATGTTTAACAAAGTGAGCAGCAGGGCGCGCGTGTAATCCCAGTTTATTGCTGATCCGCACCTCGCGCTGGGCGGACACGGGCGCTCGTTTTTGGCCGAAGATCATGCCTGACTGGTACCCCACCGCCGATGCAGGAATTTTTCAAGCGGAGAGAAGAAAATTTTATCTGCCAGTAGACCGATAACCACGATCACAATCATGATGCCGATGACCTGTTCCATGGCGCTTAATTCACGGCCATAGTGTAAAAGCTGTCCGAGTCCAAAACCGGTCAGAATGGTCACGAAAATCTCAGCAGCCATAAGCGAGCGCCACGCAAACGCCCAACCTTGCTTCATCCCGCTAACAATGAATGGAAGCGCAGCTGGCAGGATCACCTTGAACCACATGTGCAGACGCTTGGAGCCCATGGTCAAAGCAGCACGACTGTAGATTGGCGGCACGTTGCGCACGCCAGTTTCCGTTGCAATGACGACCGACCAAAGAGTGCCCATTACCACGACGAAAAGCATGGCGGCTTCCGTCTGTCCGAACCATAACAACGCAAGCGGCACCCAGCAGACACTCGGCAATGTTTGGAGACCGAGGGCTAGCGTTCCAATCGTGTCCTGGCACACCTTCCACCGCGCAGTGAGCAATCCGAGGGGCAGCCCTGCAACAACCCCAATGACGTAGCCAATGATCAATCGCCGCATCGTAACGATGATTGCTTTCACCAGAGTTCCATCCACGGCAGCATCTTTCAAATAAACGGCGACCTGTCGCGGCGAGGGCAGGAGGACTGGCGACCAAATCTTTGCACGAAACAGCGCCTCCCAAATCAGCAGGAGAACAGCAAAAAAAAGTGCCGCTAACAAAAAGCGTTTCATTCTGCGATAGGGATCTCCGGTTGGTTATAACCCTTCAGTGCTTTCGTAATTTCCGTGGCGTGAACCGCAAGGTCCACACTGTTGATGTCGCGCGGCCGGGGCAGGTCCACAGCGAACTCTTCTCGAATGCGGCCGGGACGCGGGGAAAAAACTATGACGCGGTCGCCCAAACAAGCTGCCTCGCGAACGTTGTGCGTAACAAACACAATTGTTTTGTTCCGCGCTTTCCAGATTCGCTGAAGATCGCCATAGAGTTGCTCACGAGTCAGCGCATCAAGAGCGGCAAACGGCTCGTCCATCAGCAACACGCGAGGATTAGGCGCCAGTGCGCGAGCAAGCGAGACGCGCTGCTTCATTCCTCCGGAAAGCTCGTGAATGTTCGCGCGCTCGAAGCGACTGAGTCCGACTAGTTCGAGGTAGTACTTGGCGACGTCCTGCCGATCTTTGTTTGTCAGGTTCGGCTTGAGCTTGAGTCCAAATAGAACATTTCCAAACACGTTCAGCCACGGGAACAAAGCTGGTTCCTGAAACATGACGAGCCGCTCGCGGCCAGGGCCCGTTATAGGTTTTCCATCAGCCCGCACCGTCCCGCTGTCCGGTTTTTCGAGCCCGGCGATGATATTGAGCAACGTCGTCTTGCCACAGCCGCTGGCGCCCACGAGGCACACGAATTCACCCTCAGCAACGTTCAGACTCACACGATCGAGCGCGAGGACTGCTCCGGATGCGCCTTTGAAATTTTTCGAGACGTTCTCAATTGCGAGCTTTGACGGCGCGATGACCTCGAGCTCCTCTGCAGCTGAGGAACATTGGCGAGGGAGTCGTTGCATTACGGAGTTTCGACGAGCTTCGAAATATCTGTCGAACCTTTCAAAAAACCCGCATCTTTTCCGTCCTGCACAGATTTGGCAATCAGATCACGGGACACTTCACTTGTGAATTGAATCCGATTCCACGCCTGCGCCACCGCGTCCGGTGCGAAATCAGCGCGTGTTTCAGCTTTGAGCTCCCCGACTAATAGCTTCTGCGCTTCCGCTTGATTTTGTTGCATCCATTTGGTCAGTTCGACATTCGCATCGGCAATTTTCTTAGCAAAATCGGGTCGGTCGTGCAGGAACTTCACGCTAGATACAAGCCAGGTAGTGATTGTAGCTTTGTCTTCGAGAAATACCCGCGCCTTCGCATCACGCTCGAGCCTTGTTACCCACGGCTCCACCGTCCATACCGCATCAACGCCTCCAGTTTGAAACAACCCGAGCTGATCTGGATTCGCAGTCGGAATGACTGTCGCGTCGCCACCGGTAAGGGTAACGCGTAAACCTTGTGCTTTTAGCCATGCTCGACATGAAATGTCCTGAGTGTTGCCGAGTTGAGGGGTGGCAATCTTTTTTCCGCGAAAATCATTGGCGACCTTGATCGGCGAATCGGACTTCACTAACAGAGCCGCACCAGCATTGGCGGCACCAGAGATGACACGAATTTCCTCGCTGTTCGATTTGAAGTACGCATTGAGGGCAGGACTTGGGCCGACGTACGTCACATCGAGCGATCTTGCAAAGATCGCCTCCATTGCCGAAGGGCCAGCGTTGTAAGTAAACCATTGAATCTGTACGTTTGGCCCGAGTCGCTGTTCAAACCAGCCTTTGCCTTGCCGTGAAAGCGCGTGCGCGATTACGCCTTGCGCATGAGTAATGTTTGGAAAATGCCCGAATCGAATCGTGGTCTTCTCTTGCGCAGTCGCAGAGTGCGAAAGGAGAAAGATTCCAATCATTGCGATGATCTTTGTTTTCATAGGATTTTTTGTAGCCGCCGCGCGTCACAATCCGTCGAGATTATGCGCAATCCAGCATTAGCCTAACGAATGCGACCGCGGATCGCTATCACTGCCCATCGGTTGATATCTTCCTGGGAGACAGCAACACTGCGCTTGAAATGAATGGAAGCTCGGCGCGTTAACCCGTATAGCCGAACCGGCGATCGAGCTCTGTTATTGCAGCTGCGGCAAATTGTTGGTCCTCCGCCGACAGGTATTCGCGATACCCGCCAATTTTTCCGCGGCGCACCTTGAACGATTCTGGATCGCGCACATCGCCCGGATGCAGAATGTTTGAATCAAAAGCTCCCGCGGCCTCGAGCTTTTGCATGTTGTCGAACTGCGAAAACTCGAACGCCTCCTGAAAAATCTTCTCGTCGGGCGACGACTCACCAAGTACCGCCAGCAGGTCGCGGAAATGTTCGGCCGGTGAGCCGCGCAATGCTTCGTATCGGAGGAGAGTGAAATTGTCGCGCCCAGAGAACTCGTTAAGCCAACGGTTCATAGTGCTGATGATCGCGCGCATCCCGAACTTTTCGTCACGCAACATTTCGCCCACGGTCTTTTGCCTAAGTTTGACCGGCGCATTCGGATCGCGCCTTGTCAGCTGCAAGTAGAGAGAAACGAAACAATCACGTGGATCTCGGGCGAGCAGGATAATCTTTGCCCGGTTAAGCTCGCGTCGCGGAACGAGATATTTGCCGCGGATTTTATCCCAGCGATCGCCTTTGGTGCGATGCTCAAAAATATCATGAGAAAAGACAATCCGCGGAAAACCGGGCAAAGCGTACCGTCCCGGACGCAACGTGAACTCAAGGCCGAAGCGTCTGCAGAAGTAAGCGCAAAGAAATGCGCGCAGCCATGTGCGGCCACTCTTCGGGATGGAGAGAATGATGGCATCACCGCCTGAAAGCTCCCGCGCGCGACTGCTAAAGTTGCGTCGGGTCCACGTCGAATTTGTCAGGCTCAATCGCGACCGCAAACTGCTTTTGTTGCTACGCGGCGCCAGCGCGCTGTCCTTGTATGCGAGCGCCGGTTCCGGTTGTGCACCGGCCAAAGATTCAGATGTGATTTCGATCGCCATTGCTCGGGGGGAATCCTCGGACTGCTTGCATAAGACTGCAAACAGACGTACTTACTCAAGCAAAATTGTTTTGGGGGCGTACTGGCTTC
Source organism: uncultured Verrucomicrobiae bacterium (assembly GCA_963805485.1). Taxonomy (GTDB): domain Bacteria; phylum Verrucomicrobiota; class Verrucomicrobiia; order Chthoniobacterales; family UBA10450; genus Udaeobacter. The sequence goes on along the minus strand of CAWDUN010000003.1, from coordinate 773,865 downwards.
GACTCATCGTTGGAAGCGCAGACGGCATGTCGAGGATGGTTCGTTGGCCTCGTTAAAAACCGGACCAAACAAAATAAACGCAGATCACCAAGATCTCGCTCTCGCGGCTTAATTGACCGTGACGTTTGGAGTTGGACGCCTGCTACGGCACCAAACGTGGACAGCAGGCTAATCAGACGGCGGAGCGACCGCGCCGGATGGTGAAGGAAATTCGTGGACGCTCGGGAGCTGCCAGTGTGCCGGTGCAACGTTCGGCTCCTTAAAACCTATCGCCGGATAAACGTGTAGATGTTTGCGCGGATAGCGACGAGGACAGGGGTTCAACTCCCCTCGCCTCCATTTCTGATTTCAAGTTCCTCAAAGCGGGCATTCAGCATTCAAACGAGCACGACGGAGATCGTCTGTGTCGGTTCTTGCAATGTTCGGTCGTATTGGCTAAACGATCCAAATCATGGCGACGTACATCAGTTTGGTGCAATTCACAGATAAAGGGATTCACGCTGCCAGGGAGACGACTCAGCGGGTTGCTGACTGGGCGGCGAAGGTGCAGTCGAAGGGAGTTACGATTAACCAGATGTACTGGACGCTCGGTCACTACGACCAGGTGTGTGTTTTCGAGGCGCCAAACGACGAAACAGCTGCGAGCGTGTTGCTGTCTGCGGATATCCTGGGCAACATCCGGACGCAGACGCTGCGTGCTTTCACGCCCGCCGAGATGGAGAAAATTCTTGCCACCATTCCCTGACCGCAGCGAGTCAGAACGTTCTTAGGAGAGAGAGCAGGACTGTTGCTTTTGGAGCAGTTATGATCGCGGCGCGAGCCGGCCTGCAGTGGTCGTTTGTTGGATCACTTCGCGACGAAGCGCGCTGGTATCGCGGCCTCTGGCGCGCGTCCACCAAAGGACAATCGGCGACGCGATAAAAATGGACGAATACGTTCCGACAATAACACCGATAAGAAACGAGAAGGCGAAGTCGTTTAGGACCGGGCCGCCAAAGAAATACAGCGCGAGTACCGTCAGCAAAACAGTGCCCCCGGTAAGGATGGTTCGCGACAGCGTTTCATTAATTGAAGTATTCATAACTCCCGCTACCGACCCCGACAATCGGTCACGCAAGCCACTGCGGATGCGGTCGAAAACGACAATCTTATCGTTGATCGAGTAGCCGGCGATCGTTAGGACCGCAGCGACCATAATCAAGGAAAGCTCGCGCCCGCTCAACGCGAAGATGCCGATCGTGATGATAAGGTCGTGCGCCAACGCTGCCAGCGAAGCCACGGCAAACGAGGTTGCAAACCGGAAGCTCACGTACACGAAAATGCCCAACAGCCCAAGCGCGAGAGCCAACGCGCTTTTTGTCGCCAATTCTTTTCCGACCAGCGCACCGACGTGGTCTGTTTGTTCGAACTTCAGACCTGCTGTCGGCAAAGCTTCGCTCAGCTGCGCTTTGATTTTATCGGCGGCACCCGAATCAGCTCGAATGCTGATGAGATCCCGATTCGCCACCTTTTCCGATTGAATAACGCTATTTTGAAACCCGGTATGGGCGAGCGCCCCGCGTACTTCATCGGGTGTCAGCTTGTGCGCCGCAGAGATTACAAGCAAATCGCCCCCTCTGAAATCGGCGCCGAGAATGCGCTGACCTTTCATGAATAAAACACCGAGGCACAGCAGCGTGACCACGGCGGATATCGACACGAACTTCGGCGCATTTCCGAGGAAATCGAACCCCTTTGAGCGAATGAGATGAAGCATCGACACCCGCTTCAGCCAGCCAAGGGCGAATGCCCACGAAAAACAGGTGTACGTGACTAGCAGCGACGAAAACATTGACGCGACGATGCCGATGGTCAGCGTTAGTGCGAAACCTTTAACCGGTCCACTTGCCAGCCAGAAAAGAATCGCGGCTGTAAGAAACTGCGTTACGTGCGCGTCAAAAATGGCACTAAAAGCCTTCCGGTAGGAGGTATCGATTGCCACACGAAGCGACTTTCCCTGTTTGATCTCATCCCGAAGCCGCTCATAAATCAGAACATTGGCGTCCACCGCAATTCCCAAGCTGAGAATCAGGCCAGCGATGCCGGGAAGTGTCAGGACGCTATTGAACATGCCCAGCACGCCGACCACCATGAAGCAGTTGATCAGCAGAGCGACGTCAGCGATCAGACCGACTACCCGGTAGTAAATAATCATGAATACGACTACCAAAATAAAGCCCGCAATGCCTGAATAGATGCCGCTCTTGATCGAGTCGCTGCCAAGACTGGCTGAGACCTGGCGCTCCTCTTCAATCTTGACTGGCGTTTGCAGCGGATTCTCCAACACGCTCGCAAGATTTCGAGCTTCGGGCTCGTCCATGCGTCCGCCGCTGATGACTGCATTACCACCGTAGATGGCGGTCCTGATAACAGGCGCGGATTGAATCGCTCCATCGAGCACAATCGCGAAGCGATGGTTCACATTTGCTTCAGTAATTTGACCGAAGGTTTTGGCGCCTTCAGTGTCGAACTTGAGTGTGACTTCCCATCCTTCCTGGCCGTAACCGGCAGCCGCCTGCGAAACATGGTTACCGCCGAGATCCGCTTTCTTTTTGACGAGCAAACGTTCTTCGATCGGCTTTGCCCCCTGAACCTGCTGTTTGTAGGTTTCGATACGGTATTCTGGCGGGATCACTTCCTTTCCATCATCAATCGCTTTCAACCGTTGACCGTTGTCGGGATACACGAGGCGGAACTCTAGTTTGGCTACGCGTGAAAGTTGCTCGCGCGCCTCTTGAATGTTGGCCGCGTCAAGGCCCGGGATTTGCACCAGAATTCGATCGTTGCCTTGTGGCGTGATAATCGGCTCGCTTACTCCAAAGCGATCGACACGCTTGCGGATGGCCTCGATGGCCTGATCTACCATCGCTTTTGTAATTGGGCGCTTTCCCCCATCGGCACTTGCTGGCGGCTCCAGCCGAATCAGAAAGGAAGTGCCACCTTGGAGATCGAGGCCGAGATGAATCTTCCCCTTTCGAATCACTGTCCCATCCGGCCGCTTCTGGTCGAAAGGCGGATAGGTCGACCACAAGCAAAACACCGTGACCACGATTGTCAGGACCGTCCCAAGGATGCGACGCATGCGCTCGCTTTCGCTCGCAAAATACCAGCCGAACAGCACCAGTATGGCGAGACCGATAAAAAAAGTGAGCACTGGCGTCATGGAATTTTCGATCCTCGATTTTCGATTTTCGATTTGCTCATCGGCGTCGCTTGTTCGGTGCGGCCTGGTAACGGAAACGTTCTATCTTACGCCTCTTTTAGGACGTTGGTAATCGCGGATTTGTCCATCTCGATCTTTACGTTGTCGGCCACCTTCACAAGCACTGTCGTTTCTTTTACATTCGAAATGAGACCGTGAATGCCCGCGTTAGTCACCACGCGATCACCCGTCTTTAGGTTTCCAATCAACTTCTGTTGCTGTTCCTGCCGCTTTTTCTGCGGCCGAATCATCACAAAATACATGATGATGAAAATGAAAATAAGCGGCACGAAAAACGAGCCAATGCCGCCGCCCGGCATCGGTCCGGGCGATCCCGTTTGGGTCTGAGCGAAAATGATGCACAGCATATGGAGAATTGGAGAGCGCACCTTAAGCATGAACGCGCCCGCTGCAATCGTTCTTTCGCATCGCTCGTGTTATCGCCTTCCTTCAACTTGGCATTCGAGCAATGTGTTGTTTCAGTTGTGAAAAACCGCGCGCTCGTGCTAGTCTCAGTTCGCTTACGACGGGGGTATAGCTCAGCTGGTAGAGCGTCTCGTTCGCAATGAGAAGGCCAGGGGTTCGAATCCCCTTACCTCCAGACCAAAAGCTTTGCGCCCGCCGTTCCGCAGATTTGGCGAGGCCCCGCACGATCATTTTCATGGTGCAAGGGAAACGCAACGCGTTAGGGCTCTGAAGGCAGCTTCTGTGCGACCACGATCATGCTCTTCCACAGAAAAGGTAATCGACCCGCTCCGATGAACCGTACGACACGGAAACCGCTTTGGTTCAGCAATTGGGACAGTGTCCTGTACGACCAAAATTTGATGTGCCCGCCATCCCAAAATGGGCTGAGGTGCGCATCCCATCTGTTGGTGAGTGCAAGAATGAGATTCTTCACATAGCCGTGATACGGTGTGCTAACGATCAGGTGCCCCCCGGGCCGAAGCAGTTGCCGCGCGAAACACAGCAGATCGCGAGGTTTGGCCAGATGCTCGATCACCTCTGTTGCGATCGCCACGTCAAAGCTCTCGTTGCCCAGCGCAGAGGGATCGTCCTCTACGCCCAGCGGGTAAAATACCAGGTCCCGCGCCGCGAGCTGTGCCAATCGCATGGCATCGGCGCTCGGTTCGCAACCGACGACTTCGTATCCGCAACTGGCAAGCTCGCGGCATAGCGCACCATTGCCGCATCCAATATCCACGACGCGACGCGCGCGCACCGAAGCGCACAGACTAATGATGTGCCTCCACAGATAGCCCGCCGTATGCTGCGCCTCCGCGGATCCGAAGTGATGCTCCGCTGCATGACCATCGGCGGGACCCATTGCTACGTTGTTCCTCGTGCGTGCGCTCTTATCTCACGTTCTCTCAAAACAATCAGCCGTTCGTACCAGGCGAGTAGTCGACAATATGTGAAGCCGGCCTTGCCATCCAGAATTCCACCCCGAAACAGGTACATATAGATGAATCGAAAAGTTGCTCGGCAGGGTAACCGCCTGAACATTTTTTTGGCGGCTCGGCGTCGGCGGTCAGTTGCGATACTGAAAAGATCCAGAACGGGAACATCGTCATCGACGTAGCCGTAAACGTTTTGGCGTGCTTCAGCCGTCGAATATCGCTTGTGTTTCTCAATCCAATCCTCAAGCCCTTTTTCAAATGGAAAATGCAGCAGGGCATTTCTTAATGTGCCGATCGCACGTGATGGGAGCTGCTCGCGTTGACCATGTCCGACTTGCTTGAACCGCAACTTACCTCGCCGACCTAGCCGGACCTGATACCACGGAAAAAGTCCAGCGTGCCGCAAAAATGTACCACGGAACATAAGCTTCGATGAGACGCGGTAGGCATCTTTGTCGGTCGAGTCAATACACGCACGAATCTCTGTTGCTAGCTCGGGCGTGATCACTTCGTCGGCGTCCAAGTGAAAAATCCATTCGTGTTTTAGATCGCAACGGTCGACTGCAAAATTCCGCTGCCCGGCGAAACTGTCGAAGGGGCGTTGTACCACGCGCGCGCGATGTTCGGCTGCAATTTTTAATGTCGCGTCTGAGCTAAACGAATCCACGATCAGCACGTCGTCGCACCAGGAGATCGCGTCGAGGCAACGAGGAAGATTCAGCTCCTCGTTCAATGTCAGGATAACAACTGAGATCATGATCCCCTGACGCCTAACGAGAGTATGTATTTTGATGAAACATCGCTGCGATCCATTCTTTACGGACTATCACGCCCAGTTCAGCGGACCCACGTCGACCGTTTTCAGCGAAGGCTCGACGCATTCCACGACCAAGCCGTCGCGGCACGATGCCACCGCTACTGACTCAGCCGACCAGCTAGCGCCTGCACCGGCACGGCATGAGCGGGAACGACACCTGGTAGCTGCGGCAGTTGTTGGATGCGCGGCCTGGCGCAGATCTCGGCAACTCGGACAAAACAGTATGCGAAGATGACGGGCCAGAGTACCAGCATACTAATGTCCCGGCCGAGATTGAAAGTCAGACCAACACCAAGCATGAACAAAACCAGACGCAGGAGCGACTGCCGTTGTTCCCACCAGCGGACAAGCAGACCAGCCCAAAGCGCCATCAATATTCCAGCTGCGATTGGACCAAAGATTTGGCCAAAGTTCAACACGCCGCCGCCGATCATTCCGCTGGAAATGGTGGTATTCACACCGAGCTCGCCGTTCTCATCGTGCTCGCTCCCAAAGCCGCGCCATATCGCGTAGTCAATTCCAATCATCGGCTTTGAAGGCCAGATCGCGCGCGGAATAAAATTAAGCAGCTCATTCAAATACCTTGCGCCATACGCCGGAGACGTACCGCCCGTTTCGAGATAAGTATTCACGAAGCAAAGCTCCTGAATCATGTTCAGGCCGCTTGTTCGCGCGTCTTCATCCATGAGCTCATACGGATTCTGGCTCGCCAGCACTTCTCTGAAGCCACCGAGGCGAAATGCAGTCACAAACTTGAAACCCTCATTCAAACAGAAGAACGCAATTAACAGAATGACCAGTTTTAGGACCAGCAGATGGCGCCCATAAAACAGATATGTCAGGATAAAAGGCATCACTGCCGCAAGGAAGTGGCTGCGCGCTCCCGCGAAAAAGAAATACGGAAGCGTAATGGCAAACATTGCGCCTGCGAGCAACCGCCAGGCGATCCCTCGCTGGAAAAATATCAGGACGCCTAGAAACGCTGTTACGGCATTAAACACGTAGCCGGCAAAGGAGATCAGAAATCCGCTCGCCCCAGTCTGCACTGCGGCACGCCCCCACATCGTCGGGCCAGCGCGGCCATCGAGCGGAAACACCGCGTCCATCACATTGCCGTCCATGCGATAAATCCCGATTAATAAAAGGACGAACCAAAATGTCCCGGCGCCAATTAAGATCTGCTCAGGAGTAAGACGCAAATCAGAAATTCCCGAATTTCGGCGGACCATAATCCAACGTGTTGCAACCGGTACGAAGACGCGGAATGTGATTAAAAACAAGAGTACCTGTCCGTAACTTTGCCCTAACAGGGAAGACGGCAGATTATCATATTGCTCCGGGTTTATAAACGGATCCACGAAGTACCACCCGAATACCGTGACGTACACCATCAGTGTGACGGCGAGGGGATTTCGGTTCAGCAGCTTGATGCAGCTTTCGACAGTCAACGCCACCAACACGACTGCGGCGAGATAGAAACTGATCTCGTGTGACACCACGGATCCAAAAATACTTCAACAGAACTCAAAATTGAAAGCATTATTTGTTCAGGGTGGGTTCCTACAGCGTCCCGGGCGGGTGTTGCAGCTGATTGGCGAGCGCCTCGATCGTAAACTTATCTCGCACACCTGAGGCGGACGAAAGCTTTTCCAGCCGGTCTGGACTCACGACGCAACCGTGAATCGCGTATGCGATGCATGCCGCACTCGGTTCATCTAGAATGATTCCGTTGACGCCATTCTCCACGACGCTGCCACAATTTTTCGAGGCGATAACTGGCAGACCATGCGCCTGCGCTTCGAGCTGTGTGATCGCAAACCCATCTGAGAGGGTCGGAAGAATAAGCACATCTGCGCCTTTGTAAAATTCAGCCGCCTTGTTGCGCGTTACAGGACCAATCCATTTTACTCGCCCGGCGTCCGCGGCTGTGCTGGCTTTCGCGATTTCTACAGGACCAACCATCCAAAATTCAACCGGCTCATCGCGCAATATTCGAGCCGCCTCCAATAACCTGGCGACGCCCTTGCGGAGATTAATCAGACCGAGGAATAAAACGCGCAGAGGCCGTTCGTGCGTGAAGCGATCTGGATACGGCCGGTGTAATTTCTGATTTCTATCCTCCGGCAGCTCGTACGCCAGCGGAATGATCGATATTTTCTCACCTGGAACTCCCCTGCGCATCAATGCTTTCCGCGACCATTCGGAATTGACAACAATTCGGTCGGCGAGCTCACATTCTTCACGCCAGGACGCCCAATATTCAGCGGGTGCGCGTTCCCATTCACCTGCCAGTTCAGGCACCCGCGCGGCTTCTTCTGCCACAATCTTCTCTTCTTCTATGCCAGGATCGATTTGAACGAGCACCGTTTTCCATCCCTGCGCTTTTGCGTATCGAAATGGCTCAAGTGCAGTGTAGCTGTAGCTCAAGAGAACCGGAGAGTCAGATGTCTGAGGTCGGATGTCTGAGATCAGAGCCTTGACGACTTTGCGTTGGAACCAGCGATTCCGTGCAAGTATGCCTGGCCACATCCCAAGGCCGCGTGCGCGCGAAAGCATCTCAAATGCGATGAGCGACCAGTTGAACGAAGTGACACGTGCTTCTTTCAGTTCGTCGTGCCAGCGATCTCCGATTCCTGATCTCTGATCTCCAACGATTCGAAGAATCGAGGAAGGCGGGACCCAGGCATCAGTGATAAGACATTCAAGCATTACCATACGAACTAACGCGCGGGGGATTGCGTAGTGTTCGCGCGCGCCAAGCTGGCAACAAATCCATTTCATTTGTCACTCATGATCTTGCTCGACCGCCAAGCGTAGGTTTGCGAAAGCCGCTGGAGCTCCTGCTCGGTTCTTGTTATGTTGAGCGAAGCGAAACATCTCGGTTTGTTTATCTGGGAAATCATTCCGAATTGTTGATCCGAGATTCTTCGCTGCGCTCAGAATGACACTTGTAAGGCTTTTATGGCAGCTTCAACCAGCGTTTGTAAGCTGCCCATGAAACAGGTCTCCGTTTCCCAAGAGAGTAGGGAATCCCAGCCACCGCTTGGGCCCACCACAATGGTTCGCGAATCACCCACGAGAAGCCGCGCCTGCAGGAATAACGAAACTGCGAGAAAACGCGCCAGGTAAGGATGCCAAGTGCAAAGGGCAAGGGGCACCGCATCACTGTGCTCCAGAATTCGTTGCGCGCGTGACGATGATGAATGCGGATTTCATCGCGTGCCTGACCGGAGTAGTGATGACGAATCGTAACAATCGGCGAGAAAAGCACATCATAACCGCCCGCCACACATTGCAGAGCGTAATCCGGCTCTTCATACATGTGGAAAAAACGCGATTCAAAGCCGGACAGCTGGAGATACGTAGATCGACGCAATACCGCGCCAGAGTTGGCAAATGAACGCGTCAAATGTTCCGACTCGGACGTCGTTTGCGTGAGTGTTTCCGGATATTCATCAGTCCGCTGCGGGAAATGAAGCACCGCAAGTCTGGGATGCTCCTCGAACTTTGGCAGGATACGAGCGATGCAATCCCGTTGCTCCGGATAACTATCGTCATCCAATGCCAGCACCAAGTCGCCCCGCGCCGCGCGCATCATTCGATCACGCGAAGCGACTGAACCGAGGGTGATTTGATTCACGAACAGCCGCGCCTCAGACAACTTCGCCTTCACCGCCGCAACGACCTCCTCTGCACAGCCGTCCATAGTGATCAGCACTTCGAGCGGGGCCGGATTTAACTGCTGCAAAGCACGCCAGGTGCGCCGTAAATCAGCCAAGCGTCCCTTCGTTGTAATCATTACGGAAACATTCATGGACAAGACAACGTCAGGTGCACAATGTCGGTGAGTCGATTCTACAGCGGTTTTCCGAAATGTAGGAACGCTTCCTCAGGTGCAAACACCCGTAACGATCAAGACTTTGCGAGTCTACATGGACAACATCGAGGACAGACTCATTCCTCTGTACGAAAACGCTATGTAACGCCTGAATCGGCGTTTCACTTTGCTCAGGAGAACTCGTGCCTCTTCATTCATAACGGCGTGCCAAGCTCCAAAATCAGAGCGATAACGACGATGATGCTCCAAGCGCGCGATCGTAAACGGTCGCTAATAAGCGTGTCGGTTCGACAGAAGAGGTTTGCGCCCACAGAAATGAGCGACACGCGGACGACTGATTTGTTGGGGGAAATGCCAATTGCTCCCTGCGCAATCCTGTTGCAGCTCGGCCACGCCATGATGCGCGGTTATATGTTGCAGATTTGAGACGGCAAGTTTGAGTTCACCGCGCTGCGTCATGGAATGAATCGAATAATTTAGCAACGGTTGCTCGTAGAAATCACCAAACAAGGCGGGCGTTTGCTTCCCCCAGGATTCGACCTCAAGCCACTTGCCAAACGGGATAACTTGACGCCTGCACGCGAAAACGCCTGAGGAAAAGTACGCCTGTCCGCGCCAATCAAATTCACAATCAAAATGTTTTAGCTTTTGCGGATCAAAATAAAAATGCGGCAGCCACGGTGGGATTTCGGTCGCATCTGCCGGAATGGAAATCTCGCTCCAGAAAATTGAAAATCGACCGGTGCGACCTGCGGAGTGAAGTCCCCCAGATAATCGCGTCCGAATCCAGCCACACATAATATTCAAACGGTCCTTCCCACATAACGGCATGTTTCGCCCGCGCATTCCCGTTCATCAGGCTGCCCATTTTGTTCGAAGGCAGTTCTGAAACACGCAGAACAATCAAGGCACATTCGCCTTTCAAATCAGAAACATCAAAGCTCCCGTCCACCACCAGACAAATAGGAATGTCAGGACAAAAATGCCTCATGCTAGCCAGGGTGGCTTGCACCATGAATTTGTCGTGGGCGTGGCAGCCTGTCACGAAACCAAACGGCGCTTGCACCCTCATGTTACAAACCCTGGCGTTTGGGCGTCCGGCGTTCTCGCGAACCGCACGCACTGGCGATAAACCTCAAGAAACTCCGCAGCAAATTGGCGCTCGTTGTTACGAGTAACGGCAAGATCATTTCCAGAGTTACCGAGTTTTTCGCGAAGTTCCGCCGAGCTTCTGACTCGTTGGATCGCAGTTAAAAATGCAGGTGCATCCAGCGGATCGCAGAGAAGCGCTGCCTGTCCATCCGGCGCGGCTTCAGGAATTCCGCCCACTCGAAAAGCGACCACAGGCGTTCCGCAAGCCATCGCTTCTACCACTGTCAGCGCGTAAGTTTCCATCAGTGACGCGCTGACGAACACATTCCCGGCCCCAAGGAGTTTTGCGAGCTCATGCCGATCGCGAATGCGACCTGTAAAGCGGACGTTCAAGCCTCCCGGTACTGGCAACTTTCCTTCACCGAATGCCACAACAACTACACGGTCAATATCTGGCAAATGGAACAGTTGCTCAAAAAGCCACGGGAAATTTTTGTTCGTGTCATTCAATGACGCGCCACCTGTGACGATGACAAATGTGTCTTCGGGCAAGCCGCTACGTTTGCGGCACAGCCGTTTGTCCTGCAGTTTAAAAATTGCCGTGTCAATGCCCGGAGGAATGACCCGCACGCCGCCGCACGCTTTGGTGATCGCGCTCCGCCCGGCGATTTCGGCCAGCCAGTGGCTGTTGACGATCAGGCGTGCTCCACAATTGCGATATGCCTGCAACTTCCGTTGGTATGCAGTCTTCGCCAGGAACCGGTTTGCAGGCCATTTCAAGATCGGACAGGGATCGCAAGGGTTCGTCTCGTTCGCGTACTGATCGTTTCCACGATAGAGAAAACAGCCGCCGGTCACGTGCCACATATCATGGAGGCTAATGACAATACCGATTGTCCGCGGTAGTGCCTCTAGCCAACGCGGAACATCGAACCAGTCCGCCACGGTGTGAAGATGGACCACATCGACTCCCTCCAGATCTTCGGCAGCGGGCGCTGATAACAACCGTCGTGTTCCGTGCCATGGTTCGGTGGAGAGAGACACATACGAGCGCCGAATAACACGATCCAAAAACAGCCTGGCGCTATTTTTCGGGTGCGAGTTCTTGGACAAGAAGCGGCTCTCAATCCGGTGCTCTGCCAGTGCGGCAGAAAGAAGCACAGCGTACTCATAGCTGCCGCCGGAGGTATGAGTGTTGAGATGCAATACCCTCATGCTGTCACCGAGAGGGTCGTACGTTGAATTTCATCCTGCCAATTTCCCTAACGCGCTGCCGATGAAGGCGACGTCGGGCAGGCGATTTACGAACATAATTGAGCCAGTAACGCGCCGCTTTTTGATACGCCATGGATTTTTCTCTTTGCCCGGCAATTTCATACAGCAAAGCGACCAGTGGAAAAGCGAGCGCCCGGAGGGGTGCGATTACATTGCGAAACAGATGTCGGCGCCGCGATTTTCTGAAATCCGCCATTTGCTCGTTGATAGGTAAACCAGACTCGAGAACAAATCTCTCGAACAACACTTGGGCCGGGCCAGGCGTTCCACCTAGCCATGGCGCTGAACTCGTGTAATGAAGCACACACTCTAGGGTGTTGTTGTTCTGCTCGTCAAAACGCCAGGAGGCTCGATTCCAACATTCGGGCAACTCGTCAATGCGTCCATAAAGAAGAAAATTAAACGCCGACTGATCCCAAAACCGATAATGTCCATTCCAGCGGTTAAAAAACTCGAGCGCCTCCTCGGTGAAGTGCGCTTTCCTTAGTTCATCCAGATTCATCAGCATTACGCCACAGTTAAAGTAGCGCCCATCCGGCGGGAGATTCGTCGCGCCTGCTACTATGCAGGAGTCATCGCCAAGCGTCAGAGTCTGCGAATCCGGAGCAGCGGCAAGGATGTTACTTGAAGACAGTTCAAAATCAAAAAGCTCAGATAGATCGCGGAACACTAACACATCGCAGTCGAGGTATATCAACGAAGACACATGGACTAACTGTGGCAGCAGTATTCGGCAATAGGTCATGTGCGAGTGACCGGGACCAAGCGTCGCGCCGGCGAAGATAGATACGTCAATCGGCACAAACACCAATCGGTCACGCCTCCCAAATCTTTCCACCAAATCCGAAAGAACTTTCTTTGATTTCTCGGAAATGCCGCCGTCGAGCACTTTAAAATCCACTTCGCTCGTTACATCTAAGTTACTTAATGCGCTCGCCATGGCGCAGTACAGTCCCGGGAAGTAGTATTCGTTACTGGCTAGGGCGATAACGGCTGGTGCCATCGAATCTGTTTAACAGACACACGCCTCTGCGCAATCAACCGCTGAACTGGCTACGCGGTTCATTACGGGCCAAAGATGCATTAATGGCTGAACACCCCTTCGCGTCATTGCCCAACGCTGCTTCGTAGGCAGATTCAAATCTTTTCACGACCTCCGGCCACACAAATTTCTTCGAAACCCTGCGACAATTCTGACCCAAACGAGCGCACTCTTCAGGTGAAATAAGCAACTGATAGAGATTCACTGCCAGCTCCTCTGCTGTTATATCGACGGCGTTTCTCTGTTTGTCGGCTGTCCCAACCAACAAACCTGCGCGCCCATTTTCTAATAACTCCTCAAGCACGGGCAATCGCCGAGCTATGACTGGCTTGGCATACCGGCCGGCCTCCATATAAACTAGTCCGAATGATTCTCCCACAGATGGAACGCACAGGCATGTACACGCAGCAAGGGCATCATGTTTTGTTTGTTCCGATACAAATCCCAAATCAACGAAACCCTTTTCAGTACCTTTGGTGTTATCCGCTCCGGATGGGCCAATGCAGACCAGATTCACCTCAGGTATCTTCAATCGGAGATGACGAAATGCCTCTCTTACCAGCGGATACCCCTTGTCGGGATCTTTTCGGCCGATGTAAAGAATGATGCTGCCAGAAATGCCGGTCTTTTGCCGAAACCGCTCCGCATCACCGTCAGCTCGGTCTTCAATCCCATTGCCAACTACATCGATGGGCACCTGATATCCCAGCGAACGGAAATGATCGGCTTCAAAGTGCGTGTGAACGAGTAGCCGATCAGCGCGACGGAACAAACGATGATCAAGGCGATCATCTCCGGCCTGAAAGGGGTGACACGTCGGCTGGACTAAAAACGGGATTCGCTGAATGCGAGCAGCTCTTTCCGCACCGAATGCAACCAACGCAGTGGCCTGCCCGATATGATGAATGATATCGGCATCCTGATACGCCTGTTGTGCCGCATGCCTTGCTTGGATCTCATAAAACCGCACGCCCAATGGCGCGAGTGCCTGTCGCGCGACCAATTTGGAAATCAACCACTGCATCGGTCGCCATTTCTTGCCTAGCTGAAGAGGACGCACCTGCATACCATCGAGCGAGACGTCGCCGATAGGCTCATTCGCATAAAGGTAATCTCGAAATTCGGGTACGAAAGAGTATGCCCGGGTGACAACGGTTACCGTGTGACCCCGCTGCACGAGGACACGACTTAATTGCTCCGCGTGGGACTGCAAACCGCCGGTTCCCGGTTTGAACATCCATATGCTGATGATGATTCTCAAAGGCGACTCAGCATGCAATGGCAGAAAGGTCATGTTGTTCAAGAGTCCGTAACACTGACGTCTTGAAGATTTCGTGAATGTGATCCGGTGAAAAAAATGTTTCCGCCGCCCGAATTGCGCCTCCTGCATACCGATTGTATTCGGACTCAGTCGTCAATTGCTCGAGCGCGGATACAACGGCAGCAGGATCAGGAGATTCAACGGCAAGACCCACCCTAGTGTTTTTCGCTACGACCACCGGTTGGCAATAGGAGGGCCCCCAAACAATTATTGGACGACCACATTGTGCGTACTCGAGAAACTTTGTTGTAAAGCTAACACGCGACATCAGCTCCAAAGATCGCTCAAAACTCATTATGGTGAGGAATATATCGGCAGATGCGAACACGGAATAAATTTCGCCAGGCGAAACAAAACCCTTGTAAATACCTTTTGTCTTGGCCCATGAGAGGTCAGTTGCGGTCCAATCTGGTGGAGGTCCATAAACGAGAAATTGAAATCTCGGTGAGTCAGCCAGTCGTCGGCTCAATGAAAGAACGGACTGTCCATAACTACCTGTGATTGTGCCAGCGTACACGACACGCAGCGGCTTGGAAGTGCATGGAACATCGGTGCGCGGTGCAGCCGATGGGAACCGACCAGGACAAGGAAATAGAGTCACTGCATTTGGGTGGCCGCCGAGGTATTGCTTCATACCGTCGCTTGTACAAAAAGCCAATTTGCTGGCGGAATAAATTCGCCGAAGGCGCCAGTCCAGCAGCCGCCGTATTAGCGGGAAGGGTCGTTCCGACTCAGACCAATACTGGTTGCTAGGCCACCAATCCTGAAAGTTACTCACTAGCGGCAGCTTTAGACGTCTGGCTGTCAGATAGGCGCACCAGCTTACGTCATTATCCGGTATGGTAAAGACGATGTCCGGCTTAAATTCGAGAGCAAGCGTTAAGGCCGTGGGAACCATCAGGCGACCGAGAAAAAGCATTTCTAATTGCCTGAAGAATCGTCGAAACCGCGTTCGCATCACGCGCTGCAGCCATGCAGGACGAGGAAAACAATGGGAACGCACTTCAGGAGCAAAAAACTTTTCGTTCGTCAGCACGCACGTCTCGAAATCATTGCGCTCGACGAAATGGCGCCGCATCGCCAGACAAGCCCCGCTTTGAGTACTTGGTGGCGTCCATGCGATATACAAGATGCGCGGCTTATTCATTTCAGCGCACTCCGAGATGACCGACTCGCCCCGCCGCAGCCCTTTTAAGATCCACCCATTCCATTTCCGCTGCGTATGCGGCAAAATGGAGACAGTAACAATTTAACAGTGCGGCGGTGGCACAGGCGACGGCAACCCTTTGTTCATAATTGTTTCCGGCGTATTTGGCCAAGCGACGCAATATTTTATCCCGGAATGAACGGGGACCTCGGTTTTCAAGAAACGGATAATGGAGGAACTTCGACCACGCCCAGAGGTGATTGAATTTTGGGTCTAGCCAGTGTACCAGATCCCGTCTCACTAACTCGTAACTGAACGGCACATTTTCGTAATACGACGGATTGCCACGGTCCTCATAGTTGTCGTAGACCTCGCGCCAAACTTCGCCATGATGCCGGGGGAAGCCACCAGAACTCCGGCGTTCAACATAGTGGGCAGTGGTGTTACCGGGGGACCATAGTTGAGAGAGACATCTTGTGGGGTTTTATACTCTCCAGTTACAAGCACGTCTGGTGAGGAACGCAACGATTTCCACAACCTTTCCAGCGCCACCTTGTTTTCCGCAAAAGACGGATCCCCGAACGAATTTACGGCGCCAACCTTTTCGAGCGGCACTTCGTCAAAGATGTTTGGCGCGTCCAGCGGATTAAAAAAAATATCACCGTCGAACCAGGCGACCTGGTCGTATTTTTTAGCTACGGGATCGCTTAATATCAGACACTTTTGCCAGGAAAAAGACCGTCCGGCTGCGCGCTCGGAGCAGTCAAGTGGCTGATCAAAAACCACCAGATCACAGCCATGCTTCCGCGCGTATTCGTGCCAGTTATCGGCAGATAGCCGCTCCCATTTTTCTTTGAACGCCCTCCCGATAGCCAAAGTCACAATTGCCGTCCGTTTCATGCAAACTCTGCCGTCTCTCTTAAACGCTTAGTTGAGTTGAGTGTATGGAGCCCCGCTTCCATCTAACGCGTTCGTCGAAACCAAAAGCTGGCAGGCGACACTCCAGCTTCGTAAGAAGTGAATGCCTTCATTAGTAAGTCCGGGTGCTTGATATGCATCCACTGACCGGCCCAGAGCACTTCGAAAGCCGCGTTAAAGCTAAGGAATGTCTGCAAGACGTACTGCTCATTCCAGAATCGGTGCCAATCAAGCACCCACTGCATTGGGTATTCCACAGGCATGAAGATGTCATGGATATGCACGACCACTCCGGGCCGGATGCGGGGTAACACTTGTAGAAACAAGAATTGAACATCGCTTCCGATTTTACATACATGCGAGGAGTCAATGAACAGAATGTCGTTTTCGCAAAGCGATTCGAACTCGTCGAGCGGAACGTCCTGAACAGGTACGCGCCAAAGCTCCACGTTCCGTGGAAGGCCAGCTTCCAGTTCCGCAGAGGGGTACGGTTCGATGGCAACGAAACGGCATGAATGTCCGTCCGCGCTATTGCGACGTAATGCATCAGCAGTGAGTAGTGTGGAGAAACCAGACCCGATTTCGTACATTCGTCGTGGCTTCAACAGCCGAATTAGGCCGAACAGTATCTCTGCGTCCACCGCCTCAAATGCAGTATTCCCCAGGTAATAACAAAACTGCTGTGTCGAAGCTCCCTCTGGTATGGCTGTAAACTCATCCTTAAATCTCGCGACAATGTCCGATAGCAGTTGCTTTTGCTGCTCCTCGCGCATGTCGATGCCTGGCAGATCGCTGACGCGATTCCAAATGGAAAGGGACAAACCGCGCGTGTTAGGAATTGGCTGGTAGTAGTGAACGCCTGCAACATAGAAACCATAACTTTGCCACACTTCAAAGTATTTTGGATCATGTACCAGTCGACGTAGCAGTGGTGCGATCGCACGCGCTGTGAGATCGCGCGCAACCTGCTTGGCTGTACTCAGCACTCCCATGTGATTAAATGCCTGATCGCAAGCGCAGTTTCAGTGCATCGCGGTAAAACAAATGCCGCATCCAGTACACGTAATGCCGAGAATAGTATCCCTCTTTTTTCATGTTTCGATAAGAAAACTTGTCGATATCATCGAACGCGACCAGGCTGGTCTCGGGTGGCATCAGTCCAGCTCCGCGGTGCGCCGCTGTAGCAATAATGGTCTGCTCGAATGTGCCATTCTTGGGATCGGCAAGCGCTTCATGCACCATCGCTCGTAATATCTCCGGTGTCATAAAATCTCCGTGCAGAGCTAGTATGCCACCGTTGACAAATGGCGGTTCCAGGACCTGGGGGCAGAAGCGCAGAGCCATATCGTAGTGCTGATAACAGTGATTTTCCCTCACACCGCGGGGCTTGGCCCAAGACTCACGGGAGCCCAAAAGATCGGTCGGGTCCGCAAACCAAAGGGTGTCTGCATCTACAAACAGCACCGGTTCACGGCGCGCTAACAGGACAATGGATGCAATCTTTAACCCCCAGGCGCTGGCTTCGGCATACTGCGCGAGCTCGCGTTCGCCGGCTGCGTCTGTATCGGCAATAATTTGCTCACGTGAAAGAATATTGATTTTGCCTGGCCACCAGGAAAACACGGGATTAAAATCTGCCGGCGACCAACTGCCGTCCGAAACAACGGTGATGGTGGGCAGCTTTTCCCACGACCTGTAAAGTGAAAACAGGCTTTCGCGCAGCAACAACCAATGAGCGCGGCCGGCAATGGTCAAATAACACAAGCCGGACTCGGGCTTCGCCGGCAAAGGCTTGATGGGCCACCGGGACAGGACATTCAAAGCAAGCTGCCCCATGCGCACCGACACATTCATTCCGCTGAAGGGATTCAGAAGTCCGGCAGCGAATTTAATTCTGAAAGCTTCCCTTTGAGCCTTCGATGTGTCGTTCAATGCCGTTTCCAAAAATTCTTCAGCCATCCGTCTCTGCGGCTCGTGAGTTCGCGTAAACTCTTCCATTCAGCATCCGACAAGACGAAATCCAAAGCCTCGATGCTAGCAGCCAGGTGCGCTGACGTGCCGCAGCCGATGACCGGGACGACCTTGAACGGATGCGCTCGCAGAAACGCCAGCACAACAGCCCCAACAGGAACGCCATTGCGCGTGGCGATTTCACCCGCGAGCTTTGCTATTTGGAAGTTGGCCTTTGTGCCATAGCCGGATTGCTCGGCCTTTAAACGCGCTGTGTCATTGCCTTCCAACCAGTTGTTAAAAAAACCGCCAGCTTGGGAGGAATAAGGCATCGTAACCAGATTGGCTGCTTCGTGCAGTTGCTCTGCATCATCGTCCATGGACCGTAAGGTCGGTTCGAGTCCTCGATAGTGACGGCTCCCGAGATTCCAGAAAAGTTGTGTGGCCACGAAGCCAGTCTTGCCTGCTCGTGATGCGTAGTCATTCGCCTTGCGAATCCGGCTCGGCGTCCAGTTGGCTGCGCCGAGGGCTTTGACCCGCCCGTCACGAACAAACCCGTCACACGTGTCTATGATCTCCTCGACACGAATGCTCTCGTCATCGCGGTGCAAAAACCAGATATCGACGTAATCTGTCCGAAGCGTTTCAAGGCTGCCTTCCAAATCTTCCTGTAACTCGGAAGGTGAAAGCCTCACTCGCCAGTTGCCATCAAAAAGCGGATGTCCTGCCTTTGTAACTAACACAATCTGTTCCCGTAGCCTTGTCGCTTTGAGCCAATCACCTATGATCCGTTCACTTCGATGCTTCTCTCCAGAGACCCAATCGGAATAGACTCTTGCAGTATCAATGCCGTTCCCGCTGTGTTCGACCCAGTAGTCCAATAGTCGGTGCGCCTCAATTTCCGTCTGGCGGACACCGATCTCAGCCACTCCAAGGCATAGCGCAGAAATTTCAACATCAGTTCCGGGAAGCCTCACGTGGTCCATCGGCGGTTTAATAGGTTACAGATGAAGCGCTTTCGTGTGTTGAAGATGCGCTATGTCAAAGGACAGGCGAAAGCACCTGCCGAAGAGAGAAAGAACACGAGCAAGTCATCTCCATCCCCGGCGTTGAACCCTCTGAGTGATGTGGCAGAGTCCGAGCGCAGGCCGTAAACCTAGGCAATGAACACTTTCATTAGAGCATTGATACCCGAACCGTTGCGGCCTCGACTTCGTGGGGCCTACAATTGCTTGAAAACGCTCGTAGAACAACTTTTTTTGTCCCTTGGATTGAAGGTTGGCCGGTGGGATCGGCTGGAGGAGCAGATCCCCGTTGATTACATGCAGTCTCGCTTTCTTCCTCGTGTATATCGCCAGAGTGTTGGCCGTCTTTTTTACTTTCGAAACATGCTCGAGCGTACCAGCAATATCCCAGGCGATATTGTCGAGTGTGGCGTCTCGATAGGCCATGGCATCCTCAATTTTGCTCTTTTGTGTGAGCTGACAGCAACCAACCGGAAAATTTGGGGATTCGATTCCTTCTCAGGTTTCCCTCCATCTACGGAAGCCGACAAAAGGCCTGACGGTTCCTTTAGGATGCAACGGCACGATTATGCATCACCGCCTGAGATGGTCTTGAAGGTGCTTTCAGATGGCCGTGTTTCTACCGAATATGTCACTCAGAATGTCCGTTTGGTAAGAGGGTATTTTGAGGAGACGCTTCCCCGGTACAATGGTGAAATCGCTGTGCTGCACCTTGACTGTGATTTGTACAAATCCTACACCACCTGTCTTAATGCGCTTTACACAAAAGTCAGCTCAGGCGGTATCATCATGTTCGACGAGTATGAAGATAGTGATTTCCCCGGCGCGAAACGTGCGATTGACGAATTCTTCGGTGACAAACCTGAGAAGCCGCTGACTTATCAAGACTACGAGTACCTGAAATACTACGTTATCAAATCATAGTGTCGCCAAAGGGTTGCTGGGGGGAGGTATTAAGTTAATGCGGGGCGAACACATCAGTGCGGTGCCCGCTTGGAAGCAACGCACTTGTCAGTAAAACCACGCCACAGTTTTCTCAGCAGCCGCGCGGGGGCAAGTAACCCATGGCCTAATCGATAGCTCGGCGAATTTTGTATGGCTCGGATTCCTCCTCTCAAGGAGCGTACTTCCTCGTCCGTTTTACGAAGTAACTTGTAACAGGCCAGTTCTGGCTTGCTGAAAATGTAGGTTATTGCTTCGTCAAGACGCGGACTCATCCTTATTACATTCGAGGGGTCTCTTTGCGTGCGATAATCAAACCCGATCATCTTCACGATCACAGAGTCTTTCCGGACACGATAATCAAACCCGATCTTGGGAAGGTGGAAAAATGCACCGCGACGAACAGCAACCCGTAGCCAAAAATCCCAGTCCTCCCATCCGACACAGATCCTTTGCTCGTCGTATCCGCCGACTTGTTCCCATAGCTTCTTTCGATAGAGAGCACACGTATCTATGAAGTTCGTGCGGATTAGCGATAACAAATCGAATTCTGGTACATGCCACCGACCATTTCTCTCGCCAAAGTATTCAGCGTCCGCGTAAACCACATCCAGCCCTGGGTTCTCCTTTAGGAGAGACGCCGCTTCGTTTAGGTATACTTCTCGGAGCCGATTATCGCTGTCCAACGGCAGAATGAATTCGCCTTTGGCCAATCGTATTCCGGTGTTCCGAGCTGCGCCAGGTCCACAATTAGGCTGGGGTACAACGCAGTAGCTGGCTGCCGCAATGTGGTCGAGAATCTTCTTTGTTTCGACTTCGGACGATCCGTCGTCAACAACGATCACCTCGAGCAGATTTGCGTTACGCACCTTCTCTACGCTTGCAAGGGCTTCGCGCAGCATTGCCCCTTGGTTGTAGCACGCGACAACAATCGAAATCTTACCTTCGCCAAACGAGGCCGTCATCATTTGCTGGCACTGCCCTGAACAGGCGTGCCTAGTTTCGACTTTAGCCAACGTTTGAGTTGCGAAGCGATAATTCGAAGCCACAAAATGAGAAACGAGAAAATTTTCCGGATGACCCGTCGATTATGAGACAAGCGTAGCGCTTCGACAATCTGCCGCCATGCAGGAGCAAAGCCGACGCTTACCAGGAGTTCTCGGGCGTGGAAAACAGCCGCTTCCGCCCACCATGAGCGCGCTTCCCTGGCTAGCACGCGGCCACGGGCAGGCGTGTGATAAGCCGCCGTAAGATCGATCATCTCGCGGATTTCGCGTGTATCGGCAGCGTCGAGCCTCAGCCGCGATGTGGCAGAGTCGGGATGTAATCGGTAGCAAGCGAGGATTGAAGGCTCAAACCAAACCGGAAATTGGGAAGCAATTCGTTGCCACATCTCCCAATCAGCAACGTAGTGAAGGTGCGGCAAGAAACCGCCAACCTGCTCGTATACGCTTCGTCGAACAGCAATGGCTGCGCATTGAATCACACACTGAACGGTAATCTTCGCGTGCCAGTCATCCAGCAAACCGGGCGATTCGCGGTGCAGCTCGGAAAGCTGGATCCAGTGTCCGTTTGAATTCACCACAGCGTGCCGACAAAAAATCGCGCCGGCATCGCTGCCCTCCACGGCTTGATGCAAACGATTATAGAAGCCCGGCAACACAATGTCATCCTGGTGCAGAATATGAACCCAGTGACCTCGCGCGCGTTCTATGCACCGATTCCATGCGTTCGCCAAACCTCGGTTCTGCGGTTCAGGGTGGAATGCCACCCGTCCTGCGCCAACGCGGCGAGTAATTTCGGAAGCGGTATAATCGTTCGAGCAATCGTCGATTACCTCGATCTGCATTTGCTCCGGGCCAGGATCTTGTTTGAGCACGCTCAACAGAGTTTCTTCCAAATAAGCTACCCGCGGATTGTATGTCGGTATCATCACGGACCAAAACGGGCTCGGATTAAAACGTTCTACTTCTGCAATGAACGGAGGCGATGGATGCATCGTGTTAGTGAAAATAACGCAACAATGTACTAATCCAGGCAGTCAGAGCCCTAGACACAGTCAGCCACCTTCGGTCGCAATGATAATGTCCTGCCAACTCAATCCATTCTGCCTCTTACACCAGGTGCCATAAAGAATTGGTTCGGTAACTTTCAATCCGTACTTAGCGTATAGGGCGCGAACAGTACTCTCGTCATATCCAACAACAGCTTCCGGTGTATCAGCGGACTCAACACGACACCCGGGCAACTGGTACTTGAAGCTGTAATAACTCCCTCCCTCGCTGATAAGGTTCGAGGCGGCTGGGTTCATTAAGAAGTAGGTGATGAGACACCGCTTGTTAGACTTCGATACGCGGACGATCTCAGACAGGTAATGCTCCATGTCTTGCGGCAGCATGTGCGTGAAGACGGATGTGAGGAAAACAAAGTCGAACGACGAAGTCTCGAAAGGGAAGCGATATTCGATCGCCTTATATTTCCCATCTACGTTATAGGCTTTGTTGTAGATGTCGGCGAAATGAAAACGAAAGTTTGGGTAACGTGAGGTGTAGGTTTGCTGACACCATTGGACTGAGGGCGCAACAACATCGATGCCTTCATAGCTACCGCCCCTCAAATACCTTGTCAGGGGCCGCGCCATGCGGCCGGTTCCACTGCCAACATCTAGCACGCGATCATCTGGTTTTAGTTCACAGAAGTCTACGAAGTATCGGAAAAATTCCTCGCCGACCCCTACGTATTCAGCTGACCCAACCGACCCAACAGAATGTAGTGAATCAGGGGGAATTAGTGGATCACGCCCTCCTACCGGTGCACTCATACGAGGCTGCCTGGAGGCCGTATTAAACCCCAAATTGGGTCCGTAAAAGGGCACTCGGTAGACGCCGATCCCAAATCCGGGCTCGTCATTGACGGCGCGCTCCTCAGTCTCGTGCTCAGAGCTGAACTGTCGCCAAAACTGCTCGACCCCCTTCGTCCACTCTGCCGGATTCTGAGAGATATCGTGAAATGCAATAAGTCCGCCAGGAGCTACTAGAGGAGAGTACATGTTGAAGTCTTGCCAAACTCCGCCGCAGGAATGGTCACCGTCAATGAAGAGAAAATCGATGGGGCGACCGTCCAGCAACGCCGCAACACGCCGCCATGTGGTTTCGGCGTGAGAGTCGCTGTCCATGAGCAAAGTCACGCGCTGCGAGCCCACCGCGAAACCTCTGCGTACGAGAGAAAGCGGTGAGCGGTCCCCAAAACGACCGACCGGTGTGATGTCAATCGCGAGCAAATGAGCGTCGGTCGCGGCGGCGCGCGACCAGAGGAAGAACGTGCCGCCGAAGTCGAGTCCGATCTCGAGCACGACGTGTGGTCGTGCCGCGCGAACAAGCTCGAACAGCCACTGGATCTCCTCGCGCTTCTGCACGATTCCAATCTTAGTGCTGGCGAACGTATAGGCTTGTTCGAACGTCGCGTCTGACGCGACTCTGCGGACGCGGCGCAGCTGTGCGAGGGCCGCGATGTAACGATGTAGGTAGGAGAAGACGGCTTGTATCCGCCGACGAACGAACGCTGTTATGCGAGCCGGAGATAACCGATATTCGTGTCCATGTTCGAGCCGCAGCGCGCGCCGAATCCGCCAATGTAGAAGCGGGTAAATGGTTGGGCCCTTCAGCGTGTCACATAGACAGTTTAGCTCAAAACGGCCAATATCTTCAGTCGTCTGGCGATTCGATGCACGCCCGGGATGAATACGCAGTGATACTAGCGGTTGGGAAATATATCCAACGTGAGAAATGGCCATGAGACGAACCCACATTTCCATGTCGACTAATTGACACATTCGCTCATTGAAAAATCCGGCTTCACGAAGCGCACTGGTCCGAATCAACACCGCTGTCGGTTCTCCGATTTTGTTGAACGGCTCCTGCAACAGTTTCTGGGATCGCAGAAGTGACGACCCAGGCTGGCTGCTCTTGAGTTCGCCAAAGGCTTCAGACAGATTCTGATACTTCTGGAGCCACTTCGTCAGCCGATCGTTTTCTGCAGAAGGTTCAACGAGGAGCTCGCGGGAACTGAAGACGAAACCGATGCGGTCATCAGCCTCAGCGAGTGTCACCATCTCTTCCAAACAGTTGGGGTGCAGCAGGTCGTCTTGGAACAGAAATTTTATGTACTTGCCCGTTGCTGCGCGAATAGTGCTGTTCCAATTAGCGACCATGCCCGGAGTTTGTGTGGGCAGAATGATAAGTTTGACTCCTGTTCCCTGGGCCTCGTCACGAATGATGTTTAGAGTTCCGTCTGAAGAGCCGCTGTCGGAAATTATGATTTCTTGAGGCAAGACAGTTTGATTGAGCACGCTTCGAATAGCATCTCTAATGTAGAGAGCGCCATTGTATGTCGGCATGCATACAGTAACCGGCACTCGGTTCGTTGTATTTGACATACGCCTATCGCAGATAGGTCTTTGGTAAACCCTGCGCAGTTGCGATCTGTTTGAAGATTTCAGTCCAACCTGGGGTTAACAGCCGAAGTCGCGGGGATTTCATTAGCGAGGTCAACGAATGGATCGCAATTCGCTACAACGTATTTGCTTGCGCCTGAAAGGATCGGGAATCAAGTCGTGAAAATCTCCGAACGAACAAGAATTTGCCCCAGTTCTGGTATGACTGGCTCGAGCATGTTCAGATAATTAGTTTCAGCCACTTCGACAGCTCCAGCCGAATAAAACTGTTCGTCAACTCCAGCTTCTGTGTCATGAAAACCGATGTCTAGAGTATATCGGCTTGGAATGATCGGAGGCATTTGGAAGCTAATCGTTACTGTAGTGTCTTGCCTTAACACTGGCATCTGACTGGAGCCGAGCCAGCTTCCTACCGCAAACACTCGGCCTCCCCTCATGTCTGTAAAAGCGACTGCAAGTTTCGTCTTGGAAAGCGGCTTGCAGGTTTTTAGACTGAAGACTAAGTCAACCTTGTCATCGGCCTTTAAAATTCCTGAACTGCTTTTTCCGTTCTGAATGATGTTAAGCGATTGGAGATAGGCGCCCGGTTTTTTACTAGCCAGGTCTATGGAGCCGCTGACAGAGCTCGATGCTCCATAATACTGGAGGGATTCTTCCGCCTTTCCATTAAAGATCACACGGCCTTGCTTTAGCACAATCACTTTTGGGCAGAGAGCAGTGATAGCGTTCATGTTGTGACTGACGAACAACACGGTTCTTCCTTCATGGGCTACGTCGCCCATTTTCGCGAGACACTTCTTTTGAAATTGTACGTCACCAACCGCGAGAACTTCGTCAACTATGAGTATCTCAGGTTCCAAATGCGCAGCGACTGCAAAAGCAAGTCGCACATACATACCGCTCGAGTAGCGTTTCACCGGCGTGTCGACGTAATTATCGATTTCGGCAAACGCTACGATCTCGTCGAGCTTGGTTCTTATCTCGGCCTTCGTCATTCCCAAGATTGCGCCGTTCAGGAAAATGTTTTCGCGTCCCGTTAGTTCCGGGTGGAAACCCGTTCCGACCTCCAGCAGGCTGGCAATCCGACCTTTGATCCGCACCTCCCCTTTAGTCGGCGACGTCACACGGGAGAGGATCTTCAACAGAGTGCTTTTGCCCGCGCCGTTCCTTCCAATGATCCCGAGAATTTCCCCCTGCTTCACCTCGAACGACACGCCCCGCAGCGCCCAGATTTCGTCGTCGCCGAGGTCGCCTTCAGCTTCGTTTAAAGGTGTAAGGTTCGAAGGTGCAAAGTCGGGACTTGCTGCTATCGCACCTGCTCCCTTCGCGCTCGGTGCGGCGCCTACCTTTACGTGGGGGTCGGGTTTGCCGCGAACGTGGTGCCACCACCGCTCGAAATCGTGGCGGAGCGTGCCTGTGCCAATTATCCCCAGGCGGTACTTCTTCCAGGCGTCGTCAACTTCAATGACAGTGCTCATTGAAGAAAAGTGGAGATCTGGAAAGCTGAAAGTTGAAAAGTGGAGATTTGGAAAACTGAAAGTTGAAATTTCATTTTCTACTTTCTGCTTAGACCGTGTCCATGAACGTACGCTCGACGTGGTTGAAAAGAACAACGCCGATAAAAAGAACCGCAAGAGTGAAGCCCGCGCTGTAGCAGAGGTCTCCAGCGTCAAAAGTGCCACTGCCAAGGTATCCATACCGGAAAGCCTCGACAATTGGCGTCATCGGATTTGCGAGGATCAGCCAGCGGAAGCTGCCGCCGCCAATCATGGAAAGTGGATAAACCACCGGCGTCGCAAACATCATGAGCTGCACCCCAAAGGCGACTAGCTGTTGAAGATCGCGATACCGCGTGGTGAGTGCTGATACAATGATTCCTGTCCCGAGGCTAAGCCCTGCCATGAGCAGAAGGAGCAAAGGAGTAAGAGCGATGGCGGCATTCGGATGCACTGCCGCGCCTTGCATCCAGTAACAGATGAGGAACACCAGGAAGAGCGCTAACTGGATCGCAAACTTTATCATGCTGGAGATGACCAGCGCTAAGGGTACGCTCAACCGTGGAAAGTAAACTTTGCCGAAAATCGCCGCGTTACTAACGAAGGTGAAGGACGTGCGGTTTATGCAATCGGCAAAGTACGACCAGCAGGTGACACCGGCTAGATAAAAGAGCAGGGGCGGCACACCGTCCGTGGGAAGCTTAGCCATCTTCCCAAAGATCACGGTGAAGATAAGCGTGGTGAAAAGCGGCTGGAGGATGTGCCAGAGGGGCCCGAGAACCGTCTGTTTGTATTGAGCGACGAAATCGCGCCATACGAACATCGCTGTGAGGTCGCGATAGCGCCACAGGTCAGCGAGGTGCAGATCGAGCCATCCGGTCTTCGGTCGGATGATCAGGTCCCACTCTTTGGCAGCTGAGTTATCTTCAACGTTCACACTCAAGTGTTCCGCAGCTCGGTTTTGGTAAAGTCCATTATTGAAAAACAGAACGCGGCGAATAAGAGCGGAAAGGTTATGAACAAACCGGCGGACGTCTCTGAGTTAGAGGTTAAAGAAAGTACGCACATCACACCTGACCGTCCGGGGTTGCCAATTATCTGCGTAAAAAGTCAGCTGTCAAAGGGGTTGATCGTCTCGTCTGCAAAACAACCGGCATTCGCAGACGATACTGCTGCCACTACAGCCGTGCGACTGTCCGCGAAGGTGTAACTAACGAGATACCGAAGCTTCTTCGTATAATTTTTTGATCTTGCCCGCCTCAACGCCGCCGTACCAGCCATTGAAAAGCAGGATGTCGCCATGCCGAACGGCGTTTACCAATGCATCGTGGTCTTCCGGCCGGTCGGCTTCAGCCGCCATCAACACGCTGAATGCCTTTGGGTAAACCATGCGCGCGCCAACTGGCGTCGAAGTTATCTTATGATGTTGGTAGGAATTAAGCGGAGCGGAGTACGCGAAATAACGCATCGATTCATTTTCGGGAATCAACAAAATATCGGGATAGGCATCGGCTAGCTCTTTAAAGACATCTGGATTAATTGCGCCACTCACGGTTGCGGTTGAATCCACATAGAAAAGTGTGCAACCCCATCGCTGCTTCGCATAGGCGATCCTTTCCCGAAGAATCTGTAATGCGTGCTCGTCATCGGCAGCCTGGTGCACCGGCTTGCCATCTACGATCGTAATTTGCTGCGGCCGGATGCAGACACCCACTTTTAACCCGGCTGCGCGGAATTTTTCGAAGTAGTCGTTAATCGCACTTTTGACGCCGTCATTTTTAAATTCCATTTCCGGCGCTAGAGTCGGAACAAGAAGTGGATCGCCGTAGTAACACGCACCGGTAAACTCCTCACCTTCCGGATCCCAGGTGATCATTCCCTGAGCACCAGTGTCTTTTAAGGCTTGAATGCTCTTATCGGCGAGCTTAAGAAGCGCGTTTCGAAAAGCCGCTTTGCCTTTGTCATTGGTGATGTCGATCTCGCCGAAGTTCATCGTCCAGCGGCGCGGGTTGCTCGCCACATTGATTTGCGGCCCCGCAAGAAAGATCGCGCCGATAGGGCGATGATCTTTCCAGTTCACCTGGAACGGATATTTCTGTGCGTAACGCTCCAGAACGTCGCGCGAGAGATCTTGCACCTGTGCACACGCCGAGCCGAAACGCAGCGAGACGTTAAATGTCTTGCTGACACCCGGCTTTATATCACGGCACGTGATCACCAACGGATAGCTGGTTCTGGCTGGGAAATTCGTCGAAGGCGGTACATCCACAGCACAGTCCACATCATCACTGCAAAAATTCACTGCACCGGTCCCGTAGTCGAGCTCGACAATCGGCACAACGAACCGCGGATCGGCAGTTGATGGAATCGAAAGCGGGCCTTCGTGTAGCCGCCAGTCGGGCCCCTTAAAGCCAAATCCGAACATGCCCGCCTCAAGAGTGCCGCCGTGCGGAATGCAAGGGAAATTCAGTTCCATCAAACGAATGGAGAATTCATTGAGCGGTTCGGAGCTGTTATTCCAAACTTCAATTCTCATTGTGAGTCGATCGGCCTGTTTGCCGTACGCGCAGAAGACGCGTCCCCAGGGGTAACCTAGTTCGACAGTTTCGGCTCTTTTGTCTGGCGCCGCGACTCGCGGTAAAGAACGCGGAACAAGTGCGTCGAGCACAGCACGAAAAACAGATTTCTGCGGCTGCAACTCCCCGCTTTCAGGGGAATTGAGAAGCGATTGTCCATTGTACGAGAGCGAAGTGAGTCCGCGTTCCCCAACGACGAAATTCAAACCTCGTGTTGCCGCGGGCGACTGAAGAACCGCTGGCGTCGCCGTTGGATTCTGCTGCGATTCTGTTTTCTCTGCGCCCGGATCCCCAAAAGCGCTCGCAGCAGAAACTGCGAGCAAAAGACGAATGATTGAGCCTTCTGCAATTCGTCTCATAATGTCATTCTGAGTGAAGCGAAGAATCTAGATCGTCCTTTGAGCAGCGGCCCTACAGCGTAGTCAGGGATGTTTTGCTTCGCTCAAGATGACAGGAACAGGTCGGGTCGCGCTCGTTGCATGGCGCGTCCTCAATTCCCAAGGTCAGGATTTGCTTTGCCTTTGAACTCGTAAACGAAGGTGGCTGCCTGACACAGCCATTCGAGCCGCTGCTCGGAGGTGAGGCGATAAAACTCAGTGTGGCCGTTGAAATCCTCCCGTTTGCACTGAGCCAGCTCGCTCTCGATTTCTTCACGCGTTGATTTCTTGCGCAGATTCATCGCGACTCCCTGGTCATGAGTCGGGCTTGCGCAGACGGCCCGTGCCGGGATCACGTTCATATCCCATCGCGACTGTAAGCTCCTCGAGATCTTCCAAGATCGTCAATTTCTCCTCAAAGGGCAAAGCAGCAGATTCGGCGAGCGTGTGTAGATTGTGCCTGCGCCAGGCGGCGCGTTCCTCCTCCGATAATTTTAGCGAGGCATGTTTATTCACGACGGCGTAATCTGACCACGTTGCACCTGAAGAATGTCGCGCAGCAGCGCTGCATCGGCAAGGTCCTGCGGCCGGCCAGCCGCCTCTTTCATGGCAATCAACGCTTCAATCCGAAGTACCGGTGCTTGCAGATCGCCCCACTTGTGTCGTCTGGCTGTTTCGAATTCCTGCGCAAATACAAACGGTTCACTAACGAAGATATCAATCCGCGTGCTTTCACGGTTTGGATTGAACAACTGAAAAACAATCATGCCCTTTTCATCCCTCCACTGCTGACGGAGCGTTTCATCTGCAAATTGCGCAGCGTCGACCCCGATCAATGGGCGGTAGCCAATCGTCGTCAATGCATTCATGGCACGCAGCACGTTTTCGCGTTCCAGTTGAACGACCAAGTCAATATCCTGGGTGAATCGGACATAACCATGTGCCACAACTGCCAAGCCGCCAACGATCAAATAATGGACGTTTGCATCGTTCAATGCGCTGAGAATTGTGCGGACATCATCGATCTTCATGCGGGCATTATTACATTCCCGCAGCCCGGCATCGAGGAGCTAAGAAAATTTCGTTAATGTGGTTGCTCACTGAATCCTCCTCTGATTTGCATTAGCGACCTCTGACATCTGACTTCTCACATCTGACTTCTGATATTCGACTCCTAACTACTAACTACTAACCTCGGACTTTTGACTGACCGCCGCGTGCCTCGGCGGCAAGTTCTCGCGGTACTTCCAAATCAGCCACGGGAGTTCCAAGGCGCGATAATAGTCGCGGAATAAAAATCCGCGGCTGCGCAACCAATCGAAACACCCATCCCAAATACAGTCGGTCAGCCCAGGATGGAATAGCGACTTGATCGCCGGTGAGAAAACCAAGAGCGGCACCGATGCAATGGATAGCAGGCCGATACGCTAAATTTTCACGGAGATAGTAACCGAGTTTTTCCTGGGCCCCGCTGCCGATTGCGATGACGACGTGCGCCGGACGCTGCTGGTCAATCAGGGAGAGAAGGTTTCGATCTTTGACGTCGGAACCATACCGCGGCGCGACGTAAGAGTTTTCGCTCACGAGCGGGAACGCTTTGCGCGCTGAGCAATCGAATAATTTCTGCTGCGCCACTTCTGTGGGGAGGATCCAGAAAACTTCTCTCTTCCCGGGCCCATTTAGCTGCGCGAGCAGATGTTTCAGATATTTCAGACCGGAAATGCGCTGGAGCTTCTCACGCCGCAGGAATCGCCACAGCACAACCATCAAGCCACTGTCAGCAATCGCCAAATCACCCTCAACAATCGCGCGCCGATAGCTCGCGTCCTCGCGCAACCGCGCGAAACAAGTCCCCGACGGCGCTACGAGATATCCTCCTTGTTGAGACATCACTGCGAGCGCTTCATCGACATTTCCGTTGAAGAACTGGATGCCGAGAATCTGTCGAGTCGGAATCATTAAATGAATATCGAACACCCAATATTGGACGTAATTAGGGGCTTCGCCTTACGTGATTCGTTAAATCGTTACATCGTGCCATGGTGTGCGTATCGGATCCGGGAGCGCACGCGCCTCGCGATCACGGACTTTCTGGAATGGGGTTTAGGGGAATATTTCCGCGAAGGCAGAGATGTTTCGCTCCGCTCAACATGACAGAGGACGTGATGATGAGTGTGTTACGATTTCGCTTTGCGCGCAAACTTGGTAAGCTTTCGGCCGGTGCAAAAGCTCGCGACTGCACATACACTCACCGATGCTTCGCCGCTGCCTCACGAGCAATCTCGACTTGCGCTTGGGGTGACTGTTTTATTTTTAGCCGTCCTCTGGTTCCTCCTCTGCAGGCAACTCAGCGGCGAATGGTTGGTCAACGAGCAATACAACTACGGGTGGTTCGTACCTTTTTTCGCTCTTTACCTTTTTTGGTTGCGCTGGCAGGATATGCCGGCGCCAGAGGTCAGAAGTCAGAAGTCAGAAGTCAGAAGTCGGACATTAATCGCTTCAGCGGTCGCGATTGCTGCGCTCCTGGTGCTCTTGCCACTGCGTCTTTTTGAAATTGCGAATCCAGAGTGGCGATTGCTCGCCTGGATCCACACGGCAGCAGTCGTTACGCTGACGCTTTTGCTGATCTGGTGGGCAGGCGGCAGCGGATGGGTACGTCACTTTGCATTTCCCGTCGCCTTTATTTTCGTCGCAGTCCCGTGGCCAACGGTCGTGGAAACTCCCATAATCCAGGGCCTAATGCGCATGGTCGCGCATGTCGCGGCGGAAACAGCAATGCTTTTGGGAATTCCTGCGCAGGTCGAAGGCAATCTGATTCGGGTGAGCACCGGACTGGTAGGCGTGAACGAAGCGTGCAGCGGCATCCGTTCATTGCAGACGTCGCTCATGATCGGGCTGCTCTTCGGCGAACTGAAACGGCTTTCGATCTTGCGCCGTGTCGTGCTCGTTACCGGTGCGGTTGTCATTGCCGTTTTCGCTAATTTTCTTCGTGCGGTTTTTCTGGTAACGGTCGCAGGAACAAAAAATACTTCAGAAGTCAGCCAGTGGCACGATGTTGCCGGTTACACCATCCTCGCTCTTGTTTTCATAAGCACGATGGGCCTCGCTTATCTTCTTGGCCGGGAAAAGCGAACTGCAGCGGCAGGCGTGTCGCCTGCGAGAAAACGATTGCAGCCGGCACGGCTGCCTCTACGAGTTCCCGGCTCCTATGTCGCTGCCGCTCTTTGCTGGCTGTTATTTGTCGAGGTGGGGATTGCTGCATGGTATCGCGCCCATGAAACCAATCTTGTCAGCGGCATACGCTGGACCGTGCAATGGCCGGAACAGGCTCCTAACTTTCGCAAACTGAATATCGATCCGGAAATTCGCAGTGTTCTCCGTTTCGACGAAGGCCAAAGTGCTGTCTGGATGCTAACTTCGCCTTCCAGATTGGAAAGTTCTGCACCTGCGAAAACGTCGGGGACGGAAATCAACCGGCTGCCGCCGAATGCGGTCGCCTGTTATCTGTACGTTTTTCGATGGAAACCAGGTCGAAATAGCGCGCTCCTGGCGAACTTGCACCGGCCGGATGTTTGCTTGCCGGCAAGCGGCTGGACCCAAGTGGCAGACGACGGGGTGCGGAATTATCGGGTGACCGGCGCGTTTGAGTTACCGTTTCGGCATTTCCAGTTTCAGCGGGCAATCGGAAATTCCGCGCCGCAGACAGCGCATGCGTTTTATTGTTTATCGGAAGACCGCGCTGCGGAGAGTTCGGTGCCCGCCCCCGCGACTCTGCCGGGCACGACTGGAAGCCGTTCCGAATGGACGCGGGCTGAGCGTCTCCGCGCAGTGTTGCAAGGACGCCGCCATTTGGGCCAGCAGGTCATCGAAGCAATATTCGTCAGCAACGAATCGTTCTCTTCAGCCGACGCCGAATCGTACCTGAGCGATTTGATTCGTGATGCCGTCGTTTTGCATGAACCAGCGAAATAGGTAGGGGTGGTTCACCGAACCGCTCGGGGGCGATTGAGGTCAATTGCCCCTGCCTTCGCAGCCAGCACGGCTGCCTCTACAGGCTCCGAAAAAATTCGAAAAATGTCTTGCCATACCAGCGCGAATTGCTACAAGGGGCGTAATCTTCGAGCCTTGGAAGAAAGCATGCGAAAACTCAATAAATCTTGGCCGGTAAGTTGTCGCCTTTTTCGTTTGCTCTTGATCCTGGGTAGCGTGTTCCTGCTGACGGCTGCTCTTGCCCCCAAGGCGAATGCACAAAACGTGCTGATTTATTTTAACTTCGAGGATAACCCCATAGGCCCCGGATATGATAATCA
Source organism: uncultured Verrucomicrobiae bacterium (assembly GCA_963805485.1). GTDB lineage: Bacteria > Verrucomicrobiota > Verrucomicrobiia > Chthoniobacterales > UBA10450 > Udaeobacter. The sequence continues at coordinate 740,645 of CAWDUN010000003.1, read as the reverse complement.
AGCCGATGTACAACCGGCGTTTGGAGGAGACAATCCGGGCGGCGGAGTACAGTTTTCGACGCTCACTAACACCTTTCTTGCAAACGGTACGGGCACCGTTGCAGGGACCACGCTGAATAGAACCGCTGGCGACATCGACACCTCCACTCTTAGAGCGCTGGGTTTGAGCACAACTCGGCTGGATAATGGCCACTCGATTCAGTTTAGCTTCAATGCGAGCGCGTTCTCAAATATGTCCCTGAGCTTCGCGGTCAATAGCTCGGGCAACGGCTTCAATATGGTAACGCTCCAGTACAGCACTAACGGAATTACTTTCGTCCCTGCTGGCACAGCGACAATTGCACCAGGTGGCGGGTTCCACCTCATAACTTTCGGCAACCTGCCTTCAGCCATTGATGGGCAGCCGTTTGTCACATTACAACTGGTTTTCACCGGGGGAACGTCACAGGGCCAAAATCTCCAGACCGTCATCGATAACATCCAACTGACTGGAGTTCCTGAGCCAACGACTGTCGCCGGCGGCTTGCTCGGCGTCCTTGGCCTCTGCTGGCATCAGCGACGCCGATTGAGATTTCTCCTGCCGCGTCTCCGGCTAACTTAAGCAGGTTCCGTTCTGTTGTGGCAGGCGTGTCGCCTGCGCATCTTGGCGCTCCTTCCTCTGACGACCTCCACGCGTACGTAATAAGATAGACGACGTGGCCGCAACGCTTGGCTGACTTCGTTGCGCACAGGCATGCAATATCAGTGCGTTTCGGACTTGCGGGCCTTTTCTTCGCAGAAACGAAGGTACTGAAGCGCTCCCTCGAAATCAGGTTTGAGCCGCACTGCTTCACTGAAATTCGCACAGGCTTCCGAGTAGAGCCCACGATCACTCAGGAGCACACCAAGCTTGAAAAGAATTTCCGGACGATCGGGCAGCAAGCGTCGAGCTGTTCGTAATTCGACCAATGCCTCATCGAAGGCGCCAAGGTCCGTGAGTAACAAGCCCATGTTGTAATGCGCGAGAGCGTACTCGGGTTTAAGGCGAATCGCGGTGCGGAAATGAACGATCGCCTGCTCTCGCTCGCCGAGTTGCCGCAACGCGCATGCCAAATCGTTGTGAGCATCGGCGTCGTTAGGATTCAAGCGAACCGCTTCAGATAAATGCGCGATCGCTTCACTGTATTTGCCTTGCGCCAACCGCACGTCGCCCAAATTAGTGTAAGCGATGACACGTGCCGACGAGTACGTCGGCAGCAGCTCAATCGCCCGCTCAAGAGAGGCGGCGGCTGAATCGAATCGCCCCGCCTTGAAGAAAGAGGTACCGAGGTTGCTCCAGGCTCGACCATTCTGCGGCCGTTGACGCGTCGTGTCAGTCCAAATGGCAATCTCGCTATAATAATCCTCATTCCGCTGTACTGTTCGCCAAGCCAACGCTCCTGCAATCAGCCCAAAGAAAGCCCATCGAAGCGTAGTTGCTGTCAATTTAAAGCGCCGGCTCAACCTCGATAGGCCATTCCAAGCCGCTATCACCGCCAGCGTCACTACGGCGGCTAGGGGTAAATACATTCGCCGCTCGGCCACCATGTCCTGAATCGGCACAACGCTTGAAGTGGGCGCCAACGTTAGAAAGAACCACGTGCCCAAAAATCCTAGTGGCGGGACATTTGCCAGTGCCCATCCCGTCGCCGCCGCAAGCCCAGCGATAAGCACTACCCCGATCGCCTTCCACGATCTGGGTAGGGGGGAGACCTGCCAGCCATAATCAAGGCACAGAGTTTCCGGCCAAAATGTTAGACGCAGGTAATGAGCGATCGCTCCAAATTGATTTGTCGCGTAACGCCACCACGAAACAGCAGGCGAGCCCATCAAGCCCCCACCTCGGGCGTTATTCACAATTACGAGCGAAATCAAAACCAGCCAGGTCGCAGCCAAGCCTGCGTATAACGCTGATCGCTTTTTCCAAAGCTCCGCCCAAGAGTCGGCCAGAAAAATACGGTCATACAGCAGCACAATGGTGGGTGCGATTACCATCGTTTCCTTGGTGCCCATCCCAAGCGCGCAACAGACAACGGCCATAGCGTACCACACTAGGCGTCGCGGCGAGTCCTGACCGCGAATAACGCAGTACAAGGTCAGAAGTAAACACAAACCCATCATCGACTCTGTGCGCTGGATGATATAGGTCACGCTTTCCGTCTGCAGAGGATGCACTGCCCAAGAGATCGCAACTGCCGCCGCCAGACCGTTCGCCTGCGTCCCGAAACGCTCGCGCAAGCGCGGCCCTTGCAGCGTACGGCGCACAATCCCAAACATGACCAGCGCCGCAGATGCATGGATGACCAGATTAGCCACGTGATAACTCCACGGGTCCAACCCGCTGACCGCGTAATTCAACGCCAGCGTCAAACAAACTACCGGTCGACCCGTCCCAGGTGTGCCCTGAGGCGATTGTAATGTATTCGATAGCGGCCAGAGATGCCGTATGTGCGGGTTGGCTTCAGTCCAGCGCAAATCATCGAAAACAAATGGCCCTGAAAAGCTGTTTGCGTAAGCCAGGAGCGTCGCAACAGGAATGAGCAACGAATAAATTCGGGCCCGGTTCATCGGCAGCTGAGTATAAGCACCTTTGCTTAGTCGACGCAGTTAGAATTGTTTCCCGAGGACATGCTCACAATGGCGCGCTGCTCGCGCCACTGGCTAGCGATCAAAGTCAGCAGAGGGACGCATTGCCAGACAATTATAACGGCGGTCGCGCTGCGCCGGAGTACCTTGGAGCACAGGACGCCAGTCCCGAAATCCGTGGGAAAAATTCGAGAGCCTGGAGCGGAAGTTCATCGCTAGTGACTGGTCAGGTGGCGTTGCATATGGCTCCGCGCCATTGTAAACGTTTTCGCGTGCCGAAGCAGCCATCACGTTCCGTAGCAAAAAATCATGATGTCGATTTAACTCCGCCTGAAGAAATTCGCGCCCGGCGGATTCGGCGCTTCATTTTCCTCGGCGTATTAACTGTCTGTGCGCTTGGTATCGCGCTGTACTTCGCTGCGCCGCCGATTGGCGGAGCAATCAAGGCGTGGCAGTCGCGCCGCGCCGCCCGCGAGGCGTTCGCCCTAATTGACCAAAAAAAATGGACCGAAGCCGACGTTAAGGCGCGCGATGCGCTGCTGCTGCGACCGACCGAACCCGAGGCGTGGCGCGCGGTGGCACGATTTCTTTCTCGCATGGGGCGCGGGACACTGGCGCTGGAGTGGTGGAAAAAAGTCGATGATGCACATCGCCTGACGGTCGAGGATAGACGTGATTATGTAGGCGCTGCGATCACGGCCGGTGAATTAACCATAGCCGCGAAGCAGGTAGAAGCGCTCCTGGCACAACGCGCCGGGCCGGAGCCGATCGATATCGTTTTTGCCGGTCAAGTCGCTATTCGCCAGAGCAATCCCGTTCTGGCACTCGATTATGCCGAGCGCGCGCTCGCGGATAAGCGTGCGAGGCCGTATGATGTTCTCTCCGCTGCGACGCTTATTCTCTCGGCCACGAGACGCGATTCGCCACCATACGCTAGCGCGTGGAAGCAAATCGAAGATGTGGCGCGGGATCCAAAGAATCCGGGATCGCTGGATGCGCTCGTTGTGCTTGCACGCGAAGAGGCATTGCCGCCCATGGCTCCAATCGGCAGCAACAGCTCTCTCTCACTCGAGAGTCCCCGGGCACCATCTCCAACGACTGCCACGCAAGGAGCAACGGTTTCCTCAGACGCGGTGGCGCGCGCGGAAGCCGCTAGTCCGCCGCCACAACTTTCACCGGGCTCGACGTCTCCACCAATAACTGCGATTGAAGGAATGGCGGTCACCAGTCCGCTGCTGAGACTCACTCTCACTTTAGCCGCCACTCCGTCGCCGGTTCCAGTTGGACGAACAATAAGCGTGACGGAAGTGGCAAACGCTCTTGAAAACCATCCGGATGCTCGTCGTTATCACAAACTGCTGGCACTAGAAGTTCGCGCCGGGCAGGACCCGGCGCTCACGGACCAATACATTAACGATGCTGTGGAGCATTTTCGAAATGGCGATGATGAAACGCTCGGCTACCTGGCGGCCTGGCTAAACAAGGTTGGCCGGCCTGCGAAAACATTGGAAGTGTTGCCGCAGGCGCGCGCAGTACAACGGCAGGACCTTTTGGGACATTACCTCAACGCCCTCGCTGCGCTCCAGCGTTGGAATGAAATCAAAGATCTGTTGACCAGCGAACGTTTCCCGATCGAGCCCGTGCTACAACACATGTACCTTGCCGTCGCGCAGACGCGCCTTGGCTCAGCAGCTGGAGCAAAGAATGAGTGGCAGCGCGCTTTGGAAGCCGCGAACAGCGCCGACAAACTGTTAGCCCTGGCAAGTTACGCCGAGCGAAACTCTGTCAATGATATCGCCGATTTCGCTTATTCCGGAGCTATCAAAATCGCCCCGAAAAATCGGGGAGCGTACGACGGCCGGCTACGCCTCGCTCTGGCAGCGGGTCATACGGCTGAAGCGCAAGCTATCGCAGCCGAGATCGCTCAACTTTGGCCCGATGACGCAGAAGCCCGCAATCAAGATACGTATCTGCGATTGCTGCTCGGCGCGTCGGATGGCGCAGCGGAAGCAGCGGAGCGCGAAGCTGAGGTGCTTGTTAGAAAGGAACCGCGGAACTGGTCGGCCCTGGCAACGCTCGGTTTGGCGCGTCTTCGTCTCGGGCGGAATAACGATGCGCTGGCGGCATTCCGCAAGGTGCGGGTCACGGGAACCGAACCGCCGGGCGTGCTGGCAGTGCGCGCGGCCATCTTGGCTATGAATGGCTACGAAGAAGGCGCGCGAGGTGATGCGCACAATCTCGGAGGGGAACGCCTCTTGCCCGAAGAACGCGCACTCATCGCTCCTTTGTTGCAATAGGCGACTACCGGTTCAACGTTTCAACGATGAACCGCTTAACGATTCCGACTGATCTCGGTCGGCATTTTCTGTCAGTCTCAGCTTATGCGACTATTGGTTGAAATCTTGATTATTGCGGGCCTGATCATCTTTGGCTAAAACAAGCCTTTCAAAGAACGGGCGGCCCAGGCGAACACGACGATCACATCTAAATTGCACGGTCTTGGGTCAAGCCTACAAAAAAAACAGGACCCCTCCGTGCGCCGCTACTAAGACCCGCTGAGGAAACGAGCCCTTTTGGGCTATGCGTTTACAACGTTGCTTTGCCTACCGAGAGGTGGCCGATCAAAAGCTCGATCACGACGCCTGTCTCACCGAACCGTCGGGCGAAAGTCCGGTACACCCAGTAATGCCATTGATCAGGGTGTGTAAGTGGCGAATCCACTAATGTGTCCGTCGCTAATCGTGATCGAGAACGACGAGCAGATCACTTGGACATGGTGGCAAAGGAACCAGCCGTCGCTGACCCAGTCGAGGTTGTTCCGAGTGACTGTCGCTTGCATCGTCGTGTCCGAGACAGTGCCGCTGAACGAATCGGTATATGTTCCGTCTCGATTAGATTGGGTGCGGCCCGTCAAAGTCCAATGACCGCCGAACGGATTGTTAAATGCGACGGTGTACCGGAAGTTTTGCACTGGATGACAATTGCTGTCTCCGTTTAGGGCTGCAGTCTGATAGAATGGACCTGCGATTGATGTGCTCGCCAGAATGCACAGCACCGCTATTACTGTTAGTATTGTTTTCATTTTGATGGTGGTTTGCAGCGGCCGTTTCAGGACCGATGTAATCGGGGGGCCAGAGGATTGATCATGGATAGTTCTTACATCGCCAAACAAACCCCCTCTGGTGGGCTGTATGGCTTGGAATAGAACTTGAGTTACTAGCTACTACGGAAACTGGAACGCAAAGTTCCGAAAAATCCGACGTCATACACGAATCCACGTATTCTAACCTTGTCCTCGTTCGCGCGGCTACCTGAGCCGCAGCACGTAATCAGGATGCTTATCTGCAATTGCTGCTCGGCGCGCCGGCTGGCTATGATTACGCTGTCAGCCATGACTATGACGTTACTGTTACCGTAGCTGGCAACAACAAGGATGCACCGGAGGAGACCCCGTTGTGGTTGGACCCGATCGCGGAGGATCGCGGCGATTTCGTGCAGGGTTCGCGTTTCCCAAACGTGGCGCCACCTTTGCCCGATGCCGGCGTATCGACAGGTTGCCACGCGCGTGCATCCGTTGATTTTTTTGCTAGTCGCACGCCGCTGGGTCACTGAATCAACAACGGCTTTCGCGCCGTGCGGATGCGCGTCGTTGCCGATCTGACAAAGTTAGAAGCCCAAGAGAAAACGACGCCGGAAAAAAAGTGAAAAACGGTTAGACGGTTGAAGCTCTGGTAGGGCGCTGACGGCATGAGCGCCGGCTTCCCGTAGACTTGAACCCGCCGGTGCAATAACAACCACACTGAACAATCTCGGCGGGGCGCTACAAAAAAAATGAGGACCCCTCTGTGCGCAGACATTAAGTTCCGCCTGTTCGCGAACAGAGTCGAAGTAACGACCCTGCAAATGCGAGTTAACTATCTACAAACGACTCTCAGCGATCAAGTGCTCCTGCTATTCCACAACTTCCTCAAGTTGCGTGCCGAGCACATCCACTTGTCCGCTGATCAAGTCGCGACCCAGGGCGACGTGTAACCAATATCGTTTTTCGCCTTCTACGATGAATTTGCTTGTGTCGCTAAGACTGGTAGCGCCTGGTGCATATCGTCCAGTTTGCGCGATTACGTCTATCATAAGATTCCACGTTCGCGCTTGTGCCATCTCCGAGAGAGCGCGGACAATCGCTTCCGGCACTTTTTCCTGGCACTCCCCGCTACAGCCGCTAACGCTGCCAACCCTGCTGGCCGCCGCGGCTGTCAATCGACCGATATCGCCCCGATTCACTGCGGCCTGCGTTCTCGTAGCGGCAACGATGTCCTGAGCGGCAAGCGAAGCTTCGGCCGGCGCAACCGTAGGGAAAGGATTGGGAAGTGGCGTCACATCTACGTCCTTCTTCAGTGCGCTTTGCAGGATCGCGGCCATCACGGGGATATTCCGTGTGTTTAGATTGATGATTCCGGATCGTGGGTAAACGCTTCCGACTGGGTTGTAAGTGAAAAAGTCCAGGACCGAAGGGTCATTAGTCGTCCCGTTAAAATTCAGACGCTGGAAACGATTCAGCGCGTACTCCGGCCTTAGACCGTAGCCAAACTCCCCCACGGTGGTGAAAGCATGATCGACCGTGATTGGCACAAAAGAAGGCGCCGGCTTTGTTTGGTTCGTCACCGAATCTCTTATGCCACTCGTCGGGTTGTACGGATTCGTCGAGGCGGTTACCGGCTCGGCGGTTTCCCAGCCGAGGACAAATTTACCCGAGTTACCATACTCGATTATCGTAATGTGCGTCTGTCTCGCGGCCGGCGCGCCGGTATCTAAGTCATCATTGTTAGGGGAATCATCGTATTGATCGATCAGCGACGCACCGAGTGCCAGAATATCAGCGGGACTTGCGGGATCATCGTTGTCGGCATTGGCCTGGGTGAGCGCGTAATCGAGGATCATGAAGAAATCATTGTTCGGTCCCCTCAAGATCGGGATATGTTCGCAAGCAATGGTGTTAGGGCACTGGAATCCCGGCGCTCCCACGTATCGCCAGTGGCCCCAATAGGCGAGCTCGTGTGAGTCTGTTACGTTTATATCGGGCGGAACCCATGCCAGCCCAAAATATTGCAGAATCTGCGCTGCGGTGCCTCTAAAACGCCCCCGTCCCTTATAGCAACCTTGGCCATTGCCTTGTCCGTGTCCCTGGCCTCTGCAAGTTACCGCACCTGCAGGATTAGGCTTAACCAACCCGAGATTAGTTATATCGAACCTATCAGGTAAACGGCCCCGAAGGCGATCCCAGTCCCGGGCTGGCTGGTTGCGTTCGCAAGAAAAGGTTCCCATGTACTGGATGCGATTCTGCCAGCTTCCGCTGGGATCAACAGACCGTAGGAGCTTTAAGAGTTGCTGCCGGCTCATCAAAGCCTGATCGGTCCGAGAGTTGTTGACTGAGAGATCTACCGTCGTGAAGGGAAAATTTGACGGATCGGTGTACGGCGGATCGCCGAAGTCTAACAGGTAACTTCCGAATGAATTCTGCCTGTTGAGATTTCCCCCAAAATCGGGGCTGCCGAAAGAGGCGGTTGATGGCTGTTGGGTCGTGGCCCAATTTCGCCAGCCGACAATGTTATTGATTAGAGTTTGCGAAGGAGTCGATGTTGGCGACGGCGAGGCCAAGGCAGTCAGATCAGCAAAGGTTATGATCCCTTTTCGTCCAATGTTTGTTGCCCACGGAGTCGGCGAGACATTAGGGTTCCCGCCTCCACCGCTCCAGGTGGGATATCCCGCGAGATTCATGTCGATTAATCCCCCTTCGTCGTAAACGGCGAAGGCGTATCTGCCGATTACGGCGTTTACCGCTGGTGCGGAGCTTGGGCCTCGAGCGGTTAGCAACACCCAATCCGGCGCGACAAAGCTGGATACTGGTGAGGAATCCAGCGGGGAATTACTGCTGATCGCCCGGGGAACCAAATAATGGCTGTTCCACCGTGCAAGCGTGATCTCCCCGCGCTTTGGCGTCGCTGCTGGCGATGGAGCAGAACTCAAATTTGAAGCTCTGCTAGCCGCAGCGTTTCGCGAACTATACCTAATTAGATTCGGAATGTCGGTAGGAATAGGAGCCGGGTAACACGACGGCTGAATGTTAGCAGGAGTGATCGTCTGGTTACTGGGATCTAACAGTTCCTGCTTAAAATCGTTGACAACGATATCGAGCGCGCTGCGAGCCAGCAGGTCACAAGAAGAGTCGTTATGGCTCGACTGGGCGAGTTGCCTGTCAGTCGTTGTCCGGGAGAAATAAGTCAGGGAGAGGCCGGTTAGAAGGACAACGAATGCGAGAACAATCATCAAAGCAGCGCCTTTTGATGCTCGATCACGAGAGTGTAAGAAGTCTCTCATGGGGTGTTGAGGGTCGGTGGGGAGAGATAAAAATAGCGTTCGTAGAGACGAACACCTGAGATCGCTGCCCGAGGCAGACTCGTATTCGCGTTAATGTATTTTGCCAGGTCGCCAGCAAACCGCCCGGACCCTGTCCATTGTAGTCAGCTAAAGTTCCTCCCAACACCGTGACATTGTCATTTGGCGGTGGGACCTGTGCCGAATTGTCCAGGAGCAAGCGCGCTTTCGGATCGAGCACAGCGATGTTCGCAACAATTGCAGCAACATCTCGCATTCCACTTACCTTGAAAGCCGTGTACCAGGGAGTGGTCGATAAGTTTCCGTTTTTCAATAGATAGGAATATTCGAAGCGAAAGACCTGCGGCCCGACGATCTGGAGTGTACTAGTTGTGGCAGTTCCGCTCGCCCAGGGATTCAACGACGCCCGGAAGATCACCGGTATATTCGGGCAGGTTACTCGGAGAAGCGCCATTCCAAACCAATCCTGCCCCCAATCGCTCCATTTTGTTGCCGAAAGTTGTCACGCTCGAATTGATTCGATATCCAACGAGTGATACCGGGCTCTGCTGCGATCCCGTCGAGTCCGACGCGTAATAACCCGGGACGCCGCTATAGAACGCTATCTCGTCGTTGCCGGGCTGCGTCCCACATTCTGTGGAGGGACAGTCAGTGGCACTCGCAGGTGCTTTGAGGTGGTAGCAGATGTCCGATCTCTTGATCATCTGCATCACATCAAGCGACATCCGATCAAACAATTCACGCGCCTGCAAATCCCCGTTCATCTGCTTGTGACCCGAGATGGTGATGTTCGCAGCGCTGTTCACAAGCTGGGTAGCCAGGAGAACGAGCAAAACTAAAACTCCAGTCGCAACCAACAGTTCGGCAAGCGTAAAGGCGCCCGTGCCGCCACGCTGTAGCGGCAGAGCCTGCCCTGAGCGATCGCCGAATGGGCGTGTCGCCTGCGCTTGTCCAAGTATCGCAGCCGACACAGCTGCTTCTACAGGTGCATCATTTCGGTGATCAGCCATCGGTTCACTTCCTGTCGAACGCCGCGAAGATTTCTATCCAGCCACTTGCGTTTGCTGGCGTAGCCGGTGCTGGCCAGGTGACTTTCAAATCGGCATATCGCAATCCAGACGAGCCGCTCCAAGTTAAGTTCAGTTGATAACGGGAATTCTTATTCAGCGACCCAGAGAACTGTCCTACACTATCAAAGTACAAGGTCGCGTCGGAACCAAACGCAATTCTAAACTGGGATGACGTATCGCTCGTCGTCGGCGTTGCTCGCAGGTCCGCACTTACCGCAGCAATAATGTTGGTGGCCGACGTTTGGGAAGTCGCGTTCCGATTTGTCTGCACACCGACCGGCATGAGACCGAAGACGGTAAGCAGGCAAAATGCAGCGATGCCCAAAGAAAGTGTTAGCTCGACCAGGGAAAACGCAGATCTCCTAAAAATGCAGGGTTTCACGGCCGATAGACGCGAATTGCGCCATTCATTGCTGTTATCTGTATTGCCGCGTGATTTCCAACATCCTGATCGAATATTGACGGTGGCGCCGGTGTCGGCGAGGGAGCGGAACCATGCGCGCTCAGCAGGTCGATTTCCATGACGCTGGCGATTTCGTCCGCATTAGTTGAAGTCGCGATGCGAGCGACACCGGTCGGATCGAAGTTTATGACTCTGTCGGTGAAATCATACTGCCCGTTACCTAACGACGAACCAAGTGGCCAGCTAAAGCGCGTAACGGAACTCGATGTGCCCAGATTATACGTGTTACTCGTCGGCTGATACCTTGCCATGGTCGAGTTAGGGTGAGACGATGGTGGCCATGATGGGAAATTGACATCAAGGTAAATGCAGATTCTCGTACCTTTGCAGTTTCCCCGGTGACCGCAATTAACTTGGCTCCGTATTCGAGTAATTAGCTGTCCAGTCGATGCCCTGATTGCTCGCAGTATATTGGAATTGCCGGGTCCCATCCTTGGAAGCAACTACCGCAACCGCGACTCTGCCATAGCCACTGGGTTGCGGATTGGTCGAAGGATCGACTGAGGAATCGACCTCCGCGAAACCGACGAAAACGTAAGTGCGATTTGCTTTAGCATACGTGCGTGCACTCTCGAGCACGCCTTGGATTCCGTAAATTGAATCCGTGAAATCGCTTCCGTGTTTTATGCTTGTGAAGGCCGGTGCGACGAGGACTAGCAGAAGGCCGATGACGCTGACGACGATCAACAATTCGAGGAGCGTAAAGCCTCGAACACTGTCGAAGCCACGCTCCGCGGAGGTCGAAGTTCGGAGGTCCGCCCTCAGATACAATGCCCGTCTAGTCTCGAAAGTGTCCGCTAGGCACTGATCTCTGACCTCTGATGCCTGGATGCTGCGCTTTGTCACTGGGGCGAGTGTTTTTAGCTCGCGTAGAGAATAGGCGGGCCGCTGGCCAATTGTCTGTCGGGGGAAATCCCTGAATTTTTGGACCGCGGCTTTGCAGGATTCGCCCGACAAAGGCTGCAACTTCAAGATGAGAACTCTGAAGCAACTCGCAAAAGATGCTCTTTGCACGCACGCTGAACCCGCCGCATCACACCGGAGAATATCGTGGCGAAAAAATTAGTTCGACCGAGGACATTCCCTGACAGAAGCACCCGACGATCTATCAGGGAAACGCCCGACAAAAAACAAGGGCGCTCGTTGTCGACCGGACAGCTTTCGTTCGATCCAGCGTGTTCTCGCTAATTGCGAAAAGCATGGGATTTGCAGTCTGCGGCGAAACGGACGAAGCGCTTTGGCCCGCCCCTTATTTCTGGGTCACAGACCAGATCGGGTTCTGGTTTTGAGCGCCATCATTGGTCTCACTCTTTGCTAATGCCGCTAATATGGGAATATGGGTGTCGGTGAAGACGACCATTGAGTTATCCGAAGAGCTTCTTCGTCGCGCCAAGAGCGTGGCGGCACAGGAAGGAGTCACGCTTAAGCAATTGTTAACCGAAGCGCTGGAGTCGCAGCTTGAGACGAGAAGGACCGCGCGTAATGGGAAGGCGGCTCCGAGGTGGATGCGAGCTTATGGCGCGCTGCGGCAGTTGCGACACGAGCGCAAGGCAATCGAGCGCGCGATCGAATCAGAATTTGAGAAGATTGAACCCTAGGATCGCTTGTGATTCTCGACACCAAACCCCTTTTCCGCCTTGCTGGACAAAGATACGGCTCTGCTGGAGGTGATCCGGGAATCGCACTAATCGCCGAAGGCGCAGACACCCCGGTGCTAAGCCGTGTTCGTTTGCCAATGCTATATCGCCGCCCCCCTTCTTTGTCGAAAACATCGTCACCGAAGATCTGTGGGGGAAAGGGGGTTTTAGATTGGTCACGTGTAGTCACTAAAATTAAATTGACCTCGACTGTGACATCCTGCCAGTGTCAAAGAGTATGCGACGATTCTTGGTTGAAATCGTGATCATTGCGGCCGTGATTTTTCTCGGCTGGAACACACCTTTCAAAGATTGGACCGCCCAGGCGTACGCAAAGATCAACTCTACATTCGACAGCCTTGGGGGGAACTTACAAAAACACCAGGATCCCTCCGTTAAGCGTTACTAGATCGACCCGAACAAAGGACTACGTCCGGCCGCGGCGTAGCTGCTGACGTAGAACGGTAGCCAATTCTTCGGATACTCCCGTGCCCGCAGCAGACAGCGCTATTTGTTTACGACCTCGATTGTAACGCACTGAGTAAGGATACTCGCCTCCATGATGAACAGGGCCGTTGCGGAGGCGGATCGGTTTTGCTAGCAAATCACTTCCTCAAGCTGCGCACCGAGGATAGCCCACTTCCTCGACGCAGCGGTTTCATCAGCTTGATTGAGGTCGCGACCGAGCGATGTGAAGCCAGTAGCCCTTCTCACCTCAGACGATGAATTTGTTCTCCCTGAGCAATTTACAGAGAGCCTGGGACGGGCATACCCACTAAAAAAGTGTTGACATCTTTCGCCGCGCGTGACTAAAGCCGTGTCCCAACTGCAAAGATAATTTGCAAGTTCGAGAATCAGAACCCCCAACCAGAACAACACCCCCCATGAAAAAACAAATAAACCACAGTACCAAAGCGTACCTTATCCGAGGCGCGTTTTACCTGCTTCTGCTCATTGCCGTTTGCGCGATTCCATTCGCGCTGGCCCAGCGAAACACCAATAAAATAAACGCAGGCAAGCAGGGTTCTTACAGCATTCGTGCTAGCGACCAGACCAGTGTAAATGGGTCGATGGAATCGCGTGTAGGGAACGAGACGACAGCTCCAGGGACGTTCTGCTCCAAGATTGCTTTTTCGTCCGACCGCGACGGGAACTATGAGATTTACGTGATGAACCCGGATGGAACAAATCCCACGCGTCTTACTAACAATACAGTTATTGACGAGTTTCCAGATATCAGTCCTGACGGAAATAAGATCACATTTCAATCCAACCGCAGCGGAAGCTCCGAGATCTACGTGATGAATGCGGACGGGAGCAATCAGACGCGTCTTACGTTCTCAGGGAGTAATACGGACCCGGCCTTTAGTCCCGACGGCACAAAGATCGTTTTCGTTTCTACTCGAACCGGGGGCCGTGGAGTTTGGGTGATCAACTCCAATGGAACAGGAGAGACACAACTTGCTACATTTACTGATAATGTTGGCGGACGTCCGCATTTCAGCCCTGACGGCAGCAAGATTGTCTTTGATTGGGGCGTGAGCTGTCCAAGCACCCTCCGGGGTCAAATCTTTATCATGAACTGGGATGGCACCAACCTGACGAACATCACCAACGACTGCTCGATTGACGATAATGACCCAGCTTACAGCCCCGACGGCACCAAGATCGTGTTCTCCTCCAACGGGCCGGCTGGAGTCTCGCCCTTCAATCTTTGGACGATGAGTCCGAATGGGACAAACCGGGTCAGTCTCACTAACGACACTGATTTTGGCCATTACCGCGACTACCCGTACTATAGCCCTGACGGAAGCCAGATTACTTTCGCAGCTAGCTTCTCCGAATACCATGATAGCATTTACCAGATTCATGTGATCGACGCCAATGGGAGCGGCGAGACGAATATTTCCAACAACACTTCGAATGATGCCGACCCGAGCTGGGGCGCCTGCCCGAATGCGACTTGCGTTGGCCCGTACGAAATAACTCAGATAGGCGGCAGTATCGTGCCAGGCACGACGGATACCGGCGTCAATTGTGATGATTGCTCCACCACAATTGAATTGCCGTTTTCTTACAGGCTGTACGACCAGACGTACACGAGCATCGATGTATCATCCAACGGCACAGCCTCGTTCATCGACGTCATTTTCCCCTCGCCCTACTCCAACCTGTGCCTGCCAGACACCGGCGATTTTACCGACGGATACACTATCTATCCGTACTGGGACGATCTGCGGACCGATTTCGGCGATGCCTGCGATATGTACCCAGGGGGAACCTGCGGCATTTTCACGTCCGTTTCGGGCACTGCGCCCAATCGCATCTTCAACATCGAGTGGCGCGCCGAGTACATCTCGGGGTTCATTACTGCCAATTTCGAGTTGAGGTTGTACGAGGGACAGAGTCGTTTTGACGTGATTTATGGTCAGATGGACAACGGCAATATGTCGGCCACCGCCGGCGTGCAGAAGAGTGCCAGCAACTTTACCGAGTACTTCTGCGAAGGTTCAGGTGGTGCGGCTACTGGTGGACAAAGCTACACCCTCGAGCCCTGCCCATCTCCGAGTCCAACTCCAACAGCCACGGCGACGGCTACGTTTACACCGACACCAACTGCAACCGCAACATTTACGCCCACGCCTACAGCGACCGCTACGTTCACGCCTACTGCGACAGCTACAGCCACATTCACGCCTACCTCGACAGCCACTGCCACCGCTACTGCCACGGCGACTCAGCCTCCTCCAACGCCAACGGCGACCGCCACATTCACGCCTACACCGACTGCTACATCAACGTTCACGCCTACTGCGACAGCCACGGCTACATTTACCCCGACAGCCACAGCCACCGCGACTCAGCCACCTCCAACCCCAACGGCGACGGCCACCTTCACGCCGACCGCTACAGCTACGTTTACGCCGACACCAACTGCTACAGCTACATTCACGCCCTCTGCGACAGCTACGTTTACGCCTACAGCTACCGCAACGGCTACTGCTACAGCTACCGCAACGGCGACTCAGCCACCTCCAACGCCTACCGCCACGGCAACGGCTACAGCTACCCCGACGGCTACGCCAGGCCAGATCACGCTGACCGCCAATGGTTACAAAGTGAAGGGAGTTCTCACGGTGGATCTGTTCTGGCTCGGGGCGACCTCGACCACTATGGACATCTACCGCGACGGCGCGTTAATCGCGACGGTACCCAATACGGAGAGCTACACCGATAACACGGGCCAAAAAGGCAATGCTACGTTCATTTACAAAGTGTGCGAGGCTAGTACGCAGAACTGTTCCAATCAAGTGACTGTGCGCTTTGGCGGTTCTCGTTAAGCTGTTTTCCCGTCCAATTTCGCCGCTGCGCCGATGGTTTAACGAGTTCGTTTAAGAGATTGCTAAGCAAGTCACAGTCGGAACATAATGTTTGCTCCAAGCATGAATTGTCACATTTTCGGCACGCTCGTTGACGGCAAGGCTTTCGTCACCGAAAGCAGCCGAGTGTTGCAGCTGGCGAACGTCACTGATTACTGTCCAGGGCGATAAACAAACAAGTCAATTGATTGCTAGCGCCGGTTCACCTGAATCGCGTTGGACAATTTCTCAGTCGCCCTACCCGTGGTTGCTGACGTACATCGCAGTTAGGTAATTTTCGTTTTGCGCTCCCCAAGAGAACCCGGCACAGATTTCTAGGACATCGATCGCGATCTCCTAAGCGATAGCTCGCGCGGAACACGTCACGTATTCGCTGACGATTTCAATCTGTTTATCGTTGAGCTGGCCGGTGAAAGCATCGACCACATACATCCACCGATGCACTTCATGCCTCCTCCGCAAGGTTCGCACGTAAATTTGTCGTATTCAGATCTAGTCGCCTTTAAGGGGTGTGCGCTCTGCGGGACGATATGAAGCAGCATCGCAGCGGACTATTCCGTCACTTCCTCTAACTGGCTACCAAGCACAGTCCCGCTGTCGCGATCAAGCGCGATATGCAGCCAATACCGTTTTTCGCCCTGGACGATGAACTGGTTCGCGTTGTTATTATCGAGCGGCGATGTGGTCCCCGGCGTATACTTTCCAGTTTGCGCGATTACGTCGATCATCAGGTTCCAAGTTCGCGCTTGGCCTACCTCCGCCAATGCGCGAGCAATCGTCTTCTTTGCTTGGTCCGAGCCTGAGAGATTGGGCACCGCCGCGACGGCTGCAGCAGCCAGCCGCGCAACGTCAGCGCGGTTTACGGCAGCGCCGTTGGACGCCGTAGTTGCCGCTACGATTGCTTGTCCCGCAGCGACAGCGTCTGCTTGCGAAACGAGGGTGGTTGCAGGCGCCGGAACCGGGGGCAGATTGCGGTCCCTCCTGGATCTGTACCCAAGCCCCACGGATGATCGAGGCGAGAACGGAGGGGTTTCTCGTGTTCAAGTTCACAATGCCTGCACGGTTGCCCGCGGTGTTATAAGTAAAGAAATCGAGAATCGGCCTGTCCTTACTTGTGGAAGACGCGAAATCCAGTGTCTTGCTCGGTGTGGTGGAAGCGGGATTATAAGCGTAACCAAACTCGCCGACACTCTCAAAGCGGCGGTTTAGAAGTGCATAGCTATTCGCGCCGCTCGCTGGCACAGGCGGAGGATACGGACAGAACGAACCTATCGAACCCGGTCGCGCGAGATTGCCAGTAATAGGATCAGGACTGTCGAATGACATGCCTTCTATCCCGTTGACATAGTCTGCGGGGTTGGCGTTGCCGACGGTGTCGATGATCGTGATAGTGTTGCCATAGTCGCCGTTGTTCGGCGGGTTAGGGTCCGGATCATACAAATCATCGGTGTCGTATTGATCGATCAGTGCCGCTCCAACAGTGAAAACGGTTTTGGGATCAGGAGAAACGCCACCATTCCCTATCTTCATGGCATTATTGATGATCTGGAAAAAGTCCGGAGCGTTTGGCCACTGGTTGAGGGTGTGGATATATTTCCAACGACCGTAATAGTTAGGATCGGTCAGGCGAGTACCGGGTGTAAAGTTTCCATTTTGCCAGATTAACCCAAATAGCTGGGCGAAATCGGTATGCCTCTGCAGCCCGTAGGCGTGACCCTGACCATGGTTACCAGGATAGACAATCCAGGCATCCGGTATCGCCAGGGCGATGTTATTCATGTCCCACCGTGTACCTAACGTCTGAGCCCAATCGGGTGCCGGCCGGTTCGTGTCGCGAGAAAACGTCCCTAGGTACTGCAGCAGACTCTGTGGAAACTGGCCCGGTGGATTGTCGAGAGTTCTTTGAAGTCTTATTAATTCCTGCCGATTCATCATCGCCTGGTCGCTTCGGCCGTTCTGCACCGTGACGGGCACTGAGGTGAAAGGTGTATTAAAAGGCGGCATACCCCCGAGGAAATATCTCGCGTACAGATCTTTCGTGGGGTCCGCGGGGATGTCTGGACCCGTTGGAAACCAAGGGTTGCCGTTGTTGAAAAAAAAGGCGCTAGGCTGTTGTGTAGTGGCATAGTTTCGCCAGCCCATGAACTTGTTGACCTGAGCGCTAGTTATGCTGGCTGTCGATGAAAGCGCGGTTAGATCAGCGAAAGCCCAGGTTCCCTTCCTCGCGACGTTGACCGGCCAGGGAGTGCTGTCAGGAGATGGGAATCCGTTGATCGTCAGGTGCAAGGTTCCGTAACCGGTGCCACACTGGTTTGATGTTGCGCTCAGCGTGATCGTGAACGACCCGGGGCTGGTCGGTACACCTGTAATGGCTCCGTTGGTTGTATTTATAGATAAACCGTGTGGTAGAAAATTCGCTGCGAAGCTGTCCGCGTTATGATTCGTATGATACGGTCCAAGGGAGCACCCAACTCCCGTAGCTACAGTCTCGTTTTCTACGGACGGCGAGAATTGCATACTACAGTCAATTTGCATGATTTCGCTCTCTTCCTCGGGATACGTCGCACGCAGCTTTCGACCATGCCGATTAGGCTGGGTCAGGCTCGCATAGTAGTTGGGATATCCTCCAACGTTCATATCGATCAATCCGCCTTCGTCATAAACAGCAAACGCATACCTTCCGATCACATCGCTGGGCACTGGCGCGGGATTTGGACCTTGAGCAGTTAGCAATACCCAGTCCGGCGGTGTGAAGTCGGCCACAGGGGTTGAGTCGGTGCCGGTCGCGCTGGCTGGAGGGATCAAGTAGTGGCTGTTCCAACGAGCCTTGCTGATCGAACGGCCATTGGCTGATGCAGCAGTAGAAAGAACGTTCGAAGCGTGGCTCGCCGCAGCATTTCGAGAGCTGTAGCGAATCAGATTGGCATTGTCGGTGGGAATCCCTACCGGATAGCGCGCTGGTTGAATATTGGCTGGGGTCACGGGACCATTGTTATTATTTGTGATTACTTCTTGCTTAAGATCGCTGACCGTAATATCGAGTCCGGTACGGGCGAGCAGATCCGCGGAGGTATCGTTGTAGCTTGACTGGGCAAGCTGCCGGTTGGTGGTAGTGCGGGTGAGATATGCAAGGCCGACACCAGTAGCAAGCACAACCAGGGCGAGAACAATGATTAGCGCAGCGCCTTTAGATGCGCCACGATGAGAATGAAGGAACTTTTTCATGGGGTATTTAGGTTGGCTGGGTAAAAAAAATAATTCGTACAGCCGAATACCGGAAATCGCAGAACGTGAGAAAGCCACACTTACGTCAAGTATTCTCTGGCGGCGTCCGACCAGTCGCTTTAATAGGTTATGAACGGAGATAATCATTGCACAGGCGGGGAGAGGTAAAAAACTCGTTCGTACAGCCGAATGCCGGAAAGCGCCGGCCGTGGCAAGGTCGTGTTTGTGTCGAGGACAGTCTGCCACTGTCCGCGCAAATAACCCGGACCGCGCCCAGTCGGAAAATCAATCAATTGCCCTCGTAAGACTGTGATATTGTCGTTAGGGGGCGGCACCTGAGCAGAGTTGTCCAAAAGTACTTTGCTCTTGGGATCGATCACAGCGATATCCACTATGATCGCCGCGATTTGGGAAAGATCAGCGTGTGAGTTGCCGTCCAGTGGCGGTGCGATCGTAACACCGCCGTTAGTGAGCACATAAGCGTATTCAAACCTGAAGGCCTGCGGCCCAATCACTTCGTACGACGCATCAGATGCCGAAGTACTCGTCGCAGCCGGCCAGGTCCCTGCAGGCACTTGTGTCGAAGAACCTATCGTCAGGGGCATGAAAACAACTGGTATATCAGTTTGAGAGACGGCGTTCCAGACCAAACCTTTTCCCATCCGCTCCACCATGTTGAACGAAGGCGAAGTCGACAACGAGTTTACCCGATAGGCGACGAGTGAGACCGGGCTTTGGTAGCCGGTCGATGGATAGTAACCCGGCACGGCGCTGTAAAACGCTATCTGATCGTTGCCAGTCATCGAACCGCCCACGGAGTCTGGCGCGACTGTTCCCTTGGCGAAAAAGTCAAGATCGGTTCTTTTCACCAACTGGGCGAAATCGATGGCCATCCGATCAAGGAGTTGTCGCGCTTGCGCGTCGGCGTCCATCTGTTTGTGGCCGAGAGTGGTAACAGTGGCTGCACTCTTGAGGAGTTGCGTTGCTAGAAGAACTATCACTACCAGCACGCCAACACTGACTGCGAGTTCGGCCAGGGTAAATCCGTCTGTTCCCTTAGCTGTAGCCTGCGGTGTCCTCAGCGCATCTCCTCTCCTCCCAGCAGACAGAAATCCGCTACGGACTCGCCACGGCGAGCACGCTTCGGACTCTACAGCAGTAAGCTTTTGGTTACTCATCGGTTCAATTTCTATCGAGCGCCATGAACATTTCCACGGAGCCACTCGGCGTAGTCGCACACGGATCTGCCTGCGCAGGCCATGTCGTCCTTACGTCATAAAACAGTGCACCTGTGGTGGTGGTTGCAGTTGGGTTCTGCACGAGGGTCAGAGTTACACGATACAGAGCAGCGGTAGAGGCAACCACTTTGCCTGAACCGTCGAAGTATCTTATCTGCATTTGGGCATTCCAGCACAATGCACACGGCTGGCAATTCGAAGCTGCGCCACCAGTGTGATCGCTTGGGATTGGAATCCCGAACTGCGCCGAGCCAAATTTCGTCTTCGGGGTCGCTCGCAGGTCGCTGACCACAGCAGCCATGATGTTGGTGGCGACTGTTTGCGAAGTCGCGTTACGATTGGTCTGCACCCCGACTGGGATTACGCCCATAACGGCGATAAAACAAAAGGCGGCGATACCCAACGCCAGCGTTACTTCAACGAGTGAAAACGCAGTGAGGGAATGCAGCCGTCGTTCACATTTGATAGATTTTAACATTTCCGCCCAAGCCGGTTAACTGAACCGCGCAATTTTTTGGATCAGCCAGCGCGGGAGCACTTGTTCCGTGTGTTTGTTGAAGGCCTACCTCACTCACGGCTCTCATTTCGTAGTTGTCATTCTGTGGGCGGCATTCGCCGCGCGGACTAAACTGGATCATTTTCTCAAATTTGTACTGTCTCGATCCTTCCGGAACCGTTGGAGGATAATGAAAATATCTAAGCGATGGGTTCGGACTGGTATCCCCAATCTTTGCATTTTCTGGCGAACCTCCAGGAATTGCCGGCCTAGTGGAGAAAGTTTCACCAGTGCCCAAACCATTGGCGAAAGTGCGCAGATGTATATTCTCGAGCTTGATCAGCTTTCCCACCTGTAACAGTTTCGTGCCAGTTGTATCCATGTCTGCCGCCGGACTAGCGACAGAAGTGTACACTTCGCTACCGTCTTTCGAAGCAACAACAGACATGACAATCCGGCCAACGGCTGGCATATCTGAGTTCGGTGACGCAGGGTTGGCAACACTCTCCTCGTAAAAGCCAACCCAGGCATAGGTATTATTTGCTTTCGCGTACGTGCGCGCGCTTTCGAGCACGCCTTTGATTGTGTACGCGGCGCTCGTCACGTCGGTTCCACCTTTGATGTAGGTAAAGGCGGGCGCGATCAGCACCAGCAAGAGACCAATGATACCGACGACGATGAGCAACTCGAGCAACGTAAAACCCCGAATGCTTTTGGGGTGATGCTCTGCAGTGGCTGGAAATCGGAGCTTGGACGCCGGACAGAACCAAAAGTAGCGAGCAAGCACTTCGGGCAACACCGGTAGCGCCGCGCGCCCCCGCGACACGTTGGCGCCCGGCAGCCCGGTTCTGGGGAGGGCAAACATTTAGGGGAGAGGAATATACGGTGAAGCAGGAACTGACAAGGACTATTTTCTTAGGGCACCAGTTCGGATTTCCTAGGGGAGACCCCGAGAGCGGGACCTCGATATACTACGGATACTCCCGACGTTGCCTTCCAGCAGGTTGGGAACCACTGGCAGGTTTAACCTCGTCACCACCAACCTGGACGCGGGTTACACCTATACGTTCCAGATCAATCTCAAGTACGGCAACATCCAATTCACGGTAGCCGTGAAGTAATGCCGGAAACAATTCGAGTTAGTAAAGAAAACAGCG
Organism: uncultured Verrucomicrobiae bacterium; assembly: GCA_963805485.1. Taxonomy (GTDB): domain Bacteria; phylum Verrucomicrobiota; class Verrucomicrobiia; order Chthoniobacterales; family UBA10450; genus Udaeobacter. The sequence goes on along the minus strand of CAWDUN010000003.1, from coordinate 718,982 downwards.
CCAGGAGGTGAAAATCCTCCCGGCGCGTTTGAGTCGCGATCTCCCGATCGGTCACCCTTTCGAGCTTCCCGTCTACCCAACGGCGTCCCGCACATCGCGTTCTTTATGTGACTGAAACCACGGATTTGAAATTCGCTCCTTCCCAATTGACTCATGTGCTCCCGCCCATTTGAAACTCGTTCGCATCCCCGCTCGCTCGCCGCTACCCTCACGGCTTTGCCTTCTATGTCGCTTTTCCCAAAAGCTCCATTCGACCTCTCGGTTTGCCCATCTATGTCACTCGCGTCCCAGCGGGTTCCATTCGCTGGCCGCTACCCGTCGCGGCTTCACTTTCTGTGTCCGCACGTGTTTAGCACCAAAGGTGCGCATCCATCGTTAGCCTAGGGCACAGCCCCAGGGCAGGATCGCAAAAAAGGCGCAAGCGCTGAAAGCGCGATTCACGTCCCGAACTTGGAATCAAAACGGCCGCGATCGGATTGAATCGCGCCTTGAGCGCTTGCCCATGATCGCGGAATTGGATCCTGAGGCGATGCCCCGGGCTCGAGGATGAGACGGCGCCTTTGGCGCTAAACTTCGCCTCGGGTGATTGGTTAAAGGGTTGAAGCGTTAAAAACGTTACCACGTTTAAACGGTGCGCGGTAGATCGGCTTCTCCCTACGACGATGCATCGCCGAAGGCGCAGAGTTAATCAGGCAGCAGCAGCTCGCAGCTGACCTCGGCAACGCGTTTAGGACAACGCGTTCTACCTTTATGACTCTTCAACACGTTCGACTCTTCAACCCATTCGTGTTAATTCGTGGCTTAACGTCGGCGAAGCGTTCACTTAGGGAAAATTTTTCAGGCGAAGAACAGCTACTGTTTCACGCGTATCCACATAACCCCCCTGGGGAGATAAGTTGCGACAGCCATGCACCAAAATCTCGACAGTAGGCGGCAAACGTTGGTTATTGACGTGGAAGCTGCACAAGAGCCGCGAGACCAATGCTACTCAACCACTTCTTCGAGCTGGGTACCGAGCACGTTCCCGCTGTCGCGATCAAGCGCGACGTGGAGCCAATAACGTTTTTCGCCCTCCACAGCGACACTGTTGGCTTGAGGGACGTTCCAGATAGGTCCGGCAGAACAGCGCCAGTCGATGATGCCATACGTGAGTCACGATAGACACGGAAATTACATCGCTATCGCAGAGCGTGCCGCGTTGGACGGGCCTGGAAGGCTCGCTACAGAAACACCAAGACAAGTCCGTGCAGAGACGCCAGCTCGCGAACGGCATGGACGCGGGCGTAAACGGCAGCGAAGGCGGAAGCTCATCGCGATCGTCATCCATAAACCATCAACTCTCAACTCCGTAAAGGAGCGTGGCTCCGACGGACCTTTACGCTCTCACTATCACTCTCAGCTCGCTCCAAGTTACTCAATCACTTCCTCAAGCTGACTGCCGAGCACATCCACCTGACATCCTAACTGCCATTCGATGCACGGGGTGCCATCGGCGTGAACAAATCACGGCCCAGCGCGATGTGGAGCCAGTAACGCTTTTCGCCTTCCACGACGAATTTGTCAGCCCGATTAATATTCGTGGCATCTGGCGAATAGCGGCTGGTTTGCGCGATCACGTCGATCATCAGGTTCCAAGTCCGGGTTTGTCCCATTTCCGCGAGCGCGCGCGCGATCGACATGCTTCGTTCGTTGGAAGTGATCCGATTGCGGTGCCGCCTTTCTCGGCAAGTCGGGCAGCAATAGCCCGGCTTAAGTCGGTCTGTGTCACAGGCCAGCTGCCACCTCCTGCGAAGAACGTTCTGTGTCTCGGTAACGATTGCGTTCGCCGCGGTCATGGCGTCTGACGCCGAAATTACTGGCGATGGCGGGATTCAAGCTGGCTGCTGCGTCAGTCTTCAGTGTCCGCGACAGAATTGCGGCAAGGACCGGCGCATCCTTGTATTAGAGATTCACGATTCCTGCTCGTGGGTAGGCGGTGCTGATGGGATTGTAGCTAAAGAAATCAAGCATCTGGAGCATCATCAAAGTTTGGTGGGCTAAAATTAGAAGCGTCGGGAACCCGCAGCCGACGCGTCCATCCCATAGCCTAGCTCTCCTCACATTGCTGAAAATGGTCAAACTACCTGTGCGGAGCCTCCTCTGGAGGTAGGGGCAGGTGTAAGGTCGATCTGGGGAATTTTTGCAGCCCCGTGTCGTCGCGCCGGCGAGACAGTCACCGTTAACCTGGGCATCCGAATTGGTTTGCTCCATGCCATAGGCCGGTATGAAGTATTGTGGACCGACCTTGGTGCCCGTACCTGATAACTGTGGTATGAGTCGTGTTCGCTCTCTCTGCCCCCAGTTGCCGCCGAGGACGCAATAATCGAGATCACAACCTCGGTTGCCCGTGACGGACCCGCTGTTCGGACAACCGTCGGCCGGAGTCGTATTGATCGATCAGTGATGCCCCGATGCCGAACACCCTGGCAAGCTCGCAGCCGCCGGCGCGATCTGGTCCGATTCAACGCATAAATTCAGCGATTCCTCGAAAAAATCGTTCTGCTGGTTAGCTCCCCTGAAGCCAAGAGATACGATGCCGGGACTGGAGGGTTGCTATCTTGTCCGGAGGGGGCGCGAACCTCCTGCCGATGGGCACTTCCAGTGACCAGGGGTCTGGAGCGTGGGGTCTACAGAATCCTAGCCTTTACCCAAAAAAGACCAAATAAGTCGATAAGCTCGGGTGTGGTCCCACAAAGGTGGTTCTTGTTCTTGCCGGTCTGCCAGCCTTTCTTTTTGCCATGCGCGATTACACACTCAGATGGGTTCGGTACGACCAAGGCGAGATTGTTCAGGTTGAACCGACCTTCACTTAAGCTGTCTTGCAAATTCGGCCAATCCGGTGCCGGTCTATTTCGTTCGCGGGAGAAAGTTCCCATGTTACTGAAGCACGTTCTGATTGAAACTGAGAGAGGTTCGAAGTTGTACAAATTGCTGCCGGCTCGTAAGTGCCTGATCCGTCCGGGAGTTGACACCGGGTCCCGGGGTTGGGTAAGCGTAATTCGCGGCAAGTGAACGGATAAAGTGAGGCAAGCAGCTTATCCGAAAGGCTGTCGATAAGGAATGGTGGATCGCCGAAATAGAGCAGGTAACTGCCATACCAATCCTGTTTCGCGCAGTCTATCTCTCCGGAATAGTTAAAACCGCCGAACGTCGCACCTGGCCGCTGGGTCATAGCATAATTGCGCCAGCCTACGATGTTGTCGATCTGCGTTTGCGGCGGCGCGTAGGTACCCAAAGCAGTGAGGTCAGCAAAACCGACGTTTCCTTTGCGTCCAACATTTACCAGCCACGGTGTCGGAGCTGGACTACACCCCGCACCAGGATTGCCCGTCCACCCAGGATAACCTGCCACGCTCATATCGAGCAAACCGCCTTCGTCGTACACCGCGAAGGCGTATCTTCCGATCGCGGCTACGGGAGCCGGATTTTGGGTTGCCTCAGGTGTTACCAGCACCCAATCCGGTGCCACCACAAGGTGGGCGTCGGCGAAGGATCTGACATTTGCATCTCCCGGATCGCCTCTCGGGACCAAGCACGAGTATTCGATCGAGTCGCGCTGATCGCAGCCCCATTCGCGGAAGACAGGACCAGAACTGACACCCGACTTACGGTTCCGTCCGATCTCCCGTTATAGCCTCCGCCTGATTAGATTTGGAATTGAGGCGTCGCCTGACCGCCGTGGCTGAATATCACTTCCTGGTCGCGACACGGGGGTCACTGATCATTTCCTGCTTAAAATCGACTCGACGACATATCGAGCGGCGCCCGGGCGAGAAGATCAGCCGAGGTGTCGGCTGTACTCGTCTGGGCGAGCTGCCGGTCAGTGGTCGGTGCGCGCGAAGTAAGCCAGCGCTAAGCCGGTCTAGAGCACGACCAGCGCAAGTAGTAATCATCAGGGCGGCGCCTTTGGATGCGCCATCACGAGAGTGGAAATTTTCATGAACGGTCAGTCGCTCTCGCTGTGCCGAGGCGCTCCGCCGGGAGCTCGAACTCTCCATGCACGGCGACACAGCGCCGTGGCTACAACACCGCGAGAATTGAAAGGGGTTTCATGGAGTTGCAGAGTAGGCGGGGAAAGATAAAGACAGCGTCTCGGGACACGTGGATACCGGAAATGGCCTGGCCGTGGCAAGTTCGTATTCCATTCAGCGTGTCTCTCCGATTGCTGCATGCAGCAAACCCGGAGTTGTTCTGCGACTGTGTCTGAGTGGGACAACGAAGGCAGGCTGTATTCCCCAATCAATAAGTTGAGACGCCACTTGGGCAATTGGGGCGGAGTCGTTGAGTCCGAAAGTAATATTTGCTCTGGCATCGATGACGGCGATAACTACCACAACTGCGGAGACGCTTGGATACACTTCTGGCGCATACAGCGGCAGCATATTGTTTCGGGAGTCGGACTCGGGATTGGAGTTCCTGTTGGCGTTGGAGTTGGAGCTCGGGGCTTGCGGCTGGGGGCACGACAGCAAATCCGCGTATCCCACGGCGTATCGCTAAATACCGGACTGTAATTGGTTCCGGTTGTCGGATTGGTCTGGCCCTTTAGCAAATAATAATACTCAAACCGGAAAACCTGCGGCCCGATTACTTCGGAATCCGACCAACTCGTGCTGCTGGCGATCTCTGGCCAAGCGGGAGTCGCAGCAGGGCTGGGGGTTGGTTTCGGAAGTTCCGCAAGGGGGATAGGCGAGGCGAGAGGTATGGGCATGAAGACAGCCGGTGGCGGAGTTCCTGACGTCGGGCGTTGAGGCGTTCCACAGTAATCCTTTGCTCATTCGTGCACCATCTTATTGTATCCCGAGCTGGTTGAATCTGGGTTTACCCGATAAGCAACAAGCGAGAGCGGGCTTTGCAATCCGCTCGGTGGATAGTAGCCTGGGACGGTGCTATAGAATGCTATCGTGTCGTTTCCAGGTTGCAGCAGAGTCCGCACTCCTGTCACCCCTGACAGTGTCGGCGGCGATCCAGAAGCAAACCACGAAGACTTAAGATAATAATCGACATCAGAGCGTTTCACCATTTGGGCGAAATCGATGGCCATTCGATCAAGGAGCTTGTCGTGCTTGTGAGTCCGCGTCCATTTGTTTATGGCCGAGCGTTGTGATAGTTGCCGTACTGTTTAAGAAGCTGTGTGAAAAGCAGAACGAGCACCACAAGTACACCAACAGTGACTACGAGTTCGGCCAACGTAAAAGCGCTACGCGCTCACGTTGCTTCGCCAGGTGAATGCGCCGTTCGTTGGCTGTAGTGTGCGCTGTCCTCAGCGCATTCGTGGTGGATCGCGTCGTCCTCAACGCGATCGGTCCGCGGAGGTTTGATCCATGCGGCATGGCAGGCCCAGCCGATCTACTACAGCGGATGCTACAGCACTGGGTTTGTTATCAGCCATCGGTTAATTCCTGTCGAACGCGGCAAACATTTCCGCGGAGCCGCTCGCATGTTCGCCGGCGTCAGCCGCGGCGGGCCAAGTGACTCTGAGGTCGGCATGCACTGCAGGAACAACTCCCGTTGAGTCCAAGGTGATACATGTTATGCTCAAGCGGTAACCGCGAATTCGCGCTAACGAGGTCGTAAACTGTCCTGCGCCATCAAAGTATAATGTTGTGCGCTGGGAGCGATGCTTGACGGACATCCCGGACCGTGCCCAACGTGATTTGATATTGCCTTGATGTCGCTTGCATCTCGGTGTGGCTCGCATGTCGGCGACCACGGCGGCCATGATGTTGGTAGCAGCGGTCTGAGAAGTCGCGTTGCGATTCGTCAGCACGGCGACGGGCACCAAGCCAAATACGGCAATCAAGCAAAAAGCGGCGATACCGAGAGCGAGAGTCACCTCAACAAGGGAAAATGCGGTTGAGGGAGATCAGCTTTTTCATCGTCGATAAATCTTCACATTGCCGCCGAGCCCGCTAACTGAATGGCAACAATATTTGGACTGTTCGATGTCCACAGCCGTCCGTGCGTCGGCCTAAGTCCGATCTCCGTACAGCCACATTGGTCGTAGTTGCGAATTACTGAGTCGGCTTCGCCGCGTGGACCGAAACTGAATCGATTTTGGAAACGTGTATTGTGCGTTGGCTCCCAGACGGGATAATGAAACGTAGTCAGCGCATCGGGGGTTGTGTCCCCGAGGCATCGTATGTGAGACGCTAACTGGCGGTCTGCTGTGAAGTGTCGGCGGCGACGGGCCGGCTGCATTTGAACGCTCGAAGGTGCAAATTAGTCGAGTTTAATCAGCTTTCCGACCTGTAGAACGCTTGGTCAATTTGCAGGTCCGATAGCGTCGACAGGGCCGACGGACGGTGATCGTAGACGTTGCGTTCCGTCCTTTGATGCAACGATAGATATGACAACGTCTGCCGACGCTGGCGGTAGCTGAGTTCGGTTGACGCGGGCTTGCGAAGTGTCTTCCTCAAAAAATCCGACCCAAGTGTAAGTATTGTTTGCCTTCGCGTACGTGCGGGCGGTGTCGAGCACGCCTTTGATCGTGTATGCGGCGCTGGTGACGTCGGTTCCGCCTTTGATGGTCGTGAACGCTGGGGCGATCAGCACCAGCAGGAGGCCGATGATGCCGACGACGATTAACAATTCGAGCAGCGTAAAACCAGCGCGACGTCAGCTGCGTTGAGCCAACTGAGTGATTAGCGATGGGTGAATCGGGCTTCGCCAAGGCTACGCGTGACGCGTCGGTGATCGGTGAGCCGCGCGGGAGATGTTGGGGAGCGAACGAGTCTTCGGACGAATTGTAGTCACGAAGCTGACTGACATCGTTCAGACTGCCGGACATATCGAGTGCCGGCCAGGCAGCTATGCCGCGCCGTAGCAAGCAATACGAAGTCAGGCAGCCCGGCCATACCTCGAGGTCGGCAAATCGCGACGGCCTCGGTCGCGCACCGTGAAATCCGCGGATCACGCGGCCTCAGACCAGGCAAAAAGCCCGAAGAAAAGACTTCACAAGCGCCGGACAACGCACTATAAATCCGCCTATGAATATGGATCGCCGCTATATTTTACTCGTCGCCCCAGTCGTATGTGTCCTGGCAAGCTGGCTGCCAAATAATCTGTCTGCTGAGGATCTCACCGAAGCGAAAGTTACTCAAGCGGTGCAGGACGTTAAAGTGGTACCGTCCGGCGCAGCGGCGCGCCCGGTGGTGATTAATGAGACTGTTCGCCAGGGCAACGCGGTGCAAACCGGGAGCCAGTCCAGAAGCGAGCTCACGTTCAAAGATCAAACGATCACGCGTTTGGGTGAGAAAACTATTTATAACATCGGAGGCGGAAGAACCATCGAGCTGGGCAGCGGACAATTTTTGCTTTACGTGCCAAAAAACAAAGGCGGCGCACAGATCAAGATGGGGCCGGTCACGGCAGCAATTACAGGCACAACGGTGTTGGGCAACGTGCTTCCTAGCGGCCTTGTGGAATTCACGGTGCTCGAAGGATCGGCGTGCATCCACCTTGAGAGCGTAGGCCAGGCTGTGCAGGTCATGGGAGGTCAAACGTTAGTTTACGATCCGGTGTATAGAAGATTGGAAAGCCCGGTTGAGGTTGATCTTCAACAGCAACTTACTTCTCCGCTTGTTCGAGACTTTCGCACCTTGCCCAGCGCGGGCCTAATCCAGGAAGAAATTCAAAGTCAGCATGCAGTTGTGGCCCCGAATGGGGATCTGGATCGCGCAGTTAGAGCAGCGGGAGCAGCCAACATCCAGAGCGCCACGCCAGACCAATTCATGGCAGCATTCAATTCGCTCCTTGTTCGTTATCCGCCGAGCCAGCGTCGCACGCTTGTAGCCGGAGCGGTGAGAGCGCGTCCTGATCTCGCAGACAGGATCTCAGCTGCGGGCAGGGGGGTTCATCAGCCAGGGCGGCGCTACTACGGGAAAGACGCCAAAGATTATAGAGGTTACGAAGCCGAGCAAACTGCAGCGCCGTGTCCGGTAAACCACTTTCCGCCGCCGTACATAACCAGCCCGGTCTCGCCGCAAGTTCCACCAGTTTCGGCTGAACGACCGCCAAACACCGACTAAAAGCGGCGGGTAAGCGAGAGCAGTCAGTCGTCGAAGGTCAGCGTTGTCGTTGCGTTGACAACCCAAATGGAACCGTCACGGTTCCGTTTTTGGCGAGTATTATGTTGAAGAACATTCCGGCAGAATTGCACCTGGAACTGAAAAAAATGCGCAGAGGAAAATCATAATCTCGCCGAGACAATCATGGATCAAAAAGTTCACGGTTTCGAACGTCGGCGGTTCTTAAACTCGTTTCGAGATCGAATGCTCGGCTAATAACTGTGAGTTCGTCGCGCTGGCGCAAGCGAGCGGAGTTCGCTTCTTAACTGTCGATCGCCAGATCCTGCGTGAATTTCCAGAGGTCGCCATTTCGTTGCACAAATTCGTACGGGGGTGAGCTCGGGAGTGTGGGTTTCCAGTTTAGCCGTTAGGTAATGGCCTGCTGCCGATCGGTGCCAGCATTGGTTGCGACTTGAGATACCCGCCTCTACACTTTGCGCCTATGCCGTACAAAGATATTGCTCCGCCCGCGGGCGAAAAAATTACCAGAACCGACAGATTGAATGTGCCGGATCAACCGATCATTCCTTTCATTCGCGGAGATGGCACCGGGCCGGATATCTGGGCAGCGAGCGTGCGCGTCTTTGATGCGGCGGTCGAAAAGGCATACGGCGGCGGGAAGAAAATTTCATGGTTCGAAGTTTTCGCCGGTCAGTCAGCAAAGGACAAATTCGACCAATGGCTGCCGGACGACACCGTGGAAGCGTTCCGCGAGTACCTGGTCGGCATCAAAGGACCGCTGACCACGCCGGTGGGTGGCGGCATTCGCTCGCTCAACGTTGCGCTGCGGCAGTTGCTCGATCTTTTCGTTTGCCTCCGGCCAATTCAGTACTTCAAAGGCGTCCCCTCGCCCGTCAAACATCCGGAAAAAGTAAACATGGTGATCTTCCGCGAAAACACGGAAGACATTTACGCCGGCATCGAATACGCCGCCGGCACGCCTGAGGCGCAAAAAATTCTCGATTTTCTGCAAAAGGATTTTCCAAAGGAGTTCGACAAGGTTCGTTTCGGCACGAGAGAAAAAGCGAAGGCTTTTTGGAAAATGGTCGGCGCACAAGAGCGCGACGATGTGTGTGTGGGAATCGGGATCAAACCGGTCAGTTATTCAGGCAGTGTTCGACTGATTCACAGCGCAATTACCTATGCGATTCAAAACCGGCGGAAGAGCGTGACGCTCGTGCACAAGGGCAACATCATGAAATTTACCGAGGGCGCATTTCGCGATTGGGGTTTTGAAATCGCAAAAAAATATTTTGGCGCGGAAGAATTCGACGGTGGGCCGTGGTGCAGAATCCCGATGGGCAAACCGGGTGCGGGAATTGTGATCAAAGATGCGATTGCCGACATCACCCTCCAACAGGTATTGACCCGGCCGGAAGATTTCGACGTCATCGCCACGCTAAATTTGAATGGCGATTACCTCAGCGACGCGCTCGCCGCGCAAGTGGGAGGAATCGGTATCGCCCCCGGGGGAAACATCAATTACATCACCGGTCACGCCGTTTTTGAAGCTACCCACGGCACGGCGCCGAAATACGCGAATCAAGACAAGGTGAATCCGGGCTCGGTGATTCTCTCCGGTGAAATGATGTTCCGTTACATGGGGTGGACCGAAGCCGCCGAGCTGATCCTCAAAGGATTAAGCGGCGCGATCGAAAGCAAACGGGTCACGTATGATTTTGCGCGGTTGATGGACGGCGCGACTGAGATCAAGTGCTCGCAGTTCGGGGATAATGTGATCGAGCATATGTGACCGCGGCTGCGGAGCAGCCGCGGAATGACGAAGCTCGAATGTCGAATGACGAACTAATGACGAAGCCTGAACGCATAACAAACGAGCCTTTCTCATTAGCAATTCCCAGCAGCATAATCCTGTCATGTTGAGCGAAGCGAAACATCTCAGACTTTTTTCTCTTGGCGCCCGTCGCTACGAAAAGGATCAGAGATTCTTCGCTTCGTTTAGAATGACAGTGTCGGGGTTGTTTCGTCATTCGACCATTTGTCATTCATTCGTCATTCGTCATTCGTGCTTCGTCATTTGTTTGCTCGCGTTTGTAGCGGGAATCGGCACTGCTTTCGCCGAAAAGCGCGCCATCACGGAGAAAGATCTTTGGGACTTTGTCTGGATCGGGGATCCGCAGGTGTCGCCGGACGGCGCGCGCGTTGCATTTGTGCGCGTCACCGTCAACCAGAAGAAAGAAGGTTATAACACTTCCATTTGGTCGGTTAACTTGGAGTCGGGCCGCCCTCGGCCCGAAGGGAACTCCTCCCCGAACCCCGAGCGGCGCGAGGGCGCGCCGACTCCATCGGCCGACGAAGCACCGCGTCAACTGACAAAGGGCGATCACGATACGACCCCTCGCTGGTCACCGGACGGAAAATTCCTGTTGTTCCTCCGCTCGACCGAAAAAGACGGCAAGCCTGAACCGCCACAGCTCGCAATGTTGCCGATGGCCGGCGGCGATTCTTTCGTGTTTACCGATTTACCTAGAGGCGGTGGCAGTCCGGTGTGGTCGCCAGACGGAAAAAACATTGCGTTCGCGAGCGATACCAACGCGGAGGACCTTGCGAAACAGGAAAAGAAAAAAAGCGAGCAATCCGCCTCCGCCAAGGCTACGGCGGACAAGCCGGCGACCAAGGCGACGTCAACTCCGCCGAACAAAGTGGAGTCCGAGCACGAGAGCGATGTGCGCGTGATTACGCGCGCAGTCTACCGACAAGACAACGAAGGTTACATCGATCCAAAGCATCCGACTCACATCTGGATCGTTACCGCACCGCGCAGTGCCGAAGAGAAAGTGAAACCGCGTCAGATCACTAGCGGCCGCTTCGACGAAGACAATGCGATTTGGTCCAAAGACGGCTCGCAAATTTATTTCACCTCGAGCCGGATCGACGAACCCTATTACGAACTGCCGCGAACGGATCTTTACTCCGTGCCGGCCGCCGGCGGCAACCCTACGAAAATTACAACAATCGATCTGAACACGCAGTTTGGACCAGGCGGAGGGGCGTTGTCACTCAGTCCTGACGGCAAACAGGTCGCGTTCGTCGCAGCCACCAACCAGCCGATCAATTCATACACCGAGCCGGATTTGTGGGTGCTCGATCTCTCGCCGGACGCAAAACCACGGAATATCACCGCAAATTTTGATTTCGACATCGATGGTTTCATTATCGGAGACAGCTCGTCGCCGCGCGCCGGCGGATCAAACAAACCGATCTGGACTCCAGATGGAAAAGGGCTCATCGCAGTGTACGCCAGGGAAGGAAAGCGAAATCTCGCGCTGTTTGACGCAACTGTAGCCGGGGACGCCGATCCCGGTAAACCCAGCACAGTACAAGATCTCACTTCAGGAAATCACGGCGTGATGAGTTTTCGCGCCACGCCTGATGCTTCGAAGCTGGTCTATGTCATATCGACGCCGACTCGCGTTAACGACCTTTTTGTCCTCGACCGGGCAACTCCTGGTGCAACACCGAAGCAGCTAACGAATGTGAATGATGAGCTGTTATCGAAATTGAATCTCACCGAACCGGAAGAGATCTGGTACGACAGCTTTGATGGCAAACGAATACAGGCGTGGTTACAAAAGCCGCCAAATTTCGACGCGCACAAAAAATATCCATTGATTCTGAACATCCATGGCGGACCGCACGTTGCGTATGGCGACATTTTCGTTCATGAATTTCAGTGGATGGCAGCAAAGGGTTACGTGGTGCTCTACCCCAATCCGCGCGGCAGCACGAGTTACGGCCAGAAATTTGGGAACGTGATTCAATACCGGTATCCAGGCGATGATTACAAAGATCTGATGGCCGGCGTCGATGAGGCGATCAAGCGCGGGTACATCGATGACAAAAAGCTTGGTGTCACTGGCGGAAGCGGCGGCGGATTGCTGACGAACTGGGTGGTTGGACAAACCGGGCGCTTTGCTGCAGCCGTCGCACAACGCGATATCGCCAACTGGGAAAACTGGTGGTACACGGGAGACTTCACGCTCTTCCAGCCGAATTGGTTTCGATCGCCGCCCTTTGAAGATCCGGATGAGTATCGGGCGCGGTCGCCGATCAGTTACATCAACAATGTGAAGACGCCGATGATGTTTATCCTCGGCGAAGCAGACTACCGAACGCCGCCCGGCGCAGGCGGCGAGCAAATGTTTCGTGCGTTGAAGTTCCGCAAGATTCCAACTGTGATGGTGCGTTTTCCTAACGAGTCTCACGAACTTTCCCGCTCAGGTCAGCCGTGGCATCGCGTCGAGCGGTTGCAGCACATCGTCGGCTGGTTTGATCACTGGCTGATGGATGTTCCGAAGCCGGAATACGAAATTACATCAGAGGAAGAGGTGCCGGTGAAACCGCGGCAACCCGAAAAACCTCCGAAATAATTCGAAACTGTCGGGCGTCTGTGTCAGACGCCGAGGCGTTTTACAGAAACGCCCTACAATTCATTCGCTGTAAGCGGCTGTGTCAGACGCCAGCAGGCTTAGCGGAAATCGTGCGATTCACTCCCGACGAGTGATTCGTGAACGAGTGGTTTGATATCTTGCGCTTTGATCAAGACAACGCCGTCTGAATTCTGCACCTGGCCTTCGATGAGAAGAAAGGATTCTTCGGTGATCACCAGCCGGAACCGTTCGAACAAGTCTGGATCGACAATTGCGTTGGAAACGCCGGTCTCGTCTTCGAGACTGATAAACACAAATCCTTTCGCCGTGCCGGGACGCTGACGGCAAATCACGTTGCCGGCGATCTGAATCGTCGCGCCGTGTCGCGCCTGACCAAGATCGATCGCACGCCAAATATTTGGCAACTTTTGCCGCAAGAGTTTCATGGGATGCGGTCCCGTGGTCAGATTCATGGTTTCGTAATCCGCTTTCACGCGTTCGGGTAACGTCATTGGAGTCAGGGGCGATTCAAAAGTCCGGGGAACGCATGCCTCTGGCGTGCTGGCGAACGCATCCTGCGTTCGCGAACTTTTTGAAGACTGTTTGGGCAGAATGCCGAAAGTCTCAGCCCGACTGGCATTAGCACGCTGCAAGCGTGCGCTCCCCAGAAGATCGTCATGGAACGTTTCTTCCACGCGCCACATCGCCGCGCGGCGATGTTCGGCGAAACAATTAAGTGCGCCGAGTTCGGCCAAAATGCGCAATTCACCTTTTGCGAGCGGCACGCGCCGTTTCAAATTGTCTAATGAGTCGAATCTGCGATTTTTTCGTTCCCGCTCGATTTGTTCGCCATGTTCCTGGCGCAATCCATTTACAACGCACAGCCCAAGCCGAAAGGTGTCGTCCTCGACAACTGTGCAGCGCCAATCAGATCGCTGGACACAAACCGGCAAAATTTTCAAACCGTGCCGCTGCGCATCCTTAACAATCGTCGCCGGCGTGTAAAAGCCCATCGGCTGATTGTTAATGAGGCTGGCGTAAAATTCCGGTGCCCGATGGACTTTCAAATACGCGCTGCCATAAGCCAGAATCGCGAAGCTGATCGCATGCGATTCGGGAAAACCGTAAAGCGCAAACGACGAAATGGCCTGAATAATCTTGTCGATCTTATCGGGAGCGATGTCTTTGCGTTCCATGGCGGCGCGGAGTTTCACGCTCACTTTGCGCATCCGTTCTTCGGAACGATGAAAGCTTAATGCGCGCCGTAATTCCTCTGCCTCATTTCCGGAAAAATCGGCCATAATCATGGCGATCTTGAGCATTTGTTCCTGGAACAATGGCACACCGAGTGTGCGTTCCAGCACCGGCTTCAAACGATCGTCGAAATAGGTCACCGGCTCTTTGCCCGCGCGCCGAGCGAGATATGGATGCACCATGTCGCCCTGGATCGGTCCGGGCCGGATAATTGCCACTTCGATCACCACATCGTAAAAACATTTCGGTTTCATCCGCGGCAACGTGGCCATTTGCGCGCGGCTCTCGATTTGAAACACGCCAATCGTGTCGGCCTGCTGCATGATGTCGAACGTCTTCTGGTCGTTTTTTGGAATATGAGCCAGATCCAGTGCTCGCCCGCGCTGGCGACACAATTCAAATGCGTCCTGCATCACTGACATCATGCCCAGGCCTAACAAGTCCACCTTGACGATGCCGAGGTCCTCGCAATCATCCTTGTCCCATTGCGCCACGACACGGCCCGGCATTGATGCATTTTCCAGCGGCACGAACGAGCTGAGTTTGTTCTGGCAGATAATCATGCCGCCGGAATGCTGGCCAAGATGGCGCGGCAAGCCGTAAATCGCCTGATACAGCCGGATGAATGCCGGCATCCGGGGATGATGTTTCGGTAGACCGGCGCCTTCGATCTGCGCTTCCAATTCCATGGTGTGCGGAAAATCGCCACTGGCAAACAGGTGCGAAAAGCGGTCGATAATGCTCGGTGAAAAGTTCAGCGCTTTGCCGATCTCACGCGCGGCGCTGCGCCCGCGATATGTAATCACGTTCGCAGTCATGGCTGCGCCATGTTTGCCGTAACGCCGATAAATTTCCTGGATCACTGCTTCTCGACGATCGCCGCTGGGAAGATCAAGATCGATATCCGGCCAGCCTTTGCGGCTTTCGTTGAGGAATCGTTCGAATACGAGATGATTTTCCACCGGATCGACCGGCGTGATCCCGAGGCAATAACACACGGCGCTGTTGGCGGCGCTGCCGCGGCCCTGGACCATGATGTTATGTTCACGGCAGAAATTGATGATGTCCCAAACGATCAGGAAATAGCCGGGGAAACCGAGCTTGTTTATCAGCGCAAGCTCTTCTTCGATCTGACGCTTAACTTTGGGGCTGATCGCGGCGTAACGCTGTTGCGCACCGAACCAGACGATGGTGCGCAAAAACGAATCCATGCTGTGCCCGCTGGCTACCGGATATTCGGGAAATTCGTAGCCGAGATTTTCAAGAGAAAATGTGAGCCGCTCGGCGACTCGCGATGTGTTCTCAATTGCTTCCGGCAAATCGGCGAAAATTGCGCGCATTTCGCGATCGCTCTTCAGATGGCGCTCGGCATTTTGGGTGAGTAATTTGCCGGCGGCATCAAGATGCGTGTGTTCGCGAATACAGGTGAAAACATCCAGGACTTCGCGTCCGTACGGCCTGGGCGTATTGCACACCATTTGTAGCGACGAGTAGCAACCGATGCGCCCGCGCCAAATCGATGAGTTCGCGATTAATGCGTTCCTCACCCCGAATAAAATGGCGCTGAACTTCAATGAAAACGTTTTGCGAGCCGAACGCGTTGATTAAAAATTGAGCGCGGTCCGCGGCACTCTGGGGAGCGCACGCTTGTAGCGTGCTGGTCGCCGCATTTTGCGGCGACGAACTTTTCTGAGCACGAAACTCCTTTTCTTCGAGCTCGGCAGTGCTAGAACGACCTTCAAAAGTTCGTGAAGGCAGAATGCCTTCACCAGCACGCAGAATGCGTGCGCTCCCCAGAAATGCGACCAAGCCTCCTGTGAACTCCGACAGCTCATTCCATTGCACTGCGGATTTGCCTTTTTCGCTGCGCAGATGCGCCTGGGTCAGCAGTTCGCACAAGTTTTTGTAGCCGGTGCGATTTTCCACCAGCACCGGCAAAACGCTGCCGTCTTCCATCGACAATTCAGCGCCGATAATTGGCCGGATGCCGTGCTCACGCGCAGCGACGGAAAATCGTTGCGCGCCGTACACGCCATTGCGATCGAGCAACGCGATCGCCGGCAGTTCCAGTTTCGCTGCGACCTCCGCTAATTGCTCGGGAAAAGATCCGCCGCGCAAAAAACTGAACGCGCTGCATGCATGAAGCTCGACATAGCTCATTGTCATTCCGAGCGAAGTCGAGGAATCTCGTGGCGAAACTAAAGGTAATTCCGCGGGATCCTTCGACTCCGCTGCGCTCCGCTCAGGATGACCCTGGATCGCTAATCATAAATCCCATCTATCTTCCAAGTTGCCCTCGCCTCGGCATAGGCTGGCGCAGGCTGGTCCGCTTGGTGACACCGAACTAATTCACTATTTTGCAATTGCAGATCCCACTCGGCGCGCCCCCAGGATTTTTCGTCCCACCAATTTCCGGAAAGCAAATACGGACCGCGTTCATCGATGATCTTTCCGGACATTTCCGCACTACGAACATGCGTCGGTGTATTTTCATCCTGCAAGAGAGATGCAGAGACTGCCGGCCGAAAACGGCGCAACGCTGGAGATAAGCGAACAAAGCCATCATGGCTGTGGGGCAAGCGGGCATCTTGTCCGCCTGTGCTAGCAAACGGCTGCATGCGAAATGCATCGGGGCGATGCGTCTCTTCCAGAACCGGTGTACCGATCCGATCGCCGCCCAGGAAAGCAGTCAAACGGGCGAGTGTTTCTGAAAGTTGATGCGGGTTGCGTAATGTCGTTTCGAATAATCCGAATTGTTCCCCGGCCGGTTTGATCGGCTCTGCGCTCAGCGCGACGGCAACGATCGGATGCTCGGATCGAAAATTCTCCAGATGCGTCTGGAGCATCCGGAACAGAAGATCGACATCGTTTGTCGGCTGCGGAATTTTGAAAACGCGCTCGTATATTTGTTTATTCCTGAACGTGATTTGCAGCGTCAGTTCGTTCGCCACCAAATAAATTGCTGCCAAACGCACGGCGAGTTGCTCCAAAAACCGGCGCAGCATAAAAAGCAACGGCTCGGCTGTTTCGATTTCGCGTTCAAACTCGAAACTCTCCTGAAACGACTCCGGCGGCCGAATCAGTTTTAGCAGTCGATTGGATCGTCCATTGGCACGCTCCCAAAGGCGTATCGCTTCGGGGCCAAGTCGCGCACCAAGCTGCTCCTTATCCAGCGCCGCCAGTTGGCCAAGCGGTATGGATTCCCCATTTGTGCAGAATCGCGAAGATTTCCTGCAAATCCATCTGCCCTTCCATGCAGGCAAGCTACAGCAGGTGGGCTTATATGTTCAAGCGAACAGTTTACTACTAAATGAGCTTCCCGTGATTGTTCTGCTGTAAGTCAACCATTTTCAAAGCGCCGGAGCACCGGCGCACTCCAAAACGCAAGCCACAAACGCCCCGGTGAGCGACGGCCACGTTTTGGAGTGCGGCGCTACTGCGCCGCTTTCATCGCGCTGGCAAGAAGGCGAAGCAATGGATCGACGCTTCGCTCGAAATAACAATTTCCTGAGCGTGGCAGCCTCAGACGATTTCTACCGGACATTTCGGCAGCGCTCGCAGGAACGCGCGGCCATAGGCTTTGGTCACCACGCGGTTGTCGAGAATGACAATGATGCCGCGATCGGTCTTGGTCCGGATCAAACGGCCTACGCCTTGTCGCAATTTCAGGATCGCTTCGGGCAACGAATATTCAGCAAACGGATCGCCGCCGCGCTGCTCGATCAGCTCCAGTTTCGCTTCTATCAGCGGATGATTTGGGACGGCAAACGGCAGTCGCGTGATGATCACGTTGGAAAGCGCTTCGCCCGGAACATCTACGCCGCCCCAAAAACTGTCTGTGCCGAAGAGCACACTGCGCGGCGTTGATTTGAATTGCTCAAGCAATTTGCTGCGCGGCGCTCCCCCACCCTGGACGAGAATGTTCATATCCTCGGTCGCAAAAAATTTCTCCATCGCACCAGAGACCTGCTGCATGTCGCGATAGCTCGTGAAAAGCACAAACGCCCGGCCGTCACTTTTCTGCACGAAATGCGCGATCCAATATTCGAGCGCTTTCTGATAACTCGCATCGCGCGGATCGGGCATCTTCTGGACCACGAACATCTTCATCTGCTTCTGAAAATTGAAAGGGCTGCCGAGCTGCAACGGCTCGGCTTCCATCGCCCCGATGCGCTTTCGGAAATAAGCCAAATCCGGGCGACCCACGGCCAGAGTGGCGCTGGTCATTACGCAACAGCAGTTGTCGCGAAAGAGCATTCGTCGCAGCACCGGTGCGAGATCGATGGGAGCGGCGTTTAGCGCGAGAAAACGTTCCGTTCTGCCCGTGCGCTCGACCCAGTACACATGCTCGGGTGCGCTTTGCTCCAAAAATATCGAAATGCCGTCGCGTGCATCGCGAATGCGCCGGCCGAACTCTTGCAGCTCTGCTTTCAATATTTCGTCATCCGCGCGTTTAACGACATCGGCAATGCGCGCCTGGAGCGCGGTCAACCGCGCGGTAATCGTGTCAGGAACAAGTTCGACTTCGCGCACCCGAAATTCGCGGCCTTTGGGGAAATTTGATTTTGAATCGACTGCGGAAAAAAATTTATCAACCTCATCTATCAGTTCCGCCGCCAGTCGCACCCCCGCCGCGTCACGCATTACGGTGAAAAGTCCTTTGCGTGTGCGCGCATTGTAGAGCCGCTGGATCGTCGATCGCAGTCCGTATTGCGAGATACCGATACCGATTTGCTTCGAGGCAACTTGTTCGACGGTGTGTGCTTCATCGAAAATGATGAAATCATTCGGGAACAGGAACCCGCTCTCGCGTTCTTCCTGCATGTCTGGCGACCCCAGCAAAATGAACAGCAGCGTGTGATTGAGCACGATCACGTCCGCTGCGAGCAGCCGTTTGCGCGCCTGCTGATAGAAACAGCGAGGATCCTGGCCACAAGTCTTTTGAGTGCAGATATGCGCTTCGCTGCACACTTGCGCCCAAACTTTTGAATCGGGTTCCACCGATAGATCACTGAGTGATCCATCGCGCGTAGTGCGCGCCCACTCGGCCAACCGCTGCAATTCGCTGCGCTCGGGCCCGGTGAAGAGTTCCTGCTCGTTTTGCAGCGCGCGCTCGAGACGACGGGCGCACAAATAATTTTGCCGGCCTTTCATCAACGCTGCCTCAAACTCGACCGGCAGCACTTTTTTCAAGATCGGAATGTCTTTGTGCAGCAATTGTTCCTGAAGATTAATGGTGTGCGTTGAAACGATTGCCTTTTTGTGCCGCTCCATCGCGAACAGGACCGACGGCACCAGGTAGCCCAGCGATTTACCGACGCCAGTGCCTGCTTCGAGGATCAGATGCTGTTCTTCTTCCAAGGCTTGCGCGACGCGCGCTGCCATCTCTTGCTGTTGTTGACGGAATTCAAAGTTCTTTGCCTTGGAGAGCGGGCCGTTCTCCGAGAAAAAGGCACGGACGCGATCGACGAATTCGCTGCCGAGATTGTCTTTCAACGCGATCATGAGAAGGATCAAACATCAATTACCAACATCCAAGCTCCAGAGAAATTCCAATCGTCATACAATGCGGTCGGGCCATCATGTCATGTTGAGCGAAGCGAAACATCTCTGATTATCGCATTGCAAACGGCGAACAAATACCTGAGATCCTTCGCTCCGCTCACGATGACAATCACTTAATTGGTCGAGCTCGGGATGAAGCTCCCGCATGCGAACCGAATTTGACTCCACAATCGCGGTCAGCACCGTTTAATTCGCAATGCGGCTTCTCGATCGATACGTCATCCGAAACTTCGTGCAGGTTTATTTTTACTGCATCGCCGGGTTCACCTCGATCTGGCTCATCTTCGACGTCAGCGACAATATCTCGAGTTTCATTGACAACCATATTCCAATATCTCTGGTGGCTCGTTATTACGCCACGCAGATCCCGCAGGTATTCATTATCCTGCTCCCGGTTGCGCTTCTGCTGTCCCTTCTTTTCGCGCTCGGACGAATGTCGCGGTCGAATGAGATTGTTTCCATGCTCACGGCAGGCGTGAGTCTTCCACGTGTCCTGCTACCGCTGATCGGCATCGGTCTGCTGACCGTGGCAGTGAGCATGGCGCTCAACTATTCGCTGGCGCCGCATGCGGAGTTGGCGCGGAAAAATTTCCTTTCAGAAGCGCAGTCGCGTCCTGGACGGAACATTCAGGGGCAGGTCTTTCGCAATCGAACTGATTTGCGCACCTGGTTTATCCAGAATTTTCGGCTTGGCGATCATCTGTTCAACAACGTGCAGGTACTGCAACAGGACGCGCAGGACAATATCGTCATGAGTTATTCGGCCGCTCGTGCGTATTATCGGCCTGAAACAAAGGCGTGGGATTTGGAGAACGTGCGGCTGGCTTACTACGATGCGGCTGGAAATATCACCAAGGAAGAATTTCTTCCCACGTTGACAATTGAGCACTGGAGCGAAACACCGTTCCGGCTAAGCAGCGCGAACGTGCAAGCAGAAGCGCTCAGCGTGCCCGAATTGCGCGAGTACCTCCATTTCAATGCAGACTTTCCGCCGACGTTGCTGGCGCCGTTTCGTACTCATTTCCAATACAGGCTGGCGTTGCCGTGGACGTGCCTGGTCGTGGTATGTATTGCCGCGCCGCTCGGAATCGGCTACTCGCGTCGCGGTGTTTTATCCAGCGTCGCCGCCGCAGTGATCCTCGTGTTTTCCAATAATTTCTTGGTACATCTTTTTCTCGCTCTCGGTGAAGGCGACCGTGTCCCGGGATGGATTGCGGCGTGGACGCCGAACCTTCTTTTCGCCGGAATTGGTCTTTACCTGCTGTACCTTCGCGCCTCAAATCGCGAACCGCCCAGCTTTAATCCGTTTGCCGCGCGGCGTATAGTTGCGCGATGAACCCGCTGGCAAACGAATGGGCGATCAAGCATCGCGCGGACTCCTGCGCGGTGACGCAGCGGCGGTTTCTGCCTGGAGAATATTTTTACACGCTTCTGTATCACGGCGCCGATGGTTACCGGCGCGAGGATTTGAGCGAAGACGCGTGGCAAAATCGCAATGAAAATATTCGGCCGTTTTCATTTTGGAAATCGCGTTTTGAGCCGGTTCCGCCAAAGCCGCCGGAACCCCTGGCGAAGGAAAGTGCAGAGCAACTCTTTCGACGTTTGATCGCCTCCGAGTCACCGCCTGCAAACGCCTGTTATGTTCTGGCAGCCATGCTGGAACGAAAACGCGTATTGAAACAGGTGAAGACCGAAGAAACCCCAGAGGGACGCGTTCTCATTTACGAACAAGCTTCCACAGGCGACGTGTTCATCGTGCCTGACCCGCAATTGCGCCTGGACGAATTGGAGGATGTGCAAAATGAGGTGGCAGAGTTACTTCGCGGAGCGGCGCAAAACGGATAATGTTAAAACCTGCTGATGACTCCGGAAACACCAACCATCAATTACAAAATCGGCAACGAGCGCTTGATCAGCGTGACCGAAAACGCGGCGCGCAAGTTAGCGTCACTGCTTGAAGAAAAAGGCCAGCCAGACGGGGCGCTGCGCCTCAAGGTGATTGGTGGTGGCTGTTCCGGTCTGCAATACGTGATGGATTTGGTAGAAGGCCCGAAGGAGCGCGATATCCTTGTTCCGACGCAAAACGTGCACCTCGTGGTCGATCCGAAGAGCGCGCTATTCGTTAGCGGCTCCGTGCTCGATTATAGCGAGGATCTGCAAAAAGGCGGCTTCAAAGTCACCAATCCCAACGCGGTGGCTCACTGTTCCTGCGGCGAAAGTTTCGCCGTATAGGAAAGCGGCTTACAAATTTGCAGTATTTGTTCGCGACGGC
Organism: uncultured Verrucomicrobiae bacterium; assembly: GCA_963805485.1. Lineage (GTDB taxonomy): Bacteria > Verrucomicrobiota > Verrucomicrobiia > Chthoniobacterales > UBA10450 > Udaeobacter. Next base: position 697,395 of record CAWDUN010000003.1, on the reverse strand, counting down.
GGTGAGACCATTCGGCATTCGTCATTCGGATTTCGTCATTCACCTCACACCTTCATGACCTCGGCTTCTTTGTGGTGGAGATGGTCATCGACGGATTTGACGAAGCGGTCGGTGAGTTTTTGCACTTCGCCTTCCACGTCGCGTAATTGATCTTCTGTCAATCCGCCGGACGTCTTAAGTTTCTTCGCTTCATCGAGCGCGGCGCGGCGATTGGTGCGGACACGCACCCGCGCTTCCTCAGCCATTTTTCCAAGCGCGCGCACCAATTCCTTTCGGCGCTCCTCTGAAAGCTCCGGAATCGGCAATCGAATGATCTTACCGTCAACCGCAGGCGTGATCCCAATTTTTGATTCCTTGAGCGCTCTTTCAATGTCTTGCACAGTGCCGGCGTCAAAAGGCTGAACAACAAGCAAACGCGGCTCAGGCGTCGTGATCAGGGCGAGTTGTTTCAGTTTCATGGCAGAGCCGTAGGCGTGCACATCGACGTTTTCCACCAAGGCAGGCGAAGCCTTGCCGGTGCGCACCGCGGCAAACTCGTGAACCATGTAATCGACGCTTTTTTCCATCGACATCTCGGCCTCCAGAAGGATGTCATCCGTGCTCATATTGGTGAATGTTTACTTTGCTGGAGCATCATCGCAAACCAGAGTTCCGACCGTTCGGCCCAGCACCGCGTCGCGCAGGATTCCCGGCTTGTACATGTTGAACACAACGATCGGGATTTTGTTGTCCATGCAGAGACTGAACGCGGTTGAATCCATGATCTGGAGACGCTTCGTGAGGGCTTCGGTGAATGTGAGGCGGTCGTAACGCCTCGCGTCCGGAAACTTGTTCGGGTCGCGGTCGTAAACGCCGTCGACTTTTGTAGCTTTGAGGATCACGTCCGCGCGAATCTCGCTGGCGCGCAGCGCTGCCGTCGTGTCGGTAGAAAAATACGGGTTACCGGTGCCCGCCGCGAAAATGACAACTCTGCCCAGCTCCAGATGCCGAACGGCGCGGCCAAGGATGAATGGCTCCGCCACATTTTTCATTTCGATCGCGGTTTGAACGCGGGCTTCGACTCCGATCTGTTCGAGTACGCTTCGCAACGCCAGAGCGTTGATGACTGTGGCAAGCATTCCCATGTAATCCGCAGTGGTGCGATCCATTCCGCGATCTGCCGCCGAAAGTCCCCGCCAGATGTTGCCACCGCCGATCACGACGGCAACTTCCACGCCCAGATCGCGTACTTCTTTCATGCGCTCGGCGATCCCGCGCACGACGGTAGGCGAAATATTGTCGCGACCGCCACGCTCCTGCACGGCTTCGCCGCTCAGCTTAAGGACGATCCGTTCATAGACTGGCGCTTCTGGTTCCATGGTGGCGGGTGAACATCCAAGCAGAAGATAACCACCTTTGGAAAGCACAAACAAAGCGGGAGCGCGGGCATCTTGCCCGGACACATTACGACTAACTCTCGGGCACAATGCCGGCGGCGGCTGGCAAAATGCCGCGCTCCGCTACTTAATCTGCAGCACTGAAGAGCGCACCGTACCCCCGCAGAAATTCCCCTGCATTCATTCGCCGTTTCCCTTCGAGTTGCACTTCGCCGAGAGAAAGTGCGCCTTTGCCAGTAGCAACGATCAGATCTTTGTCGCTGCGCAAAATTTCTGCAGGTTGGCCTTTGAGATCGACAACTGACGCGGAAAAGATTTTCAGGTTCTGGCGACCGAGTTTCATGAATGCGCCGGGCCACGGATTGTGGGCGCGAATTTTTTTCTCAATCGCTTCAGCGGATTGAGACCAATCGATCTGGCCGTGTTCGCGTTTCAGTTTTGGGGCATAAGTCGCGCGCGCATTGTCCTGCGGAAGGCGCGGCGCGTCCCCGGCTGCGAGTAGTCGCAAAGATTCAAGCAACGTCTCGGGAGCGATCTGCGCCAGACGATCATGCAACGATCCACCTGTGTCGTTAGGCAATATGTTTACTCTGCGCTGCAACAGGATATCGCCAGTGTCGAGTCCTTCGTCCATGTACATGGCAGTGATGCCCGTGTCAGAATCGCCCGCCGCGATTGCGGCTTGAATCGGCGCTGCGCCTCTCCAGCGCGGGAGAAGCGAGGCATGCAAATTCAAACAGGCGAGACGCGGAATTTCGAGCACGTCAGGCGGCAGAATTTGGCCGTAGGCAACCACGACAATCACATCGGGTGTAAGCCGACGGATTTCTTCAATACTCTGTGAATCTTTGATTCCTCCGGGTTGAAAGATCGGCGCGCCCAGCCGTCGTGCCCTATCCTTCAACGCCTTTTTTATCGGCGGCGGTTCAATGCTCTGCTCGCGCCCAACGGGCTTGTCCGGTTGAGTGACGATCCCAACAACTTCGTGTTCGGAATCCAGTAAGGCTCCTAGAGTCGGTATCCCGATTTCGCCCGTGCCGATGAAAATTATTCGCATGCCTTGAGAAGCCATCTCATCAATGATGGATCCCGCAAGTGCGGCAGGCCGTCCATTTCTGTGCCGCGCCTACCGCGTTGTTTTGAATTAGGGAAGCCGAACAGACACCGGCGCACGACGTGTTCGGCCTGCCATCGCTTGCGCCATCATCTTTTCGCCAGCCGTGACTTCGCGACGGCCTACTGACGAACCGCATTCCGTGCAGAGATAATCGAAGATCTCGCGATCAGTCAGCACTAACAGGAGCCGCTCGCGGACCGGCTTCGCGGCTTTGCATTTTTCGCAATAAAGACTCGATGCGGTGAAATTTTCAAACTGCTGCTGATTCATACGCGCCCTCGTTCACGCTCTCTAAGATATCGAGCAGAACTTTCACAGGCGGCTGAATGGCGTCAACCACGGTAATCAGATCTTTTGAATAGTATGACAGCACTGGCCTTGATTCTTTCTCGTAAATATCAAGACGCCGCTGGATGACTTCCTCGTTTGCGTCGTCGAGACGATTCTCTTTCAGAGCGCGTTTCTTGAGCCGGTAAAACAGTGTTTCGCGGTCGGGGCATGCAAGATGGAACACCTTCTTCACATCGATCATTTCGTTCATGATCTTAGCCTGACCGACGTTTCGCGGAATTCCGTCCAATACGAGAGTGTCGATATCAGGCTTGAACTTGTGCGCTTCTACGGCTGAATCGATTGCTTCCCGCCACAGCTCCACTGTGATCTCGTCCGGAACGAGCTGGCCTTTACTCGAGTACTCAAGGAAAGCTTTGCCTACTTTTGTGCGGGTGTCGATGGAGCGGAATACGTCGCCACAAGCGCAATGATAGTAACGCGGGATCGTGCCGAGGGTTTTGCCCTGTGTGCCTTTGCCGCTGCCAGGCGCGCCAAAAAGTAGAAAAGTGTTATACCTCATCATGGCGAAACCTCGCTTATACCGTGAAGGAAAGCGGCAAAGCAAGCCCAGTCATTGCGAGTCAAGAAATCCTGCTAGAGTTACCCCTCAATTTTACAACGGAATCTTTCGACGCCGAAAGTTTTCCGAGGCTTCAAGATGAGGAAGCGGTGACCACTGCGGGATCTACATTCACCCGTCGCCCGCCGCGATCGAAGCGCACGCTCCCATCAATCAGAGCAAAGATCGTGTAATCGCGACCAAGACCAACGTTTCTTCCCGGCAGAAATTTTGTTCCGCGCTGGCGCAGAATAATATTGCCGGCTACCACTACCTCGCTGCCGAATTTTTTCACACCCAGCCGTTTGCTGACGCTGTCGCGCCCGTTTTTAACACTGCCTTGTCCTTTTTTATGAGCCATGACGGGAGTTTGATGTTTGAGGGTTGATGTTCGATCTACTCTGATTGTTTCGAGGTTTTCTTGGATCCAACATCGATTGTCTTGATCCTTACACGCGTCAATTTGCGCCGGTGCCCGACCGTGCGGTGATAACCTTTGCGCCGCTTGTACTTGAAGGCGACGACTTTTTTGTCCTTACGTTGTTCGACAACTTCAGCAGTCACCTTTGCCCCGGAGATGAGCGGGTTGCCGTGACTCATCTCTTTTCCATCGGCAAACAATAGTACGTCACCAAAGGTGGCAGTTTTACCCGATTCGACGTCGAGAAGATCGACATCAATGGTGTCGCCTTCCGCGACGCGAAATTGCCTGCCACCAGTTCTGATGATTGCGTAAGCCATAGTTTCTCTGGGGAGAAAAAGCTGCCCATAATTCCACATCTCAGCGCGCTTGGCAAACGGAAAGCCGGGCAGCGCGATCGGGCTGCACTCTACGCAGCAGCTTTATCCGGAGCGCCGACAAGCTCCGCATACAGGGCTTCATAGTGTTGCGCTGACGCGTCCCACGAAAAATCGCGGGCCATCGCGCGTTTCATTAGCTTCGTCCAAACGCGCTGATCGCGAAAGATTTGACGCGCCCGTTTCACCGCGTCCCAGAATGCCTCGCTTGAATATTGATAGCACAAGAAGCCATAACCCCTGTCCGTTGTAGGATCGTAATCCTCGATGATCTCCTGGATTCCACCGGTCACGCGCGCGACCGGCAGTGCGCCATATTTCAAGTTGTACATCGCGCCCAGGCCTGCCGGTTCAAAGCGCGATGGGATCAGGCTGATATCCATGCCTGCCTGAATCAAGTGCGCCACTTTCTCGTCGTAATCTTTTTGGTACGCAAACTTGGTTGGAAATTTTCTCGCTGTGACGGCAAGCGCCGTTTCAAACGCAGGATCGCCTTCGCCAAGGATAATCAAGCGAACATCGTCCCAAAGTAACCGATCAAGCAGCGGCACGAGAATTTCGAAACCTTTTTCCTGGACCACGCGACTCACCATTCCGAACACGGGACCGCTCGGCGCAGCGGCGAGGTTCATTTGCTTCAGGAGCGCCTGGCGACAAAGCTTTTTTCCACCGAAACGTCGCGCATCGTAACGCGCGGGGAGCAAACGATCGGACGCCGGATTCCAGCGCGTGTAATCCACGCCATCCAGAATTGCGGTTAGCCGATGCGAATTTTCACGCAAAACACCATCCAGACCACATCCACCTGCCGCGGTCAGGATTTCGCGCCGGTAGTGCTCGCTCACGGTCGTGGTTCGGTCGGCGTAAAGAATGCCGCCTTTGAGAAAATTGAGCCGTCCGAAAAACTCCACGCCATCCAGCGTAAAAAACCGCTCCGGCAAATTCGTGAGATGAAAATCGAGTCCCCAAAAGCTGCCTTGATCAGCAACGTGGTGGATGGTCAAAACCGTGCTGAAAGGTAGTGCGTGCGCATGCACAAAAACGGGCACCAACGCAGGCGCCCAATCGTGCACGTGCAGAATTTCCACTTGGGGTGTTAATCGACGGGCCAGCTCGACGATTGCTTTGCAGAAAAAAATGAATCGCGCCGCATTGTCGTCGTATGGCTTGCCACGCTCGCCATAAATTCCAGGGCGATCAAAGAATTCATCGCAGCGGATAAAGAATAGTTGCACGCCGGAAGCGCTTCGGCCTTCCAGGTATCGCGCGACGTGAGTCGCAGCGCCGAGTTGCACCTCGACAGTTATACCGGTGTCCTTCTTCTTAAAGGCACGATTCTCTCGAATCTCGCGATAGAACGGCAGTGCCACGCTGACCTCATGTCCACGATCGCGCAGCGCGCGCGGCAACGCGTCCATGACGTCTACAAGCGCGCCGGTCCGTTGCATCGGAGGCCCCTCCGCGCTGCTCATCAGAATTCTCATTCGACCTTCGCTAATTGGAGTTTTCTTAGTTCTGCTTACCCGACAAATATCGTTCTTTTACCCACGCAAGCGCTTCATCAGCTGTACGAAGGCCTCCCTCCAGTTGTCGCGTCTCGACGGCTTCCAGAATCTGGCCAAATTCTGGGCCGGGCTGAAAACCGAGTGCGATCAAATCGTCACCGCGCACCAGCGGCGGCGGAATGATTGGTTCGTTAGCAAATTCTTCGCGTTTGCCCAGCAGAAATTGGTAATTGTCGAGCATGCGATGACTGCTTTCGCAATCAACCCGGTGAAGTTCCAGCTCCTCGTTGAACGTTGGTCGCGCCATGAACCGCTTCAATTTCGCCACTCGCATCTTCGGCGTGTCCTTGAAAACCATGTGTTGCCTGACCATTTCAACGGCCGCCTCAATTTCAGCCCCTGAAAATCGCAAGCGGCGCATGATCTCCTCAGTCATCTGCGCCCCGATTCGGTCGTGTTCGTTGAAACGGATCCGGCCGGTTTCATCCACGGTCGCAGTCACTGGCTTCGCCACATCGTGAAATAACACCGCGAAAACCAACGGTACCGAAACTCTTTCGGGAAGCAGCGACAACATCAGCCGGGTGTGCACGAACACGTCTCCTTCAGGATGGAATTGTTCGGGCTGCAAAACACCTTTCATCGCGGCGATCTCCGGTAGAATTGCACGCATCAGACCGCTGGAATCGAGCAGATCCCAACCGCGCACACGATTCGGCGATAAAAAAATACGCACCAGTTCGTCGCGAATTCGTTCCGCACTGATCTGATTGATTGAAGGCGCACTGGCTACAAGCGCGTCCCAGGTTGGTTTATCGATCTCGTAGTCGAGCACTGCGGCGAAGCGCACCGCCCGAAGCATGCGCAGGCGATCTTCGGCAAATCTCCTGGCGGGGTCTCCAATCGCCCGCACCAATTTTGCCGCGATGTCGGTTTCACCGCCGACGAGATCAATCACCTCACCTGCGACGGGATCGTAAAACATTCCGTTAATGGTGAAATCGCGTCGCTGCGCGTCTGCTTCCGGCGAGGAAAAATGCACCGCGGTTGGATGCCTGCCGTCAATGTAAGCGTCATCGGAGCGAAAGGTGGCTACCTCAAATTGAAAGCCGTCTTCCAACACGATGATTACGCCAAAATGAGCGCCGACCGCGTACGTGCGCGGAAAAAGCGTCTGCACGATCTCGGGGCGCGCGTCAGTCGCTATATCGTAATCCTTAGGTGCTAAACCTCGGACCATGTCGCGCACGCAACCTCCTGCGAAGTACGCGATGTGCCCATGCTCGCGCAAGCGCGTCGCGACTTTACGCGCGGTCATTTCCATGGGCGAAGGTTTCATCGGACAAGAGGTAGGGGCGGTTCACCGCAACCGCCCATTTGACGCGCTATGACCATCACTGAGCGGGCGATTGAGGTCAATCGCCCCTACCTTGCTGATTGTTCGACGCTGGATCTTTCTTTTCTAAACGAGTGAATGATAAACAGGACTACGGCAATCGAGATGCATGAATCGGCGACGTTGAACGCAGGCCAGGGATCGGCGTAGCGGATGTGCAAATTAAAAAGCAGGAAGTCGATCACATGTCCGTAAAGCAGGCGATCTGTCAGGTTTCCCAGAATGCCAGCGAGGAGAAGCGCCAGGGATACATCCCGCCACGGGTCGGACCGGCGGTGTCGCACCAGCAGAACTGTCACGACGACTAAAGCGATGAGGGAAATTACGACGAAGAAAGTGTTGTTGCCCTTGAAAGATCCAAACGCCGCGCCGGTGTTGGGGACGTTAACCAGATGGAAGAAATCAGGCACTACACTGAGAGCCTCGTAAGGACTTATCGATCGCTGTACCCAATGCTTTGTCAGTTGGTCCAAACCATAAAGCGGAAGCGAGAGAAAGAGGAGAAATCTCATTATCAACGCCGCCAGGCGGCTGAATGACGAATGACCAATGACGAATGACGAAATAATGACGAAGTACGAATCACGAACGCAATCCCAGCGGTGATTTCATCATTCGTCATTTAAGCATTCCTTCGTCATCCGTCATTCGGGTTTTGTCATTGCGCTCACCACGCTCTCGCAACGATCGCACAAATCCGGATGCGCTTGGCTTGTCCCGACAGTCGGCCGATGTCGCCAGCAGCGGGCGCATTTGTTGTAAGGCGTTTTCGTTACTGAAGCGCTCGCTTCTTTCGCCTGTTGGATCGTCAAATCACTCAAAATAAAAAATTCCTCCAGTTCTTCCTTGGGAATCTTTTGTGTAACGTCGGAATCCGAATATAAAACCACGCGGGCTTCCAAGGTGTTGCCAATCAGTTTTTCCTGACGCGCCTGCTCGATCGCCTGGCCGATGATGCCGCGCAATCTCAAAAGCTCTTCAACCTGACCGATTGCTTCCCGGCCTCGATTCTCTGAGGCGGGAAATTGCTGTAGATGAACTGATGTTGTAGCCGTGGGCGCTGATCCCGGCTGGCCGGCATCAGCGCATGCCGGCTACAGCTGAATGGCGCCATGCTTCCTCAGCGGTGAAAACAAGAACCGGCGCAAGCAATTTACAGAGCGCGTCGAAAATATCGCGTATCGCCGCCTGTGTCGCGCGGCGGCGTGGCGAATCCGGTGTGTCGCAATACAGTCGATCTTTGGTGATGTCGATGTAGAGGCTGCTTAAATCTACGGCGCAAAAATGGTTGAGCGCGTGATAGACCTTGTGGAATTCGAATTTTGCGTATGCGGACCGGCATGTGCCGATCACTTCGTCCAATCGTTCCAGAATCCAGCGATCGACTAACGTCATTCCGAGCGAAGTCGAGGAATCCCGTAGAGTTACCTGTACGTTTTCATCGCGGGCTCCCTCGACTCCGATTCGCTGCACTCGGGATGACGGTGCAGCAGTAAAATCATTCAGATTCCCAAGCAAAATACGCAGCGTGTTACGAATCCTGCGATACGTGTCCCCGAGACGTGTGAAGATTTCTTCCGAAAAAGGCACGTCGGTCGTGTAATCAATGCTACTCGCCCAAAGCCGCAGCAGATCGGCGCCGTATTTGCCAACGAAATGATCGGCAGCAGTTGGTTTCTCATACGTGCCCGACTTGGAAATCTTCTTGCCGTCCACATCGACCACGAAGCCGTGTGTCACACACATTTTGTATGGCGCGCGATTATTCAGCGCGATGCTCGTCATCAGCGATGATTGAAACCAGCCGCGATGTTGGTCGGTAGCCTCCAGATACATGTCGGCGGGATCGCGCAACTCAGGATGAATGGCGCAGACCGCCTTATGCGAGACTCCGCTGTCGATCCAGACGTCGATCGTGTCGCTGCCCTTGGAGGTATTCGGTGGTAGTCCGACTTCTTTTGCCAGAGCGGCATCATCCAATTCGAACCAGATGTTGGAGCCGCGCTCCGCGACAAGATCGGCCAACTTGCGAATGATGGCTGGATCGAGAATGACTTTGCCATTCTTGTCATAAAACACAGGCAGGGGCACGCCCCAGCTGCGTTGGCGCGAGATCACCCAGTCCGGCCGCGATTCAACCGTCCCCGCGATACGGTTTTCGCCCCACGCGGGAATCCATTTTACTTCATTGTGAATTGCTTCCAGCGCTCTGCCGCGCAGTGCGTCAATGCGAATGAAAAACTGATCGACGTTGCGAAAGATGATCGGCGTTTTCGATCGCCAGCAATATGGATAGGAGTGATGAAATTTTTCTTCTCCTAGAAGCATCCCACGATCGCGAAGCAATTCGACGATATCGGGATTCGCGTCGAACACGTATTTGCCCGTCAGATTCGGCAGGCCAGCTTCATCCGTGAATCGGCCATGATCGTCGACTGGGGATAGAATTGGCAGTTTGTGTTCAAGTCCCAAAACGTAATCGTCCGCACCATGACCAGGTGCGATGTGCACCGCGCCAGTTCCAGAATCCATTGTCACAAAACCGGCCGTGAACACCGGAACGTTACGATCCAGAAATGGATGGCGCGCTTTTACTCCTTGTAGATTCGCGCCAGGAAATGAGGCGAGCGGTTTTCCGACCGGCTGTGATCCTGTGGCTATAGAGAATCGTGGAACAAGCTTCTCAGCGAGAACCAGGATTTCAGAAGTCCCATTTCGCGAAAATTCCTGGACCGCGTAATTCTCTTTTGCATCTACAGCGATGGCGAGATTGGCTGGCAACGTCCAGGGAGTTGTGGTCCAGATCGCGATGCTCGTTCCGTTCGGGAAGTTGTCAGCTTCCCCTACAGCCGCGCTCTCGCTCGGCTCGCCCGCCGTAGCGTTGGCGGAGCCGGGCGATCGCGCCCCACCATTAATCGGGAATTTGACGAAGACGGCGGTGTCATCGCGGTCTTGATATTCCACTTCGGCTTCGGCGAGGGCGGTCTGCGCCCCGGTGCTCCAAAACACAGGCTTCTGCGCCTCGTACACCAGGCCTTTCTCAACGAAAACCGCGAACGCGCGCAGAATCTCCGCTTCGTATTTGGGATCCATTGTCAGGTACGGATTTTCCCAATCGCCGAAGACGCCGAGTCGTCTGAACTGCTCGCGCTGGATATCGATGAATTTTCGCGCAAACGCTTCGCATTTTCGACGGACCTCCAGCGGTGAAAGCTCGCGCGACTCCTTTACCACTTTATACTCGATTGGCAGGCCATGACAGTCCCATCCAGGGACGTACGGCGCGCGTTTGCCAAGCATCGTCTGCGATTTCACCACGAAGTCTTTGAGGATTTTGTTGAGCGCCGTGCCCATGTGTACGTCGCCGTTGGCGAATGGCGGGCCATCATGCAAAACGAACAGTTCCCCGCCATCGCGCGATTTCTGAATCTGCTGGTAAAGCTTGGTGTCTTCCCAAGCCCTGAGCATCTCCGGCTCGCGCGCGGCAAGGTTCGCCTTCATCGGAAAACCTGTGCGCGGCAGGTTCAAGGTATCCTTGTAATTTTGGCTCATGGCGAGGCGGGCGACGCTAACATCCGTCAACCGGCGAAGCAACGCAGTCGCCACTACGCAATGGCGACGTCATCAGCGTTAAATCGAAAACGCGTCGGCAACGAGACGCGCTTGCTCGCGTTTGTGTCGAGCAAGTGCGCCTACGGCGGGACTGGCACTGGCCTCCCGACCTGCGTAGGCAATTTCCGTGCAAAGGAGCGTTCGCAATCGCGGTTCAATGAAAGTCCATGCACCCATGTTCTGCGGTTCTTCCTGACACCAGACGAGCTTCGCGGTTTTTGGAAATGGCTTGAGCATTTCGCGGAGCCTGTTTTCAGCGAGAGGATAAAGCTGCTCGATGCGAATGATCGCTGCGTCTTCAATTTTGCGTTCGCTGCGATACTTCAGAAGATCGTAATAGATTTTGCCGGAGCAAAAAACGACGCGCTTCACATTGTCGGACGGACCAACTTCATCTTCACCAAGAATTTCTTCGAACCGGCCGTGGAGGAATTCCTCAGCCGGCGACGACGCATACCTGGCGCGTAACAAGCTCTTGGGCGTAGCGATTATGAGCGGCTTGATGAAATCGCGTTTCATCTGGCGGCGCAGCACATGAAAATACTGTGCGGCGGTCGTAACATTGCAGACCTGGATGTTGTCCTCGGCACATTCCTGAAGAAAGCGTTCGATGCGCGCACTGGAATGTTCCGGCCCCTGCCCTTCGTACCCGTGCGGAAGTAACAGCACAATTCCACTCGGCCGTTGCCACTTGGATTCCGCTGACACGATGAATTGATCGATAATGGTCTGCGCACCATTCATGAAATCGCCGAATTGCGCCTCCCAGAGGCAAAGCATCTTGGGGTACTCAAGTGAGTAGCCGTAATCAAATCCGAGCACAGCGGCCTCCGAGAGCGGGCTGTTATAAATGCAGATGCGCGCTTGTTTTTCAGCCAGGTGCATCAGCGGCACGTACGGTTTGCCCGTCCTGGCATCGTAAAGCACGGAGTGCCGTGTGCTGAAGGTGCCGCGCGAACTGTCCTGACCCGATAACCGAACTGGAATTCCCTCCAGAAGCAGCGATCCGAATGCAAGCGCTTCTGCGAAATGCCATTCATACGGTCCACCATCCTCAAAGACCTGGCGCTGATGGTCGATCACGATGCGTCGTATTTTTGACTGAACCTCAAAACCGTCCGGCACACGGGTGAGACCGTCGACGATCGTTTTAAGAGCTTTCTCGCTGATAGCGGTCGGCTCAGACTCGCTCGTGTATTCAGGTTGAAAAATCGCCGTCGATTCTCTGAACTTGGCTTTCTGGTTCGCTCTGCGTTTTTCGATCGCATTCACTTCGTCCCGCGTCATTTCTAGGCGCAGGGCGAACTCGGTCTCCAGCGAAACAGCGTCGTCTTCGCTCAGCGTTCCCGCATCGAGCAACTCGCGCTTATAAAGCTGCGTGACAGACGGACGTTTCTCGATCTTTGCGTAAAGATCGGGCTGCGTGAACGACGGTTCGTCGCCTTCGTTATGGCCGTAGCGGCGATAGCAATACAGGTCGATCACTACGTCTCGTCCGAATTGCTGGCGGAAATCGAACGCCAAATCGGTGACAAACGTCACTGCGAGCGGGTCGTCGCCATTCACGTGGAAAATCGGCGCCTCAATCATCTTAGCGATATCTGTGGCGTAACGAGACGATCGGGCATCTTTGGGCAACGTCGTGAAGCCGATTTGATTGTTCACCACGACGTGGATAGTGCCGCCCGTGCTGTAACCGTGTAACTGCGACAAATTCAGCGTCTCGGCTACGATCCCCTGCGCGATGAACGCCGCATCGCCGTGCACAAGCAGCGGCAAAACTTTTTTTCGGTGCTCGGTATCGCCGCGAATTCGTTGCCGCGCGCGCGCTTTCCCTTCCACGACTGGATCGACAGCTTCCAAATGGCTGGGGTTCGACGAAAGCCGGATCTCAACCTCCGCGCCCGAAGCGAGCCTGCGCACGGCATCATAACCGAGATGATATTTTACGTCGCCATCGCCAGCGACCAAATCCGGAATGTAGTTCTCGCTGAATTCGGTGAAGATCACCTTCAGCGATTTGCGCAGAAAATTCGCAAGGACGTTGAGCCGTCCGCGATGCGCCATTGCCATGCAAATCTCCTCGACACCGCCGTCCGGGCATTTGTGCAGGATTGTCTCGAGAGCGACCAGCAGCGTCTCCGCTCCCTGTAACGAGAAGCGTTTTTGTCCGACGTAGCGGGTATGCAGAAAAATCTCGAAGGACTCGGCTTCTAGTAGCGCCCGCAACAGCGCGACCTGGACAGCACGAGGCGTTGAATGTTTGTGTGGACGTGTTTCCAGTCGCCGCCGGATCCATTCGCGGATGTGCGGGTCCTGAATATGCATGAACTCCGATCCAATCGAGTCGGCGTAAATTCTGTCGAGCCCCGCAACCATGTCGCGCAACGTCATCGGCTGATTATTGAGGAAGAACTTCGACGAAACGCGAAGATCGAGATCTGATTCGGTGAACCCAAACTCACTCAGACGCAGCAGTGGATTCGTCGGCCGCCCCTCTCCCAGAGGATCTATGCGCGCGATCGTGTGACCCAACGAGCAATAAGCGTAGACCAATCCATCAATGCGCGTCTGTAACGCTGCTTCGCGAGCATCGACCTCGGCTTCCACAGCCCCATTGCGCTCCGGAAGATTCCCCAGTTCGAATCCTTCAAAAAAGGCAGACCACCCCGAATCGACCGAGTCAGGGTTCTCCTGCCAAAGCCGATATTTATCTTCGATCAGGTGAAGATTTGCGCGAGCGTCAATTGAGGTGCGCATAGTGGGTTAATCTCGGATGATTACGCATCGCGGCAAGTTGACAGTCCGAAGGCCGCCTCGTTACTTGCTGCGCGTATGCGTCTGGGAAATCGTGCTGTTTGCGCGGTCGCGGCGGTTTTGGTGCTCGCGATTTCAGCGCCCTCTTTTGCACAGACCGATCCGGCTTCGGAGCCAGCGGTTTTGGCCGTGGCGAAAGTTTTGCCAGCGGTAGTGAATATCAATACCGAACGAGTGGTTAAGCGAACGGTGCGCGACCCGTTCGACGAAGTTTACTCCCAATTCTTCGGTTACAATCGGTTTAGACCGCGCGAAGTCCGTCAGACGCTGCAAAGCCTCGGCTCCGGTTTCATAATAGATCCCGCAGGTTACATCATAACGAACCAGCACGTGGTAGAGCGTGCTGCGGACTTAAAGATTCATGTAACCGCTCACGATGGGAAAACCTATCGCGCTCATTACATTACCGGCGATGACAAGACCGACCTGGCCTTTATCAAAATCGATGCGCAGACCGATTTCCCCTTTATTAATCTCGACGATATTTCTCCGAACCTGCTGGGTCAGACAGTGATGGTGGTAGGCAACGCTGTTGGCTACGGCAGCTCTATCAGCCGCGGCGTGCTGAGCGCAGTCAAACGGAACATCACCGTTGATGAAACCGAGTACAAAGATTTGGTGCAGACCGATGCCGCAATCAATCCCGGCAACAGCGGCGGGCCGGTAGTCGATCTCTCTGGCCGACTGGTAGGTATTGCGTCGGCGAAGATGGCGTTTACGCCGCAAGGCGTCCCCACCCAGGGACTGGGCTTCGCAATTCCGGCCGACGTCGTGCGTGACACTGTCAATCGTTTCAAGCAAGTGGCGATGAAGCAGGCTAAGCTTAAAGACTCTCCTGCACCTGCCGAAACCAGCAGTCCGCGCACCGAAAAATTATTCGGAATGCAGCTGCAAAACCTGAGTGCGGAATTGAGCGAAGCGCTCGGGTATCTGCAAGGTCGTGGCGTCTTAATTACGGCGGTAGAACCCGACAGCCCGGCGGATGCCGCCGGGATTACGCGCGGAATGGTCCTGTATCGCATTAACAAATCGACGGCCGTATCCGTGAAACAGGTTGACGAGCTGCTGCGACCGGTCCAGAGCGGTGCGACCGTGGAGTTTACGATCGGCATAGTCCGCGCGCGTGGAGAGAATCACGAGCTCGCCGCTCTAACTCTCAAAGCGCGATAAAAAAATTGCCAACGCAATCGCGGCTCGGTTGTCTCATCGAAATATCGCAAGATGATCAAGGTTGAGAATTTAACGAAACGATACGCCGGCCAGACTGCCATTCAGGATTTGAATTTCGAGGTGAGCCGTGGCGAGATCATGGGATTTCTCGGGCCGAATGGCGCCGGCAAAACTACGACCATGCGAATCCTGGCGGGTTTCATGCCACCGACTTCCGGTCGCGCGAGCATCGCCGGATTCGACGTTTTTGAGAGATCGCTTGAGGCGCGCGGGCACCTCGGCTACATGCCGGAAAACGTTCCGCTCTACAGCGATATGCGCGTCACGGAATACCTGAATTATCGCGCGGCACTCAAGGGGGTGCCCCACCGTCGCGTCGCAGAGCGGGTTGGCGATGTGAAGGAGCTTTGCGCTCTTAAAGATGTTGAACGAAAGCTCATCGGAACCTTATCCAAAGGATATCGGCAGCGCGTCGGTCTGGCCGATGCGCTACTGGCGGAACCAGACCTTCTTATTCTCGATGAGCCCACGATTGGCCTGGACCCAAATCAAATCCGGCAGGTGCGGGAGTTGATTAAGAATCTAGGCAGGCAACACACAATTTTGCTTTCCACCCATATCTTGCCCGAGGTGGAAATGACATGCAGCCGCGTGATCATTATTCACAAAGGTAGAATTGAAGCGTGCGATACACCGGAGAATTTGTTGGGGAAAGTCAGACAAGCTGGCGGCGTAGAGCTTGAGGCGAAGGTCGGAAACGACAACGGTGAGGAGCAATTGAAGAAGATTCCGGGCGTTCGAGCCGTCGTAATGGGTGGCGAGGACGAATGGAAGAAATTCTCATTGCGAGTCGAATCTGGCGCGGACGTGCGCGAAGAGGTTTTCCGTCTCGCGGTTGAACGCCAGTGGGCAGTGCGCGAACTCACTCAGCGCCGCGGAACCCTCGAGGATGTATTCGTCGAGCTGACCCATCCGGATCAAGTCTGACCGGAAGTAGAGGAGTGGTGGAGTAATGGAGTGTTGGAGTATTGGAGTTATGAATTACGAAACTGAACTTCGGAACAAAAATCGCGGCTATATGAAGCTGATTGTTTGGCAAAAAGCCATGGAGTTATTCGAACTCGTCTGGGCGATCGTTTTCTCGAAGAACAAGATTGATTTCAAACGCCGCTCAGAATTAGCCGATGCCGCACAATCAGTGTCCGCAAACATTTCCGAAGGGTACGGCCGACGCTCGCTTAACGAATATATTGAATTTTTGTATTACGCGCTCGGTTCATCCGCCGAGACAATGACGCGCGCGGTCGGTCTTAGCCAAACCAGGCAAATTACAGAATCGCGTTTCCACGATGTGGACGTTCTACATTATGAAGTCGAAAACCGTTTGCTGCGCCTGATTGATAAGCTGGAGCAAAAACGTGGAGATGAAAACTGGATAAACCGTATCGCGGAAGATCCTGAGGAGCACGTCATCACTCCATCACTCCATCACTCCATTACTCCATCGCTTCAGAGCCATGCGTAAATTCTGGACCCTGCTCACGCGCGAAGTGCGCAGCTATTTTTACTCTCCGATCGCGTACATCGTGATGATCTTTTTTCTGATCATCAGCGGAATCGATTTTTATTTCCAGGTCTCGTTCATGAACCAGCGCCAGGTGCAATACACCATCCAGGAGGCATTCTTTAATTCGGTCTTTTTCTGGTTCGCATTCGTCCTGATTTTTCCGTTGATCACGATGCGTTTGTTCGCCGAAGAATTTAAGCTCGGCACGATTGAGCCTCTCACAACTGCGCCTGTTCGCGACTGGCAGGTAGTGCTCTCGAAGTTTTTCGGGGCCCTTGTCTTTTACCTGATCCTCTGGATTCCGACGCTCGTTTATTTTTGGATCTTCGCGAAAGTAACAAATCAGCCAGCTGCGCATTCTCCGGGAGCATACTTCGGGTCTTACCTGATGCTGTTGCTCCTTGGAATGTTTTATCTTTCCATCGGCTGCCTCACATCTGTGGTGACCCGGAACCAGATTATTGCGGCGATCATTTCCTTCTGCGCAATCACGTTGCTGTTTTTCCTCGGCCTGGTGCAGTTCATCCTGCTCGATGTAACCTCCGAGACGCGCGATTTGCTGGGTTATTTCTCAGCGATCGAACACATGGGAACGTTCTCCCGAGGTATCATCGACACGCGGCCGATCGTTCTCTACGTCAGCATGACGATTGTCATGCTGATGCTGACTTACCAGGCATTCCAATCCCGAAAATGGAGGCTCTGATTCATGGCTGACGAACCAAAGGAGCCTCGCACGAGCCGCAGGATGAAAATCGGCCGGATCCGGATCGGCCTCAATGTTGTCGTCCAGATCGCGTTGATTCTGTTTCTCGCCGCAATGGTGAACTCGCTTGCCTTCAAGCACTACAAGCGTTGGGATTTTTCGCGCGACCAGAAATATGCGTTGTCAGACAAGACAAAGCGTTTCCTTGACTCGCTCAAGGGCAAGATGCGCATCACGGTTTTCTTTTCGCCCAGCACGCCGATTAGCGCGGATGTTCAGAACCTGCTGACCGAATATCAGTACGCCGGAAAAGGAAAGATCGATATCGAGCGCATTGATCCGGAGCGGAATCTTTCGCGGGCGAAGGAGTTGTTCGATAAATACAAGGTCGTTACCGACGAAAGCCTTTTGGTGCTCGACTATGAGGGCCGAAACAAAACAGTAAAGGCATCAGAGATGGCGGATGTTGACCAGAGCGGGATGGCTATGGGCGAAGGTCCGCGGGTCGCCGCGTTCAAAGGCGAACAGGCGATCACCAGCGCGATGATCGATCTTGTCGAAGGGAAGAAAAAGACGCTGGGATACGTTACCGGTCACAAGGAGCCGGCGCTTTCCGCACCCACGAGCCCCATCACGCTGCTCAAGACGTTTATCGAAAACGAAAACATCAAGTTTCAAGAGGTGAACCTTCTCGACCAGCCCGCAATCCCAGCCGAGCTGAATGCACTGATGATTGTGGGGCCGCAATACGATTTTTCCGAACGGGAAATGCAAGTGCTGCGCGGTTTTTGGGATAAACAAGGCCGCATCCTGGCTCTTGTCGATCCGGCAGCGAACACGCCCAGACTACGTGCCTTTTTCGATGAACTCGGAGTTAAAGTAAATGACGACAGACTGATGGTTTTCGTGCGCACAGGAATTCAAGAGCTTGCACTGACCAGAGATGTTCAGGCGCATTTCCTCGGCGACAGTCCGATTACAAAGCGACTCGCCGATGTGCGAGCGATTTTTGTTGGCGGCACGGCTTCACTCACATTGGATCCGAACCGCGGGCGGGCTGCCAATATCCGGCTCGAGCCGCTTATTCAGTCAGAAAAAGGCTACTTTGCGGAGACGGATTACAACTCAGACAATCAGGTGAAGCTGCAAGCCGACGCCCAGAAGGCCGGCGATGTACCGCTGACAATCGCTGCCTCAGCCGAAAAAGGCGGCAGCGCCGATGCTCGCGTGCAGGTGAACTCGTCACGGCTCGTCGCGGTGAGTAACGCGACGTTTGTTCAAGACAATGCGATCATGCAAGATCAGGCGGCGCTCGATTTTATTTCCGGCGCAGTGAACTGGCTGCTGAGCCGCGAGCAAATGATCGGTATCGCACCAAAAATCCCGAAGCCGCTCACCTTTAGCCTCGATCCGGAAGGATTGCGCCGGCTGCGCTGGATTCTTTTGGTTCTAATGCCGCTAATTCCCGCTGTCATTGGGACAGTCGTGTGGTGGCAACGTCGCGTCTGACATGAATTGGAGGAACACGCTCATTCTGGCAATCATTGCGCTTGCTGGTGTCGCTTATTTCAGATTTTTCGAAATAAAGCGGCCAAGCACCGAAGAAGCCCGGCGTCAGTCGCAGAACGTGGTGAATTTCGATCGAACCAAGATTGACGGAATCGTGATTCAAAACGGCGATCAAAAGATCGAAATCCGACGGAGCGACAACAAATGGCGTTTGGAAACGCCTATTAAGGACCAGGCCGACACCGCGTTAGTCGATACTTTGTTGTCGGACTTGGAGAACTGGCAAAAAGAGGGAACCATCCCGGCCAAAGAAATTGACTCTGATAAGAGCAAGCTTGCTGAGTACGGCCTGAATAATCCAAAGCTGAAACTCAAACTGCTCGGGCACGACCGGCCGCCGGAGATTTTGTTCGGCAAAGACGCCGCGATGGAAGGCAGGATGTATGTGCGGTTCCAAAACTCAAACGAAACGTTTCTCACTGGCCAATCGGTTAAGAAAGACATAGACAAAAAACCTGAGGAATTCCGGGACAAAAAACTGACCGACCTGAGTAATGCGCAGGTGCGCCGGGTGATATTAAAAACGCCCGCGGGGGAAATCGAGTTGGAGAAGAAAGATACGAATTGGGAAATCCTGAAGCCGCTCCGCGCTCGAGCTGATGATCAGAAAGTTAACGACCTGATTTCGCAGGTCACGTCGGCGCGCATTGGACAATTTGTAGCTGACGATCGTGGCGACTTGCGCCTTTACGGGTTAGCGGAGCCGCGCGGATCAATCACATTATTTGATCAGGAGCCGAAAAAAGATCAGAAAGTCGAGATAGGCGAGTCGATCAAGGTGGCCGGCCGGGAAGATAAAGGGCAGACGTTGCAAATCGGCACCATCGCCGAAAAAGAAAAAGACCAGGAGTACGTGCGGTTTGCTCCTCGCGGCTCTGTTTACACGTTGCCGAAAAAAATCGAAGAGATTCTTAACACGAAGCCGGGCGACTTGCGGGACAACCATTTGGTTCGGATCGACACCAATATTCTTGATCGGATCACGATCGACGCGCCGGGCAAAACCAAAACCGTTCTCGCGCGCAAAGACGGGAATTGGACAATCGCCAACCGAAACCACGCGCCTGCGGATGCAGGCGCGGTTCGGCGCATGATCGACGCGTTGCAAAACGAGCGTGTGACAAAATTCGTCGAAGATGTCGCTTCCAATCTGCCGAAGTACGGGCTCGATAAGCCACAGCTGCAATTGACCTTCAGTTCATTTGCCTCAGAGAACACGGCCGAGACTAAAGCGGGCGAGGAACCGTTCGCCACAATTGCCTTCGGAAAAGACGAAGGCGACAACGTTTACGCGCGCCTCACCGACGAACCATTTGTCGTAGCAGTGCGTCGTGGATTGCTCGACCAGATTTCACCTGATCCGCTGCAATGGCAGGAGTTGTCGATCTTCAAATTTAAGCCGGACCAGATTCACAGACTAAGTGTCACGACCGATAAAGAGCTGTCGTTGGAACGCGATCAAAACAACCAGTGGCATTGGCTGACAGGAAACGGCCCAATCAATCAAGCCAATTTGCAATCGTTGCTCACAACGTTGTCGAACTTGTATGCCTTGCGCTGGCTCGGCACGACAACCCCTCAGCAAGCATTCGATAAACCACAGCTCGTACTCAGCTTTACGACTTCAGCCGACAACAAGGCATCACACAAACTCACCGTGGGCGCTCAAAACAACGACGGCACATTTTGCGCACGCGTGGAGGGACGGGACGGCACATTTACCATCCGCGGTTCAGACTTCAACAATTTGAAGTTGCCGCTTGAGACGCAAGACACCGGGTACTCCTCGCCTACAATCGCTCCGAGTCCGAGCGCAACGCCCTAACGAGTTAGCGCTTTGTTTTTTCGCGGGATTTTGGCGATGGCGATGGACGAATCGCAGAGCCGCCTGTGCGGCCCACTAATTTGCCGGAAGCGTCAAAGACAGAATAACCAGTTTGCTTTCCGGCGGGGTCGTAGCTGTAAACGATCTTGTTCAGAGGCGTGCCGTTGGCTGCGCTTTGAGCTTCTTCCAGGATGTGACCTGCGTCGTCATACTTGTAGTGGCTCTTGAGCCTCACCCGACCATCGGGTCCTGAAACTTCTCCGGTCGAGAACCGTCCCGCGTTGTCGAGTTGATAATGAATCGTCTGACGAATTTTGCCGTCCGGATCTGTTGTCGTCGACACTGCTGTGTGCTGTGCGTTATCGAAATTGTAAACAGTGCGTGATCCGTCTGGGTGCATTGACATCGTGACTCGCACGGCGTCAGTCGAAGCTTGCCCGAAGGCAGTCGCGCCGCCGCACATGAAAAGAGCCGACGCGAGCCTGAATGCGAACGGAAGACTTTTCATCATTGCAGACGAGCTTACGAATTTCGCTGCGACGGCGCAACAGAACGTTCGTGAATGTCAATGCAACGCGCCAAAGCGGTGACCGGCGGACCAAATTTCATCGGAAATTGTTGGGACGAAATGGGTGAAGATTTTTATTGACCGTTTCCCGCGAAGGTGGTTAAAGG
This sequence comes from uncultured Verrucomicrobiae bacterium, assembly GCA_963805485.1. Lineage (GTDB taxonomy): Bacteria > Verrucomicrobiota > Verrucomicrobiia > Chthoniobacterales > UBA10450 > Udaeobacter. The sequence goes on along the minus strand of CAWDUN010000003.1, from coordinate 676,370 downwards.
TGGGGTCAAGTGGAGTAAAGTGGGCCATTGCTCCACGCGACCGATGGACGCTGATTCTCAACCCGAACGCTTCTATGCTGGAGAGTTCCGGCATTCCATAGACGAGAAGAATCGGATTACAATCCCTTCCCGTTGGCGGCGTGATCGTCCTGAGGATTTCATCCTTTTGCCTGAGGCGACACACCAGTTTTTGCTGGTTATGTCGCCAAAGGAGTTCGCGAAAATGAGTTCGGCCGCGGAGACGAACGAGAAGGTTTCCGCGCGCGATCGGCGCGTATTCCTGCGCCAGCTGCATTCTCGCGCTCAACACGCCGGCGCAGACCGTCAGGGGCGCCTCGTTTTGCCGGACGAACTTTGCCAAACGGTCGGATTAAAGAATGAAGTCGCGCTCGTAGGCAACCGCGGGCGTTTTGAAATTTGGAATTTGCAACGGTGGAAACGGGCACACGAAGAGGAAACGGCTACCTACCAGCATGTAGCGAAGGAGATTGGATTGTAAGGACATGGTGCGCGAACTCATCATGAATCCGCTTTGGATCCAGCCGCCCGCATGGCTCGCCGTCGACCAAAAAGCATCAGAAGAAGCCCCGCAGCCGGCGGACGAATTCATTTATCATCGCCCGGTTTTGCAGAAAGAAGCGGTTGAACTACTCAAACCGAAAGCAGGCATGCTGATCCTCGACGGAACGTGCGGCGGCGGCGGTCACAGCGAAGCGCTTATGGAAAGCGGCGCCGACGTTCTGGCTTTGGATCAGGATCCGGATGCAGTCCGACACGTGACCGAGCGTCTGGCGCATCTTGGCCGCCGGATCATCGTGCGGCAGGCCAATTTCCGATACGCAGATTGTGTTCTCGACGAACTCGGGATTCGGAGTATCGGCGGTGTGCTTCTTGATTTGGGTGTTTCTTCCCGGCAACTCGAAAATGCGGAGCGCGGCTTCAGTTTGATTCGAAACGGTCCGCTTGACATGCGGATGGACCCGCAAACGAGCCTCACGGCGGCCACAATCATAAATGATTACAGCGAAGAGGAATTGATCGGCATTTTTCGTGAGCTCGGCGAGGAACCGGCCGCGCGCCGTATCGCGAGCATGATCGTGAAGATACGCAAAAGTTCGCCGTTTCGCGAAACGCTCCCACTCGCGCGCACGATTGAAAAGCTGGTGGGCCGTCATGGACGACACCATCCGGCGACTCACGTGTTTCAAGCGCTGCGGATGGAAGTGAATGATGAGCTAGGTGCACTGGAACACGGCCTGCGCGTCTTGACTCCGCGACTCGAGAGGGGCGGACGGATCGCCGTCATCACTTTCCATTCTCTGGAGGACCGGATAGTGAAAAATTTCTTTCGGAATCATAGCAAGGAATGGCTCGACAAACCTGAATGGCCTGAGCCGCGGCGCAATCCCGATTACGACATGACGGTTGTTACGGCCAAACCCGTGGAGCCGAGCGAGGAAGAACAGCGTGCCAACCCCCGATCCCGAAGCGCAAAGTTGCGCGTGGCCGAGAAAATCAAATGAACCGATCACGGCGACGAAGTTGTAATACAGTAAACGCGGCATCACTGGCGCGCTGGATTGTGATGACGGCATTTCTCGCGCTTGCCGGGTTGGCTTATGTGTATTTGACGCTGCAACTCTATCACCTTGGCGAGCGCAGAAAGGCAGTGGAGACGGAGCTCGCGTCGCTGCGCACTAAAAACGATGAAGCAGCCGGACAAATTGCGGCGCTCACTTCGCGCACGGCTTTGCAACGCCGCCTCAAAGAAGGTTACCTGAAAATGGTCCCCGTCTCGGATTCAAAGATTGTACGGCTGACAATTCCGGCGCGCTCGACCGACGAAGAGGCGATTCAACCTGTCGTGAATCCTTTACCGCAACATGAATCCAAGTAGCCGAACTCGCTGCGCTCTGGTGTGTGCTGGTTTTATCGGCCTGTTCAGCATCTTTTCGTTTCGCTTGATTTATCTGCAGGCAATCAAGCACGACGAATATGCAGGGCTCGCTGCCGAAACGCACGTTCACCAGCAGGTCATTCACGCCGAACGCGGCATGATCCTGGACGCGAACAATGAAGTTCTCGCGCACAACATTCCTGTGGAAACCGTCGTAGCTGACGCAACGCATCTTAGCAATCTGCAGGCAACCGTTGAGGTCCTGAATACCGAGCTGGAGATTCCATCGCAAGAACTCACCGAAAAATTAAGCAGCGGTCGCCGCTATATTGTCATCAAACGCGAGGTCGCCGCGGCACGAGCAAACGCGCTGCGGCAAAAACTCCGGGACGGCAACCTGCGGGGGATCTATTTCGAGCACGACGCCACGCGCATCTATCCCAACGGCTCGATGCTTTGCCACGTGATTGGTTTTACGGATTTCGATCACCACGGCGTCCAGGGGGTTGAAGCCTCAATGGAAGAATACCTCCACGGACAGGACGGCTACCGTTTCATCGAACAAAACCGCGCCGGCAAGGAGATCGTGCCTTATCGCGGGCAGGAGCGCGCGTCTCGAGACGGTTACCAGGTGCATCTGACCGTGGACCTCGGGCTACAGAGCATCGTCGAGGACGAAATCGATGCGGCGATGAAGGAGTATTCTCCACAGAAGGCCACGATCATTCTGATGCGGCCCCAGACAGGCGAAATCCTGGCGATCGCCAACCGCCCGAACTTTGATTTAAATCTCCGTTCCGAGGCTAAGCCCGAACAAATGAAAAACCGGGCCATCATCGACATGATGGAACCAGGTTCCACCTTCAAGATCGTAGCCGCTGCTTCTGTTCTCAACGAACGCAAGTTGCGTCTGGATTCGCAGGTTTTTTGTGAGAACGGCGTCTGGAATTATGGCGGCTCTCCTCTGCACGATCATCGCGCGTATGGCTATTTGAGCGTCCGCGACATTCTGATCAAATCGAGCAACATCGGGGCAGCGAAACTCGCTCTGACCGTCGGCGACCAGAAATTTTACGAATACATTCGGCGATTCGGATTTGGCGAGCGCACCGGAATTGAGTTGCCGGGTGAGATCAATGGAGTGATTCGGCCGCCGCAAACGTGGAGCAAAATTTCCATTACGCGCATTCCGATGGGGCACGAAGTCGGCGTCACGCCGTTGCAGATGACATCGGCAATGGCAACGATCGCTAACGGGGGCAAACTGGTGACGCCGCGGATTGTAAAATCGGTCACGGCATCGGATGGCAAAACAATCAGCTCAGTTTCGCCAGTGGTACTGCGCCAGGTCATCTCTCCAGAGACTGCCAAACAAATTGGTGATGCGCTGCGCGGCGTGGTGAGCGATCAAGGAACGGCCGCCGCTGCCGCCGTGCCGGGATTTACGATTGCCGGGAAAACCGGAACGGCGCAAAAAGTCAATCCGCAGGGCGGATATGACCACGGAAAGTACGTCGTTTCATTTGTCGGATATTTGCCGGCGGATCATCCTGAGTTTGTCGGACTTGTTGTGCTTGACGATGCACACACGAGCACACCTGAGTTGAATTACGGCGGGAAAGTTGCTGGGCCGATTTTTTCCCGCGTTGCCGAAAAGGCCGCCCGCTATCTTGATCTTGAGCCGCATGAGGAGATTCGCAAAGCGATTCCCGTTCAGCGAGTCGAAAAACCAAAGCCGGCAGAGCGACTCCGTAAGGTGCCGCCGGAACGAATCGCCTTAACCGATGGTTCGCGACGTTGAGCGCCTCTTACAGGTTCGCCGTAGCAAATCCGTCTCCGGTCGGAGATGTTAAAGCCTCATGCAGCTCAAGACCCTTCTCGCTACGACTCCAGTTCGCCAGATCTTCGGGTCAGTTGATCGCCCGGTGGAAAATATCGCGTATGACTCGCGGCGAGTGCAAAGGCACACCATGTTCGTGGCGTTGCGGGGTGAGAAAACCGATGGGCACCAATTCATCGGTCAGGCCATCGATAAAGGGGCGTCGGTGATCGTCGCAGAGCGGGAACAAAAAGATCCACGCGTCACTTGTCTGCTTGTTGAAAACACCCGCACTGCGCTCGCGGATTTTTCAGCAACTTTTTATGGGCACTCAGCACGCAAATTAAAACTCGCCGCGGTCACAGGCACAAATGGTAAAACCACGACGACGTTTCTCATCAAACACATCTGCGAAAACGCCGGATTACGTTGCGGATTAATCGGAACCGTTCGATACGAGATCGGCGAGCGGATTTTGCCAGCTATTCGCACCACTCCTGAATCACTCGATTTACAAGAGCTACTGGCCCAGATCGCCAACGCGGGGTGCAAAGCGGCAGCGATGGAAGTCTCTTCGCACGCGCTGGCGCAGGAGCGCACACGCGGTATCGAATGGAACGTCGCCGTTTTCACCAATTTGACTCAGGACCATCTCGATTTTCACGGCACGATGGAAAAGTATTTCGCAGCCAAGACCAAGCTGTTCACTGAACTCGCCGGCCAAAGACAAAAGACGAAACCCGTGGCGATTGTGAACGTCGACGACCGTTACGGGCAACAGCTGCTCGGCAAGTTGGATAAAAACGTGGCTGTTATCACCTATGGGTTGGGGTCGCGCGCGGATTTTCGCGCCTCAAACTATCGTGCCGAATTCACCGGAACATCGTACCAACTGGACGCACGCGGGAAGAGTTACCTCGTTCGTCTTCCGTTGATCGGGCGCTTCAACGTCACGAATTCCATCGCTGCGCTCGCTGCCGCGGAGGTATTGGGAATTAATCTCCGAAGCGCCGTCCTGAGTCTTGCGAAAGCACCGCAAGTCCCGGGGCGCCTCGAACTGGTTCCTGCCAAACGACAATTTCAAGTGTTCGTGGATTATGCACACACTCCCGACGCACTTGCCAACGTTCTGAAGACTCTGCGGGAACTCCAGCCGAATCGATTGATTGCGGTTTTTGGTTGTGGCGGCGATCGCGATCGGCAAAAGCGGCCCTTAATGGCGGAGATGGCAGATCGCCTTGCTGATTACTCCATCATCACGTCTGACAACCCGCGAAAGGAAGATCCGAGCGCGATTATCGAGGAAACCGAAAAAGGTTTTCGATCGAATCACTACGAAAAAATTGCCGATCGCACCGAGGCGATCAATCGCGCTGTTGCGCTCGCCGGTCCACGCGACATCGTGTTAATCGCAGGCAAAGGGCACGAAAATTATCAGGAGTTCGCAGACTACACCATTCCATTTGATGACATCCAGGTCGCGCGCCGCGCGATCGAAGATCATCCCGTGGAGCTATAGTTATGAATCCGCTGAGGCTCTCGGAAATCGCGCAGTTCGCCGGAGCGTCGCTGTCATCGGGCGACGGGACTGTCGTAGTCAATAAGGTCAGCACCGATTCCCGCACAATTAAACCGGGTGAATTGTTCGTCGCTTTGCGCGGCGAAAATTTTGAAGGCCGCGATTTTGTCGAAGGCAGTGCAAAAGCTGGCGCCGCAGGCGCTCTTGTTGATCTGAACTGGGCGGGCAGCGTTCCGAACAATTTCGTAATTCTGCGGGCCACCGATACGCTGCAAGCCTATCAATTGCTGGCAGCCAATTACCGGCGTTCACTGGCGCTGAAGGTCCTCGCGATCACCGGAAGCAATGGGAAGACTAGCACAAAGGATTTCGCTGCGTCGGTGCTCGCACGAAAATTTCGGGTCACCAAGACCCAAGGCAACTTCAACAACCACGTAGGCCTTCCACGCACAATTCTGGAGGCGAGTTCCAGAGATGAAATTGCCGTCTGGGAAATCGGAATGAATCATCCCGGCGAGATCGCGGGGCTCGCGAAGATCGCCGCGCCCGATGCAGCGATCATCACGAACATCGGGGTGGCACACATCGAGTTCATGGGTTCCCGCGAAGCGATCGCCGCGGAGAAGGGAGCACTGGCCGAAGCGATCGCGGCGCAGGGAACAGTGATTCTGAATGCCGACGATTCATTCACTGAAGAAATCGCAGCGCGCACCCACGCAAGAGTTGTGTTGGCAGGAACCACACGCGGAGCCGTGCAGGCGATCGAGATTCGCCAGAGCGCCGAGGGCGCAGAGTTCACGATTGTCGAAGGCGCGCATCGTTGCCGCGCGCAACTTCCCGTGGCGGGTTCGCACATGGTGCAGAATGCATTGCTCGCGGTCGCAGCCGGGCGAGCATTTGGATTATCCATCGAGGAATGTGCCGCTGGCCTCGCCGCAGCGCCGCTCACGAAAGCGCGGCTGCAAATCAAAGAAATTGGTGGCGTGCAATTTTTGGACGACAGCTACAATGCCAATCCCGACTCGATGAAAGCGGCGTTGCGCACGTTGATCGAGCTCGACGCCGACGGAAAGCGCATTGCGGTATTGGGAGAAATGCGGGAACTCGGCAGCGAATCGGAACGCGCGCACCGGGAGGTCGGTGAAACCGCGGCGACGCTCGAGGTGAACCAACTGATCACGATCGGTGACGCTGCGGAATTGATTGCGGAAGGCGCGCGCACGGGCGGCTTGGACAAAGTTCTGTCCACGCGATCGACCGGCGAAGCTGCCAGGTTGTTAGGCGAGATTGCGAAGCCGGGAGATCTCGTCCTAATCAAGGGAAGTCGCGCCGCGCGTACGGAGGAAGTAATCGAGAAATTCGCCAGTCAAAATTCGGCGTATGTGACTTAGCCATGATGTACTACCTCCATCAACTGAGTAGCCACTTCATCGGCTTCAACGTTTTTCTTTACGTCACCTTCCGGGCGATTGCTGCCGCGGTCACCGCATTTTTGACTACCCTGATTTTTGGAAATTTCATTATCGCAAAGCTGCGGGCACTCAAAGTCGAACAACCGATCCGAGGAGCGGCGGAAGTCCACCGGCTTGCAGAACTGCAAGGGGTGAAGCAAGGCACACCGACCATGGGCGGCGTGCTGGTGATTGCCGCCGTCGTTGTGTCGAGCATCCTCTGGGCGCGTCTCGACAATAAGTTCGTCTGGCTCGCGTTATTCAGCATGGTTTACCTCGGCGGGCTCGGTTTCGCAGATGATTATCTGAAAGTTACGAAGAAGAAATCCGAAGGAATCCACGGGCGGGTTAAACTTGCATTTCAAATTCTTCTCGCCGCGATTATTACCTGGATCTTTCTCACCGATCCATTGTTGGAAGTGCAGGCGCGTACGCTCTATGTGCCTTTCTTCAAGACGCCGGTAATTGCGAATATGAGCTGGTTCACATTCGTGTTTTTCGTGCTGGTCATCGTCGGCACATCGAACGCGGTGAATCTCACTGACGGGCTGGATGGTCTGGCGACCGGTTGCACCATCACCGTGGCATTTGCGTATGCCTTGCTCTGTTACGCGGCCGGGAATTTTCGCGTGGCGGAATACTTACAAGTCCCATTTTATCCGTTCGCCGGCGAACTAACCGTGGTTTGCTCAGCGCTTATCGGTGCGGGCCTGGGCTTTCTCTGGTTCAATTGTTATCCAGCCAAGGTGTTCATGGGCGACACCGGATCGCTCGCCATCGGCGGCATGGTTGGGGTGGTTGCTATTTGTTGTAAGCAGGAGCTGCTTCTAGCCGTCGTGGGCGGCGTTTTCGTCATTGAAGCCGTCTCAGTGATTGTTCAGGTGCTGAGCTTCAAACTGACGGGCAAGCGGTTTTTCGTGATGTCTCCGCTTCATCATCACTTCGAGTTAACCGGCTGGAAGGAAACCACGGTCATCGTGCGCTTTTGGATTCTCTCAATCATTTTCGCCTTGCTCGGACTGGCCACACTCAAACTGCGATGAACAACGGGCGCTACAAAAATCAAAAGGTGGCCGTGCTGGGGGGAGGGCTAAGCGGGAGCGCCGCAGCATTGCTGCTCGCGTCGGAGGGAGCACACGTGACAGTGCTCGACAGCGCCGGTGAAGATAATTTGCTGAAATCCACGCTGGACAATCTGCGGGCACACGGCGTGCGCGTCGTTTGCGGATCTGAGGCGGACCGGGACTCATCTGTGTACGACTGGATGGTTCTAAGTCCCGGCATCGATCCAGTTTCTCCGTTAGCGCGCAACTTTTCCTCACGCGGAATTGACACGATCAGTGAGCTCGAACTGGGTTGGCGCTCCTGTGAAACACCGGTGATCGCGGTCACAGGCACGAACGGAAAAACCACGACGACAGAATTGCTGGGGCAGATGCTGAATGCCTGCGGTCAGCGAACGATTGCCTGCGGCAACATTGGCAAACCACTTTCAGAGGTCGCGCGTGAAAACCAGCCGCTTGGATGTGCTGACGGTAGAAGTGAGCTCGTTCCAACTGGAAGCAATCCGCAATTTTCGTCCGTCGATCAGCCTCTGGCTCAACTTTGCTCCCGATCACCTGGATCGTTATCGCTCTGTCGCTGAATATCGCACGGCCAAGCTGCGCATTTTCGAAAATCAAACCGAGCAGGACGTTGCGGTCGTGAACGCCGCGGAAGCGCTTCCGAAAATTCGAGCATCTCGGATTACTTTCAGCGCTTATTCCAATCGTGCCGATTTCCGTCTGTCGGACGGCGCAATTCTTTATGAAAGTCAGCCCGTCCTGCGCCTGGCCGACACAAAGCTGCAGGGGCTACATAACATCGAGAACTTGATGGCGACACTCGGTGTCGGCGTCGCGCGCGGATTGTCATTTGCCCAGATGGTGCCGGCGATTCACGATTACGAACCGCGCCCGCATCGGTGCGAGTTTGTGCGCGAGCTCGAAGGCGTCGAATACATCAACGATTCGAAGGCAACCAACTTGGACGCGGTCGAGAAAGCCTTGGCCGCACAGACCAAACCGGTGGTGCTCATCGCCGGCGGCAAAGACAAAGGATTCGGCTTCGATCCATTGCGTTCTCTCGTGAAAGACAAAGTGAAATCAGCAGTCCTGATTGGCGAAATGGCTGAGAGCATCAGGCGGTCATGGGAGGGCGCAGTAAAATCCGAAATCGCAACCTCACTCGCTGACGCGGTGGAGCGCGCCCGCAGTCTCGCCAGCGCCGGCGACGTTGTCCTGTTCTCTCCCGGCACATCATCCTTCGACATGTTCAAAAGTTACGCCGATCGCGGCGATCAATTTCGCAAACTTGTTCAAACGCTTCCGCAATGAAACGGATTAAAATCCCGCGTCTTTTCAAGGGCAGGAAACTATCGGCAGCCACGGCGCGCCGAGCGTCAGCTGCCTCCGCTGCGATGGAGTTCGAAGGCATTCCCGAGCCAAACATGAAGTTGTCGCGGGCGTTACTGATTGTTTTGCTTCTGCACGTAGTGGCCGTGTCGGGAATCATTGCGTTTAACGCCATTAAGACGCGCGAGCGTGCATTCGTGCCGCCGACGTCGAGCGAACCGGAAAGCAAATCCGCTGAGACCACGCAAACAGCGAATCACGTGAGTTCTGAGAAGGCTCGAGTTGCTGCGGCGCAAAAAGAAAACGATCCCCCACAGGATCCCAAACCTTCTCATTCAGCTGCGAAGGCTGAAAAGACGAAGACGCCTTCCTCGTCAGGAAAGACTTACGTTGTGAAGAAGGGCGATAATCCAGCCGGGATCGCAAAAAAATTGAAGGTCTCCTACAGCGATTTGATCGCCATCAATCACATTGACGACCCACGAAAACTGAAAATCGGGCAAAAGCTTCTGGTTCCCGAAGCAGCAAAGCCGAAGACCACGAGCTCTAAAGCTCCAGATAAAAAGAAAAAACACAACGAAATCAGTAGCGAGAAAAGCGATGCCAAAACGCATCGCGCTCCCAAAGCGCTTCCGGCAAAATCTACGGACACACGTGCTTCATTTCACGCAAGCTTTCGGAGCGCGCAGGCGTCCTCGGGCCGCTTTCATGCCGTGATACCCAATGCATCGTAAGAGTGCCTACATACTTTTTTTAGCAGTGCTGGGATTGCTCGTTATCGGGATCGTGATGCTCTTTAGCACGAGCGCTTATGCACGCGACAGCCATGGCGACGTTTACTTTTTCATTAAACGTCAGGCGATTTGGATTGGGATCGGACTTGTCGGGTGCATTTTCGCAGCGCTTGTGAATTATCAATTCTGGCAAAAAACGTGGTGGCTTTGGTTCGCGCTAGCGCTGGCTGCTCTGGCGCTTTGCTACATCCCGCACATCGGAATGCGCATCAACGGCTCGCGCCGATGGGTCGGCTACGGGCCGATTACCTTTCAGCCATCGGAACTTGCAAAAATCACGATTATCTTTTTTCTGGCTGCCTGGTTTGCGCGAAGCGAAAAACCGCACGGCAGCGCGTTGTGGGGATTCATTATTCCGCTTGCGATTATCAGTGTCCCAGCTGCGCTTGTGCTGGGGGAAGTCGATCTGGGAACTACAGCCTTAATCGGAACAACGGCGTTCGTCGTGATGTTCATCGCCGGCACTAATCCTCTATTGCTTGGCGGCCTCGCGGTAGCGGGCCTGGGCGGATTACTGGTGGTAGCGACGCAGATTTCCGAGCGCATGGGGCGGCTCTCAGCGTTTCTTCACCCGCAGACCTACAAGGAGGACGCCGGCCTGCAGCAAATGCAGGCGTTGATCGCCTGGGGCAGCGGCGGCATGGACGGGCTTGGTCTGGGCAATGGTCGGCAGAAAATGCTTTATCTTCCGTACGCACACACGGATTTTATTTTTCCAATCGTCGGCGAGGAACTTGGTCTACGGTTCAGTCTTCTGGTGGTTTTTTTGTTCGTTGTGATAATTGTTTGCGGCATCATGATTGCGCTGCACGCCCGTGATCGTTTTGGACTACTGCTCGGTTGCGGGATTGTTTCGCTCCTTGCTCTGCAGGCCGCCGTCAACATCGGCGTGACCACTTCGCTTCTGCCTAACAAAGGACTCCCGCTGCCGTTCATCAGCTATGGAGGTTCGAACCTGGCGGCATGTCTGTTTGGCATCGGCGTGTTGGTGAATATTTATCGCCAAGGCATTCTCGAGCCGCCGCCGGAGAAACGTGCCACGATGAATGCCAAACTAGCGCTGCGAATCTAATTAACCGTAACTCAGATTAATCCAACATGAACGCTGTAATCGCATGCGGAGGAACCGGTGGACATCTTTTCCCCGGCATTGCTGTAGCGGAAGTGCTGCAAAATCGCGGACACGCAGTGATGCTGTTGGTTTCGGAAAAAGACATCGACGCAGTGGCGCTTTCGGGCCGGACGAATTTCCAAGTCGAAAAATTACCGACTGTAGGATTGCCTTCGCCATTTTCACCCGCGCTTTTTGGGTTCACTCGCCGGTTTGTTGAGAGCTTGGCACTTTGCCGCTCGATCTATCACAAGTTCAATCCTCACGCTGTTCTCGGCATGGGCGGGTTCACTTCTACTGCACCAGTGTTGGCCGGGCGATTCCGTGGGATAGCCACGTTTATTCACGAATCGAACGCCGTTCCTGGAAAAGCAAACCGTTGGACCGCGCGGGTGGTGAATGCCGTTATGCTCGGTTTCAAGGAATGCGCACCGTTTTTTCCGAAAACGCGTACCGAAGTCACAGGCACACCGCTTCGCACCGAACTGGTGCGTCTGGACCGCGCAGATTCGCGGCGGAAACTCGGATTGCGAGAGGATCTGCCCACACTGCTGGTTATGGGCGGGAGCCAGGGCGCCAGCGGAATCAATCAGGCGTTAATCAAAGCGCTGCCGTTCCTGCAAGGTGTACCGCTCCAGGTGATTCACTTGTCCGGCGCGCGGGATGAACGGCTCGTTGCAGACAACTATCGCCGGGAAAATGTCCCCGCGTACATCGGCGCGTTTCATCATCAGATGGAGGAAGTGTACAGCGCTGCTGATCTTGTCGTTGCGCGAGCGGGCGCAGCCAGCCTGGCGGAGTTCGCGGGGTTTTCGTTGCCCGGCATAGTGATTCCATTTCCGTACGCCGCGGATGATCACCAAACGCGCAATGCAGAAATCTACGCACGCGCTGATGCGGCAATTCTTCTGAAGCAGTCGGATCTTTCTGGCGAATCGCTCGCGCGCAATATCCGCGAGCTGGTGGAAAACCCGCAACGGCTGCAGCAAATGGCCGCGAATTGTGCGCGACTCGCGCCGAATGATGCAGCTGGTCGCGTGGCTAACACGATTGAAAAATATATCAGTCATGAAGCTCACGCCTGAAGCCACTGCCATGCGCGCCGATTCTTCGCGCAGGAATCTTCACGGTCGTGATGCGTTGCCAGATTTGTCGCGATTTCTGACCACCGAACAGCATCGAATTCACCTGGTTGGTGTTGCGGGAAGCGGTATGAGCGGTCTTGCCGGCCTTCTCATCGAACTGGGACACGCAGTGAGCGGCTCGGACAAAGTTACAACGACAGAGACCGAACGACTGCAACGGCTCGGCCTGCGCTTTCATGAACAGCATCTTGCTGAGCATGCGGACGCTGCGGAACTTGTTGTTTTTTCCTCCGCGATTAAGGACGACAATCCAATTCTCCTAACCGCGCGTAGTTGCGGAAAACCGCTGTTCCGTCGAGCGGAAGCCGTCGCGGCCATCATGCGAGCCAAGCGCGGCATCGTGATCGCCGGAATGCATGGCAAAACAACCACTTCCGCAATGGCGGCGCATGTACTGCGCGAAGGGGGACTGCATCCGTCACACTATGTGGGCGCTGAAATTCCGATTCTCGGAACCAACGCCTACTGGAACCAGCGCGGCGATTATTTCGTTGCCGAAGGGGACGAAAGCGACGGGACGTTGCGCTTCTTCCATCCCGAGCACGCACTCATTCTAAACATCGAGGAAGAACACCTCGATTTCTATTCCGATCTCGCGGCTATCGAAAAAGTGTTTGCTCAACTAATCGATCAAACCAGCTGGAAGTATTCTCTACAACATCGACGACCCGAACACCGCGCGATTGTGCGGCAAGCGCAAACGCGCAGTCTCCTACGGATTTTCAGAGCAGGCGCATTACCGTGGAGCCGATGTCGAGCTGCGGAATTTTGGTTCATCCTTTTTAGTTTCTCGCCACGGCGAGAAACTTGGGCAGGCGATCCTCAACGTTCCCGGAGAACACAATGTGCATAATGCGCTTGGTGTGATCGCGCTGGCTTCCGAGCTTTCTATTCCGTTCGATAAAATCGCGGCATCGCTTCGGAAATTCGAGCACGCGCGTCGCAGGTTCGAAATCAAGTACGCCAGCGACAGGTTTCTGCTCGTCGACGATTATGCGCATCATCCGACGGAAATTCGTGCCACACTTCGGACAGCGAAATCGATAGGACGCCGGCGTCTCGTCACGATGTTTCAGCCGCACCGTTTTTCACGCACGAAAGCGCTGTGTCGCGAATTTGGCAGCGCCTTTGATGATGCCGATCGGGTCGTTATCACGGATGTATATCCTGCCAGTGAGTCTCCGATTCCGGGAATCACAGGTCGGAGCATTGTCGATGAAGTCTTGGGACGCGCGCATCGCGGAGTCACTTATCAGCCACATCTGCCATCGGTGCATCGTGACGTGGGAAACATGCTGGAGGCCGGCGATCTTGTTTTAAGTCTCGGCGCCGGCAACATCCACGAACAACTGGAGATCCTCGCCGCCGATCTCGTGATCGCCGAGAAACTAAAGGCTATCGTCGGCGAACAGGGTGAAGTTCGCCTCCACGAGCCGCTGTCGAATCATACGACGCTGCGCGTTGGCGGGCCCGCGCAGTTTTGGGTCGAGCCGCGCACCGAACAGGTTTTCGGGGAACTGATTCGCTTTTGCCGCAATGAACATCTGCCGCTGTTCGTTATCGGACGAGGTTCGAATCTTCTCGTTCGCGACGGCGGCATCCGCGGAGTGGTCGTTCATCCGCACGGCGGCGATTTCGAGAAAATCGAAGTCAACGGGTGCGAAATTATCGCAGGCGCAGGAGTAAAGTTGAGACAGGTGGCTTACGCCGCACGTGCGGCAAATCTCGGCGGACTGGAATGGATGGAGGGAATTCCGGGCACAGTCGGCGGCGGATTGCGCATGAATGCCGGCGCGATGGGCTCGCAAACTTTCGAGAACGTAACGCGCATTCGCTATCTTGATGCCGACGGAAACTCCCACGCGAAGAATCGCAGTGAGTTGGAAGTTTTTTATCGACGGTTCCCGTTGCTCGAAAAGAACTTCGCAGTTTCGGCGACATTCTGCGGACAACCAGCCGAGCGCGCAGAAATCGATGCACGTTTACGCGAATCGCAGGAGAAGCGGCGCACGACGCAGCCGGTGGCCAAAAGCGCAGGCTGCATTTTCAAAAATCCTGCCACGATTCCAGCCGGCAAATTGGTGGATGAGCTAGGGCTGAAGAACTCGCGCGTCGGAAATGCGCGCGTGTCGCGGGTACACGGGAACTTTATCGTGAACGATGGCAACGCAACGGCTTCGGAAGTTCTTGAGTTGATTGATGACATTAAGACCGTCGCGATGAAAAAGCGGGGAATCGAGTTGGAGACCGAAGTGGAAATCGTGGGAGAAATGGAATGACCACACGCGAGGAGTTACCGAAGAAAATTGCTGTGCTCATGGGAGGGCCCGGATCGGAACGAGAGGTTTCGCTTGCGACCGGCCGAGGCGTGGCGAAAGCCCTAAGGTCGTTAGGCGCCGACGTGATTGAAATAGATGTACGCGACGAAAACTTCCAACTGCCCGGCGATATCGATCTGGCGTTCAATACGATCCACGGAACTTTTGGCGAAGATGGCCACCTTCAGAAAATTCTCGAGGGCCGCGGCATCGCGTATACCGGCGAAGGTGTCGTGTCCAGCGAGATCGCCTTCGACAAGATTCGCACCAAAGAAAAATTTCGGGAACATGACGTAACAACACCGCCATCGGAAGTGATCCACGCCGGACAGCGTCCGACGATTCCATTGCCGATTGTCGTTAAGGCGCCACGACAAGGCTCAACCGTGGGCGTTGTCATTGTGAAGAACGAACGCGACATCGAATCCGCTATTGCCGAAGCGGGGAAATATGGTCGCGAATTATTGGTGGAAAAATTTGTGGCCGGCCGGGAATTGACAATAGGCGTCCTCGGTGACCAGGCGTTGCCGATTCTCGAAATAATTGCCAAGGGCGGGGTTTACGATTTCAACAACAAGTATCCCTTTCTCAATCCGCAAGGCGGCGGCGGAGCGGAGCACGTTTGTCCGGCCAACATCGACGCGGGAAAAACGAAGGAAATTCAGGAGCTGGCGCTCCGCGCCTTTCGTTCAGCCGGTCTGCAGGTGTATGCGCGCGTGGATGCAATTCTATCGGACGACGGCCAGCCATACATTTTGGAGATCAACACTATTCCCGGCATGACGGAGGCTAGCCTGCTGCCCGAGGCGGCCGCAGCAGCGGGTATTACGTTATCCGGATCTTTGCGCGCGGATCATTGCGCTCTCCCGCCGTCGCCAGGGAGATAACCCGCAGGCGCGGCAGGGAACCGAAGGCAACCGATGAGTTTTCGCCAAAAAACTTCTCGAACGCGCAATCGGCGATTGTCCAATGGCCGGCAACGTCGGCAGCAACACCTGCTCGATGTGAAAGTTCGTTCGCGCAGAGCCACCCAGCACAAGATTCGCAGCGCGATCGGAGTGCTCTCGAAGCTGGCTGTCTTCGTGATCTTATGCGTAGCCGGCTACCTGGGTGCACGTGAAGCTGTTAAACGTCTCGTCTTCGAAAATCCAGATTACCACGTTCAAACAATCGACTTGCAGACGGACGGCACTCTGCAGCGTGAGCAAGTGCTAAAGGCAGCCGATGTGCACGAAGGCGCAAACATTTTCAGCGTGAATCTCGCTCGGATGCGCGATCGCATACAGCAGCTTCCACAAGCGGACGAAGTCGAGGTTATTCGAAAATTACCCAAGGAAATCGACATTCACATTGTAGAACGAAAACCCGTCGCGTGGATCACCAGCGAAAAGGAAATCAACGATCCGTTTGCGTCCGACAGCGCCTTTTTAGTGGGCGCCCGTGGTGTTTTAATGAAACAAAAAAAATTGTTGCCTGAATATCTGGGACTGCCGCTGATCGTAGGATGCTCGAGTGAAACGCTTGAAGCGGGGAAAGTTGTCGAAGCGCCAGAAGTAAAGACTGCGCTCGAATTGCTCCGTCTGACCGAGAGCACCTTTTTGCAAATGCGGTTTCAGATTCGCGAGATCGATATGTCGAAAAGCTATTGTCTCATGGTGACGGACAAAAATCGCAGTCGCGTCATGTTTGGTTTGAACGATCTCGAAGGACAACTGCGGCGGCTGCAGGTGTTTCTTGATTACTGCGATAATACCAAACAGGAGCTCGAAACTTTGAATCTGCTCGCGCAACGCAATATTCCCGTGACGTTCACCAGTCCGGCAGCGGCTGTAATCAATGACACCCTGGAACCCCCTGTCGAGCCGCGGATCCTCAAAGCAATCCCAGTGCATGCGCAGGAAAACAGAAGCCACCAGGGCTCCGGCAAACAAGAAACTGGACCCTCAGCGCCGAAATCGCGCGCTGCCTCTGCTCCTCCTCCCAAGGCAATTCGTAACCAACAAAAGAAAGCCCGAATAACAAATGCGGAACAATAGTTTGATGGTGGGTCTCGAGATTGGGACCTCCAAGATCTGCGTGGTCGTCGGAGAAAGCCGACCTGATGGAACGCTTAAAATCCTGGGAGTAGGCCAGGCGCCATCTCGCGGCGTGCGCAAGGGCGAGATCGTTGATTTTGAAACGGCAATGAAATGCGTGCACGAAGCAGTTGTCGATGCCGAACAGAAAAGCGACGTGATGATCAAGAGTGTTTACATCGCCATCGCCGGATCACACTTGCACAGTTTTAACAATCGCGGATGCGTCATGCTGCCAGAGGACCGCGATGAAATTGAAGACCAGGACGTGGAGGACGTAAAAATTAATGCACGCGAAGTGAGCATCCCTGCACAAAACGCGTTCCTGCATTCCATTATCCAACATTATCAGGTCGACGGACAACAGGGCGTGCTGAACCCGGCCGGCATGTTTGGTCAGAAACTGGAAGCCGATTTTCACGTCATCCACGGCGTGCGCACGCGGATTCAAAACACCATTCGATGCGTGAAAGAACTGCCGCTCGACGTCGATGATGTGGTTTTTAGCGGTCTGGCTTCGGCGCAGGTTGTGCTGACCCAGCAGGAAAAGGATCTCGGTGCGCTGGTGATCGATATCGGCGGAGGAACGACTGATTACGTGTTGTATTCTGAAGGCGCGGTGCGACAAAGCGGTTGCCTGGCCGTGGGCGGCGACCACATCACCAATGACATCTCCATGGGCCTGCGCATTCCGATGGCCCGCGCGGAGAAATTAAAAATCGAAGAGGGCGGCTGCGTTCTTGGAAATTGTTTGCCAGGCGAAATGATTTTGCTGAAGGACGATTCTGGTTTTGCAGGAAAAGAGATCGAGCGCGAAACGCTGAACACCATCATTCACTTGCGCATGCGCGAAGCGTTTGAGTTGCTCAAGCGCAGGCTCGATGAGGAACCGTATCTGGGCTATCTGGGCGCCGGCATTTTCATCACCGGCGGCTGCAGTCTTTTGAGCGGAATCGATTATCTCGCGTCGGAGATTTTCGAAATACCGGCCAATCTGACGCACGCGCAGGCAGCTTGGGGTGTGACCTCCGCAGTCGAAAATCCCCAATTCTCTACCGCAATTGGCTTGGTCAAGTTCGCGCAAGTGATGCACACCGACCGGCCGGCGCGAGGACTTGGCCGCTTTATTGGAAGAATTTTTAGCGGAAACCGATGAAAAGGAAGCACCTAAACGACAACATCCAACAATACAGTTGTCATCCTGAGCGAAGCGAAGGATCTCTGGCTTGTTCCGTCCCCAACATGCGAATCCAGAGATGTTTCGCTTCGCTCAACATGACACTCTCTAACCTCGTGATTAAAATATGATTCAGCTTAACAAAAACTACAGTCTTCCAGAACGTTCGGCAGAGTTTATTCCGATCAAAATCGTCAGCGTGGGCGGAGCGGGTTTAAACGCGCTCGACCGCATTGTGCTCGACGGATTGGAGAGAGCCGATGTGGTCGCAATCAATACTGATGTAAACTCGCTGACGAGTTCAGTTGCGACGCGCAAAGTGCAACTGGGCCGCAGTGTATCGCGTGGTTTGGGTGCCGGCGGCGACCCCGATGTCGGCTATCAGGCAGCGTTGGAATCGGCCGACGAAATTCGCGAAGCTTTGGCTGATGCGAGTGTGATTTTCATTTGTGCAGGGCTCGGGGGGGAACGGGATCAGGCGCGGCGCCATATATCGCACAAGCTGCCCGTGAAGCCGGAGCGCTGGTCATCGCTTTTGTGACTCTTCCATTTGGATTTGAAGGCAAACGGCGCAACCTGCAGGCGCGCGAGGCGCTGGTGCGGCTTAGCGAGTTTGCCCACGCGGTAGTCTGTTTCGAGAACGATCGAATGGGCGATCTAAGTCCACCGCAGGCAGGAATTCATCAAGCTTTCGCCATGGCGGATATCACCATCAGCCAAAGCGTCCGATCGATTGTAAATCTCATCCAGCAACCAGGACTCATTCGCATCGGTTTCGATGATCTGCTAGCGGCTTTGAACGTACACAATAGCCGTTGCTTGTTTGGCTACGGCGAATCCAATTCGGACAATCGCGCACATGAAGCCCTTACGCAGGCGCTGAAAAACCCGTTGATGGATCGTGGACGGATGTTGGCAGACGCAATGCACCTGCTCGTACAGGTGGCTGGCGGCCCGGGGATGACGCTCTCTGAGGTCGAAATCTTAATGCAGGAACTCGGCCGTCACGTTAGCGACCAGACGCAAATTCTGTTTGGTGCAGCCGTGGATGCACGGCTGGGAGACCGTTTGAGCGTCACGATCATCAGCTCGCTGTCGGGAGAAGACGGAACAGATTTGCTGCAAGCGCCTCCTGAGGCGAACAACGCGTCCGCGGCGTCTTCAATTCGAGAACAATACGAAACGGCAGCACCGGAACCGGAAATTGAATCCGAAGAATCGGCTGGCGAAGTTCAATCTCTCGAGGAAACGGTTCCCTTCGAAGAACCTGTCGCGGCTGAAGTGGCACCACAGTCCACACCCGTCTCGATCGAAACGCCGGTGATACCGACTCGCAACGGCGAGCCCGAACACCTGCCGGGCACCGAGCAGGAGAAATCGGTGGCGCGGAAGGAGGAGAAAGAGCCTGCTGAAAAGTCAGTAGCGCCGGCCAAGCAGGAAGTTCTGCAATTTGAACCCGTCACACGCGGTCGTTTTGAAAAAAGCGAACCGACAATCATCGAAGGCGAGGACCTCGATGTGCCCACCTACCTGCGGAAACGCATCAAGGTGAAGTGACATCGCTCGTTAGGCTATGTCATCCCGAGTGAAGAGAAGCGCAGTCGAGAGATCCCTCGAATTTGTCGAAAGTTTCGCTGCTGGATTGAAGCGCATATCACTTCATGAGATCCAGCACCGCGGCGGTCATCGCAACAATCCCCGTCCGAATGGTCGGCTCGGGAACGGGCGCAAATTTGCTGGAATGCAGACTCGGCAGCGATGTTCCCGTCTTTTTGCTGTGTGTAATCTTCTCTGGCGCCACCGAGCCCACGTGAAAATCAACCGCGGGAATTGAATGGTCTGGCAAGCTGTATTCGGAAAAATCTTCGCCGCCCATTGTCGGATCCACAATCTCCACATTTTCTGTGCCTAATGACTTTTTCCAGACAGCAACGAGCCGTTTGGTGAGTTCCGGATTGTTGTAAGTCGCAGGCGTGAACTCGCCTTTCAAAACATTTACTACCGGTGCGCGTTCGGGCGGCACGCCGCCTGCCGTGGCGATCCCTTTTGCGATACGATCAATTGCAGCCAGCACGCGCTCGCGCACCTCAGGCTTATATGTGCGCACCGTTAACTGCATTTTCACCTCATCTGGAATGATGTTGTGCTTTGTGCCTCCATGAATCGAGCCGACGGTGATGACGATCGGATTGAGAGGATTATTCTCACGCGAGGCAATCGTTTGCCACATATTGATCATCTCCGCCGCAAGCACGACAGGGTCTTTGGTAGTATACGGATACGCGCCGTGTCCGCCGACACCCCGCACGGTCACATCCACCGAATCGACATTCGCATATGTGTAACCTTCCGTGACCCCGATGTGGCCGGTTTGCATGTCTGCCTTGTCATGAAACCCAAGGGCGAAATCTGGTTTACCGAATTGTTCGTAAAGGCCGGCCTTAAGCAATGCCCGGGCGCCGCTACCAGTTTCCTCCGCCGGTTGAGCGACAAGCATGATCGTGCCGTGCCATTGATCTTTCAGTTTCGCCAGCGCGCGCGCTACGCCGACAAACATGGATATATGTGCGTCATGCCCGCACGCATGCATGACGGGCACATCTTTGCCTTCAGAGTTCTTCGCGACGACTTTGCTGGCGTACGGCAGGCCTGTTTCCTCTCCAACGGGCAGGGCGTCCATGTCTGTGCGCACCAGAACCTTTGGACCGTCCCCGTTTCTCATGATTCCGATTACGCCGTAACATTTTAGCGTTGGATTATCATAGTTGCCGAAATTCTCAGTGACTTCGTAGCCAGCGGCCCGCAATTCCTTCGCGACTATTGCCGAAGTACGCTGCTCCTGCGTAGATAATTCGGGGTGACTGTGAATGTCTTTGTAGATCCCAAGCAAAGAGGGAAGCTCAGCGTCAGCGAGCGATTGCGGCGTTTGTTGCGCCAAAATGAGAGGCGCAATCGACATCGACAGCAACAAAATCAATAATGAACGAATCTTCATTCGGGACTTATATCCACAGATTTCGCAGATTGCATTTTTTTGTCATGTCGAGCGAAGTCGAGACATCTCCTGGCGTGTCTCAAGAGATTCCTCGACTTCGCTCGCAATGACAGAAAATTTGTTCAAGAATGGAATTTGAGAAAAACACGCTGCTCTTCGGCGCGGACCCGATGCCGCGGATTGTGGCTGTTGAATTGGGCGAAACCGGCACTGTGCGTGTGCATCAACGGGAAACCGATGGTTCGACAGTTACCGACGTTGAGCCGTTTCACCCGTTTGTATGGGCTGACTCCGACGTAGTAGATCTTGGCGTCGAGACAGAGAAACTCCGGGGCGATTTGAAGTACGGCTGGCTCATTAAACTCGACAGCTGGAAAGAATTGATTGGCTTTCGCAACGGACTAAAGAACGCCGGCCGCGATTTCTTCGCGTTTACCGATCCAATTCAGCATTATCTCACCGCAACTGGCCGCACGTTGTTCAAGGATTTGTCCTTCGAGGAGCTCAAACGCATGCAACTCGAAGTAATCGCGAACGACGAACGCATCATGAGCATTGCGCTGTCGGACGACACCGGCTGGGAAGAATTGATCCTCGTCGATCCGAATAACGTGGAAGAGTCCGAGAGAAGCGCGATCAGACGACTCACCGCACTTATCAAAGAAGGCAACCCGGATGTAATCGAAGGCCACGATCTATTTCGTGTTCATCTGCCGCTGCTCGTCGACCGCGCGAAGAAGCTGAAGACCAAACTCGATTGGGGACGCAGTGGCGGCTTTCTTCGCTCGCGTCCGTCGCGACTGCAAATCGCGGAGAAAACCATCGATTACCCGAAGTTCGCGATCGATGGCCGCCATTTCGTCGACACGTTTTTGCTGGCCCAATTCTACGATGTCGGCATGCGCTCTCTCGCAGGGTTCGAACGGCTCGATGTCGCCCGACATTTCGATCTCTGCGATAGCGAACAGGTTTCAGCGCTTACCGGAAAGGAATTGGAGCGCGCGTATCTCGGCGAATCGCAAATGTTCCAGCGCCGCGCGCTATGCGGTGTTCGTGAGACGCGCGCTTTGTCGAATCTGCTGAGCCCGAGCTACTTCATTCAGGCGCAAATTTTTCCTTACAATTACCAGGACGTAATCGTGCGCGGCAACGCCACGCGCATCAATGCGCTCTTCCTGCGCGAATATTTTCGCCAGCGCCATTCCATTCCCGAACTGCCGATGCCGCGCGCATTCGAAGGCGGTTACACGGACATCTTCTTTACCGGTGTGGCGCACAACGTCTGGCATTGCGACGTGGCGTCGCTGTATCCCTCCATCATGTTGCAGTTCGACTGCTTCCCAGCGACGGATGCGCTGCAAATCTTCCGGCATTTGCTCACGGATTTGCGCAACTTCCGGCTGGCAGCGAAAGCAAGAATGCGAGCGGAGCGAGATGCCGCAAGACAACATCACCTTCAGGCGCTGCAAAACACGTTCAAGATTCTGCTCAACAGCTTCTACGGTTACCTTGGATTTGCGCAGGGATATTTCGCAGACTTCGATGCCGCAGCTCGTGTAACGCAGATCGGACGCGATCTGCTGAAGAAGATGATCGATTGGCTTAACGCGCGTAAAGCACAGGTCATTGAGGTGGATACCGATGGAATTTACTTCGTGCCGCCAAATGACATCAGCGTTGACGAGTTGCAGAAAGATCTGGCGCAAGAATTGCCAGCGGGCATCGACGTCGAGATCGACGAACAGTTCGACGCGATGCTGAGTTACAAAGCGAAAAACTACGCGCTTCTTACAAGAGACGGCGACGTCATTATTAAAGGCGGCGCGTTGAAATCCCGTGGCCTCGAAAAATTCCAGCGCGTTTTCCTGGAGGAAATGATCAAGATGATCATGCAGGCGAAACCGGAAGCCATTGCCGATCTCCGGAAGGACTTTGAAAAAAAAATCCGTAATCGAGAGTGGAAGATCGACATGCTGATGAAGACGGACACGCTCCAAGACTCACTCGAAAAGTACCGCGCTAAGATCGCTGGCTCGGCGCGCAATCGCGCAGCTGCGTACGAGCTCGCGCTGGCTAGTGGCCGCAATTACAGGCCGGGCGATCAGATTAGCTACTACATCAAGGCTACGCCAAAGAAAGTTCCTGCCTACGAAGGCGCCAGACTCGCGAGTGAATTCGATCCTGAAAACCGCGACGAAAATGTCGATTATTATGTGGCCAAGCTCGATGATCTCGTGAAGAAATTCAGTAGCCTGACCACGACTGTATCAACATCAAAGCAACAAAGCCTCGCATTATAATCATGAATAGAAAACTCCTCGTATATTTAACAGCGCTCGCCGTGGCGACGCGTTGCTGTGTCGCAGCAATTGACGATCACCCGGATATCAAAGTCGAAATCACAAAGCGACACGATGAGGCGGTGAAGCGATTGCAGGATTGGATTGCGCAGGTTTCGATCGCGGCCGAGAACCGTGGATATCCCGAAGGCGCGGAATACATGGCGAAACTCGCGCGTGATGCGGGATTTCAACAGGCGACGGTAATCAACACGGATGGCAAACCCGGGGTGTTCGCAACACTCGACGCCGGTGCGCCGAAAACCGTCGGCCTGTACTTCATGTACGATGTGAAACAGTTCGATCCCGCCGAATGGTCATCGCCGCCGACCGAAGCCCGAATCGTGGACAAACCGCCGCTTGGCAAGGTGATGATTGGTCGGGGCGCGGTGAACCAGAAGGGACCGGAAGCCGCTTTTCTCGCTGCCCTTCACGCGATTCGCGGCGCGGGAGAGAAGATGCCGGTAAACCTGGTGCTGGTGGCGGAAGGCGAAGAGGAGATCGGTTCGCCGCACATCCCTCAACTCGTTAGGCGCCCCGAGGTGCTTGCGGCACTCAAGAAGTGTGTCGGCGTATTCATGCCGTTTGCAGCACAGGACCTCGACGGGATTGTTACGGTGAACCTCGGCTCTAAGGGCGTCGTCGAGCTGGAACTGGTGTCGAGCGGCGAAAAATGGGGGCGCGGGCCGGCAAAGGACATTCACTCTTCGCTTAAAGCGATGGTAGACAGTCCGGCGTGGCATCTGGTCAAAGCACTCAACACTCTCGTGTCCGACGACGGAAACGTGATCATGATTGATAATTACCCGAAGCCGCTTCCGCTGAGCCCCGAAGAAAAGACAATGATCGAAAATGTATCGAAGATGCGCAGCGAAGCGCTGGCGAAAAAACAGTTCAGCGTGCAGCATTGGATTAACGATTTGCCATGGGAACAGGCGAACGAACGGCTCGAATCGCAGCCGACTGTAAACATCGAAGGCCTCGTAGGCGGCTACACCGGTCCGGGTGGCAAAACCGTTTTGCCGCATCGCGCCGTCGCGAAGATCGATATGCGACTGGTGCCCGATATGAAAGCGGCGGACGCGCTTGCGGCGTTGAAGGCGCATCTGGCGAAGCGCGGCTTCGGCGACATTGAGGTGAACATGACCGGCGGGTACGATCCAACGGCCACATCCAAAGATTCGGCATTGATCCAGGCGCAATTAACAACCTACAAAAAGTTCGGAATCGACGCGCTGCTCTGGCCCCGTAACGCCGGCTCGTATCCTGGTTACGTCTTCACCGGAGAACCGCTCAAACTGGCGGCTGGACATTTCGGACTGGGCCACGGCAGCGGCGCGCATGCGCCTGACGAGTATTACGTCATCGAATCTGCAAATCCGAAGATCCAAAGTTTCGATGGCGCAGTGATGTCGTTCGTTAGTTACCTGTACGAGCTGGCAAAGTAACAATGGTCGACAAGTCGGCCTGCATCACGAGACAAGACACATCTGACCATCTCGCCGATCATGGCGATCTGCGCTGAGCACGGTATCCATTTCTCCGATTGTTAGGAGGATCGCGAGGCGATGGACTCGTCAACGTGTCGGTGCAACTGTTCTCGCCCGACACCGTAAATCGAACGACCGTTCGAATCTACTCTCACCGTGCAAATGGGGTGATATGACTCATGCTCTACATGACAGCGCCGAGTTTAGCGCGGTGGACAATCTTTTGTCGATCTTGATCCTGTATCAAAGCTCGGATTCAGATCCGATAGCCTCAGCTACACCAACTTCGCCTCGAGATTAATCTGCGCGCCTGCCAGCACGACCGATACCGGGCACGTCTTCTTTGTCAGTTCGGCTTGCTCGCGGAATTTTCCTTCGTCGATACCCGGGACCTCGGCTTCAGTTTTGAGATCGATTGTCGTGATCTTTGGACCGCCGCCGAGCATTTCCAGTTTCACAGTCGCAGTCGTGCTGATTCGTTTCGCTGGATAACCTGCCTTTTCCAAATTTGCCGAGAGCGCCATTGAGTAACAGCCTGCCTCCGCTGCGCCGATGAGTTCCTCAGGATTGGTCCCCTTCCCGTCTTCAAAGCGCGATGAAAATGAATAAGGCCCGTCGAACGCGCCGCTGCCGAGTTTCATCGTTCCCTTGCCCTGCTTCAGTGTGCCTTCCCATACCGCCGATCCAGTTCTTGTTGCCATTATTTTTCCTCCTTTAGATGTTGGTAGATCACGATTCGCGCCAGATGTCGGCGAGCGCAATGCGTTTTCAGAAACTAAGCGCTCGCTGCGATGAGCATCTCTACGCTGCCTCAGGCGCGGCAGCGCCGGTCAACGGCGCGGCCCGGTCGCGCCTTGCTTCAGCGAGCTGTCGTTGTTTGCGCCCTAGCCAAATGCTAAGAACGCACCAGATCGCTCCCAGCGGAACTGCGACCCATGAAATCCCCGACAGTCCCAAACCAAGCCACCGCATTAACGGATAGGACCACGCACCGAATTGGTCGCCCAAGCGGTAGCCAAATGTGTCGATCAGACTTTTCGCTTTGTATTTGTCTTCTCGGCGCAAGACGGTGAAGAGAACTTCGCGCGCTGGTCGAAGTAGAGCAAAGCCTGCGGCCCGCCGCAAAATTTGAAACGCCGCAAGCACGGTGAGAATCGGCGCGAAACCAATCGCCGCAAATCCGATCGCGCTCAGGAGGGGCATGAGCACCAGAGTGATTCCAACTCCAAACCATTTCATTAGACGGCCAGTGAGAAAAACCTGAATCAGCACTGTGATCGTGTTCACCGCGATGTCGATGTTTGCCAGGAAGGACGTGCGCGCCGCGCGGTCCTGCAATTGATGTCCTGTAAGCTCAGATTGTTGAAAATACGCCCACGTGTTTGTGAGCGTGTAAATCATGAGAAACAGGGCGAGACCAAATAAGTAGGGAGATCGAGCGATATGCGTTGCGCCCTCCCAAAGTTTGCCGCCGATTGGTTGCTCGTCCTTTCGCCTCTCTGCTGTAGCGGACGACGTTGTCATCCCGGGGAAGCTGTCAGCTTCCCCTACAGGCCGGAAATTCGTGGGAAACCGGCGCACGCATTGCGCGGCAATCTCCAACATGACCGCTGTGATGAGAAGGAAGAGTCCGGTGCTCAGCTTCCCGGCGAGCGAACTGGTCACCAAACCACCGACGATGCCGCCAAGCGATCCGCCTACAGCAATAAATCCGAAAAGCCGTTTCGCTTGCTCGGGAGTGAAAACGTCGGCCATGAACGACCAAAACATTGTTGTAGCGAAAAGATTGAAGACGCTGACCCAAATGAAAAATATGGGCGCAAGGATGGTGCGCTCCTGCGCGGCTGGCATCCAGCGCATGAGGAGGAAGAAAACAAAAAGGTTGGCGATGGCGAAACGGTATGCGATCGGAATAAATTGCCGCCGCGACATGCGTGCGACGATGGCGGCATAAAGCGCGTTGGCGATCAGCATTCCGATCAGTGTGCCGGTGTACATCCAAGGGAGATTTTCAACGCCGCGGTCGGCGCCGATTTCGTCCCGAATTGGGCGAATGACGTAATACCCGCCAAGAACGACAAAGTTGAAAACGAAAGCCAGCAGCAGCGCGTGGAGTTCGGCGCGCTTTACGTCGACGATTTTGGTGAAGAATCGTTTCAACTTACGGACGAAGCACGAATATCGAATAACGAAAGAATGACGAAGCCGAAGAATTATTCGTCATTCGAACCTTGACCTTATTTGGTCATTTCTTTCTTTTTCCACGCGGCAAGCACTTCCGCTTCGCGTTCGGCTGACAAACCAGCTTTGGGATGGGCTTGACGTTCTTGCGGAAGCGATTTAAACCAGGCAAGCGTATCGCGTGCGGTGATGTCGAGCGGTCGAAACGTCAGGCCTTTGCTTAATGCGCGACTAATGTTCGTTCGCGCTACTGCATCATCTTTTCCCGTCCAAACCGGCATGTCCGACCAGGGCTGCACTTTCTGTTCAGTCAAAAATTCTTCGTTTACCCAAATAAACTTCGCGTCCGACTTAAGCGCGGCCTTAATTCCATCCAGCATCCCACCGATTCCCAATGGTTTGGCGGGTCCGGTTGCGTTGTAGATTCCTGTCTCACGATTCTCCGCCATTCGAATGGTCCATTCAGCAAGATCACGCGCATCAATGAACTGCACGGGATCGTTTGGTTTTCCAGGCGCCAGCACGTCTCCGGCGCGATTGATGCGCACAGGCCAGTACGTAAAACGGTCGCTCTCGTCGCGCGGGCCCACGATAAGTCCCGGGCGAATGATCAAAGTTTTTCCGGGAAACCATTTCTCGGCTTCGCGTTCTGAGAGCGCTTTCAGCGGGCCGTACGTTTTGAAGCCGGATGCGCGCACCGCTTCGATGGTCTCCTTGTACGGATCTGCACCTTCGTATTTCTCTGTCGGCGAATTTTCGTCAGCACCTTGTTTCGCCTCTCCGTAAACGGAGATAGTGGAAATGAACACGTAGCGATCAACGTTTCCTTTGAGGACCTGCGCCGCGTCGCGCACCCAGGCGGGAAGCATCGTTGGGTTGTCGATTACCACATCCCATTGCCGGTTTTTCAGGGCGTCCAGGTTACTGTTGCGGTCACCAACAAGCTGCTCGACGTCAGCCGGCAATTCTCCCGGATGGGTCTTTCCCCGGTTAAATGTGGTCACCTTATGTCCGCGACTCAGCGCATATTTCACCTGATATGGGCCAGTGAATCCGGTGCCGCCGAGTATGAGTATGCGCAGCGGAGTCGGTGTGTTGGCTGCAAATAAAAACGCTGGAGTCACTTGGGAAACAACCGCACTCGCGCTGGATACTTTTATGAAACGACGGCGATCCATAGAGGCATATAGCTCCTGTCGGGCATCTATGCCAGATGGCGTTGGCGTTTCATAGAAACGCCCTACAATGCGTTCGTGACGCGACGCGAGGCTACGAAGATAATTGGCACTGCTACGGCAGGTTTAATGTTGCCCAATCATCCATCGCCAGGCCAGGCGAACAGCGAATCATCAGCGATGCTGTCACGCCGCATTCCTTCCTCCAGTGAGAAAGTACCGGTGATCGGCCTCGGCACATGGAGAGCGTTCGATGTCGTTCTTAATGCCGATATTCGGAAGCAACTCGGAGACGTCCTGTCGCTGTTTATCAAACTTGGCGGCCGTGTGATTGATTCCTCACCGATGTACGGACGCGCCGAGGAGGTGATCGGCGAGCTCACTTCTGCACCTGGCATTCGCGAGAAACTATTCCTCGCGACCAAAGTTTGGACCAGGGGCAAGCAGAGCGGAATTCAGTCAATGGAACGTTCCGTGTCGCTTTTGCGCACCAATCGAATCGACCTGATGCAGGTGCACAACCTCGTCGATGTAAACGCGCAACTCGCAACGCTGCAGGAATGGAAACAGCAGGGCCGCATTCGCTACACCGGAATCACACATTACGAATCGGGAGCTTTGAGCGAAATTGAAAAACTAATGCGGAGCCAGAACTTCGATTTCCTCCAGATCAATTATTCGCTGATGGAACCCGAAGCCCAGGAGCGCGTTCTGCCTTTGGCGCAGGAGCGCGGCGTCGCCGTGATCGCGAATCGGCCATTCGGATCGGGCGATCTATTTAGCAAAGTGCGTTCGAAGCCGCTGCCGGAATGGGCGGCGGAATTTGATTGTCGCTCGTGGGCCCAATTCTTTTTGAAATGGATCGTGGCAAATCCCGCAATTACCTGCGCGATCCCCGCGACGGATAAACCGCATCATCTTGAAGACAATATGCACGGTGGAATTGGACGGTTGCCCGATGCAAAATTGCGCCATCGGATGGCGGAATTGCTCTCATCGTTGTAGGTCACCACACCCCTGCTACATCCGAGTAAGTCAAATTAAAAATTTTCTATTTGTTAGGAAAAAACGGTTGCGCGGGTAGTCGATATGCTGGATAGAAGGCGCGCTTTATGCCAAAACTTCTCACTCTCACGTTTGTTGTCCTGGGATCCGCGGCAATTTGCCCGCATCCGGCAATGGCGATGCGCTTCTCGGCGCCGACGCCGAAATTCAATTACACCGATTCCTCAGGCAAAAAACAATCGGTCGAAGTCGTGGATCAGTACTATCCGAAGAAGATCGTCCAGCCGATTGCCAAGGCAGATTCGCAGATCGATCCGAAATTGCGCCGCGCCGCCACCATCGCCGAGGAGCGCGCACGTGCGCACTCGCTGCGCAAGTGCTGGTGTTTCGTTAAGGAAGCGCTTGTTGCTGCGGGCGTAGTGAAATCGCGGCCGCAAACCCCACTTGCGAAACAAGCGGGCCAGGAGCTGGTAAACAATTACGGATTTAAAAAACTGCCGGTCTCAAATCCGTACGAGGCGCCTGTAGGGTCTGTGTTGGTTTACGGCGCCAAGCGCGCGCCCGGCCATGTGGAAATCCGGACCGAGACGGGATTTGTCAGCGACTTTCGTTCGAAGATCCCATCGCGCCGTCCGCTAATTGGCGTTTTCGCAAAGAGTTAGTTGCCCGCTGTTCGGCGCAAACGCGCTAACGCGAGCAGAGTCCATTTTCCCTGGTCAAGTCGCTGATAGCGCGACAACTTTACGGATGCTTCAGCCCATCCGCATCGCCATGTGGTCTGGTCCTCGAAATATTTCCACGGCCATGATGCGCGCGTGGGGAAATCGAGACGACACTGTCGTTATTGATGAGCCGTTTTACGCCTATTACCTCAAAATGACGCGCATGGAACATCCCGTCGCGGATGAAGTGATCGCAAGTGGCGAAACAGATTGGCATAAAGTCGTCGCACAGCTCACCGGGCAGATCACGACCGGCAAGCGCATTTTTTTTCAGAAGCAGATGACCCACCACCTGTTGCCAGAAATAGATCGCGAATGGCTCCGGGCTGTGACTAATTGTTTTCTAATTCGCCATCCGCGCGAAGTGATTAATTCCTACATTAAAAAGCGAGAAGATCCCGCGCTCGAGGACCTCGGTTTTGTGCAACAGACAGAAATCTTTGATTTCGTCCGAACCCGTACGAATGCAGTTCCGCCCGTTGTTGAAGCCATGGACGTGCTGGAAAATCCGGAGGGGACGCTACGACTGATCTGCGAAGCCGTCGGTGTGGAGTTTAGCAGGTCAATGCTTTCCTGGCCATCAGGCTTGCGACAAACGGACGGCATCTGGGCCAGGCACTGGTATGGCGAAGTGGCAAAATCGATGTCATTTCAACGGTATCATCCGACAGCGACTGAAGTTCCCGCGCGATTGCGTGAGATCTATCAGCGGTGCTGTGAATGCTATGAGCGGCTTTATGAATACAGACTGTGTTGAAGTTCTCGTCCACAGAACACGACGGGCACAACGCCGCTGAAATGAAAGTTCTCTGTGTCCGTAGTAGACGTTTGTGACGTATCCGATGCTTCAACAATTTGACGAGCGAAACCGCAATTTGATCGTAAACATCAACGGTGAGTTGCTCCATCGCGACAGGGCAGGAATCAGCCCGTTCGACTCGGCGGTGCAAGGCGGTGACGCGGTCTGGGAAGGACTGCGGCTTTATAACGGCAGGGTTTTCAAGTTATACGAACACCTGGATCGGCTGGAGCGTTCAGCCAGCGCGCTTTCGTTTAACGAAATTCCGTCACGCGAAAAAATCATCGACGAAATCAAACGCACGCTCGCTGCAAATGAAATGCGGGACGGCGGGCATATTCGGCTTACGCTGACACGCGGAATTAAGATCACTTCGGGCATGGATCCGCGACTTAATCAAAGCGGACCGACATTGATCGTGCTCGCTGAACATAAGCCGCCCGTTTATAGGAAGACGGGCCTCAGTTTGATCACGAGCAAGATCCGCCGCCCGCCGCCGGATGTGCTCGATGCACGTATTCATCATGCAAACCTGCTGAACTCGATTTTGGCCAAGATCGAAGCGAACAACGCCGGCGCCGATGACGCGCTTATGCTCGACGCACGCGGATTCGTTGCGGAAACGAATGCGACGCACGTGTTCATAGTGCGTAAGTCCAATAAATCACAATCAAACGCCGACCTCGCAACCAGCCGCGTTGTAGCCTGCCCAGAGGGGATAACTCGTGCGACTGTGATCGAGATTTGTGCCGCCGAAAAGATCCTATGCGTCGAGAGTGATCTCTCACTCGGTGAGGTCTATGGTGCGCAAGAAATGTTTTGCACAGGGACAATGGGCGAACTAGCCGGCGTGCTCAAGGTGGACAATCGTCAAATCGGAGACGGAAGAATCGGACCGATGACCAAACGCCTGAGCGATCTGTACGCGAAAAGGACCGCAGCGGAAGGCGTGCAGGTCGTCGATCTGTAGCGAACTCAGTCGCTCTTAGAGCTGTTGTGCGGGTTTAACAATGCCCGTTAGAACCGCGAGAGGAATGGACGTGTAGCCCATGAAAAGGAGCCACGCGAAGATTCGACCGCATGATGCGAGACGCGGCGTTAGTTTTTTGTCATTGAATCCGAGCGATTGAAAAAAGCTCGATGATCCGTGGCTAAGATGGAGCGTGAGCAAAAACAGGCCAAGAAGGTAAAACCCGGAGACGTAATAGCTTTGGAATCCGTACACCATCATTGAGTAAACGTCGTAGTGCCCGAGCGGATCGGCCTTGAGCAAACCAAAACGAGGATCGGTGACACGCACTGTGAAATGCGCAATGTGGTAAATGATAAAGGTAAGCACTATCAACCCGCTCATCACCATGTGACGTGAGGCGAGCGTTGCTTTCACATACTCCCGCTCGACATAGGCATGCGGTCGCGCACGGCGGTTTTCCATCGCCAGTTGGATAGTGGCGTAAATATGAACGAGGACAGCAGCGAGCAGGAACAAACGGATTACCCAAAGCAAAGGTCCGAGGTCACGCAGGTGTTGCGAATAACCATTGATCCAATCAGGACCCAGAAAGATCTGCAAATTACCTAACAGATGCCCGATAACGAAAAGGATCAAGATGATGCCCGTGACGGCGACGATCATTTTTTTTCCAACCGACGAGCGATAAAAAGCTGCCAAAATATTCACGTTACGAGTCGGCGCCGGTCGAGCGGCGTGTGTTTCAGATTATGGATGCGGCTTAGAGCGTCAAGACTAGCTCCCGCATACCGCCTCCTTAATTTGCGCTCCCGAGAACTGCTCAACGAATCGCTGCGGCGAGCTTAAACGGGCAATGGTCAACACAAAGTCATCTTTCACTTGGGTGCGATTAAGCATATAATTCCCGGCCTCATGGCGAACAGCGAAGAATCGCAGATGATCTCTCAGAGGCTCCTTCAGTTTCAGGAGCGCTCCAAAGGCTTCGGCAAAGCTGTCAGCACCGCTCGCCGCCTCAGCGGAACCGGTCTCAAATCGCATTTCGTCAGCCAGGAATGGTCGTCTGCACTGCTGTACCTCTTCCTGGATGTAGTAAGCTGGCTCGCAATCTATCGAGTCGCAGGTTGGTTCAGATTCGATGCGTTCTATGCCACGCCGTTTCAGTTCTTCATCGTTAACATCATTCAACTCGGTGTAATCGTGGCGGCGCTTTACTTTGTCGGCGGCTACGATCGTACTGTCGAGAAGCTGACCCTTGGATACGCGGCCGAGCACATTCTGGCCGTCATCGCAGCGGCTGTGTTCAGCGCGATGCTGATTTATTCCGCAGCGACGTTCGATCAGACGATGAAGCCAAGTCGGGGCGTATTGCTGTTGAGCTTCGCAGTGTTCCTACCAGTGTCGCTCGCTTACCGTCGGGTAATCAGACAATATGTCGTTGCCAGCAGCGCTGGCCGGTCGTTTCTCGTCATCGGCGGCGGCACAACGGCCGCTAGTTTTTACGAAGCGTACAGGAACTCACCAAACGGGCAAAAGCTCGAATTCGTAGATGTGACCGAGGAACGGGTAGGCCAGCCAATTGCTGGTGAAGGAAGCCCGATTGTGCAAGGGAATCTCGCAGCGAAGTTTATTAATCTTGGCGAACACTACAGCGGGATCATTCTCGCTGCGAAAGCGAGTTCGCTTAGCACGGAATTACTGGAGCGCCTGGTGCATGCGCAATTTCGGGAGACGCGCGTTTACACGCTCGAGTCGTTCTATGAAACTCAGTGGCGGTATCTGCCCCTCGGCATTATCGATCCATTTTGGCCGCTCCAAAGTGGTTTTCAGTTGGCTCGCACTTCTCCCTACCATTACTTGAAACGGCTTTTCGATGTCGTGGCATCGTTAACAGCGCTGATCATTTGCACTCCCATCTTTGTGCTTGTCGCTCTGCTCATTCGGATCCGCGACGGCAGTCCGGTGTTTTTCCGACAGGAACGAGTTGGTCGTGACGGAAGACGGTTCATTCTTTTCAAATTCCGAACAATGCGACCCTCCGATGAAGCGGACGAGGACATTTATACGCGACAAGGCGATCGGCGTGTGACAGCTATGGGTCGTTTGTTGCGCAAACTTCGGGTCGATGAGCTGCCGCAGCTTTGGAACGCGCTCAAAGGAGACATCAGCCTTATCGGTCCACGTCCGGAGTGGAGCAAGTGCGCCGAGCGATATGAGCAAACAATCCCGTTTTATCATTTTCGGCACCTCGTCAAACCGGGCATCACTGGCTGGGCGCAAGTGAATTATCCTTATGGTGAGAGTGACGAGGATGCGGTCGAAAAATTAAAATACGATCTCTACTACATTCGACATTACTCACTGAAGCTCGACGCCATGATCGTATTAAAAACGTTATATACGATGCTGTTCGGTAAGGGACGGTGAACACCGGATTGCAACGGTTATCGGGTTAGTTACGCGGTTACCAGTCGTGTGATAATTTCGATCTCTGGTAACGAGGATAGTTAGGTTAACGCAGATCCGGACTTTGGAAGATTTGGGATTCTGGAAACGATGCCGCGTGTTGCGATTATTTGTGGCGACGGACAATGGATAATCGAATAAGCACAGCTGTTGAGCTTCACGTTAACGTCTGCCTCTGACCGGTGATTTCCCATCTCCTTCGTAGCGCATCACGCTGGATTTTCTTCGCCGCCCTCGTCTATGCGCCGTGGGCGTACGGCGCCACAACATCGCAAACCATCCAAATGACGAACTGGATCTTACTCGCTGCACTCGTTCTTTGGGCGATTGAGTTGCTTATAACCAGGCGAACGCAGGGATTTCCACGGCTTCTGTTCTTTCTAACCGCCGCTTTGATGTGCGTTGGCGGTTGGATGGTCTTCAACGCGAAGTCAATCTATGACTCGGATTTTTCTGTTTTTGTGCCGCTACATAACTTCGCTCCGTCTGTGGCCGGTTCCATTGATTACCCGATCAGCGCTGCATGGATGATCCGCGGTGCCTTGCTCCTTGGGACAATCCTGTTTGTCGCCGACCTGTCTCAAAGCAGCCGATGGTTGCTTCGCTTGTGGTATGTGATAGGTCTGGTAGGCGGCTCCATTGCGTTCCTCGGTTTACTGCAGAAAGCCACTGGGACGCTCATGATCTTCTGGCTACCACCGCCACCGGAGCCGGTCCGAGTAACCACATTTTTTGCCACCTATTATTATCACGGTAATGCCGGCGCATTCTTAAACCTGGTGTGGCCATTGACTGCCGGACTAGTTATCCGGTCCTTTACCAGCGGATCCCATCCGTGGATGCGCGCGATGTGGACGACCATTTTTCTGATAACCATAGCAGCGGTACTGGCGAATACATCGCGCATGGCTCAACTTGTCGCGCTCCTGTTGCTGATTGCCATTTGCGTGCAATTTGGACCATTGCTTCTTCGCAAGCTATCCGGTGGTAAAAGCGTCGCTTTCGGAGGAGCGGTTGCGATTGGTTTAGCATTAATTGCATTCGCGCAGGCCAGTCATTTCGAAAAGCCGCTGAACCGCTGGCACTTGGAGAGCGAGCACATTCTTAAGGATGCTCGCTGGCAGGTTTCCCGGGTGGCCGCGCGCGCGTTGCCACACGCCGGGTTTTTCGGGTTTGGGCCAGGCACGTTCCGCGTTGTATTTCCAACATACAATCGCAGTGGAAGCGATCAGGTTCCGGGGACGTGGAGGTTTTTGCACGAGGATTACCTGCAGACCCTGCTGGAATGGGGCTGGATCGGAGGTATCCTTTGGGCGCTGCTCTTCTTCGGAGGAATAACAGTGGGAATTCGTAGTTACAAAAAATACGCCAGACGGGAGTGGATGCCGCGAAGATGCGTGCTGCAGCCGTTAGTTATCGTAGCGCTCATGGGAGTCGCGCTGCACGCGCTGGTCGATTTCCCAGTTCAGATCGAATCGATCCAGCTATATGTGGCAATGTATCTCGGTCTTTGCTGGGGAAGCATGCTCTGGAAGGAGCACGGGTTTGCGACCGGCCTGACACGCCACGGCAGCAGTTGCCACTCTGCTGCCTGAGCGTCGGCAAACTTTGCTGCTCTAGGCTCCGTTACCTTCGTGGTGCGGCTTGGATCGGCTATGGTAGCTGTACCCGCGAGAATACGCTCCCTCTTCTTTGCCATAACCATGCGAAGCGTAATAGTAATAATAGCCGACTCCGCGACTCCGCCGCAATCGATTCAAGACCAGACCGGCTGGGCGAATTCCTGACTTGGCCAGCAACGTAATCGCGCGGCCGATTGCTGCGCGCGGTGTTTTGGACGCCCGAACAACAATACACACACTTTGGACATGTGGCATCATCAGGAGAGTGTCACTGACTGCAAGGATCGGTGCGCTATCGATCACGACGCGATCAAACAGGGTCGCAGCCTTAGCAATTAGCTGGCCAAAGAACGGGCCCGCAAGAATCTCAGCGGGATTCGGCGCGCGTCGTCCACCTGCCAGGACAAACAGCTGGCCTCCGGTCGCGGCGAGAATGTTTCCGGTTACCTCAATGCTCTCATCGACGAGCTGGATTTCTCCGGCTGGAATCTGGCGCGCTGCCGAGGCTATGTCCGCTTCACCCACCAGGCAATCCGTCACTCCCGGCGGGCTGTCTTCATTGGAATTGTTTCGCGCATTCGGCAACCGGAAAATCTTGTGGACGTTTGGCCGCCGGAGGTCGCCATCGATTAGGAGCACGCGATAACCCTGCTGGGCCAGGGCGAGCGAATAATTAGCGCTTGTGAAACTCTTGCCTTCATTGGGCACAGCGCTGGTGAAAAGGGAAACTTTTCGCTCGGCTTCCGGACCCAGGAGAGAAAGTGCGGCGCGCAAATTGCGGAATGCTTCCGCCGCCGGACTTTCAGGAGTTTCCACCACGACGCGATAATTCGAGCTTCTGAAGGCTTTGCTTCGCCGTTTCAGTCGGCTAACGGGTCCTTCGTCAGTGGTATCGGGAACAGCTGCGAAGACAGGCAGACCAAGCGTGCTTTCTGCCTGGTCCACAGTTTTAACAGAACGATCCAGCGCATCGACTCCAAAAACCAAAGCCAGACCGACGGCGAGGCCGCCTAGCAGGCCCAGCAGGATCGTCTTCGTGGGCCGAGGACTGACAGGAAAGTTCGGAAGCGGGGAATGTTCAATCACGCTGACCGCATTCGCTTTGACGTCTTTTGCCAGGTTCGTGTCTTTTATCTGACGAAGGACGCTTTCGTACAACGCACGATCGGTTTCGGCTTGCCGTGCCAATTCCTGATAGCCGATCGCGGTGCGGTTGAGATTGACCGCGACACCCTGTTGGTTTTGCAACGCTTGTTGCAAGCTGACCTCTGTCGCTTTGATTTGCTCGATGGTATTGCGCAAAATTGGGCGCTGCGCCAAGACTGCTTGACGGAGCTTGTCTTTCGCCTCCGCCAGCGAGGCCTTGGCCGCCATCATTCTAGGGTGCTTCTCTTTGTATCGTAAGGCGAGGGTGGTGATGCTCGCTTCGATCTGTATGATATTGCGCCGCGCGTCCATCACCATTGGGGTCGTAGAGATACTCGGAATCTCGAGCAATGCGTCTATATTATTGCCAATCTCATCTACTTGCTGGAGCTGCCGTTCGAGACGAATCTGATCCGTCTTTGCTGTGGCTAATTTCGTGTTAATGTCTTGCAGGTTGTCCTCTACCAAGCCACCCCGGGCTCCGCCAGCCCCCTGTGAGCCCGTAGCGGCTGTGCCGCCACCGAGTTGGAGAGCATCTGGATTTTGTGCCTTATATTCGTTGGCCGCCGCCTCGCTTTTTTGGAGATTTCTCTTTAATCGCTCTTCTTCTTCCAACAAATAACGCAATGCGTCCTCGCTCGACGACGCGCGGCGCTCGATGGAGTTGCGGATGTACTCTCGACCGACTGCTTCGGCGAGACGCTGTGCCATGGCTGGATCGCCGTGTGTGACGTACAAATCGATCAAGCGCGTGCCGCGGCGGATCACCGGATGCACCATGCCGGCCATTCCTCGACCCAACGCTTCTTCGAGCGGTGTAAACGTAGTGATGCCACTGACGTTCTGGGTCTTGTTGGGAGTCTGCGACGGTTCCGTTCGTTCGGTAGTGGTAGAATTCTTGCCGGCGATGACACTCTGGCCCAGAAGAGCGCGTCCACCGTCTTGCGCCAAACCTTCGGAGCGTACAACCCGCGCAAGAAGTGTTTGGTTTGTGAGATTCTGTTCTATCGTTCGCAGCGCCTCCTGGCTGGCCAGAAACGCCGAGCGCATACGAGTTGTGGAATCGTTCGTTGGCACGAAACTGGGCTCCTGAAATTCCACTTCCAAAACGGTGTGGGCTTGGTAAAGCTTCGGCGTCCGTGCCAAGTTACCCAATGCAAGGAAAAGCCCAGCCAAAACGCAAATTGCTACGATCCAAATACGTTCCAAGAAAGAATGCCAATACCGACGAAAATCGAACGTATGTAGTCGATCGGCGTACTCCGCTGTCAAAGGTGTGCCTGTTTTATCGGGATTAGGCGCAACACTCGCTCCCCTCAGAGATTGGGCAGGGTCAATCACGGCAAAATACTGGCTGGAACCTTACACCAAGAAGGGCGTTGGCAAAGGGACGGCGGAAAATTTCAGCTAAAAAATACTTTCTCCGACGGTGATGGTATCCCCCGGCTTGACGAGAAAACCTCCGCCCTGTCCCTTGGTAAAGCGCTTCGCATTAACCTTGAAAATCTGGTCTCCGCTGGCGTTTTGTCGTCGTACCGTGATCCTTTCGGGAGCGGCGATGCGCGTATATCCACCAGCCATAGCGATCGCTTCCAGTAGATCTATACCCTCCGGGCTGCTGTCAGGCATTTCGATGACGCCGGGGTGGCCTATCTGGCCCAAAATCGTAAAGCGCCGTCTTGCGTAACTGAGAAGCGTAACGTTGACCTTCGGGTTGACCAGATAATCGCGGCTGTACAGTTCTGTAAGTTTTGAGGCTGCCTGCGTCAGAGTCAGTCCTGCCAAATGTATCGATCCCAGCAACGGCACGCTCAAATTACCCTCGGGGTTTAAGCGCCCGTTTGTGCGCAGATCGTCTTCGCCAAAAACCTCGACCCCAACCTGGTCGGTAGGACTCAAAACGTAACCAGCCGGCGCGCCGACTCCGCCGGTTGATGCGGGTGCCGAGACGGCCGCTCGCGATGTAGAGGTGCCGGCGGCAGGCTGGGACCCGGCTGCCCCCGGCATGCTTTGGCCTAACATCAATCCTGGTAGCGACAACACTAGTGCCGCAGCCAGCCACCCCTCTGTCCCAGCTCGCAAAAGATTCAAACCTGTTTAGAACCTGACCGTAGCCCTCACGCCGACCTGATTATCCTCCCAACTAAACAAATCTTCGTTACTGGTGTCCTCGCGGTGCAAGTAATATACTCCTGCGGTCAGCCACCTGGTAATCAGCACGTCAACTGACGGTTCAATAAACCAGTAGTCGTCGTCCCGTGTGGCATTGACATCCCGATCAGTAGCGAAGTAATTGGAGTGTTCATAGCCAGCGCCGAGGCCGAAATAAACGCGCTGAAAGAGACGCTGCTGAAACCGCGCCGCAACGTATGTCGTCCCAAAATCTTGGTCAGAAAGATATCCGGACGCGTAAATCCGCCGCCCGGCGGCCAGCGAGATATTCGCACCGCTGAAGGGATGATAAGTTACCCCGACTTCAAATACGGGTGAATCGTACGTGTTGCGGTTGCCATCGAATTGGCGGAACTCAACGCCTCCTGAAGCATACAGGCTCAATTTGGCTGTCGCCTCATAATTGAGGCGCAAGTTTATCTGTTCGAAAGTCTGGTCAGTAGTTGGATCATCCACCCAAGTGTACCCGAAAGTCCCGCCAATACCCACCGAGAGTTTTGGAAGCCAACTGTAATAAAGGTAAAGCCCGCCAGAAACAGTATAGTTACTAATATTACCGGGATAGGCGAAGGATGGGGAATCAAACTCGGCCTGCAGAAAAGTTTTTCCCGTCAGTTGGTAATCTGCCCTCAACCGCGTGTAGAAGATGTTGCTCCGCGTAGGCGCGCTTGCGTCGGTGTTTGCCCACAGTCCCGTCGTATCGTAGAAGCTGTTGAGGTTTGCCGATTGGAGTAACGCTATGTCTTGGGAGAGGGTCAATGTCAACCGGCCCGAGCTATATCCCCCCTCAAGATGAAGAAACTGATTAAATGCGTCCTGATCTGAGTGATCGACGAACAGAATAGCGCTCGGCATGTAGTCCAATCGCAGATAGCTTCTGCTGTGCCCGGCGATGTCGCCCCATCCAATGGTGATTACCGGCTCAATCGCGAAATAGTAACCCGAGACTTTGTTCGTATGACTGAGAAAAATATTGTCATCCCACACACCTCGCACTGTCAGACTGAGTAGATAGTGAAAGCGACGCGGTTCACCGGAATCAACCGTCTCGCCGGCTGGAAACGCATTGTAGGACCCCCCATATGGACCTGTTGCTACTGGCGGCGGGATAGCGGTTGTCTGTGCAGTAATGTAGTTCGTCGAAGGCGACCACGGGTTGGGCGACGACGGAAACGCCTGCTCGGAAGAAGGCAGCGATTCAGGCGAAGAGGCTGAGAGCTCGGTTCTGGTAGGAGGCAACGGTTCTGCTGCAGAAGTCACCGCTTCTGGCGCGGGAGGCAGCGGCGCTGTTTGTGTCGACGGCGCGGGTTCACTCGACGGAAGCGTTGGCTCCGACCAGGGGGGCAAAGCCACCTCTTCAACGGACTCCTGTGCTTGCGCAGCAACAACGACTGCGAAAACTATTGCTGCGACGAGTACCGACGTTCTTCCCACAATCAGGTGGCCGAAGCGGTGAATGTACAAGGCATTACCGGGGCGCATGGCGGCGAGACTAGATTGCGGTCATATAGTTGGTCAAACAAAAATCTTCGTAAAAATCAGGGAATTTGGGGGCGTCGATTGCCATCTTCGAGGACGGCGTCGGCATATATGAACGCAACGGCGTTTAGCAGGAGATATTTGCTTTGCAGGTGTTCGCATAAGACGTTCTACATCCCATCAGCAGAAATTTTGAATGACATGTCCGAGTGTGACAAAACGCTTACGATCCACGAAATTTTTCACTCCATCCAAGGCGAGAGCAGCTGGGCCGGTTCACCGTGCGTTTTCGTGCGCCTGACCTTCTGCAATCTACGGTGCAACTACTGCGATACGGAGCATGCGTTTTACGAGGGGAACAAACGAACTCTTCGAGAAATTCTGGACACGATCTCGGTGTATCAGTGCCCATTGATCGAGATAACAGGCGGCGAACCATTGTTGCAAAAGAACGTGCTGCCACTGATGTCGATCTTGTGTGAGTCAGGTTACACGGTGCTGCTCGAAACCAGCGGTGCGCATGATGTATCTAAAGTCGATCCGCGCGTGCACCGTATCATGGATATAAAGACTCCCGGCAGCGGCGAAGCGGACAAGAATTTTTGGGCGAACATCGACCACCTCAATGGCGGCGATGAAGTGAAATTCGTCATGGGCTCGCGCGAAGATTACGAGTGGTCTCGCGATACGGTGCAGCGCTACCAGCTTCCCTCCCGGTGTCGGGCCGTGCTCTTCTCGCCAATTTTCGGTAGAATCGATCCGCGCGAAATTGTGGAATGGATTCTGGCCGATAAACTGAACGTTCGTTTTCAACTGCAGATGCACAAATTCATCTGGAAGCCAACGCAGCGCGGCGTCTGATTATGCGCGCCCGATTGACCAAGGATTTCATGTTTGAAGCAGCGCAGACTTTGCCTAAAGCACCGGAGGGCCACAAATGCCGCCGCGTACATGGACACAGTTTCAAGGTCGAAATCTCTGTCGAAGGCGATGTCAATCCGGCGATCGGGTGGATTTATGATCACGCCCGGATCAGCGCTGCAATGAAGCCGCTTCTAAAAATCCTGGACCATACGTATCTCAATGAAATCCAAGGATTGGAAAATCCGACGATCGAAAACATGGCCGAATGGTTCTGGAAAAAACTAGAGCCTCAATGTCCCGGTCTCTGCGAGATAGTGGTGCACGAAACACCCACTGCGCGCTGCATCTATCGCGGTCAATGACGAGGAACCGCTGAAACGCCATGGGTTCTCGCCAAACCTATAATTCAATCGCGTAGCGTTTCAGCTTGTTGTAAAGGGTGGGGCGCTGAATTCCCAGCAGCTCGGCTGCTTTTTTCTTGTTCCCGCGACATTCGGCAAGCGCTTGAAGAATTGCGTTCCGCTCTAAGTCATCGAGGCTTTGCACGCCTTTTCGAGGCAATCCGCTGAGTTCGGCTTGCTGCAATGCCGGAGGCAACTGTATTTCTGCCGGCAGCTCCTTAACGCCTATCGCGCCGTCTCGCGCCAGTACCACCGCATACTCGATGGCGTTTTGCAGTTCGCGAACATTTCCCGGCCACGAATAATCGAGCAACTTCTGGAATGCATCCGGTGAGACATCCGGCTCCGGTTTGCCGAGTTGTTGAGAAAATTGCCTAACGAATTGGCCGATCAACGGCGGGATGTCCTCACGTCGTCTCCGCAATGGTGGCACTTCAATCTGGAAAGTGTTTAAACGGTAGTACAAATCAGAGCGCAACCGGCTCTCAGCAAGCGCCTCGGGAATGGGCCTGTTCGTCGCAGCGATTGCTCGGAAGTTCGCTTTCATCGTCTGAGTGCTGCCAAGCGGCCGATACTCGCGCTCTTGCAGCACACGAAGGAACCGCGTCTGCAAATCAGCCGGCATATCGGATATTTCGTCAAGAAACAGCGTGCCGCCGTCTGCCGCCGCGATCATCCCCGGAAAATCATGCATCGCTCCGGTAAACGCGCCTTTGACGTAACCGAAGAGTTCTCCTTCGATCATCGTTTGCGGGAACGCAGCGCAATTGAGCTTCACCATCGGTTGTTCAGCGCGCCGGCTGCGGGCATGAATAGTGTTGGCAATCACTTCCTTACCCACTCCGCTTTCGCCTGCGATGAGAACGTTCGCATCCGAGGGTGCCATCGCGCCGATCAGTTCCTCAATCTCCTGCATCGGTTTGCTCTTGAAAATTGGGGCAGGTCGCGCTTCGGCGATTTCCAGCCGCTTCTCTAATTGCTCCGTCTTCTCTCGTAGTTGTTCAGCTTCCCGAAGCAGGAATTGTTTCTCTAACGCTTTCTCCACGAGGCTGAGAAGTTCCTCCGGCGCATACGGCTTGCTGATGAAATGGTAAGCGCCGCGTTTGATCGACTCGATGGCGTTATGCAGCGAGTCGTGCGCTGTCAGAATGATCACCTGGGCTTTGGGCAACTCCGTCTTGATCCGATCAAGCATTTCCAACCCGTGCCCGTCCGGCAGTTGTAGATCGAGCAAGATCAGCGATGGCGAATTTGATTTTAGCAACTTCAGGCCCTGCGATGCTGTGGCCGCGGCATCCACATCGTAACCATGGCGCCGGAGTAAGG
Organism: uncultured Verrucomicrobiae bacterium; assembly: GCA_963805485.1. GTDB lineage: Bacteria > Verrucomicrobiota > Verrucomicrobiia > Chthoniobacterales > UBA10450 > Udaeobacter. The sequence continues at coordinate 633,519 of CAWDUN010000003.1, read as the reverse complement.
CGTCCAGCGTCATCAACACCGGCCGCTCGTCGTCGATGATCAGGACGCGATGGTTCTCGGTCTTCATTATTTTCCGCTGCTGGTACTACGCACGTGCAGTGGCCCGCAGTTGCTTAAACCGCGAGAATGCCTTGAGGTTCAAGCATTTTCGCGTCTGGGGCTCGAAATCGGGAGTGTCATCGTCGAAATGAGCGTCGCCGCCTTGGGGTCGTGTTGAGCCTCCAATCTTCCGCCGTGCGCTTCGACGATAGCGCGGACACGGTTTAGACCAAGGCCATAATGCCTCTGTCTGATGTTGCGGAGTGGTTCCTGCCCCCAATTCTGCGTGTCCGAAGAGAAGACCGCTTTTGGTTCCTGGAGGCTGAAGACGAACTTTCCATCGCTGATTTTGGCTCTTGCAACGAGTACACCGTTGCTTCGATCATGCTGGAAAGCGTTGGCAAAAAGCTCCACAAACACTTCCTGGAACAATTGCGGATCAATGTTCAACATCTCGTCCTGAACTTGCACGTCCCATGTGATCTCGTGGTCTTCTTTTGAAAAATTGCGTTCTATTTGCGTGCGGATGTCGGTCAGAAATTCGCCGGCCGGATAAGTAACCAAATTGGGTGTAACTTCTCCGACGCTTCTCGAAAGCAGTTGCAGCGTCGAATTCATGCCCGAGACGACTTCACGCAAACGCTTAATCTCACTGGTCACTTCCTGGTCTTGCGTCAGTTCACCAATGTAAGCCGACTGCAGTTCGATCGCGTTCAAATCATTGCGCAAATCGTGACTAAGTTGTCGGACAAAACGAACCATGTCGCTCCACGGCACGTTCAACGAGTCCGTAGAAGCTTCCAAAGGTTTATTCGCCATAACTGTACAGTCATGCCGATTCTACGACAGAAAACCGATCATCCGCAGCCTCATCTCCGGCTGCGATCTTGATTCGTGCATCGTTGCTCGCCAGATGCCGCAATAAGTGAAAAACGTCCTCCGGGTCGGCGTCGATCGAGCGCGCAATCTCTTCGGCAGTTTTACCGGTATCGGAAAGCTCTTCCCGCACCTGCTTCTGAAGCTGCAACAATCTGCTCGCCGCTTTCTTGCCCGCTTCGACACCGGGCTGATCGTACGCATTGATATCAACCAGCGAGCCGTAAAAGCCGACCGCTCGTTCATATAGCGCGATTAATGCTCCGACGTAAAACGCGTTCACCTCGGGAATGGTCATGGTAATTGATTCCCGCCCCTTCTGGTATAACGCGCTGCGGGTCCCGCGGAGAAATCCCTCGAGATAATCGCCACTCGTAAAGCCATCCTCGACTTCAAACCGCGTATCGCGGCGATCGTTGCGCACTTCTACAAATGTCACAAAAAAATTCAGGACGCCATCGCGCAATTGTTGTACGTACGAATGCTGGTCGGTCGAGCCTTTATTCCCGTATACGGCAATACCCTGATGCACGATTTCGCCCGCCAGGTTTTTTTCTTTGCCTAACGATTCCATCACGAGTTGCTGGAGATATTTTGTGAACAGCGCCAGCCGATCGTTGTAGGGAAGAACGACCATGTCCTTCTCGCCTTTTCCGTCGCCGGCGTAATACCACATGAGTGCGAGGAGCATGGCGGCATTTTGCGCGACGTTGTTTATGCGGGTGCGTTCGTCCATGGCGCCGGCGCCGGCGAGGAAGGCATCTATGTCAAAACCTTGCAGCGCCATCGGCAGTAGCCCGACGGCGCTCATCACCGACGTGCGTCCGCCAATCCAATCAGGCATCGAGAAACGCGCTAGCCATCCATTCGCTTCGGCATGTTTATCTAACGCGCTTCCAACGCCAGTGACAGCAACAGCGTGCCTGGCGAACTGAAGTCCTTTCGCAGCAAACTTCGTTTCTGCCTCAAGCATTCCGTTCCGTGTCTCTTTTGTCCCGCCGGATTTTGAGACGACGATGACGAGCGTTTGTGCGAGTCCCTCTCCTATCCTGTTAAACACTCGATCGAAACCTTCAGGGTCGGTGTTGTCGAAGAAAAAGATGTCCATTGGATCGTTAGGCGATCCGAGCGCGGCTGATATGAATTGCGGTCCCAGTGCCGAGCCGCCGATGCCAATGTGCAGCACGTGCTCGAAACGCTTTCCGTTTTCCGCGGTGAGTTTTCCGGCGTGAACATCTTTTGCGAATGCCTTAATGCGCCGGATTGTGTCTTCGATTTCCGCCCGGATGTCGGGTGTTGGCGCAAGCGCCGGATTCCTTAGCCAGTAATGACCGACCATTCGATTTTCTGTGGGATTAGCAATTGCCCCTGCCTCCAATTCCCTCATCGCCGCGAACGCATGGTCGATTTGCGGCCGCATTTTTTCGAACAGATCATCCGGAAACTTCATCCGGCTGATGTCGATAGAAAAACCGAGATCACGATATTCGAGAAAATATCGTTGAAATCGCTGCCAGAGTGATGAAACGGCCATGCTAGTGAGAATACCGAAGTGAAATTCGACTGCGGCGTCAAGTCGCGGCAACAACTTCGTCTTCAATCACCGGTGCACGACCGGGCGACGAGAAGTTTCAAGGCTAAGAACGTTCCTTAGCTCTCTGGATTTACCGGAAAATGGTTGTTCTTAAGACGCTCGGGCACCGCTTTGGTTTGTTCAGCGTCGATCTGTTCGGTCGCGACGTTCAGTGAATCGTAGGCTTCGCGGCTTTTGGGGGCGCGGCACATGTAAGCGGTCGCGTGCGCCAGCGGGATACGTCCCTTCGGCATCCCCACAAATTCCACTGCTTGTTGCGTCGCGATCGCAAGCTGCAATGCTTCGGGGTCAGCAAGGCCTACGTCTTCGCTTGCGAAAATCACAATCCGCCGAGCGATGAAACGGAAATCTTCTCCGGCATGCAGCATTTTCGCCAGCCAGTACATCGCACCTCTTTCATCCGAATCGCGCATGCTTTTAATGAACGCGCTGATCGTGTCGTAGTGCGCATCGCCGACGCGATCGTAAACGACGGCCTTCTGCTGGATGCTTTCTTCGGCAATTGCGAGCGTGAAATGAATGACAGATTCGTTGTAGCCCGGCGCGTTGAGCCCGGCAGCCCCTGAACGTTCTTCACGCTTCGCCCGGCCGACCTCAATGCGGTCGGCTACAGGAGGCGTGGTCAGCACACCAATCTCGAGTGCGTTTAGACATTTGCGTGCGTCGCCGTCGCTGAGCTTCGCCAGATGCCGACGCGCGTCGATGTCGATGTTCACGTTGTAATTTCCAAGTCCGTGCTCTTTGTCGGCTAACGCGCGATTAATCAAATGCTCCAATTGTTCGACGCTGAGCGGTTCGAGTCGAAAAACCTGCGAGCGCGAGACAAGCGCGCTGTTCACGTAAAAGAAGGGATTGTAAGTGGTCGCGCCGATGAGCCGCAGATTTCCAGCTTCGACATCCGGCAAAAGGATGTCCTGTTGGGCTTTATTGAAATGATGAATTTCATCGACGAACAGGATCGTCCTTTGTCCGGATGTGCGGAGCCGATTTGTAGCCGCGGCAAGCACACGTCGCATTTCAGCAACGTTACTTTCCACGCCGCTGATCCGAACGAATTTCGCGTGCGTCATTTCCGCGATGACGCGCGCCAGCGTAGTCTTTCCACTGCCAGGTGGCCCGTAGAAAATCACTGACGGCAAGCGATCAGCTTCAATCGCGCGGCGCAAAAGTTTGCCCGGCCCAAGAATGTGTTCCTGGCCGACAAATTCCTCGAGCGAGCGCGGGCGCATCCGCGTTGCGAGCGGCGCAGCGGTATTTGCAGTTTCAATCTCCTGCGCTTCCCCGAATAGGTCCTGCACGTGAGAAATTACGGCGCGCTACTGATGCTAGCAATCGTGCCTCATACTTATGGGGCCACCGACCTGCATCGCGCTCAAAATATTCCAGCTTGCGCCGCACACGCGCGTTAAGCGAAAACTGCTGGTCGATGAAGCTGTTTAGCGCGCCGCGTCAGCCATTCGTCGGTCTGACGGTGATGGCTGCAATGGGAATTATCGTGGCCGAGATTGTTCCGTTCGCGCCTGCAGCGCTTACTTCAGCGGCGCTAGCTTTCGGAATCTGCATTCTGATTGCGCTCTGTTGGCCGAGGTTGCCTGTGACATATCTCATGGTCGCCGTTGCTTTTTTTCTCCTGCATAAATTCGCGACAACGAACACCGAAGGTCAGCAAGTCGCGGATAAACTTGGGGAGCGGCCGCGCGTCGTCACAGCAGTCGGATGCGTGATCACTGAGCCGCAGATTTCGCCCAGCGGATTCGCAACCTTCCTGCTCAAGCTGAAATCAATTGAAGTGGAAAACAAAACCGAGTCTACGCGCGCAGTCTGGCAGGTCCGTTGGAAAGGCGCGCCGGAGTTCGGCGATGACCTGAAATTATTTGGTACTGCCGAACTGATCAGCCCGCCACGAAACCCCGGGGAGTTCGACATGCGCGCTTATCTCGCGCGGCATGATGTCCTCCGAATGCTCTTCGCCCGTTATCCAGAGGATGGCACGCTGCTCCGCCACGGCGGCGGCAATCCGGTCCTGGGCGCGGCACAAGCATCGCGCACATGGCTCCAGAATGCATTGTGCCGCGGCCTGGACGATGCGCCCGCGGAGAAAAGTTTCATCAGTGGAATCGTCCTTGGTATTCGGCACGAAACTCCGGAGGACATTGAGGAGCCATTTCAGCAAACCGGCACGATTCACCTTTTTGCCGTTGCAGGCTTGCACGTGGGAATTGTGGCGGCGCTTTTGTGGGTGCTGGCTGCGATCGCACGGCTGCCACGCAAAGGCGCAGCGGCATTCATCATACCATCGCTCTTTTTCTATGCTGCGGTAACGGGATTGCATGTCCCGGCGTTGCGCGCGGCTTTGATGGCTTCAATTCTCGTCGGCAGTTATTTTTTCGAACGCCGAGTATTTCTGCCGAACAGCCTCGCGGCAGCGGCGTTTTTCATTCTCTGCTGGAACACGAATGAACTGTTTTCCGCTGGGTTTCAGCTTTCCTTCGCGGTGGTTGGCGCAATTGTGCTTTTTGCCGACCCGTTGTTTAGACTTTTGCAGCGGCGTGCGGCGCCAGATCCTTTTCTGCCGCAAAGCTTAGTGCGCGGTGCGCGGCGATGGATGCACTCCAGCTACGAATGGATTTGCGGTGGAGCATCTGTGTCGCTTGCGGCGTGGATCGGTTCATTCCCGTTGATTGTTTGGTATTTCCACCTCGTCACACCGATTTCTTTTCTGGCAAATCTCGCCGTTGTTCCGATTGCATTCTTTGTCCTTGCGGTTGCGCTCCTGTCGCTGATTGCCACTCCGCTCCTGCCGTGGGTCGCTATTGTTTTCAACAATGCCAATTGGGCGCTGGCGACATTGGTCATCGGCGCCGTTCATCTGTTCGCGCAAATTCCCGGCGGACACTTTTATATTCGCGAACCTGATTGGGACGGCCGGATCTCTGCAAAGGTAACGGTGCTGGACCTTGGCGCGGGCGCGGCCGTTCACGTCCAGGCGAACGGCCATGACTGGTTGATCGATTGTGGAAGTGAACGCACTTACCAGCGCATCGTGCGCCAGTATCTGCACTGGGCCGGCGTGAATCGGCTCAATGGACTGGTGCTTACTCACGGTGATTCGCAGCACATCGGTGGTATCACTCAATTATTGCGCGATTTTCCAGGGGTTCGTGTGATCGACAACCGCGCGCCCGACCGTTCGCTCATTCATCGACGGCTGTCCCAGATAGTGTCGGAAGTCGAAGGACACAGTCGCAAACCTGTTGGAGTGGCCGCGGGAGGGAATGTTGATTTGTCCCGAGAAGTTGTCGCGCACGTTTTATTTCCGCCCCGCGGCTTTGCAGGAGCGACGGCGGACGACCAAGCGTTGGTTATCCGCTTATCCATCACGCCCGGGACATGCGTTTTGTTCATGTCAGACAACGGCGCAGAAACCGAACGCGCGCTGTTAAGCAGTGGGTCGGACCTGCAGAGCGAAATCCTGGTGAAGGGCCAACATTACTCAGGTATTTCCGGCTCCGCTCCCTTTCTCGATGCCGTTCGGCCACGCTTGATCGTCGCGACCTCTAGAGAGTTTCCAGAGCACGAACGAATTAGTGAACAGTGGAGTGAGCAACTTCGGGCCAGTGGGATCAAGCTGTTTCGCCAGGACGAAACCGGCGCAGTGAAATTGAACTTCTCAAACCAAGAATGGAGCGCGCGAGCTTATCTGACTGGCGAGGTTTTTCGAAGTGTCAGCCGATAAATCGGCGCGCCTTGCTCGCAAAATTTTTTCTCGAACTTGGTTACCGCAAGAACGGCATCATCGAGCGACAGCGGGACAACTTGAAATTGCTGGTGAGCGCGACTTATCCGTTCCATCTGCTGAAAATAATCGAGTTGATCGGTAGCGACGCGAACGACACCGTGTTGCTCCAGCGCAACGCCGATTGCGTCCAAAAAGTCGCTCGTGAAAACGCGTCGCACTTGATGCCGTCGCTTCGGCCATGGATCCGGAAACAAAAGGTAAAAAGTTTCCACTGAAGATTCAGCCAGCAAATAGCGCACCGCGAATAAGCTGTCGGTTCGCAGCACCCGCACGTTTTCTATCTTCTCCGCCTTGCGGCGAACCTTTTCTACGCGTTTGATCAACCGCTCAACGCCGAGAAAATTTGTTTTCGGGAACTGTTGTGCCATTTCGCAAAGAAAAGAGCCATCGCCGCAGCCAAGATCGACATGAAGCGGCGCCTTACGCCCGAACAGTTGCACAACATCGAGACGCCCGACGGACAACCCTGCAACTGTATGGTTCACGCGGCAAAATTGTCGGCGTTTCGAATCGTGCTTCAAGTCGCGAGCAACTCCTAAGGATCATTCCAAGCGAAGTCGAGGCATCCCGTGGCCAACTCGCTGGCAAGTTCGTCGGGATGTCTCGACTTCGCTCGACATGACGCCGTAAGTATAAGATCAGTGATGCTATGAGACCGATTTTGGTCACTGCTCTATTGTTTTCAATTGCAGTTGCTGCAGCGGCGCAAAGCTCGTCGCCATCGCAAACGCGCACCGCGGTTTTTGCCGGTGGATGTTTTTGGTGTATCCAGCCAGCATTCGATAAAGCACCGGGCGTCATCAAAACGGTGGTGGGTTATTCCGGTGGAACCGAGCCAAACCCGACTTACGAGCTCGTAACATCGGAAAAAACAAAATATCGTGAATCAATCGAAGTCACCTACGACCCGGCGAAGATTTCCTACGAACAGCTTCTCGACATCTACTGGCGACAAATCGATCCTACTCAGTCCGACGGCCAGTTCACCGATATTGGACCCAGTTATCGCGCTGCGATCTTTTATGGCAATAGTGAGGAAAAGAAAATTGTCGAGGCTTCCAAGGACAAACTCGCGCGCTCCGGAAAATTCAAAAGGCCTATTGTAACCGAAGTTTTGCCTGCGATGAAATTTTGGCCCGCCGAAGAATATCACCAGAAATATTACCGGCAGAACCCGGAGCACTTCGAAGCTTTCGAAGAAGGCTCCGGCCGCGTATCATTCAAAAAAGAGAAGTGGGACGGCGGACAATAGGTGAGATTTGGTTGTTTCGGCGTACCTGACGCTGTCATGTTGAGCGAAGCGAGACATCTCTGGATATTTTAGTTTATGAATCGCTGCAGATGTGGTCGCACATTCTTCTCCCGCGACTGCGGAATCAGAATGACATTACGGGATGGTTTTAGATATTTCATCGCATGATTGGAACACTGGATCCGAAAGTCCCACCGGGGCCGCTGGATCAAAAATGGCGCAATCATCAAGACCACTCGCGATTGGTCAATCCGAATAACCGCCGAAAACTCGAGATCATAGTCGTCGGCAGTGGCCTCGCCGGCGGATCGGCCGCCGCGACTCTCGGAGAACTGGGCTATCGAGTGAAATGTTTTTGTTTTCAGGATTCGCCGAGACGTGCGCATTCGATCGCGGCGCAAGGCGGAATTAATGCGGCAAAGAATTATCAGAACGATGGCGATAGCGTTTATCGATTGTTCTACGACACAATTAAGGGCGGCGACTTTCGTTCTCGCGAAGCCAATGTGTATCGACTGGCTGAAATCGCCAACAACATCATCGATCAATGCGTCGCGCAGGGCGTGCCGTTCGCCCGCGAATACAGCGGCTACCTGGCTAATCGTTCCTTCGGCGGCGCGCAGGTTTCACGGACCTTTTACGCCCGCGGCCAGACCGGACAACAACTCTTGTTAGGCTGTTATCAGGCGTTGTGTCGCCAGATTGCCTCTGGCAAGGTGCAGATGTTTCCATTCACAGAGATGCTCGACCTGGTGATCGTCAATGGTCAGGCCAAGGGAATTATTACTCGAAACTTGCGCTCGGGAAAAATCGAAAGGCACGCAGCCGACGCCGTCGTGCTGGCTAGCGGGGGGTACGGGAATGTGTTCTATCTGTCGACCAACGCCCGCGGCAGCAACGTCACAGCGACTTATCGCGCTTACAAAAGAGGCGCGCTCTTTGCCAATCCATCGTTCACGCAAATTCATCCGACCTGCATCCCAGTCAGCGGCGACTATCAGTCCAAGCTCACGCTGATGTCCGAATCGCTGCGTAATGACGGCCGCGTGTGGGTACCGAAACGGAAAGAAGATCGCTTCAAGCCGCCGGGCGAAATTCCCGACGCAGACCGCGATTATTATCTCGAGCGCAAATATCCCAGCTACGGTAATCTTGCGCCGCGCGACATTTCATCGCGCGCAGCAAAGGAGGTTTGCGACGAGGGCCGCGGCGTCGGTCCGAGTGGACGCGGAGTATATCTCGATTTTGCCGACGCCATCGCACGCCTGGGCGTAGAGACGATTCGCGAGCGCTACGGAAACTTGTTCGACGTATACAAAAAAATTACCGGCGAGGACGCCTATAAGGTGCCGATGCGAATTTATCCTGCGGTGCACTACACAATGGGTGGTCTCTGGGTGGATTACGATTTGATGAGCAATGTGCCCGGCCTGTTCGTGATCGGTGAAGCCAATTTCTCCGATCATGGCGCCAACCGGCTTGGCGCCAGCGCGCTGATGCAAGGCCTCGCCGACGGCTACTTTGTTATGCCAAATACGCTGCCGAATTATCTTGCCGGTCAGATGGGAAAACGGCCTTCGCCCCAGTCACCCGAGTTTCAAGAAGCGGAGAACCGTGTCCGCGCCAGGATCGAGAAACTGCTCAAGGTCAACGGCACGCGCTCGGCCGATTCCTTCCACCGCGAGCTCGGCCTTCTTCTCTGGGATAAATGCGGAATGTCACGTAATGAACAAGGATTGCGCGAAGCGCTCCGGAAAATTCCCGAGCTGCGCGATGAATTTTGGCGCGATGTGCGCGTTCCCGGAGATCAAGAAGATTACAACCAATCGCTGGAACGCGCCGGGCGCGTCGCGGATTTCCTCGAATTCGCCGAGCTAATGTGCATTGATGCGCTGGAGCGAGACGAATCCGCGGGCGCGCATTTTCGCGAAGAGCATCAAACGCCCGATGGCGAAGCGCTCCGAGATGACGAAAGCCATGCCGCTGTCTTTGCGTGGGAATTTCAAGGCGAGGGTCAGCGCCCGAAACTGAATCGCGAACAGTTGCATTTCGAGACGGTGCATCTGGCGCAAAGGAGCTATAAATGAGGGCACCTTCCGTCATTCCGAGCGAAGTCGAGGAATCCCGATGCGAAGGCTGGCGTTTGTCCGCGGGCTCCTTCGGCTCCGCTGCGCTTCGCTCAGGATGACGAACCAATGAACTTCAAACTCAAAATCTGGCGACAACACGACGCGAAGTCTCGCGGCAAAGTTATCGACTATGATATCGGCGATATTTCGCCTGAAACATCGTTTCTCGAGATGCTCGATATTCTGAATGAAAATCTGATTCGCAGCGGCGGCGAACCCGTCGCGTTCGACTCTGATTGCCGTGAAGGAATTTGCGGCACGTGTTCGCTCACGGTCAACGGCGAAGCCCACGGCCCGGACCATCCGGGCGCAGTGTGCGAACTTTACATGCGAAAATTTCGCGACGGCGAGACCATCACCGTCGAACCGTTTCGCGTCGGCGCGTTTCCAATCGTCAAAGATTTGGTGGTTGATCGCAGTGCACTCGATCGGATCGTGCAGGCAGGCGGATTTATCTCCGCCCGCGCAGGGTCTGCGCCGGAAGCGAATTCAATTCTCGTTCCTAAGCACGATGCAGACCTGGCAATGGAAGCAGCAGCGTGCATTGGCTGCGGCGCATGCGCAGCTGCCTGCCCGAACGCATCCGCAATGCTTTTTGCAGCTGCGAAAGTTTCGCACCTTTCGTTTTTGCCGCAGGGCTCGCCGGAACGTGCGCGTCGTGTATTGAATATGGTGCAAGCAATGGATGAACAGGGATTTGGTAATTGCACCAACACTTACGAGTGCGAAGCAGTGTGTCCGGCCAAGATCAGCGCGAGTTTTATCGCGAAGCTCAACCGCGAATACGCGCGGGCACAATTCTGCAAACGACTCGGCGAATAGGTGGCGCTGAAAACTGTAGGGGAAGCTGACAGCTTCCCCCGCGGGACGACAACGTCGTCCCCTACAGCGTGCGCGTGGCGCAGGTCCAGAGTTCCGGATCGAGTTCGGCTTTTGCGCGTTTCGCCAGAAGATCGGCTCTGGCGTTTGAGCGCAGCACCGCAAAAACTGTGGAACCCGAACCAGACATCAGCGCGGCACCGACTTCTAGTTGCTTGAGCAACCACATTTTCAACTGCGCCAGAAAAACAAATTTCTCGAAAACAGGGCGCTCCAGATCGTTCATGAAACTCTGTTGGCGGAACTGTTGGGCGCCAGACGGAACACCAGGAATTTCGCACGAGTCTCGCCACCGGGAGTATGCCCACGGCGTTGGCACGCCGAACTCAGGCTTCAGCAACAACAACGATAATTGTTGGCGCAATCTGGTCAGCCTGACCAATTCGCCGCGCCCTTTGCACACAGCGGCGGCCTGAAAAATAAAAAACGGCACGTCCGATCCGATCATCTCCGCGATTTCTGCCAGCGCTTCACGTGGTAAATTCGTCCCGAACAACTCATTAAGCGCCAGCAAAGTGGAAGCAGCGTCGCTGCTTCCTCCGCCGAGACCGGCGCCGTGTGGAATTCTTTTTTTCAGCGCAATGGAAACCCCGCCGGCGATCTTCGTTTGTTCAAAAAAAATGTTCGCTGCACGCACCACAATATTGTCTTCGCCTTTCGGCACCGACGGATCATCGCAGCGAAATGCGATTTCTTGTTTGCCAGGGCGCCGATCGATCCTGATTTCGTCACAAATCGAAATCGGGGCGATGAACGTTTCAATTTCGTGAAAGCCATCGCTGCGACGACCGAGAACTCTCAGCGAAAGGTTGATCTTCGCGGGAGCCATGACTTGCATAATCTGCAATTTGCTCTGTCATTCCGAGCGAAGTCGAGGAATCTCTTGCTGTTGGTCGCAAGAGTGAGATGTCTCGATTTCGCCGATCATGACAAAGGCCGCTGACAAAATCATCGTGGCGCTGGACATCGCCACAAAGGAAAAGGCACTCGACCTCGTTGAGCAACTCCGGAGCGAGATCTCTTTTTTTAAAATCGGGCTCCAACTCTACACAGCGGAAGGACCCGAAATTGTGCGCGCGGTCTTGGCCACTGGCGCGAAGGTCTGGCTCGATCTTAAGCTCTATGACATCCCAAACACCGTCGCGCGAGCCGTTGAGTCTGCGAGCACTCTCGGTGTGCAAATGCTCACGATTCATTTGAGCGGCGGCAGCGACATGATCCGTGCCGCGACCGCTCGTGCGAGTGATATGCTTGTTTTGGGAGTGACTGTTTTGACGAGCTCCACTGAGCAAACGCTGCGCGAAATTGGAATCACGGACACCGTCGAGAACCAGGTAATTCGTCTGGCGAAGTTAGGCGCAGCATCAGGAATCGATGGTGTCGTGGCAAGTCCGCATGAAATCAAAATCCTGCGCCGCGAGTTCGGCGAAAGAATCAAAATCGCCGTCCAAGGTGTTCGGCCAAGCTGGGCAGAACCAGGCGATCAAAAACGGTTCATGAGGCCAAGCGAAGCAGTTGAAGCAGGCGCAGACTACATCGGTATCGGGCGTCCCATCACGGAACACCCTAGTCCGCGAGAAGCTGTCGCCAGAATTCTGGAGGAGCTGCGCAACTGATTGTCATGTCGAGCGAAGTCGAGACAGCTCTCGAAAATTCGGACTCCAGAAAAATTCCGAAATTCCTCGACTTCGCTCGGAATGACAAACCTGAACAAGCCACGCTCCGTTTATTCGCGAACTTGATGGTCCATCACGACCAAAGCCCGCATGCGGCGGCGATGAACATGGCGATCGATGAAACTCTGCTGGAAATGGCAGTGGTTCCAACCATTCGCTTCTATCGCTGGGGTTCCCCTGCTCTGTCGTTCGGATATTTTGGCAAGTTTTCCGATGTCGCGATTTACGCAGAGGAGCGTGATTTAGTTCGACGTTGGACCGGCGGCGGAATTGTTTTTCACGGAGAGGACCTCACCTACTCGATTGTGATTCCGGCGAACGATCCGGCATTTAATGAATCATCAATCGGAATCTACGAAAAAATTCATCGCGCTTTAGCCGAAGCTTTAAACGGAGTTGGTGAACGCGCAGTTGTAGCCGGCGGGGCTGAGCCAGGCGGGATTGGCCTTGCGAGAGCGGCCAGCGTCAACGCCGCCGGCTACAATTGCTTCGCGAATCCAGTTCGCGACGACGTAATGATCAACGGCCGCAAGATCGCCGGAGCGGCGCAACGCCGAACCCGTCGCGGGTTGGTGCAGCAAGGCAGTATTCAAGGCATCACTATGAACATTGATCTCGCGGGAAAATTTGCGCAGGCGTTGGCGGCGAGTCGCAGTGAGTTCGCAATCAATGAAGAATTTTTCGAGCGCGCACGAGAATTAGCGCAGCAGAAATACGAAACTGAATGCTGGCTGCGCAAGCGCTGAAACTGTAGGGCGTCTGTATCGGACGCTTCGTTAATTTCGGCGTTTCAAGAAAAGCCGCACAATATTCGTGCAGGACCGGCGTTATGTTGCTTTGACAACCTGCAACCGACGCCACTATTCTCGCCTCGTGGAACTCTTCGCCCGCACGGATCGGAGCTCGAGTCGCCGCGCAGTTGCGAAGGCGAGCAGCGCTCCTGCGCTTCGTTTGACTGAAGTGGCAAAATTAGTTCAACCGCAGCTTGAGCAAGTCGAGACGTGCATCGCACAACAGGCTTCGGCATTCGATCCCGCAATTGAAGGTTACGTCGTGTACTCGATCGGCAGCCGTGGGAAACGCCTTCGACCGCTGCTGGCTCTGCTTGCCGGCGGCGCCACGGGAAGGATCGATTCCGGGCATATCGATCTCGCCGTGATCGTTGAACTCATTCATCTCGCCACGCTGGTGCATGACGACGTAATGGACGAAGCAGAGCAGCGTCGATCACAGCCAACCGCAAATGCGCGCTGGGGAAATTCGCTGAGCGTGCTACTGGGCGACTGTCTTTTCGCGCACGCGCTGACGTTGTCCACAGATTTCGAAAACTCCGATATCAGTCGCGCAATCGCGCGCACGGCAACGACGGTTTGCTCGGGGGAAATGATTCAGACGCAGCGCAGATTCGATCTTAACCTGACGGTTGAAGATTATTTGCGGATCGTACAGATGAAAACGGGATCGCTTTTTTCCGCCGCAGCGGAACTCGCCGCCGTTATCAGCGAGTCCGATCCGAAGGTGATCGCAACATTCAAAAACTTCGGATTCCAAATCGGGACGGCCTATCAAATTTACGATGACTGCGTCGATCTCGCCGGCTCCGAGAGCGTGACCGGTAAAACGCTGGGGACGGACCTGCGCAAGGGAAAATTCACACTGCCTGTTTTAATTTTTCTCCGTTCCGCTTCGGAGTTTGAACGCGAACGTTGTTGCCAGCTTGTGCTGGACGAAAAGATCGAAGAGATGATCGAGTTGCTCAAGAATGGTGCCAACAACGGCGCCTTAAACGAGTCAATCGCAGCTGGCAGTGATTTGATTCGCAAAGCGCAATGCACATTCGACGGCATCGCGCCGAATCCTTATTCCGATGCATTGTACTCGCTCGGTGATGCGTTGTGCGAAATGTTCGATCAACTTCGCGTCTAATGACGTGTGGGAGGGACTTTGGCGTCCCTACTTTCAGCTGGCTTCCATCGCAGCGTTGAGACTGCTCCCACTTTCATATGCCGCAGCTTAAAATCCGCGAAATGCCGCAGGACGAGCGGCCGCGGGAAAAGTTGCTGGCACGCGGGGCGGACGCTCTCAGTAATGCGGAATTGATCGCGATATTGCTGCGTACCGGCCGGCGCGGCATGAATGTGATCGATGTCGCTCGTGAGTTGCTCGACAAATACAAATCGTTCGCGGAGCTGAGCCGTTGCTCCGTCAAAGAACTGCGCGAAATCAAAGGAATCGGTCCGGCAAAAGCGTTGGAATTGGTGGCGGCGTTTAACCTGGGAAAACGCTTCTCACAGGAACCGTTGGCGCAGCAAAAACTCGATTCACCGGAGTTGGTTTATAAGCTGCTCGGAGACGAAATGCGGATGCTGCGGATCGAATCACTGCGGGTTGTCCTGCTCGATACGCGTTACCGTTTGATGCGAATCGAAGCAATCTCGTTAGGAAGCATGAATGAGAGCATCGCGCATCCGCGGGAGATTTTTCGACCCGCAATCACTTACTCGGCCTTTGCAGTCATTGTTGTGCACAACCATCCCTCCGGCGATCCGTCGCCGAGCCAGACGGACCACAGTCTGACGCGACGCCTGGCCGAAGCCGCGGAGCTTTTACAAATCAAATTGCTGGATCACATCATTATCGGCGCGCCATCGGACACCACTCCCGGTTATTTCAGTTTCAAGGAGGCTGGCGTGTTGTAGGCAAGAAAACCGACGTTCGAATGTCGAAATCCGAAAGATGACAGAGAAGAAAGTTCATCCGACAGCAATCGTCGATTCGAATGCCAAAATCGGCGCTAATGTGGAGATCGGTGCGTTCTCGATCATAGGACCGCACGTGACAATCGGCGAGCAAACAATCGTGCAATCGCATGTCGTGATCGAAGGTGAAGTTGCAATCGGCCGCGGAAATTTGATCGGACACGGCGCAATTATCGGCGTGCCGCCGCAGGATCTTTCATTTTCGAGGGACCGACGGACGAAAGTCGAAATCGGGAACGACAATGTTATCCGCGAGTACTGCACGATCCATCGCGGCAGCCCCGACGGCAGCACCACGAAAATTGGCGACAAAAATTTTCTAATGAGTGGAGCGCACATCGGTCACAATTGCCTGATCGGAAACAATGTTGTCATCGCCAATAATTGTTTGCTGGCCGGTCATGTGCGAGTCGACGACGGTGCGTTTCTCGGGGGCGGATCAACGTTTCACCAGTTCATGCACGTCGGGCGATTGGTGATGGTGCAGGGCAGCTCTGCATTTGGGAAGGATCTGCCTCCCTTCGTCGTCGCGGCAGAACGCAATTTCGTCTTCGGATTGAACATTGTCGGAATGCGACGCGCTGGACTCGGCGCAAAGGATCGAAGCGAAATCAAGGAGGCATTCAAACTTGTGTATCTTAACGGACTAAATACGTCGCAGGCCCTTGATAAAGCAGCGACGATGACGTTTGGCGCATCAGCACGCGAGTTCCTCGACTTCGTTGCCAGTGCAAAGAAGCGCGGCATTTGCCCGTTGAAACGCGGCATGGACGACGACACGCCGGCCTGATGACGCAGGCAGAATTCCCGCGGTCCGCTGCTTAACCGCCCTGTACCGGCGGCATGATTGCGATTTCCTCTTCGGGGTTCAGCTTGTAATTGCGATCGACAAATTCCAAACCAGCACCAACCAAGATGCTTTTGTCGTGTCCACGAAGCGCAGGTTTTTGCGTGTAAATCTTTTCGAGCAATTCGCGAACAGTCGCGCCTTGCGGAAGCTCGAGCTCTAGTTCATTAACTCCAATGACTTCACGCAACTGCGCATAAAATTGGACTCGCACTTTCATCTGCTCAGCCGGTCCTGCTCGCCGTAGGCTTGTGCCAAGGCGGGTTTTGCCCTTGCCACAGCTGTGAATAATCTGCCTGAAAATGCACGTTTACCACGACCAACTCGAAATGCGAAGCCACGGCAAGGGACTGTATCAAATCACCGATGACGTGCAGTCGAAAATCGACAACCGCGGAGTGCGAGACGGAACAATCAACATTTTTGTTCAGCACACCAGTTGCAGCATCGTCATCATGGAAAATGCAGATCCCACTGCGCGCCGCGACCTGGAAGAGTTTTTCGATCGTCTTGTGCCCGAAGACGCCGATTACTTCATCCACAATTCTGAGGGCAGCGACGATATGCCGTCACATATCCGGATGGTTCTGACGCATACCAGCGAGACTGTGCCAATAGTAGACGGAAAAATGCAGCTCGGAACGTGGCAAGGCATTTTTCTTTTTGAACATCGCCGCTCAGCGCACCGGCGAAAGATTTTCATCACCATCATTGGCGAATGACTGTAGCGGCGATTTTGATCCCGAGCCTGAAGTCGGCTCTCAGAGAGCAGCGCTACAGAAGATCATAAATCGCATCCACCAATCGCAGTGATTTCTCGTTAGGCAGAACCGCTTGTTCCATTTGGTTCATTACGTACGCGAATGCGATTTTGTTTTCCGGATCAGCAAAAGCGTGGCTGCCGCCCGCGCCGGGGTGTCCAAAGGATGCTGCGCAGGGTCCGAAGATCTTGCGCGCGGCACCTCGCGAGTCTTTCATAAATCCGGCCGAAAATGCCGTAGGGATTTGGAAAACACGGTCGACGCCGTCTGATAATGTCGTTGTCATCCATTCGATTGTTTCTGGTGAAAAGAAAATCTGACCATTAGATTCTCCGCCGCTGGCGAGCATGGAATAAAATTTCGCAAGCGCCGACGCGCTTCCGATCCCGCCGAAAGAAACATTCGGCTGCGCACGAATCTGCGGATCATTCATCTTGCTGATGACATTCAACCCATAAGGCGAAGTAAACGTCTTTCTCGCCAACGTGCCGGGTGTAACAAGATCGCGATAGAATTCTGCTGGCTCCGGCGGCTTACCGATTTTGGCAGCGTAAATCGTGGCAACTCGCGAATTCTCCTTTTCCGGCAAGCCGATCCAGAAATCGAGTTGGAGCGGCCCAGCGAAATTTTCCTCCCAATAATCGGACAGTGTATTTCCAGATATCCGCCGCATCAGTTCGTCGAGGAGAAATCCAAACGTGCGCGCGTGATACCCATGGCCGGTCCCCGGCAACCACAAAGGCGCTTGCGTCTCTAACGCCCGAATTACTCCGCGATAATCGAGGACGTCAACGCGCTGATCCAAAGCGCACAGCCCGGCCTGATGGGAAAGCAATTGTTCCAGTGTGATCTTGTCTTTACCTGTCTGTCCAAACGCGGGCCAGAACTCCGCCACGCGTCGGTTGAGCTCAATTTTCCGTTGTTGCAATGCATGCAATACACAAGCGCTGCCAATTCCTTTCGTTGCAGACCAGACGAGCGTGACTGTGTCGGCCGTCCACGGCTTCTCGCGACCGGCATCGCCAAATCCTCCGTAAAGATCGGCGATTGGTTTTCCCTTTTGCCAAACTGAAACCGCCGCGCCTAAATCGCCGAATTTCTCGAAGTTTTCGTCGAATAGCGGTTTCAGTCGGTCTACAAGCTGCCCGGCGTCAAGTTGCATTTGATCCAGCCCAGCGGCGTCTGACACAGACGCCCTACAGTAAGAGCTCTTCTAATTCGGTAAGGCGACGTTCGAATAACTGCAGTGTGCTCTCGATAGGCGCTGACGTTGTCATGTCCACGCCCGCCGCTTTCAATGTCTCCAGCGGAAATTTGGAGCCGCCTGAACGTAAGAATTTCAGATAACTCTCGACAGCTCCCGGTTGGCCGCAAAGAACGCGCTGCGACAGCGTCACAGCAGCGGACATTCCAGTCGCATATTTGTATACGTAGAACGCATGATAAAAATGCGGGATGCGGAGGCATTCCAGATCAAGCTCGGCATCAATCACGAAGTTTTCAGCGAAGTAAGCTTGGAGCAGCTTGTGATATTCCGATTTGAAAATGTCGAGCGTCAAGCGCATCGCCGCTTTCTTCGATGGCATGAATAATTTTTTCGAATTCGGCGAACATGGTTTGTCGGAAGAGCGTGCCGCGCAGATCATCGATTTCGCGGTTAATGATGTAAGCTCGCATCTTCGGGTCGTTCGTGGTGCGAAGCAGATGATGTGTTAGCAATTCCTCGTTGAACGTCGACGCGACTTCCGCGAGAAAGATTGGATACTCGTAGTCCTGAAATAGTTGCGAACTTTGCGAGAACCAACTGTGCATTGAATGCCCTGCCTCATGGGCAAGCGTGTACACATCCGCGAACACGTCCCGCTTGTAATTCATCAGGATATAAGGCGGCGCGGTGTAACTGCTGGATGAAAAGGCACCACTGCGTTTGCCTTTATTTTCGTAACGATCGCACCAGCGTCTCGAGCGCAGACCTTCCGCCAGAACCTGGACGTATTCCTCACCCAGCGGCGCAAGCGCAGCCAAAACCATCTCGATCGCATCATCGAATGTGAATCTAGTCTGGATCTCCGGAACGAGCGGAACGTACGTATCGTAGTGATGCAGCTCATCCAAACCAAGGGCGCGGCGGCGAAAATCGAGATATCGAAACAGCGGTTGCAGATTCGCCCGCACCGATTGAATCAAGCCGTCATAGACAGCGACCGGCACATCATCCGGGAATAACGCTGCTTCGAGCGCAGATGGATAATGTCGCGCTCTGGCGTGAAACACGTCCGCCTTCACCGAATACGCCAGCGAGGCGGCGAGCGTGTACTGATGGTCGCGAAACTCAGCATAGAATTGATGAAAAGCGCGTTTGCGCAATTCAGCGTCGCGCTTCACCAGAAACGAGCTGAACGAGCTTTGGCTCAGCGGCCGCTCGCGTCCAGTCTCATCCACGAGCACACCGAACTTCATGTCCACATCGGTGAGTTGGGAGAATGTGTCGTCGTAGCCGCTCAACGCGACATTGCTCAAAGCCAGCAGACGTTCCTCGGGCACCGAAAGGACGTGCGACCGCATTCGTCGGATTTTGTGCAGCTTGATCTCGCCAATCTTTCAAGCCCGCGTCCGCAATGAATTTTGCGAATCGTTCATCATCGATCGCCTAAAATTTCCGGGACAACAAACGCCGCCGCCTCGCTGATCCGGGTAAGTAGATTCTGGACCTGACCAATGCGAGCGAGATAATCGTTATTCGTGCTGTCCTCAGACGCTTGCAGCGACGCGTAGTGATAAACGCGCTCCATCTTCTGCTCGAGCGCCTTTTCGAACTCGAGAAGCCCAGCTAACGTCCCGGCTGATTCCCCCGCTCTGCCTTTCCACTGTTCGATCTTTGGATACTCACGCTGCAGCCACGCAAAATCCTCCTGCCATTTGCTCACGTCAGCGAACAAATGTGTCAGATCCCATTTGTCAGTGTCGGAAATGTCAGCGCGAGTTGAAATTCCAGAAGACATTCGGAAAAAGATGAATCAGGAAAGCAGGAAACCAAGAAAAGAGTAAATAACTCTCCATTGAAAATTCATCGATTCCTGGCTCCCAGATTAATCCAGTAGACGGATTGCAGGGTTTCGCGCAATCAATTTGAGCGCGCGCTCGGTGAGTGCTTTGCCCGGAGGAATTTTGTGCCAGGGGGATGCGCCGGAGGGATGCGGCAGGGGAATCAAGTCGAAGCGGTGGCCGGCGTGCACGAGGCTAAATGTGCGGCCAATTACGTGTTCTAATTTTGCACAATCCATAAATTGCACGATCGCCAGTCGGCCGACGGGGATGATGAGCCGCGGTTGCAAAATCCGAATTTCACTGTCCATCCACAAGGCACAGTTCCGAATTTCATCCGGTGCCGGGACGCGATCGGTGCCTCCAGAACTTTTGCCAGGGAAACAACGGCAGACAGCGGCGAAATATATCTTCGATCGGACAGTGGCTTCGTCCATTCCGCAAAATTGTTCGAACCAGCGGAAGAGCGTTTTACCGGCCGTGTGCGCAAACGGGCGTTTCAATGTCGGTTCCCGAGGACCCGGCGCCTGCCCAATAATCATCACGTCGCTCACGATCGCGCCGCCTGACACGGGTGTGGATTGCATGCGCGGACAGCGCCGGCAGCGAAGAAGCGCCTCTACATGTTTGTCCAGTCGGTTTTGGCGAGTTGCTGTAGCCACGGCCCTGTGGGCCGTTCGCACATGGCTGAGCAACTCGCAAGATCAGACGCCCCACAGGCCCGTGGCTACAGCGTTCAAAGCCCCTGTCCTTTGAAAATTTCAGCGCCGGAAAATTGAGAAGAGCGAAAAAAGCAAACTGAAGAGAACGCTCAGAAGGATGCAGGTGACGATGGGAAAATAGAACGAGGAATGTTCGCGCTCGATCCGAATGTCGCCGGGCAAGCGGCCCAGCCATTTGGGCGCGAAACCGCTCCACAGCACCAGTCCTGCTAGTATGGCAACGACGCCGATGATTACGATGAACTTTCCTAGTTCGCGCATGATTCAAAGAGTTGCGCGAATGAAGCGGAGGCACAAGCTTGGGAATAGATGCCAGTACAATTTCGAGATTATTACGAGACACTCGGAGTGCCAAAAACCGCAAGCGAGGACGAGATTCGCAGCGCTTTTCGCAAGCTGGCGCGCAAGTATCACCCGGACGTTGCCAAGGACAAAAAGGCCGCCGAAGAAAAATTTAAGGAAATCAACGAGGCGTACGAAGTTCTGAGCGATCCGGAGAAGCGGAAGAAATACGATCAGCTCGGCGCGGATTGGAATCGGCCGGGCGGATTTCAGCCACCGCCTCAGTGGCAAGGCCAGCAGCAGCCTGGCGGCGGATTTTCTCAATGGAGCGGCGACGGCGGCGGCGGAGTTGAGTTTGAGTTCGGCGGAACCGGCTTCAGCGATTTCTTCGAAGCGTTTTTTGGCGGCGGACGCGGTCGCTCCGCATTCGGCGGATTCGGAGGCCGCGCTGCAACCGCCGAACGCGGCGCTGACGTGGAAGCGGATATAATGGTCACACTCGAGGAGGCGCTCCACGGTTCCACAAGGACGGTGTCGTTACGGCGGGCTGGTTCGGACAAGGTGGAGCAGTATCAGGTCAAAATTCCTCGCGGTGTTCGCGAAGGCCAACGGATTCGTTTGCGTGGTCAGGGCGAAGCTGGCGCAGGTGGAGGAAAAAGCGGCGATCTTTTTCTTCGGGTGCGATTGGCCAAGCATCCGGATTTTTCAGTCGAAGGCAGCGACTTAATTCACGAGCAGAGAATCGAGCCGTGGCAGGTGGTGCTGGGCGGCGAATTGCTCGTGCCCACTCTCGAAGGAAAGGTGCGATTGAAAGTTCCGCCAGGCACCCAAGGCGGACAGCGATTTCGTTTGCGCGAGCGCGGTCTGCCTGGAGTCTCAGGCAAACGCGGCGATCTCTACGTTGTCGTTCAGATCAACATTCCAAAAAAGCTGACTGAACGCGAACGCGAGCTCTGGAGCGAACTGGCGAAATTGCACGGAGCGTAACGATTGTCATTTCGAGCGAAGCCGAGGAATCCCGTGGCCAAAACGAACAGAACTCCATGCGGTGCTTCGACTCCATTTCACTTCGCTCAGGATGACAGAAGTGTGAAATTCGTGGAATTCGTGTAATTCGTGTCTGATGAAAATTTCTCTCGGTTCAGATCACGCCGGTTTTCGTTACAAGGAAAAGGTAAGAGAATTGCTCAACTCGCTCGGACACGAAGTGAAAGACGTCGGCACGTTTAGCGAAGAACCGGTAGATTATCCGCTCTTCATTCGACCTGCAGCAGAAGCAGTAGCGCGCGGCGAATGCGACCGCGGCATTGTCTTCGGCGGTTCGGGCAATGGTGAGGCGATGGTAGCGAACAAGGTGCACGGCGTACGTTGCGCGCTTTGCTGGAACGAAGAGTCGGCCCAACTCTCGCGGCATCACAATGACGCGAACGTGCTCTCGATGGGCGAACGTCTGATTCCCGAAGACCTGGCTCTAAAAATTGTGCGGATTTGGCTTCAGACCGATTTCGATGGCGGCCGGCACGAACGGCGCGTCGCGATGTTAAACGCGATGTAAGTAGCGGCGGTTCATCCGAACCCCCTGGGCGATTGAGGTCAATCGCCCCTACCTGATCAATCGATCTACGCATACCGCGAGCAAGAACACCCCGCTTACAAACGCATTGCTCTGGAAAAATGCGCGATTGATTCCGGCCAGATCGCGTTTTTCGGTTTTGTGCTCGTAAACAAGCGCCGCAGCGATCAGAGGCATCGACCAGTAGTAGAGCGCGCCGAGGTTAGCGGCGAACCCAAAAGCGATGAGCGCCACAAACGTCAGCAGATGTAATAGTTGCGCGAGACGCAAGCTGCGCGTGATTCCGAGTTTCACCACCAGCGATCGAATTGCTTCGCGCCGATCGAAATCGTAGTCCTGCGTGGCATAGATCAGATCGAATCCCGCCACCCAGCAAATTACGCCGGCCGCAAGCACAAGCGGCGCAAGATCAACCGTTCCCGTCTGCGCGATCCATGCGCCGACTGGAGCAATGGCAAGTGCCAGCCCAAGAAAAAAATGCGTTGCGCTGGTGAACCGTTTCGTGACCGAATAGAAAAAAATCAACGCCAAGGCTAGGGGCGCGAGGATGCATGTCAGCCGATTAATTGCGCAAGCGGCAAGCAGAAACGCGGCAGAAGTGAGGATCAGTAAAACCACAGCCGAGAATTTTGGCACGAGCAAATGCCGCGAGGCGGTGCGCGGATTGCGTTGATCAAGCGACCAGTCAACAACTCGATTGAAAAGCATGGCTGCCGTGCGCGCGAATACCATGCACACGATCACCAATAAAAGAATTCTCGCCGATGGCCACCCGTTCGCCGCCACGATCAGCGCTGCAAGAGCAAAGGGGAGGGCGAAAATGGTGTGAGAAAAACGAATCAACCGCAGAAATCGGCCAATTGGTCCGTTTCCAAATTGTCTCATGATCCTCGGAAACAGCTTTTAGTCGTGCAGGGCAGAGGCTGCGAGCCTGTAGTTATCGCAGTCTTCCGAGCGACGAATTTGCGACTGACTGCCGAAACTCGCGAACTGGAGAGCACAGCGAGGCTCGATCTCCAGCGCACGCGCTAAATAACCACCACTCGTTCAAACTGCTATTCGCCCGCGTGATGCGGCTCATGTGTTTTAGGTTCGGCGGGTTTTTCGGCAGGCTTTTCCTCAGCCTCAAGCCATTCGGTGTGGAAGACGCCGGGTTTGTCGATGCGCTCGTACGTGTGCGCTCCAAAGAAATCACGTTGCGCTTGCAGGAGATTAGCTGGAAGACGGGCAGAGCGATAACTGTCGTAATATGCCAATGACGCAGACAACGCTGGGACTGGTATCCCAAACTTGATAGCGGTCGAAACGACCAGCCGCCATTTCGGCTGCGCTTTCTTAATGGCCCTGGTGAAATAGCGATCGAGGAGAAGATTTTGCAGCGCAGGATTACGCCGATATGCCTCAACGATTCGATTTAGAAACTTGGCGCGAATGATACAGCCGCCGCGCCAGATAGTAGCGATGTCGCTCAGGTTCAAGTTCCAGTCGTACGTTGTGCTTCCGGAGCGAAGAAGCTCCATCCCCTGCGTGTACGAAATAATTTTGGATGCATAAAGCGCGTCACGCACGGCGTCGACGAAGCGATCGCGATTGCCCTTGAATGTTCGAGGTCGCGGTTGCGGCAGATTTTCGGAGGCTGCAACACGTTCTTCTTTCCGCGCCGAAATCACGCGAGCTTCGACTGCGGCATTGATTGTGGAAATGACGACATATTGCTCGATCGCAGCTTGCAGCGTCCAGATGCCAGTTCCTTTTTGGCCCGCTTTGTCGAGAATGACGTCGACTAGCGGCTTGCCTGTTTCGGGATCGATTTTTCGAAAAATCTGCGATGTGATTTCGATCAAATAACTCTCGAGCTCGCCTTTGTTCCACTCTGCAAAAGTGTCTGCGAGTTGCGTGGCATCCATGTCCAGGATGTCCTTCAAAATAGCGTACGCTTCACAGATCAATTGGATATCGCCGTATTCGATACCGTTGTGCACCATCTTCACATAATGACCGGCGCCACCGGGTCCCATATATCGACAGCACGGTTCGCCATCGACTTGCGCAGCGATCTTGCGGAAAATTGGGGCGATGATTTCCCAAGACTCGCGCGAACCACCCGGCATCAGCGACGGCCCCTTAAGCGCGCCTTCTTCACCGCCCGATACCCCCATGCCTACGAAATGAATTCCTGTGCTTTGTAATTCTCGCTCGCGTCGCTGAGTGTCAGTGAAAAGAGAATTTCCGCCGTCGATGATCACGTCGCCTTTCTCGAGCAGCGGCGCCAATTGTCCGATCACCGAATCGACAGGCGGGCCCGCTTTTACCATTATCATGGCGACACGGGGTTTCTTGAGCGCCGCGACGAATTCCTCCAGTGTGCGGGTAGGCTGAATATTTTTTCCCTTGCCGCGCTCAGCGACAAATTTTTCCGTGACTTCAGTGGTGCGATTGAACACCGCGACCGAAAACCCCTTGGATTCCATGTTCAGGACGAGATTTTCGCCCATGACACCGAGGCCAATCAGGCCGATATCACATTGATTCGTGTTCATTTTTGTATCTCCTTTGGTGGCTGCTCAACGCAGAAGGAGTCACTGTAGCGAGCAGTTTAAGCGCATGGCAAATATCGTTTGTGAAATTTCAGTGACAGAGGAGCCGCTTGCGGCGCGGGTGGGCGATATCCCAGGTGCTGGCGCGGTTGTTGATTTTTGGGGCGTAGTCCGATCACTTGAGCATGGCCGTGAAATCGACGGAATCGATTATGATTCGCATCCGGAAATGGCCGAGTATCAGTTGAAACGAATCGCCGAACAAGCTGCAGAGCAATTCGGGCTGAAGCTCGTTATCATTTGTCACCGAATTGGATTTATCGCAGTAGGAGAACCATCGCTGTTTCTGCGAGTGGCGAGTCCGCATCGGAGCGAAGGCTTTCGGGCCAGTCAATCGATCGTCGATGAGCTGAAAAAGAAAGTGCCGATTTGGAAACGACCACGGTTTAAACCCGAGACTTATCGCCACACTTCGCGCAGCGAGGCGGCTACAGTATGAATTGGGCGAACCGACTGACTCTGAGCCGGCTCGCGTTAACGGTGCTCTTCGTTTTGTTGCTCAATTCGTCCTGGCACTATGCGCGGACCGCTGCGCTGTTCATTTTTTTGATCGCTGGTCTCACTGATTTCATCGACGGCGAAATCGCACGGCGCTATGGAGTCATCACGAACTTCGGCAAATTAATGGATCCGCTGGTGGATAAAATCATGGTGGCTGCGGCGTTCATTTCGCTTGTTCCTCTGAAGGCAGTGCCAGCATGGGCGGCGACGACTGTTGTGGCGCGCGATTTTCTGATCACGGGTCTACGGATGATGGCAAGCTCTAAGGGGCGAATTCTGCCGGCAGAGAGCCTCGGCAAACAAAAAACGTCGTGGCAAATCGTTACCATTGTTTTCTTCCTCGCTCTTCTGTCGATTGCTGAACTCCATTACGCCAATGAGACGTCGACATGGTGGCTGCGGGCATGGTACCAGGCCGGTCCCGTGTTGGTTTGGGTTACGGTTGCGTTGACCCTCTATTCAGGGCTTGGCTACGCGTGGCGAAATCGCGAGTTGCTCGCGCCGGATCAATAGCTGCCCAAGCGAATCACAAACTCTCAGGAGCGCCTGCTACGAAGCGATTGGGAGATGTTCTTTAGCGTTCGGCCAGGATCTGCCCATCCCGGCCAAAGCTGGCGCGGTCCTGAAATTATTGATGTGAAGGCGAAGGCGGCATTAAGCCGCGACGATCAAAAAACCGATTGACCGTGTGGGACTCCGGTCGCGGGTAAACCTGGTTTTCTTATGAGTCCGTTTGCACCGGATGCCGGCTAGGTCGAAGTCCTCGGTTTTCCGCCCGCAACTCCAGTCGAAGACCCTTACACACGAAGAATTTTCCTTACGCCGTAAGATCGGCGAGTAACGGCGTCCGCGGTTTACTACCCGGGCAGTCGGAACATGCATCTTTTAGATTCGGATTTTTCGTTTATAATACTTTCACCTAAGATTGCGGAGGTTGACCTCCGAAAATGATTAGGAGGCTACGTTCATCACTCGTCACGCTCAGAAGAATTCTGCGGTCGGAGCAGTCGCCGGTTTTGGCGACTTCGTGCTGGGCCACCGGGAGCAAATTCTTCAATCTTGGATCGCTGCAGTCGATAACCACCCGAACATTTCTGCGTCGGACAATCTTACCTATACACAACTACTTGATCATCTCCCGGAGCTCTGCACCGAATTGGCAGCTCTTCTCAAACAGCCCAACGCGGAGGAGCTCAAGCGAG
Source organism: uncultured Verrucomicrobiae bacterium (assembly GCA_963805485.1). Classification (GTDB taxonomy): domain Bacteria; phylum Verrucomicrobiota; class Verrucomicrobiia; order Chthoniobacterales; family UBA10450; genus Udaeobacter. The sequence goes on along the minus strand of CAWDUN010000003.1, from coordinate 606,986 downwards.
AGGCGAGGCAGAATGCCAGAGCGCACGGCTGGAAGCGCTGGCGGCAAGGTTACAAGCTAGAGGAATTAATCCGCGAAGTCTGCCTGATTCGTGGGAACTTCATTGACACCTGGCTTAAAGCCTTCGCCGCTGAGGAGGCACGTTTTGATTTTGACGCACAGAACGCCGCGCGGCGAATTGTGGAATGTTTTTTCGACAACCTGATTGTTGAAGCGACCGTCCAATTCGTTGAGGAATGTCAGGAAGCTGTGCGTCAGTTGAACGGCGGACTGAAACCAAGTGTACCTGGTGGCAATGCAGAATTTGTTCAGCGCATTACGCACGTACTCCGTGAGCCGTTGGGGCCCCTATTGCTCGGGCTCGAAGTCTTGTTGCGCGAAGAATCTTTATCGCCTCGAGGCCTCGAAATGATTGGACTCCTGCAATGCGGGGTTAAAAAAGAGGCCAACGCCATTGAAGAACTGTTAAGGTCGACAGAATTGTTCGAAAAAACGCGGCTGGATAAATGAGCGGGCAACGGGAATCGAACCCGCATGGCCAGCTTGGAAGGCTGGAACTTTACCATTAAGCTATGCCCGCCTCGAACAGCGACTTTAACAGTGCCAAGTGACGAGTGACTAGTCAAAGCGATTGCATCATCTCAATCGCAAGTCACGGCGGCCAGTGCTAACCTTCAAACGCGGTCGCCAGTAGGGTGGCGTTGTGACCGCCAAATCCAAAGGAATTGTTAAGTGCAACGCGCACTCTCTTTTCGCGGGCAACGTTAGGCGTGTAATCGAGGTCGCATTCTTCGCCTGGATTTTCCAGGTTGATCGTGGGTGGAATTACGGAGTCGCGGATGGCTAGCGCACAGGCTGCCATCTCTATTCCACCGGCGCCGCCCAACAAATGGCCGGTCATCGATTTCGTTGCACTGATCGAAACCTTGTCCGCATATTCACCGAAGATTTGCTTAATGGCGCGCGTTTCGCAAAGATCGCCGATGTCAGTGGAAGTAGCGTGGGCGTTGATGTAATCGACCTGCTCAGGTGAGACGCGTGCGTGGTCCAGCGCCATTCTCATGGCCCGCGCGGCGCCCTCGCCATTGGGAGGCGGCGCAGTCATGTGGTAAGCATCAGCGGAGACCCCGTATCCCGTGATTTCACAGTAAATCTTGGCGCCGCGCGCCCTGGCATGTTCCAGCTCTTCCACAACGACGACTCCTGAGCCTTCGCTCATCACAAAACCATCGCGATCGCGATCGAATGGCCGCGATGCGCGCTCGGGCTGATCGTTGCGCTTACTTAGCGCCTTCATCGCTGAGAATCCTGCCACGCCGATTTCAACAATGGAGGCCTCTGCGCCCCCGGCGAGGAAGATATCCGCGTCGCCAAACTTGATAATTCGCCACGATTCACCGATGGCGTTGTTCGATGTAGCACAAGCGGTAACGATACAAAGATTTGGACCACGCAGGTCCAACTCCATCGATATGACGCCGCCAGCCATGTTGCTGATCAACATTGGGATTGTGAAGGGCGAGTTTCGACCGGGCCCCTTCGTCAACAGGACTTGCAACTGATCCTGTAAAGTTTTCAAGCCACCAATTCCAGTGCTAACGATGACGCCGAAACGATCGCGTTCTTTTAGATTATCCATATCGATTCCGCTGTCCGCGAGCGCCATTTTGGCTGCGGCCATCGCCAAATGCGTAAAACGGTCGGTACGCCGCACGTCCTTTGGATTTTTGAAGAACTGCTTGGGATCGAAATCGCGGACTTGTCCACCGATTTTGCAATCGTATTCGGTGGTATCAAATGCGTCGATCGTGCGAATGCCACTGACACCGTTTTTCAGATTCGACCAAAACGTCTCAAGGCTGTTGCCAACTGGCGTGACAACACCCATACCGGTGATGACTACTCTGCGCTCGGGCATGACGATAACCGTTACGGTTGAAACCTGAAAACGTCAGCTGGTTCCCATGCCGACGTTTTGCACAGTCTGAAACAGTTTCCCTTCGGTCCTGATCGAAGGCGCGATGATAATTTCAGTTTGCTGGAACTCAGGAAGATTGCGTGCACCCACGTTGCCCATGCAAGTGGTTATTGCGCCGACGAGATTTTGGCTGCCGTCGTCAACTTCGGCCGGACCGAAGAGAATTTGCTTCAATGAACCGGTCGCGCCGACCTTGATGCGTGTGCCACGAGGAAGATTAGCGTGCGGAGTAGCCATGCCCCAATGATAGCCGCGTCCTGGCGCTTCGTGCGCCTTGGCAAAAGCGCTGCCCACCATGACGGCGTCTGCCCCGCAAGCCAGCGACTTGCAAACGTCGCCGCCCCTGCTCATGCCACCGTCGGTGATGATGGGCACATACCGCGACGTTTTTTTGAAGTAAGCATCGCGTGCTGCCGCGCAATCGACCGTGGCGGTCACCTGCGGAACTCCGAGTCCGAGCACACCACGCGAAGTGCAAGCAGCTCCCGGCCCGACACCAACTAGGACCGCAGCCGGCCCACACTCCATTATCTCGAGAGTTACATCGTACCCAACTGTGTTTCCCACCATTACCGGGATGCGCATGTCACGGCAAAATTTCTCAAGATCGAGCGACTTGTACTCGGACGAAATGTGACGCACGGTGGAAACTGTGCTCTGCACAACGAAAACGTCGGCGCCAGCTTCTTGCGCGATTCTGCCAAATTCCGCTGCGCGCTGAGGAATGGAACTCACTGCCGCTACAACACCGGCGTCCTTGATTTGGCGCACACGCGCTGCAATGAGGTCCTGCTGGATGGGTTCCTGGTAAATTCGCTGCAGCAACGCAGTAATCTCCGATTTACTCGCTTCAACGATTTTTTGTAGAACTTCCTGCGGGCTCTTGTAGCGCGTTTGCACTCCTTCCAAGTTCAAAACGGCAAGTCCGCCCAGTTTGTTCATTGCGATGGCAAAACCGACATCGACAACGCCATCCATCGCGCTGGCGAGAATCGGAATCTTCAACTCAAGCGGTTCAGCTGCTTTGCGGGGCAAACGAAACGTGATGTCCACTTCATTGGGGTTGATGGTCACGCGCCCGGGCACAAGCGCGATCTCATCGAAACCATAGGTCACGCGTGCTTTGCGGTTTCGGCCTATCCACATTCCCATGTTAAATGTTCTCCATCGTGAATCGTTCGTTTAAACTTCCGCAGTGTGGGCACCGGGGAAGCAGCGCATCCGTGCGGTCCTCAAATTCCAATGCGCAAATCACGCAACGCAACCGGTGCTGAAGAGACCGTCGCTCCCGACGTCGGCGGTTCCATTCTCCCACTATCCAGAATAGAAACACTGCCGCAAGAAAAAGCAGCAGGTAAATCGTGACAAGAGTAACAAGACTGACGCGAATCACGGCGTGACTATGGCTGCCGGTGTTTTCTGCGGGCGCGCAACGTCGCTGCCCCATTGAATTGTGGCCGTTCCCCATATAAGCGAGGAGCCCGGTTTGGCGTCGGTTTGTCTGTTTGGTGATAAACGGCTACGGACGATCTGTAGGCACGCTTGTTCGTCCAGTGCTGGATCACCCGACGAGTTGATTGGAAAGCAGTATCGAATTTCACCCAAATCGTTTACTGCCACGCGAAACCGAAGTGTTTCAGGCGTTTCTTCGTTCGCCGTTGCAAAACCGGACTCTGGGATCGTCGAAGCCGCAAATTCACCTAGTTCCTTGGAAAAAGAAATGTATGTCCTGGGCGTGCCTCGGGGGGAAGTCGTTGTCCGGATGATAGAATGTACAGCGCCTGGTGGCTGGGAACTTGGAATCCTCAGGTCCGGCTTCAATGGTGGAAGTTCCTTGAGAATTGGTTCCACCGCAGAATAGGACGGCAGATGCTCAGTCTTTGGCAAAGCGCCAAGCCTTGCCCCAGGCGCCGGCTGAGTTGTGAAAGCAACCGCAGGATCTTCTGCATCAATCCAACGAAGGAGCGTGCGGCCGTCTTCGGAGTCGGACGCTATAAATGTGACGCGGGCAGGCGGTGGGAGAAGCGCGACCGGAGTCGGGTAAACAATTTGAAACACATAAAAGCACAGGGCGTGGGCCATTAACGACAGCACCAGAAGAGCCGCGAGCATCGTTCGCCGCTGTCGTGAGGAATCCCAGCTGAAAAGAAGTGGTTCCGCTGCAATCTCAGTAGCGAGGCTATTCATCGTGGCGGAGTCGCAGCAAGCGCAACCGACGTGATGCCGTGTTCGAGCGCAGCGTTCGTAACTTCAGCGACTGTTTCATACGAAACAGAGCGGTCAGCCTTGATAATGATGGATTGGTCCTTGTGTTTGGCTGCATCGAGTAGCGGCCCGAGTTGCTCCATGGTGACGCGCTGATCCTGAAAATAAATCGCAGGGACTGCTCCGCCGGTAACACTGATGATTTGTTGATTGCTTTGCGGGCTGAGCGAAAAACGCGAGAACGGCATCGAGATTGAGATGCCTTGTTGCAGGATAAAATTCGAACTCAGCAAGAGAAAAAACGCGAGCAAGAAAGCCAGATCGACCAGCCCAATCAGCAAAAGCCACAGGAAGTTATAATTTGTTGTTCGGCTGAGTTTCACAGTTCAACGCCTTCACGTTTTCAGGCTTCAACACCTCAACCAACTCAAACCGATTCGCCGTCAAAGATCCTGCCGAGCTTCAATCTCACGAACCGTCTCATCAGGTTGTTGGAAACTGATGATGCCGCTGATTGGACGGCTTTCGGTCAACATGTGGACAATCTCAATGCCTGCGCGCTCCATGTCATGCATCATGGTATTTACGCGAGAGGAAAGGTAGCTGTAGGCGACAAATGTTGGTGTTGCTACGACGAGTCCAGCCGCAGTCGTTAGCAAGCTCTTGTAAACGCCGCCGGAAAGCTCTGTCACTGTCGAATAACCGCCACTTGAGGCGATCGTGCCGAACGCGTCGATCATCCCTGCGACCGTCCCAAGCAGCCCGAGTAACGGCGTCAGGAAAGCGATTGTAGCAAGCACGGGAAGGAATCGTTCTAGCTTTGGGACCTCCAATTGCGCGGCTTCCTGAACGATGTCGCGTAATTCCCTTCGGGGCGCATCGTGCCGAATAATCGCAGCATGAATCACTCGCGCCACCGGGCCTGGGGTGCCCGCGGACTCGTGCAAAGCCTCCGCGAAATTGCGACGGCGGACCAGGTTCGCCAATCCTTTCAAGAACTCGCCTACATGGATCGTCGCGCGATGGAAATAAAAGAGGCGCTCCGCAAAAACAGCAATTGAGATAATGCTGCAGGCAAGGATTGGCCACATCAGCAATCCACCTTTTTGGATGTAATCAATCACGCCGAGTTTTGTACCTCTCTTTGCTCGCGGTGGCAAGAAACTTTCGTGTTTCGCTGGTCTCACCATGCCTATGATTTTGCAGCGGTATAAATTGTAACGATCCCTCCGGTCAAACGTTCAAAACTGGGAGAGACGTAACCAGTTGCCCGCATCAATTCGCACATTGCATTGCCGCTCGGAAACTCTTCGATTGAATCACCGAGATAGTCGTAGGCGCTTTTCTTTTGTGTTAGAAAAGCGCCAAGCAACGGCAGACAGCAATGCAGGTAAAAGCGATATGCGGCGCGGAGAATCGCCGTTGTCGGCAATGAGAACTCTAACACCAGCAGGTTACCATTCGCGTTAAGCACGCGCCACATTTCACTAAGTGCGGCTGAGCAGTTTTCCAAGTTGCGCAGTCCAAACCCGATGGTCACACAGTCAAATGACGCATCGTCAAACGGGAGTTTCATCGCATCACCTAGCACCAGCCGGCGCACGCCTTTCCGCCGCGCAAGCTCGAGCATTTCCGGCAGGAAATCGACACCGGTCAGTTGCGCGTGCGGCAATTTCTTTTGTAGTGCCAGCGCGAGATCTCCCGTGCCGGTTGCAAGATCAGCGATTGTACGCGGGTGCCAAGCCTCGACGATCCGAGCCGCGCGTGCTCGCCAGTAGAAATCAATGCCGCAGCTAAGCAGGTGGTTCGCGAGATCGTAACGCGTCGCAATCGCTCCGAACATCTCGCGAACGTGTGCTGGTTTGGTACTCATGTGAGAAATTTCATTGAAACATCAGCTCGCATTGTTAAGGCATTCCGTCTTATGACTCATAGCATAGCTAACAAGCTGATGTTGAGAAACAAGGCAGGAAACCCCCCACAAAATTAGTAATTGCCTTACTGGGCAACTACGACTATCTAGCGGGATGGACATATCTGTTAAAGATCTACAGGAAGCGATTTCAATTCGCCAGCAAATCGATAATCTGCAACGACGCCTTTCCTCTATTTTGCGAGGGGCACCTCAAACGGCAACGGCTCCGGCGGCTTCCACTGCCAGTGGGCGATTCTTCTCGCCTGCCACAAGAGCGAAGCTTTCGGCGGCGGCCCGAGCTCGTTGGGCCAAAAAGCGAGGCACTGCAACAGAAGCGCCTGTTAAAAGCAGAGGTCAGCTTACACCCGCTGGCCGAAGGAAACTTTCCCAGCTAATGAAAGCGCGCTGGGCGGCAAGAAGGAAAGCAGGCGGCAAACAAAAAGCTTCTACCCGGAAACAGGGTGCGCTAACACCGGCCGGGCGAAAGAGACTTTCCGAGCTAATGAAAGCGCGCTGGGCAGCCCGCAGAAAAGCCGGTTCAAATAAGTAACTGCGGTCCCTACTAACATCAGGCAATTGGGGTAGATACAAGAGTCGATTGCGCGACGAGAATAACTGCTCGCGAGAGGACTCGAACCTCCACGGGTTGCCCCATACGGTCCTGAGCCGTACGCGTCTGCCAGTTCCGCCACGCGAGCAAAAAAGCGGGGTCTTACAATGCGAGGGTGGCAGCGTGCCTGCAAGCTGAATCGAAGCAATTCCGCGGGAATAACTCAGCCCGATAGTTTCTTGCGTGCGCGCACCTCTAATTGGTGCGCTTTACGGACTTGCCCAAGAGAACGCAAGAGATCGGCATAATTGGAAACGACAATTTCGTAATCTTTCGACGGCTTATCCTCGACTTGTTCCCAGCTTTTAAGTGAAGATTGATAGAGTTCTGCCGCCTTTGCATAATCACCACGAGAATGATAGACCACCGCCAGATTGCATTTGGACTGAGCAATATCGGCGATCGGGCGAGGCTGTAGGCTCTCTCTGATCGTCAAGGCCCGCAAATGTAATTTCTCGGCCTCAGTATATCGGCGTTCGTTGGTATAAAAGACCGCCAGATTGTTCAGCACAGATGCCACGTCAACATGGTCAGGTCCGAGTTGCTTCTCGTAAATCTCCAAGGCGCGCAGGTAACACGGTTCGGCTGCCTTTTGTCGGCCCGATTTACGGAGAATGAGGGCCACGTTGTTTAGCAGCGTTCCGATATCTGAATACGGGACGTCTTCGACCCCGCTTCCAGCAGCTATCGCTTTCTGGTAAAAATCGATCGCTTCTTCAGATTGACCAAGACTATCGAACAACAGGGCCAATCGTCGTGCCGAGCGGTAGATGGCGCGCTGATCGGGCGGGCTTCCCTTTTCCAGGATCGCGTGCGCTTTAAGCAAAGATGCTTCCGCTCCAGCGTGATCTCCCTTTTGTTCGAGCAGTTGGCCTAGTTTCTCAAAGCTCGTCGCAAGTGCCGTCTGGTTCCCTTTGAATGCACGCCTGGCAACTTCAAGGGCTGTTTCGGCCACCCGAATCGCCTCGGACAAGCGATTGGTCGCGCGCAGATTATCAAGCTTCTCATTGAGAATCACCCATAGCTTCTCTTCTCCTTTCATCCCGTCACCATCCCTCGCTTAGTTGAGTAACTAATCGGGTGGCGAGATCCTGGGTGGCGAGTGGCAAAGCTTGTCGTTCGTCTGTTGTTACGTCGCTAGTGACAAAGAAACTGGTGCTACCGGTTACCTCGCCCGGACCTGCAAGCGATTTGCCGTCTCGTGCGATGAGCGAAAATCTAACGCTGAGCGCCAGATTAAATTCGGTTGTGGCCAGGACATTCCCACGCACTGAGCGCGCCGGCAGCCGGTTGATGCGAGATATCTCTCCAGTCAACGTGGCGTCCGCCTTGTCATCGCTTGTAATCCGAAAAGTTCCATCCTGTTGGAGTTGCTTGATCACCGTATCAGTGACCAGGACTTCGATGCGCGGCACCAACGTGCGATTCTTAAACGTGGGCACCGCAATGGTGTGAATGTCCCGGAGATAATACGGCTTTACCGGCCCGACGTGATATCCGAGACAACCGGAGATCGCGAGGCAAAGGATTGTCGCTAGTGAGGCTTTCAAGGCGCCGGTAAGGCGGCCTCTTCCGGAGAGGACGATGCTGCGGGAGCGCCGGAAGGATCGGAGCTTATGCTCGTGCCCGGAAGAGGCGGCAGAGGTTCAGGCGCAGTAGTGGTATCGGGCGCGAGCGAAGCCGGCGGCGGAAGCGAGCTTTCACCGTCCGATGCCGGCAGGGGCGCTTCGTTATTCGGTGCGCCCGGCTTGGCCGGCCGAGTTCCGGCAGTTTTAGCTCCGTGCGTTTCGGCTTTTTTCTTTGCGGTCTCTGAAACTGGTATGGCCGGCTGCAGCGCAGCCTCGCCATATTTAGCGCGTAGTTGGTCGATCCTTTTCTTCGCCTTGTTGCTCTCCTCTGAACCCGGCTGCTGCCGAATCACTTCGTTGTAGTATATGACCGCAGCGCGATAGTATTTTTGTTTATCGTAAAATTTCGCGACCTTAAAAGAATTGTTTGTCTGCTTGTGCTCAAGAATGTCGAGATCCTTACGCGCCTGTGCTGCTTTCTCGCTTTTCGGATAATGGAACAGAAAATCCTGAAAAGCCGTTTTCGCATTATTTGCGGCGGCGGCGTCATTTGTGCCCAGCTGTGAGGCCGTAAACCAAATGTAACCGATCTGATACTGGGCATCGACAGCTATCGGTTCGTTGGGAAACTTGTCCACGACGGCTTGATAAGCCTGAATCGCTGCATCGTTCGCTCCCTGCTTTTCACGCGCCATGCCAATGTTAAACTGCGCTCGGGCAGTGTATCTCCCATAGGGCGCGGTGCGGACAACGTTTGCGAAAATCGTTACCGCTCGATCCAAGGCAGACGCGATCGGAATGCCCAATATCTTCAATTTCTTTCCATTAAGATAAATCTCACCGACACGGAATTGTCCCTCGATCGCTTCATCAAAATGTGTGTTGCTCGCATATCTTTCCACCAACTGGAGATATGATTCGGCTGCTGGAGTGAATTGGTGGGTCTGTTCCTGTAATTGAGCAGCACGAAAAAGAGCAGTGGGAGCCAGCGCGTCTTTTGGGTGACGTTTGACAAGGGTCTTGTAAGCTTTGATCGCGCGCTTGAGGTTATTTTCCTTTTCGGCACTCTGCGCGCTCTGATAGATCTCCGCCGCATTGCCGTTTATTTCTTCCTCGCCCGGTGGAACGTACTCCGTTTTATTCGGCTTAAAAATGATCGAGGCTCGGCTCGATTCGGGTACAAGAAAGGCTGCCGCAATCACCACTAAAATGACTCGAATAAGGAATTGCATTCGGGTGTCGCAGGGTAATTAACTTCTCTTGCCAGTCAAGTTTCAACAGACGTGAAACCTGCCCAATGCCGGACCGGACTCAGATCATGTTCGTTAGGGGCAGAAGCTTTTTCCACGGGCAAAACCGATTAATGTTTGAATTCATTTGAACCTCACGGATCAACAGAAGATACGTATAGGCTCCTGCGCATGGAGCTTCGATACCTGGCGCGGTGTGTTTTATCCACATGATTTGCCGGCCTCGCACTGGCTCGAATTTTATGCAGGCCATTTTCCAGCCGTCGAAGTGGATTCTACATTCCACGCTGCGCCAACGGAAGTAACGGTTCGTCGCTGGGTTGAAACGACTCCCGCCAGCTTTCGGTTTACCTGCAAGCTTCCCCGTCACATCACGCACATTTGCCGTCTCCGGGATTGCGCCGCAGAGCTAAGTTCGTTCTTCCGCGCGATCGAACTCCTCGGACCAAAGTTACATGTCATCCTCGTCCAGCTCCCGCCGTCGCTGACACCAGCAGACGGAAAACACGCGCTGCACAAGTTCCTTGCGCAATTGCCGCGGGAGTTCCGGTTTGCCATTGAATTTCGCCACGCGGGGTGGCATCGGCCTCAGTTTATTCGGCTGGTGGAAAAGTACCGCGTCTGCTGGGTTTGGGCTGATACCACTCCGCTCAACGAGCGAAATCTTGCGCCCTTCGAATTTCTGCCATGCACGACTGATTTTCTTTACCTGCGCTTGCTTGGCGATTACGCGACCAAATACGACGTCGATGGTGGCCACATCCATCGTTACGAAAAATTACTCTGGAAACGCGAAGCCGCATTGGAAAGCTGGTCGCTGAAAATTCAGCGGCATCTTGCAGACGTGCGAAGTGTCTGGGCATTTGCCGGCAATCACTTTGAAGGATTTGCACCGCAGACGTGTCAACGTCTCGCGGAACGGCTCGGATTCGATTTGCCGCTGCCGCTAGAAACCGACCAGGCGTTTTCTAGGGACAGAGAATCGCAGCTCGATCTAAAGTTGTAGCGGCACCTGGACAGCTTTGTGCTTTTCAAAAATGCAAACTTGGCGAATGCCGATTTCGGCCATTTTGTCCGCCAGCCTACGAAAATTTTCGCCAAGTTGGACGTGTGAGTGCGCGTCGGAGGCGGTCGTAAATGGAATCCCCTTCTCCATCGCCAAGCCGATGATTGAATCGCTGGGATAAAGTTCGTTCACTGGTTTGCGCCAACCGGCGGTGGAAAGCTCAATCGCAAGATTGCGCGCACGAATTAATTCAAGTGTCTCATTAACCAATGCGCTGATGTCCGCTGTCGGGCGATGGCCATGGATTTTGATTAAGTCCAAGTGAGCAAGAGAGTCGACCAACCCACTCGCAATTATTTCGCGGAGACGACGAAAATAATCGGCATACATTTCGTCGATGTTCCTGTCCTCGAATTGGTCTGCGCCATCCGGTACGCTGTCGAACATCTGATCGGCGCGCTCAAGGAAATGGACGGAGCCGAGAACAAAATCCAGTTTGTCCCAATTTTTTTCGACCCATTTGCGGCCGGCGGGTGAATGGACCGGATCGTTATCCAACTCGATTCCCGCGCGGAGCCGCAAGTAGGGATTTCGGTCCCGCAACCGGTCGATTTCATCAAAATCGATTCCGGCGTGGTAACGATCGTGATCAGTGAAAGCAATATCCTTTAACCCTGATCTCAGCGCCGAATCGGCCCATGGCTGGAGCAATTCCTGCGTGTACCGCTGCACACGATGTCCCTGCGGGTGCATGTGGTAGTCGGAAAAAAGGATTAATGGAGTGTTGGAGTGCTGGAGTGTTGGAACTGGTTCAGAAGCCATTACTCCATTCCTCCAACGCTTCGTCAGGGCACTGCCAGGAATTTTTGCCGAATGCGCAGCTCTACAAATTGAGGAAAGAAAACCTCAGCGACGAAAACCTTGTTGGGCGTAAGTTCGCGGGTTGAGATTGTTTCGTTGTACTCGATCCTTTCGGACGGATTAATTAAAATCGTCCCAGGTTTTTCAGCGATGGCGTGGTTCTCAGACCACTTTGTCAGAACCTCGCCCGCAGAATTCGTGAGATAGATTTCAATACGCTGAGTCGTGGGAAAATCGAGTGTGACGGGCCGTTTAGATAGATTTGCCAGTGTTACTTTGACGCTGAGCTGGCGGACTTCAGATAATTTCACGGTTTGGGGAGTGATTTGCAGATCGAGGGCGAGCCCGCGCAGCCGAGCATCTTTGTATTGCGGAACGACGTTGGGAGAAAACGGATGAAGAATCCGACTCAACCAACCCCGTTTTCGCGGCGGTGTAGGCGTAGGCGTAACATCCTGACCGACCATGGCCCCGGCCACGAAAACTATCAGAACGAGCAGAACAAGCCGGCGCTTCATGAGGCCCCAAATAGCCCAAAAAATTTTCTAGGTTGCAAAATTGGTGTCAAACGATTTATGAACGCGCGAATGTTTTCGCAGTCGATCGGCATGAGAAGTCTCTGTGTATTCGTATTTTGCGTGGCTTTTGCGCTGATCGATGCAGCAGCGAAGGAACGACACTGCACTTTTCGCGTCCATGCGCAAGCAAACCCTCAAGATACGGATGTGTTCTCAATACCCGCGCGCGCAACGTCTTCCGGGAAAGATGTTGCCATTGAAAAACTGCCGTGGATTACGGAGCACGATGTTATGGCTTTTTCTCCGTACCCAACCCAGAACGGATCCTTTGGCGCATTGTTTCAGCTCGATGATCACGGCCGTGTCGTGCTGGATACGTTAAGCGTCGAGCGCCGAGGCGGTTTTCTCTTTGTTTTGATCAACGGCAGAATGATCACCGAACTACAGATCGACAAACGAGTGTCGGATGGAAAAATTTATGTTCCATCCGGGCTAACCGCCGCGGATGTCGAGCTAATGAAGAAACAGTGGCGCTCGCCAGGGCAACGAAAACGCTAAGTAGTTCATCGCCCATGCGCCTGTTGTTCGCCGGAGTCACTTTCGCTGTCCTCTTGTCTGCGGCGATGACAATGCAAACGGCACAAAATCAGGTTCTCGACCTTGTTCTGCCCACGGACAACGATGCTCTGTTTTCGGGAGATGGCCCCGCTTTTTACCAATCTGTCGACCGAGACTATGACGGCGCGAAATCAGCGCCATGGGAAGGCGGCCAATACGGCTTTGTTCGTGATCCCAAAAGCGCTGGGGGAGGCGTCATTTATACCCGGTTTCATGAAGGAATCGACATCCGGTCCGTGCACCGCGATGAAAATGGCGAGCCGCAGGACGAAGTGCGCGCCATTGCCGATGGCGAGGTTGTCCACGTCAGCCCCGTCGCTGGATACTCAAACTATGGCAAATACGTCGTAATCGAGCATCGGTGGGGCGGCTCGAGCTACTACAGTCTATACGCTCATCTCAGCTCGATCGCAGTGCAGCCCGGTGAGACAGTGAAACGCGGCCAAGCCATCGCGGTGATGGGTTACACCGGAACCGGCATCAACCGTGAACGCGCACATCTGCATCTCGAATTGTGCCTGATGTTCAGTCGCCAATTCGAAGACTGGTACAACACATTTTTCAGGAATGATGCCAATCGCCACGGCCGCTACAACGGAATGAATCTCGCCGGTATCGACGTGGCGCGCCTGTATTTGGCGCTCCGAAAGAATCCGGCACTCACGATTCCGGAATTTCTCGCCGGTGAGGAGACATTTTATAAGGTTACCTTACCAAAGGCGCAGCACTTCGATTTGCCAACCCTGTACCCCTGGATGCTTACAGCAGGAAAACGAAGTGGATCATCCTGGGAGGTCTCGTTCGCGAGTTCCGGTGTTCCCTTAAGAATTGAACCATCCGACAAACGCGTAGCACAGCCTGAGGTAAGCTACGTCAAAAATAGCTCGACGGATTATTCCCATCTCACTCGTGACATAGTTTCTGGCCGCGGGGCAAACGCGCATCTCACGAACTACGGCTCGCAGATGATGCACCTGCTGATCTGGCCGAATTAATCCTCGCCGTAAGTTTCAGCACGACGTCGGCGTACCTTGCGCTATCGCGACGCCATGCGGGATTGCGCCTTGGACAAAGCTAAGACATTCCACAGCGCCGCTCGGTTTCCCTGGCAGCGCGATCACAAGAGCTTGATCGACGACCGCGGCAAGGTTGCGCGAGAGAATGGCGTTGGGCGTAATCTTCATCGATTCGGCGCGCATAACCTCTCCGAACCCTGGCAATTCTACTCGCATCGTGGCACGAATTGCTTCCGGCGTAACATCACGCGGGCTGACACCTGTGCCACCCGTCGTCAAAATCAATCCGCACCCTTGCATGGAAAACGACCGAATTGTTTCCTGAATCCGAGCCACTTCGTCTGGCACAATCGCTTCGGCTAAAATGTGCCAGCCAATCTTTTGCGCGAATTGTTTCAACGCCGGCCCGCCCAAGTCGTCGTACTCACCCCCACTGGCGCGATCAGAAATCGTGATGATACCAACCGCTATTTGGTTGGAGTGTTGGTTAATCTTCATTACTCCGCTACTCCATCACCCATTGCTCCGGCGGCCAATGCGCTTTGGTCTTCCGAACCAGGCGCACGTCGCAGACGACCATGTGTTTGTCTACCGCCTTGCACATGTCGTAAATCGTCAGCAATGCGACGGTGACGCCGACCATGGCTTCCATTTCGACTCCCGTTTGCGCGATCGTCTGCGCAGTGCATTTCACCTCCGCACCATCCTCCGAAGCAACGACGTCGATGTTTACCTGGCCCAGAGGCAGAGTATGGCAGAGAGGTATGAGCTGCGCAGTTTGTTTGGCGGCCTGAATCCCGGCAATGCGCGCAGTCGCAAAGACATTGCCTTTGGCGATTTGATCTCTCGCGATCAGATCGAGCGTTTCCCGCTGGAGGCGAATCTTTCCCCGTGCAACGGCTTTTCGTTTACTGAGCGGCTTCGCTGAAACATCGACCATTTGCGCCCGACCATCGGAACCGATGTGAGTCAGCCGTTTCATCTCTTGTCATTCCGAACGGAGCGGAGCGAAGGCGAGGAATCCCGGGGCGTCACACAGGCTAACACAACGGGATGTTTCGGCGTCGCTCGACATGACCCGTCACCCGCCGATCGCAATCATTTTGCGATTGGGGTGGTAATTGTTTCGAAAATCGTGTTCCTGCGGCTTTCGTTCGACCACGTTGAGAAAAAATTGTTTGAGTTGTTCGTCGCTCGCGCCCGCCCGCAGCGGTTCCATGATGTCAAACTCCAAATAGCTGCCGAGACATGGACGCAACTTCCCATCGCACGTGAGCCGCAGCTTGTTGCAGTTCTCGCAGAAATGCATGTTCGTCATCGCACCGATGAAACCTAGACGCTGGGAACGTCCCGGAATCTGGTAGTAACTGGCTGGGCCATTTGTGCGAAACTCCGTCTCCGGAATCAGACTCCCGTAGGCTGATTCCACCAATCGTTTCGCTTCGGTTACCGACATAAAATTACTTTCGCTTAGAACTTCCGTGGTACTCACCGGCATCAATTCAATAAACCGAAGCAGAAGGTTTTGCGCTGTAGCGAATTCGATTAGCGGCAGTAGTTGATCTTCATTTCGACCCCGCATGAGGACTACATTGAGTTTGACCTGGTCGAACCTAGCGGCGACCGCCGCGTCAACGCCATTAAGCACCTGTGCATGGAAATCCCGACCCGTGATCTGCGAATAAACGCCGGCATCGAGGGTATCGAGCGAAATATTCACCGATTGCACACCGGCATCGCGCAGCGCTTCGGCCATTGTTCTGCCGGGCGTGACTTCGCGTGCGAGCAAGGTCCCGTTCGTCGAAAGGCCTATGCTTCTGATCCCGGGAATCTGAGGAATTTGCCTAACGAAATCGAGTATGCCCCGGCGTGTCAACGGTTCACCACCAGTGATTCGCACTTTCGAGACGCCGAGCTCCGCCGCGATGCGAATGAGCCGCAGCGTTTCTTCATACGTCAAGATTTCCTGGCGCGGCAACCACTCCTGCAATTCCTGCGGCATGCAATAGCTGCATCGCTCGTTACAACGGTCTGTGATTGAGACGCGCAGATAGGAAATCCGATGGCCGTAGCGATCCTCCATTGAACCGACATGTTACTGGGAACGCGACAACGAATCAACCAACCCATTCATTGACGCGACGGGGCGGCCGCATCATCGTACCGGATGATTGGTCGAGTGGGGCGCGTTCCGCTGACGTTCCTAGTAACTGCTGCAGCGCTGATTTTTGGCGGCTGCGGAACGACGGGAGCCCGCGTTTCACAACATCCGGAAATCTATCAGAGCCTCACGCCCACCGACCAGGCATTGGTCAGCCAGGGGCAGATTCGGACAGGGATGACCATGGACGCGGTGTGGCTGGCCTGGGGCACACCCGAGCAAAAAATTCCAGGCAATGTGCGTGGCCGTACCACCGAAACATGGGTCTATTTACGTTACAATACGCCTCCCAGCTACGGAGGGCCTTATTACTACGGCCCATTTGATTGGTCATACATCCCGCCAAAGTTCCCATACCCGTCCAAAGGGGTTACTTTCTCGAACGGCAGAGTTGTGTTCTTCCGACACCTGCCGTCGCCACCGCCGCTATAGCGCGGAGTTAGGCTTGCTAATGCCGTGGTCGGTATGATTTGCTCCGGGCGTGAAGTGTTGGTTTTTCCTTTGCGGCTCGACGGTGGCCATCGCGGCAGTGGCGCTCAGTCTTACCAGTTGTTCAACGCCACAGACGAGAATTTCTGAGCATCCAGATCTTTACCAGAGCATTTCACACAGAAACCAGATGCTGGTAAATCGGGGGGAAGTTCGAATCGGTATGTCACGACGCGCGGTGTGGCTCGCATGGGGCTCACCCGGCCGAAGAATTGTCGGAAACATGGGCGGCGGTACGACAGAGACTTGGGTTTATACCTATTACGCCAGCTACCCGTATTATCCATATGAACCGTTGGACGAATATTTCGGGGCACCTTTGTACAATCCGTTTTGTTATTCCTGGTTCCCGCCAAACGTCCCTTATCCGGGGAAGCTCGTTACTTTCGCTCACGGCAAAGCAGTATCCTTCCAATACGTCACATCGCATTAGATCAAAAAATCTGTCGCGTTGTGGCACGTGCCGGATGAGTATTCCGCGGGTCTGATCCATGGCTTACCGCTCATTTCGACAGTTCCTCGATGCTCTTGAACAAGCGGGCGAATTGAAGCGCGTCACAATCCCTGTCGATACCGAACTGCTCATTGCCGAATGGGCAGACCGGGAGATGAAATCGAAAGACGGCGGAAAAGCCTTGTTGTTCGAGCAACCGATTGTGGATGGAAAAAAATCGGAATTCCCGGTCGCTATTAACACCATGGGTTCGCGCCGCCGGATGGCGATGGCGTTACAGGTTTCGGACGTGGAAGATGTCGCGCGCGAGATTCAGCTTATCCTGAAAGCAAAACCGCCAACGGATCTGCGCGAAGGCTGGAATCTACTAAAACAAGGAATCCATCTGCTGCATGCACGGCCGAAATCAGTGCGTGAAGCCCCGTGCCAGGAAGTCGTGCGCGACGTCGAGCGTGGCGACGATTTTTCGTTGCGCGATCTACCGATCCTCAAATGCTGGCCAAAAGACGGCGGGCGCTTCGTTACCCTGCCAAATGTGCATACGCGGGATCCGGAAACCGGTGCGCGCAATGTCGGCATTTACCGAATGCAAGTATACGACGAGCGCACGACCGGGATGCATTGGCAGCTTCACAAGGTCGGCGCGCGCCACGGCAAACACTATTACGAACGCGGCGAGCGAATGCCGGTCGCTGTCACACTGGGCGGCGATCCGGTTTACACATTCGCGGCAACCGCACCGTTGCCAGACGGTTTGGACGAACTGTTATTCGCCGGCTTCCTGCGAAGAAAATCAATCGAGCTGGTTCGCTGCAAAACCATCGACTTGGAGGTGCCGGCGGACGTCGACTTCGTCTTGGAAGGTTATGTGCAACCAGGCGACATGCGTCCGGAAGGGCCCTTTGGCGATCATACCGGGTTTTACACCGCAGTTGAAAACTACCC
The DNA here is from genome assembly GCA_963805485.1 of uncultured Verrucomicrobiae bacterium. GTDB lineage: Bacteria > Verrucomicrobiota > Verrucomicrobiia > Chthoniobacterales > UBA10450 > Udaeobacter. Next base: position 589,393 of record CAWDUN010000003.1, on the reverse strand, counting down.
CGTTTTCCATCTGACCGCGATCACGCACCGGCGGGATGCGATTTATCCGACAACGATCGTCGGCAAACCGCCAATGGAAGATTTTTATATCGGCGATGCATCCGTGCGAATTCTGCTGCCGGTGTTCAAGATGAATTTTCCGGAGATGGTGGACATGACGTTGCCGCCCGAAGGAGTGTTCCATAATCTGGTTTTTGTGAGCATCCGAAAGCAATACCCCTATCAGGCTTTTAAAGTGATGCATGGTCTCTGGGGGATGGGACAAATGATGTTCAGCAAGTACATCATCGCAGTGGACGAAGACTGCGACGTGCATAACACGAGCGAGGTGCTTTTTCGATTGTGCGCGAACACCGATCCCGCCCGCGACACAACCATCATTAAAAATCCAAGCGACTCCCTCGATCACGCTCCGAGCGAACAGAACATCGGCTCCCACATGGGATTTGACGCGACGCGCAAACTGCCAGGCGAAAACTATCGCCGACAATGGCCGGAATTATTAAGCATGACAGACGAAGCGCGAGCGCTGGTCGACAAGCTGCAAGCGCAACCGCGCTGAAAGCGCTCAAGGCGCCGAAGCGTTGTGTCGCTACTATGGCCTGCGGAAAAGGCGACCCGTATCAACGTCGCGCGTGAGTCCACCGGGCGGGACGCCCCGCAGATCGTAGACGCGACCTGTATAAGGGCTGTAGAAAAACCCAGCTCTTCCCGCCCAGCTCGCATAAGGATAACCGCCGGGCGGCTGCGGGCCATATCCCGCAGCTTGATTCTCCTGGACAATCTTGCCGGTTAAAGCGCCAGCGGCGGCTCCTGCGGCTGCGCCGATTGATGCGGCGCGCACATTACCAGTCGCAGCGCCTCCGATAATGGCTCCGGTAGCAGCACCCCATGCTGCGCCCTGGCCTACTGGAGTGTCACATGATGTGAGTATGCAGCAACTGACTGCAATGACCGAACTAAACGTGAGAATTGTCGTTCGCATAGCCCCCATCAGTTTGCGACATTGCAGCAGAGCCCGGCAGATGTCGCGAACCCGCCTCAATCCCGGCTTTGTCCGTCGAACCAGTATTAGGGATAAACAAAGACTTGCTTCGCATGCACGTCGAGCACCAACCCGCCGTGGTTAACCTTCGAGCAGTTATACTTTTCATGCGGCGGATATGGGCTGGAAACAACGCCGGAAGCATCATGCGCGTCGCGAGTGCCCGATGGATAGGTTCCTGATTTTGACGGATATTTCTTGTCAGCCTCTGCTTTCGTGAGCGGCGTAGCTTCAATGGCCCCCTTTTCCCCCCGTTCACGCGCAATACTGCCTATGCGCGAGTCAGTGCCTTGCGCGTACAGGTTTGTGCCCAGCAGAAACACCCCAATTACTAACGTCGAAACAATTTTCAGAGATTTCATTTTCATATTTTTAGTTGTTCGTAAGACTTACGCAACCAACAACTCAGACGGATGTGCGCGGCTGCAAAATCAAAAAAGATTTCAGAAGTTGCATCGCGATTCGGCCTGCTTTCTCCAGCTTGCTTAGCCGGTATTCTTTTTCGAAAACACGATAGTTGTCCAGTTCTATTCGTCGAAGCAGCGCCCAGTAAATGGACCGCATGATCTCTGCGGGCGCCATCGCGCGGCGATCCTCAGACGGAAGCTCGGATACCGCGCGGCTAAAGAATTCGCGCGCCCGCGACGCTTGAAATTGCATCAACTGGATGAATTGCTCGTTGTATTGTCGTTTCGCCAGATCCGCTTCCGAATAGTGGAACCGCGCCAAATCTTCCTGTGGCAGGTAAATGCGTCCGGCCTCAAAATCCTTCCACACATCGCGAATTATGTTCGTCATTTGTAACGCAAGTCCGAGATCGATTGCGTATTCCCGGCAATGCGGGTTGCGATAACCAAAGATCTCGATACTGACCAGCCCAACTGCGCTGGCGACGCGGTAACAATAGACACGAAGCTCTTCAAAGGTGGGATATCGCGCAATGCTCAAATCCATTTCTACGCCGGCAATGATTTCCTCGAGCATGCCCGGCGGAAGCGAATATTTATCCATCAAATGCCGCACATCGCGCGCAAGCAGCTGGTCGTCTGGAGCGCCGATGCGAAGCATCTGTCGCCAATTCGTCAGAAGCTCTCGTTTCTCAGTGACGCTTAATTCCGTCGAATCGGCAATGTCATCGACCACACGGCAGAACGCGTAGAAAATCGTAATGTCGCGTTTGCGTTCCCGGCCTAGCGAAACAAAAGCCAGAGCCAGATTGGAGTTGCTCTGGCGCGTGATGGCGGCGGCATTCACGTTCGCTTTCTCGTGACCTGCATAATCAATATTGAATCCATTTCTCCTCTTGAATCCTCCTTGTTTCGCATTGCCGAAACAGGCAGACCCATGAAGCCAACAGCCAGCCCGTAACCAGACCTCGCAGACACGCGAAACTAAATTTCCACAGCAACAGCGCGCCTAATCGATCGCCGATCGCGCCGCGCACAATCGCGTCGCACGCCATGATGCCATAAAAGTGGATTCCGCAAATCACCAGAAACCACACGAGACGGCCGGCATTTTTTTGGATGAAATAAATGTGTGCGCGTATCGCTGCAAGCAGTGTTTCATTGTGCAGCACCAGCGAGATTTGGACCGAACAAAATGCGATAATCAGCCCGCTCATGAGAATCCTCGCAACGGGGAGATAATCGAGGACTCGGGGGATTTCGATGAAGTAGGCAAGCACGAGCGGCACCCGGAGAATTAATGTGCTCACCGCAACTACAATGCCCGCCCATTCCAACACATAACTGAACCGCCTCATAGCGAACCGGAACAATTCGCCCTCTTCGAAGCTAAAACCCCTTATCCAGGCCAGGCACACAGTGATGAGATAGACTTGGATGTAAACGCCCAGGAGATACTCGAAAATAAATGCGGTCGCATCAACTGTAGCCGACACGCGCAGCAGGCCAGCTGCAGGCAAAAGGCCACCCCATTCCGGTAATTGCCAGAAGACGATGGGCTTGAGCAGCGACGCAAACGCGCTCAACAATAGAATCAAATAAATCAGATAACCCCAGAAGCCGTACCGTTTCCGCAGCGCGCTCCACAAGGCGCCGTGCAATCCGCGCCAGTTCATAATCATCAAAATCGCCGCAACGACGGACAGCGGATACGTGGTGGTGGCGTTGTCGAAAATTCCCGCAACGCCCTCGACCGCCGGCAACAGAGTCTGCCTCCATATCTCACTCAACCTCGGCCAGGCCCATTGCGGCAACGAAGTGATTTGGCTCAGCTCTAAGTCCGTCCAGTTCCGGATTGGCGTGAAAGTGACAAACTGAAAGACGAAGTAGCCAAACCCAAGGACTGCGAAGGTGATCCAAATCCGGTGGTAACGCCCAAGGCAGTGAAGACCGTCGATAAGCGCTCGCCGAACTGGCGCAAAGAGCATTACCAGCGCGTAACCACCGCACAGTCCGAGCCAGGCGTAAACGCCGGGCAAAGTTTGCGCCACCTCAGCAACAATTCGGGTGGGAGTGATGGAGTAGTGGAGTAATGGAGTAGTGCTCAGAACATCACTCCAACAATCCATCACTCCATCACCGTCTAACGAATAAGGCCAAAATGCGGGTAAAACGGCCAGTAAACAAACAACCCTCGACCAACCAGGTTCTCCACCGGAACCCGTCCCCAATAGCGGCTGTCGAAGCTGTTATAACTGTTATCGCCCATGGCGAAATAACCGTCGCGCGGCACCGTGTACGTCTGATCAGGTTTCGCCAAATACTCGTGGCCAGGCGCATAACCGCGGTACGGCGGTCGCGCTGACATCACTCGTTCAAAGCCGTAGCCCGCGGCCTTTTTGCCGTTGATGTAAAGAAAAGGCGAATCGATGCGCAACTGGTCGTTAGGTAGACCGGCCAATCGCTTAATATAAAAAGGTGGCCCAGCAACGGGATCCGGACGAATCGCTGGAATATTATTCGTCCTGAAAACAAAAACATCGCCGTTGTGCGGCTTAACAAAGTTATAGCTGCATTTATCGACAAACACCTGGTCGCCTGTATCGATCGCGCCTCGGGCGATAATTTCGCCGCGATGACAAAGGCGACCGGGAACGACATTAAAATCCTGACGAAGCGTGTCGGGTGAGGCGTATACGAGGAAACTTTGCCGCTCACAGACGAGGCGCGAAAAAGTAAAAAAGAAGGCTACTTTCCTTGGCACGATCTCAGAAATCTGGTCATCCTCGCGCGACACCACGTCGATGTAATTGCGACCCAGAACAATAAAATCCACGATCTGTCGCAGAAAATTTGGCTTCGGCTCAGTGCTCGGATGACCGATAATTCCGTTTAACGTCGGTTGCATTGAGCCGGTAGGAATTTTGAACGGCTGCAGAAAATAGGAGCGAATCCCCACCGCAATGACGATCGCAACCAAAATCACTTCGCAGTTTTCTCGCCAATGCGATTCCCACGTTACCGGTGTGAGTTTGTGCAGCGTCTTATCAAGTGTCTCCGCTGCGCTGTGAATTTTCTCCCGGTCCTTCCAGCGCAGTGATTCACGAAGCGTCTGCATTTCGGAGACGATTTGTTCCCGGTCGGGGTCACTGAGCTTGTCGTTCTTATAACGAAGGTACTTCCGGGCGTGCCGCAAAAGCAGCCGGCTGTGTTTGACGTGGCGCGATGTAAACATGTTTAGAGAATGACGAAGCTCGAATGACGAATGACGAATAAATGACGAAGCTCGAAGAAAGGAAAGCTATGCCGCCAGACTCTTAATATTTCGGATTTAGGCATTGGGATTTCATTCGTCATTCGGATTTCGTCATTTCAAAGCGCGTTACTGCGATAAACACTTCCTCCAACCCCGTTGTCATTCCGAGCGGAGCGAAGCGGAGTCGAGGAATCTCTGGTTTCCAGCCTCATTGCGCTTTCAAAACTTCAATGAATGCTTCCTGAGGGATGTTGATTTTCCCGATGCTTTTCATCCGTTTTTTTCCTTCCTTTTGTTTCTCCAATAATTTTCGTTTGCGAGTGATATCGCCGCCGTAGCATTTCGCGGTGACATTTTTTCGTAAAGCCGAAACACTCTCGCGCGCAATAATTTTCCCGCCAATCGCAGCCTGAATTGCCACTGCATAAAGCTGACGCGGGATCACTTCCTTCAGTTTGGCCGCCAACTGCCGCCCACGCGCCTCGGCTCGATCCTTATGCACAATGGTAGAAAAAGCATCAACAGGTTCGCCGTTAACAAGTAGATCCAGCTTCACTAATTTCGCGGCCCGGTAACCGGCGTGCTCATAATCCATCGAACCATAGCCACGCGTGATGCTCTTAATCTTGTCGTTGAAATCGACCAGAATTTCGTTGAGCGGCAATTCGCAATGCAGCATTACGCGACGCGTGTCCAGCGATTCGGTGCGTTCCATCTGGCCGCGCTTCTCCAGAATCAATTGCAGGATGTCACCGATGTTTTCATTCGGGCAAAGCACGTACGCCTTCACAATCGGCTCCCGGATTTCTGCGATCAGGCTCGGGTCGGGAAGATGAGCGGGGTTATCGATCAAGACTTTCTCATCGCGGGTTGTCAGGATCTCGTAAATCACGCTGGGGCTGGTCGCGATGATGTCCATGTTGTACTCGCGCCGGAGCCTCTCCTGAATGATCTCCATGTGAAGCAACCCGAGAAATCCGCAGCGAAACCCGAAACCCAGCGCAACCGAGCTTTCCGGTTGATAAACGAACGCCGAATCGTTCAGCCGCAGCTTGCCAATCGCGGCCTTTAAATGTTCGAAATCGCCAGTGTTAATCGGGTAAATCCCGCTGAACACCATCGGATGAATCTCCTGGAAACCGGGCAGCGGCTCACGCGCGGAATGCCGCTGATCGGTAATCGTGTCGCCGATCTTGATGTCGGCCGTTGATTTGATATTCGCGATGAAATAACCGACGTCACCGGGATTCAGCCGTTCCTGGATGCGCATCTTCGGGGTAAACACGCCCACTTCCTTGATCTCATGTCGGGCGGCATTGCTCATCAACATGATGCCGTGGCCGGCTTCGACTGTTCCAGAGACTACACGCACATAGCCGATCACTCCGCGATAAACATCAAACACCGAGTCGAACACCAGCGCCCGCAGCGTTTCGTCTGGTGGCGATTGCGGTGGGGGAATTCGCTTTACGATCGCTTCCAGAATTTCCTCGATGCCCATGCCCATCTTTGCGCTCGCCTGGATCGCTTCTTCCGCGGGAATCGCCAGGATCTCTTCCACCTGCCGTAGGACAGAGGGGACGTCGGCGTTCGGCAGATCAATCTTGTTGATGATCGGAACAATCGTGAGCCCCTGCTTGTGCGCGAGATGAACATTCGCGACCGTTTGCGCTTCTACGCCCTGCGCCGCATCGATCACCAGCAGCGCGCCTTCGCACGCAGCGAGGCTGCGCGAAACTTCGTAGGAGAAATCAACGTGCCCCGGCGTATCGAGCAGATTCAGCCGATAGTTCTCACCAGATTTGCTTGTGTAACGCATCGCCACCGGATGCGCCTTAATTGTGATCCCCCGCTCGCGCTCCAGGTCCATCGAGTCAAGAAGCTGGTCCTGCCTCTCACGATCCTGGATCGTGCCGGTGCGCTCCAGCAACCGATCCGACAGAGTTGTCTTGCCGTGATCGATGTGCGCGATGATGCAAAAATTGCGCGTCAACTCAATGGCCATGGAAGCGCCACTATCGAGTCTGGTTGTGCGTGGTCAATCGTGATGCCGACGCTATTTGTCCCCTTTGCCTTATTTAGTTAGAGTTTGTCGCATGCCAAAGCTGATCATTTCAGGCGTTACGCACGAGTTGGTCGACGAGGCGATCACGATCGGGCGCGGGCCGGATAACACAATCGTTGTGAACGATCCATCCATCTCGACGCATCACGCGCAGTTGCTGCTGGAAGGCGATACCTATCGATTGAAGGATCTTGAGTCGACCAATGGCACGCGTGTCAACGGCAAGCCGGTGACGGAAAGCGTGCTGCGATTTGATGATCGGATTCGGTTTGGCGCGGCCGAAGCCAGATATGAGTCGTCGACAGTAGGCGGTTCAAAACCGTTGCCGAAGCCCGAGGAGATCAAAGCTCATTTTGCGGAAGCTGGCGCAGAGTTGCCACACCTGACCGGCGCGTCTCCCTTGCGGCACCAGCAACAGCAGAACGATCCGGTGCGTACTGGAATTCTTATCGGCCTGGGAATCGGTACTGCTCGTCTTTCTAGGAAGTATCGTTGCGGTGCTGATGATGCATGCGCCAAGCCTTTGACCTGTTGCACTGCAGAAACGTGGCGGAAGCGAGAGAGTCAAAGGTTAATGACGAAGCACAAATGTCGAATGACGAACCACAGCAAACGATCCAGTTATTCGTTGAAGGCTTTTCGTGCATTTGATTTTCGTCATTCTTTCGTCATTCGTCATTCGGATTTCGTCATTCTTGCGATATGATAGACACGCCACAGCGACTTCTTCTTTTCGACATCGACGGCACTTTGATCAACTCCGGCGGCGCGGGCGTCCACGCGCTAATAGTTGCATTTAAAGAGCGGTTCGGAATCGATGACGATTTCCACGACATCGAGATTGCGGGCATGACCGACTCGGGAATTGTCCTCAGCATCCTCAACAAGCATAAAATTCCCACGACTAACGAAAATGTGAGCGGATTCCTGGACAGTTACGTGCATTTTCTTTCACTGGAGTTGCCACGCCGAAAAGGCACACTGCTTCCCGGAGTGCTGGAGTTACTTGAACGACTCAAATCGCGACCACACGTCGTGCTGGCGCTCCTCACGGGAAATGTCTCCCGCGGCGCGCGACTAAAACTCGAGCACTACGGCGTCTGGCACTTCTTCGAATTCGGCGCCTTTGCCGACGATCATCGCGACCGAAACGAGCTTGGCCGATTTGCTCGCGCGCGCGCGCAGGAGAAACACGGACGAGAGTTCGCCGCTTCCGAGATTGACGTCATTGGCGATACTCCGCGCGACATCGCGTGCGGCAAAGCCCTCGGCGCGCGAACGGTCGCCGTCGCAACCGGCAGATGGGATCGGGATGAGCTTGCAAAGCATCAACCGGATTTTTTGATTGATGATCTCTCCAACGTGGCAACAATTATACAAACACTCGGATGGTGATCCGTTAACGAATTGCACGGTGAAATGAAAAACGACCCAGCCTCATCAAATATCACGTCACGTCAGAGCCGTTCCCGCGTTGTGCCGCTCAAGGGCGAAATCGATTTGCACGTATCCCCGACCGTCACGGCAACGCTCAACGATGTGATCGACAAGAAACCCGAGCGGTTGGTGGTCGATCTCTCCGAAGTGAGCTACATCGACAGCGCGGGCCTCGCGGCCTTGATTCAAGCGATGCAAAAGGTGGAAGGCGACGGAGGCAAATTCATGCTGGCCGGATTACAGGAAACCGTGCGCTCAATCTTCGAAATCTCCCGGCTGGATCAGGTCTTTCAAATCTTCCCGGACACGGATGCCGCATTGGCTGGGTAATCTGATCGGCAACGCACACTCGGTGAGGCAGCAGACACTCACAGTGCGACCGCACAATTTGGAATTGTAGGGCGTTTCTGTGAAACGCCGGATGGGTTGGCGTCTGACACAGACGCGCTACAGTGCGACGCGTGTCAAAATCTCAAGCGTGTGCGCGACGTTGCTCGAAATGTCGAATTGCGATGCGCGTTGGATGTTAGCCGAACGGGCCGCGTCGCGACGCGCCTGATCTGACCAAAATCGAATAGCATCGCGTAAGCCGATCAAATTCGCCGGGGTGTCGACAACGGACCCGTGCACGCCGTCTTCGACGATTTCACTGAACCCGTTGGAACGAGTTGTGATTACTGGCACCCCGCCGGCCAGTGCTTCGAGGCAGGCATTGGAGAACGGGTCGTAGATTGTGGGCAAAATGAAGATGTCCGCCGCGGCGTAAACCGGCACAAGATCCGCAACTTCGCCGAGAAATTGCACGGGATCCTCGCGCCAGAACCGCAGGCGCATTGTTTTATACGGCGCTGCTTCTCCGCGGCCGGCCACCAGCAATCGGAGGTTTGGATTTTTGCAGAGCGCCATCGCTTCGATGGCAAACAGCAAGCCTTTGCGCTCCCAGCCCGAACCTGCGAACAACAGCGCAATTTGGTCCTGCTTGAGCTTGAATTTCGCGCGAGATCTTTCGCGACGCTCGACATCGAAGCGAAACTTTTGGAGCGGAACGCCATTGCGCACGAGATTGATCTTGCTCGCCGGGTAACGGTAAAGATCGGCGATCTCGTCCACGACCATTTCCGAAGCGGCGATTACCCGCCCCGCCTTCCGCTTCTCGAAAAGCGATTCCTCCAGTTGCAACAGATCGCGATGCTTCCGGCTGGCCGCGCGGACAAATCGCTTCAACGGCACTTCGAATTTTCTCCTGCGGGCAAGCCACGCGCGGTGGACACCGTCCCCTGCCCGATAGACATCGCAACTCCAGACCCGTTCAAGACTAAACAAAACATCGCATCGAAGTTGCGGTCGGAGTTCCTCGAGCTCGTCAGCAAAGCCGATCGCGGTCGTGCCGCCCAAACGCTTTATCGATCCAAATGGCCATTCGTTCTCGGGCCATTCATTCGAAGTCACAAGCTGGGCCTCGTGGCCGGCTTTTACGATACCATCTGCAAGCCGTTTCAAGTACGCCTCAGCGCCACCGCTGCGCGAATAACCCCGGCGAATGAAAGCGATTCTGAATTTCTTTTCCGTGCTCATCACATCGTGCAAGTGACAGCAGATGCCGATTGTGTCTGCCGCCTCTCCACCTTTTGAACGGGGGAGAACTGAGGTGAGGGGTTCCGATTGCGGCGGCACAACTTGCCGAACAAACCCTCACTCTCCCCCTCTCCCTGACAAATGGGGAAGCGATCACATTGCTTTGTTCCGACGCTCTCGACCCTGCGGATCCCACCGGTAATTTGCCACCACCCCTTTACACGCTCCACGTTCGCCAGAATACTTGTAAGCCGATGCTGGGTGAAACCCTAAATCCTCCTGCGGCAATGATCTGTCCGCCGCCCATAGCGCGTACTTTACCGCGGCGTTTATTATATTCGATCTTCGCCCGGATTGGCGGTTCCGGTCTCGACACGGACGCATTCGAAACGCTACGTGCATCCTATCGCGGGGGCTTTCTGGGGAAAGCCGTGGCCTATGATAACAGGCAAAGCGAGATCCCTGCTTCGTTCATCTACTCTCTGCGTTGGCATCCGGTGCGACTGATCTCCTTTCTTGACCGGCCTTATTATTATGGAGCGAAGAAGAAATATCTCGACTGGATCGCGTCACGGCAATTAGCCACCGGGCGCTACGACCTGTTTCATAGCTGGTCGGGTGACTGCTTGCGCTCGCTGCAAGTAGCGAAACAACTCGGCATCCCGTCCATTGTCGAGATCCCGACCTGGCATCGCGACGGTGGTAAGCAGAAAACCTATCCCGACAAGCCAGCAACGGCCGGCGATGTTTCAACCATTGAGAGATGGAAAAACCGGCTGTTGCTCCAACGGAAGCGGTTTGTGAGGGAATATGAGATCGCTGATCTGCTGCTAGTCCTATCAACCAGGGCAGCCCACACGTTTCGCGTACGCGGTTTTCCAGAGGAAAAGCTGTTTTATCTCCCCCGCGGAGTCGATGTGGAGCGCTTCAAGCCAGGCACGCCTCCGAAAACGTTTCGCGCCATCTTTGCCGGCGCATTGATCAGGAGAAAGGGAATTCAGCACGTGCTCGAAGCGTGGCACCGCCTCAATCTATCAAATGCCGAGCTGTGGCTGGTTGGGTTTGTGCACGAGGAAGCGAAGCCGTTTCTAAAGGAGTTCTGGCGCGATAACATTCGCGTTGTCGGATTCGTTCGTGATCCGGAGAATTATCTCAACCAGGGAACAATCCACGTTTTCCCGTCTCAATGGGAAGGCAGCGCCAAAGTCACGTACGAAGCGGCGGCGTGCGGATTGCCTCAGATTACCACGTACGAGGCGGGCGATGTGGTGCGTAATGGAATCGAGGGAATTATCGTGAAGCCGGGAGATGTGGACGCCATTGCGGCGGCGCTGGAGCATTTGTATCGGCATCCGGAAATCGTGAAGGAAATGAGCACTGCCGCCAGGCGTCGCGTCGTGGAGAATTTTACATGGGACCATTTTCGAACGCGATTGCTGGACGCATACGAAACCGCGATGCGGATGGCGCGATGATTTCACTCTGTAGCGGTGGTCTATGACCGCCGAGCGTTTCGGCGCTCTCAGAGCGCCGCTACAGTAAAAGCCGGATGAAAATTCTTCTCCTGCAACTCAAGCGAATCGGCGATCTAATTTTGACCACGCCAGCGATTGTCGCGTTGCGTAAAAGCTATCCTGATGCGCACATCACTCTGGCTGTTTCGAACGAATGTGCCGAACTGCTTCCCGCCATCTCGAATGTCGATCGCGTTCTCATCGCGCGACGGAATCTGCGAGACGTCGCCATGGTTTCTTCTGTCGCCGGCAAAAGATTTGATTATTGCGTGGACTTCACTCGAAACGATCGGTCGGCTTTTTTGACCCTACTGTCGGCTGCGCGGAGACGTGTCGCTTCGTACCGGGTCCGCGAGCAGTCCAAGACGCGCGCCAGAGTTTACACTGATCTTGTTGGAGTCCGGGTGCGCGATGTGCACACGATCGATTACAATCTGGCTTTGCTTGAGCCACTCGAGGTCCGGGCTGTTTGTTCCGCTCCGCAACTCAAACTCCCACGAATGGCGCGCGAAAAAGCCGACAGGCTTCGGCATGATTGGAACATCGATCGACCTTACGTGGTTTTGCATCCTAGCTCGGCTCGCGCAGAAAAACTGTGGGACGCTGCGCGATGGGCGGAGATCATCGATCACTTCCGTAAAGACAACGAATTCGATTTTGTTTTGACCAGCGGGCCGGCCGTCCATGAACAAACGCATGTCGCGGCAATTACACATCGCACACGGCAAAAATTCATCGACCTCTCTGGAAAGACAGATTTGCTTACGCTGGCGGCGTTAGTTGGGCAGGCGCAACTGCTCGTGACAGTCGATTCGGCGCCGGTGCATTTCGCTGCTGCCTCGCATACCCCGCAAGTGATCCTGTTCGGGCCGACGAATCCGTTTCACTGGCGACCCACGGACAGTCCGGCACTGATTTTACAGGGAAAATCGCAGGCGCCTGTGACCGACTTTGCGCCGGTTCGCCCCCGTTTCCCGATGAGCGAAATCTCGACGGAAGCTGTGATCAGTGCTATGGATTCGCTGCTGCCACGTCGTGCGGCGGCGCATAGTTCATGAGCGGCGCAAAACCGGCTAAGAAGAAACTGTCGTTCTGGCAAACGTTACGTGCAGCGTCCGGTCCGTACCGGCGACTCCTCGGCTACATCAAGCCGTACAAGACCCGTTTCGTCGTGGGTTTGCTTTTGGGCTTTGCGTACGGCGGAGTCAGTTCGCTTTTGCCGCTCGCCATTTCCCGCGTGACTGGCACGATTTTCCATGGGGCTGCTCCCAGCCCAACCAGCCTGGGGTCAAATCTCCAGGCTCTCGACACCGGACCAAAAATCAATTCGATTCTCCTCATCTGCCTCGCCATTCCAGCGATCATGACCGTGCGCAGCCTTTGCTCGTACGGAAATACCTACTGCATGCAATGGGTGAGCAACAAAGTCGTGACCGATATCCGCGGTCAGCTCTTCAATAAGATGGTGCGTCTTTCGATGGACTTCTTTAACAAGATGCGCTCAGGCCTCTTGATTTCGCGAATTACCAACGAGACCCGCGTCGTGCAAATGGCTTTGACTGCCGTCAGCAGCGATATTTTCAAGCAACCAGTACCTCATCGTGGGCGCGATCAGCGTTCTGTTTCTGATGGATTGGAAATTCACGCTGATCACACTGGTTCTTTTTCCAACCTGTTTGATACCGCTTCGCATCTACGGGCGACGCGCGCGCAAAGCGCTCCGGGGTCAGTTTGAAGGCATGGGGGAAATGGTAGTGACGATGCAGGAGACATTTGCTGGTATTCGGGTGATCAAGTCATTCGCGCGCGAAGCTCACCAGGAAAAGGAATTCAAGCGCAGCAATCAACTGCAATTTTCGCAGATGATGCGCATCATCCGGTCGATGGAGGCTACTGGACCACTGGTTGAGACCATCGCTGCCGTCGGGGTAGGCCTGGCATTGCTGTATGTCTACGTCGCGAACCTGAGCGCGGGGCGATTTTTTGGGCTGATCTCAGGAATCTTCCTTCTCTACGATCCGATCAAGACGCTCAGTAAGCTTCAAATTGTGATGCAGCAGTCAATCAGCGCGACAACAGCGATTTTCGCTCTCCTCGATACTGAGCCGACTGTACGAGATTCTCCAGACGCCACCAAGCTTACTTCCGCAACGGGCCAGATCGACTTTGAAAATGTGACCTTCCGTTATGCGAACACAGTCACGGATGCGGTTAGCAATTTGACCGTGCATATCGAGCCCGGCAAAAGCTATGCCCTGGTAGGCGCGAGCGGCGCAGGGAAGAGTACAATTCTTTCGCTGATCCTGCGCTTGTACGATCCGACTTCGGGAGCTGTAAAAATCGATGGTCGCGATCTGCGCTCCGTGTCTCAGAAATCATTGCGCGAACAGATGGGGCTCGTCACGCAAGAGACGTTTCTATTCCACGACACAATCTTCAGCAATATCCAGTTCGGTCGGCTCGATGCGACGCCGGAAGAAGTTTATGAAGCGGCGCGAGCGGCTTATGCCCACGATTTTATTGTGGCCCAGCCAAAGGGCTATGAAACAGTAATTGGCGACAAAGGCTGCCTCCTTTCCGGCGGCCAGCAACAGCGTCTTGCCATCGCACGAGCTGTTCTGAAGAACGCGCCAATTCTTTTACTTGATGAAGCCACTTCATCGCTCGATTCCGAATCGGAACAGCAAATTCAGAAAGCCCTCGCGAAACTCGCGACTGGCCGCACGGTAATCGCCATTGCCCATCGCTTATCTACCGTCCTGTCTGTTGACCAAATCATAGTAATGGACGGGGGTCACATCAAAGAGATCGGCACGCACGCTGAGCTTCTCGAAAAGTCCGGCTACTATCGCCGGTTATACGATCACCAATTCAACCGTATTCAGGATGAACCTGCCATTGAATCAGCCTTCGCTGTGGAGGAGTTGGTCTAACAACAAGGTTGAAAAGTTAAACCGTTAAACAATTAAATGAGTGAGATCGCGAATCGTCTCTTCCTTTTTAATCTCGTAACTTTTGTAGCTATTTAACTCTGCTGCGAGCCAATGGCACTTAACATCGACCTGCACACCCACTCGTTTTTCTCAGGGGACGGTGTCTCCAGTCCGGAAGATATGATCACGGCGGCGCGCGCCAAAGGTTTGCATGGCATTGCAATCACCGATCACAACACATGCGATGCGATCAATTACCTGCTGCAAAAGGGCTTGATGCGACTGGACGGATTGCCGGTAGACGATTTTCTCATTCTGCCGGGAGTGGAGGTGACTACCGCCGACGGGCACCTCCTTTGCATCGGCGCTGGGTTGCCTTACCTGAAAGGAAAGCCGGCGCGCGAAGTCTGTGACATAATTCATCAGCGTGGCGGGCTGGCGATTCCTCCGCATCCATATGATTTGTTTCGCGCTGGTATTCGCTTTTCCACTCTCGAAACATTGCCAATCGATGCTCTCGAAGTTTTCAACGCAGCGACCACCCTTCGGCGTTATAACCGTTACGCTTTCAAGTACGCGCAGATCCGGGGTCTGCCGATGACTGCGGCCAGCGACGCACATCATGCCGCTGCTGTTGGCACGGCTTACACGATCATCAACACGGACGATTTTTCGGTGAATGGTATTCTCGCACAATTGATTAAGAGCAATGAACTAAACCAGCAATACCAGACTCCGCGAGACAGCTTGCGTAAAACCTGGAACAACTGGTTGCGGTTGCGGCGGCGGAGGAAAATTCCCGAGCTGGCCGCAAAAGACCGCAGCGCTAACGGCCACTAACTCCGGGACTGAAGTACCGACCGACCATATGACCGCTTCAACGCTTCAACGAGTCAACCATTCAACGAGCCGATAGGTCATGCCAGCTTACATTATTGTCGAGATAGAAATCCTCGATCCCGCCGGTTACGAAGAATATAAAAAGCTCGCTGGCGCAACCGTGGAGAAGTACGGCGGAAAATATATTGTGCGTGGCGGCAAAACCGAAGTGCTCGAAGGCGATTGGCAACCCAAGCGCGTTGTTGTACTCGAGTTCGACTCAGCGCAGCGCGCCAAAGAATGGCTGAACTGCGAAGAATATCGCGAGCCGCGCAAGATGCGTCACCGCACCGCCAGAACAAACATGATTCTGGTGGAAGGTATGTAACCTAAGGGCGCATTCGGAGCGCTCGCTCATTGACTGCTCTCGCGCTTCTTGCTTTCGCGCGCCGGGTTTCCAACCACGATGCTTCCAGGTTCCACATTCTTCATCGCAACTGCTCGTGCACCAACGATCGCTCCCTCGCCAACTGTGACACCCGGCCCCACGAACGCATCCGCACAAACCCACGCGTCGGAGCCAATCACAATCGGCGGACGCAGCAGGGGAAATTCCGGCCTGGTATGATCGTGGGTTCCTGCGCAGAGATGAGCGCGATGCGAGATCGTGACACGCGACCCCAGTGTCACGCGGCCAAGATTATAAATGAACGCCTGCTCGCCAATCGCGCTTTCATCTCCAGCCTCGAGATTCCACGGGAAATAGATCGTCGTCGATGGATAGACATTCACACTTCGGCCAATCTTTGCTCCGAAACAGCGAAGCAGGAATCGTCTCCAGCCAAAACAAGGCCGCGGACTGAATCGGAAAAGAGGCTGTGCGATCGTCCACAGCACACGGCGAATCATCTCGCCGGATGAGGTACTTCTTCGCTCGGCGATTTTGCTCAACGTCCAGCATGTCTACACAAGAGATCAGAGATCAGCGGTGAGAAGTCGGACAACATTAGCGGTCGCGAGGAACTTTGGAACACATAAACGCGTTGTCATATTGAGCGGAGCGAAACATCTCTGGCTATTTTCCGTGCGGATGACAATCGAGAATTGATCGGGGATTCTTCGCTTCGGTCAGAATGACAGCAGGAGACAGCGTGCGATTCGTCTGATATGTCCAAAACAGATTTCCAACATCCGATTTCGGACCTCCGACTTCTGACCCGTAATGCGAGGTTCAGTCAAGCCTGATCGTCTCCGGCGTCTGCTGGCCGCCGAGCATCCATTCATAAACCGCCCGCATCTGTTCGCCGATCCTTTGCCATGAGAAATTCTTGCTGACGAGATCGCGTCCTCGGGCGCCCATTGCTATTCGACCGTCATCGCTCATTTCGATAAGGTGTTTCAGGCCGGCGGCAATTTCCTGCGGAGTCGTTCCAATTCGCAACGCGGCATCGGCCTCGAAACCTTCCGCCAGATTGCATTCCGGCGTCATGACTACAGGCTTCGCATACGACCATGCTTCAAGCACAGCCATCGGAAGCCCTTCACTCAATGACGGCAGGATAAATGCGTCGCACGCGCGATAGCATTGGCTTTTGTCGGCGCCGAATTTCGGGCCGAGAAAAATAACCGAGGTGCCCGCTGCAGTACGCTTGAGTTCGCTCTCGTACCCACCCTGATCCCATCCGGCGATGGCGAGGACCCAGTCGTCGCCGCTACCGCGTTGAGAGCTAAAATTTTCTTTCCAGGCGCGGATCAGATTCGAAATGTTTTTCTTCGGGTGAAGTCGGCCCAGATAAAGAAGAGTTTTTTGATTGGTCGCTTGAGTTTTCGGTTTGCTCTCGTTCACGTCCGGCAACTCAACGCCGTTGGGAATCACGCAAATCGGATTGTTTAACCTATAACTGCGAATCGATTGCGCTTCAGCTTCCGACAGCGCGCGCAGACAAGCGGCTTCGCGCAGATGTTGATTTTCATAAAGAAGCGCAGCGACCCTTTTTTTCCACATTGCGTTTCGCACCGCCCATGATTCCAACATGCCGTGCGGATGAACGACATAAGGGCGACCGGTCTGCCGATGCCAGCGATGCGAACCGACGGAGCAAAACTTCCACAGACCATGAACGGACAGAATGTCGAGATCGGCTGCAAGCAGCGCGGGCACGAGCTGATTTGAGTAGCCCCACGCGCGCAGTCGCGGACTAAATGTCTGAACTGAAAGTGGCCGCCACTCCTGCACATCGATAGCACTCTGTTCGTCGCGGATCCCAAAGACCTGAACATCCGCATCTCTGGACGCCACCGCTTTGGCGAGTCCGCGTACACTTTGAAACAGTCCGCCCGCTTTGCGGGAAACGCTGCTAACCAAAAAACCGACTCTCATCCCGCTCCGAGCAGATAAATTGCGTCGGCTCCGTGACGCCTCGCCCATTTTTCCAGTCGACTTTCGAGGTGAAAATTTGCCCACGGCCACAAGCGATCGCCGAACGGAACACCAACCGTGTGCCGTCGTGCCTTTAGAATTTGTAACCCGGCACGGTCGCACGCATCGAAGATGTTTTGTTGGGAGAACCAGGAAATGCGGTATCCGCGGCGTGCCAGCTCGCTTCGCGAACTAAGTGCACGCACAACACGTGTTCCGACATGATCCGTTAGTGTTGTCTGCAAAATGATTCGCCCGCCAGACGCGAGCATAGATTTTAAATGCGGTAGTAAAATGTCCAGTCGTCCAGTATGCGCAATCAATCCCAGGCAGAGAATAAGATCGAAATGCGAATTACATGGCTTGAAATTGAACACGTCCGACTGAACGAATTTAAGTTCCGCGTTTTTGATTTGCGAAGTTAGAAGGTCCTTTGCGCTCTGCAACATCGCCGGCGAAACATCAACGACGGTCGCGTGATCAAATCTGTTCGACTTGAGTAATGCGCATGTTATCTCGCCTGTGCCCGCCGCGCAGTCGAGCAATCGCCCTGATGACGCGCCGGCCAATTCACGTGCGAGCGTCAGACGTTGTTGGAAATTGAAGTTTGCGCCGGATGCGCGTTCCTCGAACTGGCGCCTGTGAGTCTCCGGGAGCTTGTCGAAATACTCTGCTACCGGATCATTCATTTTCGAAACACTGGAACCATCCAGTATGTCATTCTGAGCGAAGCGAAGAATCTCGGATCAAATCTGGGTCGATCCACCAGCGAAAGCACCCAGAGATGTTTCGCTTCGCTCAACATGACAGCAGGATGTATGAAACGATTCCAAACCCGCGGGCATCGAAGTGGATGCCTCGGTGAATCATTGGTAATTTAAAGCCCACGCGGTTTTCATCGACCGGATGTTGCCCCAGCCAGTAACAGCGCGCGATCTATTATTCCAACTCGCTGTTGCGGAAGCTCCATCGCCACGCCGGCTGCGCGCTCCAAGCCTTCACCAAAACGTTCCGGCGCAAAACTCGCTGCGATCGTGTAGCTGATGTCGCCGAGGTGCTTTCGCTCGTCATCCGACAATGAGGCCATCTCTGATAGCCGAGCGGTCAACTCATGCTCGTTAGTTGGATCAAAAGTAAACCCGTTGCCATTCACCAGCTCCGGCGCGCATCCACAACGATTCGACACAATCACCGGTAGACCCGACGCGATGGCTTCATTCACAACTAAACCCCATTGCTCCGTGGTGCTGGCGTGCACGAAGGCGTTCGCCAATGCGTAGTAAACCGGCAATTCCTCGTACGGCTTGAAGCCTGGAAGATGCACGTGGCTATGCAAGTTGAGAGTCGCGATCTGAGTGTTGAGAGTTTCCCGCAGCGGACCATCACCCAATATCACGAGATCCCATGGCGCACGCCCGTTATAGCCGGCGGCGGTGACGCCGGTCCCTCGCGACCTGTCGCGATATTCTGCATAAGCATTGATGAGCGCAGAGAGATTCTTCTTCTCGACGAACCGCGCTGAACCCAGAAAGTAATTCTCAGGAAGCGCGTATTTCTGTCTGACCTCACTGTCCGCCGTAGCCTCTCGACCCGCCGTAGCTTTAAGCGGAGGCTGGTCGGCGAAGGCGGACGACTTCTGACTTCTGATCTCTTCCGCCTTTTGGCGGAAATAATCGTTATCGACCACATCGTATCCGATAAAGATCCGTTCGCGCGGCATTCCGAGTTTCACCAGATAGTCGATGTGCCGCTGCCCGCCGACGAGTGCGGCAGAATACAAATCCGCGATTCGCCGCTTGATGGCTTCCTTCCACCAACTGCGCGATTCATCCTGCCGAGCGCTCTCAGACATGACGATCATCGGTATCCCGCGACGCACACAGCAATTCGCGGCGACGAGCGATCCGAAATTATTCCAGCCATTAACCGCCACCACATCTGGATTCGTCTGCTCCAAAGCCGACCAGAACGCACGGCGAAGCTCAGCCTTGGTGGGGTAGTGATCTGTTGCTTCAGGGAAGAGCGAAACTTTGCGATATTGCACAGGCGTGGCGGCAGCGCCCCACGCGTCATAGCCTTTGGCTGACCATTCAATGCCGGTCACCGACAACATGTTAGCCGCAGCATTTAGCCGGGCATGGTGATAAGGACCGATGTGATGAAAAACAACGGCGACGGCAGGTTTGCGCTCCATTGACGCCCGGAAGATTAACTTCCAATCTTCCGCGGAACCACTCGAATGTTTCCGAATGTGGACCCGTGTACGCGCTAGTACGAAATGCGGAAGTCGGCTGGAAGGGCCGAGCTTGCACCTGCAACGCCGCCCGATCCATATGGCGCCTCGTTCGTCCCGACTTTCGCCGATGGAGTTGGCAGTGGCTGTTGGCCTTTGGATTTGAGCGAATCATTCAATGCGGGCAGGTCCTGCGCGAGCAGTTGATCGAATTGTTTCGTCACCTCATCGAGTTCGCGTTTAAGCGTGTCGATGTAAGCGATCTGGTAGACGGCGGGTTTTCCTTCGTAACTGAGGATTGCTCCGTAAAGCTGATCGGTGTGCTCACGCAAACGTTCCTCGCCGGTGATTGCGCCGCCCTCTGTTGTAGCGACGATCTTCTTTCGCACTGCGTCCACTTTTCCGTCGAAATCCGAGATTTGCTTGCGAAGCGGATCGCCTTCGGCCACTGCGGCACCCGTCTGGGCAAGTGCCTGACGCAAGCCGATAATCCGAGCCATCAACGCGCTTTCGTCGTCAAACAGCCCAACAACTCGCATCGCCGCATCGAATTGCGCCTTGCGATCAGCCGTTGTGAATTTCGCCCGGCGATCAAGGCCGATCGTCAGCTTCGTGTCGTAAACCTTTCCCGCCTTCGTTAGGCGCACCGTGTAATCACCGGGCACAAGCCGCGGCCCGCGTATTCCAGCGACAGCGATTTGCGCAGCAGGCGGCACATGCGGCGGTTTTGCCCGCATCGTCCACATCACCCTGTTTAATCCCGGCCGTTTGCTCGCCTGCAACTGGTCAACAACACGCCCTGACGAATCCAAAATTTCGAGTTTCATTTTTCCAAACAAATGCCGCTCGCGCTGATAATAGTTGATCACGGCAGCGTCGGGCGGATTCTCGCCAACGAAAACCGCGTCGCCATTGGCCCATCCGCCCTGCCCTTCGATGCGTTGTTGGACCGGCCGCGCCGAAACGAAGGCAACATCCTGCTGCAACAAATCCGGAGTCAACGCGCGCAGCGGCGTGATGTCGTCTATTATCCAGATTCCACGGCCATGCGTGGCGAGAACCAGATCGTTATCCCGCGGGTGAATTGCCAGGTCGCGAACGGCAACGGCAGGAAAATGGTTGCCCTTGAATTGCGCCCAGTTTTTTCCGCCATCAATCGAAACCCAGAGTCCAAACTCCGTGCCGAGGAAAAGAAGATCAGCTTTAATCAAATCTTCTTTAATCACGTGCGCGTACCCACGAACGCTTTTCGAATCCTGCGGTGTAACGAGCGGCGTCCACGTCTTGCCGAAATCGGTGGTTTTGAAAACGTACGGCGCCATGTCGCCAAAAGTATGCCGATCAAAAGCGGCGTACGCTGTGCCGGGATTGAAGTTACTGGCCTGCACCCAGTTCACCCATGAATTCTTCGGCAACCCGGGAACGTTGCCGACCACGTTAGTCCAGGTTTTGCCGCCGTCGCGTGTGAGCTGAAGATTGCCATCATCAGTGCCGACCCAGATCAGTCCTTTTTGCTTGGGAGATTCGCTGATGGAATAAATCGTCGTATGCATTTCCGCCGAAGAATTATCGACCGTCACGCCGCCGGATTGCTCTTGTTTCTGCTTTTGCGGATCGTTGGTGGTCAGGTCCGGCGAAATGCGGTCCCACGTCTGGCCGTGATCGCGTGAACGGAATAAAAATTGTCCGCCGATATAGATTGTTCCCTTCTCGTTAGGCGAAAGCGCGATCGGCGTATTCCAGTTGAACCGCAGTTTCTCGTTATAATTCGGCCGTGGCTTGATGTCGCGAGCCTCATGTGTGTTGCGATTGACGCGGCCAATCTCGCCTCCCTGGTATTCCGCGTAGATGTAGTCAGGGTCAGCCGGATCCTGGAACATCCAGAATCCATCGCCGTTGAACATGTTTTCCCAACGATGATTGGTGATGCCGCCTGGGTACTGCGAATCACCTACCCACGAGCTGTTATCCTGCAATCCGCCATACACCTGGTACGGATCCTTCTCGTCCACGCTCACGTGATAAAACTGCGATACCGGCAGGTTTTCGCCTTTCCACCATTTGCTGCCGCCATTGTACCGAGTACCACATCCCGCCATCGTCTCCCGCGAATACGACTTGTGAGTTGGTCGGATCGATCCAGACATCGTGCGCGTCACCGTGCGCTCCTTGGAAACCGCCTACTACCGAGAAGCTTTTTCCGCCATCCTCGCTGACGATCAATGAACCATCGGGTTTAAACAGGCGGTCTGGGTTCGTGGGATCAACAATCAATTTCGCGAAGTAAAAAGGACGCCAAACCATCCATTGGCTTTTGTCGCGTTTGTCCCATGTCGCACCGCCGTCGTCCGACACGAACAACGCGCTCTCCGGCGATTCTACAAACGCGTAAACGCGTTGCGATTTCGATGGCGCGATCGCCACCGCCAAACGCCCGTACGGTTTCTTGGGAAATCCCTTATTAGCCTGCTCCGTAATCTCCGTCCAAGTATTGCCACCATCGGTCGAACGGAACAACCCACTGGCTGAAGGTGCGGTCGGAATTGCGCCACCCGAGCGGTATTCCCAGCCTTTGCGCCGGAAATCCCACATCGCGGCAAACATGATGTCGGGATTGCTAGGATCAATCGCAACATCGGTGCAACCGGTCGAAAGATTCGCGCCCTTGAGGACTTGCTGCCATGTTTTGCCGCCGTCACTCGTTTTGTACAGACCCCGGTCCGGCGAATCGCTCCACAAGGCGCCGGGCACCGCGACAAACACCGTGTCGCTGTTTCTTGGATCAACTGCAATCCGTGAGATGCGTTCCGATTTCTCCAAGCCAGCGCGCGACCAGCTTTCGCCGCCATCAGTGGACTTATAGATTCCGTCGCCAATGGAAACGGTGTTGCGCGTCCACGATTCACCGGTGCCGACCCAAACGTTTTTAGAATTTTTCGGGTCGAGCGCGATGGCGCCGATCGATTGTACAGGTTGTTCATCAAACACTGGGCGATACCGCGTTCCGCTGTCATCGGATTTCCAAACGCCGCCACTGGCCGAGCCAACAAACAACGTGATCTTGCCCGAGGGCTCGCGCACACCGGCGATGGCCGAGATGCGTCCGCTCATTGCCGCTGACCCGATGTTGCGCGCTCCGAGCCCGGAAATGCTCGACGAATTAAATGGAGCGTCAGCCGCGTAAACAGGAATGGCGCAAAGAAAAAGCGATGCGAAAACAAATCGCGCCAGCTGTTCCAGCACGTCATTCCGAGCGGAGCGCAGCGGAGTCGAGGAATCCCGCAGCATCATTGAAACATAACCCAACGGGATCCGCCGACTGCGCTCGGGATGACATTCGTCTTGCGGAAGCTTGGCGAGTGTACGAGCGCCCTCACGTCGCTTTTGGTGTTTAAATATCTTCATCTAGTGCTCAGCGCTTTGGTTCGGGGACATTTATTTGGCCGGGGAAATGAAATATTGTGTCGTCAACCGGCATGTTGGCTTCGACTTTATCCACGACCACCACTTGTTTGTCGGGCGAGCCTTTGCGTCCGACCTCGATCGAAGTCGGAACAAATACGCCGCCGGCTTTTTCGTAATCGCCGAGATCCGTCTCGACCTCCTCATGTGCCCCGTGTCGCACTCGTTGAGTCACGATTCGGATCTCAAGAAAGTGATCAGGATCCAAATAGACAAAACTGACATCGCCATTCTTTCGCACGACCTTCAGTTTGTGCGCGGGGGTCCCATCGACATCCTCAGTTCCGAGATATTCAACAGTGCTGCCTTTTGTTTTCCAATCGGCCAATGGGCCATCGATTTCGGTATCTTCCACTAGCGCTTTCACGTCATCAGCCGACATGCGCTCTGGATCTTTGCGCCCGAAAAACGGTGACACTTTCCATCCGTCCTTGCCGTCATACGCCTCAATCTGCGTCATGCCCTGAAGCGAAGCCTCGGTGCGCACCTGATCGGGGCGCTTTTTTGTTTGCACATAGCCAAGCTCAATTTGGCCCTGTTGTACCAGTAACTTACCGGTTGACCGCAGCGTTAGGAGGCTATTCAGCGCGTTCTCGCCTCCCTTGGCCTGGATGTTCTTGGCAACGAGTTCGTCGACGGTCGGCTGATTCGTTCCCTGCGCGAAAAATGCCGGCGTGCTAAACGCCGCAACGATGAGAGAAATTACGAAACGCAAATGCATAGAAGGTTCAGAGTTAGATGTGAGACAGCGAAGTGCCACGGATATTCAAACGAAGTCCAAACGCAAGCGCTCCTCGAATCAACAGCATGTTTCGGAACGGGCCGGAGAAGTCGCATCTTCAAATGGTGCATATCACTGAGCGCGTAGCGCCTGGATTGGATCAACGTGGGCCGCTCGCCGCGCAGGGACCAGACATGCAATCAGCGCGATCGCCGCGAGCAATATCGTTGAAGCGCTCAGCAGCGCCGGATTATGCGCCGAAACTTCGTAAAGCTGCGATGTCAGCAGACGGCTGAGGGCGAACGCCGACACAATTCCGATCACCAGGCCGATAACCACCGGCCTCATTCCCTGACTCACGATCAAGCGCAGCACGTCGCGAGTTTGCGCGCCAAGCGCCATGCGCACTCCGATCTCGCCAGTGCGTTGTTCGACGGTGTAGGCAACGGCCCCGTAAATTCCGATGCTCGCAAGCAAGATGGCAACACCGGCAAAAATTCCGAGCAGCCACATCATCAGGCGCGCTTGTCCAAGTGCCTGAGCCACGATCGCGTCCATGCTCTGCGGCACCGCAATCGCCAGGCCGGGATTGACCTTGCTCAGCGCCGATTGAGCGAGCTTCGTCACCGCGTCGGTGTTCAACGTGCTGAGCACGGCGATACTGACGAAAGGAAAGTTTTCTTGCGACCAGGGCCGATAAAACTCCATGCCCGGCTCTTCTTTGATACGTTGCGAGCGAATGTCGCCGACAATGCCTACGATCTCACAAGGTGTGCCAGCACTCGTCACCAGCAACGTCTTACCTATTGGGTTTTCGCCAGGAAAAATCTTCTTCGCACCAGTCTGGCTGATCAATACGACATTCTGGCTGTCCACCGTATCGTGCTCGTTAAATTCGCGCCCGGCGAGAAGCGGGATTCGCCACGTCTTGAAGAAGTCCGGCGCCACGTCGTGACTCGGCGCAGCCGTGCGTTGCTCCACCGGCGGCAGATCGCGATCGCCCCGCGCGTACAGCGTTCGATTGCCGCCATTCAATGGAATATCGCCACTCGCGGTCGCGGTCTGGACACCGGGAATGTCGCGCAACGCGTTTAGCAGTTGCTCGATGAAACGCTGACGCGATCCGGCATCGGGATATTGAGACGCGGGCAATGTAATCGCGCCGGTCCAGAGATGTTGCGATCGGAACCCGAGATTCTGCGTGCTCAACCGCATAAAGCTGGTGATCAACAGCGCCGCCCCCGCGAGCAACGTGACTGACAGCGCTACCTGCGCGCCGACAAGAATCTTGCGCAACCGTTGTTGGCGGATACTGCCACTCGTTCCACGGCCGCCCTCTTTCAATCCGTCAACGAGATCCGCGCGCGAGGCTTGCGTCGCCGGATAAACGCCCATGAGCAACCCGGTTAAAAGCGACAATGCAATCGTGAAGAGGAGGACTACGACGGACACGCTGCTGGCGGTGTTCGCTTCGAACGGAAGAAAATTTGACGCGAGTTTTGGCACGAGTGGAACTAACCGCCACGCCAGGAAGGCGCCGACCACTCCCGCGATGATGCTTATGAGCAAGCTTTCGAAAACGAAAAGACGAATGATGCCGGCACGAGACGCGCCGATCGCCATGCGCAACGCGATTTCCCGACGTCGTCCGCTGAAACGCACCAGTAATAGGTTGGCGACGTTGCTGCATGCAATTAGCAATACAAAGGTGACAGCAGCGAACAGCGTTACAAAGCCCGCACGGAAGTTTTCAGTCACGTCTTCCGGGAGTGTTTTCACAGTAGTCGTGAACCCGCTGTCGATCTTGTTCGCGTACTGTGTGCGATAGCTTTGATCAAGCGACGGCAGCACTGCTTTCACCTGCGCCAGCGTGATGTTCGGCTTAAGCCGGCCGATCACCCGCAGAAAGCTGCTCCCGCGCATCATTCGTTCGTACGTGAACCCCGGAAGCTGGAACGGCTTCGTCGTCCAGACTTCGGCGATTGGATTCGCGCCGAACCAGGTCGCAGGCATGTTTGGCAACACGCCTACGATCGTGTGCGCGGTGCCATCGAGTGCGATGCTGCGGCCGATCACATTGGGATCGCCGCCGAGGCGTTTCTGCCAGAAATTCTTGGTGACAACCGCGACATCAGCGCCCTCTTCTTCCTGCGGCAGAAAGTTGCGTCCGAGAATTGGGCGGACGCCAAGCATATCAAAATAGTTCGAAGTCAAACGCCCGCCAAAGACCTGCACTGGATCGCCAAGACCGGTGAGCGTGAAAAGAAAGAAATTTTCCGCCGCTAATCCATCGAACACCGTTTGGCCATCGCGAAAATGCTGGTAGCGCGGCGCCGACACGCCGATATCGATGAGATCGCGCGATTTATCGCCGCCGAAGACGTGCACCACACGCGAAGGTTCCTTGAAGGGCAGACTTCGCAGGAACAAATCGTTTATCAAACTGAAGATTGTTGTGTTCGCGCCGATGGCGAGCGCGAGTGTGACTACAGCAATGATGGTAAACCCTGGCGTTTTCGCCAGCGTCCGAAGCGCATATTTGAAATCGGAGATCATAAGAATTTGTCGGGGATTAGATTCAGCTGACCGATCATTCGGCACGAAGGGCTAATAACGGGATCAACTCGCGCAGCTCTGCGCGCAGGTAGCCAACACGCGATCATCACCGCGATGCCAAGCACTATCGCCGCGCAAACGCACGCGATCAGATTCGGCGCCGGCATTTCGGTCCACTGATTTTTGACCAGGCGCACCACTCCGTAAGTGGCGAGCGCGCCGGCAGTGAAGCCTAACGAAAGCAAGGCTGCACCTTGCTGCGCGACGAGCTGAATGATCTGCCGCGCGGTGGCGCCAAGCGCGCTGCGGATGCCAAACTCGCGTTCGCGTCGCGCGACCTGGAGCGCGAGCAGGCCATACAAACCGACGGCAGCGAGGACGAGGCCCACGGCTCCGAATGAGGAGACGAGAACGAAAATGAATCGCTCGGTCGTGCGCGAGCGCGCTGCTGCATCCTGCAGCGAGACAAAGTTGTAACAGGCGAGATTCGCGTTCGCACGCGCAAGCGCGGCGCGGATCGTCGACTCGTTAAGCGAGCGGCCGTCGGTGTGCAGAACAAAAGTGATGTCATCGAGCGATGTGGTCGCGTACGCGAGCATTTGCGCCAGTGGCCGCGCAATCATGCCTAGCACTTCACCGTCGCGCGGGTCGGCAATCGCTTTCATATCACCAACAACGCCCACAATCGTGAACCACGGGCGAGTTCCATCGAGCCGGCCCCACCGAATTCGTTTCCCGATCGGCGAATGGTTAGGCCAAAAACGTTTCGCGATGCTTTGGCTGATAATGCAGACCAGCGGCGCATCGGCAGTGTCGCTCGCGTTGAAATCGCGGCCTTGCAGGATCGGCTCGCCCATGCTTCGGAAATACCCGGGCACCGGCACGCGCGAGTATGCAGTGTAGAAACCTCGTGGCTCCGGCGGGGGCGCGCCTTCGGCGTTGAACAGCATTAGTGTCCACGGCGCGTCCATTGGCGACGGCGATACGACGGTGGCGGATTTCACTCCGGGCATTGCCTGCAGTTGAGCGAGCGAAGCTTCGAGGACGCTCTGTTTCGCCGCGGCGGTGGGAAAGAATCGATCGGGAACGGTGACGTTAAAAGCGAGGCGGTCTTTCGTCTCGAAACCCCACGGCTCGTCGATTAGCTTCCGGAAATATTGTGTCGCCGTGACGCTTGCTGTCAGAAGCGCAGCGGCAATCGCGAGTTCGATCACAACAAAGGAACCGAGCAATCTGCGGGCGCTGCGGTCGAGTGTTGTGCCACGTGATGTGACACTCATTGCACCGCGCAAATCTGTGCGCGCTGCGCGAATCGCAGGCAGCAAACCAAAACCCAAACCGACCAGCGTCATTATACCCGCAGCAAACGCGAACACGGGCAAATCGAGCCGGGCCGCGTAGTCGAATTCGCGCATCGCGCTACCGGTCGCGTCCGCGCCTTCCGGGCTCAACGCGAACAGTATTGGCGTGATCCAGAGCGCGATGAGAAGACCAAGCGCGGTTCCGGCCAAAGCGAGCAAAACCGCCTGCGTGAGTTGCTGCTTCACCAGTCGTCGCCTGCTTGCCCCGAGCGCAGCGCGCAAGGCAAATTCCCCTTCTCGTTCGATCACGCGGGCGAGCAGCAGACCAGCGAAGTTGGCCGCGGCGATCAACAACACACAAACTGCGGCCCCGACGATGACCAGAATTTTCGGCCGCAAATCCATCACAAAACTTTCGCGCAACGGCGGGATGTAAGCGGCGCGGACGTTCGCCGGATTCGGATCGTCGCGATTAATCCTGGCGCACATGCGCTTCACAGCTTCTTCCGCTTTCACCGGCGTGACGCCGGGGCGCAGTCGAGCGACGCCATACAGATAATGATTGTTGATGGTCGCTGGGTTGTCGGGTTCAAGCGCAAGCGGCAACCACAAACTCGCGCGATACGGATGCCGGAATGCCTTTGGCATCACGCCAACGATCGTCCGTGGTGTTCCATCGACCATGATCGTGCTGCCGAGCACATCATTGCGTGAGTTCAGCGTGTTACGCCAAAAATCATCGCTGATGATCACGGCGTTCGCTGCTTTGTCGGCCCCCTCTTCTCTTGTGAAGTTACGGCCCTGCGATGGCGGCAATCCCAGAACATCGAAAAAATCGCAGGTGACACGCGCGGCGGGGACGGTCTGAGCCATCGAACCGGTGTTCACACTAACGACTGAGGCGTCGCCTGTTCCACCGGCAACATCTTCGAAAATATCGCGTCCGAACTCCCGGAATCGTGCAACGGTGCGGTCGCTCAGATTCAATGTTCCTGAACGCGCGCCATTCTCATCCAGGGCCTCATAGACCCTAACGAGTCGTTCCGCGTTCGGAAAAGGCAACGGGCGCAGGAGTACGCCTTCTACAACCGAAAAGATTGCAGTATTTGCACCGATCCCAAGCGCGAGCGTCAGGACGGCGACCAGAGTGAACCCAGGCGATTTGCGAAGCTGACGAAAAGCGAGTTTTAAATCGTTCATCTGTCACTCCGTTCGCAGCGCGACGATGGGATCAACACGCGTGGCGCGGCGAGCTGGCACGCAGCAGGCGATTAAAGCGACGAGCACCAGCGAAACTATGGCCGTGATCACCGCCCCGGCATCGATTGCCCCTACATTGTAAAGCAGCGACATCAACGCGCGGCCGGCAGCGATCGCTCCGATTAGTCCAATTCCGATGCCGATTGCAATCAGCGTCATGCCATGGCTAAGCACGAGCTTGAAAATATTTATGCGCGCGGCGCCGAGCGCCATGCGAATTCCGAGCTCACGAGTGCGTTGTGTCACCGTGAGCGCCATCACGCCGTAAAGGCCGACACTTGCGAGCACGAGCGCGAGCACCGCAAATGCGCCTAACAATACCATGGTCAAACGACGCGCCGCCAGACTCAGAGCGATGTTCTGATCCATCGTCGTGATTTGCCCGATTGGTTGATCCGAATCGAGCGCATGGACTTCATGTTTCACCGCAGCCACCAGCGGTCCTATGTCGCGCAGCTTCGTGCGAACGTGCACGTGGTTTTCGACCTGAGGATTCTGCGATGCCAACACATACTCCTGCACGAGATGCAGCGACTCCACGTTGTATTCGCCGGGAGCTTCATTGCGCGTGCGCGGCACCACCCCGATGATGGTCATCGGCGGCGCGTTTTTGTCTAATGTCTCGTTGTCATCGATGTGCTGCCCAATGGGATCTTGTCCCGCAAAAAATTTCTGCGCGAAAGATTCGTCGATAATGATTGAGCGGGAGTGGCCTTTTTCGCCCGGCACATCCTGCGAACCAAATCCGCGGCCTCGAAGAATCGGGATCCCCATCACGCGGAAATAGTCAGGCGACACCACACTCACTTCCGCCGAAGGCTGTTGCCCGGGCGTCACCGGGGGCGTGCCGGTCACGTGAAAATAACTGTCCTCTTCCCAGTCGTCGAAGGGACTGTTCGCGCTGACGGCAGCGGCTTCGACGCCAGGGATGCGTTGCACGCGCTCTAACAGTTGCGTCCAGAACGCGTCCTTTTGCTCGTCGGCCTTGTACTTCGCGTCAGGCAGGGAGATTTCAAAGTTCACCACGCCATGCGGGTCAAAACCCAACCGCGCGTTTTCTGCGTGCCAGAAGCTTTTCAGAGTTAATCCTGCTCCGGCGAGCAGAACAATTGCGAGTGCGACCTGTGTAATCACGAGACCGGAGCGCATCCGTTGTCGACCGGGGCCCTCGCTGGCGCTGCGACCGCCTGCTTCGTGCAGCGCGAGCGAAATCGATTTCGAGTTCGAGATTCGCCATGCGGGCCATACACCGACGAGAACTCCGGCCAGTAAACCGGCGAATGTGGTAAAGGCGAGGACAGGAAAATCGATCCTTGCTTCGTGAAAACGTGGCAACCTGGGCGGAGTGAGAGCGAGAATCGCATCCATACTCCACAGCGTCAGAAAAATTCCGGCAATAGCACCGATTACCGCGAGCAACGTGCTTTCGATAAGGAGCTGCCGCGCAATGGCCCAGCGACTGGCGCCGAGCGCCACGCGCATCGCCAGTTCTCTGGAGCGCGCCAGGGCGCGGGCAAACTGCAGGTTCGCCACGTTCGCGCAAGCGATCAACAGCACGCAGACGACAGCGGCAAGCAATAAATTCAGGCTGGCGCGATAATCGCCGACTGTTGTTTCAAATAACGGGCGCATATTAACTCGTCGGCCCGTGTTCGTTTCAGGATATTTTTTCTCCAGATCGATTGCGATCGCGTTCAGATCACTCATCGCCTGCGACAACATCACACCGGGTTTCAGCCGCCCCATGCCCCAAAAACCCTGATGACTATCGCGGTTCCGCATCCACGGTTCATTCGCGATCTCGCTGAGGGGAAGGAGCACGTCAGGATTCCGACCAAATTGAAGTTCAGCCGGGAACACACCAATAATCTCGCGCTGCAGTCCATTGATTAGCGCACGCCGGCCGAGGACAGACGGAGAACCAGCGAAATGCTTTCGCCAAAGCTTTTCGCTGATGAGCGCCACATTCGCCGAGCCTCCTATGTCGTCAGCCGCACTTAGATCGCGACCGATCTTCGGTTTTAAACCCATCACGGCAAGAAATCCGGAGCTCGCTCGCAGAGCGGGAAGGCGATCTGGTGAGCCGACGCCACTGCTCGGCGAAAAATTCGCCGCTTCGCGCCTAACGAGCGCCAGGTCGGTAAAGCTTTTCTGGCTGGCGTGCCAGTCGATCCAATTCATGTAACCGACCGCACCGCGCTCGAACGTATTCGAGTGTTCGCGCAACACGATCAGTTTGCCCGCATCGGGATAGGGCAGCGGCCGCAACAACACCGCGTTGACAACGCTGAAGATGGCCGTGTTCGCTCCGATCCCGAGCGCAAGTGCGAAGATCGCGACGATTGTGATGCTCGGATTTTTCAGCAGCAACCGAACCGCGTAGCGAAGATCGTCTAGCATCTGATTGATCTCCGCTGATTATTCATAGCGAAGCGCAGCCACGGGATCGACGCGTGTAGCGCGCCGCGCTGGAATGAAACAAGACGCCGCAGCCACGAGCGTGAGCAGTCCCGCGACGGCGAAATAAATGGTTGGGTCAAGCGCGTTGACTTTGAACAAAATATTTCTTAACGCAGCTGCGGCCAATACTCCGAGAAGCAACGCCGCGCCACCCGCGCCGAGCACAAGACCGATGACGAGCTGCCATGCGCCCTGTTGCATCACCATTCGGAAAATCCGCGGTGCGTCCGCGCCAAGCGCCATTCGAATTCCGAACTCCTGCGTACGCTGGTTTACCGAAAAGCTCATCACCCCATAAAGACCGACGGCTGACAAGACAAAGGCGACTGCGCCAAAAATCACGAACAGATTCGCGATGATTCGACTGCCACCTAGAAACGCATTGTGTAACCGCGCTGGTGTGCCGGGAAAATAGATTGGCAGATCCGAATCGAGCTGAGCGACCGCTTTACTCAGCGCTGGTCCGAGCGTTTCTGCGCTCTGTCCGGCGCGCGGCCGAACGATGATTGTGCAAAACTGCGTCGCAGGCTGGGCTCCAAGTAGGGGCATGTAGAACCCTGAGTTGTCGGTTTGCTGGTCGAATGGCCCCTGCATTAATGTGTCCGGCACCACGCCGACGACGGTGCGCCAGGGCTGGGGCTGGCCGGGATTGAAAATCCGGACCTGATGACCAAGCGCGCTTTGATTGCCCCAATACTTGCGGGAAAAACTTGCGTTCACGATTGCGACCGGTTGTTTCGAATCGGCGTCGTCCATGGTGAAATCGCGGCCTTCCAAAATCTTTAGTCCGAGTGTCGAAAAATAATTGTCCGACACGGATTCGAAGTTTCCGCGCGGCCGGTCGCGATCGGTCACATAATTCTGTCCATCCACTTCGTACTGGCCGCCGCCGGCGAACGTCATTTGAAGGCGATCAGTTAGCGCCGCCCCGTCGAACTGCGGATTAGTGCGCAATTCGCGCACGGCACGTTTGAAAAACTCGCGGCGTCCGTCCTCAGTGTAAGCGCCTTCCAGCAACGCCATGCGCGCGGTGTAAACTGCGTTTTCATCGTAACCGTAGTCGAGCTTGAGCTGATTGCGGATCGACTTGATTTGCAGCGTCGCCGCAATCAACAGCGCCGCGGTGAGCGCGATCTGCCCAACCACAAGCACGCGCATGATAATGTTGGCCAGCCGGCTGGTATTGCCGCGCCCGCTTTCTTTCATTATTTCCGCGGCATTACCGTGAGCACTGATCAATGCCGGCAAAAGTCCCGAAGCGATCGTTGCGACTAAAGTAACCCCGACTGTGAATGCGAGAACGCGCGCATCGATTGTAAATTGAATCCAGTATGGCAATGGATTCGATAGTGCGCCCGTTGCGCGCGTGAACATATCAACCGCCCAGAACGCGAGGAGAATTCCCGCGACCGCTCCGAGTCCGGCGACGACGAAGCTTTCAGTCAACATTTGCCGCACCAGCCGCCAACGAGTTGCGCCCAGTGCGCCGCGAATCGCCAGTTCTTTCGCGCGCAGCGCTACACGGCCGAATTGCATGTTCATCACGTTCACGCACGCGATCAGCAACACCAGAATGACCGCAGCAAGCATCGCCCAAACCGTTTGACGAAATTGCGGACCAACCATCGAGTTCAACAGCGGCTGCACGCTTGCCGACGTGAAATTTTGGTTCGTCTTCGGGTACTCCTGGGCTAAACGCCTGGCCAGAGCGATAAACTCCGCGTTCACTTGATCCAGAGTGACACCCGGTTTCAGTCGACCCATCACCGCGGGCGCGCTGTTATTAGCTGCAATCCGCAACTCACCGCGCGGAATCGGCGGAAATTGATTGTAAAGCGGCGTCCAGAGTTCCTCCGACACGGGAAACTTAAAATTCGGAGGCATCACGCCGATGATCGTTGCAGCCTTGCCATTCATCCGAACGCTTTGTCCGATGATGTTGGGATCACCGTTGAAGTCGCGTTTCCAGATTTCGTGACCGAGAATCGCGACTTTCTCCGAGCCTGGTTTGTTGTCTTCCGCGGTGAAATCGCGGCCAAGAATCGGCGAGACGCCGAGAATCTTAAAAAAATCCTCGGTCACATAGCCGCCGGTGTAACGCTGCGGATTGTTTTTATAACTGACGTTGATTGTCGATCCGTTGAGGTAACCGGCCATCATCGCAAACGACTGCTGCGCGCTCTTCAGGTCTTCGTAGTCCTGCGCTGTCGGGATGAAGCCCAATCCGAAGTTGTTATTTTGATCGCTCGCCTTTGGATCGAGAAAGCCTACCGACATCAACTGCTCAGAATGCGGAAAAGAAAGGCCACGCAGGACGATTCCGTTCACGACTGTGAACTGCGTCGTCGCAGCGCCGATGCCGAGCCCGAGGACAAGCACAGCTAGAAAGCAGAACGTTTTGTCCCTGAACAAAAGCCGCAGCCCGACGCGAATGTCCTGAAAGAATGAATCAAACATACAAGTTAAGGAGTTGAGTTGTTTGGAACGAGCCACCCATCGCGCAACTGAATGACGCGTTTCCCGAACGAAGCGTTTTTGTCGGAGTGTGTGACCTGCACGATAGTCACGCCTTCATCATTGAGCTTGCCAAACAACTCCATGATTTCTTCGCCCTGACTCGAGTGCAGGTTTCCCGTAGGCTCATCAGCGAGTAGAAGCTTCGGCTCAGCGATGATCGCCCGCGCTACACCCACGAGTTGCTGTTGTCCGCCGGACAGCTGACGCGGATACAAATCCTTTTTCCCAACAATCTGAAACCGATCGAGCGTGTCTGCTACGAGCGCGGCACGCTCGCTTCTGCTGTAACGACGGTACGACAGCGGGATCTCCAGGTTTTCGTAAACGGTGAGATCGTCGAGCAAATGGTACTGCTGAAACACAAAGCCGACCTGCTCGTTCCGGAGTGTGGCGCGTTCTTTCGGTTTCAGATGATGAACGGCTGTGTCGTTCAAAAAATATTCGCCCTCCCACCCGTGATCGTGCATTCCAAGAATGTGCAACAGCGTCGATTTACCTGCCCCAGACGGACCCATGATCGACACAAATTCGCCTTCGGCGATATCCAGGTTGATATCGCGCAGGACGTAGAAAAATTTCTCTTTGCCTAACGGGTATCTGCGTTCGAGTCGGCGGAGCTTGATCATAATGAGTTTTCTAAGAGGGCCGCGTTTCAGTCCGCTTGAGATTAATTTCTTCACGGCTCTCAACCGAACCGCTTTGAAACAAGAACGTCAGGGTTAAGTGATTTGCGTCGATCAGGCGGATTTCCAAGCCGTGCACGTGCGGCGCATCAGGTGATCGAAGATTCGTTGCATCAACGAAGTCAAAATCGAAAGCGCCTCGATCTAAATCGATGCGGCGCGCCTTGAGTCTTGGCTGATTTTGAGCGCCGCAAAAATGTGTCATGCGCAGGTCACCGCCATCGAGGTGGTAGACGCTGGTCATCACCGGCGTGCTCTCGTTTAACAGATTCTCCACTACGGCTGAACCGTTGCCGGTGACGTAATAAGTCGCGTTCATCGGGCCGCTGTCGTTAGGTCCGCCGGTCCATTGAAACGTGCCGCTCCAACTTCCGATCAACGCTTTGATTTGATCGAGCGCCTTCGAGCTCTCTGTTTGTTCAGCCGAAAACGCGGAAACGGTCACCGTACAGCCGAGGACGATCCACAGAATTTTCGGGTTCATGTCAGGTGTTGTGGGTAAGCGCGATCATTGGATCGCTGCGGGTTGCGCGAACAGCCGGTAGATAACTGGCGAGCAGACCGACACCCGCGAGCACCACGGTTACGACGAGGAAGATGGAGATGTCGAACGGACTCACCTGATAAAGCAGCGTCCTCAAGGCTGAGTTGGTAACAAACGCGAGCGGTAAACCGATTGCGGCGGCGATTAGGAACAGCTTCGACGCGTGTCCAATCACCATTTTTAAGACATCGGAACGCTGCGCGCCTAGAGCCATGCGCACGCCGATCTCGTGCGTGCGCTGAACAACTAAAAACGAGATGACGCCGTACATGCCAACCGATGCCAGCAGCAACGCGATGCCGGAAAATGCACTGAGCAGGACAACCGAAAGGCGCCGAGGCGCGATCGAATCCGCCACGACGGCGTCGAGCGTGCGCACATTCGCAACGGGGATATCGGGATCGATGTTGCGCAATTCCTCTCGAATAGCTCGGGCAAGTGTGCGCGCGTCTTGCGAACTGCGCACCGCCAACACCATGTCACGGTCCGGCGCCTGCGTGTGCGGGAGGTAGGTACTCTGGCTGCGCTTGCGTATCCAGGGCGCGGTGTTTTATGTCTGCTACAACTCCGACAATCGTCGTCCACTTAGGATTTCTGTCGTCCCTGGATATGCGTTTCCCGAGCGCGTCGCCACTGGGAAAGGACTTTTTCGCGAACGCCTGATTGACGATCACCACTGGGGTCGAATCGGCCGTGTCGGCGTCGCTAAAGAAACGCCCCTTCAGCAACGGCGTCTGCAGCACCCGGAAATAATCCGGCGTGATGTCTCGGATCTCCTCATCTGGGAACGCGCCGCTCGCCTTTGGGTCTTGCCCCTCGATAATAAAAGAGCTGTCCGTGTTCGAGCCGCTCAACGGCAGCATTACCGTGAACGCAGAATGCTGGACGCCGGGAATATTTTTGATCCGCCGCTCCGCTTCAGCGTAAAAATTACTAACCGGTAAA
This sequence comes from uncultured Verrucomicrobiae bacterium, assembly GCA_963805485.1. Classification (GTDB taxonomy): domain Bacteria; phylum Verrucomicrobiota; class Verrucomicrobiia; order Chthoniobacterales; family UBA10450; genus Udaeobacter. The sequence continues at coordinate 553,241 of CAWDUN010000003.1, read as the reverse complement.
CCGGACGGTACTTTTCGACCGGCAAGGAAATCTCCGCGGTCAAAACATTGTGCGGATTGAATCCGGGAGAGACATTCTGCAGTTGGACGAAACTTTTGACGAGCAACGCGGCGCCGATAAGCAGGACAAGAGCCAGAGCGGTCTCGGCAACGATGAGGCCATTGCGCAACCTGTTGCGATGGAGACCTTCCGTCGCACCGCGTCCGCCTTCCTTCAACGCTTCGGTCAATTCCGGCTTCGCGCTAACGAGCGCAGGCACAAGGCCGAAAAGAATTCCGGTCGCAACGGCAACCACAAACGTCATCGCGAGCACACTCAGATCGAGATCGACTTCACGAAGCCGCGGCACGGTTTGCGCGCCGATCACGCGCAGCAGATCGAGTGCTCCTAATGCGAGCAAGACTCCCGCGATTCCGCCCAAGATGGACAATACCACGCTCTCGGTGAGCAATTGTCGCAGCATGCGCTTCAAGCCGGCGCCAAGCGCCACGCGGATGGCCATCTCTCGCTCTCGGGAGGCGGCACGCGCAAGCAACATCGTGGTGAGGTTCGCGCACGCGATAAGCAAAACGAGGGTCACCGCGCAAACCAGAATCCAAAGGCCGGTGCGCATCGGTCCGACCACCTGCTCCTGCAGCGAGTAAAGCCTGGCCCCGAACGCCGTCGTCGCTGCCGGATAATTCTTGGGATTCGTTTTCCGGAAGTTTGCTACGACCGTGTCGATTTCAGCTTGAGCTTGCTTTACCGAAACCGTCGGGCGCAGGCGCGCGATCACGCTGTAGCTGCGCGAATAGCGCGCCGCCAATTCATCTTTCGTAAAAGCAATCGGCTTCCAAATATCGGCGCGACTGGCGAAACGCGATCCCTGAACGTTGAACAGCGGCAGCGGAAAATCGAACTGCTCCGGCATGATTCCAACTACGGTGCACGCTCGGCCGTTGAGCGAGATCTTGTTGCCGACGATCGTCGGATCAGAGTTGAACCGGTGATGCCACAATCGGGCGCTGATAACGACGACATCGTCGCGACCTTCTGCGCCTTCATCTTTAGTGAAAACGCGACCTTTGATTGGATCTACGCCCAGTAACGGGAAAACGCTCGGCGATACCACCGCGCCGGCGACTCGTTCGGGAACATCGCCAGTAGTGAGGTTGTACGCGGCATAGCTAAAGGCGCCGATTCTTTCCACGGTCGTAAGTTGTTTTTCATAATCGAGATACTCCGGTCGCTGACACCGGAATGCGCTCAAGCCCCTGCGGTGGAAAACGCTCCCATAACAAGACCAGCTGATTGGGCGCCTTGTAAGGAAGTGGACGGATCAATAGCGCATTCACCAGGCTGAGCACTGCCGTATTCGCGCCGATGGCGAGCGCAACAGTGACGATTGCGATAGCCGTAAACGCCGGTTGTTTCAGTAGCTGCCGAAAGGCGAAACGAATGTCTTTGAGCATAGAACAGTCGCTGTTAATTCATCATTGTTTGCGCAGAGGTTGAACCCGAACGCACCGCGTGTGCGACGGCTGGCAGTGGACGAAACAGAATATCCTCGATCCAACTCAATACCTCTGCATTCGAGCCGACCCCATGTGTGAGGCAAAGAAATCCAAGAAGGGAAAACCCGGGGCTGCGTCGAAGCATTCGGAACCCGAAGCGAAGATCCTGGAAAAACGTCTGCATTCTTTTCGCTCCGTTTGAGGATTTAGTTTTATGCAGCCATGCGATCTTCGACGATCCGGCCATCGAACAAATGCACCGTGCGATCTGCGTGCTGAGCGAAACGCTCGTCGTGCGTAACCATGCAAATCGTAGCGCCGCCCTGATGCAGTTCGCGGAGCAGATGCATCACAGCTTCGCCATTATGCGAATCCAGATTACCGGTCGGCTCGTCCGCCAACAAAATCGCCGGTCTGCCAGCAAGCGCGCGAGCCACTGCGACGCGCTGCTGCTGCCCGCCGGAGAGCTGACTCGGCAGATGTTTTGCCCGGTGCGCCATGCCTACGCGCTCGAGCGCTTCTGTCACAAGTGCTTTGCGATCGCTGGCACTCGTGCCGCGATACGTGAGCGGTAATTCGACATTTTCAAAAACCGTGAGATCGCCGATCAAATTAAAACTTTGAAAGATGAACCCGATTTCGCGATTGCGAACGCGAGCCCGCTCCGCGAACGAAAGATTCGCGACCTCGTGACCTTTCAGCGCGTAGCTGCCATCGGAGGGAGTATCCAGCAGACCGAGAATCGAGAGCAGCGTCGTCTTGCCGCAACCTGATGGTCCCGCGATAGAACAATATTCGCCCTCGCGAATGTCGAGGTGAATGCCCGAAAGCGCGTGCGTCTCCACTTCATCAGTGAGAAACACTTTCGTTACGCCGCCGAGTCGGATTAACGGAGTGTAGCCGTTTCCATCAAATTCGGTGGTTGATTCCTCTGCAGTTAGTTCAGTCGATTTCATTTGTTTATTGTTTTGATGTTTCAAATCAGAAAATTAGATTCAGAAATCAGCGCTTAGTTCAGTCGGATTCTGTCGTGTGAATCCCACGCACTAGTGTCAGAGAGGATCACCTGGTCCCCTGGTTGCAGCCCATCCACGATTTGAATGGTGTTCACTGAGCTTTTGCCCAGCTTCACCGGAGTCCGCACAGCTTCCGAAGTGCCGCTGACGATTTTGAACATGCCGACGGTATTATTTTCCTGCCCGAACGCCGGACGGCCGACGTAAATGACGTCATCGAGATGTTCGAGCTCGATTGTTCCGTCAACGCTCAGATCAGGCCGCGCGCCTTTGGGTAACGCTTGATCAAAGGCAACTTCGACGTTTACAGTCCCCTGCTCGACTGCGGGATCAACGCGCGTGACGTGGCCATTCGCGACGCCGTTGCGAGTGTCGATCACGGCTTTCTGACCAATCTGAATGTCCTTTGCCTGCGTCTCGGCAATCTTGACCTGCGCTTTCAGCTTCGTCGGGTCCGCCACGCGCGCGAGATTATCGCCGATCTTCACGCGTTGTCCGATTTGCACAGGCAACTGTTGCAGGACGCCTGACATGCCGGCGCGCACATGCAACGCTTCCACCTGGTCAGTCTTCAACTTGGCAAGCTGTTTGGCTTGATCGACCGCAGCCTGCTTCGAGGCTAACTGTGGATCGATGGATTCGTGCGCAAACTGCAGCCGCTTTTGTTCGATCTCGTGGCGATTCGCCAGTTCGGCCTCTTTTACTTTTGATGTCTTATATTGCAGCACGGCGACCAAACCGTTTCTCGCCAATTGGTCGTTAGTCTCGCGCTCCATCTTCGCCTGCTCGTAATCTGATTTAACCTTCGCTGTGGTTGCTTCCTGATCGAGCAGCTCGCGTTGCAGTGTCGCGCGTAAAGTTGTTAGCTCCGCTTCTGCAGCAGTGGCTTTGGATTGGGCATCGTGAGCAGCTTGTTCGAGTTCGGGACTGCTCATTTCCAGAATCACCGAGTCTGGTTCCACGTGCGTCCCAGGCCAGATATTTATTTTGTCCACCCGACCTTCGGTGTTTGCCGCAATCCAGCGAATGTCTTCCGGAATAAGCGTGCCGAGACCGCGCACCTGTCGCACCATTGGGCCGCGTTTAACGGTATCGATCCAGACGGTTGACCGATCGACGCTCGGCACAGCCGGCTTCAAACGCGAAATTGCGATCGTGGCGAGAATCAAACCCAGTACGGACGCCGCGATGATTATGATGCGGCGCTTGCGTTTTTTCGCAGCGACGCCTGTGCGCGGTACGTCCATCTTTGAAAGATTCGGCGCAAAGCCCGCCGGACGCACAATTGTTTGGTCTGTTGGTTTTCGGTCTGGAATCACGGTTTCGTTTCGGTCAAAACGGCGAAAGAGTGTTAAGGAGTTGCAGCATCGCGGATATGCCGGCGACAATCGGCATGATTGCCATGACAATAAGCGCCGTGAACACAGCCGCTTCGCTGAGGAATTCGCGGTTCGCTTCAGCGTCGAAATAATCGCGGGTGATGTCGCGCAACGATTTCGACGTCTGAATGCATGGCGCGCTCGAACCGTTGAGCATCGGCGCGTGATAATGACATTCGACGAGCGGAAACTTCCGCGCGTTCGGTTGGGTATTTGGCAATAATTTCATTTTCTTTCAGTTCTTATGGTTGGAGGTGTTTGGCACATTCATTGGATTCAAAGTTTTTAATCGTGACCTTCCTGGGGCTATTGCAATGGCCATGCCAGGTCAGAAAACAAAGTCGTAAGATGCTGATCTTCAGCAGTTAAGATTTGTTGATTGTTTCCGCGCGGCCTTTTGAGTTATTCGGTTCCGGGACTGCATCGTCCCAACTTCGGGAAAAAGTTTGGAGTGCGCGGACATGTCCGCGCTTTCGAAAGCGGCGACATGTCGCCGCACTCCAAAATGGTATTGCTGAAGAATCTGGCTTCGCCAACACTCAGCCATGAATTGGCCCCATGGGCCCGCGCACTGGCTATTTCAACCGGGCCTTTATATGATTACCACGGGTACCTACAAGAGATTGCCACATCTAAGTTCACCAGAACGGCTGGACTTCTTTCAAGATGCGTTATTCCGATACGCGAGCGAATTCGGCTGGAACTAACCATTACCACTTCATCGCCGCATCACCTGCGGATGCCGCAACGCTGCGCAAATTTCTCGGCAAACTTCACGGCCAAACCGCTAGGCAGCTTAATCGCTGGGACAAAACGGACGGGCGGAAGGTCTGGTTCCAGTTTTGGGACAGTCACATCACTTTTGAGCGATCGTATCTGGCGCGGCTGAAGTACGTGCATCATAACCCAGCACTTCACGGTGTTGTTCCCGTGGCGGAAAATTACAAATGGTGTTCCGCCGCCTGGTTTGCACAAACAGCGCCGGCCGCGTTCGTCAACACTGTGAACAGTTTTAAGATCGACCAAGTTAACGTGCCAGACGATTTCTGATTTGGAGTGCGGCGACATGTCCGCGCTTTAAAGCGGCGACATGTCGCCGCACTCCAAACTAGCGCGGCAGGCGCAGCAAAGCTTGCACGCCCTGGCGATCTTCTCGGTTCATGAGCACCAACGTGCCGTCGTGCGCTTCGGCAATTTGACGGCTTAATGGCAGACCAATCCCAGATCCCTCGGGTTTCGTGGTAAAGAACGGAACGAAAAGATTGGCAGGGTTCATGATGCCGGGACCTTCGTCTTCAACAAGGATCTCGACGCAATTTCCTTTTTCACGCCAGCCAAGCATAACGTTTCCACCTGTTTCAAGCGCGGCATCAACAGCGTTGTGCACCAGGTTGATCAGGTACTTGTTCAATCTGCGCCGCGTCCACCCGAACAGTCACTTTCGGACCGGGCCGGACTTGAACCTCGAGCCTGGGTTCCAAATCCACCACACGCTGTATCAGCGGGGCAAGATCGATGTCTTGCTTTTGAGGCGGCGGAAGCTTTGTAAGCCGAGTGTAAGCTTGCAGGAAACGGCTCAGCGAATCGGCCCGCGAAGCGATAGAATTCAATCCGGATCTTGCATCCTCTTTCCAGTCCGCTGGCAGAGACTCGCGCCGCAGCAGCGATTCCAAACTGGCGGCAAGCGATTTGATCGGCGCCAAAGAATTGTTCATCTCATGGCCGAGCACGCGCACGAGTCGCTGCCACGCCCGGCGTTCCTCTTCGCGCAACGTGCGACTCAGATCCGTCAACACGAGTAATTCATGCGGTAAACCTTGTTCGCGAAATGTGCTTCGGCGAATGCCCCAACGCCCCGAACCGCCCGGAAAACTCAAGGTAAGCGGTTCGTCATCGTCGGCGTCGAAACAAGCATGAAGTCCGAGTTCCTGCGCCGTTTTGCCTAACAGCTTGTCCATCGGTCGGCCCAGCAAAGTCTCACCGGCGCGATTGATGAGGCGGAGACGCCGTTCGGGATCAAACGTGAAAATCGCGACATCGATTTCGCTCATGATCGTGCGCAACAACGCGGTGGCTTCAAAGGCGCCCAGGCGCTGCTGACGCAAGGTTTCGCCGAGCGAATTCACTTCGAGCAGGACTTCGCCTAACGCAGTGTCCTCACGAGCGCCTCTCGCACGAATCGAGTAGTCGCCCTCTCGTAATGCCGCGAGCAGGTTAGAAAGCGTTTGCAATGGACGAACAGCGTGTTCGCGCGTGCTCCAAATGAATGCAGTTAAACAGCCAATAATCAGAATGGTAAGTGTCCACTGCACTTTCGGGGTGTGATCGCCGAACCAAAGGAGCGCGAGCGCTGTGATCACCGCAGGCGCGACCGCGACAAACGTGAGCCAGGTAATCTTCCCTTCGTAGGAAAGCCGACGACGAGTTTTCGTCGACCGATTCATCCGGCGAAGCTGCGGCGAGCTGAAAGCGGCAGAACACTGCCGCACTCCAAAACCTGGCCGCCGTTACAACCGCAAATTTCCCGCTTGCGTTTTGGAGTGCGGCAGCCCTCCGCCGCTCTTCCATTCGCAGCCATAAGCGAGTCGATCATAAACCATATAGTTGCAGCCGGCGGTAGAACGCGCTTCTACTCAGACCGAGTGCTTCCGCGGCCTTACGCGCGTTGCCGTCATTGCGAGCCAAGGCTTTTTTGATCAGAAACGCCTCGACCTCTTCGAGACTCATCTCCTCAACGTTCCGCGATTCGGAGCCGCCAGTCGTTAGGCCAAGATCGCCTGCGTGAACCTGCCGGTCCTTCGTCATCAGCACGGCGCGCTCAACGACGTGGTCGAGCTCCCGGATGTTTCCGGGAAACCGATGCTGTAGCAGACGCTCCCGCGCGGTTTCATCGAAACCGCCAACCTGTTTGCGATAACGCTCCGCGTGTTGACGAAGAAAACTGTTCGCCAGCGGCATGATGTCTTCGCGTCGATCGCGCAACGGCGGCAATTCAATCTGAATTGTGTTAAGCCGAAACAATAGATCCTGCCGAAAACGGCTGGCTGCGATCTCGTTCTCCAGATTTGCGTTTGTAGCAGAGATGATTCGCACATTGGCATGAAGTGTTTTTGATGAACCGACACGCTCGAAATCTCCGGTCTCGATGACCCGCAAGAGTTTTGCCTGTTGAGCGAGCGGGATATTTGCGATCTCATCCATGAACAACGTGCTCTCATCCGCGAGCTCAAAGCGTCCTGCCCGATCCGTCTTTGCATCAGTAAACGCGCCTTTCACATGACCGAACAGTTCGCTCTCAAATAATGTCTCGGACAGGCCGCCCATGTTGACGGTGATCATCGTTCGGCTCGCGCGCGGCGACAGAGCATGAATCGCCTGCGCAATCAAATTTTTCCCTGTGCCGTTTTCTCCGGTGATCAGCACGTTGGCATCCGATGGCGCGACGCGAGAAATCATTTCAATGACAGGCCGCATTGTAGGGGATTGCGCGATTAAATCCGGCATGGTGCCGCGCAGCATTTCATTTTCCGCTTCAAGTTTCCGCTCCCGACGCAACGCGGCGGCGAGCTCGATCTGCGTCTTGACGATCGTTAGCAGTCGCTGGTTGTCCCAAGGCTTGGTTACGAAATCGCGCGCGCCGCGTTTCATCGCATCAACGGCCAGTTCGATCGTCGCCCAAGCAGTCATCACCACAATTGGCAATGTGCTGTCGATTTCCTGAATTTTCGAAATCGCCGACAAGCCTTCCTGGCCCGACGTCGTGTCGCGCGTATAATTCAGATCCATCAGCAACAGCGATATACTCTTTCTTTTCCAGCGCGTGAAAGACGCCGCCAAGTGAGGTGACTCCTTCTGACTGGTAACCTTCGCTCTTCAGCAAAATGCGCAGTGCTTCGAGCACGTCGCGTTGATCGTCTGCTAGAAGGATTCGAGCCACGGCTGAATGTTTTTTAACCAAAGGCGGGTCCAAAGCCGTAAGTCACTACAGCAAGGATGGTGCCAATCCAAGTCATCAGCCGGGAACGCCACCACGAAAGGATGCTGATGAGCGATCTTAAGGCGCCGACGGTAAAACGGGCTAGCGGATTCATAACAAACAACGTAGCATCGTAATGCTCGAGTGATGTATACCTGCCTCACTCTTCCCGCAGGAGCTTGGATGGATCGACGGCCAACGCTCTCAGGGCGGGAATGGCGGAGGCTACCAGGCCAAGCAGCGCCATCGTTGACACTGCGCCGAGCAGGACCACGGGATCGCCCGGATTCGCCTGATACACGATGTGCTCGAGTAAGCGGCTGGCGATCACGCCTAACAACAGTCCCGCCAACGATCCGAGCCCGAGCAGCACGATTGGTCGCCCAACCGCAGCGCTCATCACGTGCTTCGCGCGCGCGCCGAGGGCCACACGGATGCCCAGCTCCTTCATCCGGCGGCTGACGTTGTAAGCCGCCATGCCGAAGATCCCGGTCAGCGCGAGCATCGCCGCAAACAGGCCCATGACGCAGAGTGCGTATGGTCGCTGTGCGAGTCGGGAACAGCGCATTCTGCCCTCCAAGCACCTCGAGCCAGCTCTGCACTTTGATGCGCGCATCCGGCTCGAGGCTGTTTAGGGTGCGTTCAAGCGTGGCCGCCATCTCATTGTTTGCCCGCGACGTCCGCACAATGAATACCGCGACGCCGTTCTCGGTTTGCAACAACGGCAGAAACACCGCGGGTTGTTGCGGCTCCATGATTTGGTAATACTTCCCGTCCTCCGCCACGCCTACCACCTCCATCAAGTGATCCTTAAGAATGAAGCGTTGTCCGATAGCGGGTGTTTCGCTCCACATCTTCCGCGCGAAGGTTTGATTCACGATCGCGACGTAGGGTGTCATTTTGGTGTCATGCCATGAGACATCTCGCCCAGTTAGGAGCCTGGTGCCTGCAGCCTCCAGGTAACCCGGCGAGATGGTAAACACATATGGCGCCAGCACAGAATTGTTCAGATTGAAATCTGTCGTTCCAGGCGAGAAAACCGGAACGCCACGCAGGCCGCCGGTAAAGGGCACGCGGTTCACCGCACCCGCTGCGGTTACACCTGGAATCCTCTGCACCGCCTCGAGCATTGCTTTCTCTTTCTCAAGCAGTGCGTCACCGCGCTGGTCCATCTCACTCAGGTCTACGTCGGCGAGCATTGCTCCCCGCGGCTGGAAGCCGAGCGGAACGTGCAACATGCGAACCATGCCGCGGACGGCGACGAGCGAGGCCGTCACGAGCAACGTGCAGATCGCAATTTGTGCGCCTAACAACAGGTCTCGCAGATCAAGCCGGCGCAGCGGCGTTGAATGCAATGATCCGCTCTTCATCGTCTGAAACGGACTGCTTTGCGATACCTGCCGTGCCGGAATCAACCCGAACAGTAGCGCACTGACCACGGTCAGGATGAGAGCTGCCGCGTACACACGCGCATCCGCGCTGACGGCAATATGCCCGTAGGGCGATTGCCACTGGCTCAGGAGATGGAGCAGCAGATCTGCGATCACCAGCCCCCCGCCACCGCCCAGGATCGACAACACCATCGCCTCGGTAAGTAGTTGCCTAACGAGTCGCCACTGGCTTGCTCCCAAAGCCACACGAAGCGCCAGCTCTCGACTGCGATCCGCCGCGCGCGCTGCAAACAGGCTGGCCAGATTAGCGCACGCCGCCAGCAGCACCAGCAGAGCGAGCCCAGACACGCTATAAAGAAATGTGCGAATGACGTCACCGGCGTCCCCTTGCAGTCCTGGATGGATCAACCGCAGCGGCATTCCGGTGTCTGTTTTTGGATACTCCCTGGCCAACTGAGCTGCGATGGCATTCAGGTTTTCGATTGCCTGCTTCTGCGTCACGCCCGGCTTCAGCCGGCCGAGCACCGTCAGCGGCCTGCCGGTCCGGTTCTGAAGATAAGCAGCGTCGAAGTAATTCACGATCGGTATGTAATAGTCGGGCCAATCAAATTGCTCCGTGCCGTGGAACCGCGCCGGTGCTACGCCAATCACCGTGAAGGAATCTTTGTTGAGCCGCACTGTCGTTCCGATCACGCCGGGATCGGCGTTAAACGCGCTTCGCCAGAGACTATCGCTTAACACCACATAAGGCGCTGAATTCGGACCATTCTCGTCCGTCGTTTGGATGAACCGACCCAGCTCTGGTTGCACGCCGAGCATTTCGAAGTAATTGCCGGTGACCGCGTAACCGTACACGCTCTTTGCCGAGTTACCCCAGCTAAGTCTCGCCTGACAAAATCCATCAAAGCCGGCGAGCTCACTGAAGGTGGTATTACGCTGCTGGATGTCTCCGAACGCGGGATACGATGTTGTCAGCGCCTTCCCACTAGTCCACGAACCGACGCGGAGTTGGTAGAGATTCTGCGGCTCGCTCACTTCCAACGAGTGCAACAGGACCGCATTGACAACTCCGAAGATGACGACGTTTGCCCCGATCCCCAGCATCAGAGTGACTACGGCGACGATGGTGAATGCAGGCGACTTCCACAGCACACGCAGTGCGTAACGAACATCCAGCAGCAGATCCTCCATGAGTTTCCGTCTGTGGCCTCAGTCAATTAACCCAGCGCTCCAAAGGCGAGCCCAAGGCCGTAAGTCACTACAGCAACGATGACGCCGATCCAAGTCATCTCCAGACCTGATGCCCACCACGACCGAATTGTGATCAGCGATTTCAGCGCGCCGACGGCAAAGTGCGCGACGAGACTGATCACAAAGGAAGCGATAACGGCATCGAGACCGCCGGTGAAAAAGAACGGTATGATCGGAACAAACGCGCCGATCGCCGTAGAAATACCGGCTGAAAAAGCAGCGGTCCAGTGGTTGGGAAACCGATGCTCGGATAACCCGAGCTCGCTTTGCGCCATGACCTGCACGAATTGTTCGGGCTGTTCCGCCAGGCGCTCCGCCATTTTCTGCGATTCTTCCGGAGTGAATCCCTGCAACTGATAGAAGAGCGACATTTCTTCGATTTCTTCTTCAGGATTCTCTTCCACCTCAGCGCGCTCGCGCGAGATTTCCGCTTCGTACACTTCCGCTTCACTTTTTGCGGCGAGATACGCGCCTGCGCCCATCGACAGAGTGGAAGCGAGCATGCCCGCAAGACCGGAGATCAAAACATAATGCTGCTGATTATTTGTGGCGCCGGCGACGCCCGAAACAATGCCAAACACTGCGCCAAGCCCATCATTTGCGCCGTAAATCGCGTCGGCCACCCAACTGCCACCGCGTCCGTGCCAGCGTTCGCGCTTCAGGATCTTATCCAGCGCAGTGCGAGGGTTCACTGACGGCACCATCGTGCTTAGCACTCGGGCATGAGCTTTCTCTTCGAGCGCACTTTTTCGTAGAAATTCCTGAACGTCCTTTTTGCCAGCAAAAGCGCGCTCCGCTTGATCGTGAAATTCTGCTTCCTGCCGTTCTTCTGTCGCTTCCATACGGCGGATGGCAATGTCCGCTCCGGCGATCTTGTTCCACCACCGATTTAGACGGCGCCCAATCGTATATTCGTAAACAGGCGCGTCGGCACCGAGCTCCTTTAGCGTTGTTTCCCAACGATGCGCATGACGCTCCTCCGCCTCTGCCATGCGCAAAAGAATGCCTTTGCGTTTTTCGTCGCGCTCACGTTCCGCGAGATCGCGGTAAGTTTGCGCGGTCTCCACTTCAGCCCGCCAGTTGCGCCTTGCAGCATCGATCGTTTGCTCTGCTCGCGACGGCTGTCGGAGCTGATGATCTTTCTGCTCTGCGGCCATGCCGCATTAAAGCGCAAGGATGGCCGGTTTCCAAACCGCACTTCTTACAACGGCGGACTGGAAACCGCCGCTCCTTGATTCGTCTTTGCGATCAATCAGCAGGTTCCAACGCAGCGCTCAATGTTGGTTCGACGCGCGCTTGCAGTTGCTGCGCCGTGATTATGAGCGCCACTGAACCGATAATCAGAGCAGCGGCAACCAATGTGCGTACGGTGACCGTTTCGCCTGCAAACAAAGTGCCGAGCAGCACAGCGACAATAGGATTCACATACGCGTAAGTGGCGACCTTAGCCGGATCGCAATGACGCAGCAGCCAAATATAAGCGGTATATCCGACCACGGCGCCGATGATTACGAGATAAACAAATGAGCCGAGCGACAACATGGAAACGGAACCGGGATGAAACCGTGGCAGTTCGCCGGTGATGATGCCCGCGAGTAAAAGTAAGATCCCGCCACAGATCATTTGTTGAGCAGCAGTAAGAAACGGTGAGGCTGCGTGTTTCGCAGCGCGCGAGTAAAGCGAGCCCGCCGACCAAATGAAACTTGTGACAAGCAGGATCGATATTCCGATCGCAGGATTTCGTCCGCCGACGGAGTGAAAATGCAGACCCGGTCCGAAAAGGATTCCCACGCCAAAAAAACCGCCGGCGAGTCCCATCCACATGATTGGCGTCGGCCGCGGTGCCATGCCCGTGCCCCACCCCAACAGCACGATGTAAATCGGAACGATCGCGACAATTAACGCTGCCAATCCGGAGTCGATAAATTGTTCGGAAATCGTCACGCCGCCATTGCCGCCGAGCAGCAAACACGCTCCGATGATGAATGACGTGCGCCAGTTCGCCCAACTCGATTTACCGATCCCTTGTGACCACGCAATCGCATACATGATCATGCCGGCCAACACGAAGCGCGCGCCTGCCATCAGAAACGGCGGAATCGTTTCGATCGAAAACTTGATCCCGAGATAAGTAGAGCCCCAGATCACGTACAGCGCGGCAAAGGCGATGATAACGAGCGTTTTCTTTGGGACGGCCATTGAGAAATGACAATGTCGCGTTCGCCGCGCAGAGCAAACGCGGGTCCGCTACTCTGTTGTGCCGGCTTGTTCCAAAAGCGGCGTAGCAGCGCCGCACTCCAAAACGCAGGCGCGAAAGACGCTTCGACAAGCGACCGTCCCGCGACTGCGGGAAAGTGCGGTCCCGATCCCTCGGGACTGCTTTTCAGCGTTCCACACGTTACTGTGACCCTACGCGCCGCGTTTAAAAATGAACCGATACAGCAGCAACAGAATCATGGCGCCGACGACCGACATGATCCAGCCAGCGGCATAATTCCCCCCCGCAAAGATGCGACCGATCCAAGTCCCTACCAGTGCGCCGGCAATACCGAGCAGAATCGTGATGATGCAACCACCGGGATCTCTTCCCGGCATCAATAACTTTGCGATCGCACCGACGATCAATCCGATGAATAGGGTCCAAATGATTGAATGAGCACTGTAGTCCATAGTGAAATCGAGTTGTATCGAGGTGAATCGCGGTCGGCAAGAAAATTGGTTTGGATTTAAACAATCAACGCTGTAGCCACGCGCCTGTGGCGCGCGTTCCCAATGCAAGCCAGAACTCTGGGGAAGCACACGCGCCCCGCGTGTTGTTTCCGGCGCCCTCGCCGGAAACTCTTCGCAAAGCACAAGGTCCCAGCTCAATGCGAATAAACTAAATCTTGGCGATTGGCGAGGGCGCCAATTGCCGCACGCGAGGGCGCGTGCGCTCCCCGAAAAACTCTACAATTCAATCACTTGCGCCGATTGAATGTCCTCACTCGCGTGAATTTCGTCGCAGCAACTCTTCACTCGGAGTGGTGTCGAGATTCAACACCGTAAGCGCGGTGCCGCCGGCCTGATTTCGGCTGAGTGACATCGTGGCGATGTTGACGCCGTGCTCGCCGAGCAGCGTTCCAATTCGCCCGACCATTCCGGGACGATCCGTGTTTTCCAGCACGAGTACCACCCCCTGGGGTCGAGCTTCGACCGGCCGGCTATTGATACTCACAATTCGCGGCGTCGCCCCGAAGAATGCGCCACCGACTGAAACAGTTCTGCCTTCGCCGACGGCGGAGAGTTCGAGCATGTCGGTGTAATCGCCGGGCGCGCTCAGCCGTGATTCGCTAACCGTCAAACCGAGCGTTTCGGCAAACGCGGGCGCGTTCACTTCATTGATTTCGCTGCCGCCGGCGAGTTGCAGAAAGCCTTTCAGCGCTGCGCGCGTGATTGCAGTCGTATCAACTTCGTTCACTTTGCCGCTGTAGTTGATGTTGAGCGACTCCGCGCGCTTCGGCGCGATTTGCGAGAGAAATTTACCGAGCTTTTCGCCGAAACGGAGATGCGGTCCGATGATTGCCAGCGTTTTCGCGTCGAGATTCGGCATGTTGACCGCGTTACGGATCGTGCCTTCGAGGAGTACGGCGCGGATCGATTGCGCGATTTCAATGCCGACGCTCTCCTGCGCCTCCGCGGTCGATGCGCCGAGATGCGGCGTAAGAACAACATTAGGCGCATCGCGCAAAGGCGAATCGGCCGGCAGCGGTTCAATTTCGAAAACGTCCAGCGCTGCGCCTGCGATTTGTCCGTCCAGCAGCGCCTGCGCCAGTGCTGCTTCATCAATCAAACCGCCGCGAGCACAATTGATGATGCGGACGCCTCGCTTTGTCATGCTTAACCGCGCGGCATTGAGAATGTGTCGTGTTTCAGCAGTAAACGGCGTGTGCAGCGAGATAAAATCGGCACCGGCAAGTAAATCGTCGAGTTCATCCACGAGTTCTACTTGCAGACTGCGTGCGCGTGTCGCGGACAGATAAGGATCGTAAGCAACCACTCGCATACCAAAACTAATTGCCCGGCGGCTCAATTCGCTGCCGATGCGGCCCATACCGATTACGCCCAGCGTTTTGTTGTACATCTCGACGCCTTCGAAACTCTTTTTGTCCCAATGTTTGCTGCGAACGTTCGCGTCAGCCTGCGGAATCTTGCGCGCTACCGAGAGCAACAACGAAAACGCGTGTTCGGCAGTCGAGATAGTATTTCCGCCCGGCGCGTTCAACACGACGACACCACGGAGGGTCGCTGTCTCGACGTCGACGTTATCGACTCCGACACCTGCGCGACCAACAACACGTAGTTTAGTAGCGGCATTCAAAATTTCGGCGGTGACTTTGGTTTGGCTACGCACCACCAGCGCGCTGAACGGCGGAATGAATTCGACAAGTTCACGCTCGTTCAATCCGGTTTTGACCGTGACTTGCAGCGCGTTCTCGCGCGCGAGTTCGTCAACTCCGCGTTGCGAAATGGAATCGGCGATGAGGATCTTCGGCGGCGTCATTTTCCTTGCGCCCTCAATTAACGTCATTCCGAGCGAAGTCGAGGAATCCCGTGGCATAACTCAACGGAAATTTCGCGGGATGTCTCGACTTCGCTCGACATGACAACATTTTTTGAGCCGGCACACTTAAACCTTAAAACTTAAAACTCTTTTGCTTAAGCTGTGGACGCATGCAAGAGCGAAGAGCGTTCTACGTTGTTTTTGCCATTGCTGCGGCACTCATTATTCCGGCTGCGCTCACGTTGCGGACGGTTGTTCACCCCGTCGTGTTGCAAGCAACATCGGATAATCCGACGCCGCTCGGATACACGTGGAGCCTGCTATTGTTTATCATTCCTATTGGCGTCCTCGGGTGGTGGTTCGTCACCCGACCAGATTTGCAGTTTCCCAGAAAGGCGTTCTGGCGAACGCTCGCGGTGCTAACACCGCTCGGTTTTTTGCTCGACCTTCTGTTTGGCAACGCGTTTTTCGTTTTCCCGAATAAATCGGCCACACTGGCTTTGGAAGTACCTGCGTGTGGCGGAGCGATTCCCATCGAGGAATTCGTTTTCTATCTCGCAGGGTTCATGCTGGTGCTGCTGACTTACATTTGGTGCGATGAATATTGGATGGGGGCGTACAACGTGCCCGACTACACGGCGACGGCCAAAAACATACCGCGGATCGTTCGTTTTCATTTTGCGTCTGTGGTGGTCGGCATTTTGTTGATCGCAGCTGCGATTGTGTATCGAAAGTTTTTGTCGGGCGCGCCAGAAGGTTTCCCCTGGTACTTCGTTTATCTCGTTTGCGCGTCACTCATTCCATCGGCTGGCTTTTTTCACACTGTTTGGCCATTTATTAATTGGCGCGCATTCAGTTTTACATTTTTTCTGCTGCTGCTGATCAGTTTGCTTTGGGAAGCGACCCTGGCTTTGCCTTACGGTTGGTGGGAATACCGGTCACGCACCATGATTGGGCTGCACATTGGAGCATGGTCAGGCCTGCCGATCGAAGCAGTTTTTGTTTGGTTCGCTGTGACCTTCACCACCGTGATCACCTATGAAGTGATCAAGATTTGGAAAGCACTGGGAACGCGGGCGCTTGAAGCGTTTTTCGGAGTTCGAAAATAAAGCGTACCGAGATTTGTCACCCGTAAATGATCAGATGAATCGATTCGGGTAATTGCTGTGCGACGTTCGTAACCACGCTGCCGCGAAGCAATTTGGACATGGCGTTGCGCTGTGATGCACCGATGATGAGGTAATCCACACCCAGCGTGGCTGTAAGATCAAGAATAGTCGTCGCCGCGTCCTCGCTCACCGCATACACCGGTTGCACACAGACATTCCTTTCAACCCCCAGCTTCTGCATTGTGGACATAATTGCCGCCGCCTCGGGATCCTCCTGCCATTTGGGACGACCGGGCACGGTCGGGCCACCGGCGTAGAAGACGACAATTTCCTTCACGTACAACACATACAACGTCGCGTTGCGCAGTTGCGCTTCGTCCAATGCGAATCCGAGGACGCTGGTAATGCCTCGCGCGGCGACCATGATCCTGTAGCCCTCTTGAATGCGCGTCTCCACGTTTGTGGCCAGATCGGGCGTCACCATGGCGGCAACTTCGCGCTTTAGAGTGAGCGTTTTTAGCCCCGCGATCTTATGCGAGTAGGCGCGGAATCCGAGGCCTACGCCCAAAACGCAGACCGCGAAAAAGAGCGCATCAGGTTTTGTTTTGGCGATGGTCACTTCCACCAACGCGAGCACGAGGAATGTGGCTCCCATGATCAGGCGCTCGTACGCTCGCAGTCCCAAGTGTTTGTTAAATGTGCATGCGCCGAGATTGACTGCGATTGCGCCTACAACGCCAATGGCATACAGACCGGCGAGACTTTCGAATTGCCTCATGATCGTGAGCACGAAGATCGGAATTGCAACTGCGACAATCAATGGAATCCGGGGTACGCCGTGTTTGTTCAGGCGCGCGAATTGCCGCGGCATCTCGCCGTCCTGGGCCATCATGTAGATCACGCCGATCAATGCGACGATGGCCGTGTTGACCGCGCTGACGAGCAGCAGGCCGAAGACCACGCCGACGAAAATAGAAAACGCCTGTCCGAACCATACGCCTCCCACACTTTCGGCGTAGCGCTCCCCAAGAAAGCGTAACATATCCTCCTTGTGCGAGATTAACTCCGGCGCGAACGATTTCGGCAGGGACAGCATCGCCCAACCGAGCAATGCCGTTCCAGCGACCACTTCGATTGCCACGGGTAGAATCGCTTTTGTCGCCGTGCGCGTGACTTTTGGTCGATCAGGAGTGGCATCCGGATCGAGCTTCATCACTCCGGTAAGGTTGGCGATTGCTTCGACGCCGCTCAAAGCGAGGATCACTCCGACAAACTGCACCCAGACCGTCTCCAAATTAGTATGACGCGGCTCAAGGTGCGCCAAATTTAAATGGGGCGCGCTAAAAGCGATGATCGCTACAACCACAACCACAGCCGGCACGGCGAGCCAGATTGAGACGCTACCGCTGTGTTTTGGGCCGAAATAGTTGAGGATACCGAGAGCGAGAATGACTGCCATTGTCGCTTCTGGCGCATACTGGGTTGGGACACCAAAATAACTGACGCCCGCCCAGCCGCTCAATGCTGCCGTGACGAGAAAATTTGCAATGAGCAAAAGCGCACCGACCGATGCCAGAAAGCGGCTCTGTTGCCGCGCGGCAGAATAGACCCCGCCGCCGTCCGGAAAATGGGCGCAGACAATAATATAATTGAACCCGACGATCGCTGTCAGGAGACAAACGGCGAGGATGATCGGACCCGACGCAAAGCCAGCCGCGACAAAAGCCAGCCCGAGCACGTAGGCCTTGCTCGTTCCCCAATCCCCGTAAAGCAGCGCGGCGGCGCGCTTCCAATCGACGTTGCGCGGCCGATGGACTCCTGCGGAAATAATTTCGGCCATCGCTGTAGGGTGCAACTTTCAATTGCCCCAGCGCGTGCTGGCAAGTTCTTTCTCAGACGCTGTCGGCGTCGGCTCTGAATTACTCTACCGGAATGTTTGCCCGCCCGAATTGCTCGAGTCAGACTTCCACACGCGCGCCCAATTCCACTACACCGTTCGGTGGCAGACAGAAATACGAAGTAACGTCGCCGGCATTCCGCGTCATCCAGGCGAAAAAGGAGCCGCGCCACGAAGAGAGACCACGCGTAGCAAGAATCGTCTCACGGCCAATAAAGTACGTCGTACGCATGGGATCAAAAGTAAGGCCGGCTTGTTTTACGCGGTCGAGCGCAACAGGGACATTGGGTTTTTCCATGAATCCGAAATGGATCTGTGCGCGCCAGAATCCTTCATGCAGATTCTCCAACGCGACGCGATCTCTTGGGTTGGTAAGATAAGGAACCTCTTCCGTTCGAACGGTGAGCAAAATCACTTCCTCGTGAAGAACTTTGTTATGCTTCAGATTGTGAAGCAAAGCGAGCGGCGTCCCGAATCGATTTCCTGACATGTAGACGGCGGTCCCTGGCACACGTCTAATCTTCTGGCTTTTCAGTTCCGAGAGGAAATCATTGAGCGGGATGCACATCTCGCCGAGTCGACTTCGAAGGACACGGCGTCCCTTCCTCCATGTTAGCATTAGGAAAAGAATCGCTGCCGAGACTAGCAGCGGGAACCACCCGCCATGCGCTATTTTGAGCATGTTAGCGCCGAAAAATGCGAGGTCGATCGTGATAAAAAATGCTGCGATCGGCAGAGCCGCCGCGGCAGGCCAGTGCCATCGTCGACGAGCCACGATGTAAAACAAAACGGTAGTGATTAGCATGGTAGTCGTAATCGCGACGCCGTAAGCCGCCGCGAGATTACTCGACGTTCGAAAGCCGAGGACAAGAGCAACGCATGCGAACATCAATCCCCAATTCACTACCGGCACATAAATCTGCCCGATTACTCGCTCCGAGGTATAGATGGCCCTGAGACGCGGGCTGTATCCGAGTTGGATCGCTTGCATGGTGAGCGAAAACGCGCCGCTAATGATCGCTTGAGAGGCGATAACCGCTGCAGCTGTCGCTAGCACCACCAATGGATAAAGCGCCCACGGCGGCGCCATTCGGTAAAAAGGATTAACCGCTGCGTCTGGTTCGATAAGCAGAATCGCTCCCTGCCCAAGATAGTTCAATGTTAGCGCCGGCAGTACGATCGCAAACCAACTGAGGCGAATCGGTGCCGTCCCAAAGTGACCGATGTCCGCGTACAGCGCTTCACCACCCGTAACGACTAGAAACACGGCGCCAAGCACCACGAACCCGCGCCAGCCATTGATCATGAAAAATTCGAACCCGTGGATGGGATTAATGGCAGCAAGCACTTGAGGCGCGCGAATGATATGTGCAATTCCGAGCACGCTAATCGCAAGAAACCAAATCATCGTAACTGGGCCGAACACTGCACCCACACGAGTGGTGCCGCGCGACTGAAAGAAGAAAAGCCCAATCAGAATGACAACGGCAATCGGCACGACGTAGTGATCGAATAAAGGTGTGGCAACGTGCAGGCCCTCCACCGCGCCCATAACAGAAATCGCAGGGGTGATCATCCCATCTGCGTAAAGTAACGCAGCCCCAAACAGACCCAGCAAAAAGAGAAATTTTCCGCGCCGCACCACATCGCTCACGAGCGTCGCCAAGGCGAGAATTCCGCCTTCACCGCGATTATCGGCCCGCAGAATAAGAGTGAGGTATTTAACAGAGATAATCAGGATCAGAGACCAAAGGATGAGTGACAGAACGCCGAGCACGTTCGCGTGGGTTGGAGGAACGCCGTGTTGGCCGTAAAAGCACTCTCGCATCGCATAGAGGGGACTTGTGCCGATGTCGCCATAAACAATTCCAAGACTGCCAAGACAGAGTAATGCGAGGCTTCTCTTCCGCCGCTGGGAGGATGCGGGCAGTGGAAAAACACGAGCCGACCTCGCAACCGGAGGCAGTAAAGACGGGGGTTCAGCATTCACCTGTTGCGAGAGAGCTTAAAATTGCGCGCCAGCCGGGAATAATTAAAACGGTACTAAAATTTGAGGGCCGTATTTCGCGCGGATTCGAATGGGCTACATTGGCGCCGTGATCGGGCCGTCCATCTCGCGAGCCGGCGGAGAGCTATCGTCGGAGCCTCTAGATAAAACGGCGACACCCAGCGAGGAGCACGCCTTATCTCCATCTGCCTTTGCCTCGTTAAAAGAATATATCACGGCAGTAGTTGGCGTAAGCGCGCTCACCATCGCGTGTTGGTTATTAACACCACTGACTGGATACGCAGCGATCTCGCTAATCTTCCTCCTTGGTGTGCTCCTGGCTGGAATGGTTCTCAGCCGCGGTCCTGTCCTGCTGGTTGCAGCACTCAGTGCACTTTCCTGGAATTTTTTGTTTATACCGCCGTTGTTTACACTGCACATCGCAAAGATCGAAGATGCGTTGACGTTTGCTGCCTACTTCATAATAGCGATCACCGTTGGCGGTCTGACTGCACAGTTAAAGGCGCGTGAGCACCTCGCCGCCCAAGTGCAGGTAGCGCAGGAATCGGAGCGGCTCCGCAAAACGTTACTCGATTGCGTGTCACACGAACTGAAGACTCCGCTCGCGGCCATCGCAGCCGCGAGCCAGGAACTGTCACGCCAAACAGCCAACGTTAAGGATTCAAAAATACTCAAAGAGTTGGCGGACGAAATTCGTGACGGATCCCACCGGCTCAATCGGGTGGTAAACAACCTGCTGGATATGAATCGACTTGAGAGCGGAGTGATCCGGCCGAAGCGTGAATGGTGCGACGTTCGCGAGTTACTTCAGTCGGCGGTAGACACCGAATATGAATCGATCAACGGGCGAGATATCAGGTTGGATGTACCTGACGAAATTCCGTTGGCGCTCGTGGATCATGCATTGATTGAGCAGGCTGTCGCCAAACTTCTGGCGAATGCCGGAAGTCACACTGCGCCCAATCTGCCGATAGAAATTGATGCTGAGTACACGAACGAAAATCTGCTGATCTCTGTAAGCGATCGTGGGCCTGGGATTGCACCGGAAGCAACTGAACGCTTGTTCGAGAAATTCTATCGTGGCGATGATCGCAAAACAGGTGGTCTCGGTCTTGGATTATCAATCGCACGAGGACTAATCGAAGCGCATGGCGGAAGACTTACGGTGGAAAATCGGGATGGCGGCGGCGCGCGCTTCGTTATCAGGCTGCCAGTTCGCGTGACAAACATGAACGGGATGGAAACAACTTAATGAAATCAGTTCGCAGTGCGCTGATCATCGACGACGAAAAGCAGATCCGCCGGCTGCTCCGTATCGCCCTTGAAGGAGCAGATCATAAAGTCTACGAAGCCGAAACTGGACAAGCCGGGTTGACCGAAATCGTCAACCGGCGACCCGATATCGTTTTGCTCGACCTTGGTCTGCCGGACATGGAAGGCGCAAAGGTGCTGCACCGTTTGCGAGAGTGGTCAGACGTGCCGGTGCTGATTCTCTCCGTCCGCGACGACGCCGATGAAAAGGTCGCCGCGCTCGACGCCGGCGCGGACGACTATGTAACCAAGCCATTCGACACCGCGGAGTTATTGGCTCGCGTCCGCGCAGCGCAGCGCCGCTCGCTCACGGAAACTGGTGACCCGGTCTTCAACTCCGGAGCGCTTTGCGTCGATTTTGCAGCGCGCCAGGTGAAAGTCGGCGGTGTAGAGATCAGGCTAACGCCAACCGAGTACTCATTGTTGCGTGTGCTGGTGCAAAACGCCGGGAAAGTCGTAACTCATCGGCAATTACTTCGCACCGTTTGGGGAGAGAAAGCTGAAAGTCAGGCCCAGTATCTTCGCGTCTACGTAACCCACTTGCGGAAGAAACTCGAGACACGCGAGAATGCGCCTCGGCTCATCAAAACAGAAGTGGGAATCGGTTACAGGCTCTCGACCGAGCAATAAACAAGACGGCGCGGAGACTCGAGACGTTAACAATCTTTTAGCGTTTCAAGGGCGCATTTTAATTAGCGGTTCATGCGAAGCTCGGGCGACGCTTACGCATGCGAACGATCGTCATATGTGTCCAAGCGCGTGACGTGGACTTGGCGGCGCGCGAACCGCTAGTGATCACGATAAACGAACGCTTTCAAGACGTTGCAGCTGCTGGCGAAACAAACGGCGCAGCTGGATTGAATGAGGTGGCGTCGCCATTTTGGACTTGGTTTATCGAAAACCCGCGACCCAGTGCTCACGGTCAATTCTGTCACGCGTGAAGCTGCACTACGACTTTGGTTTCAGCAGTCTCCTAGAAACCAAATTCCATGCGTGAAAGCGGTGGCGATCGCGACGACCGATGCGTCGCATCGAGAGCACTGAGTTGCTCGAGGCTCACAGCTAATCTTGTAAATAACAAGAGCCAGGGGAGCCGTAAAAGCGATTCCCGGCCTTGAAGCGCTTCGTCACGCGAGCGAGTCCCGTTTCGGACTAACCAATGATCCCGACCAACGTTAAACGTCCGCGCAACGTCGATTGGAAACGCGCGGCCGCGATCTTGTACGGCGACTGGGGAACAAGCAAGGCCTACGTCATCGGGCTAGCCTTCGCCGTCGCTGGCTACAGTTCGTTCTGGTTGATCGCAGCGATGTGTGTGCTGACCGCGCTGGTCGGGATCAACTACATGATCATCTGCCGGCTTTACCCTGACGGCGGCGGCGTGTACGCCAGTGTTCGCCATCGCAGCGAAGTTATCTCCATCGTCGGAGCGTTTCTGCTCATAGCCGATTATTTGGTAACGGCAGCAATCAGCGCACTTTCTGCTTTTCAATACCTCGGGGTGCCGCACCCGGAAAAATTTGCGGCAGTGGCGATCCTTCTTATCGGTTTGCTCAATTTGTTAGGGCCGAAACAAACGGGCGGTCTCGCCTTTCTCATTTCAATCCCGACTGCGCTCGTCGTGATCACACTCGGTCTTGTTAGTCTGCCGCACCTCGGTCAAGCGTTTACTCATTTGCAACCACTGCATGGAACTTTTATTCAAAACTGGGGCGGCTTCGTCGGGATTGTGCTCGCGCTCTCCGGCGTAGAAGCAATAGCGAACGCCACGGGCGTGATGAAACTTGATCCCGGCAGCACAGATCAGCGTCCGTCGGTGGTTAAAACATCTACACCGGCAATCCTCGTGGTGATGATTGAAGTTTGCGTTTTCACAGCACTTCTCGGCTTAGCTATGAATGCCCTGAACGGCCTGCAGATTGTAAACGGAGATGTGAATGCGCCGGGCGCGGAAGGCGTGCGTGATTACATGCTTCGTTACATGAGTCAGATCTTTGTCGGCGGCGCCTTAGGGCCGGCCCTCGGTCACGCCTTCGGTTTCATCGTCAGCATCGTTTTCGCGATGCTTCTGTTGTCAGCGGTCAACACAGCGATCGTCGATCTAATCATGATCCAATTCCTGATGTCGCGTGACCGCGAAATACCGAAAATTTTCCAGCGGCTGAACAAATGGGGAGTGCCAAGCGCGGGTATGGTGCTCGCTACCGTCGTTCCCATTCTGCTCGTGCTTCTCGTCAAGGACATGGCTGGCCTGGCCGACCTGTATGCTGTTGGCGTGGTCGGGGCTATTGCAACGAATCTCGGCGCGACTTCAACTGACCGAAAACTCTCGATCAAGACGTTACCGCGCACGCTGATGTTCGGAACTTTTCTAGTTATGGCTGCGATCGAAATATCGTTGCTGATCGACAAACCGAACGCGCGATATTTTGCGGTCACTATTCTCGCTGTCGGATTAATACTGCGCGGGCTCGTTCAAGAACGTCGAATGAAGAAGGAAGGCGCACCGCAACTAGCGCAGGAGAGATTGCCAATCGAACTGGCTCTGCCGTCCGGGCAAGCGGAGGCCAACCCGCTAGGCGGCGAATCAATTCTGTGTGCGATTCGAAGCGCAGGTCGGACACTCGACTTCGCATTGCGCGAAGCGCATAAAGCAGGCGCTCGCCTTTATTTGCTCTTCGTCCGCGAACAGCCGTTCATGACCGAGCAAGATGTAAAACGCAAATGGCAGGAAGATGTCGAAGCGAGCGCAATTTTCGCGGAAGCGAAACAAAAAGCCGGCGACCAACAACCACTCTTTGCTTATGCCGTCAGTCCTTCCGCTGCAGAAACGATTGTCGATGTTGCGGCAACACTCGGTGCATCGCGGGTGATTCTCGGTGCGCCGCAACGCAGCGCCGTCGTTAATCTGCTTCGAGGAAACGTCATTCGCGAAGTCTCGAATTCATTGCCAGATGAAATCGATCTGTTGGTCTATGCGTGAAGATGAACAACAACTTCGATTTCCGCAGTCTGCGGGAACATGTCGAGTGGCGTGACCGATCCGACGGCAAATTTCTCGTGCAAATTCTTCAAATCGCGCGCAAGAGTCGGCGGATTGCAGGAAACGTAGATCAATGTTTCCGGCGCGAGATCAGTTATGGCCTTGCGAACTCCTTCGGTGAGTCCCGTTGCGGGCGGATCGATGATCAGCGTCATGGAACGACGGCTTCCCAGCCGTCGCGTTTCACCCTCGACGGCTAAGAAGCCGTCGGTCCTTGTTAATTCGTTTTCCACATCGCCTGCGATGTATGTCTCTTTCTCACTCGCGCTCTCTTTCGCGGCGGCAATAGCGAACCGATCCCAATCGATCCCAATCACGCGCTTGAATTTGTCGAGCAACGCTTTTGCGAAAAATCCACCGCCGCAGTAGGCGTCGATTAAGAGCTCCTGATTTGGTGGAACGAGATCGACAATTAGATCCCGCAGCGTCTGTGCGACTTCGTCGTTTACCTGCGAAAACACCCGCGGCTCGGATGCGCTTCGCAGTGTGTAATGCCCGTCCTGCACATGTTTTCGTTCGCGCAACTTGGCCAGGGCGCGATTGATCTCGTCGCGCGAAATCGGGCAGCATTCGATATCAATTAAACGATGCGAATCGCGCCGAAAAAAACCGATCACGCCGTCCTGCGCGTGCACGGTGATGCGGTTGCGATACGCGTACTGCCTCGGCGACGGGATTATCGGACGCATGGGAACATTCTTCAGTTTGCCGATTCTCTGGAGCGCGTCGCGCACTTGTCGCCATTTAATCGCAAGCTGATGTTGGTAATCGATGTGCTGATACGCGCAGCCACCGCATCGGCCGAAATACGGGCACTCTGGCGCGACGCGATTCGGCGAACTCTGCTTAACTTCAACCAGATCTGCTTCGGCGAACTGCTTCTTTTCCCGCACGATTTCGGTGGAAACCACCTCTTCCTCAATCGTGTAAGGAACAAAGACAGCTTTGCCTTGCTCTCGCGCCACGCCTTTTCCGCCAAAAGCAATGTCTTCGATTTTCAGATCGATAACGCGCATATCATTAACACCCTGCTTCAGCTGGGTCTGTCCAACAAACGACACAAATTAAACTGCTTTAACAGTTTTCCACGCGGAGAGAAACCGCTGAAGCAGTTACTCCGGCACGCGCCGTGAACACCGTGCTAAAGCGCGGTGTTAATAAAAGAGTCCATGAAAGCATGGCTGTAACTCGCCTACGAAAGATGTCACGTCGCGTCAAGCGTCCGCTCGACGGCGGGCTAAAGTGTGGCTATTTCTCTGCTAGAAACTGTATCTGATTGTCCCCTAAATAGCCATATTCGGGAGAATAATAGGACAGCGCTGAAACACTCGAAAAGCCCGCCTGCTTCACCTCTTCCAACATCTCCCAACCAAAATGTTGGAAGCAGAGACAGCCCTCAGGGTTTCGTGGATCATCGTGATATTCAGGCGGCAGCACGTGGTCGATGGTTCCGTCGTTCCGCAATTGCGCGCGTATTTGGTTCTGTACGCTGTTTGCTTCGAACGGCACGGAGAAAAGCATTTTGCCGGCGGGCTTCAGCGACCGCGCGCACTCAGCAAATGCACTGCGATAATCGGGAATGTGTTCCAGCACGTCGAAATTCAGAATAGCGTCAAAACTGTGACTGGGGAACGAAAGCCGAGTCAAATCCTCGTGCCGCAATTTTTTGGAGTTATTTTCACTCATTAACGCACCATCCTGCACAAATTCGCTTCCTTGCAGGGAGGGAAAACATTTGTGCAAATAACCAAACAGCGGGCTTGATTGCTCCGTCGCATAAATCCGTGATTCGGTTGTCGGAGCGATGATGTTCATAAGCAAATGAATGCTGGCCCGCATTCTGTTGTTCAGCCGGCATCGTGGGCACTTCATGTGCTCGCGCCAGTTCATCTCCAAATGAGCGCCCGAATTAAAAGCCAATTCCCAGGAGCTCAAGAAATGGCTGCGTTTCTGGCACACGAAACAAAACCCAGACGTAGTAAAAGACGGATACGGTTGAGCAAGTTCGCGCTCCGCCTCCTGCCGAGCAATCAATTCAGCATTGAACTGCGATCGGTATTCCTGAAACTCTCGGTAACTCGGGATGCGCCTAATCACGAGCGGCGCGGGAATCTCCACAACAGCGGACGAACCAGCCGCTTCGTTTCGTAACGGTGAGCGTGCACGCTTAGAGAAGCGTCGAAAGAGTTCTTTTACGCGCACCTGTGCCAACCCGACCGGATTAATCCTTCCGGGGGTAAGGTATCCCTGGAAATCGGAGCGACGCTAGTTGAAATCGTGGTGCGTATCGCGCACGTACGGGTATTTCGACTCGTTACCGACTTCAGGCGGGAATTCCGCGTAACCGCCATGGATGTAAGGAATGTCTGATGGCAGCAAAGGTCGATAGCTGTCCCGCCAAATTGGGAACGGAAAGGTCAGGATCTCAATAAGACCGGCCCCCTGGCGAGCCGCTGTGCGTGCCGCTCCCTTCCAAACCCCATAGCCGGCTCCGGCGGAATTACCTTCGGTTTGGTTGATTTGGTTAACAGTAGTAAAGAACTCAGTCGGAGCGATGATAAGATTCGAGATACCGCGACCGAGTTTGCGCGTCGGACCGTAATCATTCCCCGGCGGGTCTTGGATATCAGCGAACGCTCCGATGGCAAGGCTAACGATCACAGCTGAGGCAAGGATAGTTTTCATAGGGGTTCGTTAGCAGTTAAATGATTCAGAACAGCAAAGGCAATCCTTTATTTTTGGCGTTCCGACGCGGCATCGTTTTTCGTTTTCAGCATGGAAAGCCAGATAGTAATTCCCAGAATAAGCACAACGATTGCCAGTGAGATGATTCGGGGAAACGGCAGATATTCTGCGGTAATCATTTTGAGGCCCACGAATCCGAGCACCAATGCCAGTCCGGTTCTGAGATAGATGAAACGGTTCATCAGACCTGCCAGCAGGAAGTAAAGCGATCGCAACCCAAGGATGGCGCAGATGTTCGATGTGTAAACAATGAACGGATCCTGACTGATCGCGAAAATCGCCGGGATCGAATCCACTGCGAAGGCGAGGTCCGTGATTTCGATCACAATCATTGTCAGAGCAAGCGGCGTGAACATCCAGCGGCCATCCACGCGCACTCTGAAGTCTTGATTGTGAAATTCCTTTGTGATCGGAAGAATTTTCCGACACAACCGCATCACACGCGTTTCGCGAAAATCTTTGCCGAAATGTTTCCCAAAAAGCATGCGCGCTGCGGTGATCAGCAGGAAAAGGCCGAAGATGTACAGAACGAAATGAAACCGCCGCACCAAAGCGATGCCGAACAGGATCATGGTGCCGCGCATGACGAGAGCGCCAATAATTCCCCAGACCAGTACCCGGTGTTGTGCGCGGGGTGGAACCCGGAAATGCGTGAAGATGAGCACGAACACAAAAATGTTGTCCATGCTGAGGGAGTACTCGATCAGGTAGCCGGTAAGAAAATCGAGCCCGTGATGCGGCCCTTTCACACGCCAAACCACGGCATTAAACGCCAGCGAGACGATCACCCAAAGAATGCTGCGGCGCGCCGCGGCGCCCATGCTCAATTCGCGGCCGCGTACGCGGAAAGTGAACAGATCGATTCCAATGGCAACGAACACGCCAACGTGAAACGCGATCCAGAACCAGATGCTCGTCGTCACGCGTGGCAGAGTTTCATGCGCAAAGCCGTGCGGCAATCGCAAATTGCGCGAGAGGCCGATGGGACTTATACGTCACATGTATGCATTTTGTCCCCATAAATGGACGCTGAATTAGAAAAACTGGTCGAAGCTGGCAAGCTCACTACGAAATCCGCAGGCGAACTGGAAAAGTTAAAACCGGGTACGTTTTGCCTGCACAAAAGTTGGGGATTCGGCCGCGTCCGCGAATGGAACCTGTTGCTAAATCAGATCGTCATCGATTTCGCAACGAAAAAGTCTCACCCGATGCAGGCCCAATACGCCGCAGAGAATCTGATGCCGCTAGCGCCGGAACATTTTTTAGTCCGCAAGTCGACGGACATCGCATCGATTAAAAACCTCGCGAAGGAAAATCCGGTGGCGCTGGTGCATAACATTTTGGAAAGTTTGGACGGCAAGGCCAGCGCACAGCAGATCGGAGAATGGCTCGTTGGCGATGTCTTTACAGAACCGGAGTGGAAACGCTGGTGGGAATCAACGAGAAAAGCGCTTAAGGCAAGCGGCGGGTTTTCGATTCCTGCAAAAAAGACGGAGCCGATCCAAATCCGCGGCGAAGGAGTGTCGCATTCCGATGAGCTGCTGGCGGCATTCAACAAGGCGAGGCAGCCGAAGCAGCAAATTGCGGCATTCGAGCAGATCGTAAACTCCTATGAGCAATTCAAGGAACCCGAAAAACAACTTCAGCCGATTGTCGTAGCGATCGAGAATGCAGCGGCTCGCAACCAGAAACTGCATCCTGAGCTGGCATTCCAACTGATCATTGCGCGGGATGATTTGCTCGCGCTTGTTCCATCACTTCACACCACGCACATCGGCCTGACTCTTTCCAGATTGATTCTGGAAGAGGAAAAGCGTCTAACCGCCATTTTGCCAAATTTGCCAGCGGCAAAAGAGAAACGCGTTTTGCAAGCGCTGCCAGCCGCATTGGGAGCGGGGTGGACAGAGCGCGCTTTGCGTCTCATGGAAGCAAGACATGGTCGAATGGTGGCGCAAATACCGCGCATCTTGAACGAAACCGGGCAACACGCTGAGCTTCGCACTATGCTGGAGCGAAGCATTCGCGAACATTCAGCCACCAGCGAGATGCTCATTTGGTTGTGCGGCGAAAAAAAGAATTGGGGCGACTTGATTACTCCGGATTTGCTCTGGGCGATGCTCGCCGCGCTCGAACGCGAACAGCATAGTTCTACTGGTCGCAGCAGTCGATTGCTGAAGGCATTGGTCGACGATCGGGAATTACTCGGGGAGATGTTCACAAAGGTCGATGTCGGCCTGGCACGCGATGCGATGCGGCGTCTCCAGGTCACACCCATTTTTGATGAGTTGACCAAACGATCGCTCCTGGCACGCATGGTCAAAGTTTACCCGGAATTGGAAATCATGATCGCCGGCGCGGAAGCCCAGGAAAAGACTGCGCCGCTCATTGTGTCCTGGAGCAGTTTGGAAAAACGCAGAGCGGAACATGAAGAGATCGTCAAAGTGAAAATCCCCGAGAACACCAAGGAGATCGCAATTGCCCGCTCTTATGGCGATCTGAGCGAGAACTTTGAATTCAAGGCGGCAAAGCAAATGCAAAGCGTGCTGATGCGACGGAAAGCCGAGCTGGAACAAATGCTGCACGACGCGCGTGGCACTTCATTTGAAAATCCCGACACGTCGCGCGTGTCGATCGGCACAATCGTGACGTTGCGCAGCGCGGAAGCGAATAACGAAGAGACGTACACCATTCTGGGAGCATGGGACGGAGACCCTGATCGTCACATCATTTCGTACCAAACCGCAATCGGTCAGGCGCTGCTAGGTCATGAAATTGGCGAGAGTATTTCGCTAAACAGAGACGAGGGCACTGCTCAATTTACCATCGTCTCAATCCAACCCGCACCGCCGGACGACACCGCGATCGCCCCTAATCTTCCCACTGAAACCAGCATCGAAGCGGCGATAGCCCAGTAGGAGATCGTTTGGCGGAGCGGGATTTGCCCGCTGTAGCAGCTTTACCGTTTGCTTGTCGTGACTTGCGGCGCGCTGTTGTTCATCTCAAGCTACGCCGTGACCTTCTCAACAGCGCCCGTCAGCGCATTGATTTGCTTTTCCCGCTCCGCAAGTCGGCGCTCAAAAGTTTGTCGTTGGTGAGCGATAATACTCTGCTGTCCCATGACTGTGGACTTTAGCTCCTGCACAGTTTTATGCTCCTTGAGAAACTCATTCAGCAACATCGCGTTCACCTGATCATAACGGACGCTGTAAGGTTTTCCTTCTTTATCGCGGACGACCAATTCGGGATCGACCGTCTGCACCTCTTCCGCCACAAGTCCAAATTGCGACGTTCCCGCTGGATCAATCTCCTTTTTGTAACGGAATGTGACCGGTTTGAGTGAAAAGAGCGTTTCACTGGCATTCTTCATCGGCTCCATGTCCTGTTTAAACCGAAGCGACGATGTAATGGTGCCAAGTTGGCCGCTTCCATTAATGAAAACACCAATGCCTCCGGTAGAAGTTGCACCGAAGATGTTCCCGATAAATCAGCTGTTGTTCACATTCGCAGCCACGACGGAACCTATACAAACCACATTATTAGCCGTCGTAACTGCGTTCCCCGCGCCGGCGCCCAACGCGGTATTGCCGCTACCAGTAGTATTGTTAAGGAGAGCTGTGTCACCGATGGCTGTGTTATTAGAGCCGGTATTATTTAGTTGGAGCGCGTCATCCCCGACAGCCGTGTTACCGGAGCCGGCGGTGTTGGCAGCAAGCGCTTGATAACCGCCAGCCGTATTGAAGTTGCCGAGTGTGTTGTCTAACAATGCAGCTTGCCCAATCGCTGTATTGTTGGAGCCGACCGTATTGGCAGCTAGCGCGTTACGCCCAGTGGCAGTGTTCGCTTGCCCGTTGGTGTTGCTCTGCATAGCATGAAAACCACTCGCTGTGTTCCCAGTGGCAGTATTGCTAAACAGCGCACCAGCGCCGGTAGCTGTGTTCTCCGCTCCGGCAGTGTTGGCAAAAAGCGCGCAAGCGCCGCAGGCCGTATTGTTGTCGCCCGTCGTATTTGAGGCCAGTGCGCCCTGGCCACTGGCTGTGTTGGAGACACCGTCCGTGTTGTTCTGTAACGCGACTTGACCAATGGCTGTATTCTCCTGACCGGTGGTGTTGAAATTAAGCGCGCCAGCACCCACAGCTGTGGTGTTGCCGCCACTCGTATTGCTCTGGAGCGCAGCAAGGCCGGTGGCTGTGTTGAGAGCGTCGTGGTCGTTAGCATTGAGCGCAAACACACCGGTCGCTGTGTTGCCGCCGCCGTCGATATTACTAATAAGCGCGCCAACGCCAGTTGCTGTGTTGGACTGACCGGTCGTGTTGGCGCGTAGGGCTCCGGCGCCTTCTGCCGTATTATTGAAAGAGGTGCTGTTGCTATTGAGGGCAAAAGAACCGACTGCCGTATTGTTGCCACCGGTGGAGTTATTTACCAACGTGGCTGTTCCGTTGGCTGTGTTATCCGCGCCCGTGGTGTTCAGCAAGAGCGCTGCAACGCCAGTAGCTGTATTGTCGTCCCCGGTATTGAGCACAAGCGTTCTAGCGCCAACACCGGTGTTGAAGCTGCCACTGGTGTCCGTAAAAAGTGAATGCCAGTCGATGGCGGTGTTGGCAGCGCCCGTGGTGAGGTTTTTTCAGCGCGTTTAGCCCTTCGGCGGTGGTAAAGTTTGCGTAGCCGCCGTCCGGCGACGGAACTACTGCTTGCACTGCCGATAAAACACCAACAGAGCCGAGCACTATCGCGACATAAATTATGTGGAATCATTTTTCTGAGCTGAATCAATGGCTTCATAGTTCTTTTGTTCCTGGTCCCCGCTCGGTTGTTGTTTGGAACGCAGCCTGGAAGAGGCGAAGACAGCTGGCGGGGCAAGCGGCTTCCGCCTGATTCAGATCCGTTTAGTTACGTGAGTCTGGCAAGAATCTCGCGCGAACGTCAACAATATCGGTTCTGAAGAAACTCTGACCCGTGTAATCAATTGAGATGAAGCCTGCGGACGCCACAGCAAGGCGTCCCTTTTGCTAAATCAGCAACTCGTAGGAGAGAACACTGAGGCAATAAATTGCCGCAGTTTCTACCCGAAGGATGATTGGACCGAGTGTGATCGGCTGACAGCCGTGACGACGCGCGAGCGCAAGCTCCGCAGGTGTGAAGTCGCCTTCCGGCCCGACAAGCATCAAAACGCTTCGAGGACGATCCCCGTGTTCGCTGGAATAAGTTTCCAGAATCTTTTTTAATTGCTGCGCATCGGGCTGGAGCGAGCCGATCAGGCGAAGATCGAATGCCCGCTCCAAAGCCGGAAAAAATTCAGCCAATATTCTTGGGGCGTGAACGCGCGGCAGCCAATTCTGACCGCATTGCTTGGCCGCTTCAATGGCGATCTGCTGCCATTTAGTTTGTTTTTGCGAGGCGTTTTGCGAATCGAGCTGCACAATAGTGCGGTCGGAAATTATCGGTGCAATTTCAGCTGCACCAATCTCGACTGCCTTCTGCACGATGAGGTCCATGTTTTTCCCTTTTGGGATTGCCTGCCCCAGAACAATTCTGCAGCGCAGCGGCGGCGTTTCCGATTCATGCAGTTTTCGTAATCGAATCTCGTGGTCGGCGACATTTGTAATTTCCGCGGTGAGTTCGCGGCCTTTTCCGTTGAAGAGGACAAGCTTGTCTCCGGCTTCCATGCGCAAGACGTTGCGGGCGTGATGGGCTTCAGAGCCGCGCAATGCGAGTCCCTGAGGGTCCCAGTTCTCCGGTGCAACGTAGAAGCGATGCATGTGAACCTATTGCACTACTGTCATTCTGAGCGAAGCGAAGAATCTCTGACGACCTTCCGAGTCAATCCCGCACGAAAGAGACACAGAGATGTTTCGCTTCGCTCAACATGACAACACTATATCAGCGCGCTCGTATTAGGGCTGATGCGAGTGGCAGTCAATGTCTACCCATATTCTGCTGCGATGAGCGAGTTTAGGGACAAAACATTTTGGAATGCGTTGCTGATAGGCAGCTCTAGGCCGCGCTGTTTCAAAGCGGCGAGCAGGGATTCTGTAGAAATGTTTCCCACCAAAGCATCCTGCGCGAATGGACATCCTCCCAGTCCGCCAACAGCGGAATCAAAACGGCGGCAGCCGGCGTCATACGCGGCGAGTATTTTCGCTTCAGCTTGGGCCGGGGCGCTGTGGAGGTGTATGCCGATGTCGCGGTCGCGGTACTCGCTTGTAACTGATTCAAACACACTTCGAATTACATCAGGATTGGCCATGCCAACGGTGTCAGCTAGCGAAAGGGATTTTATATTGAGGTCGACAAGTCTATTGAGCGCCTCGCGAACCTGCGTCCGATTCCAGGGATCCCCATACGGATTTCCAAACGCCATCGAAACGTAAGCCACAGTGTTCAGCCCCTTATTGTCTGCTTGTCTTTTGATCGACTCCAAAACCTTGTAGCATTCGTCCACTGTCTGATTCTGGTTCTTGCGCAGAAAAGTCTCGGAGATCGAGCAAGGGAACCCGAGAGTTGAAACCGCTTGTGTGGCAATGGCGCGCTCGGCCCCTTTTTCGTTAACCACGATTGCGATGATCTCGACCTCGTCAGGCACGTCGATTTGTTCCAGCACTTTTTCGCTGTCGGCCATTTGCGGAACGGCTTTGGGAGAAACAAAGCTGACTGCGTCGATATGTTTGAACCCGGCGTCAATCAGGGCGCGCAGGTAACCCGTTTTCAGCTCGGTCGGAATTTGCCGACTGAGCCCCTGCCACGCGTCGCGTGGGCATTCGATCAATTTAACGACGTTGCGCACCACGGAATTGCCGGGCTTATCTAAAGAATTCTTTTGCGCGGTCGAAGAAAGTTTTGCGCATTGGAGTGTTCTCCTCGCCACAAAGCGCGGCGAACTCTTCAAGCTTGTGGCGTTGCTCCGAATTAAGCCGCGACGGCACCTCAACGATCAGCCGCGCTAATAAATCCCCGTGGGTCCGACCGTTCACGTTTGTTATCCCTTTGCCACGGAGTTTGAACATTTGTCCGCTTTGCGTGCCTGCGGGGACTTTAACAGAGGCCTTGCCCTCGAGCGTCGGCACATCGATCTCCCCGCCCAACGCCGCTACGGAAAAAGGGATTGGCACGTCGCAGGTACAAATCATCGGCTTCGCGATGGAAAATGTTGTGCTCTTTGATGTGGACCACCACATAAAGATCACCGGCTGCACCGCCGCCGATACCGGCCTCGCCGTTTCCCGGCGAACGTAATCGGGTGCCTTCCCGGATTCCCGCGGGAATTTTGAGTTTGATTCGGCTGAGCTTTTCGACACGGCCTTCGCCGTGGCATTTCGGGCATGGCTTTTCGATGATTTCGCCCGCGCCGTGGCAACGTGGACATGTTTGCGAGACATGAAAGAAGCCGCGTGAACTGATCACCTGTCCGCGTCCACCACACGTCGGACAACTTGTTTTGCGCGAGCCTGGTTCGGCGCCGCTGCCATTGCATTTGTCGCAGGCGTCAAGCTTCTCAATCTCAATCGTCTTCTCTGCGCCGAAAGCCGCCTCCTCCAATTTTATTTCCATGTCGTATCGCAGATCCGAGCCACGGCGCTGATCGCCGGAGCGCTCTCCGGGGCTGCCGCCAAAGAAAGTCTCGAAAATTCCGCCGCCAAATCCGCCACCGCCGAACACTTCGCGGAAAATTTCGAACGGATCATGAAAACCACCCCCGCCGAAACCGGCACTGCCCTGCGCGAACGCGGCGTGACCGAACCGATCGTATGCCGCGCGTTTGTCTGGATCCATCAGGACGTCGTACGCTTCGCCTAATTCCTTGAATTTCTCCTCGGCGTGCGGATCGTCCGGATTCTTATCAGGATGAAACTTTACCGCGAGCTTGCGATAGGCTCGTTTGATTTCCTCACCAGCGGCAGTGCGGCCTACGCCGAGCACTTCGTAGTAATCGCGTTTCTCAGTAGCCATTTTCGGGAGTTGTCATCCTGAACAGAGCGAAGCGGAGCCGAAGGATCCCGGTGCGCAACCGCGTGATAATGTCACGGGATTCCTCGACTTCGCTCGGAATGACACATGCTCACTACTTCGCCGGGCCGCTGGAAACAACGACGCGCGCAGGTCGCAGCAGACGATCCTTAAACCGATAACCTCGGCGGGCCTGGCGAATGACTGTTCCTTCGGGGGCCTCGCTGGGCTCGTGGGCAATCGCTTCGTGCAGGTTCGGATCGAACTTTTTGTTTTCGGCTTCGATCGATTGCAGCCCGTTTTCCTCGAGCAAATCGTTCAGCTGTTTTTGCACGAGAACCATTCCGGAATAGATCGGAGATTGCGTGCCGTCGGTTTTCGCCGCTGCCAAACCCATTTCAAAATTGTCGAGAATTGAGACCAAACGCTGGAGCAATGAGCTATTGGCATATTTTACCGCATCCTCTTTTTCGCGGGCAGCGCGTTTTTTGTAGTTCTCGAAATCAGCCTGGCTGCGTAGCGCGAGATCACGGAATCGATCGAGATCGGCTTGCAAACCTGCCATTGCTTCGTCGGAATCGGCGTCGCCTGCAGCCATTGGGGAGGGTTGCTTCGCCTGCATTGACGAATTCATTTCTTCTTCGCGTTCACGGGAAGGGATCTTTTTCATGTTTTGCGGATGGCTATCACAGTAATGTCATCGTTTTGCGGCACCGAACCGGTAAACTCGCGCACGTCCTCGATAATCGTCTTAACAATCGCTGGCGCACCATCGTTCGCGCTGGCGCGAACCGACTGCATCATGCGATCAACGCCATACTCGTCACCCTCGGAGTTGAGCGTTTCAGTCACACCGTCGGTGTAGAGAACGAGGCAATCGTTGCGCTCGAGCGGTACCGAAAAATCGACGGTAAGCCTATCGAACACACTTCCGCTGTCAATTCCCACCACCATTCCCGGCGACTTAATCGGCGTGATTGTTTGCGACTGCTGCTGATACAATAATGGCGCATCGTGTCCGGCTCGTGCAAGCGTCACTCCATCGTTCTGATGATCCAAGACCAGGTAGGCCATGCTGATGAACATGTCCTCTTTAATGTCCGGATAAAGCTGCCGGTTAACTTTTCGTAACACATCCGCCGGAGAAGGGTTCCGGGCCGCCTCGGCACGCAATACGCTGCGGCAGATCGCCATGATCAGCGACGCAGGGACGCCTTTTCCGGAAACGTCTGCGATTGCAACACCAAGTCGCTGTTGATCCACATGGATGTAATCAAAATAATCGCCGCTTACCTGGCGAGCTGGCACGTTAATCCCGCTGATTTGAAACCCATTGATGGCCGGCGCTTCAGATGGAAGCAGGATGCGCTGAATGTCTCGCGCAATTTCCAAATCGTGATCCAGCCGTTTCTTTTCGTTCGCCATCGAATAGATGATCGCGTTGTAGAGCGCAAAAGCCGACTGCTCGGCGATTGATTTGAAAACGACAAAATCAGCCTGCGAAAAGGGCGCGCCCATTGGACCATTGGCGACCGCCAGAACACCGAGGTTTTGATCGCCATACTGGAGCGCCGTGGCCATGACCGACAGGCTGCCAAAAGCGCTTCCTCGCAATTTCGCCAACTCCGGCGCTTCCGAGAATTCGTTGATGTGGACAGCCTGACCTGTTTGCCAAACGCGCCCAATCAATCCTTCATTCGCATCAAGCATATGGAGCCGCAGGAAGCTCTCAAGGACAATGGGATTTGCAGCGGCTTGTTGTAAAATATCGTGCGGGATATCTACCAGCGGCGGACAGCCTTTCGAGGTGAATCCCGGCATCAGCTTTCCACCTGTCCGGTCCGCAACGTAAAGCGTGCCGCCATGTGCGTCGAGAATCCGGACTGCGCCCTCCACGATGAGCCGATGCAGTTCCTGAGGTCGAATTGTCCCGCGGAACGCTTCTCCTAACCCGTGGAGGAAATCAAAGACAAGCGTCTCCTCGACCTGAATTTCCTCATGCGAGCGCTCCAGTCTGCGAATTTCTCGGCGCTGGAGATAGGCAGTCATACCCCACCCAGCCAGAGACGCGACAAGCAGTCCAAGGAGAAGAGTCGGCCACATTGCGGGAGGCCAGCTTACTTCGAAGACGTCTCGTGATGAAGATCTTGTCTTAAGAAATCGAGAACGTCCTTAAAGCGAAAAATATTTTCGGGCGCAGCCTCGCAAAGCGCTTCATGCGCTTCGAGCATCGTCTCTGTCTGCTCCTTTTTCCGGGAATGGAGCGTGTTGTTTCCGAAGGCTTGGTCGAGCGCTTCACAGTCAGGTGCACCACTGCCATCGCTGTGGATATCGAATATTTGATCCAATCCGAGCCCGGAAAGAAGTTGCTGACTGCGATTGCCGCAATGAACAATGTGAAGGTGACCGCGACCGAGTTCCTTGAGCCGCAACGCCACGCTGGCCATAGTTCCCATGAAAGTCGAATCCATCATGGCGCAATCCGCCAGATCGATCACAAATTCGCGATACCCGCGGTCCAACATCTCGCGCGAGAACTCCTTAAGGTTGCCGCTATTGAGGAAGCTACCCTTTCCCTCCACTTTCACCCATACGGCCGGCCCTCTTACCCCAACTTGAATAGATGAATCCACAGTTACTCTTCAAACGATACCAGCCCGAAACCCATGCTGTCAAACCTGCCCACGCGTGGGAAAATCCCTCATCAACTCAGTCCGAACGTAGCTCCTCATGAGCCGCATTGGCTCGAATCTTCGAGACACCGCTGCGGAAGCAAAACGCAGCCGCGCCATTTATTCCCAAAGAAACGATCGGTTTTCCGCCACGATTCGGCCGTTCGCGATTAACAGACAGCGCCATGCAATGACGCGGCCATCATCAAAGTAATCGTCACCGATTACCTTGAATTCGGTCTTGTTAGTACCGCGCACGTTTCTATATGTGATTTCCTGCGCCTGGACGTGTTCGTGCAATTTTTCCTGGCGATATTCCAGACGCACGGTGACATCTGAGGGGCGTTTGGTCCGCCAAAAAAAATCGAAGTAATCACCGAAACGCTGCCGTTGATCGATTCCGGTGACCGCGCCGTAAAGACGATATTGCCTCTCAAAAACAATCGGGGCGTCCTGAAGCACGGAAGTTTTTTGGTTGGGCGTATTTGTCTTCCCGCCAACCTTGCTCGTCGAATCATGTGCCCTCTCACTCTGCTTTAGCCCTTTTTCATTCATGAAGAAGAGCTTGGTTTTTCGGAACTCAAAATTCGGATCCAAAGCCACCGGCAGCGTCGTGATTTTCTCAAGGACTTTGGGTTCCT
The DNA here is from genome assembly GCA_963805485.1 of uncultured Verrucomicrobiae bacterium. Classification (GTDB taxonomy): domain Bacteria; phylum Verrucomicrobiota; class Verrucomicrobiia; order Chthoniobacterales; family UBA10450; genus Udaeobacter. The sequence continues at coordinate 514,828 of CAWDUN010000003.1, read as the reverse complement.
CGCGTCCACTCTTCCCGGGAGCAGAAACAACCAGGAAAGTCAAAATTAGAAGTGCGACGGCAAATCTCATTTCCGTAATAAAGCGGGTCTTTGAGGGAAGTGTCAACGCGCAACGCGCGGTGTTCATCGGCACTATTGATGCTATGGAACTCAACCAATTGCGAAGTAATTTTCTGGGTGATCAAAGTTCGCTACGAGCGCGGGGTTTATTTGCCGGAACAAGATTTCTGGCTGGACCCATGGGACGCGAAACGTTTTGCGTTCGTTTCGCACGCGCACAGTGACCACATCGCGCCGCATCAGGAGGTCATCGTTTCCGAGTGCACAGCACGCCTGATGCGTGCCCGCTTGCCGGGCTCGCGCATCGAACATTCGGTGCCATTCGGGGAACGACGATGTATTCGCAGCGTTGATCTGATGTTATTACCTGCCGGGCATATCTTCGGCTCAGCGCAGTGCCTTCTTTTCGCTGGTGAAGAGACGCTCCTCTATACTGGCGACTTCAAGCTGCGTCCGGGCAAATCCGCCGAGCAGGCGGAGTGGCGTCATGCTAACACGCTTGTGATGGAAACAACATTCGGCGTGCCCCGCTATCGATTTCCGCCCACGAAAGAGGTAGTTGACCGAATGGTGGCGTTCTGCAGCGACGCGATTGACGCAGGTGAAGTGCCGGTGCTGCTGGGTTACTCGTTAGGCAAGGCGCAGGAAATCCTCTGTGCGCTCGAGGGCGCCGGTTTGATTCCCATGCTGCATGGCTCGGTTTATCAAATGACGCGCATCTACGAACAGCTGGGTCAATCGTTTTGCAAATACGTGCGATATAATCGGAACGATGTCGCCGGCAAAGTGTTGATCTGTCCGCCCAGCGCGAATCGTTCAATGATGCTGGAAAACATCCCGCGCAAACGTGTAGCGTTTATCAGTGGATGGGCTGTCGACCCAAACGCGGTATATCGCTACCAGGTCGATGCGGCATTTCCCCTGTCGGATCACGCGGATTACGACGATTTGCTTCGATACGTCGAACTAGTGCAGCCGCGCCGAGTGTTGACGCTCCATGGTTTCGCCGCAGCTTTTGCCTCCGATCTTCGGGCCCGCGGCCTCGAAGCGTGGGCGCTGACCGAAGAAAATCAGATGGAACTGCACTTCGGACGAAAGGACATTGCACTGCAATCTATGCCGAGGAATTCCGCCGCAGCGCGGCCGGCCGGCGAGTTTATGCAGCACTCTGAATTTCTGGATTTCGCGAGGGTCGGTGAAGACATCAGTGCAATTCCGGCGAAATTGGAGAAGGTTCGGTTGCTGGCCGGTTACCTCCGCAGCCTAACAAGTGCGCAGCTTCCGATTGCAACGACGTACTTCACCGGAAGAGCATTTGCCCAGAGCGATCCGCGCATATTGCAGGTTGGGTGGGCCGTAATTTTCCGCGCGCTGCAGGATGCGACCAAAATCGACGATTCGGAGTTTCATGGAATCGCCAGCAGACATGGCGATGCTGGCAAGAGCGCATTTGACGTGCTTGATGGCCGAACCGCGCCGCAACCATTCACCATTCTGGAGTCGGCCGAGTTGTTCCAGCATCTTCAGCGCGCGCGCGGCCCGATCGCCAAGGCAAAACTGTTGCGAGAGCGATTTACGATTTTATCCGCGCGGGAAGGCGAGTACGTGGTCAAGATTTTGACTGGCGACCTGCGCATCGGCTTGCGCGAAGGTCTAGTGGAGGAAGCCATTTCGCGGGCGTTTGATGTTTCGCTCGAAGAAGTGAAACGGGCCAACATGTTGTTAGGCGACATCGGCAGGACGGCGCTTCTGGCGTCCGAAAAAGAACTGCACAGCGCCGAGCTATCGATGTTTCGCCCTATTAAATGCATGCTCGCCACTCCCGAACCCAGCGCGGATGCCGTCTGGAACCGTTTTATTGAAGTGACTGATCGCGACCGGTCCGGCTCATCGATTCCAAGCACGGTGTACGTTGAAGACAAATTCGACGGGATTCGTGCACAGCTTCATCGGAGCGGAAATAGAGTCGAGATTTTCTCGCGCGATCTGCGACGAATTACCGGACAATTTCCGGAGCTCGTCGACCAAGCCAGGAGGTTCGACCAGGAGCTAATTGTTGACGGCGAAATCATTGCTTTTGACGAGGGACGCCGACTGACCTTCTTCGATTTGCAGAAGCGCCTTGGACGCAAGGACCACACTGCTGATCTGTTTGCCGGCGCGGCAGCGGATGTCCCGGTCGCGTTTGTCATTTTCGATCTTCTCTGGATGAATGGACGCTCGCTCTTGAAAACTCCGCTTCGTGAGCGGCGGGAACAACTCGGGACGCTCACATTGCCGCCCCAATTTCAGAGGGCGAAGGTAACGCCGGCGCGCTCTGCGACAGAAATTGAGCAAATTTTCCAGGATGCGCGTCAGCGTTTGAATGAAGGTTTGATGATCAAAGATGCCGAAAGTTTTTATCTCCCCGGCGCCCGCGGGATGTTTTGGTTCAAACTGAAACGCGAATTAGCGACGTTGGACGTGGTTGTTGTCGCTGCGGAGCTTGGCCATGGAAAACGCAACAATGTGTTAAGCGATTATACGTTCGCTGTGCGCGACGAAACCACCGGCGAACTTTTGCCAATCGGCAAAGCCTACAGCGGCTTAACCGATGTAGAGATTGCACAGTTAACGGAACATTTTAAACAAAACACAATAGCCGACCACGGCCGCTACCGCAGAGTGAACCCAAATGTCGTGCTAGAGGTGGCTTTCAATTCAATCCAGCCTAGCACTCGCCACGCCAGTGGACTGGCACTCCGTTTCCCCAGAATTAAGGCGATTCGACGCGACAAGAACGCCGATTCCATCGACACCCTTCAATACGCGCGCGAGCTTGCCATGCAGTCGATAAACTCACCGAACTCTTTCGGAAAGCGCGCCTAACGACGTTCAGAATTACTCTGGCGTAGGCGACGGACTCGGCGAAGCAGCTTGCTCTGTGGCAGGAGCCGTTGCCTGGCTACGTAGTAAAGGGGGAATCCTCATTCTTTGTACCTCTTCCATCCTGCGTCGCCTTTCGGCCAGGCGCTCCTGCATTCGTTGTTCTCGTTCAGTTCTTAGCTGGGCGGGATCGGCCCTGAGGCCCTGGAGATCAGCAGGAACCGCGCGCTGACGCGCGGCGGGGGCTGTTCGAGGAACCGGAGCAATTCGCGGTTTAACGACCAATTTTTCTCGTTTCGCCAATGCCTGCTCTCTTTCGTCCAATGCTTTTTCTCGGGCATCCAACTCTGCTTTCCGTTCAGCGAGTTGTTGTTCAGAAGTTGAATCGTGTTTTTCGCACGAGCAAACCAGCGCAAAAGGAATCAGCAACGACAGGGCGAGAGTTTTTTCCATATCATCGGTGAATTCGGTCTTGTTGGGTGAAGAACGAGAAAATCGGACAGGATTTCGATGTCAAACGAAACTTAACGTTCTTGAGGTGTAGGCGAAGCTGTCGATTTAACTGCGACCACTTCGACGGCATCACGCCGGGAACGCTGGACATTGGCAAAAACCGCCAGCATCGCCAGACAAATCACAATTATTGCCATTAAAACAACCGCGGTTTTTGGCGCTCGGGGTGTTGGCGATTTTTCGGTGTTTTCGTCTGGCAAAATCACTACGCAGTATCCAAGTGAACATCGCAAGCGCAAGCGTATCAGTGCATATCACTGCAATCTCAGCGCGCAGATGGCTTTCATGACGCGATCGCTCAGTTCGGCGTACAGATTTTTCCCTGACAGCTGAAGATCGGTCGCGCTAAAAAATAGCGGTTCTCCGATCACGATCGTAATTGGCACAAGCCGAAGGCGGCCGCCGCCGCGCGGCAGCGCTTCCCGAGCGCCAAAGATTCGCATCGGCACGACCGGCGCGAGCGTTTTGGCGATGATCAAGCCCAAGCCCGGCTCCGCCGCCTGAAGGTTGCCGTCGAGGCTGCGCGAGCCTTCCGGGAACACCAAAACGCCGTTACCGGCCTGTAAAACGCGGATCACAGCTTTAATCGCGCTGCGATCAACGCCTTCCTGATTAACCGGGATCACGTTCAGCTTTGGCAAAACACGCCCCAACAGCGGTACGTCAAGAAGCGTTCGGCGCGCGAGAAAATAAATCGATCTATCACAGGTGCTCCCGGCTAGCGGCGGATCGAGATAGCTCTGGTGATTCATCGCCAGAATCACCGGCCCGCTTTGAATCATGCGCTCCCGATGAATGACCCGAAACCGAAACAACAATCGGCCGGCAAGCCGGCTCAGGTGATAGCCAACCCAGTAATAGAAATTCATTCGCCGACCGCGCGATTTGTGATCTGAACATCGCCAATCGGCAAACCTGCTTGCTCAAGCCGTACAATTATCTCCGTCACCACCTGTTCGACCGTCACATGAGAAGTGTCGATCAGGTGCGCGTCTTTCGCTTTTATTAGTGGTGAGACGGCCCGTGACACATCATCGCGATCGCGAATGGTGATCTCATCGCGTTCACCTTGTGCGGCACGACGTTGGAGCCGCACGTCAGGAGAAGCATCAATATAGAACTTGTACGGGCTGTCGGGGAAAACGACCGATCCAATGTCCCGGCCTTCGATTACGACGTCATGCCCGTCAGCACAGTGATGAAGTCTTTCTGAAACGATTTCGCGAACTCGCGGTAATTTGCTGACACGAGAAACACTTTCGTTCACACGGTCCTCCCGCAAATGCTCGGCGGGATCGACGTCATCTACAACGATGCGCGCCTCGTTATCTCGAACAACGCATGCAAGGGCTGCTGAATCCAGCGCCTCAGAGATCCGGTCGTTCTCCTCAGGCCGAATTCTGTTTTGAAGAAGATGCCAGGTGATGGCTCGATAGATTGCACCTGAGTTGACGTAAATAAAACCGAGTTGTCGCGCAAGCTTTCGCGCGACGCTGCTTTTCCCCGAGGCGGCGGGACCATCAATAGCAATCACACGGTGTCCGGAAGCGTGTGAGCCCATGTGTAGTTCGTGCCTAACGAAATTACTCCTGCGCGGGCACAGGAGCGAGTGAACCGATGACCGGCGTGCTGACCTGCATCCGCTTCGGGTTGCTAAATTCTTCAAGAACTGCTTCGAATCCCGGATACGATTCACGAATACATTCGGCGTCCTGAATGATCGTCTCGCCTTCAGCAAACAAGCCCGCTACAGCAAAGGCCATGGCGATGCGATGATCGCCAAAGCTCGGCAGACGCGCTCCGTGCAATGGCGCTGGTCCATAAATTTCAAGACCGTCGCTTAGTTCGGCGACTTGCGCGCCCATGGTGCGCAGATTGTGCGCGATCGCCGCTATGCGATCGGTCTCTTTAACGCGCAGTTCCTCTGCGTGCCGGATCGTCGTTTTGCCGCTTGCCAACACCGCTGCGATGGATAAAACCGGCAACTCGTCAATGAGCTGCGGCACTTCTTTCCCCTGAATGACCGTGGCTTTTAGCGGCACTCCGGTGACTTCCACGACCCCCCGCGGTTCAAAGTGCTCGCTGTCTTCGACGGCTTCTCGAACGTGCGCACCCATTCGGAGTAGCACACCCAGCATCGCCGTTCGCGTATCATTTAATCCAACGTCGCGAATGAGCAGATGTCCACGACTCTGTGCCGCGGCGGCAACCAGCCAAAACGCCGCCGAAGAGATGTCGCCGGGAATGTCGAAATCCCGTGACTCGGGAACCTGCTCGCCAAAAACGCTAACGCTGCCGTCATCTTCGGTTGTCGATCGCACAAGGAAATATTTGAGCATCTTCTCCATGTGATTCCGGGTCGGCAGTGGTTCTTCAATGGTGGTTTTGCCTTTCGCAAACAGGCCGGCCAGAAGCAGTGCGCCTTTGACTTGCGCACTCGCTGCCGATGGGCGGTATTGAATTCCACGGAGTGACCCGCCATGGATGCGCAATGGCGGGGTACCGTCAGGACCTTCCGCAACAACGCTCGCGCCCATCTCGCAAAGCGGTGCGATCACTCGATCCATCGGCCGTTTGGACAAGCCAGGATCCGCTACAAGCCGGCTCTCAAACTTTTGTCCCGCCAGCAGACCCGCTAAAAGCCGCATGGTCGTGCCCGAACTGCCGCAATTGATTTCCTGGTTCGGCGCGGTGAGAACCCGTTTCTTTCCATGAACGAGTAACGTGGTCGGCTCAGGCTGTTCGATCTTGATTCCCAGTGCGCGCATTGCGTTCACCGTATGCATACAATCTTCGCTCGGCAGAAATCCGCGAAGCGTGCACACACCGTTGGAGAGAGCCGCTACGATCACTGCACGATGCGAAATGCTCTTATCGCCGGGTACGCCGATTTCGAGATCGATCCGAGGCGCCCGTTTTATCCGCAATTCCATAGAATCAATCTAAACGTCGATATTCCTGCCGGATATTCGCATAAAGCCGCGCCGCATTAATCCGCTATTCACTCCTCCGGATGAGCGGACCTCCGGAAGCTTTCGCGTTAGGGCACAAGGAAAATCTTGTCGGTGTAAGGGTCCTTCACTTCAGTCCCGGGAGGGAATCCTTCCACGTCGATATATTTGCCGGGCGAATACGGGCTCTCAACAAGGTGCGGTTTTCCGGGGACAGGGATTCCGTAGGGATAATCTCCCTTTGCCACCTTTGTCGGCGGCGCAGCCGCGGGCGGAGGTGAAGATGCGACGACCGGCGGCGGTGTGGCAATTGGCTGCGCCGGTCCATTCGGGTTAAATGGCTGCTGCGGCGGTGGGTATTCTTGCGGTTGGGGCGGAGCGTACGCAGACGGCCGATGGTGTTGCGGTGGTGGTGGCGGTGGCTCCTCAGCGCATGAGGCCAAAAAGAAAACCGCGAGGAGAGCAAGCGGGATTGAAAATTTCATAACGAAAATTTTGCTAATCGTATCCAGAGTCAGACTCGTTGCCAATGATTAAATCACGCTTTGTTCCAGCTGCTTCGATTGTTGACAAAGAGAAGCACAAATACAATACGCCAGCGTGCGTAATCCGAATCCGAATTACAGATGGCAGACAATTCACATGCAGAGATTTTAGTCGTCGATGATGACGCCATGAGTCGCAGGGTATTAGCCCAACTACTCAGCGCTGCTGGTTACAATTGCCGCGTCTCAAACGATGGTTCTGAAGCACTGGAAGCAATTCACACGCGGCCGCCTTCGCTTTTGCTGCTGGACTTCGACATGCCAGGTCTCAACGGCGCCGAGGTACTTAGACGCCTTCGCTCCGATGACGATGCAATGGTCGCCCAAATCCCGGCTATTATGCTGACGGCACATGGGAGCGAGCAAAGCGAGGTATCCTGTCTGCAGGCAGGTGCGGATGATTTTGTGACCAAGCCTGTCAACGCGTCGGTATTGCGGGCGCGAATCGAAACGCAACTTCGGCTTCGTTCAATGCGGGGCCAACTGGAGCAGCAAAATGATGAACTGGAGAAATGGCGCCGCGAACTGGAGCGCGATCTGGCAGCCGCGCGCCTAACGCAGCAATCATTGATACCACATAAACCGCTGTCCTTGCCAGGTTGGCAGATCGCAACATGCTACCATCCTGTCATCCAGGTCGGCGGCGACATCTACGGCTGGCTCCGAATGAAGGATGGCCGGGTATTGTTCTGGATCGCAGATGGCACAGGACACGGCGCGGCTGCCGCGTTGCTCACAACACTGGCAAAACTTCTTTTTCAATACGGCAGTATGGATCACGATTCGCCGGCGACTTTGATGGAAGGGGTAGATAATGATTTTCGCAGCATCTTCGGCGCGACCTCATTCATGACTGCAATGTGTGTTGCCCTTGATCCCGCAACCGGACGAGCTCAGGTCGTTGGCGCAGGGCACCCCTCGCTCCTGGTTGTTCATCACGACGGCGCAACAGAATCCGTCGCTTCGGTGGCGCCGCCACTGGGCTTGATCAAACGAACGAAATTCACTGAAACAGTGATCCAACTTGAGCCCGGTGATGCTTTCCTTCTCTACACGGATGGCTTGTTCCGCTGGACGAAAGATGAGCGCCATCGAGTAACACCCGGGCAACTCGAAAAACTTCTGGACCATTCCGCGCCCACCGCGGAGGCGTTGCTCGAACGGGTCGTGGCGCAAACCGGTTCCAAGAATTCTGCGAAGACTGCTCCCGATGATGTGGCAGCGATCGTCGTGCGCCGGGAAGATCGACAATAAAAAATTTTTATTTAGCTCAAAATTAGTCTTGCTCTCCCACAGGCGAAACGTTAGTCAGCGTGCATGCCGAAAACCAAAAAAACTTCCAAGCGTAAACCGAATCCCGCCTTCATGAAACCGGTCCAACCGGACGACAAGCTTTCAGCCGTCGTCGGTTCGCAGCCGCTGTCACGGCCAGAGCTTACAAAAAAGCTTTGGGCATACATCAAGAAGCGCGGTCTGCAGGACAAAAAGAAAAGAATCATGATCAACGCCGACGACGCCCTCAGGCCGGTGTTTAATGGCAAGAGCCAGGTGAGCATGTTCGAGATGACCAAACTCGTCTCGAAGCACCTGCGTTAGATCAGAACGTCCTTCGATAGCCTGGCGTTGCCGCGTCGGACTGTTGTGGGCTTCAAAAAGTAATAAAAACCCGGGCGGTGCGTTGTGCCGCTCTTGCGCCGGGCTGCAACTGCATCGAATATGGTGGAGTGAAAACGCCCCGATTATTTCTCTTCGCAGCCGCGGTCTCGATTGTTTTCGCTGCCTTCGCGCGAGCGGAATCCGATTGGCAGCATGATTACAACAAGGCGCAGGAAGAGGCGAAGACGAACCACAAACTTCTGTTCCTCAATTTTACAGGATCTGACTGGTGCGGGTGGTGCATCAAACTCGACAAGGACATTTTCTCGCAGCCGAAGTTCAAGGACTACGCGCACGATAATCTAGTCCTGGTGGAGCTCGATTTTCCGCGCAAAAAAGCCCAGCCTACGGAAGAGAGAAAGCAAAATGTGCAATTGGCCCAGCAGTATGAAGTTCTCGGATTTCCGACCATCGTCGTGCTGAACAGCAGCGGCCAGAAGGTGTGGCAGTTCGACGGTTATTTCCCCGGCGGCCCTGAGGCGTTCATCGAGCAGTTGCAAAAATTGCCCAAGGGTTAAGCACACCCGACCAGATCTCCCCGGGTCGAATCCGTATTAGGAGGGTTCGCGCGGCTGTTGCTAAAACATCAGGATTCTTTTGCTGATTTCTTCTCGGTTGTTTTCGTCTCGCCAGACGAAGGAGTTTTTGCTGGCTCGGTTTTGGAGGATTTGTCGCCCGCTTCGGATCCTTTCGGCGCAGAGTCCTTTTTGGCAGCTGCTTTGTATGATTCGCTACGATAATCAGTGCTGTAAAATCCCGAGCCCTTGAAAATCAGACCTGCGCCGGTACCAAGTAAACGTTTGACCTTCCCGTGACCCCACTTTGGCAACCGGCAAAGCTCCTTCGGACATTCGCGAAACGGTTGATCGCGCATTGACTGGAATGCTTCGAAAGTCTGCCCGCATTTCTGACACGAATATTCGTAGGTTGGCATGAGACAATTTAGCTGGGCTCGAGGCTTACAGGACCGACGCTGGGAAGTCTGCATTAAACAAATTACAATTCAACCCGCACTGATTACCTCCATTGACCATCGGCGGCCGAAACGCATGCTTGTGAGGTTCACCGACATGGATGTCAGTGTGAGCAGGAGCATCAACAAAGCCGGAGGAAAATGACCGCTGAAAAAATATTGACGAAACACCCACTGGGTAAAAGCGGGAAGAATATCGACAGAAAAAAATACGACACCCTCAAGAAGGCTATCCTGTCGGCCCTGCGGAAACGTGACCTCACCCACACCGAATTGTTCAGCAGCCTTAATAAGGGCTTAAAAGGCAAGTTCTCAGGAAATATCAGTTGGTATGGCGAAACCGTTAAGCTTGATTTGGAAGCCAAAAAAATAATCGAAAGAACGGCTTCAAGGCCTCAAAAATATCGACTGAAATCAGGGTAATCACCATGACAACAAACGAACGGAAAAACTACGGCGTTAAAGAAATCGCGGAGCTTTTTCCGCCTTTGATGGAGATCAAAGACAATTCATTGCGCGGAAAGGTGGCAGCAGTTTGGAACGAAGCGATTACCAGCGGATGCGGCGGGAAAGGCTGGACTTTCGATGAACTCCGCGCCGTGAAGTTCACGCTCCTGGCCGGCGATATCGATATGACTTTTGTCGAGCATCTGAATTCGTGTGCGCGTCAATGCATCGCTATCGCGGATGTTTTAGAGAAATCGTTCCGCTGTGGGATTCCTGTCCAGCGGGACTATCTCATCGCCGGTTCGCTCCTGGCAGATGTGGGCAAACCGCTCGAGTACGACAAGGACGATTCCGGTAAAGTGATCCAGGGAAGGTTCGGGCAGCAGGTGCGCCACCCGTTCAGCGGTGTGGCCCTGGCGTACAAGCACGGCATTCCCGGGGAAGTGCTGCACATCATCGCAACTCATAGCCACGAGGGTGACAAGGTCGAGCGATCGATCGAATCGGTAATCTTTCATCACGCCGATTTTGTGGACTTCGATATCGCCAAGCTTCTGGGGAAGCGAGCCGCGAAAAAATAATTGCCCACAAAACAGACGAATTGACGCGAATTTTCTGCTTCATTAATTAGGACTGTCATGTTGAGCGAAGCGAAACATCTCGATTCATTCTCTTTGGTAAATCAGTCCAGAAGCGATCAGAGATTCTTCTCCCGGTAACTCCACAGTCATATGGCATTTACACTTGTTGAGAAGATTGCGGCGCGCCACGCGGATGGACTCCCTGCGGGAACAATGGTGCACAGTGGCGATTTCATTTCGATTCGCCCGCGCCATGTGATGACGCATGACAACACCGGCGCGGTGATTCCAAAATTCAAGCAGATCGGTGCGACATCGATTGCCGATCCGGCCCAGCCGGTCTTCGCCATCGATCACGACATCCAAAACACATCGCCCGAAAACCTGGCGAAGTATGCGAAGATCGAGGCGTTTGCGCGCGAGCACGATATCGATTTTTACCCAGCGGGAACCGGCATTTCTCACCAGGTGATGATCGAACAGGGCTACGTCGTTCCCGGCTCGATGGTCGTTGCCAGCGATTCGCACTCGAACCTCTACGGCGCGATGGCAGCACTCGGGACACCAGTTGTACGCACTGATGCTGCGAGCATTTGGGCAACCGGCGTGACATGGTGGCAAGTTCCGCCAGTGGCGAAGGTTATGCTTAAGGGGAAGCTTTTGGCGGGGGTCGTTGGGAAGGACGTGATCATCGCGTTATGCGGCTTGTTCAACAAAGACGAGGTGCTCAATCACGCAGTAGAATTCGTCGGCGACGGAGCAGCCAATCTTCCGATGTCAGCCCGAATGACAATCGCCAACATGACTACGGAATGGGGCGCGCTGGCGGGCGTTTTCCCTTTCGATGAAACAACCGTGAAGTACTTGCGTTCGCGTGTTGCCGAATTCACCAGTCCGAAACGTCCTGGTAGGCGCGGCGCAAAGAGCCGGTCCGGTTACACAAACGCGGATGTTGACGAGTGGTGGAAAAATCGCAGTGAACTCACCGCGGATCCAGACGCCGAGTACGCAATCGAGCTTGAGCTGGATCTAGCGACAGTGGTGCCACATGTGTCTGGGCCTAACGAAGTGAAAACAATGGTCTCGCTGCCTGAAATGGAACGCAAACATGTGCCGATCCAAAAGGCCTATTTACTCTCGTGCGTTAACGCGCGCTTCGAAGATTTGCGCGACGCCGCGGAAGTGATTCGAAGCCGGGGCGGACGCGTCGCCGACGGCGTTGAGTTTTATCTTGCGCCCGCCAGTGCAGAGACACAGGCTCGCGCCGAATCGAGTGGAGACTGGCAAACGCTGATTGGCGCTGGCGCAATTCCGTTGCCGCCGGGCTGCGGCGCGTGCATCGGACTCGGCCGCGGTCTGGTGCAAAAAGGCGAAAACGCAATCAGCGCCACGAATCGAAATTTTAAAGGGCGGATGGGTGATCGTGACGCGTTCGTTTATCTCGGTTCCCCCGCGGTCGTCGCCGCTAGCGCGCTGGCGGGATTCATTTGCGCACCCATGAATTTCACCGACAAACCCGCAGGCACAGCGACCCGCCGGCCTAAGAAGAAAGCCAGGTCTGCAGCTTCGGTACATATAATGGAAGGTTTTCCGGCGAGCGTACGCGGCCGGATTCTCTTTATCGACAAAGATAATTTGAACACGGACGGCATTTACGGGAGCAAACACACTTACCGCGACGATATGACGCCAGAGGCGATGGCGGCAGTGACGTTTGAAAATTATGATCCGAACTTCAATACGCTTTATCAAAAGGGCGACGTTGTTGTGGGCGGACTCAATTTTGGAAGCGGGTCGAGCCGCGAACAGGCTGCGACGGCCCTGAAGTTCAAAGGTATTCCATGCGTTATCGCCGGCAGTTTTTCCGAAACCTACAAGCGCAACGCATTTAATAACGGCTTCGTGGTCTTCGAATGTCCAGAGTTGGTCACACACTTGCGCGATACGTTGACTGATCGTGCGCCGACAACGGTTGGGCCCGAAATCACAATCGACTACGCGAGATCAAGCCTCAGCGTCGACGGAAAATCATTCCCCTTCCCGCCGCTCAGTCCTGCTGCGCAAGAATTGATCGTTGCCGGCGGCGCTGAAAAGGTTGTAGCGTCGCGGCTGCTAAAAAAGTAGCACAGGCATCTTGCCTGTGGGGCAACCGGATGTCTCACCTGGTTGATCGCGTTTCGGCAGGCAAAACGCCCGCCTCCCCACAGAGAGGATGGCTGTGCTTCGACCGTTGCTTGCGAGCGCGCCTCTTGCCGATAAAGTCGCCTTCCTATGGCTAAATACAGAATTGCGTGGATGCCGGGCGACGGAGTTGGGCACGATGTCATGGAGGCCGCGCGCCTCGTTTTGGATCGACTGAAACTGGATGCCGAATACGTCCCTTGCGAGATCGGTTGGGAATTTTGGTGCAAGGAAGGCAACGCCCTGCCAGATCGCACAGTGAAGGCATTGAAAGAAACCACCTGCGGTCTCTTCGGCGCCATCACGAGCAAACCGCAATCGGAAGCCAAAGATGAATTGGCGCCGGAATTGAAAGGAAAAGGACTGGTCTATTTTTCGCCGATCGTCGGCCTGCGTCAGATGTTCAATCTCCACACCAACATGCGGCCGTGCAAAAGCTACGCAGGCAATCCGCTCAATTATCGCGGCAACAAAATCACGAATCCGAGCGGTGAAGACGTGCCAATAGATCAAGTCGTATTTCGAGAAAACACCGAAGGCATGTACGGCGGCGTCGAATTTTTCCCGTTGCCGGAAGAGGTCTACACCGCGTTGTGCGCGAATCCGAAGATGAAAAAGTGGAAAGACAAGGCGGGACTGGAAAACATCGCGCTGTCCACTCGCATCATGAGCAAGCAAGGTTGCACGAACATCTGCAAACAAGCATTCGAGCATGCCAGGAAAACCGGTCGCAAGCGCGTCACGCTGATTGAAAAGCCGAATGTGTTGCGGGAGACAGGCGGTTTAATGATGCGCTGCTTCAAGGATGTCGCCAAAAGCTATCCCGACATTCGCGCAGACGACGCGAACATCGACGCTATCTGCATGTGGATGTTCAAGAACCCTCAGGATTACTCGGTGCTCGTGGCTGAAAACATGTTCGGCGACATCGTCAGTGACTTGTGCGCCGGTCTTGTCGGCGGACTGGGCTTCGCCCCAAGCGCCAATCTCGGCGATAACTACGCGGTCTTCGAACCGACGCACGGGTCTGCGCCGAAATATGCCGGCCAGTACAAAGTGAATCCAATCGCCATGCTCTTGACCTCAAAGCTAATGCTCGATTGGCTCAAGGAAACTGACATGGCTACGCGTCTCGAAGAGGCGATAGCGCGCGTTATCAAGCAAGGCAAAGTGCGCACATACGACATGGGCGGCAAAGATTCGACGCTCGACGTAGCTAAAGCTGTCGCTGATCATGCCACTTCGTAAGTAGATAGAAGGCAGAATACGAGGATTCTGCTCAGCCAACAGCATCGGCTGTGAGAAAGCAAAGTCCGAAGCGGTCGCTCACCGCCTCGTCGCAATAAACGGTGAGCTTTGAACAATCAATGCAAAGCACGGCCCGGTAGATAACTGAGGGTTGCCCAAAGCAAATCTCATGAACCGTTTCACTGGAAACACAGCTACTGACCAGAAACCGCGCATTCCATCGCTATGAAAAGACAAAGCATCATCTATTTCGTCGCAGGCACGCTTGTGCTAACCGGACTGGCTCTTGGCTATTGGGTGAATCAAGTTTGGTTGCTTATCGCGGCCTTTGTTGGGTTCAACCTTTTTCAGACTGCCTTTACTGGTTTTTGCCCGCTGGAGCGGATTCTCCTCAAGCTCGGCATCGGCAGTGCTGGCGTAGAGTGCGGTCGCGCACCATAGACGCCGATGAAGGTGTCGTGTTCGCTTCTCACGATCGTCACTGCTGTCGCACTGTTCGCGTGTCATTCGAAAAAGCAAAACGCATCAGAGTCGCTGCCACCGGTCGCGGTCCGCACCATCGTGGTCGAAAATAAGGCCCGTCCGTCGAGCGAGGAAGTCGTCGGCACCGTGCGGGCAAAACTCCGCGCCGCAATTGAACCAAAGGTAAGCGCACGAATCGAGACGCTGCTCGTCGCCCCGGGACAGATGGTAAAAGCCGGGGACCTGATCGCGCAACTCGATGCGCGCGAGATTCAGGCTAAGCTCGATCAGGCGCTCGCCCTTCGCGAACAGGCGACGCGCGATCTCGCCCGCAGTCGCGAGTTGCTCGACAAAAAGATCACGACGCAAGCGGATTTCGACGCCGTGCAGGCGAGCGCGCGGGTCGCCGAAGGAGCGGCACGAGAGATGGAGACGATGCTCGGCTATACGAAGGTCGTTGCACCTTTTGATGGGATCGTCACACGTAAACTCGCTGATGTCGGCGATCTCGCTGCACCCGGAAAACCGATTATCGAAATGGAAGATCCGCGCGCATTGCGCTTCGAGGCCGACGTGCCTGAAGCGCTCATCGGCTACATCAAAATCGGAGCCAAACTCCCTGTGCAAGTTGCCGAGGGTGCGCCGCCGATTCAGGGCACAGTTGCCGAAGTGGCACCTGTGGCCGACGCCGCCAGCCGCACTTTTCTCGTGAAGCTCGATTTGCCTGCGGCAGAAGCCACGCGCAGCGGCCAGTTCGGGCGGGTTTGGGTGCAGACTGGCGAGAGCAAGTCGATTCGCGTGCCGACGTCGGCGATCGCTGTGCGCGGACAAATGGACTGCGTCTTCGTCATGGTGAACCAGCACTCTCAACTCCGTATCGTTCGCACCGGCAAGCGCAGTGGCGACGAGGTGGAAATTCTTTCCGGCCTCAACTCCGGCGAGCGCGTGGTGAGCGAAGACACCGAATCTCTGCGTGACGGCCAGCCGGTCACCCTAAAGCAATGAGCACGGACGCTGCGCGTTCGAATGGCGTGGCTGGCCGCATAGCGCGCGCCTTTATCAATTCCAAGCTTACGCCGTTAATCGTCATCGCGGCGATTCTGCTCGGCGGCGCCGCAGTTGTCTTGCTACCGCGCGAGGAGGAGCCGCAGATCAAGGTGCCCATGATTGACGTGAAGGTGAACATGGCCGGCTTCAGCGCAAAGGAAGTCGAGGAGCGCGCCACCCGTCCAATGGAAAAGCTGCTCTGGGAGATCCCGGGCGTGGAATACATCTACTCGACGTCGCGCGACAGCGAGAGCCTTGTCATCGTGCGGTTCAAGGTCGGTTCCAACCCAGAGGAATGTCTTGTGCGGCTGACGGAAAAGCTGCACTCGAACTACGACCGTATTCCGCACGGAGTCGGTACCCCCTTGATCAAGCCGAAGTCCATCGATGACGTGCCGATTCTCGCACTCACTTTTCACAGCGCGCGCTACGATCATCTCACACTTCGCCAGCTGGTGGCAGAAGTGGACGACGATGTGAAAGCTGTGCCGCTTGTCGCAGAAACGACGATCATCGGCGGCGCGCGGCGCGAAGTGCGCGTGCTGCTCGATCCGGTGCGACTCGCCTCGCGCAATCTCAGTGCGGCAGGCCTTGTGCCGATGCTACAACAGGCGAACAGGCAATATCGCTCAGGCGGCCTAACGACTAACAACCAGGAATTCGTGATCGAAACTGGCGCGTTTCTCACCAACGCGGAGGACGTTGGTAATGTCGTCGTCGGCGTCTTCGGCGGACGGCCGGTCTACCTGCGGGAGGTCGCGAAAATTATCGACGGCGCAGAAGAGCCGTCGAACTACACCTTCTTCGGCCACGGCGCGGCAGGGGCCTCAGCGCCGGATGAAGAACCGGCTGTCACACTCAGCATCGCAAAGCGACCGGGCGCGAACGCGATCTCAGTCACCCACGAGGTGTTGCGCAAGATCGAGACGCTCAAAGGGACGCTCATTCCACGCGATGTAGAAGTTTCGATCACGCGCAATTACGGCCAAACAGCCGCGGAAAAATCGAACGAGCTCCTGTTCCACATGGGTCTCGCAATCATCGGCGTATCGCTCCTCATCTGGCTCACGCTCGGCTGGCGCGAATCGACCATCGTCGCGCTCGCGATCCCGGCCACGCTCGCGCTTACCCTCCTCGTTTTTTATCTTCTCGGTTATACCCTCAATCGCATCACGCTTTTCGCGCTCATCTTCTCCATCGGCATCCTGGTCGATGACGCGATCGTTGTGGTGGAAAATATCGTCCGCCACTTTCATCTCCCGCAAAACAAAGGCCGCAACTGGGCGGCGATCGCGATCGAAGCAGTGAGCGAAGTCGGCAACCCGACGATTCTCGCCACCTTCGCCGTCATCGCGGCGGTGCTCCCGATGGCGTTCGTGGGAGGATTGATGGGGCCATACATGCGGCCCATTCCGATCGGCGCAACCGCGGCGATGGGCTGGTCGCTCGCGATCGCGTTCATCGTCACGCCGTGGGCTTCGATCCGAATCTTGCGCTGGGGTAAAAAATATTCGCGACTCACTGAAGGCACGCCGCCCGCCGGTGCGCAAAGGCACTTCGCGCACGAGGAGGATTTCTTCACCCGGATCTATCGGCGCCTGATGGGACCGATGATCGCACTGTCGCGCTGGCGCTGGATTTTTCTCGGCTCGATTACGACGCTGCTATTGCTTGCGATGGCAACCGTCGCGATCGGCTGGGTAAAGGTGAAAATGTTGCCTTTCGATAACAAGAGCGAGTTCCAGGTGATCCTGAACATGCCCGAGGGCAGCTCGCTCGAACGCACCGCGCAAGCCGCGCGCGAAATCGCTGCCGCCGTCCGCACGGAACCGGAAGTGACCGATTACCAGATCTATACCGGCGTCGCCGCGCCATATAATTTCAACGGACTCGTGCGGCATTATTTTCTGCGCCAGGGCGCGAACGTCGCGGATATCCAGGTGAACCTCCTTCCGAAAGGCGAACGCAGCGCGCAGAGCCACGACATCGCAAAACGTGTGCGTCCGCGCATCGCTGAAATCGCCGCGCGCTACGATGCGCGGGTCGCTGTTGCAGAAGTGCCGCCCGGTCCTCCCGTATTGCAAACGCTCGTCGCCGAAGTCTACGGTCCTAACGAACAGGACCGGCACGCGCTTGCCCGCAAAGTGCGCGACATTTTAAAAAGCACGCCGGGCGTGGTCGATGTTGATTGGTATCTCGAGGCCGACCAACCGAAGGCGCGCTTCGTAATCGATAAGGAAAAGGCCGCGCTGCACGGCATCAGCGCCGAGACGATTTCGCAGACGCTGCGCATCGCCGTCGGCGGCGAATCGGTCGATCTTCTTCATCTGCCGCGCGAAAAAGAAGACGTGAACATCATGCTCGAGCTGCCGCGTTCCGCGCGAACGACCCCGGATGAATTGCTCGCGCTACGCGTCCGATCCGGCGACGCTAACGCGTTGCCCGAACCCGGCGCCACCGGCACCGCGCCGCTCATCCCGCTACGGGAGCTGGTGCACGTCGAACAGACCACGATCGAGAAAAGTATCTACCACAAAAATATGATGCCGGTGACCTATGTAATCGGCGACGCGGCCGGCGTTACCGAAAGTCCCGTCTATGCAATCCTGAAGATGAACAAGGCGCTTGCCAAACTCGACACGCGCGAATTCGGCGGCGACGGCACGCCGGTGCAAATCTACAACGCTCACCAGCCTTTCACCGAAGCGAAGCCGGCGCTGAAATGGGACGGCGAATGGCAAATCACGATCGAAGTCTTCCGTGATCTCGGCTCCGCCTTTGCCGTGGTACTGGTGCTCATCTACGTGCTGATGGTCGGCTGGTTTCGCAACTTCATCACGCCGATCGTGGTGATGGCTGCGATTCCATTCTCACTCGTTGGCATCCTGCCCGCGCACGGTCTTCTCGGGGCCTTCTTTTCCGCCACCTCCATGATCGGCTTTATGGCCGGCGCGGGAATCGTGGTGCGCAACTCCATCATCCTTGTCGATTTTATCGAGCAACGTCTCGCCGAGGGAATGCCGCTCGCTGAAGCCGTCGTCGATGCCGGTGCGGTGCGGTTTCGTCCCATGTTTCTCACCGCGCTCGCCGTAGTTGTTGGCGTGAGTGTCATCTTCACCGATCCGATTTTCAAGGGCCTCGCCATCGCGTTGATGGCCGGCGAGATCGCGTCGCTCCTCATCAGCCGCATGGCCGTGCCGGTTCTTTATTTCATCGCGAATCAACCACAGTGCAGCGGCGTACGATCGGCACCGGTTGCTGAACCGCAGGACTTCATTTCGACCTGACGCGAATAGCCGGGTCACCAACACTGCGTCAGCGATATCTTCGCGCGAGTTGTTGATGGCCGCCGATCGGCGTTCTTTATCGTTTCCGACGAAAAAGCGGGACATAATTCAGTGCGATAGTCGGATTAGGCGAAGAAGTCCCGACGGGAGGAAAAGAAATGCAACTATCCAAATTCATCGCGAAAATCGCATCCGTGATCTATCTGTCAGCAAGCGTGGCAGCGTTTTTCGGCGCGGATCATTACCGCAAGATCGCAAACGATCTGTTTAGCAACGCCGGACTGACCTATTTGGCTGGTGTCATAACAGTCATCATTGCGCTCCTCATCGTGACCTATCACAATCGCTGGACGAAAAACTGGACTGTTCTGATCACGATCCTCGGTTGGCTCGCATTGGTGAAGGGCATCTTCCTGATCGCGTTTCCGCAATTTGTTCAAAGTTTGTCCGAACGCATGTTCACCGATTTGGGCTCAAGAGTCTTCCCATACGCCTCTCTTTGCCTCGGACTGTTGTTCGCTTACTTCGGGTTTATGTCGGCCGCGCCTGTTGATCAATGGCTTCGGTAACGAACTGATCCTTCGCCGTTCGGGTCCTTTGGATCCTTTACGTACAATTGTTTCTCGTATTCGCCGAAAGCAAAGTGGGCCTCACGCCATGGGCGGAACGCCTCCACGCTCGACGCAGCCAAAGCCATCGCCGAGTACGCCCAGTGATAAACAACCTCTGACCAGGGCAAGCTCGCTAGCGGGAGACAGGTCCCACCGATATCAAGGTTTCGGCACGAAGGGCCAGAAGATCGGGATCAGGATGCTTGCTGCGATCCAGAGAAGGATATTGAGCGGCGCGCCGATTTTCGGGAAATCAGAGAAGCGATACCCACCCGCGCCAAAGACGTAGGTGTTGGTTTGATGTCCGATCGGAGTCGCGAAACTGGCTGCGCAACCGAACATAACCGCGACGGCGAACGGCCGCGCGTCGACTCCCATTGTGGCTGCAATTTCGAATGCTATAGGAGTTAAAAGGACCGCGACAGCGTTGTTGCTGATCAATTCCGTGAGCAGCGTCGCCACAAGATACGTGACCGAGAGAGTCACCGCAGGTCCGAAGTGACCGACCGCGCCGGTCAACCTGCTGGCGATGAGGTGGGCGGCACCGGTTGTTTCCATCGCAGTGCCGAGTGCGAGCATGCCGAGAATCATGTAGAGGATTCTCCAATGGACCGCTGCGCGCGCCTCCTCGATGTCGAGGCAGCGTGTAACAACGACGAAGATTGCGGCGATCAACGCCAGGGCAGCGAGCGGCAGGACGTGAAATGCACCGAGCACGATGACGCTGCCTATGGCTATGATCGCCAGCGGCGCCTTGTGCCGGCGAAAAGCGCGTTGTGTCGGTTCGGTGAGACTGAGGAAGTCGCGCTCCTGCATGAGGCGATGAATTCCCTCCCCCGGCCCTTGCACGAGAAGCGTGTCGCCAAAGTCCAACTCCACATCTTCGAAATGTTCTCGCAGGTTTTCCCCCTGACGATGGACGGCGAGGATGTGAACGCCGTATTGCTTGCGAAAATTGAGGTCGCGAAGCGTCTTGCCGAGAAACGTGGAGCGGTTCCCGAGGATTCCTTCCATCAGGACGGCTTCGCGTTCTCCGGTGGTCGCAACGCCGAGCTCGGCTTCTGATTGGAAAAGCACCCCGGGCATTTCCTTAATTCCTTTGACGCCGGCCACGGGCGTTTCGAGCAACAGCTGGTCGCCGGCGAGAAAGCGCAGCCGATCGAGCGGCGTCTCGATTCTCTCACCGTCGCGCACCACGTCGATGATCCGCGCCTCGCGCAGCCGGGCGAGCGGCGTCTCGGCGATTGTTTTCCCAAGGAGCGGTGAAGCATTGCTAATCACGGCCTGAGTGAGAAACAGCCTTGGCATTCCGCTGCCGATGAGAGCCGCGAGACTCTCACGATAAGGCAGGAGTTTGCGAGCAAAGATGAGTAGGTAAGCGACCCCAACAGTCGCGTAGATGAGTCCGAGCGGCGTTGTTTCAAACATCCCAAACGGCGCGAGACCGCTACGGTGGGCGATTCCGTTCACGAGCAAATTGGTGGATGTGCCGATAAGAGTGCAAGTGCCGCCGAGGATCGAGAAATAGGAAAGTGGGATGAGGAGGCGCGAAGCTTTCAGATCGGTGTTACCCGCGAGGGTCAGGACAACGGGCACGAAGACCACGACCACTGGCATGTGGTTAACCATGGCCGAAAGAGGTAAGGTCAGAAACGCAAGAGCGAGCAGCGCCCTCCATTCGTTCTTACCCGCCAGCCGCATAAAGACCCGAGCGAGCCAGTCGATCGCGCCGGTGCGCTCGAGTCCTGCGCTCAAGACGAACATGCAACCGATCACGACCGGCGCACTGTTGCTGAAGACGGCGAGCGTTTCATCCGCGCTCAGGATACCCGTGACGAGCAGCACTCCCATCGCGCTCAGTGCCACCAGATCAGGCGACGCCCACTCGCGCAGGAAAGCGGTGAATACCGTCGCCACCAGCGCGAAGACGATGATGAGATGAAGAGTGTGCACGCTCATGGCTCAGTCACAGATCTCACGCCGCGCGCTGTTTTCGCCGACAATGCCGCAGATCACAATCGCGAAATTGGCCCGACCGCCAACAAAGCGGAGCGGGCGCGGCTATTCGGGGAGCTGACTAATGCCAAACACACCCATCGGTTTTGAATCGGGGTGCAGCTCACTTTTCATTAGATCGCTTTCACTGTATTGGCGGAACTCCTCGCCGAAGAACCTTATATGCGCGCCGGGTGGCAAGGCATACAGCATAACGCGTCGCGAAGTGGTTTAACTCGTCACTTGTCACGGCGTGGGACAATTACCGTTCTGACGTGATCAATGGAATTCGGAAATGCGTCTAGCGAGGCGTTGATTTGTTCCGCATTAAGATCAACAAAGCGCAAAGCATCTGACGGCAAACAAAGTTTCCCGCTACGAGCGAACTCGATCAGCGTCGGAAGTTCAGTCGCGAGATGATCGGAGACGCCGATGATCTCCGCTTCTTTGTTGATCAACTCAGTGTACGGATGAATCGACATCGCTTCGGCGGTTAATCCGACAAGAGCGGCGCGTCCGAGAGGGGCAAGGCAGAGCATGGCCTGATGCATCGTTCTTACGGAGCCGATCAATTCGAGTGCGACATCGGCTCCTCTTCCTGCGGTTGCCTCTTTGATTTGCTCGACCGGATCTGCGGACCTGGCGTCGATCGCCATAGCTCCCATGCTGGCGGCTAACACGAGCTTCGCAGGATTGATTTCGACCACGTAGACATCTCCGCAATCGAAAGCGCGCGCCAATTGAAGCGCCGAAAATCCGAGGCCGCCGAAGCCAAAAATGGCAATCGACTCGCCGGCTTTGAAGCGCGCTTTGTTCAGAGCATGAAGCGCAGTTGCAGACGAGCACATCATGATTGCGCCGGCTTCGAACGGAATCTCCTCGGGAAGCGAAAACGCATTCGCGCCGGGAACTTTGATCAAGTCCGCGTAACCGCCGTCCCGATGTTTGCCGATCATCTGTCCGCTGCGACAGAATTGTTGCAGGCCGTGAAGGCAAAATTCACACCATCCGCAGCTAACCAGGTAATGCACGCAAACGCGATCTCCCACTGACAGATGCATCACATCGCTGCCTACTTCCGCCACGCGACCTGCGACTTCATGTCCGAGCGTCAGCGGTAATCCATCAATTTTGGAAATGCCCGCGCGATAATGCGCATCCGAGTGACAGATCCCGGCAGCCGCCACGAGAATCAAAACGTCCGACGATCCGATCTCGGGAATTGGAATGTCCGCCTTCTCGAGCGGTTTCCCGATTTGCACGAGTCGCACCGCTCTCATTTTGAGTTTGCCATTGACATTCAGCGCCATTTCCGGCGCAATCCGCAAATGATAAAAACTCGAATTGCAGTGATGGCTATAGTCATGTCGTTTGCGACGACAGTAGCCTCTTTTGCGGCCAATGCGCAGATGGGCACATGGAAGCTGAATGAATCCAAGTCAACGATCGCGCCGGGGATGGGAAAGAACACGACGGTCGTTTACGCCGAGCAAGGCGATAAAATCAAGATAACGGTGGAGGGTGTGGATAAGGATGGGAAACCGACGCACGGCGTCTGGATCGGCAAATGGGATGGAAAAGCCTACCCGGCGAAGGGAAATATCGCCTGGGACTCCGCCGCCTACAAAGTGATAAACGATCACACTAATGAAATTACCACGATGAAGAACGGTAAAGTCGTTTGGACAGGGAAAATCACTGTCGCGGCAGACGGCAAATCACGCACGGTGACGGTCAACGGCACCGATGCCAACGGGAAACAGTTCCACTCCAAAGCCGTTTACGACAAAGCGTAACGGTTCGATTATTTTCGACGCAGCAACGATCCGCGAAAAGAGCAGGCGCGGATTTAGGAGCAATCGTTGTAGCAGCGGCTGTGTCACTCACGCCATATAGCGTCATGCAATTACGACCACGCGGGCGATTGAGGTCAATCGCCCCTACCTTACCCGTGCTGTCGAAATCGCTTTCGCCGCGATGAGCGCCTCATTGTCGAGCTACTTCTTCATCGTTACACGAGTGACAGTGAAAATTTCGCTCGGAAGAATCTGACCCTCGGGCTTGCCTGGTCCCTCCTGCAAAATAATGCGGGACTTAAAAGTATTTTCAGTGAGTTCGACGATTTCTTCTACAGACGAAGAATCCTCAGTTTCGTCGGTGAATCGCCAAGTCTCTATTAACCGGCCGTGCTCGATCCGCCATTTCCCGCGCGTGTTATCGCCTTCGTCCGGCGGATCCAGGACCCACGTCCCGTCAGCGCGATATTGAGTCTCGTGACGATGACCGTGCCATGTTCCAACCAAAAGGCGCGATAAAGTCGCATCGTCTGGAAGCGCCAGCGCGATCACCGGCAAAATCAAAGCGACAATGACGAAGGCTCTAGACGTCAGAACTAATCTCTTAAACAGCGTTGTCATGTTGAGCGAAGCGAAACATCTCGGATTTATCCGCGGCGAGCGATCAAGAAATGATCAGAGATTCTTCGTTGCGCTCAGAATGACAATCGAAAAATGGCTTCTACTGCTTCTGCGATGTGATGTAGCCGTAAATCTTCTCGTTATACCGTCGGGCGTATTCTTCCTGTCGTTCCCGAAGTGGTATGTCGTTAGTAACACAACCAACTCCAGCTTTCGCCTTGGGATAATTTTTAGCGACCTCGAACGGGACACCCACTGGTCTGGACGCAATGCTACCCGCCCAATAAAACGTGATATGCCCTGCGCGAATGTCCTGCTCGGCTTCCTTCACGGCGTCAGCCGGATTCCAAGTCGGATCCGCAGCACTGCAATATGTAGCTAATAGGACGAGAGGAAGAACGCGCAACATTCTCATTACAAGGGGTCGCATAAATGTCATTCTGAGCGAAGCGAAGAATCTCAAATCAATTGTTGAACGATCCTTCCCAGGCCAAATGAACAGAGATGTTTCGCTTCGTTCAACATGACAGCGCTATTTATCGCATGAGTTCCAATCTGACAATAATCAACCATCCTTAGAGGCGAAAGCGTTCAATTGAGCATTATTCGACAGTAATGACTACTTTTCCTCTGGCGTGGCCTTGTTCGACGTAACGAATTGCGTCGGGCACCTGTTCCAATTTGTAAGTGCGGTCGATCACCGGTTTGAGCTTTCCCGTCTGCATCATATCGGCCAGAACAGTTAGATCCTTTTGATTCGCGTCGGCCATCATCATTCCCATCTGCTGGTTGACGAATTTTGAGAATACCATCGCCCAAAGCGCTTTGCCGAGTCCGCCGAGAAAGCCTTGATCGCTTGCTCCGCCGCCTCCGATGAGGACGTATTTCCCTGTGGGAGTCAGGACGCCTTTGCATTCCGACAACGAATGATTTCCCACATTGTCGAGCATCACGTCATAACGGTTCGCGCTCTTGGTGAAATCTTCTTTGGTGTAATCGATTACGTGATCGGCACCGAGCGATTTGACAAGATCGACATTGCGGGTGCTGCACACACCAGTGACATCAGCGCCTAACGATTTCGCAATTTGTACCGCAAACGTGCCGACGCCACCAGAAGCGCCGTTGATGAGAACTTTCTGCCCAGGTTGGACTTTTCCCTTGTCACGCAGCGCCTGCAAAGCAGTAATGCCCGCGATATTGACCGAAGCCGCGTCCTCAAAACTCACGTTCGCTGGTTTCAACGCGACTGCCCGCGTTGCACGCGGACAGATATACTGCGCGAATGCGCCGCCACGGCCGCCGAACACTTCAGCGCCGGCTTTAAATTCCGTAACGTTTTTTCCTACCGCCTCCACCGTCCCTGCAAAATCGACACCCAGTCGTGTGTCCTTTGGTTTGCGAAGACCTACTCCCATGGCGCGCATGACGTAAGGCGTGCCCTCGACGAAGTGCCAGTCGTATGGATTGACCGAAGCCGCGCGAACTCTTACCAGGATCTGATCATCGTTCGGAACAGGCTTTTCAATCTCTTCAAACTTGAGATTGGCCAGACCGTAGTCGCAATAAACAATGGCCTTCATCGGATTCGCAGGAGCAGCGGTATGACCACAGTCGTTCGTCGATCTCCAATAGGCAATGAGTCCCGCCACGAATGCGAGCAGCAACAACAGTAAAATCCCACCTGTAATCCACTTAAAGACGCGCCTCCACCGGTTACGCGGATGCTTTGTTTTGGATTTCTCGTTCATTGCTTGCTTCATTCCTTCTTCTTTTCGGTTGGCTTGGTCTCACTTGCGCCGCCTGGTTTTTCATCCAGAAGTCCGAGTTGTTGCATCATCGAAAGCTGATCAAATGCAGACCACTCCTCTTTAATTTTGCCATTCACGATCCGCCAGATCGTAATCCCGGATTGTTCCACTTTCTTGCCGGTGGCAGGCAAGCTGTTACCCGCACCGGTATTGGTGCCGCGCGCAATCCAATACACTGCGACGAGGTCGCCGTCGGCGATTAACTTCTCAGGCACGATAGATAGGTCAGGAAAGGCTTGGTGCCAGCCTCTTAAGGCATCCTGGTCCTCGTTGAAGGTGATGTCGCGATGAATGCCGCGGTTGAGGAAGTCCTTGGCATAAAATTGTTCAGCGAGTTCGAACCGTCCTTTGCTGAGAAGTTCCTCGAAAACGCGCTTCGCGAGTGCCTTGTTTTGGTCCTGCAAAGAGGAAGCAAAAATGGCGCCGCCAAATAAAAATAAACAGATGCTAGCAGCAATGAGTGTTTTCATGGGTGTTATAGGAAGGTGTAGTGACGAAGGTTTCTAAAGCAATACGGGGACAGGATAACGAGGTGTTGTCGCTATTCGTGGTGACTGTAATCCCTTGAACAACAGCCAAAGACTGACCACGAGTTCAAATAGAGCCATCGGCGAGTCGAACCAATAATCGTTAACCATTTTATTGAAGTTTGGAAAAACCAGGAAAATAAAGGCGCAGATCACGCACCATGCCGATGAAATCACTCCGAAAGCAGCCAGCGTTTTTGGAATGTATCCCGACTTGAGCCATAGGTACGCGCAAATGGTCGCCGCCAATCCGAAAAATGGCAGGCCGATATAGTAATCGTCGAAATTCGCCGCGATCTGCAACCTGGCCAGGGCTTGCACGTGGTTCGGTTCGAACACTTGAAGGTAGGGTGCGGTTCCGAGCAGCCGCATCGAGCCAAGCAGATTCAGCGTCGCGAGGAGCCATAACATCGCAAACACCAGACGGAACAGGGCTCCTATCAATGCAACGATTTGATGTATGGGCTTAAGAATCACATAAAGCGCTGCTAGTAGAACAACGACGTTTGCGCTGTAGAGCAGGAAACAAATCAGCGCAACTCGAGCCTGCGTTTCGTGTGCCGTGATGTTCCGAGCCGTTTCTGCAGCATCTCGTGGAACGATTAGCGGGCTAAGCATGACGTAATTCCCAAAAACGACGATTACCACCGCTAGCAGGCCGGTAACTCCCGCGATTTTTGCGGCTGTGCGTTGTGCATTGTCGATCATGTTGATGCTGTTTTCATTTGGACTGTGGCGACCTCGATCGGCCGCACCTTCGCGCCTTTGATCAGCAACCAAAGCATGATTGCAAGTTCTCCAAACAAGACTGGTTGGAGGTAGCCAAAAGCAGCGTTGTAGTAAGGCTGAAAGAACAAAGCGATGACGCTGAGAGCCACGTAACCGAAACAATTGATCATTAGCCAGGCACCGATGAAACGAGGTAAAAACCCGGAGCGAAAGACTAACAACCCGAACGGAAAGAGCCATACGCCCCAGAAGATCTCGGCGATAAAGATTCCTTGAGAATGCAAACGAATGAACAGCATGCCCAAAGCATTGCGCTGGGCAGTATCAAACACGGTCAGAAACTCGCCGCCGCGAAAAAAGATAACACCAGCGATGTTGTTTAGCGTGTTCAGAAACCCGACGGCTGCGGAGACCAGGACAAAGCCAACCATCAACAACGCCCAGGTTTTGTTTACATTGCTCAGCAACCGGTAGAGCGCGATTGCGAGGCAAATGAAAATGACCTGCCCAACAAGATCACCGAGGATCGCCAGCCGAAACATCGTCTCATGACCAAGGACGTTGGCAGCGGTTGCGGTCGCGTCCCCCCGCACGATGAGCTTATTGGGAACATAAATCAGACTAAAAGGCGCGGTGGATACCATTGATAAATACACCGCACCAGCGATGCGTGCCGCTTTGTCAGTTGGATGCATGGATTTGTTAGGTGATTGCTTCGGGCTACACTGTAACGGAAGGCGTTGCCTTCCCAGGGAAGCTGTAAGCTTCCCCTACAAAACAAGGCGTGATCGCATCAACGGTCATATTGAGTTAGAGCGGCCCCCGATAACGGCGTAACCGGATGGCTACGGCGAAGAATACGGCGGCAATTACCAGTCCGAGCCAAAGACCGGGAGAGCCAAGATATGCGCCGGGTGTGAGTCGTGGGCGGTTTACGGAGTGCATGTTAAAAGCGAACGCCGCCGGTGCGAACCCCATCAAGCGGTCTTTCAACATCGAAGCGAAATGGGATGTGCCGAATGTGATCCTCTCGAAAAACGCGACGGCGAAAAACGGCAGGATTGCCCAAAGAAAAGTTGCTCGCCGCGCCCAGCCTGAAATCAACAGAGCCCAGCCATAGATCGGTGCGTGCCAAAGAGCAATCGCGGCTAATCCGTAAAGCAGAACAAACGAATTCCGAAAAAACGGAACATAGATCCAGGTCGATGCAGGGCTCATGCCATGACTTATCAGCAGCACGCTGGTCCAAAGCATCATGACTAACTGCGTCGCTACTACGATCACAAACGTTACCAACGGCAGAACGACCAGCGGGATTGTCGCCTTAGAGAGCAATGTAGTGGAGTCCGATACAGGCAGCGATTTCCAGAACAGAATGCTGCGATCCCGACGTTCGCCGTACAGGGCGTCGAGACAATAGAACACGCCAACGATGAAGGCAGTCAGTAACAACATGATTGCCGCCATGTCATACGGCGCTTCAATTGCAGCTCCCGCTTTCGTGGGATCGAGCAACACATCGCGGCGGCGTTCCGGTAATCCGAGCGTGCTAATAAGGAAGCCGAACAACAAAACAATGGCAACGAGCATTGGCGCGACGTAAATCGAACGATTCTCCCAAAGTTCCCGCCAGACTGACCAATAGAACGGCTGCGTCGGCTTACTGTAGGCAGCGGCACTGACCCCGGCAGATTCAGGCATATTATTCGGTTGTTCTTTCATCTGGTTAGATTCACTTGCACGGCGCGTATCCGGGCAGCGCACGCGCCCTCACGTACTGATTTCGCGCGTCCACGCCGAAACGATCTTCCTGATATTCGGGTGAGTTGCTTGACGGTAACCGAGAAAAGTTCGCGATGGCGAGGCGCCATCGCCAGCACGCGAGGCGCGTGCGCTCGCCAGAACCACACGCCTCGACTGTTAAAGGACACATAACAACGATTGGTTCTGTTCATTTAGCTGCTCCTACTTGATCTGATTGCCCAACCGCGATCTCGCGCGGAAGTGGCGGTGGTTTGGCGGGGTTATTCGTCATCACGGCGACAAACAGATCGGCAATGCTCGGGCGGCGCACGTCGCCCATCGTTTCGAGTTGGTGGCGGTCAATGCCATCGAATAACAACACGCTGCGCCCAAAAACTGGCCGTTCATGCATCGGCTTGAGCGCTCTTGCGGCGGCCAGGTGCTCGGGATTCACCATGACTTCGAGATAACGCGATTCGAATTCTTCCATGCTGCACTCGAGCACGATCTGCCCGCGATCGATGAACATGAGGTCCGTCAAAACATCCTGGACCTCTTCAACCTGATGTGTTGTCACAATAATCGTACGGCTGCGATCGAAGTAATCGTTCAGCAGAGATTCGTAGAATTGTTTGCGATACAAGATGTCCAGGCCAAGTGTCGGCTCATCGAGCACGAGCAATCGCGCGTCGATTGCCATCACGATGGCGAGATGCAACTGCGCCACCATTCCTTTCGATAATTCCCTGACCTTGCTCGTGCGTTTGATCGTCGTTCTTGCCAGAAACGTTTCCGCCTTGGCGCGATCGAATCTTGGGTGCACGCCGGCGACATAATCGAGTAATTGAGAGACGCGAATCCAGCGCGGCAACACCGCCACATCAGCAATGAAGGAGACCTCGCGCATGAGCTCGTCGCGATTGATCCACGGATCGCGACCAAGCACTCTCAATTCTCCTTCGTATGAGGTGAGTCCCAGGATGGCATTCAGCGCAGTTGTCTTACCCGCACCATTGGGGCCGACAATCCCGAGGATGCGTCCCTCCTCAACATGCAAATCGATGCCCGCCAAGGCTACCGTCGTGCCGAACGTTTTGCGAAGACCGCGTGCTTCTATTGTCGCCATAACACTAACGTTTTCTCGATGACGAGCGGCGGGCCGCTGCGGCATTCAGCTCTGTTTGTGTCAGACCGAGTCTCTCGATCTTTTTCGCGATCCGCGGCCATTCGTCGGTTAGAAATTTTTGACGTTCGCCTTTCAGCAACTGATCGCGCGCACCCGGCTTAACGAACATACCGAGGCCGCGCTTCATCTCGACCAGGTCCTCGTCGACCAATTGCTGATAAGCCTTCAGCACTGTAAGCGGATTAACCCGGAACTCGGCTGCAACAGTGCGCACCGATGGCAGAGGATCGCCTTCATTGAGCACTCCATCGAGAATCATATGGACGCCTCGATCGCGAAGCTGGCGATAGATTGGTTGAGTGTCATTCCATTCACGATTCATTCTTAGCAGTTCACGTCCCTCGTTAGCCCGTGTTCGCAAAACTTGATTGCTTTCATGTGCTCAGCTCCGGGAGGAAGGCTGCGCTCGCAGTCGTTGGTAGAAGTCCAATAGACGAATTGAAACCACACTAACAGGAGAACGAGAACCAGAAGGACGCCGCGTTTCAGGATTGGCTTCCATTTCATAGATCACGTGAGCACCGCAGCGCCGAATCGTGTGCGAGCTTCCTTCGTCATAGTGTTATACTTAACTATATCACTATTTCACGCACAAGACTTTTTTCTAAATTATTTTTGCGCGGATTGATGCGACTGAGAATTCACGCCGCCGTAACGCTATCCGCGAAGCCGCGCAGCGCCGACCGCACGAAACGAATGGATGCCAGATCTAGCCTTTTTGTTCGGCCAATTTCACCAGCGTGAACAATGCGTGATTCACCGGTACGCGGATGCCAAGCTCCGCACCCCGACGGGAAATGTAGCCATTGAGCGCATCGATCTCTGTCGGCTGGCCGCGATTCAGATCCTGCGCGGTTGAAGAAAACGCATCCGCCATTTGTGTCGCGAGGTCCATTGCCGCCGCCATGCCGGATTGGGGGTCATTGATACCCGGCAAAACGACTCGAGCGGCGCGAGCCACCGCCAGTACTTCGTCCACAATCTGTTCCATCAGTTTTTTTGCATCGTCACTTTGCGCGATTTGGCCGTAACGGACGTGTCCCAACGCGGAGATCGCGTTCAGTGCACAATTACGCAGGAGCTTCAGCCAGAGTTCACCTTCGATGTTGTCCGACACCCGGCACGGTATACCGGCGCGAGCGAAAAGATCTGCCAGTTGTGCGGTTCGTTCGGCCGGCGGTCCGATGACCAAATCACCACGCGCGAGATGTTTCACGCGACCGGATTCGGGTACCGACACCGCAACATAAACGACAGCTGGCACCGCCACCGCCCTTGCCGCAGCGCGAACCCGATCCGCATTATCGACGCCATTTTGCAAACAAACGACTGTCGCATCTGGCCTAACGAACGAAGCCATTTGTGTCGCGGTCGCTAACGTATCGTTCGCTTTCACGCACAAAAGAATGAGCGAGCAATCTCGAATGGCGCTCATGTCGACTGTCGCCTGAGCCCTGATTCGCTGCTGGCCGTGCAAAGTGTCGAGAATAAGGCCTCTCGAGTTTACGGCGTCAGCGAAATGTTTTCGTCCAACGAAGACGATCGGCGCGCCAGCGCGGGCGAACATTCCACCGAAATATCCGCCGACCGCCCCTGCACCTAGCACCGCAATCCGCGGCCACTCTTGAGGTTGGCTCATCAGCTCATCCATTCTGCAGTTCGCGCATTGTAGCCGAGATGTACCCGCGCGTCAGCGCTGATGAAGATTTGCTCCGACAAAAAGGGATCAGTTCCAACACGTGAGCCTGAATGTGGATCTTCAGCAAGACGTAAGGAATTCTGACGTCGCAATATCCAAATCAAGTTTTAACAGCGCCCTCGGTGCATTAGAAGCCCACGTTGAGAGAGATTGTGATCAAGTGAGTGTTTAGCTTCGCCGTCGTCACCGATCAGCGTCCCCTCGAATACTACTGGGCTGTAGAGTTCATTGTGAAAGGCGATCTAACGTAAAACTTGTCTGGAGATGCGTGTGAGAAAGTACAGTTGAGGTCCTGTGCATGTTCGTGCGCGCATGCGCGCTCATTAGCTGTCTTTCGGCAGCGCGACCTGCTTCAGATCATAAGTCGAATACGCCGTCGGCTTCTGGCCTCTCGCTATGATGCCATCAACGACACAAGCAAAGGCTTCGGTATGCCAGTGCCTGCGGGTTTGCCACCAGTCTTGGATTCCTTTGTAGGCAAGGAAATCGCTCATTGTCCGATCAATCTCATTCCACAATTCGGTATTCAGTATCCCTTCACGTCTTGAGTAATACATTCCTTCGAAGTTTTTGAAGAAGCGGTTTTGGAACGCGCTAAAGCGAAGCTTCGATACAGCATCGAGATCATGGAACGACTGCACACCGCGCAGAAAAAGCGCCGTAAATTCCGGGTCTTCATGCAATGCTTTCGTCAAATCGCCCCATTGCACCGTCAGTGCATTCACCGCCGCCTGACGCCGTTCTTTGGTTTGTTCACGTAGTTGCACCGCGAAGTAGATAACCGAAGGAATTCCGATGAACACAGCAGCCAATTGGCCGATCGCAGTGAGCATTTCCCAGTTCATTCAGATACGTGCTTTCGGGTGACGCTGACTGTTCGAAGTCCGGCAGAGTAACAAAGCGACGGCTGTTTTTAAGGTGCTGACGCGGACGGCGCGAGATCGGAATTCCACATGTCCGCGGTACATTTCCAATTTCCATCAGTTTGTTTTTCCCACACCTCCAGGTATTTCCCGCGATCGTTAATCGGCTTACCGCTTGCGTCGTTCACTGTAGATTGGTACGTGCCGCTCACCCATGCCATCTCGCTCGATTTGCCGACCTGCACTCTGGTCGGTTGCCAGGTGATGACGAAACCCGGACTGGCGAACAGATCTTTCCAGTGATTTCGAATCGCCTGCTTCGTCGCTGCGCTCGTCGCGTTTGGAGCGAACACGATCGCGTCGTCCGAATAGAAGGCGATTGTTTGCTCGACGTCTTTACCTGCCGCCGTTTTCGCCCAGTCACCATCAAGAGCACGAAGGACTTGCTCCACCGATTGGGTGCCGCTCGGTTTGTCCGAGGGCGAACTCGAAGGCGATGCTTGCGAGATCGAAAGCGGCTCGCTTGAAACGACCCGCGCCGGCGGCGGGAAGAGCAGGTGGTAAGCAGAAAGACAAAATGCAGTGCCCGCTACGCCAAAAATGAATGTCGCGAACTTGCGACGGCTCCAATAAGGAATTACCTCGTTAGGCGAAAGATCCTGCGTTCGTTTCAGGCCCTCCGGTGTCATCTCGAAAGACCACGAAATGAATAGGGCCACCGCGAATCCAAGTGCGAGCAATACCACGAATGCGGTGATGAGCGATTCTGGCGCATCGACCAGAGGCAATAAAACCGACGCAATCTCAATCAGCAGCCACGCCACCACGGTATAAGTCAGTGCGACCCTGAAAACGTTGCGGCGTCTTAGCTCAGAGAACAAAGAGGGTTTGGTGTTCATGGCGTTGTGGGTAAACCGACTTTGACGACCAAGTTCTTGTATCGAGGATCGTCGCGCAAGCCGCGCAATAATGGATCAACCAAAATGGTCAACGTCCCGCCGTCGTGATTAGCGAACGCGATTTGCAACCATTCGAACGCTTTATCTTTCTCCCCTCGCACGGCGTAGACCTCAGCGATCTGATACGCCAACCGATCCCGCCCGTTTGCGATGAGGTCGTTCAAAGTGGCATCTGCAGCTTGACGATCTCCCGCCACGTATTGCGCAACCGCGAGCTCGAAACGGCGATAACCTTCGTCCGGTTCCAATTTCGCTTCACGAAGCGCCGTTTCCCCATCACCGCGCTGGGCAGCAATGAGTACCTGGTAGCGATGAGTGCCAGCGGCCAACGGCTGCAACTCCGCCGCTTTCCGTAAGGCGATATTTGCCTCGTCCATTTTTCCCGCGAAGAAAAGAACTCGACCGAGATTACCTTGCGCTATCACAGAAAGAGGATCGAGTTCCGCCGCGTATCGAGCCTGCCGCTCTGCCTCATCGATTCGTCCCAGGTAAACGATCGCGCGCGCCAACAGATCATTTGCGGTAGGATTTGCCGGCGAAAGCTCCTTCGCGCGTTTCAATTCGCTCAACCCTTCGGCAAACTTCCAATCGACAAAAAATCGAATCCAGCCGAGTGCCGCATGCGCCTCGGCCAGCTCCGGGGCAATTGCGACGGCCTTCTCGGCATCAGCCTTGGATTTCGGCCACGCAATCGCGCGTTGCCCGGTGAGATCGCCAATGAAGGA
This sequence comes from uncultured Verrucomicrobiae bacterium, assembly GCA_963805485.1. Lineage (GTDB taxonomy): Bacteria > Verrucomicrobiota > Verrucomicrobiia > Chthoniobacterales > UBA10450 > Udaeobacter. The sequence goes on along the minus strand of CAWDUN010000003.1, from coordinate 480,747 downwards.
CCAGGCTTCAGAACGTTCCGCGTAAGCCAGAGCGTAAGTGGGATCGAGTTCGATTGCCTGATCGAAATAACTAATAGCTTTGCGGTAGTCCTCGAGATTTCGACGCAGCAAATGGAAGTGACCCTGGAGGTACGCATTGTGCGCTTCTACATTACTCGAAGCACCTCTTTGGGTCGGGCGATCTTGCGATCCGAGCAACCTCACTTTGAGGGATTCAGCGACTGCCCTGGCTATTTGCTCTTGCACCGCAAAGATATCCTTCAATTCGCGATCGAAAGTTCCCGTCCAGAGCTGAATTCCGTCGGCGGCGTTCACCAGTTCGGCTACGATCCGCACCCGATCGCCTTGCTTCCGCACCGTCCCATCCAGGAGAGTCCTCACCCCCAGTTCTTCGCCAATTGTTTTCGGTTTTTCTTTTCTGTCTTTAAAGCGGAATGAAGAGCTGCGACCAATCACCTTTAATCCATTGATTTGAGCCAACGCCGCAATCAATTCTTCTGACAAGCCATCGGAGAAATATTCGTCCTTCGGATCACCGCTTTCATTGATCAATGGCAGCACCGCAACCGATTTGCCGGGACCCGCTACGGCCAACTCGGTTTGTCGAGGCATTGCATGTCCAGCACTGTAGCGCCCGACAAAGAACAAACCGACCGAGAGCGCTGCACCGATGAGGACAACATACATCCAGACCACGCCGCCAGAGCGCAGTCCCGCTGCATCGGCAGCTTCGGTGCGTTTAATCCCCTCAGACGTCACTTCAAATGCCCATGCGATAACGAGCGCTATTGGAAAACACACTACGAGAAGCAGAATTACAAAGCGGACCACCCAATTCGGGACGTCGAAGAATGGAAAAATTTGGCTGGCCACCTGCATCAGCAGCCAGGCGACAACCGCGTACGCAACTCCCACCTTGTACACATTGCGCCGTTTCAGCTCGCCGAAGAATATCTTCGGATTCATCGCACGAATTTACTTGCTCCCATCTTTCGGCGCGAGTGAGTTGACGATCTTCTCGAAGCGCGGGTCCCCGCGAAGCGGATTCCACATGGGATGCAGTTTGAGTCGGGCGTAGTTAGTGTAGCCCGGCATTGTCACCAGCCTTTGTAACAGTTTGATGGCGCGATCAGGTTCATTAGTCCAGGTGTAGACCTGCGCCAGTCCCTCAAGCACTAACGCGCCATCGTAAATGTCTTTGGAAACCGGCATCAAATCGACGGCGTGTTGCGCTTCTTGAATCGCCAGGTCTTTGTGGCCGAGACCGGCGTCTACCTGCGCAAGAACTGCAATCGTCCGCGCGTCCTCCGGCTTAATCGCCAATCTCTGCTCCAAAATTGTGCGCGCAGCGGAGAAGGCAGCGGTCGCACGCGCGGAATCGCCTTTTGTCCTCGCGATCATGGCCTCAAACCACGCCTTCGGATAGTAGAAGCTGTAATCGATGTCCTGAAAACCTTCGCGCGGCGAAGCGGCAAGCAGTCGTTCTGCTTCGGCAAAACTGCCGTCGATCAACGCGAACATTACCCGGTAAGGAGTTTGTCCACCGCCTACGTCCATGTCTGGATTGTTGGCCAGCACCTCGCGCAACTCTGTCGCATTTGCTGTTCGATTGAAAATGGCCGAGGCCCTGCGATAAAAGACAATTGGCGTGCGCTCGCCCGCAGCAAGTACGCGGTCGTAAACCTGCGCGGCGAGCAGATGCCGGCGTTCCAGATTGTAGGTATCTGCCAGCAGATTGTAAGCATTAGGATTTCGCGGATCGAGCGCTACTGCATCGGAGAAATCTCGTTCCGCTTGAGCCCAATTGTTGCGGCGACGGTTGATGTAACCTGAAAGAATGAAGAACGCAGTGTCATTCGGCAGGCCGGGACGCGCGATCGCGAGTTCCTTGAGAGCGCCGTCGTAATCCCGGTGGCAACGGAACACAAAATCAGCCATGGCAAAGTGTGCTTCGGCTGAATCAGGCCGAAGTCGCAGCGCTGCCTTTACTGCTGCTTCCGCGAGAAGGATCTTCTCTGGTGTAGGATCGAGATCGAAGAAGTAGAGCAGATCGTTCGCGCGCGCGATATAACAGTACGCGGAGACAAAGTCGGGATCGCGTTTGATTGCCTGATCCAACGATTGCAAAGCAGATACCAGCGCAGCTCTGACGTCGTCAGCGATGAGATAACTGTCGACGATTTGCTTTGCGCGAAGGTAAAGCTCGAACGCGACCAGATCCTGAGTGGGGCGCTGCTCGATGTCAGCCTTTTGTTGCGGCGAGAGTTTCGCCTGAAGCTGAGAAACGATCGATTCCGCCAACTCAGTTTGGATCGCAAACAAATCGGCTGCGCTCCTGTCATACGTCTGGGCCCAGATTTGTGAGTCTGTGCGAGCATCAATCAACTGTGCGGCGATACGAAGCCGATCTCCTGCGCGTTGAACGGAACCCTCGAGAATGTGAGTAACGCCAAGCTGTCGGCCGATCTGGCGCAGATTTCGTGGCTCGCCGCTCTTATACTGACGCACCGTGGTATGGCTGATGACCCTCAGATCGGAAACTCGGGCCAGATTCGTCAGGATTTGATCCTGCACGCCGTCTGCAAAGTACGTGTTTTGTTTGTCGTCACTTAAATTTTCAAACGGCAGGACCGCGATCGATTTTACCGAACTATCGACCGCTGCGTGTTGCGAAGGACTGGCCGTGTAGCGGCCAAGAAAAAACAATCCGATCGATACAAGCGCGCCCACAATCACTACATAAATCCAGGCGCGCTTTTTGTGAGCACCCGCTGCGGCGTCATCAACCTGGTCAGTGCGCTTAAGTCCCTCGGGGGTTAACTCGAACGCCCAGGCCAACCCGAGCGCAACCGGCAGACCCAGAATAATGATCACAACAAGCATTTGGATGACCCAGGTCGGAACGGCAAAAACCGGCAGCACCTGTGCGAGGCCCTGAGCGAGAGCCCATCCGGCCACGACGTACGCCACGGCTACCTTATAAACGTTGCGTCGCTTTAGCTCGGAGAAGAAGTGCCGCTGGTTCATAAGCCGGTCAATACATCTATGCACCGCGAGTCACATTCGTGCCAGTGGCAGAAGGTCAGCGATAATGTTGCTGCCTGCGAGGCTTAGAAGCAGTCCCGCTCGCTCTCAGCGTTGACTCGTTGAACTCTCTTGGGCGCGAGCGAAGCGACTATTTGTTCCAAACTTGGATCGCGGCGCAAGCTGTCCCAATCTGGACCTATCTTACCTGTCTTTAAGTGATGCCGGTCGTAAGTTCGGCTGATGTTTTGAATTGTTGCCAGCGCCGGTCGGTTATCGCCGCACCAGATGTAAATCGCCACCGGATAGCCTATCTAATGCAATCTTCGATTGGAGCTTGAAAACGATTTTACCTCGCCATGTCGGCGACGAACCGTTATTTCGAAACGAACATCATGAACATCGGTGACATCCCGTGACGCGCGCACAGGATCACACCTTCTTTGGTCATCCAAAGGGACTCTTCTACCTGGCGTTCACGGAAGCATGGGAGCGATTTTCCTTCTATGGAATGACGGCGCTGGTGGTGCTCTACATGGTGAACCAGTTGCTCCTGCCCGGCCATGTCGAGCATGTCGCTGGATTCGCGCGGTTCCGCTCAGGCATGGAATCGCTCGTCGGTCCGCTGTCAACGCAGGCGCTGGCGTCGCAGATTTTCGGGCTCTACTCCGGGTTTGTTTATTTCACCCCGCTGCTCGGCGGCATGATCGCCGACCGCTGGATTGGCCAGCGCAACGCCGTGGTCATCGGCGCGCTCTGCATGTCGTCCGGTCATCTGGCCATGGCCTTCGATCAAACGTTTCTGCTTGCCCTCCTGCTTCTCGTCATAGGTTCAGGTTTTCTGAAAGGCAATATCTCTGCACAGGTGGGCGCGCTTTATCCGACCGATGATGAAGCGCGGCGGGTTCGCGGATTCGTCATCTTCAGCACAGGAATCAACATCGGCGCAGTCGCAGGACCTTTACTCTGCGGTTTGCTCGCACAGGTTTATGGCTGGGCTTACGGCTTTGGCGTGGCCGCAATTTTCATGTTCCTTGGCCTTGCCACCTATCTTTACGGCTATCGTTATCTGCCGGCAAGAGTGCCACGGCACCGAGGAGAGCGTGACCGGGTTACAAATGCCGATTGGCGAATTATTGGCGCGCTCCTCGCGGTGATCACCATCACCATCTTCGAGTCAATTGCTTCTTATCAAATCTACAATGTGATGCCGGTCTGGACTCAGCAATACGTCGCGTCCGAGATCGGCAGCTTTCGTATCCCGATCCCATGGTATCAGTCGATTTACGCTTTGTTCAGCATCCTGGGCGTGCCGCTGCTCTTCTGGATCTGGCGGCGCCAGGCAGCGCGCCGTGGTGAGCCGGATGATCTCGCGAAGATCGGGATCGGTGCCGCACTGGCGGCGACAAGCAACCTTGTTCTAGTCGTCGCGATCTTCTTGTCCGGTGGCACGCCCATTCACCCCATCTGGCCGTTCCTCTATTGCGTCGGCTTGTCCATCGCCTTCCTCTACTACTGGCCGACGTTACTCGCGTTGGTCTCGAGTTCGGCGCCGGCAAAAGTAAATGCCACCATGATGGGAATTGCGTTTATGAGCCTGTTTGTTTCTAACAATCTCATCGGCTGGATTGGCGGCTTCTACGAGCGCATGAGCCCGATGGGGTTCTGGTCAATGCACGCCGGGATCGGCGCGATTAGTGGAATTCTGGTGATGCTATTCGGGCGTCGCCTCACCCGATCGCTTCACTCGGAGTGATGAGTTCCACACAGATTAGGAGCAACTGGCGCAATTTGTTACTGCGCGAAACAATCCGGAGATTGATCGCTCCGGTGTTCGGGAGCATGCCAATCTAAACCGGAATCAACCTCATAATTGAGATGAGGATTGCTGCGCGAGTTCCTGCTCGGTTTGCGTCCGATCGAGTGAAAGAGGAAACCCAGACTAGCGTGACCTGGCCCTGTGCTCTTGTTATGCGGCTTTAAATCAGATAAGCCGAACGCATGGAGACCGAACAACAGCGTGCCAATACGGCCCCGCTCAGCAAAGAACGGCTGCTTCGGATTCTCGGAGTGACTTTTGGCGTTGCGGTAGGCATCGGCGGAACAATCGGAATTGGCATCCTGCGGATTCCAGGGAGTGTCGCGGCTCACCTTGGCCACAGCGGATTGATCATGGGCGCATGGATAGTCTCCGGGCTGTATGCCTTCGCCGGCGCCAACACCTATGCTGAGCTAGGGACAATGCTGCCGCTCGACGGCGGACCTTACGTTTATGCTCGGCGGGCGTATGGCGAGTTCGGTGGATTTCTGGTCGGCTGGAGCGATTGGCTCCTCCGGACGAGTTCCATGGCATATCTGGCGGTAGCTTTAACCGAATACGCTGCTGGCGTGTTCTTTCATAATCCCGCTGTCATAACACCGGCGGCAATTGCCGTGTTGATCTTGTTCACCGCGTTTCACTGGCTGGGTCTGCGCGTCGGTAGTCGGGCTCAGGAAATAATGAGCTTGTTCAAAGTCCTCGCATTCTTCGTTATAATCGCGGCCTGTTTTTTCTTCAGTCCTCAGCTAACTGCTGTGTCCAGCGCAAAGCCGTCGCTTTTTTCCGATCCGAAGCTCTTGTTTGTGGCCATTGCCTTATCGATGCAAAGCATTCTTGGCACTTACGCCGGCTGGCATGCGCCGGTTTACTTTTCGGAGGAGAACATCGATCCGGCGAAAAGCATCCCTCGTTCGCTCTTTGCCGGCGTCGCCTTGGTGACGGCGATCTATGTGCTCATTAACTTCGGCATACTACATGCCTTGCCGATGTCAAAGCTAGCAGGCTCGAAACTGGCGGCGGCAGATGCCGCTCAGCTCATCTTCGGAGGCTATAGCAGCCGGATCGTGACCAGCATCATGTTAGTGTCTCTACTTGGGATTATTAATGCCTCGTTTCTTTTCACGCCGCGCGTGATGTTCGCTCTTAGTCGCGATGGCGCTCTTCTTTCGTTCCGGCGCGAGGGTAAATACCGGAGGCACACCCACCACTGCTTTGCTCATAACTGCTTTGGTAGCGATCATGCTCGCGGGCATCGGCAGTTTCGACAAGCTATTCGCCTTTACCGCATTGTTTAGTGTGCTGGTAGATGTGGCGGCGTTCGGGACGATATTTGTTTTGCGTTGGAGAGAGCCGGATCTACCGCGACCGTTCAGAGCCCGCGGCTATCCCTTGGTTCCAGCAATCGTGTTTGTTGGAGCCGGTCTGCTGTTGATTGCCTTCCTTGTAAGTAGCGCCGAAAACAGCCTCTATGCTGTAATAGGAATTGCAGTCAGCTATCCTGTGTATCGCCTCGTCAAAAGGCTGGTGAAAGCAACAATCTAAGCAGCTGTCATCGCATCCTTGCGCGATTTCGCAAAATTAACCGTCGCCGCCGGAAGCGCATGGCAGTTAATTCTTTCGCCGTCTGTTTTGCGCCGGCTTCAGGTACGAGCAACAAACTTGGCCGTCGCAGGTTCTTCACCTTTCCCGCCAAAACAATGGCGTTACGCTCCGCACCCGGGCTATCCAAAAGACGCACGGGCCAACCCCTTTCTTTGAATCCCGCAGCAATTTTATCTGCCGTCGGATCCGACTTCCGGTGGAGACAAACATTGACCAAGGCCAGGCCGTTGTGTCGCAGGCAGCGGCACGCCGCTTCAAAAAATGCCGCATCCTTCATGTGGTCGGGAATACTTTCGCCGGTAAAAGCGTCCACAATAAGCACATCATGCTGCCGCCGGTTTTTTTGCAGGAATGCCAACCCATCCCCCACATGACATGCAATGTTTCGCGGCAGACCAAAATAGCGCTTTGCGAGCTTGATTGAGACCGGATCGATCTCAACGATCGATACCCGCTTTCCTGCTCGAGACAGCATGGTACCCAGAGTGCCGCCGCCGCACCCGATCATTAGGATATTTTTCCCAGTGTGTTGTAACACCAGCCCATAGAGCGCATGTATATGCGCATGGAGGCTGATACCGTTGGCGTCCGCCGTGCTTTGCCAACCGCCTCTTTGCTCGTAGGTGAGGGTGCGGGTCCTTTTTCGAAAGTGAAGCTTGATCACACCGAACTTGGAAGCGTGTTTGGATGGCGGCGGACGCATTGAACAAGATCGTTAGTGGAAAAAAATTACGAATGACTGGTCCTGGCAACGGGAGTCGGTTAAACAGTCACGCAGAACTGTTCTGTTTGTTACGGTCCGACGTGCTCCTCCACTGCCAGCAGTTGTTGGAAGGCAGGATCGTTACGGATCGGGTCCCAGACGGGATCGATTTTTAGACGCGCGATGGAAACACTTCCGCCGGCAGGAACCGACAACTGTTTACGAAGAATGGCCACCGCGTCGGCCGTCGCGCCGGTGCGAGCTTCGATCTCCGCCAGGCCGGTCAGAAGCTCATTACCAACGATCACGTCTTTTTCCGGCGGTAACAGGTTGGCAGCCTGTCGCGCAAGTTTGACGGCCTCGTCGTTGCGTTTGAGCGCGAGGTAAGCCCAGCTTAGTTGTGTCATTGAAGAGATGTCGTTAGGCATCTCCCGCAGTCTCTGTTCCAGTAGCTGTGTTGCATTCTCCGCTTCAGCTTGTGCGCCAATGAGGTCGCCGGCCAGGACCCGGATCGCGACTCTCGCGGACAATCGGCGCCGTTCGTCGACGGCAGTGCTTCCAGCAGTTTCCCAGAGTTTTAGGGCCGCTTCGAAATCCCTCGCTAAAACCAGAAGATAAGCTCGGTCTCCGGTTACATCCCGGACATTGCCGAAGGTAGAGTTCACAAGGATTTTGTTCTCTGCCGGAAATGTTGCCAGCACTCGCTGCGCTTGCTGGATGTCACCGCTTCCATTGACAATGCTCCCGAGTAAGGTGCGCATCGCATCGGCGGCATAAGGGTCTAATTCGAGCGAATGCCTCGCGGCCTCACCGGCTTCTTTCCACATCCGCAGTGGGATGTAAGTGTTAGAAATATTTGCGGCCAGCGAAGCGTTGCGCGGATCGGCTTCGAAAGCTTTTTTAAGTTCAGCCAGACAACGTTTCCATTGTCCCTGACGGCGATGGACATAACCGGAGTACTCCAGCGCAGCCGACGCGTTTGGTTTCAACTGCAACGCGCGCTCGAATTCTGCCAGCGCCTGCTCGTATTGCCGATAGCCGTGGTAATAAAACTGTCCGAGCGCGACATGCACTTCTGCGAGATTTGGCGCGATAGCGACGGCTTCATCGGCCATGCTCCGCACCTGTGCCAACTCCGCTTCGCTCATTTGCTCAACGAACCAATGGTACGCGATGCGGTTCTGTACTAACCGAGCCATCGCCAGTGCAAAGTGCGGATCGCGGGCAATGGCCTGGCGGTACCAGGCAGCTGCCTGGGTGAACGACTCCGCCTTCAGCGAACTATCAGCGAGGCGTTCCTCATACTCGCCTTTCAAGAAGAGATCGTAGGCTGCGGTGTCTTTTGTCGGCGCGGTCGCGAGTGTGTTGGCTTCGGCAGGTGAAAGTTTCGCCTGCAGCGAATCGGCAATTTCTTGCGCCACCTCGCTCTCCACGGCAAAGACATCTTTAATCTCGCGGTCGTACGATTTCGCCCACAGATGAGAATCGGCACGGGCATCAATGAACTGCACGTTGACGCGGACTTTGTCGCCGGCTTTTTGCACGCTGCCTTCGAGTACCGTCGCGACTCCGAGCTGTTGCGAAACTGTCTTTAGGTCCTCCGGCTTGCTCTTGTATTTCGCTGTGGACGTGCGCGAGATTACTTTCAAATCGGCGATGCTCGCAAGCTTAGTCAGGATTTCGTCCTGAATTCCGTCGGCGAAGTAAGCGGCACTCTTGTCGTCGCTGAGATTTTCGAATGGCAATACCGCAATCGATTTTGCTGGTAGCGATCCCGCAGTTGCAGGAGACCGCGCGTCTTCAGGTGTGCGAAACGCTGTGTAGCGACCGATACAAATCAACCCGATCGAAAGCGCCGCGCCGACAATCACTACATAAATCCACGCATGCGATTTCCTGCTTCCTTGCGCGACAAGATCGACATCTTCCGTGCGCTTCAATCCTTGCGGAGTCAATTCAAATGCCCACGCGATGACGAGCGCGACCGGAAACCCAATCACAATTGCGAGCACGACGAGTCGCACCGCCCAGTTTGGAATTTCGAAGAACGGAAAAACTTGTGTAGCAACTTGGACTAGCAGCCAACCAACGACCGCATACGCGACTGCCACCTTGTAAACGTTGCGCCGCTTCAGCTCGGTAAAAAAGTTGTCGATCTTCACTTCCTTGACTCTGCTTTGGTCCTATCGACTTTTTGGACCAGCGCTTCGAATCGCGGCGCACCGCGCAGACTGTCATAAAGCTGATCGCCATTGATCCACCAAAAGATGGGATCCTGGTCTTCATAAGCTTTTTCCAGCCAATCCAAAGCTTGCTCCTTTTCGCCGAGTCCCAGGTAAACTGCCGCTCGGTTCGCGGGTGACACATAGCGCTGCTTCGCGAGCTCTTCTAATTCGCGCAGGACCTGCTCGGCTTTCGCGCGATCACCCGAGACGCCACAGGCGTAGCCAACCGAGCTGACATACCATGGCAGGTCATCCAGCGTGGTAGCTTTTTCGAACTCCGACCTCGCCTCAGCCTTATTCCCTTTCGCGATCAAGCACCACCCCAGGATCGAATGGGCGAACGCGTTGTTAGGATCTAATTCCAAGGTCTTGCGGATTTGCGTTGTTGCCTCCTCAAAACGGCGCGCCCAGTAAAGAAAAAAAGCGAGATTCGTGTTTAGAAAAGTGCTTAGCGGGTCGAGTTCCAGCGCCTTTTTTTCTGCCGCGAACGCGTCGTCGAACCGACCCAGTGCCGAAAACGTCCAACCGTATTGATCATAAATCAGAGCCAGGTTGGGATTCAATTCCACGGCGCGGTCGAGTTCCTTCTCGGAGGTGTGCGGACCGAGCACGCTGAAGAGAGCTGTTCCCATGGACAGGTGTGCTTCGGCGAGATTCGGATCGAGTTCCAGCGCCTTCTGCGCCAATTCCATTTCCTTGGCCCAAGCTTCCCGGCCTGCCATTAATTGTCCTCCGGCCCAGCCGTAAGTATCAGCTAGTCCGCAATAAGCTAAAGCGAAGTTGGGATCTAGTTGCAGCGCCTTTTCATACGAGTGGATGGCGTTGGTCCAACCAGCGCGCGTAAATTTCGCGAAATGATAACGACCTAACAAGTAGAGACGGTGCGCTTCCGGATCCTCCGTCGCCTTCTTGGTAAAGGCGCGCGCTTCGTCGACACCTAGCTGGACCTGTAATGCCTGAACGACGCGTTTCGCCACGTCGCTTTGTACAGCCAGGATGTCTTTCATGTCGCCATCGTAGGTTTCGGACCAGAGATGAAAACCGTCGGCTACATTGACTAGCTGAGCGGTAATCCGAAGTTTATCCCCGGCTTTGCGAACACTGCCTTCCAACACCGTATCTACGTGAAGTTGTTCGCCGACTTTGCGGAAGATGTCGTCCTCATTCTTGCCCTTGAAAGCGAATGACGAACTGCGCCCCGGCACCCGCAGACTTTTTACTTTCGTCAACACGTTAAGCAATTCTTCGGTCATCCCGTCGCTTAGATATTCATCATTCTTATCTGCGCTCAGGTTCGCGAACGGAAGAACGGCAATCGATTTCACCGCTGATTGATTTGATGAGGCGGTTGGCGACTTCGTTCCCACGCTGTAGCGGCCAATAAAAAACAAAGCGATCGAGAGCGACGCGCCAGCAATGACGACGTAAATCCATACGTACGATTTCCTGTGTCCTTGCGCGGCGAGATCGACATCTTCCGTGCGTTTCAATCCTTCCGGCGTCAATTCGAACGCCCAGGCCACAATGAGCGCGATGGGAAATCCGATGACGATTGCGAGCACAACGAGGCGCACGGCCCAGTTTGGAATTTCGAAAAATGGAAAAACCTGCGTGGCAACTTGAATCAAAAGCCAGCCGACGACCGCGTAAGCGATCGCGACCTTGTAAACGTTGCGCCGCTTGAGTTCGGCGAAAAAAGAGTGCCTCTCGCTCATGGCGTCGTGCCGCCAGGCGGCGTGTAGGGCAACGCTAGTTTCGCAAGGATCGCTTTGAAGCGCGGATCGTCACGTAACGGATCGAAACCGCGATTCCAGAGCCATGCTGCGAAAGCGCTGTTGTGCTTGACCGCATAGATTTCCAGCTCGTCCAGGGCACGGTTACGTTGTCCCAATGATACGAGATAGAATGCGTACCAAATCGGGTCCCGGCGGATGTCGGCATTAGCCGGCGAGGTCTCCAGGCTATCTACGGCAGCGGCGCGTTGGGCCGGGTCGGCCATGCCGCGGGCGAGCAACGCTATGGCATCTCCACTGTAGTCCCTGAGTTTGCCTAACGAACGTAGCTCCGCTTCCGCCTCTGAATACATTTTGCGGTCGATGTACTGAGTGGCGGCCCAAGTATGCGCTGCCCCGAATTCAGGGTGCGCTGCGAGAACGCTTTTGATCTGCGCCTCCGCCGCGTCATCACGCCTCAAGGCAGCCAGGGCGCCGGCATGAATAACGCCGATGATAGGCGATAATGGATCGAGCTGCTGAGCGCGCTCGATCTCGCGCAAGCTTGCTTCCAGCTGTCCAACCGTGGAGAGAAACTGAGCATATTGATTGACCGCTTCAGCGTCACCGGGTGCCAGTACGAGAGCGCGGCGGAATGCCTGGTCGGCTTCAGACCAGCGGCAGCGAAAAGTATTGGCCAGCCCAACCGCGACGTAGGCCGAGGCCGTGTTCGGGTCGAGTGCAAGAGCTCGTTGCGCGGCTGACTCAGCCTGCGGCAATGAAGCCTCGAATGAGTCGAGTCCATAGGAAGGTAGAAGAAACTTGGTTACGGCCAATGCGCCCCACGCCTGTGCATAACCCGCGTCGAGGTTTACCGCCTTTTGAAACAAATTCCTTGCTTCGAGCAATCCGGGACCTCTGGCAGCAAGCAAAGTAAGTCCACGCAGATAGAGTTCATGCGCTTGCGGATTGTTGGTGCTATCAACGACGAGCGGTTGTCCGGCGCCGCCCGTGAGCTGGACGCGCAATTTGGTCGCGATCGCTTTGGCAATTTCATCCTCAACCGCGAAGACGTTGTCGAGTTTCCGATCGTACTTCTCGGACCACGCCTGTAATCCGTTTTGAACATCGACTAACTGCACGTTGATCCGCACCTGATCGCCGGCCTTCTGCAAACTGCCCTCCAAAATATGCGCCACCCCGAGGACCTGGCCGATTTTATGCAGATCGAGATCGGTGCCCTTGAATTGGAAAGCCGATCGGCGCGCCGCTACTTTCAAGTTCGGAATTTGCGCGAGCGCATTAAGTATTTCCTCGGTAACGCCATCACTGAAGTAGGCAGTGTTTTTGTCGTCGCTCAGATTCTGGAATGGCAACACTGCGATGCTTTTCCCGGGATCTGTGGTCGCTTCAGTGCGAGCCGCACTGGCAGTATTTGAAGCCGTGTAACGACCAAGGAAAAACAGGCCGATTGAGATCGCGGCGCCTGTGATGACGATATAGATCCAAGTGTATTTCTTCGGCTTCGCAGCTGCAGGCATCGCGTCAGCCGTTTCCGTTCGTTTAATTCCCTGTGGTGTAAGCTCGAACATCCATGCCAACACCAGCGAAATCGGTAGACCAAGAATGATAAGCAGCACCAATGCGCGAATTACGGAGCTAGGAACATCGAAAACTGGAAAAACCTGCGCAATTCCCTGCGAAAGTGCCCAGCCTCCGACGATGTAGGCAATCGCAACCTTGTAAACGTTGCGCCGCCTCAGCTCGGTGAAGAACTGGTCGATCTTCACTGTTTGGATTCTGATTTCGGTGCGACCACTTTTTCTACCAGCGCTTGGAAGCGCGGCTCGCCATGTAATGAATCGAGCAGCGGGTCTACGTTGATCCAGCTGATGTTAGAACCGTCGTGTTCCTCGTAATCCTGTTCAAGCCAGCGCAACGCTTCACCTTTGTTGTTCAGGCTGAGATAAAGCAAAGCGCGCAAGTAGCCAACGACCTCGCGCTGCTGACTGATCTTATCGAGATCGCTCAACATGCGCAGCGCGGCATCCTTGTCACCAGCGTACGCTTTAGCCTGAGCGCAGATCGTCGCCGTAAATGGGTCGTCGCTCAATCGTTTTGCTTTCTCGTATTCGGCAATCGCGCCGGACAGGTCGCCTTGTGCTTGAAGAACAATTCCGAGATTATAGTGCGCATAGAAGAACGTTGGATCGATCTCGAGCGTCTTGCGCAATTGCCTGGCAGATTCGTCGAAGCGGTGAGCGTAGCTGAGGGTCACGCCAAGGTCCGCATTGATAATTGGCGATAGCGGGTCCAACTCAATCGCGCGCTTACCTTCGGCAATGGCTTCGTCGAATCGACCGAGGGCTGCCAGGGTGTCGTTGCCAAGCCAGTGATGTGCCGTCGCGTCGTTCGGCTGGAGCTCGATCGCGCGTTTGTATTCGCGCATGGCGCCGGCCAGATCGATTTCATGAAAGAACAATACCTTGCCGAACGAGGTATGCGCTTCGGCCAGATTCGAGTCAAGGCTGAGGGCTTTGCGTGCCGCCTCTTTGGCCTTCGAGTAGGCATCGAGCCGATCCGCACCCGCGAAAAAAGGCGCCAGAATGTAGGCTTTGGCCAGACCTGCGTAGGCGAGGGCATAGTTCGGATCCCGCGCAATCGCCTGCTCGTAATAGGCGATCGCTTTCGGAATATTGTCGCCGGAACGCTTTTCCCACAGCGATTTTCCTTTGTGATAAAGCTCGTACGCCTCCGTGTTATTCGTCGGCTGCGCGGCCATCATCTGTTTTTCCGAGCCCGTCAGCTTCGCCTGTAGCGTGTCGGCAATTGTCTTCGCAATCTCGCTTTCGACTGCAAAGATGTCCGTAATTTTACGATCGTATGTGTCGGCCCAGAGATGCGCATCAGTCAGCGCGTTAATCAACTGCACATTGACACGCACCTGGTCGTTCGCTTTCTGCACGCTGCCTTCGACGATGTGCATGACCCCAAGCTGCTTCGCGATCTCTCGCAAGTCGGATGGCGCGCTCTTGAAACGTTGCGTCGAAGTGCGCGAAATGACCTTAAGATCCGCGACTTTGGCGAGACGCGTCAGGATTTCGTCCTGCACACCTTCAGCGAAAAACGCGTTATCGGGATCGCGACTTAAATTATCGAATGGAAGAACGGCGATGCTTTTTTCGGGTATCGCCGAACCGGTCGCGGTTGGCTGAACCGCGGCCTTTTTCTTACGAGAAAGGTCGCTCTGCAACTCGTCGGTGATCTGCTTGGCTACTGCACTCTTAATAGTCTCAGCCAACGAAGGCGGCGCAGTGGCTGTCGGTTGAGGCAACGTCGCCGACCGATGCTGGTCCAGCGTGCGCATGATCGCGGGCGCGAAAATCACTGACACGATCGCAAGCGCGAGAAGCAGCACGGCTACAACGAAGATCGCCAGGAGGAAGGGAGACAGCCCTTTGCGGGTTCGAATTCTGGAGCCCGAAATGGTGCCGCGCGTTTTCCCCAGTCGTGTTGGCGGCGTGGGATTGCCAATTGTCTCGGCGTAAAGGTTAACTAACGAGACAACAACTCCGTGTTTCACTTCCACGTCGCCCAGTTCATGGATGTACGGCTGCCATCGACGTTGTTGCGCCAGATCGTCGGCGACGCGTTTACTCACAAGGATATGGCCGGCGTCGCCGCAATCCATCACTCGCTGCGCGATGTTGATGCCTACGCCCGCGATGTTTTCGCGCCCGTTTGCATCCTTCACATGATGGATCGGGCCGCTATGGATTCCCATCCTCACCGGCAGACTCGGCTGCGCCCGCAAAGCTCGGCTAATCTCCAAGGCGCATTCCACCGGCTCTTCCACTGAACCGGTGAAAACCAGCGCCATACCATCTCCCGTCGGCAAAATGGTAAGCGCGTCTGCAGCCTGGGCCTGCCGCACCACTTCGGTACTACGCACGACCTGGTTCAACTCCTGAAGCGCTTCTGATTGTTCGTCAGTCAGCAGCTTGGAGTAACCGACGATGTCCATGAAGAGTACGTGCGCGATCTCCAAGCGCTTAGCCTTGTGTTCGTCAGCCATGAAGCGGGAACTCTAGTGGCTGACCGCAACCCTCTCTAGCCTATTCTTTTGGCGCGAGGGATCGGACGAACGACCTTCGCCAAAGCTATGCCGTCGTTCGTTGGTAGCGGCGATTGACCTCAATCGCCCGCAAGCGGTTCAGTGAACCGTCCCTACCTCATTTTGGCGCTAGCGAGGCGACGATTTTAGACACGGATTTCACGAATCCCCACGAATCAAAGCGAGAGTCGTCGTCCGGTTGGTGACAATTCGTGAAATTAGTGTCCCTCTTTCGGCGCCAGCGACTCAACCATTTTTTCGAAGCGCGGATCGCCGCGGAGCGGGTCCCAGAAGGGGAGCAGCTTTAAGGCACCGTAGCTCAGCACAGTCTGCGATACGTAGGGAGCACGCAGTCCAGCTTCCAGTTGCTGCAAGGCGAGCTCCTTCTCGCCCGTCCACGCTGCCGTGATGGCGAAATATTGAAGGACGTGGCTGCCGCTGTTGACATCTTTTTCCAGCGGCGTAAGCGCGATCGCCCGACGGCCTTCGTCCAAGGCCAGGTCTTTCCGCCCAAGAGCAGCGTCGATTAAGCCGAGGACGCAGAGCGCCGGGCCGTAGTCCGGCTGCGCCTGCACGATCTTTTCCTGCTGGGCGCGAGCCGCTTCAAACGCACTGCGCGCTCTTGCCTCATCTTTGGTCATGCGCGCCAGCAGCCCTTCGCCAAAGCTGTGGCTCAGAATAATCGTCGCTTTGCCCAAGCATGGATTGTGGCCCAGCGCGACTAGTGCTCGTTCGGCCGCAGCCGGATCGCGCTCGGCCAGAGCGCAAAAGAACCAGAGGTCCGCAGCGTTCGCAATGGCGCTCGGTCCTTGGGCGAGGATTGCATCGATTGTCTGGTGCAGCGGCCGGGTGTCCGCTTTCCAGCAGAGATAAACTCCTCCACGAGTGGCGCGCGTTTCGGCGTTATCGGGCAGGATCGCTAAGGCCCGATCCAAGGCAGTGATCGCCTCGGCATAGCGCCCTAATTGCAGGTAACTGCCCGCGATCTGTTGCAGAGTATTAAAGTTGCGCGGGTCCAGCTCCACCGCGCGCTCCAAGTTCTTCAGACCTTCCTCCTGCTGGCCTCGCCGCCGCAGAATTAAGCCGGTGAGTTCGAAGAGACGCGGATCATTGGGTAACGCTCGCCGCGCGATCTCCAATTCGGCGAGGGCACCGGCATAGTCGCGCAGCCCGTAGAGATATTCTGCGCGCGCCAAATGCGTTTCGGCAGCATTCGGGCGCAGCCGGGTCGCGGCTTGCAACGCAGCTTCAACCAGCGCAAGCCGGGCGGGCGTGTGATCACCCTTTACTGCATAAAGGATTTCGTGCGCATAGGCCAGCTGGCAGTAAGCGTCGAAAAATGACGGATCGCGCTTCACCGCTTCGTCCAGAAGTTCAATTGCCTTCCGTAGGTCTGACTCGCTCGTCGCGCTCAAAAATGCCGTAAGAAGAAGTGACTTCGCATGGCTGTAAAGGTCGAAAGCCGCCAGATCTGTGGTTGGCGGCTGCTCAATGGCTTTCTTCTCGTTAGGCGAGAGCTTCGCCTGCAACTGGTCGGCAATCGCCCTGGCGATCTCGCTTTGGATGGCGAACACATCGGCCAGATCGCGATCGTAGGTTTGTGCCCACAGATGCGCGTCGGTGCGGGCATCGACTAACTGCGCGTTCACCCGCACTTTGTTGGCCGCGCGTTGCACGCTGCCTTCGACGACATGAGCGACACCTAATTCTTCACTGATCTTGCGCAGGTTGCGGGCGACGCCGGTTTTGTACTGCATCACGCTCGCGCGGCTGATCACTTTCAGATCTGCAATCTTTGCCAGGTCCGTGAGAATCTCGTCCTGCACGCCCTCGGTGAAGAAGGCGTTCGCTTTTTCTTCGCTCAAATTTTCGAACGGAAGGACCGCGATTGATTTTGCGTTAATGACAGACTTTGACTCGTTAGGCACGGCGCCCGCCACCAGTGCGGCTTCGCGCCGGGGCGTGAGCACGAACTTGTCGAAGGCAAAATAGCCAAGCGCCAGGACCAGTACCACGATGATCGTGCGGTCCATCCGTCGCCCCGTCTGCGGAGTGATCGAGTGTTCAGGCGCCACATCGTCCTCGCGCTTCAGGCCCTGCGGCGTTAATTCGAAAACCCAGCTAAAGATCACCGCGGGAACGAACCCGATCGCTACCAAAACCACGATGGTGCGCGGAAGCCACTCGGGCGCCCCGAACATTGGCAGCACTGTCCCCGCCACTTGCACAACCAGCCATGCACCGACGAGATAGAGTCCCGCCATCCGAAGGACATTGCGCCGCTTCAGCTCGGTGAAGAGGT
This sequence comes from uncultured Verrucomicrobiae bacterium, assembly GCA_963805485.1. Taxonomy (GTDB): domain Bacteria; phylum Verrucomicrobiota; class Verrucomicrobiia; order Chthoniobacterales; family UBA10450; genus Udaeobacter. The sequence continues at coordinate 463,246 of CAWDUN010000003.1, read as the reverse complement.
TGCGCGGGTTCATCCTTTTTCTACTTGGGCGGTTCCTTTGGGGCGAGCGAAGCGACGATTTGTTCGAAGCGCGGGTCGCCGCGTAAGCTGTCCCAATCCGGACTTTGTTTCAGTTCTCCATAGGTAATGCCGGTTGGAAGTTTGATGGATTTCTCCAGTTGTTCGAGCGCCGCGTCCTTATCGCCGCACCAAGCGTAAATCGCCGCCAGATTCTCCATCCAAATGGGCCCAATCCATGAGTCCTTGGTAACGGGAAGGATTTCAGAAGCGCGTTTCCCTTCCTGGATTGCTTCATTGCACCGGCCGAGCATCGCATCGGTTAGGCCAAGATAACTCCAGCCCTGCGCATAGTCGGGTTGCTCCCGCGTCGTGCGCTCGAAAATTGCTCTCGCAGCGGTGAGGCCGGTTTGCGCGAGGTCTTTGTCGCCGAACAGCCAGGCGGTGCGCCCGACACAAAACTCGCGAGGGACAGAAGCTTCATCGAAACTATTGGCGATGCCTTCGGCAGGGATGAGCGCGACCGCCTTTTCGGCTGCGTTTTTATCTCGCTGCATCCAGCTGCAAACCAACATCGGGAACGCCACGCCACGAGCCGCCTCAGGGCCTTGTTGCGCAATGACGTGTAGTGGCTTTCGCAACTCGGCAGCGTCGCCGGTTTGCGCGAAAGAATTGAACCCGAGCAGATGGGTAACGAACGGATCGTTTGGCAGGATGCTCAAAGCCTGTTCATACAGGCGCCTTGCTTCCGCGTAGCGGCGCATACCCTGAAACGTTGAGCCCGCTTCCATCAGCACCTTGAAATTGCGCGGATCCAGCTCTACGGCACGCTTGAAATTGTTCTCCGCTTCCTGCAAACGGGCGGTTCGACGGTCAATGGCTCCTATGGTTACGTAGATGCGGGCTTCGTTAGGCAGAAGTTGCTTCGCCTTTTCAAGCTCTTTCAAAGCACCGTCGTAATCACGATAGCCGTGATAGGCATAAAGACCTTTCTGCGCATGGACTTCGCCGGCGTCCGGCTGGATTTCTTCGGCTTTTTGCAAAGCGATTCGGGCCAGTTCGCGCCGCTGGTCAGTGTGGTCAAATCCCCCCCAGTAGAGGTCGAGGTGCGTTTCGCACATAAGACAGTAGGCGCGAAAAAATTTCGGATCGCGCCGCACGGCTTCCTCGAGCAAACTGATTCCCTGAAGCAGGCTTCCCTTTGCGTTGGGATCGTTCGCCAGATCGTCGAGTTGTCGCGCGCGAAGATAAAGATCGTACGCCACCGGGTCCGTAGTAGATGGTCTCGCAATCCGCGCTTTCTCGTCAGCGGACAAATGCGCCTGCAGCTGCTGAGCGATGGCCTCGGCGATTTCGCTTTGGATTCCGAACACGTCAGCCAGATCGCGAGTGTAGGTTTGCGCCCACAGGTGCGCGTCGTTCCGGGCGTCGACCAACTGCGCATTTACTCGAACCTTGTTCGAGACTCGCTGGACGCTCCCTTCCAGAATGTGAGCCACTCCGAGCGCCTGGCCAATGTCCCGCAGATTCCGAGCTGCCGCGCCCTTGTATTGCGCTACACTCGTGCGGCTGATCACTTTCAAGTCGGCGACCTTGGCGAGATTCGTGAGAACTTCATCCTGAACTCCGTCAGCAAAAAACGCGTTCTGCTTGTCATCGCTTAGATTTTCAAACGGAAGGACCGCGATGCTTTTTTCCGGAATCGATAATGGCGCCGTCTTATCGCCTTCGCTCGACGATCGCAGCGATTTCAGAATTGCTGGAGTGAAAATCAACGCTGGGACCCCAAGCGCTATCAGAATACCCGCGGCGACGAGTAGTGTTCGAAAACCAGCGGACCGTTTAACTCCGGTAGAAGTTTGTTTCTGTGCCGCCAGACGCGTGGGCAGCGCTGCGTTGCCAACGTCATCGGTGTACAGATTTACCAGCGAAACACGGACACCGTGTTTCACTTCGCAATCGCCTAGATCGTGCAGGTACGGCTGCCACCGCGGATAATGCTCAAGGTCTTCGGCGACATGTTTCGAAAGCAGAATGTGACCGGCGTCACCGCAATCCATCACCCGTTGCGCGATGTTGATCCCCGCGCCGGCGATATTGGCCTGTTCGTTTAGATCGGTGATCGCGTTCACAGGTCCGCTGTGAATTCCCATTCGAACTTCTAGTTCGGGATGCTTTTTCAGTTCCCTCGCGATCTCCAGCGCACACAATACCGGCGCTTCAGGCGTGGTTCGAAACACGAGTGCGCTACCATCACCGGTCGGTAACCGCAGCAGCTTGCCTTGAGCTTCAGCCTCGCGGAATTCATCTGTACCACGAACGATCTTTCGTAAGGTCTCTAACTGCTCGCTTTGCTGCGTGATTAACAGTTTTGAATAGCCGACAATGTCGACGAACAAAACGTGACCGATCTCGAGCTTAACTTCTGATGAAGTACCAGGAGACATATTAATCGCTAGCCCCTGCGGATGAGGAACCATCGGGCGACCGCGTACGCGCTGGCGATCTCATAAAAGGCGCGCATCTAAGCTCTGGGAAGAACCATTTGGAATTCACGCCCTGCTTTTGCCACAGCGTCGGCTCATGAGCAAACCTGCTTAATCTCATTTTAGTTACCGCGCGTGGCTCCGGAACACTTGAGCCATAACGATCGTCACACAAACTGCCAGCTTTGATTTGTATTGGCGTAATTCGTGTGTTTCGTGGGCGAAAATCAAACGGAGAAATCAAATGGCAAATCAAAAGGCAGAACCAAAACGTCTCCTATCGGTACACGATCGCTGAGTGGGCTTGCGGACTGAAATACGAAGATCTTTCGCCAGAGGCCATTCAGGCTGCGAAATTGTTCTGGTTCGATTCCATTGGCTGCGCGCTGGGTGGGAGCCAGCAGGAAGACGCGAAGATTCTCCTTAAGCATCATCGCGCCATGTCCGCCACGGCGGATTCGTCCAGTGGCGAAGGCGGCGGGAATGGCAAGGCCACCGCATTCGTTTCCGGATTCAAAACCAATCCAGTCGACGCCGCATTTATGAACGGACACATGATCCGCGCGATGGATTACAACGACATCTATTGGAAAGCCGATCCGTGCCATCCAAGCGATCTCATCGCCGCGCCGTTGGCGCTCTGCGAAAGCGAAGGATTGAGCGGCAAAGATCTGATTCTCGCCACGATCATCGCCTATGAAATTGAGATGCGGCTTTGCGAAATCGGGCGGCCGGGAGTTCGCGAATACGGTTGGCATCATGCAACTTTGAGCGCGTTCGCGGCGCCCATCGCGGCGGGGCGTGCGCTCAATCTCACGCGCGATCAAATCGTGTCGGCGATCGGCATCAGCGCGGCGCGAACGTTTTGTCCGGGCGCAGTAACAGCGGGCAAATTGACTAACATGAAGAACACGGTCGATCCGTGGGCCGGTCGCATGGGCGCCGAGAGCGCATTGCTCGCGCGCGAAGGATTCTCCGGCCCCGAGCACATGATTGATGGCAAAGAAGGTCTGTTCGCAGTGTTTGGTCACGTTCAATACAAGGGACAACCGGCCAGCTTCGATGGCGAAGGCCTGGTCAAAGATCTGCCAACCTCGCCGAAGTCGCACTACCGGATTCTCGATTGCGGCATGAAGAGTTTTCCAATCGAAGCGCTGAGCCACGCGCCGCTCACGGCCATGATGAAAACGGTCAAGGAAAACGACGTTAAAGCTGACGACGTGAAAGAAATCAAAGTAGAAGTGATCGCGCGCGCCGCGGACATCCTTGGCGATCCGCACAAGTATCGACCCGACTCAAAAGAAACGGCCGATCATTCTCTCCCTTATTGCATGGCTGTGGGACTGGTCGATGGAATGGTGACGCCGCTGCAATTCAAAGAGGAGCGGGTGCTCGATAAATCGCTGATTCCGATCATGGACAAAGTGAAAGTGGTCGCGAACGAGGAGTTCGAAGCCCTCTTTCCAAAATTTCAACCGAGTCGCGTAACAATTACAACGAACGACGGCAAGGAATATTCCACACGAGTCGATGTCCCCAAAGGCGATCCGCGGGACCCCATGACTGAAGACGAAATCGCGGTGAAATTCACCGCGCTCGGCGGCGATGTAATCGGAAAAGATCAGTGCGAAAAATTGCGCCAGCGCATCATGAATTTGGAGAATGCGACGAAGCTTGACGAACTTCTCGCGCTGACCATCGCGGGGCGGTAACTCGCGTCATCCCGAGCGAAGTCGAGGGATGACAGCGCAAGTGTTACGCCGTTCCGCTCCCCTCGCCTGCCCCAAACTGAATACCCTGCGCTAGCGGCAGCTCCGTCGAAAAATTGATCGTGTTCGTCTGACGGCGCATGTAGCTCTTCCAGCAATCGCTGCCACTTTCGCGGCCGCCTCCTGTTTGTTTTTCACCGCCGAACGCGCCGCCGATTTCTGCGCCACTCGTGCCGGTATTCACGTTGGCAATTCCACAATCGCTGCCGACGGTGCTCACGAATTTTTCCGCTTCGCGCACGTCGTTGGTGAAAATCGATGAGGTCAATCCTTGAGGCACATTGTTGTGAATCGCCATCGCCTCGTCGAAATCGCTATAGGTCATCAGGTAAAGTAACGGCCCGAAAGTTTCGTGCTTCACGATTTGGAAATCCGGTTTCGCAGCAGCCAGACACGGCTTCATGTAAGCGTCGCCAGGAACCGTGAGCCGCTCGCCCCCGTAAAGCACCTCGCCGCCTTCATCTTTCAAGCGTTGAATGGAATCTTGCACCGTGTCTACAGCCTGCCTGTCGATCAGCGGACCCATGACAGTCTTGCGATCCAGCGGATTCCCAATCGGTAATGTCTTGTAAGCATTAAGGAGTTTGTCGCGGACCTTCGATGCAACTGATTCATGCATGACGACCCGACGTGTCGAAGTGCAACGTTGTCCGGCTGTACCCACGGCGCCGAAAAAGATCGATTGCACTGCCATTTCCAGGTCGGCGCTCGGCGTGACGATCAACGCATTGTTGCCGCCGAGTTCCAGGATTGTTCGACCCAGTCGTCCGTTAACCGCTTTGGCGACCTTAAATCCCATGTTGGTCGAGCCGGTAGCCGACACCAACGGAATGTGCGAATCGTCTGCCAGTTTTTCGCCGACCGTTTTACGATCTCCGACCAGCAGCGTAAAGATCGCCGGATCAGCGCCGGTCTCACGACAGACGCGCTCGGCGATTTTTGTGACTGCGATCGCGGTGAGCGGCGTTTTCTCCGACGGCTTCCAAATCGTGGCGTCACCGCACACCGCAGCGAGCGCCGCGTTCCACGACCAAACCGCGACCGGAAAATTGAACGCGGTTATCACCGCGACTACGCCGAGTGGATGCCATTGCTCCATCAGGCGATGGCTCGCGCGTTCCGATTGAATCGTTAGGCCGTAAAGCATTCGCGACTGACCGACGGCAAAATCGCAAATGTCGATCATCTCCTGCACTTCGCCTTCGCCCTCCGCGATGATCTTCCCTGTCTCGAGCGTCACAAGCTGACCGAGCTCATGTTTCAATTCACGCAACGCGTTGCCCAGGCGGCGAACCGTGTCGCCACGCACCGGGCCAGGGGTGACTCGCCATTTGAGAAAGGCTTCCTGTGCACGCGAAACTGCTTTGTTGTAATCGTCGTCTGAAGCCGTGTGGATGCCGGCGAGTCGCCGGCCATCGATAGGCGAAATTTTCTCAATCATTGGGCCGCCGCCGCGCCATTCGCCATCGAAAACGCCGGCGTTCTCGTCCGTAAGACCCAGTTTTTCCAGAGGCGTTTTCATACGTGATACACGATTGTCATTCTGAGCGAAGCGAAGAATCTCGGATCATCTCTTCGGTTTTCCATGGCTGGTCATACACATTTGGCTGCTGTTCCCAGTCGTCGCTCAGATCCAACCAGCGCGGGTTCGTTTGCGCAACAAGAGCAATTTTCCGACTGCGGCGCCAACCCTTGAGCTTCTTCTCGCACGCAATCGCATGGTTAACATTGCGAAAGTGCTCAACCCAGACGAGCCGGTTCAAACGACCGTGTTTCGTAAATCCTTCCACTTCCAAGCAGAGATGTTTCGCTTCGCTCAACATGACAAGATTGTAGGCTGCAACGCTTCAACCCTTCATCACTTGCGTCTTTGCCGGCAATATTTGCGCATCAATTCGATCGCTTCATCGATCACATCCGCAGTGATATCCAGGGCCGGCCGGAAGCGGATTGAGTTTTCGCCGGAGCGAAGTGTCAAAACACCGAGATCGAAGAAGCCGTGCCAGAATTCTTCGCGCGTTTTCGCGTCGGGAAGATCGAACGCGAGAAATAGTCCGCGGCCGCGTGCCGCGGAAATCAGCGGCTCTTCCATTTGCAGGTCGCGCAGTCGATCGAGGAAATAGCCACCTACCTTCGCGGCGTTCTCGACCAGACGTTCCTGCTCGATAATGCGCAGATAATGTGTCGAACGCACCATATCGGTAAAGTTTCCGCCCCATGTGGAATTCAAACGGCTGGGCAAGCGAAACGCGTTGTCTTTCACTTCATCGATGCGCGGGCCGGCCATCACACCGCAGACCTGCGCTTTTTTTCCAAATGCCATCAGATCGGGCAAGACATTGAAATGTTCGGAACACCAATTGCGGCCGGTGGCGCCCATGCCGCATTGAACTTCGTCGAAAATCAGCAGGATATCGTTCTCGTCGGAAATTTCTCGTAGTTTTTGCAGCCATTCACCGCGAAAATGATTGTCGCCCCCCTCGCCCTGGATCGGCTCGATAATGATGGCGCAAATGTCGGTGTTGCGTTGTTCGATGAAGTCGCGGATCTCCTGCTCGGCTTTTTGTTCACGCTCGATCACATCTGCTTCGCGTTTCGATTTCGGAAGCGAAAAATCAATAGAAGGACAAGAAATGCGAGGCCAATCAAATTTAGCGAACAAATCCGTCTTACGCGGATCCGTATTGGTTAGGCTCATCGTGTAACCGCTTCGCCCATGAAAAGCGTGGCGGAAATGCAAAACCTGCGTGCCGCGTTCGCCGTGACCCGCAGCCATATTCTTCCGGACTTTCCAATCCATCGCCGCCTTTAAACAATTCTCTACCGCGAGCGCGCCACCTTCGATGAACAGATAACGTTCCATCGGCGGCAAACCGACCACGCGCTCAAACGTAGTTACAAATTCAGCGTAGCTGGCTGAGTAAATATCGGAGTTGGCAATCTTCACTTTTGCCGCGCGCAACAGATCGCTCTCCACTTGCGGATCGTCGAAATACGGATGGTTAAACCCAACCGGCATCGATCCAAAGAAACCGTAGAAATCGATGAGGCGCCGATTATCGACGCTATTCTGCAGATATGAGCCGCGACTTTTCTCGAGATCTACGACGATTTTAAAACCATCCACCAGGATGTGCTGCTCAATGCTATGGAGGACTTTCGAAGCCGCCATTGGCTTTTCTGCTTCGCGCTTTGGCGTGCGGTGTCGAGTGGGAGGTGTCTCCGCGAGGACGGGTGCGATACTCATTGGTGATCGTAATCTGTGGCGTCAATGCGGTCAACGGGGCACAGGCATCTTGCCTGTGGGGACACTGGGCATCTTGCCTGGTGTCAAAAACTGCAATTCGGCAGGCGAGACGCCCGCCGTCCCCACAGGCAAGATGCCTGTGCTACACAATCCCGGCGCGCAGCAGCTCGTGCTTTCCGGCGAGCAAATCCTGCACGAGATCGTAACCGCGTTTATCGGCATTGCGCGCAGTGCCGGCGAAATGATGATCGATTCGCATGCGCGCCGAACGGCAGAAATAAGTCGCTATGGAAAGGACTTCGTCGGCTGGTTTTCCCTGGCCGAGCAGCCATTGCGCGTACGAACATGTGGCGCTGATCGCGAACAACTCCGTCGCGACCCCGACAAACCTTGAAAGGAGCAGTTGCTCGCGATCAAGTTTCGGGCCGAACCGCGCCATGGCGTGAAACAATCCGCGCGCAAGCCGCTGGCTCGTGCGCGCGGCGTAATTGACCTGGCCTGAAAGTACTTTCGTGCAAGTTGTCGATCTTGCCCGCGCCGTTTGGCAGCCACTGCCGCGGATACCAGCCGGCGTAAAATTTCCCGGAACTCAGAACGGCTTTCACACGATCGGAAGTCGGTAATTGCGTATTGAAAATTGCGCCACCCACCTTCAAATGCGGATCAAGCGCTTCGCGCGCGATGAACAGACGCATGATTTCGCTCGAGCCTTCAAAGATTGTGTTGACTCGGCAATCGCGCAGAAACCTTTCCACCGCGATTGGCGGCTCGCCGCGTCCGGCCAGCGATGCCGCGGTCTCGTATCCACGTCCGCCGCGCACTTGCATTGCTTCATCGGCAATACGCCATGTCGTTTCCGTGGCCCACATTTTGCACATCGCCGTTTCGATACGCAGGTCTCCCGCCTTGCTGTCGAGCAGCGACGACGTGAGAAACGTCATCGCTTCCATGGCGAAAACGTTGCCCGCCATCTCTGCAACTTTCCCGGCAATCGCTGCATGCTTGCCGATGGGTACACCCCACTGAATGCGTTCGCCGGCCCATTTCCGGCAGATCTCCAGCAACCGCTTTGACACGCCGACGCACGCCGCAGGCAGCGTGAGCCGTCCAGTATTAAGCGTGGTAAGCGCAACCTTCAGCCCGGCACCTTCTTTAAAGATGATGTTCTCCCGCGGAACCCGCACATTAGTGAACCTAACGACTGCATTATAAAGAGCGCGCAGTCCCATGAACCGGCAGCGATACGCGATCTCCAGTCCCGGCGTATCTACATCAACGATGAAGGCCGTGATTTGCTTGCGCTCTTTTCCGCCAACCATCTTCGAAGGAGTGCGCGCCATGACGACCAGCACGCCGGCTTTCACGCCATTAGTGCACCAAAGTTTTTCGCCGTTCAGGACGAACTCGGAGCCGTCTTCGCTTGGTTCAGCTTTTAGTGTCAGTGTCGCCGGGTCGGATCCTGCCTGAACTTCTGTCAGCGCGAAGGCCGAAATTTCGCCGCCAGCGACGCGCGGCAGATATTTTTGTTTCTGTTCTTCGGTACCAAATAAAAGCAACGGCTGCGCAACACCGATTGACTGATGCGCAGACACCAGCGCGGCGACGTTTCCATCCCAGCTGCCTAGCAACACCGCCGCGCGTCCATAATTGGACTGGGACAGCCCGAGCCCGCCGTATTTCTTGGGCACTTTGATTCCAAAGGCGCCGATCTCCGCAAGCCCTTTGAAATTCTCAGGCGGAATTTCACCGGTGCGATCAATCTCATCCGCATCGACATGTTCGCGCAGATACGTTTCAAGCTTGCGCAAAAACTCCTCGCCTGCGGCGCGATCTTCGGCGCTCTGAGCTGGATAGGGATGGATTCGATTGAAATCGTAACGGCCGACAAACAGGTTGCTGGCGAAACTGCCGCGGTCTTCGAGCGGATCGCGCGCGGCCTCGGCGAGTTCGAGCGCCTCGCGCTGCCCTTTGCCCATCTTCGACGTGTCGATGACAGCAGCAGGCACCGGCTTCTCCGGCTTTGCACTCGTTTCTGCGGCGATTTGTTTTTCAGGTGCTTCGAGGGGCGATTTCATATCAAGCGTCTGTCATTCCGAGCGAAGTCGAGGAATCCCGTGGAAGAATGCTGGGTTCCGCAACGGGATGTCTCAACTTCGCTCGACATGACGAACAAATTACTCTTCATAAAATTTTGTCCCATCACGCGCATATTTCTTCAGTATGTCGCACGGAGTAAATTTCTCTTCAGTCCGGGCCAGCCGATCCAATTCCTCGACGATCCGTTTTATTCCAAAATGTTCCGCAAACCGCAAGGGGCCGCCGCGAAACGGCGCAAAACCGGTTCCTAAAATCATGCCGTAATCCGCATCCTCGGGAGAAGCGACAACTCCCTCTTCGACGCAGCGAGCAGCCTCATTCACCATTAAAAAAATCAGCCGGTGAGTCAGGTCTTCACCTGTAGCCGGCGGCGATGACGCCGGCTCTGCACTGGGTGACACAGCAGAGCTGCCGGGGTCGGCGCGCCCGGCTACAGCGCCAGTCCGCCTTTGTGCCAACGTCTCGTTAGGCATCTGGCTCTTGCCTTCATATTTGTAAAAACCTGCGCCTGTCTTGCGGCCTAACATCTGTTGGTCACGCAGCGAGAGCAGGATACTCGGGACTTGATCGCGTTGCCCGTAAGCCTTCTCGAGTGTGTTGCCGATATCGATTGTGATGTCCACGCCGATTTCATCGATCAATCGCAACGGACCCATTGGCATCCCCCATTCCACCAATGCGCGATCGATTCGTTCAGCGTCCATGCCGCTCTCAACCAGCCCGGCAGCATCGAGCAAGTACGGAAACAAAACGCGGTTCACCAAAAATCCCGGGCTATCGCGAACGATTACCGGCAGTTTTCCGATCTGCCGCACAAAAGCCAGGCTGCGGTCGCGCGTTTGATCAGATGTTTGCTTCGCAATAACAACTTCCACCAGTTTCATACGGCTCACCGGATTAAAGAAATGCAGTCCGATCACGTGCTCGGGCGAAACCGTGACTTCTGCCAGTTCGCTGACTGAAAGCGCTGAAGTATTTGTCGCCACAATGGTTTTCGGTCCGGCTTCCATCGCCAGCTCGCGGAAAACTTCTTTTTTGATTTCCATTTTCTCAGAAGTCGCTTCGATGACGAATTGCACATCGCGCAACTCCATGGGCGCGGTGGAACCACAAATTCGGGCCCGACCCTGTTTCGCCTTTTCCTCAGTCATCAAACCGCGTTTCACGGCGTCGCCGTAGATCTTTTCCACGTTTGCTAACCCGCGATCGATCTGTTCGCGCGCGACGTCGCGCAGAATTACGGTGACACCGCGGGAGCTGAGCCATTGTGCAATCCCTGAGCCCATGACACCGGCGCCAATTACCGCGGCGTGCACGATTTTTTCAGCCGGCGTTCGCGAAATTCCTTTCTTGTATTTTTCCGCGAGAAAAAAATTGCGGATCAGATTTTGCGTCGACTCCGTTTTGCCGAGATCCACAATCGCATTCGAGCTCCAACCGCAACGATTCAGGAGGCGGAATCAACTGGGTTTTATTGATGATGTCGTTAGCACGTGCCAGCGCGGGATTTCCGGTCGCCGAGGTAGGGACGCCGCGCTGCGGCGTCCGGTCATCGCGGTGCGATGAACTTACCATTGATCGCTCCTCAATTTTACGTTTACCAGCGCGCAGCTTTTCACGTGCGCGATCAAGAAGTTGATCCTGCGAAGCAAGTTCATCGACCAATCCGATGTTCAAAGCTTCTTGCGCGGAATACAGTTTACCTTTCAAAATCACTTCGGCGGCTTTTTCAGCGCCGATCAACCGAGGCAATCGCGTGCAGCCGCCCCATGCGGGAAGAAGTCCCAGGCCAGTTTCGGGTAAACCGATCCGTGTCGCCGGAGCATCTGATGCGACGCGGTAATCGCACGCCAGCGCAACTTCATAGCCGCCGCCGGCGGACGCGCCATGGATAGCGGCAACCGTAGGAATTTTGAGATTGGCCAGCCGATTGAAAACCTGTTGCCCGCGCTCAATGAATCCGCGCATCTCGCCGGTTTTCGCTGCTTGTAATAGCGTTTTCAAATCCGCACCCGCGACAAAGATGGACTTCTTTGCCGACGTGATGATCAGGCCGCGCAACGAAGCATCTTTTTCCACATCATCGAGGTGTTCATTCAACTCTTCGAGAGTAGCAGCGTCGAAAATGTTCGCGCCCGAGTCGGGCCGATCGAAGGTGAGCAGACAAATCTGATCGTCACTCGTCTCGCGCCGAATTAGTGGAGCTGTAGCAACTGTGGGCATTCCCTTCAATTTTGGAACGTTTCTGCCAAATGCCAAGAGGAGAAGCACTGGAGTAGCGGAGGAATGGAGTAATCGGAATTGATGCGGCAATTACGACCAATGCGTTTGTGACATTGCTCCATAACTCCACCACTCCATTATTCCATCGCTGCTCCGTTGCCTTCGGCGAGCGTGAGTGCTAAAACTCGGCGGCAGCCGCGGGTGAAACAAGAGTTATGGTCGGCAAGATCTTAGAACCGGAGATCAGAGGCATGATCGAGGCGCGCAATTTCGCGGCGCTCCGTGAAGTGTTTCGTGAATGGCCACCCGCTGATGTCGCCGAAGTGATCCTGGACCTGCCGGAAGACGAACAAGTCATCATCTTTCGGGTGTTGCCGCACGATCTGGCAGCGGACGTTTTTGAATATCTCGATTTCGACGCGCAAGAGCAGTTGCTGCGCGCGATGGCACACGAGCAGGTCGTCGGAATTCTAAACGAAATGGCACCGGACGATCGCACGGCGCTCCTGGAGGAATTGCCCAGCGCAGCCGCGCGACAGCTAATCCGATTGCTTACACCGGAAGAGCGACGCGTCGCGACGGCGCTGCTCGGCTATCCCGAAGACAGCGTCGGCCGTTTGATGACGCCGGATTTTATCGCGGTACACGAGGACTGGACTGTTCAGCAAGTGCTCGATTACGTGCGCGAACATGGGCGCGACAGCGAGACGCTAAACTTCGTTTATGTCGTCGATGATCGCGGAAAATTGATCGACGACGTTCGGATGCGCGAGTTCCTGCTTCGCCCACTCACGGCAAAGGTGAGCGACATTCGCGATCAGACCTTCGGGGCATTGAATGTGACTGATTCGCAGCAGGACGCATTGAATGTTTTCCGCAAGTACGATCGCGCCGCTTTGCCAGTAGTCGATTCAAACGGCGTAGTGGTCGGGATCGTCACAGCCGATGACATGCTGGATGTTGCCGAGGAAGAAGCGACCGAAGACATCCAAAAATTCGGTGGAATGGAAGCACTGGATGAGCCGTACATGCGCATTCCGCTCTGGCGGATGGTGCGTAAACGCGCCGGGTGGCTCATCGTTTTGTTTCTCGGTGAAATGTTAACCGCGACCGCAATGGCAAGTTATCAGGAGGAACTCGCGAAAGCGCTTGTGCTGGCCTTATTTCTGCCACTCATCGTTTCAAGCGGCGGCAACTCTGGATCACAAGCTTCCACTTTGATGATTCGCGCCATGGCGTTAGGCGAAGTGACTTTGCGCGATTGGTGGCGAGTGATGAGTCGAGAAGTGCAGGCTGGCCTGTCGTTAGGCGTAATTCTGGGAGTCATCGGCGTTGTTCGCGTAGCCATATGGGCAATCATTGGCGAACAGTATTTGCATCGACAACCGTACGGTCCCCATTGGCCGCTGGTCGCTCTCACCGTCGGAATTTCGCTCGTCGGTGTCGTAATTTGGGGGACCCTTTCCGGTTCCATGCTTCCCTTTCTTCTGCGCAGAATCGGAGCCGATCCGGCCACATCCTCTGCGCCATTCGTTGCAACTTTGGTCGACGTAACAGGACTGATTATCTACTTCAGTATCGCGCTGGTCATCATGCGCGGTGTGATGTTATAGGCGTCGGGATCGGCGACATAGGAGGTAGCTCTTCGATTGGACGTCTGGCCTTGGGCGTTCGACGTTCGATCGGCCTATGGCAGAAAGCTCAACCGTCGTCATCGCGAGCGCGAACAACCTTTCCGTCAAGTACGGCACTCAAGTCGTCCTCAACGGCGCGACCATCGCCTTTAGCGAAGGCGAACACATTGGCCTTGTCGGCCGCAACGGCTCGGGCAAATCGACCTTCCTCCAGATCGCGGCGGGGGTGGCCCAAGCCGATTCAGGCGAATTCACATGCCGGCGTGATCTGGTCATCGGCTATATGCCACAAGTTTCCGGATTGAACGATGCGGCCACGGTCCACGCGAACATTCTCAGCGGCGCGCAGCGGATTCTCGACCTCATCGCCGAATACGAAAGCGTCCCGGGCGACAGCGCGCTCAGCGCTACGCTCCTCGACCAGATTGGTGAAGCCGACGGGTGGAATTTGGAACATCGAATCAAGTCCCTCATCTCGAATCTGCACGCGCCGGAATCCGATCGCGTCGTGGGCACTCTCTCCGGCGGAGAAAAACGCCGCGTCGCGCTTTGCCGGGCGCTTCTCGCACGTCCTGATTTTCTAATTCTCGACGAACCGACCAATCATCTCGACACCGGCTCGATCGAATGGCTGGAGGATTTTCTCGCGCGTTATACCGGCACCTGTTTGTTCGTTACCCACGATCGGTATTTTCTCGATCGGGTGGCGACGCGGATTGTGGAGTTGTCGCGCGGCGAGTTCATCAGCTACGACGGCAACTACACCGATTACCTGCTCGCGCGCGCGCAACGGCAAGCGGTCGAAGAGGCGCAGGAACATCAACGGCAGAAGTTTTTGAAACGGGAACTGCAATGGGTGAGAAAAGCGCCGCGCGCGCGCCGGACGAAATCGGTGGACCGCGTAGAACGCTATTTCGAGATGGCCGCGCAGGAAGCACCGGAGGCGGAGCTCGACGTCGAGTTGATTATCCCCACACCGCCGAAGCTCGCGAATCGCATCATTGAATTGCGCGATGTGAGTGTGGAGTTGGGCGGCCGCACACTTTTTCAGCACGTGAACCTCAATCTCGCAGCCGGGGAACGCCTCGGTGTTGTTGGTCGCAACGGACTCGGCAAATCTTCGCTCCTAAAAGCTATTCTGCAGGAATTGCCCGCCGCCAGCGGTGCAGTGGAGATCGGCGCGCGGACCCAAATCAATTACGTCGATCAAAATCGGCTCCTCCTCGACGATGAGAAAACGGTTTGGGAAGAAGTCGGCAGCGGCGGAGAACATGTCACGCTCGGCGAGCAGAGCATCACGTTGCGCGCTTATCTGCGGCGATTTCTTTTCAGCGAAGACCGCATCAACACAAAAATTTCGCAGCTCAGCGGCGGCGAACGCAGCCGGGTGTTGCTCGCTAAAATCCTGAAGCGCGGCGGCAACGTTCTGATGCTCGACGAGCCGACGAACGATCTCGATCTCGGAACGTTACGCTTGCTCGAGGAAGCGCTCGTGGCCTTCGGCGGCTGCGTCATCGTGGTGAGTCATGATCGCTATTTTTTGAATCGCGTTTGTACCTCGATTCTCGCTTTCGAAGGCGAAGGCCGCGTGGTTTATCACGTCGGGAACTACGATTACTACCTGGAAAAACGAGGCGCACTCGCACCAATTCGCGATTCAACCCCCGCGTCGGCTGAACCCGTCGCCGAGCAAAGGAAAAGCGAAGACAAACCGCGGAAGCTTAGATGGAAGGAAGAACGCGAATGGGAATCGATGGAGGCGAATATTCTGTCTGCGGAAAACGAGGTATCGGATTTGGAAGCCACGTTTGCCGCACCGGATTTTTACGCGAAACCGCGCTCGGAGATTTTCGAGTTGGAGACGCAACTGAAAGCGGCGCGCGACAAAGTCGCGCACCTCTACGCGCGCTGGCAGGAACTCGAACTCCTGCAGAGTGCTCCGTCTCCCTAAATTTCGCCTCTCGAAGATCTGGGATGCCTGCGGAAATAGGCGCTGATTTTCGACGACCCCGGTGTTAGAATTCGGACGCAGATGACCGCGAACAAGATCATCGAAGAAATCAAGCGGCTCGATCCGAAGCAGCAATTGGACGTTATTCGTTTTGCTTATCAGCTCGACGCCGAGCGGAGATTGACGGGGAAAGAACTGTCGAGCCTCGCAGAACGCATGGTCAACGCCACTGATCCGGCAGAAGAAGCGAGGATCCGCGAATCGATCGGCCGCGGCTTCTACGGCCAGCGCGAAAATGCCTAAGATTCGGCGGCGAAATCTTCCGCCGGCATTGCTCAATCATTTATTGGATCGAATGAAGAGGCGCGAGATTTCTTCGGATCACCTGGGCGCGCTCGCCGACTGGCTCGACACCGAACCGGAGGTTCCCGATGGCAAATGGTTCAAATGTTTTTCTGCAATGACTGTTTGTGGTGAAGGAGAACTGGTGAAGACCTTCCTTACTTCCGGACAGGCTCCAATGGGAAGCGAAATCCCTTGACGCTGCGCCGCGCGCGCGTTTTTTCATAAGCCGCTCTTGATGGAACAATTGCACGGCTGACGTTGTAGAGGCGCTTGTGCCAAGCGCCTGGATCATAGTTCTACTCTCTCCTCACTCGCCTTTCCGTCGTAGTCCCGCGACTGCGGGATGAAGCATTGCTGCTAAAGGGGATGTAGCCACGGCCCTGTGGGCCGTCTCTAAAGTGTGAAAAGCAGGGCGGAGCTGAACCGGCCGCAGGCCGGTGGCTACAACATTTGTGAAATCACTCCGCGCTGCAGATGCGGGATCAAGGCGGGTCACTTTGCTCCAGTCCGCTGCTGCAACGGAACCAATGTCCCAAGATCAACAGCAGATATGGGCGAAACGGTTTTGTCGACAAGCTCTTTGGCCGCCGCTTTCAGTTCGGTCCATCGCGACAACGGATAGGACGGCGCAAGGAGGATGTGGCGAAGTATGCTGCGCCACTCCACGAGCGCGCGTTCGATGTCGCCATGACGCAACAGTTCGTTCGTGAGCTTGTGCTTGGAGCGCGGATCAGCTACCAGCGCGCGCACCACTTCCGATGCGCCGGCGCCGTATTGCACCGGCACGCCCATGGTGAGGTAACCTGGATAATCGGCCCGGCGGTACACTCGTTGACACAAAATGCCGAGCCGCCCGCCCATCGGCGCGTCCTCGCCGGCGAAGCGCGGACCGGCGCGAATATTGGCCAGATCGAAAACCAATTCGTCGATCGGATAGCTTTCGTCTTCGAGCGCGACCGCCACCGCCAGCCCTTCGCCACCGTGAAAAAATGAGAAGATGATTCCCCGCGTTGTCGGTGTGCCGTCGGGTTCAACCAATCCAAGGTGTCGCCACGCGTACGTTGGCGAGTTCACGATCGCAACGGTTTGATCGTGCTCCAACTGATCGCACGTTCGACAAACGTCCGGCAGGTTCTTGCGCTCCGGTGGATCGATCAACGCGTTGCCTAACGAATCGACGTGCGCGTTGATCGGCACATCACCGTAGTCGAGCCGGACCGAAAGCAGATTTCCGCGCATGGTCCAGTCGACGATTACGCCCGGCTTTACCAGTTCAACGAGCTGCGGCCGGATCTCAATTTCAAATTGTTCATGGGTAAAAATTCCGCGCCGCGCTGCCAAATCTTTAATTGGACGCCTGCTCGCGAAGACTTTCGGAGTTGCGCGCCTGCTCGCGATTTATCGGAGTTCGACGTTCGGCGCTTGCCCGCCGTAGCCTTCGTCCTTTGCAGTCTTGCTACGGAGATTGGATCGGCGAAGGAGGGTTCGGTGTTTTCTGCGAGCTTCTTGGTTATTTCTTTCTTCAGCCATTTCACCAATGCCACCTCTCCCGAAGCCAGCACCGTCGCCACCGGCAACTCGCGCCCATAATGATTCTGCTCGCGCAGCCGGCAGAGATTTCCCATACCGACTCCCTCAAGCATCCGCGGCACGGTCAGCGCCGCTCGCCACCGATCGTTTTCCCGAACAAAAACGCGACCGAGCGTCACACTTTCTGCCGCCGGTTTCGCTTCCCATTCTTCGAGAAAGTTCAGCATCTCGATCATTCCGCGCCGGACAAACCGCGCGCGCTCATCGGTCACCCAAAGTCCACACGGCCGCGGCCCGCTTTCGAGTGAGTGTTCGACGCCCAGCGGCACGCGTTGCACGCTGAACAATGACTGCGTCAGTTCCGCCGCCGCCGCGAACGGTTCTTCGCCGCGCTGTTTGGCCGCATGCATCACGCTTATCAGACTGGGCCAATCTACCTGGGCTGCGCGTCTCAGTTGGCGCGCTTTTGTGTCGCTCAACCGCGGTAGATCGTTGGTGTACAGCGCATGACCCACTTCATCGAGACCGCGCCGGCCGGCACGACCAAACATCTGGAGAAGCTCATCCGCTTCCACCTGGCGCTCGAAATTGCCGGCGTAATAACGTCGATCGGTCACGATCACCGAGCGCATCGAAAAATTGATCCCGGCGGCAAGTCCCATCGTAGCGACGACGACATTGAGTTGTCCCGCTTTGGCCAGCGATTCCACCACGCCGGCGCGTGCGGCATAACTAAGTCCGCTGTGATGATACGCCACACGATTCCGCAAGAGTTTTGTCAGGCTCTTTCCCGCGGTTTGTTCCTGCGCCGGAGTCAATCGCAGCGGATCACGCACAGGTATAGCCGACGCGATGGCTTGCGCGATCTGTTCGGCAGCGGCGCGACGCGGCGCGAACACCAACACCGGAGCGAGATCCGCGCGCATGGCGCGGCCAATCATGCGCGGCCAGAAAGATCCGCCAGTCCGGTCGAAGACTGGCCGTGGCGAGCTCGGACTGCGCGACTGAACAAATTGGGAATCCGGCAAATTTCCAAGATCAGTTTCCTCCAGCGGCACCGGTCGCGTCTTATGTTCGATGAGGACGGCGTCACGCCCGATGCGTTGCAACCACGCGACCACGTCGCGCGGGTTGGCCACGCTCCCGCTCAAAAAGAGCAACTGTGTTGTTTTCGGTGCGAGCGCGACGGCGAGCTCGTAATGCACGCCGCGCATCGGATCGCCCAGCATTTGAAATTCATCCATCACCAGGAGACCCGGCCCTTCGCCGCGAAGAAACCGCCCGCGCTGTGTCTCGAGCGTCGCGACCACAACCTTCGCGTCGAGATTTAGCGCGACGTCACCCGTGGATATGCCGACATCCCAGCCGCGCACGCGCCATTCCGATAATTTGTCGTTGGCCAGTGCGCGAGTGGGGACGGTGAACACCGCCTGAGTTTTCAGGTTCGGATAAAGCAGCTCGAAGATGTAAGTCTTCCCCGATCCTGTCGGCGCCTGCACCACCACGTCTTTTCCCTGTTGCAACGCACGCACTGCCTCCTGTTGCCACAGATCGGGAATGATTAGTCCGACGGCCAGTCCTGCCTTCATTGAGAAAACATCCTGGCACCAAGTGCAGATGCAATGTTTGGCTTCAACACCGCACCCTGCGGCACAATGACGTAAAGCCGTCAGATGTCAGTCATCAGTGGTCAATGGGTCACGCGCAGCGATCCTGCCACAGATCGGGAATGGAGCGACTGGGGCGAGCGACATGGCCGGTAAAGCCGTGAGGTAACGGTCGAGCCGAGCGGGAGCAGAGCGAGATACAATGGAGCTGAGGGATCAGCGACATAGAAAGTAAAGCTGCAAGGGTAACAGCGAGCGAGCGTGGGCAGCGAACGAGTTTCAATGGAGCTGAGGGATCAGCAACGTAGGAGGTAAAGTAACGAGGGTAGGAGCGGGTGAATGGAGCCGCTGGGCAGCGCGCGACATAGATGGGAAAACCGAGAGGTCGAAATGGGCGGGAGCACATGAGTCAATGCGGGCAGCGAGCGAGTTTCAATAACCAAGCCCGCCCCAATCGAGCTCATAGGACCAGCGAGATAGAAGGTAAAGTCGCGAGGGTAGCGACGAGTAAGTTGGGAGACGAGCGAGTTTCAAACCCTGGAGTCATTTCTGGAAGATGTTTGCAGTGTTGCCTGTTTGCAATGGAGCTGTTGAAAGCAGCGACATAGTGGAGTCCACGCTTTTGCTCGGTCCCGTTTTGCTCTATGATGTGCTCATGTGGCCCACTTGCAATGGAGGTCTCAGGCTGAGAGCGCACGCGACTCGCGTGCTCGTTGGAAAGCCCGGCCGCTCCTTCACCCGGGTTAAGGCGGCGGCTCGCCGAAACGAATTTATTTAGATCGCAGTTAGGCTTGCTAATTCACTCGGATCGTTAGCCGCTCACCATGGATGAACCGCGATGATATCGCGCTGTGCGCTGCATTCGGCTAAGGACGCAAAATGATTTTCCCGTCCGCGTGGCCGGTGGCCGAGAGTTGATGCGCTTTCTTCACTTCCTCGAGCGGTAACACCGTTGCCACGTGCACTTTCAATTTCCCGCTCTCGAGCAGCCGATTGATCTCCGCGAGCTGGTCAGGATTCGGCATCATCATCACCATCGCGACTGTGACGCCGAACTGCTTCGCCTTTTCTGCTGACGGCGGACTAACCGTGCTGACGAGAACGCCACCGCGCTTCAGTGTTTGAAACGCGCGCTCCTGGGTGTCGCCGCCCACGGTATCGAACACCACATCGGCGTCGCTCACCTCTTCTTCAAATTTCGCTTTCTTGTAGTCGATGAACTCATCCGCGCCGAGTTTTCTCACAAACTCCTCGTTCCGGCCCGACCCGGTGCCGATGACATGCACACCTTTCACCTTCGCCAGCTGCACCGCCATTGAACCAACCGCACCCGACGCGCCCGTGATCAGGATACGTTGCCCACTTGTGAGGTTGCCGTGGTCAAAAATCCCCTGCCAGGCCGTCAGCGCGCCCACCGGGACTGACGCTGCGGTATCGAAGTCAATCTGCTTTGGCTTGCGCACGAACTCGCTCGCCGGCGCTGTCACATATTCGGCATAGCCGCCGGTGTGGGTGCCGAGATAACCATAGACGTCATCGCCCGCCGCAAAATCGCTACCGCCAGTCCGGTCGAAGACTCGCCGTGGAGAGCTCGGACCTGGCAACTCCACTGTCCCCGCGATCTCACAGCCAAGAATCAGCGGCGGCTTCAACCCAAACAGTTCGCCCAATCCATCGCGGATTTTCCAATCGACCGGATTCACCGCTGCCGCCTGCACTTTGACCAGCAACTCATTGTCTCCCGGCGTGGGCTGTTCCACCTCCGCGAGTTCCAATACCTCTTCGCCCCCATAACGGTCGATGCGCACTGCTTTCATGGTTTCTCCTTCTGTTCTCGTCTTGGTCTGCCTTTGGTCACACGATTCGAGTTTCGCCATTGGTCAAAGACAATTCCACGGCGCAATGCATAAATGACCAGCTCCACAGCCAGCAGCGCTATTGCTAAGATCTCGCACCGTGGAAAATCGACGACATCATCAGCTATCACGACATCGTAACGGCGAAGATGGGGAGCCGTCGCTTCGCGTGCCGTTGCAGCGGCGGCTCGTCAAAACAAACTTTTTGTACGCTGATTGCGATTCGGGCTGAATCTCAGTCGTGCATCATAACCCGCTCCTGACCCGCCGTAGCTTTAGCGAAGGAGGTTACGATCAATGGTTCAAGCCATTGAACTCAGGCTAGGCGTTTCGTCTGCCATTTTGAAAGACAATGACTGAAGCTAAAAAGCGAGTGCGCGAATCGAGCTGATCGCCTCGCTTTGCTCTGGATTTCCTCGCCAGAAATGTATCTCCTCAAATTGCTCTGGAACACCAGAGAAGGACCATGGCTGAAACCAACGAATATATTTCGAAAGGCCGCCTCGATGCTCTGACCGACGGCGTTTTCGCCTTCGCGATGACGCTGCTTGTCGTGAATCTCGATCTGCCGGAAGACTTTCATCCCTCATCCGCTGCGGAGCTGATTTCCGCTCTTCTCGACCTGGGCGGCACGTTGGTCGCTTACGTCGTCACCTTCCTGGTACTCGCAACTTTTTGGCTCGGGCGCGCGCGCACCAGGGAGGAACCGGAATCGGCAAGCGGCGCTTACGCGTGGTCGTTGCTCTTCCACCTGTTCTTCGTCACTCTTCTGCCCTTCTCGATGATCGTTGCAGGCCGCTACAACCTCGCGCCGGCGATCTGGGTCTATGGAGCCAACATGATCTTGCTGGCCTTAACGGCAATCGGCATCACGCTCGTGATCGAGCGCGACATCCAGCGCCGGCTGGTCCCAAGCGGCCGTCCCGAATACGGCGTCCTGATCGCTTCGGCTATTCTCTCGATGGCAATCGGCTTCTACAGTCCAGATAGCGCGATGTACGCCTATTTCCTCAATCTTGCCTCGCCGCTGGTCCGGAGATGGACGGAGCGCGTTTGAGCCACGTTCCTGACCAGGCGGCCACACTTCGGGGGAAAACCCTTACGCGCTCTCAGAGCCGTTAGGCGGACACCGCCTCGTACAGCTGACGACCGTCCAGGAATGTGAGAAGGACCCACGTCTTGCCGAAACGGACTTGACTCCTCCAATCATAAGCCGGCTTATGATGCATTAAGTCGACCAGTAATAATCTGTAGGGCGTCTGTGTCAGACGCCGAATGGCAGGCGCTCCGCCTGCTGTGCCCTGACACAAAATGAAAGAAGCTCAGAAACATATACGCAAATATTTGGCTGAGATCGGAAAACGCGGCGGGATCGCCAGCCGGCGGGAGCTGACCAAATCGCACGCCCGGAAAATGGTCGCGATTCGAGAGATGAAACGCGCGGCTGTGAAGGCCGGTAAACCGTGGCCGCCAAAGAATCGCAAACCGCTCAAGCTCTCCTAATCAAACGGCGCACTGATCATCTATCATAAGCGGCTTATGATAGATGCACCGTAGCAGTCGGGTTTTGAAATTTCAGGCCCGTGCGTGCGCGTGTCGAAGCAATGCCCAGCTTGCGATTATCGTTCGCGATTTAGTAGGATCGACATCGCGAATAGAAGACCTTGGCCTGCACCCCCACGCCTGTCCCGCCGTAGCCTTCGTCCTTCGCAGTCTTGCTACGGAGAATGGATTGGCGAAGGAGGATCTTTCCCTGTTGCAACGCACGCACTGCCTCCTGTTGCCACAGATCGGGAACGGAGCTGAGGGATCAGCAACATAGAAGGTAAAGCTGCAAGGGTAGCAGCGAGTGAATGGAGCCGCGGCGACGCGAGCGAGAGATAATGGAGCTGATGGGATCAGCGACATAGAACACGTGCGCTTGCGAAATCGCGCGAGTAGACGGCAAAGCAGCTAGGTACCTGGCGTGAGCACTTGGGGAGTGCGAGCGATCAACGCAACATCGCGAGGGTAGCGACGAGCGAGTGCGGGAAGCGAGCGAGTTTCAAAATCCCTCCCCAAACCCGGGGAATCATTTCTGGAAGATGTTTGCGGTGTGGGCTCCTTGCAATCGAGACACGGTCCCCGGATCTGGGAGCACACGCCGCTCGCGTGTTGGTTTCGGCGGCTCGCCGAAACGACCTTATCTGACATTGATCGCGAAAATCGAAGAGTCTAAATCTGCCTTGTGCCGCGACACTTCGGATAATTTGTGCAGCCCCAGAATTTTTGACCTGTGTACGCACCGTGGCGAGCCTCGCGCATTACCATGAGCGTATTGCACTTTGGGCAATTAGGCGTGAGATGGTCTGGCTCATCTGATTTAATCGCGATGCGGCTGGTTGTTTGCACATCGCGCACGAGGCGTAACAGGGCGTTTGAGCCGACAAGTTCAATCGGCTTACCTTTTGCGAATGCAACCGCGTCGGGCGTGAAGCTCGTGGTCGCCACGATCTTCGCAGCAGTAGCGCGTTGATCGATCATGACGCCATAAAGCTCGCGCACCACCTGCACCGGTACCGGTTTTCCTTTCCACCTCTTGCACTGGACGACGACGAGATTTCCGTTCTTTCGCAGCAGGAGGTCAACGCCGTCATCTGCACCACGTCCAAGCATTTCTTTCACCTGGTAACCTTGACGACGATATCCTTCGGCGAGCACATCTTCGAAGCGCTTCCACGGCAAAGCGCGGAGCGAATCGAGGCTAGTCTGCGAGTCGAGTAATAACCTGCCTCTCAGCGACCGAAGACCTGAGACTGCGCTGATCGCAAGGAGCACGAATGTGATGAGTATCACGAGGCCGCCATTAACGATGGCGGCTGGAAGCACCGCGGGAAGAATCACGTAGGCGAGCAAAGCAAGCGCAGCGCTGACCCACCAAGGCGCAAGGATCAAATCGTCAACCCACGAACTCTTCCGGCGCGGCATAAAGGCACTTCTGTAAAACATCCTTCTTTGAAAAACAATCACCGCTGGCGCTCCGGACGCGCACGCGATCTCGTCGAGCCAACTTTGGGGATTTCGATCTTGACGCATTGGTTTTTAATCGCGCGCGATGGCGCAGCCCGGCACAATCGCGATAACTGACTTCGACTGGTACACTTATTTAAGCCAGCAGCGTTCGTGGAATGAGGTGAACTTTTGGAAGCCAACCACAACACAACCGTTTCGAGCACCCGAGTTCTCGCAATTTTTCTTTAAGCTGAAAGCTCCACATCGTGCGATTGCCGGATTCGGGTACTTTGCGCGATACTCGGAACTCCCAGAATGGCTGGCATGGGACTGCTTCGGCACAGCGAATGGCTCAGCTTCATTTGAAGAGATGCATGCGCGACTTGAGAAAATTCGGAGCGAAGATCAAAGCGGCGCCTCAGAAGGGAATTTTGCAAATTGGCTGTATTGTCGTCGTTAACGCGACGTTCTTTTCGCGTGATGAATGGATTCCGCAGCCGCGTGACTGGGCCGAATCGAATCTTCGTCACACTGTTTACGACCTGGATGTTGGAGAAGGAGCCCGAGTTTGGGCGGAATGCCTTGCGCGAGTTCGGCCCGATCGGGAATTACACGTTGCCGAGTCGGAAAGTGGTATTGAACTGCCGCGTTATGGTTCTCCGGTTTTGATTCGGCCCCGTCTTAGCCAAGGAGCATTTCGCGTTTCAGTGACGGAAACGTACAAGCGCGCATGTGCGGTAACCCATGAA
Source organism: uncultured Verrucomicrobiae bacterium (assembly GCA_963805485.1). Lineage (GTDB taxonomy): Bacteria > Verrucomicrobiota > Verrucomicrobiia > Chthoniobacterales > UBA10450 > Udaeobacter. Next base: position 438,764 of record CAWDUN010000003.1, on the reverse strand, counting down.
CATTCATTGCCTGCGCTCGAGGCAGCGCACATCCGCCCGTTCGCGAAGGAAGGTCCTCACGAAGTTCGAATGGACTACTGCTTGCGTGCTGATTTACACCGACTATTTGAACAAGGCTATCTAACTGTGATCCCAGATTTTAGGCTGGAGGTTAGTGATCGGCTACGGGACGACTATCAGAACGGCAGAAGTTACTATCCTCTGCGCGGCACTCGAATTCCCGTACCCGCATTTCGGATGAACGACCAACTACCGATCTTCTCGACTGGCATAATGAAAACGTCTTTTTGCAATAACCCGTATGGCGTCCCTTCTAATCCACTGGATAATGACATTGCCGAGCGGACGTCGAATCTTTCGGACATTTGTTCCATACTTTGGAACGGTTCAACCTCGCGTCTTTTTCGTACACATCCGCTGATTGATTAAAGGTGTCCAACGGATTCATCCGCTGATCGAAGGAATCTACAAACCTGCGAATTCAATTTACCCGCTCAGCATCGCATCGATGCTGAAAAGCCGATACGGCGACCAGCTTTTCACAATCCAGATCGAACGTGGTGGATGCAGTACAGCCCGAAGGCAGGTGGAATGGATCTCGCCATCAATGCTAGACTTGTGAGCTGCATGACCGATCGAGCCAGCCGACACTGGTGTTGCGGCAAGAGTCAGATAAAACGAGCCGCTAAGGCGCACGGCATCTCTTCCTCGGACTTGGCTCCGTGGAGAACTTCGATCCTGCTACCAATTTCTTTCGGATTCGCGGACTCACATTGACGAAATTATCGCGGTCACTGGAACAGCCTTTCAGAGGATTATCGGACGATCTAATCGAAACGGCGCTGCGACTCGATTCTCTCGAAGAATGGACGCCGTTCGCGGCCGAAGATCGCGCAGTTTACCAAGATATCGCGGCAAAAACGGGACGCGGCCTTTCGATATTGTGCTATCGAACTACAATTACACGTGTTCTGTCACGGGGCAGCGGTTTAAGTCGCCTCGGCACGTCGAAGCGGATGGTGCACACATCATCGGTAAAGATGTTCGCGGAACGGATGATCCCCGGAATGGCGTCGCGCTTTCGAGATCAGCACATTGGGCGTTTGATCGCGGAATTTTCACAATCTCCGACCAATACGAAGTCATTGTTAAATCCGAAAATATCAGCTGCAAGCGTGTCGAAATTTCCAGCCTTTGAACTCGACCGAAGAAAGTTTTGTTGCCATCCGATTCATTATTGGCCGCATCCAGATGCGCTGGCTTGGCACAAGGAAGAGATTTTCGATCGATTCTCGCCATAATCGCTTATACCCAATTGGAATCACAGCACCGGCAATTCTTTACTCTTCCGGTTTGAGGGCTAGAGCTCTTTCACAAGCTTCCTAAGTGATCTGCTTGCGGATAGCACGACGTTATCGCGCAAGTCTATGCGTTGAGCCAAACCCTTACCGAATCTAACTTTATCCCATTTTATTCCTGGTTTGAGGCACGGTCGTATCACATCGATCATGTCGCGCCCGTCGGTTGTGACCCCTATTACTGTAGATGGTTTCGTCTTAAAAAGTGGCGACGAGTCGAGAGCTTCAACATTCGCAAACAACCAGCATTCAAAGCAAGGATCTGGTATTATAACGCTGAAGCTGATCTCTATGTTCTCCGCCGCCAAGCTGCTACTTAATACGGAATTCGCGATATAGGATAGATCTGGACAGCAATCGGAGCGTCTCTCGCGGTCGATGACAATAATTACCTTGTCGGGTCGTCCGGACGACTGCTTGTGCGCAAACGCTCTCAGTAACGGGAATACTTTCTTCCTCATAAAGCGTCCCAAGGAAATTCTTCGCCCACACCACCAAGATTGTACGTTCCAACAATTACGTGGTCTCGCTTCGCAACAAGCGTGGGCAACATGCATATTCCGTGTCGCCTTCCGCAATGATTCCAATCTTCATCTAGCTTTCACAGGTCATTCCCGAACAATTCTTTTTGGTTAACCTCAGGTGGCGAAGGCACAGCTCCGAGGCCGGCTGATAACCAATAATCGCCGAGCGTGAGCAGCTCTGAACGAATTATCTCGTTTAGTTGCGGTTCGCGATCAAGCGCGCGCACAATAGATGACATACCTCCGAAGCGTTCGGCGAGTAGCAACTCACTGGGCTTACATTTAGCAATTAACAAAGGAGAGTGCGTTGTCACTATGATTTGCTTTTCCTCCGCGATGTCTCTGCACCTATCTAAAAATCGGCGAAGTATCCAAGGATGCAGAGCGTTTTCCGGTTCTTCGATGACTACAACGCGATGTCGTGGATCTAGTAGTGCGAAAAACAGAGCGATGCTCATTATTGTCACCGTCAGAAATGTCTTCAGCCACCCAACTTGCGCCAAAGCCTTCCTCTTCGAAAAACAATCCGAGCTGTCTTGTGTCGGTATAACTCGTTAGGATACGGCTGATTGTGGGAACCACATCCTTCAGCCAAGACAGTAACAGTTCGAAGCGAGGGCGATCATGCAAACGCATGTAGTCGACTGCGGATGCCAGATTTTCGCCGCGACGACCTAGTTCGCCGTGAATCGACGGCGCCGCCGGTTGACGCGCCATCCTTCGATTGAACTGAAAAACCCGAACACCTGACAGCTCCCGAACAATCGGTCGAATGGGCAGTCGGTTGCGTATGTAACTCGACAAAATCAGATTTTGAGAATCGACTGTGTCAGCGCTCATAAAATCGCGAACCACTCGCAATTCCGCGACAACACGTTTAAGACCACTACTACTTGGCTCTACATCGAGTGACGGAGAGGTTCGTAATCTGTAACTTGGCTCCCCGTTGGGGTTGGTCCTCTTAATCGTTGCGACGATTGATTCCTCAGCTTGCTGATATTCGACCTGCTAGTACCTCGGACGCGACGTAAAAGTCTGCTCGGATGTCTTGGCCGCGAGTTCTGATTTGAAATGCCCAATCAAAAATGCAAGAGACACTCCGTGAGATCCGAACCTCTCCGGTGACGCCGAATGAAATCGCACCGCGAGCTCGGCGTTGTCGCCGGTGACAGATATTATAAAAGCCGCCTTTATCTGCCATGGCATACGGCAGATTCTCTCTAACTGCGTGAGAGATGAAATCTAATACCTCGGCGAAACTACTTTTTCCCGATGCATTCGGACCGACGAGAAAGTTCGTTCGACCCAAGGCAATGTTGACATTTTTGAGCGATTTGAAGTTATCTACTCTGATACTGGTTATCATGCTGACAAATCGTCGAAGCTAGGGAGGAGCGGAGGACTTTAATTTGGTTTCTTAAATTGACCTTTGTAGTAGCGGAAGCTTCCTGCCAACCATCCGAATTCTCGTCTGAGCTGTTGTCGCGCAGTTCTTAACGAAATTAATCGGCGCAAATCCACTGCGCTTTGGTATGGACATAGGTGGTGGCGAAGTGCTTTTCGTATTTTGCTCGTCATTACGCTGTTCAACAAAGAATAGAACGCTGGCCGGTCGTAATGGAGAGCTAATCTACTGTAATGATCAAGCAGTCGAAGTGCCTGAGGACAGCCTGGCGCATGCCTATCGTACCCCGATATTCGTCAACTGCCGAGGCAAACATTGCTCTAGCTTCAGACAGCCGCGATGCCTTACCTTGGAGTACGCTGTATAGATCACTAGTGCTAGCGTTGCAGCGGAGAAAATCGTTGCCAAATGGCCTCCTATAAATTCCCCCTGCTATCCCATTCGTTCGAAGGCTTGCTCATTCCGAAGTTACCCGCTCGCGCGATAAGCTTCGAACGTTTCTCGGGCAACCATCGCGCCTACGATTAGGATCCCAGCGATCGCTAGAAATACCGCAAACGAGGTTGTGAAAGCAATTACACGACGAACGAAACGCATCATCAGACGTTTAAGGGTCCCGGATAATCACCGGATAGACTGTTTTCTAATCCGAGGCAATTAGAAAAAAAGCCGCGACAGCTTTGTTCCGTCTCACAAATCTTTCCGAACGAGAGCAACGTTTTTCGTTTGGTCTGGCGATGACGGCCTGAATCGTTCCGCCTTCGCTCGGGCTTCCACCTTCGCAAAAGCTACCATCCCCATACGCACAAGGCCATTTCACACCGCCAACTTTGCCTCGCGCTTGATCCGCCCAAGAAAGTAAGAAGTAGGAAGGATGAATTATGAAGTGGAAGCAGATCCGCCCCTTCGTATAAGGCCAAACGGAAAGTAAAAAGTAAGAAGGATGAATTATGAGGTGGAAGCAGATCTGCCGTTCGGATAAGACTTTCGACAGATGTCGCCTCTGTTAATTAAAATCAGCAAGGATTTTGCTGCCCTTTGGACGACGATCGATCTGTCGCCAAGGCTTTGGCGTGCCAGGGATTCGTTGAAACGTTGAATTGTTGAAGCGTCCGCCACGGCGGATTGACTTATTCGCTCCCGCTCCTCTCGGCCTCTCGGCTTGACCCATCTATGTCGCTCGCGTCCCCGCGGCTCCAATTGAAACTCGCTCGTTGCCCGCACTCGCTCGTCGCTACCCTCGCGACTTTACCTTCTATGTCGCTGATCCCGTCAGCTCCATTCGCGAGCGGGTCGTTGAACGGAAAACCTAATCTGAGCGGCGCGCCACTGTCCGTCTATTTGATGACGGGCACGTTGACGGGGTTGTTAGGGAACAGGATTTTGCTGATGTCGCGGAGCAAGACGCGCACTAAGAAAGTAAGAATTAAGAAGTAAGAAGGACGAAGGACTTCGGAAGTTTGAAGTAAGCTGTTCTCTTAGCGGTTAAATGCTGGCTGAAGAAAAGATCGCAATCTTTCAGGACGTAACGGTGATTCGTCACGATAAGAAAATTGATCTGCGGGTTACGCCGGTGGAGGCGCGGATGCGTGCGTGATATAGGAAGCATTTATCTTGCACATATGATTGATGTCTCTTTCACACCTTTCCCATTTCTCACAACGGAGAATTACGCGCTGCGGAATCTCATGCCAGAGGATGCGCAGGAGATTTTCGCTCTGCGCTCCAGTGACGAGATCAACAAATATCTTGATCGCCCGAAGGCAAATACGCTCGATGATGCACGAAACTTCATAACCAAAATCATAAACGGCATTGCAAAGAACGAATCGATATTCTGGGTAGTGACACCAAAGGGTGAATCAAAATTTCTCGGATCAATTTGTCTCTGGAAAATTTCAAGAGAGGAAGCGAAGGCGGAAATCGGCTTTGAACTGCTTCCGGAAAATCACGGCAAAGGAATTATGCAGGAAGTGATTCCAAGAATTATTCAATTTGGATTTGAAGAGATGAAACTACAAACCATCGAAGCTGAAGTTAGCCCGCGAAATCTGAAATCGGTTCGGCTGCTAGAGAAAAATAATTTCACCCTGGCAGCGGTGAATGAAGAGAATCCTGATTCGGAAGTGTATGCGTTGAGGAAGTGAGGCGAGAACGCCGTTGCAGAAACAAGAAATACCGCAGCAGCGAGCGCCTTCATCATTCCCTGGGCCGTTCCGAGACGTTAAAGAAATTCCATTCCCACGTCTTGCCGTTATCTGGTGAAAAGGCCTGACCCCAGACAGGGCGGTCTTTGTTCCGCGCATCCCAGCGGAAGACGACGAGGATCGGTTTGCCGTTGAGCGTGTCTTTGCCAAAAAAATGGCCTACGCCGTTTCGGTCGAACGAACCGACGACGGGCGGATCGATCTTTCCGGTGTTGCTCGCGATCCAGTAGAGACTCCAAAGTCGTGTCTTCGGGTCGAATAATCGCAAGGTGAGACCTTCGAAAAGTTTGCCTCGCATTCCGGGAAACTGAGAGGTCGAGTATGTATCCATGTCGACCGTGCCGTTTAGAATCTTCGTATTCACGTCCGAGGACTCGAATTCCGTCCAGGTGCGGCAATTGGCCAGCCGCTTATCCAGATGCCGGTTGTACATTTTCCATTGGCCGGTTAGGAAATCGAAGTCGTTAGGCGAGGAATTGGGCGAAGCGGTTATCTTGAGTTCGCCCTGAGCGTCGAATTCCACTTTGGGAATCGGGATGCTTTCGTCGGCCGTCAGTTCTTTGTTTTGCGCCTGCGCAAAATGGCAAAGCGCCAGGACCAGACTAATGACCAGGCAAGTTCCAGGAACGAAAGTGTGTCGCATCGCTCAACAAAAGCTAAAACCGGCCGGTAGTAAATCGCCATTGGTGATTCGTTGCCGCCGTCGCCAACCAGCCTTCGCATAAAGCTACGGCGAGTCGAGAGGCTATGGCGGCCCAAGGAAGCGGGAAGATGCAAAAGTTCGCGATGGCGAGGCCACCATCGCCAGCACGCGCCGCCTTCGCCAAGGCTACGGCGAGTCAAGGAGCCGCGTGCGCTTTATAGCGGATGGACTTCTACCCACAAGATTATATTGCAGTGTTGTATTGACATTATCCCATATTTTGCCAGCGTGAAGGACTGGTGAGATTTGAATGGGATACCGAGAAAGAAAAAGCGAACCTTACGAAGCACGGCGTCGATTTCACCGAAGCGACGGCCGCCTTCTACGATCCGAAGCATTTGATCTCGGCTGATGAAGGACACAGTGCTGATGAAACGCGATTGTTTTTGCATCGGTCGCACAGTCCGCGGGATTTTGATGGTTCGTTTTACCTATCGCAGCGAAACCGTTCGAATCATCGGCGCCGGTTATTGGAGGAAAGGCAGGAGACTCTATGAAAAAGAAAACCCAATCGAAAGTTAAGTACACTGATGATAAAGGTGAGATTCAAGGCGAATTACGCATCGTCCGACGCGGCGAGCTGCCCGATCTCGACGCATTGCTCGACAAGTTGCCGGAGAAAACCAAGGTCACGCTCGAGCTCGACAATTCGGCCTTGGAATTCTTTAAGCGGGAAGCTCGGAAGCGAAATACCAGCTATCAGCGCATGATTCGGAACCTGGTGCGTTCTTACGCTCAATCTCACACCTAGCCAAAACGCCGCGTGATTCGTTAAAGCGTTAAATCGTTACATCGGAAGAGACTGGGCTGTCGCCGCGTGATTCGTGAAGCGGTAGATCGTTCAATCGAAAGGCAACGAGGAACTTGCCCTACGACGCACGGGAATGCATCGTGCCGGCGTGGTGACGCTGGTGATCGGCGGCTTTGGGTTAGCGGTCCTCGCGATCGTGGTGAGTTCGTTGCGAGAAGCAGCGGCAATGAAGCGCTGGCCTGTGGCGGAAGGCCGGGTGTTATCGGCGAAGGTGGAGAAGTACCGAGAGAGTGTCAGCCGTGGAACCGGAGGCCCTCGGGACCGCATGACTCTCTACCGGCCGGTATTGCTTTATGAGTACGAGGTGGCGGGAAAACGCTTTCGCGGCAGCCGGATTGCGCAAAGCCCGGGGCTGAACCGTGGCGTGCCAGAGTTTGCGCAGAAGATGGTAGACCGTTATTCGGCCGGGAGCGCGGTGGCGGTGCGCTACAACCCGAGACGGCCGGATGAGTCGGTGCTGGAACCGCGGGTGCCCGGTAGCTGGATCTTCGGAGCCGCGGTCGGTGTCGCGCTGCTAGTGCTGGCGGCCTACGTTTTTTATAGGAGAGGTAAGGGGGACTTTCGCCGCGTAATTCGTTGAACGGTTACGTCGTTAAAGCGCTACAGCGTTGAAGAGTTAAAGCGTTTGGATCGTTGAATCGGAAGAAACCATGGGGCTTCGTTGAAGCGTTGAAGCGGGAAGAAATTTCAGCGCTCTATCGTGATGCTGCCGCGCGAACTTTGCCATAGCGCTACATGCGCGATTCGTATAAACCTAACGCCAATTTCCAAAACATGTCCCCGCTTTTAATCAAGATCAGCAAAGACTTCGCTACTTTGTGGACCACCATCGATCCCATTGGAAACGTGGCGTTGTTTGCCGGGCTGACCGCTGCGCTCTCCCGGACAGATCGGCATTGGACGGCGCTGCGTGCTTGCATTTACGCGACGATCATCCTCGTGGTCGCCATGACCGCCGGCCAGGTCATTCTCGACGCGATCGGCATTCACATGCACTCGCTCAAAGTGGCTGGCGGCATCATCCTGTTCCTGTTCGGTGTGCAGATGCTTTTCGGGAAACTGGATGAAAAAAAGGAAAGATCGCCGGAGGAGGGACGCGATCTCGCGGTGTTCCCGCTGGCGGTGCCTTCCATCGCCGGACCGGGCGCGATGATGGCGGTGATCGTCCTGACGGATAACGATGTTTATACGGTGCCGCAGCGGCTTGAAACCGGCATTGTGCTTGTGGTGGTGCTCTTCATCACCTATCTCCTGCTGCTTTTTTCGGATGCGATTCTCAAGGTGATCGGTCGGCAGGGCGCGTCGGTCCTCGTCCGGGTAATGGGCCTCATCCTTTGCTCTCTGGCAGTGGAAATCGTGCTGACTGCGCTCGGCGTCGGCCCCTGGACGACGGTTGCTCCGCAGTAGCGCGGGCTGACGTTGCGTCACTCGTTAAAGCGTTAAACGGTTAGAGCGTTGGAGAGTTGAAGCGTAGAACGGAGAACGTGACGAAGGTCGGAGCGAGTAAGCCAGAAGGCGTGCGAGTTTCAATTAAGAAGGACTCGAAAAGTGTGAAGTAGTTCCTGCCATTGGACCTATTCCTGTCCTCCTGGTTTCCAGATTGAATCGGTTTACTGCGCGAAAATCGCGCTCGAAGTGAGTCTGTACGCTCAATATCATCGCGGCGTATGGACAAAGTGATTCATGTCTGTTCTCGAATCGTGATGAAGAAGGTCGTTGTCGCGTGCGCAGTTGGTTGTCTCTTCGGATGTGGAGCGAACAAAAACGTAGCGGCAGGAGACACAACCTCTGCCGATGCGATCAAAACGCCGGCCACAGTCGAACAAGCGGCACGGGTCCTTGATCTCTCAACGTTTCCACTCATGGACGGTGCGAAATCTGCCGAGTCCCGTCACGTGGCCAATCTTTCTTATGTCGCGCCCGGTGATCCGAAGAAAGCCCTGGAATTCCATCGGAAGACGTTCGTTGCGCAAGGGTGGAAAGAATTGCCGAATAGCACGATCAGCGACCAATCGGCCAGCGCGATGTTCTCGCGTGACGGGTTCGTTGTGTCGCTCTCGGTGATTCCCTTTGAAACGTCGGGCGTAACGGTCCGGCTACAAAATCTCGGCAACGTAAAACCCGGCAAGCTCCCGGTTCCTCCGAACACAAAACCGGTTTATGTCGGCGAGCCCACTGCGATGTATTCAACCGATGCCTCGGTGTCCGCGACCGCGGACGCCATTCAGAATCTGTTCGTCGCGCAAGGTTGGGTGCCGTACGGCAAGGCCGGGGACTCTGACTACTTCAAACAGAACGCAATCCTCGCTACGGCGACTGTCTCGTCCGCACCAGCGCAGGGCGGGAAGACCATGATCCAGTATTCGAATCAGCTAATCTCCTCTGACATTCCCGCGCCGCCGAATGTCGAGGATTTGCGTTACGTCGATGAGCCGCCCGAACTTACGTTTGCGACGGCGAACCAGGACGCCATCGTCGATTTCTATCGAAAGACTCTGGCCAGTGCGGGCTGGAAATCCACGATGGATAAGATGGTCGACGTCGATGAAAAGCCGACCATGATCTTTCGCAATCCCGCGAAGGAGATGCTCACCCTCGCGACAACCGGCGTGCTCGGCGACAAGCTTCTCTTCTCGGTTCGTTTTGAAAGCGCGACCGAAATCGCTGAACGCGATCGCAGAATTAAAGAGGCGGCGCCCAAGCTTCGCGCTGCCGCGGAAGCGAAAGCAGCCAAAGAGGCTGCCGAGTTGGCCGAAAGGAACAAGGTGCCGACGGTCGCCGTCACGCTGCCCCCGGATGCGAAAGACGTGAAGCAGACGAAGGACTCCATCAAGTTCACCGTCGCCAAGGGGAAAGCGAAAGTGGCCGTCGAATCCTTTCGGACACAGTTTCGCGAAGCGGGTTGGAAAGAAGACGTCGCTTCACTCGAACGCATGGCCGGCACACTCCTATTCTCAAAAGGAGACGGACAGAGCGTGAACATCACTTATAGCGACACTGGTTTCATGCCGACGGAGGTCAGTTTGTCGGCGATGCGGACGGAACTGGAAGCGGCGAAGTAAAGATAGCGCCGCCGTTATTTTGTTGAAGCAGGAAGGCAGAGAAAAGTAATGACTTAACGGAGACGGCCTGCCCTCGGGCCGTCGCGACGAGGGCGTCGCGGCTCCATCAGACTGCGCGGCATTTCGTAACATCCGTATTACCGAACGAATAGATCGAATCGCTTGCGGCTGGCTCCATTATTGTGTCTTGTCACGGCTCAAAATAATTGCGGATCACGCAAGCCAACCAATAACTTACATTATGAATGCTCCTGCTAATCCAAACAAAGCACTGTGGGAAAAAGGCGACTTCACGCGCATCGCCGACACCATGCGCGAAGGCGGCGAGGCGCTGGTCAAAAAACTTGGAATCACGAAAGGGCTCAAGGTGCTGGATCTCGGATGTGGCGACGGCACCACCGCTGTGCCTGCGGCGAAACTCGGCGCAGACGTCTCGGGCATCGATATCGCGCCGAACCTGGTCGAGGCTGGGAACAGACGCGCCCAGGAGGACGGCCTAACGAATCTCAAATTTCAGGAAGGCGATGCGTCGAACCTGCAGCAGGTGCCGGATAAATCGTTTGATCTGGTCGTTAGTGTCTTTGGAGCAATGTTTGCGCCCAAGCCGCTCGAGGTGGCCAAAGAGATGGTGCGCGTGACGCGACCAGGAGGTCGCATCCTGATGGGCAACTGGATCCCTAACGATCCGACGCTCGTGGCGCAGATCTTGAAGATCAGCTCAAAGTACACGCCCCCGCCGCCGGAAGGTTTCGTTAGTCCAATGACTTGGGGTGTTGAGAGCAATGTTATCGAACGTTTTACTGCGGCGGGAATTCCGAAAGAGAATATCTCGTTCGCACGTGACACGTTCACGTTCAATTTTCCGGGCACACCTTCGCAATTCGTGGATGCGTTCAGGAAATATTATGGCCCGACCATGAATGCATTCGAAGCCGCGGAAAAACAAGGCAAAGCGGATGAGCTACAAAGACAGTTGGAAGAGTTGTTCAATAGTCAGAACAAAAGACACGATGGCACGTCTATTCCTGCAACGTTTCTGCGCGTGACGGTTTTGGTGTAAATTCAGAAGGAAAAAGGAAAATGGAAAAGCGGCGGGGCCACCGAACAGGGACACGCCAGCTGGGTGTGCTCCCCGATCACTTCATTTCACCGCGACGGGCGCGATAGTCAGCGTTCGTTTGGCTTTTTCTTACCTTGCGGCTGTCCGGCCGGGTGAGGACCGTTCGCTCCTGGTGGTGGGCGGTGCGCTCCCGGTGGCGGGCCGTGCGCAGTCATCTGTTGACGATGCCCGGCCATTTGTTGCTGATGCTGTGCGTTCATCATCTGTTGCTGATGATGCATCTGCTGCTGATTCATCCCATGTTGGTTCATGCCGTGCTGGTTCATTGCATTCTGACCGTGAGCCGTATTTCGATGCTCAGCCATTTGGTTGGACTGCGTGTGGTTTGCCCCAACATTTTGGTTGTTGCCATGAAGATTTTGTCGTTCATGCGCGTTCCCCTGGTTTTCCGCCGCGTTTTTGTTGCCGTGCTGCTCGCCGTTGATTGCTGCTCCCTGCGCATGTTCACCGGCCATGTTTCCAGGTTTGTTTTCAGCTTTTCCCGCTCCGGCTGCTCCTGCGGCTCCAACGCCCTCTGCGCCTTTGGCCTGCCCGTGGGTTTGATTAAATGACTTGATCGCCTCGTGATTCACCTGGCCATTCTTAGCGTGAAGATTGGTGTCCTTCTTTGCTGCCTCCTGTCGCGCGAGTTGTTGAGAGGTCGGCGGCATTTTCTTGGCGTTTGCCGCGGCAGCTTTTTGTTCCGCAGTCGGCTGCTCTTTGACTCCATTTGGACCATTAAAGCTGGTGCGGTTAGCATTCACATTCTTCTGGAAGGAATTATTGACGTAGGTGTTGTGAATGACGGTCTTGTTGACGTTCGTCACAGCAGTGTTGTACGCGAAGTGGTTTCCATTCCATCGTCCACCCCAATAGCCATTTCCGGTGTAGCCATAACCGTAGTTAATGCCGCCGTAAAAACCGACATGCGGACCCCAGTAACCCTGGTTAAAGACGTACGCACCGTTGTTCCAGCCCCACCACGCCGGGGTCCAAAGCACACCGACGGTCGGGGGCTGAACCCACACGCCCGGCACCCAATAATAATCGCTGTCATACCCCCAGTATCCCGGAGTCCAAATGTAGCCCTCCGCCGGAGCGGGAGGTTGCTCTATTACGGGCAGGGGCGGCGGAGCGACGTTAACGGATATGTCTACCTGCGCGAAGGAAGCCAAAGGTAGTGCGAGAAATGCAGCGAGAATTAAGGAACGTAATTTCATGGATGTGTTTGTAACGATTAACCACATTCGGATCAAGAAGTAGCGCGAAAGAATCGTAATTGTGCGTGAGGGATGCCGCGTTGTCTGTAGAGAACGAGATCCTTCGACTGCGCTCAGGATGACAATGCTGCAGGCATTGTCACTTAATTCGGTCGAAGGTTTTCTGAAGAACTTCAAGGTCGCTGGGGTTGCCGATCTTTTCGCGCGTCTGCTCGATCCATTTTTTTTCCAACGAATTCTTCGTCGGACGATCGGTTTCGTAAAACACGCCGAAGACGCCAGGAAACGGAAGAGTGGCGAGTTTATACGCGGCGACCTCATCGGTCACATCGTGACGGAGTTCGTCCTCAGGTGTGTTGTCCCATTTCTTTTCCTGTATCACTTCGAAGCTTCCGCCTTTGCGCGGATTGGCCGGATCGAATACATCGGGAAAAAATTCGACACATTCACTTAAGCATTCGATGACGCTAAACCCCTGGTGATCGAACGCGCGCTCGATCATCTGCATCATGTGAGCCACGTTCGCGGCGTGCGTGCGGGCGATGAAGGTGGCTCCGGCAGCAATGAGTTTTTTCATTGGGTTAACAGGCTGATCGATGGCGCCGGTCGGATCGGTTTTGGATTTGAATCCGATCGGTGAGGTCGGCGAGGTCTGTTTCTTTGTCAGGCCATAGACGAAGTTGTCCATGATGAAATAAGTCATGTTGATGTTCTTGCGGGCACCGTGATCGAGGTGATTTCCGCCGATGGAGAATCCGTCGCCATCGCCACCGAACAGGAATACATGAAGATCGGGCCGCGCCAGACTGATGCCGCTCGCGAGCGGGACCGCGCGGCCATGAATGAAGTGCGCGCCATGGCCGTTGACGAAATAGGGAAAGCGCGATGAACAACCGATTCCGGCAAGCGTGACAATCTTTTCGTGCTCGAGATTGCGTTTCTCGAGGAATTTGTAAAACGAGGCGAGCACCGCGAAATCGCCGCAACCGGGACACCACGTCGGATGGTCGGCAGTGATCGCTTTCTTTGTTAATTTTTCGCGCGGTGGTTCCGCAATCGCGGTAGCCGTTTCGCCGTTCGGTTTTGATTCGTTCATAAAAAGTTAATCAGGAAGCCAGGAACCCAGGAAGTCCGCAACCAGACTGGCAGTTGGCTTTTCTTGGATTCATGGTTTCCAGATTTAAATCTTCCTTGTTCCCTCTTCCTTTTTTATCCCACGCCCTGTGGCACGACCTCTTTCAAGTGTTTCACATTTTCGGGCGCAGTATCATGATGCTGTACGTCGACGCCTTCGCGCGGGATGTATCGCGCAAGAAAGGACTTGCCCTTGAATACGCCGTCCAAAATCTCTCTGACCCGAAAAGTGAGACCATCGGTCTTGGTGAAACTGGTAATTTTCGGTTCGCAATAGCGCGCTCGCAAAATCGTGGCGAGCTGACCGTATCCGTAAACGCCCTGATCATTCATCTCGACCGTAACGATACGCTTGAACTTCTCGAAAATTTTCTCGAGCCCGTTTGGCAATGGATGAAGATGGCGCAGATGTATCGCGCCGACTTTTTCTCCGTGGTGCCGCGCCAGTGTTACGGCGTCATGGATCGGACCGTAGGTTGATCCCCAGCCGACCATTAATGTGCCTTCCTGACCGCCGTGAATTTCGGGCACTGGAATCTCTTCGGCGAGCTTGCGCAATTTGTTGCGACGCTTGGCCGTCATGGCCATGTGCAGCTTCGGGCTGCCGGTGGGGTGACCCATTTCGTCGTGCTCTAGACCGGCGAGCAGCGGATATTTCCCGTCGAGGATGCGCGTGCCCGGAGCAACGTGTTGCGTGATTTGATCGATGGGATACGGCTTATGCGTCTGCCGTGGCGTAAGGTTCGGCTTCGGATCCACCATCAATTTGGCGAGATCAGGTTCGTCGAATGCTTCGATGCGGGTCGCGAGGGATGTGTCGCTCAGAATGAAAACCGGCGTGCTGTATTTGCGCGCGATCCGTGCGGCTTCGATCGCAATATAGAAACAATCTTCCACGCTTGCGGCAGCGAGCACGACTCGCGGGCTGTCGCCGTGACTGCCGAAAATCGCCTGATGCAAATCACTTTGCTCAACGTTCGTAGGTAAACCTGTGCTGGGGCCGCCGCGCTGAATGTTGCAGATGACCAGTGGAATCTCGGCCATCGACGCCCAACCGATCGCTTCCGACTTAAGCGAAATGCCTGGGCCGGCGCTGCCGGTCACGGCGAGATATCCTGAATACGAGCAACCCAACGCGATCGACACCGCTGCCAGCTCGTCCTCTGCTTGCACAAAAATGCCGCCGTACTTCGGCAATTCGCGCCGCAGAGTTTCCATCACGGATGACCAGGGTGTGATTGGGTAACCGGCTCCGAAGCGCACTCCGCCCGCGATCAGGCCGTAGGCGAGCGCCTGGTTCCCGTCCATCGTGAGCTGCGCGCGGCCGCTCGCTCTGGGGATGTGCTCGAATCGATAGTGCTTCGTCAGCACATTGCCCACGGGATATGCGTAGCCAGCTTGGAACGCCATCAACGCGGTGTTCACCACGCTCTCGTCTTTGCCGCCGAATTTTTCTGTGATCAGTCTTGTCAGTTTTTCGACATCGAGATTAAAAATTTTTGAGATCAGGCCGAGCACGAAAATGTTTTTGCCCTTGTCCTTGGCCGTGCCGCCGAGCGCTTCAACGGTCAGCCCAGTAATCGGCACGCCCACGTAAACGAATCGTTTATCGTCGAGGTTGGGCTCGACATTGTCCGAATCATAAAGCAGGACGCCGCCCTCCCGGAGAAAACCGAGATGATCCTGGTAACTATGCTGATAAAACGCGACCAGAAAATCGGCTTCATCACCTGCCGACAACACTTCACCCGAACCGATGCGCACCTGAAAAATTGATGGACCACCTGAGATCGTCGCCGGGATGGTCATGTAAGTCATGACGTCGTGCTCACTGCGGCCTGCCAGCCGGGCGAGGAACGCGCCGGCGGTTTGAATTCCATCCTGTGAATTACCTGCGAGCCGGATCACGGCGTCCTGAATGCTTTCAGGCCGCAGATCGGCTCTGTCGGTGTTCGGCGCGGCCGTTTGTACGGCAGTATCTGGTCCTTGGCTCACGGGATTATAAAATTAACAGATTGAAACGCCATTTCCACCGGCAATTCGTTAGAAGCAGCCGCTTCGCTGCGCGAACCGTCGGCGTCGCCGACAGCGCCAGGGCTACAGATGCCGCGCTACTTTGGTGCCGATTGAGATTCTATCTTCGTGTCGCCGGCGCCAGGAGCGCGATCAAGTCCGCGGCGCTTTAGCAACGGCTCGATGTAAGGATCGCGTCCGACGAAATTCTTAAATAACCCGAGCGCGTCAGCGGACCCGCCGCGTGAGAGTAACATGGCACGAAAGCGATCGCCGTTCTCGCGTTTCAATCCGCCGTGTTGCTTGAACCACTCGACCGTGTCGGCGTCGAGCACTTCGCTCCAGAGATACGAATAATACCCGGCCGAGTAGCCGCTGGCGAAAATATGTGAGAAATAGAAGCTGCGATAACGTGGCGGCACTGGCGGAAAGTCGACCCCGGCCTTGTGTAATGCTTCCGCTTCAAACGCGACTGCGTCTTTCGGAATGTCAGATGGACTCAGTTGATGCCACGCCTGGTCCAGTAGCGAAGCCGATAGATATTCGGTAGTCTTGAATCCCTGATTAAATTTTTCTGCGGTTTTGATCTTGTCGAGCAACGCCTGCGGCATTGGTTCTCCGGTCTTGTAATGCTTCGCGTAGTTGGCGAGGACTTCCGGCCACGCGGCCCACATCTCGTTCACCTGCGACGGATACTCGACGAAATCACGCGGCACGCTCGTTCCGCTGAACCGCGGATATTTTACGTTTGAAAACATGCCGTGCAGCGCGTGCCCGAATTCGTGAAAAGCGGTCCGCACTTCGTCTTGAGTGAGCAGCGTCGGTTCGCCCGCTGGCGGTTTCGGAATGTTGAGGTGATTCGCGACAACCGGCTTGGTCCCGAACAGATCGTTTTGCGGGACATAAGCATTCATCCATGCGCCCCCGCGTTTGGAGGGCCGCGCGTAGTAGTCGCCGATGAAAATCGCCAGCGGTTTCCCATCGCGATCATAAACTTCAAAGACGCGAACATCGGGTTGATAGACCGGCAGATCGTGGCGTTCCTTGAACGTGAGGCCGTAGAGTTTTTGGGCCGCGTAAAAGACGCCGTCAACAATGACGTGGTTCAGTTCGTAATACGGACGCACCTCCGATTCATCGAACGCGTACTTCGCCTTGCGTACTTTCTCCGAGTAAAAGTCCCAGTCGCACGCTGCAATTTCGAATCCGCCTTTCTCTTCATCGACAATTTTCTGCATATCGCCTGCTTCGCGTTTCGCATTGCTGACAGCAGGGGGCGCAAGATCGGCCAGAAGTTTGTTAACAGTGGGCACATCGTGTGCCGTTTGATCTTCGAGCTGATACGCCGCCCAGTTGGAATAACCGAGCAGCTTTGCTTTCTCCGCGCGCAACTGCGCGGTGCGCAACACAATACCGCGCGTGTCGAACTCGCCGCCTTTGCTGTTGCGCGATAGCGACGCTTGCATAATTCGCTCACGCAGAGGTCGATTCTGCAACGAGCCGAGCAACGGCTGGCCGGTAGTGTTCTGAAGCTGAATAACAAACTTGCCTTCCTTGTGCTCTGCTTTCGCGGCCGCGCTGACGCCTGCAATCTGGTTATCTGAAAGACCGGTCAGCTCTTCCTTCCGATCGACGACGACGGAGGACGCGTTCTTTTCCTTCAAAACATTTTGTTCGAACTGGGTCTGTAGAGTTGCCAACTCGGCATTGATTTTCTTGAGGCTTTGCTTGTCGGCGTCTGAGAGCTTCGCGCCGGCGCGCACGAAATCCTTGTAGTAACGTTCGAGCAAATAAGCTGATTGCGGGATCGAGTCCGAGCTTATCGCGCTGCTGGTAAAGCGTCTGGACTCGCGCGAACAACTTCGGATTTAAAAAAATCTCGTCATGGTGCGCGGCAAGCTTCGGCGCCATTTCTTTGTCGATCTTCTGTCGCGTCGGATTCGTATCGCACGCGTTCAGATTTGAAAATGTGCGCTCGGCGCGATCTAGCAATCGTCCGGTGCGTTCGAGCGCGACGATTGTGTTGTCGAAGGTCGGTTTCTCCGGATTGTTCGCAATCGGCTCAATGTCCTTCAATTGATCGAGCATCCCAGCTTCGATCGCGGGGACGAAATCCTCGTCCTTAATCTTGTCGAACGGCGGGTATTGATATGGCAGGACACTCTCGGCGGCTAAAGGATTGTCCTTAACATCGGCGGCGACCACAGCGGTGATTTGCGCAGCGTTGAACAGCGCGCAAGCAAAGAAGCAAAAACGCAGTGACATAGGACGTAAACTTGTCGTCAGGTAACGGCCGGATGCAAATGTGTGTTGCGCGAGACGGGCAACACTGCAGGCGAGGCGCGCGCTCCCCACAATGATGACTACGTCGTCGTCGGCAGACCGGCCGTTTTCCAGGCTTTCAAGCCTCCGGCCATGGAACGGACGTTTTTGTAGCCCATTTTTTGCAGGGTCTCGGCGGCGAGTGCGGACCGGCCGCCGCCGCCGCAATGACAAATGATCATCGCGTTGGCGTCGGGCACTTTTTCTTCAATGTCGAGCTCGATCGTGCCGCGACTCATGTGAGTTGCGCCGGGAATGTGTCCTTCATCCCATTCGTCTTTATCGCGGACATCGACGACGATCGCGTCGCCGCTGTTTAATTTCGCAGCGGCATCCTGCGGCGAAATCTCGGTTATGTGCTTCTTCGCTTCCGTGACGAGTTTTTGGAAACCACTGTGCTCAGCCATACTTTAAAGCTAACCACGGATTACGCGGATGGCACGGATGAATGAACGGCAGAAAAGTTCGTGATCGCGAGGGCGCGATCACCAGCACCCGAGGCGGGTGCGCTCCCCAATCCAAAACGCGCGCGGCACGAACCCGCTTCCCCATTGATCCAGCATCAGTAGTTGATTCCTTTTTTAGCGGCTTGGGCGTGAAGCGTTTCAGTGACCTTTTGATCGAAAGCGTCGCCTTTGCCTTCGGCCGCGAGGCGTTTGGTTTCCGATTGAATATAGGCTTCGCGTTTCTTCGATAGTTCCACGATCTGCTTTTGCAGGGCGCCGCGTTCGTCACGGGCTTTTGCGATTCGCTTTTGCAGATCGTTGCTATCCAACTTTTGCAGCTCGGCGGGAAGTTGCTTCTGGTCGATCTCGTCGAGCTTAACCGTTTTGTCGTTAAGTGCGTCGACTAACTCACCGCGGCCCTGCACGGCTTTGCCGGTCTTGCTGTTGTAGCTGAGTCGATCGGCCATTGCAGAAACGGGAGCACTCGCCGCCATTGTAAATTTCGCATGAACTTCAGCCTGCTGTTTGCTGTCGCCATAGGGAATGAGAGTGGCACCGATGCGTTCGTTGAGTCGGCTCAACTCTTTGTCCATCGGCGTGGAAATCACAGCGACGTTGCCGGATTGCGAAATCCCTACGTAACTGCCTTCCGACAGTTTCGCGATTTCCTGCCAGATCGGCTTGGTCTCAGCCATCTCGCCACATTGAATGGTATTAATGATGAGATCTTTTTTCGCCGCTTCCCGGCAAAGATCCGGATACTTCGGGCCGTTTGGATAATCCATGTGCGGTGGCGCGTCCCCGACGAGAAAGATGATCTTCAGGACCTTATTGTCGCTGCTCCACGGCATCTTGTGAATGGCTTCTGCAAGAGCCTCGTTCACGCTCTCCGGTGTATCGCCACCACCGCCGGCCTGAAATTCGCGCAGATGTCCATAAATGGCATCGATGTCGTCGGTGAGACTGAACGATTTCACGACGTAATCATCACCGCGATCTCGATAACCAATGAGTCCGAGCTTCAATTGCGGTGTTGGTTGCGCGCTGATCATCTCATTGGCGATTGACCAGATCTTTTGTTTCGCGCCTTCGATCAAACCGCCCATTGAACCAGTGGTATCGAGAACAAAACAGACCTCGATGCGCGGTTTAGATTGCGATGTTGGCGCAGTCTTGGCGAACAACGGTTGCCAAAGGCTGAGTATTGCGAAGGAGGATAAGATTATCGGCAGGATGCCGATGGTACGAGTTATCAGTGTTTTGATTTTCATTGGATTGTTATTCAGCGATTTCATAAACAGTGTCGTCGAGCGTGAGCACGACGTTTTGACCTAACGCCAGCCACGGGCCGGCTTCGGGATGTTTTGTGAGGAGGTTGAAGTATTCTTCGGAGTTAAAATGGACGCGCTTGCGTGTGGCGGTGCTGTTCTGCGCGCTTGAATCGATCCATTGATTTCCGTTTTGGAAAAATGCGCGCCCATTCACGAACCTGGACTGTTGAGTGTACTGACTCAGACGCGCCGCCGCTGGGGTGCCCGCAGGAGCCGCAGCAGCAAATCCCCGCAATGACTCGGAGGCACCGGATGCGATTGATGCCGGCGCCTGCTGCGCGAACTTGAACGCATTCTGGCTGCGCGCGTTGGCGACGCCGTCTTCGCCGTCCTTCTTGTCCTTGAATCCGGTCCAGGCCTTCGCCACTTCGGCACGTGTCGCCGTATCGGCGCTCATGCTCTGCATGGATCGATCAGCCATCGGCACGCGGCGGCGATCTTCGTCCTCCACGATTAGATAAGCGGTGTAAGGCGTAACGATTCCGTATTTACGGGCCAACTCGGTTGTTTCATCGCGGAGCTCTGCGGTTTCGCCGTGAATGCGGATTTCATCGAGGAGAAATCCGACGCGCCGAGTCGCCCAAAGCCGCGGCACGTAATCGTCGCTAGTTTTGCGATCATCAAAATGCAGCTTGTAAGTAAATGTCTGTTCGCGGCCACTCACATTGCCTGTCAGTTTCGCTTCGACGTCGCCGGCGCCGCTGTATCGACCCGCCACCACGAGTTGATCTCCTTTGAACAGATCCGGCAGATCTGCCGGATACATTTTCAATGTGCGAACACCGCCGCCGAAATCGAGCTTGAGATTCGTTAGGGCGGGTTCCTTGATCCGCGTGTAAAAGTTCGAGACTTTGAGCTCCAGATCTTCATTGGCCAACACGTATTGGCTGAAAGCGCGCGTGCCTTCAGCGATTTGATCGAGCAACTGTGTATTTACGTCCGAGCCGATCCCGAATGAAAAGATCCGAACGCCGCTCGCCTTTTTAATGTTCGCAACGATTTCTTCCGGATTACGCGTTCCCACCGTCGGCAAACCGTCGGTTAGGAAAATAACAACGAATGGGCGATCGCTCTTATCCGGTCGGACCTTCAGAGCGCTTTGCAGGGCATCGGCGATCGCGGTGCCGCCGATTGGCTTGAAGTCGTCGATGAAACCGTTCGCACGTTTGCGATGATCGGCGTCGGCCAAGACCAACTCGCGAAAAAGCGGCTCAGCTTCCGTCGAGAATCGGACGATCTCGAAACGATCGTCGGCGTTGAGATTTTCCACACAGAACCGCAAAGCCTTTTGCGCCTGCTGAAGTTTTGCGCCGGCCATTGAACCTGATGTGTCGACGACGAAAACGACGTCTTTGGCTGCCGGCTTCGTTTCGTTGCCAAGCGTCGGCGCAGCCAAAAGCAGGAAATAACCGTCGTCAGCGTCTGGTTTGTAAGTGAGTAGTCTCAGGCCGACATCGCGTGTGTCCGAGCTGTAGACCAGCTGAAAATCTGTATCCGGCTTTTCGTCTTTGCTCTCGTACCCAATGACGGCGCGGTTAGGGCCGTCGCGTTTAATCTCAACTTTGTGACTGGGCGAATAAATTGAGGCGAGAGGTTCCGCGCTCTTGAGCTCAATTTTCACGCTCAGATTCTTGATCGGCCGCGAGGAGAATTTCTCAGTGCTCAGCGGGTAGAGATAAGTGACCGTCCCGGCGTCGGAGCGAAGCAGTTCCGTGTAGGAAATCTTAATGGGCTTGCGGCTGCGCGGTTCGATCGGAAAGATGCGGACCTTGAAAAGATCGCGGCCGGCGTACTCGAGTAGCGCCGGGTCGCGCATTTTTCGAACGATGTCCTCGTAAATGCCACGCGCCTTGTCAGCCGGAAGCAACTCGGCATCGACGCTCTTGCCGCCGATTTCCATGCTGAATTTATCGATGTGTGCCCCTTTCGGGACAGGGAACATGTAAAAACCTTCCAGCCGTTGGTCGTTAGGATTATAAAACTCCTGATCGATCGACGTGATAGCGATTTGACCGTCAATCTGAACATTGACGTGGTGGCTGGTGACTTCGAGGGGAGCAAACGGAAAGTGATTCGGCGGAACGTAGATCGGACGCTCGACGACAATGAAACCATCTCCGCGGGATTGAGCGATGCCTCGGAGGAGCAAGAGCCCAATCGCTAACACCAATTTTTTGTTCATGCAGCATTAGTCGGGATCTGTGGGAAAATGCTCCCGGCGCACCGAAAGGATTATTTTGATCAGTAGGCCAGGCGCAACAGTCAGAGATCGATAAGATGCTCCGTCCTCGAGAAGTTGTGATCAATCAGGAGCTTTCCAACACAGCCGCAGCGTCGCCATCGCCGGATGTCTCAGCGTTGGCTTCAGAATCCGAAATTGTCGCTGAGTGCCGCGCGGGAAACGCCGCAGCATGGGATTCTCTCTTCGATAAATATTATGCGACCGTCGCTCGCTTTGTGTTTCAGCTCTCCGGCGATTTCAGTCACGAAGACACGGAAGAGATCTGCCAGGAAACGTTTTTATCGGTGGTCAGAAGCCTATCTTCATTTCAGGGTCGAAGCTCGTTTCAGACCTGGTTGCTGCGGATCGCGGCGAACAAGGCCATGGATTATCGACAGAAAACGCGAGCCGCGAAACGAGGTGGAAACGCCGTGCACATCTCACTCGACGCGAGCCGAACTGATAACGAAGCGCCGCCCATTGATCCACCATCTGTGAATCCCGGTCCCGACGCTTTATTGCAGATCGCCGAAACCTCACGCCTCGTCAGGGAAAGCCTTGATCGCCTCGGCGAGCCGTGCCGCGAAATTATCGAGCTGCGGTACTTCGGCGAGTTGAGTTACGACGAGATTGCAGCGGAACTGCGTCTCAATCCGAAGACGGTTAGCTCTCGTTTAAGCAAATGTCTGGATCGTTTGCTCGTTATCGCCCGGGAAATTTTTCCACACGACAATCGTTTGCCGTCTAATTTATAGAAGCATGGCATCGGAACCAAAAAAACCCATCGACCAAATGCTCGAGGCGCTGGCAAAAGCGCGTCGAGCTCAATTTGGTGACGACCCCAAAATGCCGAACCCGATGCGGGCGCGCCTGCATGAGGAGATCGCGCGAGTGGGAGCGGCTGATGACGAGCTAGCCGAATCACGACCCTCATGGATAACAATGTTCTGGCCACGAGTCGCAGTGGCGGCGGCGCTCGCGACATTGATCGTGCTCGTCCCGGCGATTTGGTGGAATCAATCGCACCCGGCGGACCTTGCGCTTCGTGAGCGCGCTTCTGGACCGGCCAATGATGCTGTTACGAACGCACCGGCGGTGAGCGCCATGCAACCAACAGTGAATCTGGCGGATAACAGTAAAGTTAAAGTTGAACCCGCAGCGACGCCGGCCTCTGAACCGGAAGCTTTAGCCTCATCAACTCGCCTTGCACAAGGGCGCGCTGCGACGGAGTTGCCGAATCAAATAACGAAAGATGACATTGCCAGCTCGAAAATTCAGTCGGCACCCGCGGCTGCGCCTGCAGGCGGCGCGGATTCAAAAGCCAAATCAGACGCAATCGCAGCAGCCGCTCCCCCGGTTGCTCAAGCGTCATCAGCCGGCAGCCTCGGCATGACGCAGCAATTTTTTCAACAATCGAGCGTCCAATCTTTTCGCAACAAGGCGCAGGTAAGCCAGTCCGCGAATGTTTTGAACACGTTCCAAGTTCAGCAACAGGGGGATGAAATTCGCGTGCTCGATGCCGACGGCTCGACGTACACAGGTAAGATGGAGCAATTGGCGAAGAATGCGGAGCTCGATTCACACATGACCGCGCGACGCGACGCTGCCCAACAGAAGCGAAGCTACGCTGCTAAGAGCGTTGCTGAGAACGAATCAGCCGCTCCTCAATCGTCACTTCCGCGCGACCGGATACAACGTCAGCCTGAAGAAGACGCTCGTTTTCGAGGGCAATTACGCGGCGCCGCCGGCACAACAGCCAGCTAAGATGACGTCTAACGACAGGGAGCGATCGGAGCAAAGCCGTGACCGGGCTCGTATCGTGGGAACGGTCCGCGTAAATGGCGAAGCACCAGTACAGGTGGATGCGGTAGCGGAGATCCCGCAGCCGGCCGAAACGAAGAAGAGTGAGAGGTGAAGAGATTTCTCACTAATCGACACGGATAAGCACGAATTCACATGAATGACGAAACCCGGAACGGGTGGCTGATTGACGACACTCGTCATTCGAGCTTCGACATTCCTTCGTCATCGCTTCGAGCTTCGTCATTCGTTTCATTCATTTCATTCGTAGCGGAGCGCTTCGATGGGGTCGAGCGCGGCCGCTTTGCGCGCTGGATAAAAGCCGAAGAAAACGCCAACGGCTGCGCTGAATAGAAATGCAATGGCGATTGAGCTGATGGAAATCAGCGTTGGCCAATGTGCATAGCTCGATAAGACCCTGGATGTGGCGATGCCGCAGATGATTCCGATTACGCCCCCGACGGAACTGAGTGTCACGGCTTCGATCAGAAATTGTGTAAGAATGTCATTCCCCCGCGCGCCCACAGCCATGCGCACACCGATTTCGCGGGTGCGTTCGGTCACACTCACCAGCATGATGTTCATGATGCCGATGCCGCCCACGAGCAGTGACACGCCTGCGATCGCTCCGAGCAGCACTGTCATCACTCGCGACGTGGCGGTGGCGGCCTCCGCGATTTCCTGCTGGGTGCGCACGGTGAAATCGTCGTCCCGTCCGGGGCGAATGTTATGCCTTTGGCGAAGCAACGAGATGATTTGTTGCTGCGCGGCTTCAACCTGGCGAGCGTCGGCGATCTGCACGTTGATATTGCGCAACGTAGTGCCACCGATCACGCGTTTCATTGCGCTGGTGTAAGGCATGACGACGATGTCGTCCTGATCCACGCCTTGAGGGCTGAGGCCTTTCGGCGTGAGTACGCCAAGAATCGTGAATGGCACGTTCTTAATTCGCAAAACCTGGCCGATCGGATTTTCGTTGCCGTAAATTTGCATCGCCGTGGTACGGCCAATCACGCAAACCTTATTCGCGCTGCGCACATCCTGTGCCGTAAACGGCACGCCGTCGGCCAGCGGCCATTGACGAATATCGAAGTAATCCGCTGACTCTCCGTAAATCCGGGTAAACCAATTTTGATTTCCAGCCGCCACCTGTGTCGTCGAAACAACTTCTTCGCTAACGCTGATGACGCCGGGCACTTCACGACGGATTGCTTCAGCGTCTTCAATTTTCAACGTGCCTGCTCCGCCCCAGCCGGTGCGGATGCCGCTCGACGTTGTGCTGCCGGAAAAAATCAGGATCACATTTTCGCCGAGACTGGCGATTTGTGATTCGACCTGTGCCTTGGCGCCATTGCCGATCCCGACCATGGCGATGACCGCGCCGACGCCAATGATGATACCGAGCGCAGTAAGGACCGAACGCATTTTGTTTCGGCGCAGCGCGCGGTAGGCAACGTTAAATGTGGGACCGATGCGCATTTGATGCGTTAAAGCGTTAAACAGTTGAAGCGGATGGCTGTTGAAGCTCTGTTGCTGCGTTCGTGCGTTGTGGAACGAGGTGATCATCCAGAATCAGCCCATCACGCATCACTATGTTTCGCTTCGCGTAGGCGGCGATGTCCTGCTCGTGCGTGACCATGATGATGGTGATGCCGTGTTCGTTGAGTTGCTGGAAGATGGCCATGATCTCGACGCTGGTTCGGCTGTCGAGATTGCCGGTCGGTTCATCTGCCAGCAGCACCTCCGGATCATTGATCAACGCGCGCGCAATTGCGACGCGCTGTTGCTGCCCGCCGGAAAGCTGACTCGGGAAATGGTCCTCACGACCTGCGAGCCCGACCGATGCAAGCACGCGATCCGCTTTTTCGCGGAGTTGCGCGTGTGACAGCTGATGCGCGCTGTAAATCAGCGGCAATTCGGCGTTCTCGCGCGCAGATGTGCGACTCAGCAGATTGAAACTCTGAAACACGAAACCGAGCTTGCGATTGCGAATCTCTGCGAGTTGATCGCGATCGAGTCCCGAAACGTCTGCATCATCCAGGAAATACTGACCGGAACTCGGCCGGTCGAGGCAACCAAGGATATTCATGAGCGTCGATTTGCCTGAACCGCTCGCACCCATTAACGCGACGAATTCGCCTCGTTTGATTTCCAGCGAAACGCCGCGGACGGCCCGCACTTCCATTTCGCCGGTGCGATACACCTTGTGCACGTCAATGAGCCTAACGAGCGCGCCGTTGTTCATGGCCGATCAGTTGTCATTCCGAGCGAAGTCGAGGAATCCCGTAGCGTGAGCTTTATGGTTGCGTCGCGGGATATCTCGACTTCGCTCGACATGACGATCACGGAAATCTTCGCCCACCGGCAAATGGATTCGCCGGCGTGGATGCAGGCTGCGATTTTGCTGCGATCTCGGCGGTCACAACGCGATCACCCTCCTTCAATCCTTCAACGACCTCGGTCACAACGCCGTCGCTGATTCCTGTTTTGATTTGCACCGGCTTCGGTTCGCTGCCGGACAAAACATAAACCGTACGCTCGCTCGTCGTCCGCTGACGTCCACCCGCGCCACGTCCGCTCCGCGACGATGCCGATCGCGGTCCCATTTCGGCCGCTCCCGCTTCACTGGGCCGATAGCGCAACGCGGCGTTCTTGATTTGAAGCACATTGTCCTTGCGGGCGGCGATGATTGAAACATTCGCGGTCATTCCCGGTTTCAATTTCAAATCCGGATTGCTCACGCCGATCACTGTGTCGTAAGTCACGACATTCTGCACCGTGATCGGCGCATTCCGCACCTGCACAACTTTGCCGTGAAACGTCTGGGTGGGGAAAGCGTCCACAGTGAAATCGACGTCCTGGCCGACTTGGACCACGCCGACATCCGCCTCAGCCACATTCGAATCGATTTGCATCTTAGTGAGATCATTTGCGATTTGAAAAATCACTGGTGCCTGCAGACTGGCGGCAACAGTCTGGCCGACATCAACGCTGCGCGAGATCACCACGCCGTCGATTGGGGAAGTAATCGTGCAGTGATCAAGATCGGCCTTCGCCTTGTCCAAGCGCACCTTGTTTGATTTTCACGTTGGCCTCGGCTTGATGCAGAGTCGCCATCGCCTGATCGAGATCTGCCTGCGACGACGTTTTTCTATTGAAAAGGTCCTGCGTGCGCTTTGCGTTCAGCCTCGCCAGCTCGAGCGCAGCCTGTGCGCTGGCGACGTCGCCTTCGGCTTGAGTCACGGTGGCTTGGAAAAGCGCCGGATCGATCTGCGCCACTACCTGGCCGGCTTTGACCTGTGAATTGAAGTCGGCGAACAACTTTGAAATGTTCCCGGAGACCTGACTGCCCACCTGCACGTTGAGGACCGGATTGAGCGTGCCCGTGGCGGTCACCGCCTGCGTAATGGAGCCTCGTGTGACGTTCGCAGTCTGGTAAGTTGCAGCGCCGCTGCTTCGGAAGTGCCGGACAACAAATGCAATCAGCAACAGCGTGCCGATTACCATGACCCAGGGCAAAAAACGTTTCATTTGATCTGCGATTGACTCTTTTTGTAACCCATCTCGTTATGTCATTCTGAGCGGAGCGAAGAATCTCTGGTCATTTCTGGATTCGATTGTCGCAGAAAACAGGTGGAGAGATGTTTCGCTTCGCTCAACATGACAAGCCGATCTATGGACAGGGTTCTACAAATGAATGACAGCCAAACGTGATGCGCCGTTACATCGAAATCTATTCCATCATGCTGCGCAACTCGCTCATCCGGGATTTGAGCTTCAAGGCGAACTTCCTGTTGTGGATGGTGGTCGAGATCCTGTGGTTCTGCGGCCAAATCGTTTTTTTCAGCATCATTTTTGGAAATGTCGATCACATCGGCGACTGGACGAAATGGGAAGTGGTGCTGTTGATCGGCACACACCAGATTATCGCGCAGCTTTTCCAGGCTTTCTTTTTTGTGAACCTCGCAAACATTCCCGAGCTCGTGCGCATGGGAAAAATGGATTCTGTTTTGGTGTTGCCAATCGACAGCCAATTCGCGGTTTCCACAAAACAATTTGGACTGGACAGCATTCTCAACGCCCTGCTCGGCGCCGTCGTGGTTATTGTGTCGCTGTCCAAGCTGAGCATCGTGCCCAATCCGCTTTCCGTTTTGCTCTATGTAGTTGCGCTTGGTTTCGGAGTCGCCGTGCATTACTCCATCATGCTCGCCCTGGCTGCGGTGAGCTTTTGGATCATTCGCGCTCAGGGACTGGTGTATGGCTATTTCAACTTTCTCAACATCGCGCGTTACCCGGATGTCATTTACCCATGGCTTTTCCGGCTGATTTTTGGCTGGGTGATCCCGGTGGTCATCATTGCGAACATCCCCGCGCGCCTGCTGATCAAATCACTCGGTCAACCATTTCCTTTGATGCTGCATCTAATCGTCGCGTCGACGATTGTGTTCTGGCTTTCTCGTGTGTTTTGGAACTTCGCGCTGCGACATTATTCCAGCGCCAGTTCGTGATGGATTGTAGGGCAACCGCTCCGGTTGCCATGGTAGCCTCTTTATTGACGAAAGCTGCCTCGACCGCGACTCTCGATTAGCTTAGGTAAATCTCAGCGATGATCACTGAAGTAAAAGTTCCGTCGGTTGGGGAGTCGGTGACTAGTGGAGTCGTCTCCGCCTGGCATAAAAAGTCCGGGGAGTCCGTGAACGAAGGCGAACCGCTTTTCGCACTCGAGACGGACAAGGTGTCCACGGATGTCGTGGCCGAAAAATCCGGCGTGCTCGAAACGAAAGTGCCCGAGGGCCAGGAGGTGAAAATCGGCGAAGTGGTTGCCGTGATCGACGACTCGAAAGGAGCGCCCGAAGAAGAGAAGTCCCTGGCGCCCGCGAAGAAAAAGGAAAGGCCCGAGGAGAAAAGGAAAGAAGCCCAGCCAGAAAAGAAAGCGGCAACTGTAGGCGCGGACGACTTGTCCGCCGCACCCTCAGCGAAGGCGGATGACCGCGGCGGGCCGGAGTCAACGCCTCCAGCTACAGCTATTTCGCCTGCAGTTCGTCGGCTTCTCGAAGAAAAGAAACTCAAGCCGGAGAAAATCCGCGGCACAGGCGAAGGAGGCCGCTTAACGAAAGGGGACGTGTTGGCTGCGGCAGAAGCGCGCGGCAAGGCCGAACCGCCGACATCTGTAGGGGAAGCTGATAGCTTCCCCGGCACGGCAGCGCCCTCCCCGACAACCGCTCAGCCAATCTCAGGTGGGTCCGTCGACGACTCGGCGAAGGCAGAAGCTCGCATCGTTCGCAAAAAAATGTCGCCACTGCGCCGGAAGATCGCGCAACAGCTTGTGATGGCGCAGCACACCGCGGCGATTCTCACCACTTTCAACGAATGTGACATGAGCGCAGTGCAGGAATTGCGCCGGAGCAAGCAAGATGAGTTCACAAAAAAGTACGGTATCAAACTGGGGCTGATGTCGTTCTTTGTGAAAGCGGCCGTGGAAGCGCTCAAAGCTGTGCCGGTCGTCAACGGCCGCATCGAGGGGGATGATTTTATCCAAAATAACTTCTACGACATCGGCGTAGCCGTTGGGACGGAGCGAGGACTTGTGGTACCCGTCGTCCGAGATGCAGATAAGAAAAGTTTTGCCGATTTGGAGCGCGATATTGCTGATTACGCAGTGCGAGCGCGTGACGGAAAATTGAAACTCGAAGATCTCCAGGGCGGCACGTTCACAATCACAAACGGCGGTGTTTATGGCTCACTCTTCGCCACTCCGATTTTGAATCCGCCGCAGAGCGGCATTCTCGGGATGCACAAAATCATGCCCCGCCCAGTGGCGCTGGACGGGAAAGTGGAAGTTCGTCCGATGATGTATCTTGCGCTTAGTTACGATCACCGCGCCATCGACGGCAAAGAAGCAGTCACTTTCCTCATTAAAGTGAAGGAATGCATCGACGATCCGAAAAGGCTCCCGCTGGGTTTTTAATCTGACGCTTTGTCATGACCGGAAGACATGATCTGAGATTCTTCGCTTCGCTCAAAATGACAGCCTTTGCTACCATTACTTTGTCATGTTGAGCGAAGCGAAACATCTCTGATTAGTGGTTCCAGAGAATGATCCGAGATTCTTCGCTTCGCTCAGAATGACAGCATTGAGTAAGATTACCTTGTCGTGTTGAGCGAAGCGAAACATCTCTGATTATTTCTGCTCGCATGCGTAACCATGATTATTGGGTTTACATTCTCACGAACAAGCGTTCTACAACCTTGTATATTGGGATCACGAATAATATGGCGCGTCGCCTGTACCAGCACACGCATGGAGAAGTCGACGGTTTCACTAAACGCTATCAATTAACCCGGCTAGTTTGGATCGAACACTTTCGCAACGTGAACGATGCGATCATATGCGAGAAGAAATTGAAGGGCTGGCGACGCAGCAGGAAAATTGCACTAATTGAACGAACTAATCCGCGGTGGCTCGGTCTGAGTGATGCTTGGGAACAGCAGCCAAGGGTCTATCAGCGCCCATGGCCGGTAGAAGAAATAATCTGAGATTCTTCGCTTCGTTCAGAATGAAGCGCTGTTTGCGTTTCTTGTCATGTTGAGCACAGCGAAACATCTCTGATTTATGTTTTCCGTCGCCCCAGAAATAATCTGAGATTTTTCGCTTCGCTCAGAATGACAGGCAACGCTTGCGTATTGTGTCATGTTGAGCAGAGCGAAACATCTCTGGCTATCGTTTTTACTGTCGCTGACAGAAAATGATCAGAGATTCTTCGCGCCGCTCAGAATGACAATGCGTCGCTCAGAATGACAGAAAACACATATGGAAAAATTTGATGTTGTTATCATTGGATCCGGACCAGGCGGTTATGTTGCTGCCATCCGCTCCGGCCAGCTTGGGTTGAAGACCGCTCTTATCGAAAAAGACAAGGAATTGGGCGGCACCTGTTTAAACGTGGGCTGTATCCCAAGCAAAGCGCTCCTCACCTCGAGCGACCATCTCATGTTCGTCAAAAAAGAGGCGGCGAAGCACGGCATCGTGATCGATGGCGCGCGCGCCGATCTCGCAAAGATGCAGGAACGCAAGAACAAGGTTGTAAAGACATTCAATAGCGGTGTGCGTTCGCTGATGAAGACGAACAAGGTGACGGTGATCGAAGGTCTCGGCACAATCAGCGGACCAGGAAGAGTTTCGATCAAATCGTCCAACGGCGAGACACAAGAGGTTGAGACGAAGAATATCGTCATCGCTACAGGAAGCGCGCCGGTGGAATTGCCGTTCGCGAAATTTGATGGAAAAACAATCGTCAGCAGCACCGAAGCGCTCGAGTTCACCGAGCCTCCAAAGAAACTGCTCGTCATCGGCGCTGGCGCAATTGGCCTCGAATTGGGTTCTGTTTGGAACCGACTCGGTTCGGAAGTAACGACGCTGGAATTTCTCCCGCGCATCGCGCTCGGGTTCGATCTCGAGTTGTCGAATCTCCTTCAACGTCTGCTGACACAACAGGGCATGACGTTTCACCTCGAAGCAAAGGTCAGCGCGGTCAAACTGGACAACGGTCGCGCTACTGTCACCGCAACGAAAGATGGACAGGAACTGACATTCGACGCAGACAAAGTGCTTGTCTCGGTCGGTCGTCGTCCGTTCTCGGATGGTTTGGGGACGGAAAAAATTGGTGTGGCGCTCGACGAAAAGAACCGGATTAAAGTGGACGAGCATTATCGCACGAATGTCGAAGGTGTTTATGCCATCGGCGATGTGATCGCCGGACCCATGCTGGCCCACAAAGCCGAAGATGAGGGAATCGCTTGCATGGAAATGATCGCGGGCAAAGCCGGCCACGTGAACTACGAAGCCATTGCCGGAATCATCTACACCAATCCCGAACTGGCTGGCGTTGGTCTCACGGAAGATCAAGCCAAGGAGCAGGGTATTGAGGTGCGCATCGGCAAATTTCCGTTCCGCGCCAACAGCCGCGCGCTTTGCAGCGATGATGTCGAAGGAATGGTCAAGGTCGTCGCCGACGCCAAAACCGATCGCGTTCTCGGCGCGCACATTTTGCATCATGCCGCTTCAGAGTTAATCGCTGAAGCCGTTTCAGTGATCGAATTCGGCGGCAGCTCCGAAGACATCGGCCGCACCACCCATTCCCACCCCACCTTAAGTGAGGCCGTCAGAGAAGCCGCGCTGAACGTGGAGAAGCGGGCGTTGCACATCATTAACCGCTGAAAGCGCCTGCTCGGCTTGTCGGCCCGAGGGCGGGCTATCTCCATGGAGCCGACGCGCCCTCGCGTCGTATTCCCGGTGCCCTGCAAAGCTATTTCGCGTTCTGCGCCTCTCGTCGCTGAATCACCCATAACGTCACCAGCGCCGACGCGGCGCAAATGATTGCGCCGAATGCGAGCGCGAAGGGTGTGCCCACCCAATGTGCAACGGCTCCGGCTTCGAGGCTGCCAAGCGGAATCATCGCGCCGAACACGAGTGACCACACGCCCATGACGCGTCCCCGCATTTCGTCCGGTACGATGGTTTGCAGCACGGTGTTCGAGGTTGAGAAGAACAGCAACATTCCAAATCCCGCCACGAAGAGAAATACCAGCGCGAGCGGAAAACTTTTGGTGAACGAGACCGCCAACATCGCGATGGAAAATAACCAGACGCCGCCGAGTGCTATTTTGCGCGGCGTAAAAAGATGTCCAAATGTGGCGACCAGCAGGGCACCCACAAGCGCGCCTGTTCCGCTCGCCGACATCAAAATCCCGTAACCGTTTGCGCCGCGCCCGAGCACATCGCGTGCAAATGCCGGCATCAGCACCGCATACGACCAGCCGAAAACGCCGACCGCTAGAAAGAGCAGCAAGATGGTGCGCACACGCGGATGTTTGGTCGCATACAAGATCCCCTCCCACGCATGCTCGCCTGCTGAAACGATTTCCATTCTCCGTTCGAAAATCGGCAGACGCATCATCAGCAGACCCGCAATCACGGCGATAAAGCTGAGACCGTTCAGGAAGAAACACATCGCCACACCGACGGCCCCAATCATCAAACCAGCGACAGACGGGCCGACGACGCGCGCTCCATTCACGATGGAGCTGTTGAGTGAGATTGCGTTCAGCAAATCTTCGCGGCTGGTCATTTCGACTGTAAACGCCTGGCGCGCCGGCATGTCGAATCCCATGGAAATTCCGTTGAGCGCGGCGACGATGATGATGAACGACGGCGTCGCGAATCCAAGCCACACACCTGCAGCGAGCAAGAACGCGCAAATCATTTGAGCCGCTTGCGTCGCAACGAGGATCGACCGTTTCGGATAAAGATCAGCCAGCGCGCCGCCCCAGATCGATGAAAGCATCATCGGCGCAGATCCGACCGCCGACACGACGCCGAGCAGAAGTTTTGAGTTTGTGATTTGGTAAACGTACCAGCTCATTGCGGTCTGCTGCATCCAGGTGCCCGTGAGCGAAACGAGTTGCCCCCAGAAGAACAGCCGATAATTCCGATGCCGTAGCGCACGAAACGTATGCCGCCACGTGATTCTCCCCACGGGCATCCGTCCCTGCCGCCCGCTGATGTCTTCCGGCACGCGCGCGGTTTCTGTTGTTCCCGTCGGCATCACTCATCATGGCTGGTGAAAGAGACAACTGCAAAATGAAGCTTGGAACAGCACGTCATTCCGAGCTGCGCTCAGGATGACTCTGCTTGCACAGCCCAACGCTGCGATGGTTCGTGTGTTACTTTGTGGCGAGTGGAAAGCACAGAGGCAATTCTCCTTCGGAAACGCAAATTCAGCGACACGAGTCTGATTGTGTCGTGGTGCACGGAATCGTTAGGTTGCGTTCAGACGATCGCCAAAGGCGCACGCCGCCAAAAGAGTCCGTTTGCCGGAAAACTTGATTTATTTTTTCAGGCTGAAATTTCGATCGTGCGAAGCCGCAAATCCGATCTGCACACCCTCGCAGAAGTCGTCCTGAAAAATCCGTTCGCTGGAATTCGCAGCAATTATCTGCGCACCCAGACTGCCGCCTATTTTGTTGAATTGATTGAGATTTGCACCGAGCGCGATCATTGCGAGCCGGAATTGTTCGGATTATTGCGGCGGGCCTTCGGTTATCTCGATACAAACAATCCAAATGCACGCGCAGTCGCGCATTTCGAGACTCAGCTGGCTCGTATCGCCGGCGTGCACGGCGCGAAACCTGCAGGGGACGCTGTTAACGTCCCAAGGGAAGCTGTCAGCTTCCCCTACAGTGCGGCCTCTGCCTTGGGGAATTTGTTCGGGCGACTGCCTCTTTCGCGCACGCCACTCTTGAAAACGCTCGCGACGGAGGCGAAAAGAACGTCGAAAGAATGAGAAATTAAAATGACCTGGATTTGAGCGTGCGCAATTTCGTTATTGGAGCCGCGCCGCCCTCGGCGCGTTTTCTCAGCGGTGCGGGGGCACGCCGATCTCCGAGTGTTGTAGTCGCAGCACTGCTGATGGCTGCGGACTCATCGATGCCGCTTCAGCAAAGGAGAGCTACAAGTTCGATCCATCGGGCTCCAGCATTGGGTTTGATGTGCATCAATTCCTCGGCACGACTCACGGTAAGTTTACGAACTTTAGCGGCAGAATCGAAGTCGATCGCGAACATCCGGAGAACTCCTCGGCCACTGCGCAAATCGATGTACGGAGCATCAATACGCGCATCAAAAAACGCGACGATCATCTCCGCAGCGCAGAATTTTTTAATGTCGAGAAATTTCCGAGAATCACGTTTAAGAGCCGGAGCGTAAAACGCACCGGTCCACAAAGTGGCGACATCGTTGGCGACCTCACAATGCACGGCGTGACGAAGCCGATCACGCTTCACGTGAAACTGCTGACCACGATTAATGACACTGCACGGACGCGCTGGTCTGTGACGACCGATCCCATAACGCGGCGCGACTTCAATTTGATGTTTGCTCCAGCGGCTGAATCGGTCTCCGGAATTAGCCAGACAGTGGCGATCAATATTGAGATCGAAGCGAAACGCTCAGAGTAGACGCGCCTCGCTACTCTTATGTCTCGGTATTGTCATTCTGAGCGGAGCGAAGAATCTCAGATTGTTTCCTTCTGATTAGCGATGGGGAGAGATAAATCAGAGATGTTTCGCTTCGCTTAACATGACAGGATGGCCTGATGGACATTATCCCCCTCGGAGATTCTGCACTGGTCGTGCGCGTGCGCGAGCAATTTGAAGATGCACCTGACGCAACGCTGGACGAAGTGCTTCGAGTATTTCAGTTGCTTCAACGGGCGGCGATTCCGGGCGTGATTGAACTTGCGCCGGCTTACACCAGCGTTGCCGTTTTTATCGATCCCATCGCTCTTCTCAAGACGAATTGCGCGGCGAATGAGGTGTTTGACGAGCTTGCGAAAAAAATTCGGAGCGCGGCTATTCCTGCTTCCCGCCGTTATGGGCGGCGGACAGCAGCGAGAGCTCCGCGTTTGATTGAAATTCCTGTCTGTTATGAACCAGAATTTGGGCTCGATCTCGGCCGTGTAGCTGAACACACAAACCTTTCCGAGCGCGAAATCGTGGATCTTCACAGCACTGGCGAATATCGCGTGGCCTGCATTGGGTTCGTTCCTGGCTTTACATTTCTGTCAGGGCTACCGAAGAATTTGGCGACGCCGCGCCGCGACACACCGCGTAAAGAAATTCCTCCCGGTTCGGTTGGGATCGGCGGTGCGCAAACGGGAATTTACCCGTCGCGTTCTCCGGGCGGATGGAACTTGATCGGCCGCACTCCGCTGAAGCTTTTCGATCCTACCAAAGATCCGCCGAGCCTTCTGTCTCCCGGCGACCGCGTGCGCTTTCGCGCAATTACGCGGGAGGAGTTTGCCGCCTTTGCCGAGGCTACGGTGGCCAAGGAACCTTTGAAGGGTTGAAAGCGTTGAAGCGTGCATCCTGTCATGTTGAGCGAAGCGAAACATCTCTGATTGTTCCCTCGACAGCGTCAAAATTAAACAGAGATCCTTCACTTCGTTCAGGATGACACTGCGATGAATGCGGTTGTAACCCGATCAGGATTTCTAACATCGGTGCAAGATCTCGGCCGCACCGGCTTTCGACAGTTTGGTGTTTCCACCAGCGGCGCACTCGATTCGTTCGCATTACGCGTAGCGAATCTGCTCGTTGCAAATGATGAAGGCGCAGCCGGCCTCGAAATCACGCTCGGCGGTTTGCAACTGCGGTTCGAGGACGAACGAATTGTCGCCTGGTGCGGCGGCGAATTCTGCGTCCAGATTGGATCACGGGTATTGCTGGCAGGGCATGTTGCGCATTTGCAAGCTGGTGACGAATTGAAATTTGGTCACGCTCAAATTGGCTGCCGATGCTGGCTCGCGATTTCGGGTGGAATCAATGTGCCCATCGTCCTCGGTAGTCACTCGACCGATTTGCGCGGCAATTTCGGTGGATTCGAGGGGCGCGCTTTGCGGGATGGTGACGTTCTTCCTCTGCGCACATGGCCGGGATCACCGATCCCGGCTACAGCTGTTTCCTCGTGGACCGCACCACACAATTGGGCAAGCCCGGCAAGCCGCCACCCGAATTTGCGTTTCGTTCGTGGCGTGGATTGGCGTCGGTTCAACGATTCAACCATTCAACGATTCACGAGTGACGAATTCAGCGTTTCACCAGATTCAGATCGTATGGGTGTACGCCTTGATGGCCCGGAACTGAAACGTTATGACGAAACCGATCTTATTTCGGAAGCAGTCGCGCCCGGCACAATACAGGTTCCACCAAGTGGGAAGCCGATTTTGCTTTTGGGGGATTGCCAAACCATCGGCGGATACCCAAAAATAGCTCACGTGATTACGGTCGATCTTGGCGTTGCGGCGCAGCTTCGTGCCGGTGATAGCGTTCGCTTTTCCGAAGTGTCGCTGCAAGATGCGTATCGGCTGTTAATGGAACGCGAGCGTGATTTGGAGCGTTTCCGGATCGGTCTGAGTCTCCAAAGATCATGAACTTATCCATCGATCTGAACGCGGATCTCGGCGAAGGCTCAGGCCACGATGTCGCGTTGTTCGAGCTGATCAGCTCCGCCAACATCGCCACCGGTTTTCACGCCGGCGATTCCGATACGATGCACGCCGCCGTTTCCGCAGCGAAGAAGCAGCAAGTAGCTGTGGGAGCGCATCCGAGTTTTTTCGATCGCGAGAATTTCGGACGCAAGGAGCTGACCATACCCGCCGAAGAAGTGTTCGACGCCGTGACCTATCAACTCGGAATTTTTCAAGCAATCGCCTCCGCACTGGATGTGCAAGCGAATCATGTGAAGCCGCACGGCGCGCTCTATAATATGGCCGTGCGCGATGCGAAACTCGCGGACGCAATCGCGCGCGCCGTCGAATCGACCGATCCAAAATTAATCCTCTTCGCGCCGGACAAGAGCCAGCTTGCCCGTGCCGGTGAGGCTCATGGTTTGCAAATCGCGCGCGAGATTTTCGCCGATCGCAATTACTTAAATGACGGCTGGCTGGTTCCGCGCACGCAGCCCGACGCATTGCTTCACGACCCAAAAGAAGCGGCCGAGCGAGTATTGCGGATGTTGCGCGAAGGCAAGGTGCGTTCAATCGAAGGCCGCGATGTCAAAGTGCGCGGCGAAACCATCTGTGTCCACGGCGATACGCCTGGCGCCGTCGAGTTCGCCCGCGTATTGCGAACACGACTTGAGCAAGAAGGCGTGAAAATCAACGCGCCGAAGAGTTCGCGATGATCGAGAACATCGAACATGAAGCCGGCGCGCCCCCGCGCCGAAGGGCAAGCCCTGTGCGGCCCGAGGGCGGGCCGACTCCATTTCGCCACTTGGCGCACGTGCCCTCGTTTCGCGACAATCCGATTGTTTTCTTTACGGCCTGCACGTTTCAGAGACACAAAATTCTTGCGTCAGCCAAGTGCGAAAAAATTTTGCGTGAAATCTGGCAACGTACGGCCGAGCACGATGGATGGTGGGTGGGCAGCTATGTTCTAATGCCGGACAACGTGCATTTTTTTGCCCGGCCCGCGGCTAATGCGCGTCCAAAAGGAGAATGGGTTGGGATGTGGAAGAGCGTTAGTTCACGACGCATTGCGGCGACGTTGGCGATTGAACCGCCGATTTGGCAGTCCGACTACTTCGATCGATATCTGCGATCAAGCGAAAGCTATTCTGAAAAATGGCATTACGTTGAGCAAAACGCGGTTCGGGCGGGCCTCGTCGAGACCGTGGAAGCGTGGCCGTACCGCGGAACGATACACGACCTCATGTTCTAATGGAGCAGGAGCGCCCCGAGAATGGAGCCGGCGCGCCCCCGCGCCGAAACACACGCCCGGTGCGGCCCGAGGGCGGGCCGTCTCCAACCGACAAAACCGCCCTCGTCCGCGCACTTGGGCCAATCGACGCGACGATGATTGTCATCGGATCGATGATTGGGTCTGGCATCTTCATCGTGTCAGCGGAGTCATCGCGATTGAGTGGCGCCCCGGGATGGCTGTTGCTCGCATGGACACTTGCCGGCTTGCTAACGATTACAGGCGCGCTGTGTTGTTCGGAGTTGGCAACAATGATGCCGCGCGCGGGCGGCGTTTATGTTTTTTTACGCGAGGCGTTCGGTTCTCCGATCGGATTTCTGTATGGCTGGACGTTGTTTCTCGTGGTCCAAACGGGAACCATTGCGGCGGTAGCGATTGCGTTCGCGAAGTTCCTCGGCGTTTTTGCCACGTCAGTTGCACCAGATAATTACCTGATCTCCCCAATCTCGTTAGGCAGTTACGCGATCAGCTTATCCACCGAGCAATTGGTGGCCATAACGTTGATTGCGCTTCTGACGTGGACGAACACGCGCGGGCTTGAGATCGGTAAAATTGTCCAGAACACATTTACCTTTGCCAAAACCGCCGCCCTGACTGCGGTCGTGGTCATAGGTTTGTCGTTAGGCTGGAAAGCCAATTCTGCCGCGCTGCACTCGGCGTGGTGGGACTCGTGGGCCAATGGCTGGAATCCGCAGACGGCGCAGCCTGGCTTCGCCGTCACCGGCACGCTAGCTCTCGCGCTGCTTTTTGGGAGATCGATGGTCGGCCCGCTCTTCGCGCAGACGGCATGGACCAATGTGACATTTATCGGCAGCGAAGTGCGCGATCCAGAAAAAAATCTCGTGCGCGCGCTTGTGGGAGGATGCGCCGTGGTGGTCGTCCTTTATCTGCTGGCCAATGTTGCTTATCTGGCGGTGCTTCCGTTTCCGGAAATTCAGCACGCGCCACAAAACCGCGTAGCGGTAGCAATGATGAACGCCGTCTTTGGCCGTCCCGGAGCGATGTGCATGGCCGCAGCGATCATGATTTCTACTTTCGGTTGTGATAACGGACTCATTCTTGCGGGAGCCCGCGTTTACTATGCCATGGCGCGTGATGGCTTGTTCTTCCGAAAAATTGCAACTACAAATCGGTTTCGTGTTCCCGCGGCAGCACTCGTGGCGCAGGGAGTTTGGACGGCGTGCCTGGTTTTGCCGCGCACAGTTATAACTAATCCCGAGACACGTCAGGTCATTTACGGGAACGTTTACAACCAACTGCTTGAATACATCGTCTCGGCAGACCTGGTGTTTTATGTTCTGATGGTCGTCGCTGTCATTCTCTTACGATGCAAAAAACCTGATGCTGAGAGGCCATATCGCACGTGGGGTTATCCCGTTGTGCCGATTGTCTCGATCGCGGTATCGGCACTGTTGACCATTGATCTTGCATGGCTCGCGCCGGCGACGTCGGGAATTGGAATTCTCATCGTGCTGACCGGCGTGCCGGCTTATTTCTTTTGGCACAAGACTTCTCATTACCCAACTTAGCGGGGTGGTGGTACCGGCAAACTATACAATCCTGAACGCGCGCTCACTTGCGCCGGGTGGTTGAGATCACCTCATAAAACCGAAGTGCTCGTTAGGCGCGAAATCTTTTGTATGCCTGCAAAATCAAAGAAACAACAAATGGCGGCCGGCGCTGCGCTTGCGGCGAAGCGCGGCAAGAAGTCGAAGTCGTCGCTTAAGGGCGCGTCAAAGCAAATGGCGAGTTCGATGAGCGAAAGCGAGTTAAGAAAAATGGCAAAGACGAAGCGCAAGGGAAAGCCCACACGCAAAAGCAAGAAAAGATAGAACTCGTATTTGGCGACCAGACAGCTGCTAGCTGAGTCGAGCAATCTGTCGGCGGCAAACGCGTAAGCCGAAAGTTTTCACTCACCCGCGCTGTCGCCCTGCATTGCCGTCATCGCCTCTCTTAGAGGTGCAAGGCTCACCCTGCTGCTGCCGGTAAAGGGATGATCAAGCACATAAACCAGGAATAAAATTGACGTAACGGTTACGGTCAGTGTCGTGGTAATGAGGTACTGGGCGCGCAGGTTTTTCATGCCGAAGAAAAAAGTGTAGGAGACCGCGATCATGCCGCCAATCAGCAACACCAGCCAGATGACCGGTGGCACGGTATCGTTACCGGCGAATATTCTCATTCGGCGATACTGAGCTAGATTGTTCAAACATCGTAACGCCTCGCCGTACAGCTCCCGGTTTGGAATCGAGCTCGCATCCACCTGGGTGAATAATACTCGGAGACTGTTGTGAGCTCCGCCCGAATAAAGCTGAAGGTCTCCACCCGCCATCTTCGGGGCTTCATCGTTGTAAACCACGGCAAGGTACTCCCTAACTCCCTGTTGAATGATTTTCTTGGGTGCATCAGGAAACGCTGCGGCAGTGTGGAAAATATCCAGAGCCTCACTGGCCTCCATTTGCAGATTTTTGGTTGCCTCGTCATATCCGCCCCAGGTAACAAAAACCACAAACGCTACCAGCACCCCATAGAACAATCCGAAGGCGTTGAAAATGATCGCAGCGACTTCGTGGTTCTCCTTTAGTACTTCGGCCGAATACTTTCTTCGCACCAAGTAGAGCCCGGTCAGACTCAAGAAGGTGGTAATCGCCGAGACGATGAAAAAGGAAACCGGCGGCGGTAACTCAAGCAGGAATTGCATAAACATATTAACCCTTCAGAAAACTTCGCCCGAATCTTACCGCTTTTGATCTGTTACTACACGCTTAAGCCGATACCCGTCAGCGTGTGCACCGTACCCGCTGGCGTATTCAACTAATCCCACTCCTTTTTCCAAAGGATTTTTTTGAAATGTCCGGAGGGATGACTCGCTTGATAAATGCAGAGGTCGCCTTTCAATTTGATTGTCGTTTTCCACTCGCCCTCCTGGTGCTCAAAGCTGCCACTGGTGATCCCGTAGATGTCGTTCGGTTCGAATTCCGGCGGTTTGTCTAGTGCCGAAATCTTCTTAGCTGCTGCGGCGTTATCCTCTTCGCTTAGAAGGACGATCCGATTATCAGGCACGAGAGAATATTCGGGCCGAATTTCGCGCTGCTTTTCAGCGCGCGATTTTAGATCGGTGAATTCGACTTTGAAAATCGCGCCCCACGGCATTTTTGCCATACGCGTTGTCACCACGCGTGCAGTGAGGGGAACATCTTGTTCTCCGATGTCGTCACTCCACTCGGTTCCGCGAAATTTGGCAGAGACCGGCTTGTCGTCTTGCGCATCGAGAAATGGGTTTGCTGCGTAAGCAGAAACCGCCAGCGAGAGCAACATCGTCATTGTTGCAATTCGCGAACTGTTCATCGTCCGATCTTAGCGATCATAGGATCGCCAATGCACGCCATTTTCGAATCTGCTCAGCAGCTTTGCTGTAGCCCGGCTACTTATCGCTGGCCTTCGGCGCGAGAGAGGCGACGATTTTTTCGAAACGCGGGTCGCCGCGAAGCGGATCCCACCACGGCATCAGTTTGAGTTGGCCATAGGTGACACCACTCGGAACTTCGGTGGCAACGGACAGCTGTTCGCAAGCCAGATCGTTGTCGCCAGTCCATGCGGCAA
This sequence comes from uncultured Verrucomicrobiae bacterium, assembly GCA_963805485.1. Taxonomy (GTDB): domain Bacteria; phylum Verrucomicrobiota; class Verrucomicrobiia; order Chthoniobacterales; family UBA10450; genus Udaeobacter. The sequence continues at coordinate 397,189 of CAWDUN010000003.1, read as the reverse complement.
TCTTCGCCAGATACCTGATCATCGCCTTCCCTCTGATTGCGTCCTTTTCCATCGGAAGAAGCTCGACGGCGCGGCGGCCTTCGCGCAACGCTTCCTCTTTCCGTCCGAGAGCGGCGTCAATCAAACCAAGCACGCAACGCGCCGGGCCGTGATTTGGTTCTGCCTGCACAATCTTCTCCTGCTCCTCGCGTGCTGCCGTGAAAGCGGCGCGCGCTTTCACATCATCTTTCATCATGCGCGCGATAAGACCTTCTACGAGCGGATGATTCCACTGAATACTTCCATCCACGAAAGGCGTTTCGCCCAGCGTGGTCAAAGCGTTTTTTGCGGCAGCGGCGTCGCGCTCGGCCAATGCGCAAATGAGCCAACTATTGGCGAGCTCCCGAACTCCAGCAGGATTTCGTGTGCGGATTTCATCGATCACCTGGTGCAATGGCTGGGTATCAGCTTTCCAATCCAGGTCCACATTCGCGCGGATCACTTTGGTCTCAGCGTGGTTCGGTTCGATGGCCAGCGCACGATCCAATACCAATGTTTCTTCAGCATAGCTTCGGAAAAGATCGTCATTGGTTGCGATCTGGTGCAGCGTCTCGAGGTTGCGCGGGTCGAGTTCAACCGCGCGCTCAAGGTCTGGGGCGGATTTGTCCCAGCGCCCCTGACGCCTCTGGACGTAGCCCATTAACTGGAATATCCGGGCATCGTTTGGGAGGCTTTGACGAGCCACTTCCAGTTGCGCCAGAGCGCCATCATAATCGAGGTATCCCCAATAAAGATTTTGGGCACGCGCGAGGTGTGCTTCACCTGCATCCGGGCGTAGCAGAAACGCCGTCTGGATTGCCGCTTCCGCCAGGGCAAGGCGGGCGGGAGTATGATCGAACCCATCGAAGTAAAGCCGATCATGAATATACGCCAGTCGGCAATACGCCTGGAAGAACGCGGGGTCTCGCGCGACTGCCTGATTCAACAGCTCGGCCGCCTGCCGCAGATGCTCTCCATCATCATCTCTAAAGCTCGCCGTTAGAAGAAGGTTGTTCGCGCGCGTGTAGAGATCGAACGCAAGGATATTGCTGGTTAAGGGACGTTCGATTTCGCTCTTTTCATTTGGCGAGAGTTTCGCATTAAGTTCGCCGGCAATCGCTGTTGCGACTTCATTTTCAATCGCGAAGACGTCTGCGAGCTCGCGGTCGTAGATCTGCCCCCATGAACGACGGTTGGTGCGCGCATCGACAAGTTCCGCGTTAACGCGCAGGCGATTGCCGGAGCGTTGAACAGTTCCTTCCACCAGATGCGCCACTCCGAGTTGATTGCCGATCTTCCGCACATTGCGCGCCACTCCGCTCTTGTATTGCAACACGGATGTGCGCCCGATCACCTTCAGATCAGCGATCCGGGCCAGATCCGTCAGAATTTCGTCCTGCACGCCATCGGCGAAAAAGGCATTAGCCGGGTCCAGGCTCAGGTTTTCAAACGGAAGCACTGCGACGCTTTTTTCGGGCACTGGGATGTTAGGCGAAGGAAACTTTTGCCCGAGTAGCCAAACAACGGCAAGCGCAAGCAAGAGGCACGCAAGACCAGCACTCGCTAAAATTGGATTGCGCCTCGACCAGCGGAACACTCGCGCTGGTGCGCGCACGGGCCGCGCAAGGATCGGTCCCCCCTCCAGCCAGCGATCGAGATCTTCTGCAAGCGCACCTGCGGTTTGATACCGCGCTTTGGGATCGCGTTCGAGACAACGCGCGACAACTGTTTCGAGATCGCGATCGATCGATGGCACTAATGAGCGCAGCTTTGGAGCCGACGTCGCAGTTGCCTGTTGGATAACTGAGAGCGCATTCGCGCCGATGAAAGGCGGCCGGCCGGCAAGCAGATTGAACAGGATCGCGCCGAGGCTGTAAATATCCGCCGCGGGACCGAACTCAGCGCCGTCAGCCTGCTCTGGAGCGACGTAACCGGGAGTGCCAAACGTAGTCAGGTTTCGGGTGAGTTCGCTCTCTTCATCAAGCCATTTCGCCAGGCCGAAATCGCTCACCAGCGGTTCGCCGCCCGCGTCCAGCAAGATATTTCCCGGCTGAAGATCGCGGTGAAGAACCCCGTGTTTGTGCGCATACTCGATGGCGCGGGCGATCTTCGCCATCAGCCGCACACATTCGCGCGGTCCGCTGCGAAGCCGCGACGCGGCGGTGCGCAAGCTTCCTCCGGTAGCGAATTTCATACTGAAAAACGGCAGGCCGTCCTCTGTTTCGTTGACCTCGTAAACCGGAAGAATATTCGGGTGATCGAGACTGGCGGCCGCTACCGCCTCACGACGGAACCGCGCGAGTGTCTCATGCGAATCGGCGTGATAGCTGACGACCCGCTTCAATGCCACGATGCGCCCAGAGTGGCGCTGCCGTGCGCGGTAAATCACACCCATACCGCCGCGCCCGATTTCCTCCAGAATTTCGTAATTGCCTAGCCGCCATTCCTTATCGGGCACATCGGCCTCTCCGATCACCTCCTCGAAAACCTCCGCGGACGCTTCGATCTCTGCTTCGAAGTTTTCTTTGAGGAGACAACTCACGCAGCAACCGTTGCTGAGATGGGTGGTAGCACCGCAATGCTCGCATTTACCTGCGCCTTCCACCATGCCCGCTATTGAACGGGAGAGATCTGCCACTGCTTTCATTAGTTAGTTTCCGCCAGCACGGCACAGAGATGGCGAATCTCATCGTCAATGTCCGTGACGTTTTCCACAGTATGCGCGACTTCATCGCGCAAGAACCACCGGTAACGCTTGCGCAAATTGTGGAGCTGCTTTTTTACCATTGTGTCTGCGATTCCCAAAGCAGCCGCGAGATTGGCATACGTTACGTCCCCACATCCCGGGGCAAGATGAACGCTCAATGTTTCGAACAGCCGGAGTCGGCCTTTCCCTTCGCATTCCTCGCGGAGACGCTGCAGGGCGTGTTCTACAACCGTTACCGCCCAACGGAGATCAAAAAGTTGCTCCGGCAGAATACACTGGAGGGTCTCAGCCGGGATGGACACCTGCGAGGGCGCTTCGGCCATCCATTCGTCCCAGGACACGAACGCCATTCTCCCACCGCGTTTAACCGCGTGAGTTCTTTCTTCGGCGTGACTGAGAAAATTCTGAAGCGACTTAAGCAGAAACGAGCGGAAACGGCCGCGATGTTCGTCCGCGCGCCGAAGCCAGTTGCTCTCGAGGATCATGGCGAAAAAATCCTGCGTGAGATCCTGCGCTTCCTCCACGGAGTAACCCTGACGACTTACGAATACGAAAACGGGCCGCCAGTACGTCCGGCAAAGTTCACCGAGCGCTTCGTGCGTCTTTGGCTCGTCGGCGTTTGAGCCTGCTGCAGAAAGAATCAGGCTCCAATGCGTCGTGTCGAACCCGCGCGGTTCGGCTAAATTCCCCACGGCCGTCTCCCATCTCATCTCAAGTACAGGCTGCCCATTGTCGGATTCTTTTACAAGCGTAAATACGATTGCCGAAGAGCGAGTGACAGGGCGTCTGGATGGGCCGCCGACCAAGCCGTTTCACAGAATGGAGCGATATGGACGCGGGCGACGCAGACCGGCAGCCCATCTGGCGAGAGAGCGGGAGCAAACGAGTCAAACGCCCCACAAATCGGATGAATCATCCCGGATACAAGTTTCCGAAAATTATTTCGGAACTCACGTCTGCCACTTCGTTAGAACGTTGATGAAAGGGAAAATTAATTTATGAAAAATCGAAACATTATAGTCACAACGATTCTGTTAACGCTTGGTTCCTTTGCGCTTCCGCAGAGGACGCAAGCCGTCATGCCGGCACCGGATGGAGGCTATCCTGGCTTTAACACAGCGGAAGGGCAGAGCGCTCTTTTTAGTTTGACCACTGGCGACGGCAATACAGCAGTGGGTTGGTTTTCGCTCTGGAGCAACGCAGCGGGCAACTTCAACACCGCTACAGGCGCGGGAACGCTTCTTTTTAACACCGCAGACGAGAACACGGCGTTTGGCGCGGCGGCGCTTCTGAACAATACCAGTGGCGCCAACAACACGGCTACTGGAGCGGCAGCCCTTTTAAACAACACCACCGGTGAGGACAACACCGCCAATGGAGTATCTGCGCTCAAGGACAACACGGAAGGCAGTGATAATACAGCCTCCGGTGCTGGCGCGCTCTTGAACAATCGTACTGGTGCTACCAATACGGCCACAGGCACTGAAGCGCTTTTCGGCAACACCACCGGCAATAACAACACAGGCACCGGGTTTGGCGCTCTCGCTGCCAATTCCACCGGCAACCGCAACACCGCGATCGGTCGTTCTGCGCTAGGTCTTACCACTGGTAACGGCAACACCGCTTTGGGCACCAACGCCGGCAGCGCTCTCACCTCAGGCAATTTTAATATCGATATTGGCGTGGATGTTATTGGTGTAGCAGGAGAGAGCAATACCATCCGGATCGGCGCCAACTTACCCGAAACACCTGGAGCCTCAGCCTGCCATATGGGCGGCATCTATAACCAGTCGGTTGATCCCCCCACCGCGAGTTCTCTGGCAATCGATTCAACTGGAAAGTTGGGTACGGTGGTCTCGTCGCGGCGTTTCAAGCATGACATTAAACCCATGGACACGGCGAGCGAAGCGATTCTGGCGCTCAAGCCTGTGACCTTCCATTACAAGAGCGACGCTAAAAACACACCGTGCTTTGGCTTAATCGCCGAAGAAGTGGCCGGGGTAAATCCCGACCTCGTGGTGCGCAACGAGAAGGGCGAAATCTGGAGCGTCCGCTATGATCAGGTCAACGCGATGTTGCTCAACGAGTTCCTCAAACAACATCGGGCGTTCGTTGAGGAACACCTCAAGGTCCAGCAACTGGAAGCAAACGGGGCGGCGCAGCAGAAGGAACTTAATTTGCTTAGATCGGAGCTGAAAGAGCAGGCCGAGCAAATCCAGAGAGTGAGCGCTGAGATTGCGGTGAAGAGGCCTCCGCCCAAAGCCGTCGCCAACAATCAGTAGATAATTTCTAGGGTGCCCGCTGCGGTGGAGGAACTTTAAAGAAGAAACCTGATGAACGGAAAGAACCAAATAAAGGGACAGAAATCACATCACTCCGAGAATAAACAACAAACAAATGAAAGGTAACATGGAAGACAAGACCAAGAAAAAGAAAGAGAAAAACGAGAGCAAAGTCCGCGACCTCAAGCCAGAAAAAGATCCTAAAGGAGGAATTCCTCCGGGTCCGTGCGGTCCCGGTCGTCAACGCAGCCCAAGCCGGATGCCTACGGCTGTTGAATAACTTTAGACCCCTTGGCTGGTTTCTAAGGAAAAGAGCTGCGCCGTGGTTCCATCCCGCGGTTCGGTTCTTTATGTATATGGGAAATGAACTATGAAAAATCGAAACATTATAATCACAACGATAATTCTCGCGCTTGGTTCCTTTGCGCTTTCGCCTAGGATGCGAGCGGTAAGTCCTGCGCCCGATGGAGGCTATGCGGGAGGCAATACCGCAGAAGGCCAAAACGCTCTTTTAGGCCTTACCGCCGGCACCCATAATACTGCATTTGGCTACTATTCACTTAAGAGCAATACCACGGCCAATTTTAACACGGCTCTCGGCGCGGCAGCGCTCTTTGACAACACTACTGGCACTCAAAACACCGCAACAGGCGCCGGGGCGCTTTTGAGTAACACGAACGGCGGGGAAAACACGGCCAACGGCTATCACGCGCTTTTTCGCAACACAAGCGGGAATCGCAACACCGCCACGGGGGGTGTAGCACTCCGACGAAACACCACCGGCGTTACCAACACGGCCGACGGCGCGCAAGCGCTCTATGCCAACACAACCGGCAGCAGCAACACCGCGGTAGGTGATAGCGCGCTGCTGGATAACACCACCGGTGATGAAAACACATCAGTCGGGACTAGTTCTATGACGAGCAATACCAACGGGAAAGGCAACATCGCCTTGGGATTTCAAGCCGGCCTCAGTCTCACCACGGGCAACAACAATATCGATATCGGCAATTTTGGTCTAGCTGGCGAGTCCCACACTATCCGTATTGGCGGCGATACCACCGGGTTGGGAACGCAAACGGATACGTACATTGCTGGGATCAGCGGCGCAACGTCTTCCGACGGCGCTGCGGTCTTCGTAAATTCGAACGGTAGGCTGGGCACACAGACTTCTTCCGCCAGGTTCAAGGATGAAATTAGGCCGATCGGCAACGCCAGCGCAGCTATTCTGGCGCTCAGGCCAGTCACTTTCCGTTACAAGAAGGAGATCGACCCGCAGGGCATCCCGCAGTTCGGGCTTGTGGCGGAGGATGTGGAAAAGGTGAATCCCGACCTTGTCATTCGCGATGCAAATGGCAAACCGCAAACGGTTCGTTATGAGCAGGTGAACGCGATGTTGCTCAACGAGTTCCTCAAAGAGCACGGTAAAGTTAAGAAACTTGAGGCTGCGCTCGACGCGGTCAAGAAACGTCTAAACGAGCAGGAGACCAGAATTCAGAAAGTCAGTGCGGAGGTTGAGGTGAGTGAACCCGCGGCAAAGACCGCTCTCAACAGTCAGTAAAAAAGCCAAAACGTCGAAAGGAAATTAAGTTATGAAACATCGTAGCACACTATTCACAACCATACTCCTAGCCATTTGCTTCTCGGCGTTTAGTTGTCTTGTATTCCCACAGAGGACGCAAGCCGTCGTTCCGGCGCCGGACGGCGGCTATCCCAACTTCACCACGGCAGAAGGGCAAAACGCCCTTTTTAGCCTCACCACCGGCGCCGCGAACACCGCAGTTGGTTGGTTTTCCCTGTGGGGCAACGCCACCGGCGAGTTCAACACTGCCACCGGCGCTGGAGCGCTCTTATTCAACAACGGAGACCCTACCGCCGGGGAGGCATCCGGAAATACGGCGTTTGGCGCGGCGGCGCTTTTATTCAACACCACCGGCGGAAGTAACACAGCCGTTGGAGCGGCCGCCCTTTTAAACAACACCACCGGGGTATATAACACGGCCATCGGTAATGGCGCGCTCTATAGCAACACGACTGGCAGCTTCAACACGGCCAACGGTTTGTCAGCGCTCTTTGAGAATACCACCGGCGGCGTCAACACGGCCATCGGTCAGTTTGCGCTCTTTTTCAACACCACCGGCGACGCCAACACGGCCCTCGGTATTTCTGCGCTCTATAGCAACACCAGCGGTTTCGGCAACACGGCCGTCGGTGCTAGTGCGCTCAGTCTCAGCACCGGCGACGACAACACCGCCACCGGTTGGAACGCGCTGGGTAGCAACACTACCGGCCAAAGCAATACGGCAAATGGCTATGGTGCGCTGTTTAGCAGCAGTGCCAGCAACTTCAACACGGCCACCGGTTTTCAGGCGCTCAAGAACACCACCGGCGAGAGAAACACCGCCACTGGTGCTGATGCGCTCCTTTTCAACACGGATGGCGCCGGCAACACGGCCGACGGTAATAATGCGCTCCGTAACATCACCACCGGCAGCAGCGGCAACATCGCCTTGGGCGCTGAAGCCGGCACCAATCTCAACACCGGCAGTAACAATATCTATCTCGGCAGCCTTGGTGTCGCCACGGAGTCCAACACCCTACGCATCGGCACAAGCGGCACTCAAGACCGCGCCTTTATCCGTGGCATTCGTGGCGTGACAACCGGAAATAACGACGCCGTGCCAGTCCTGATAGACACCGCAGGCCAGCTCGGCACGACCAGCTCTTCACGGCGGTACAAGAAGGACATTAAACCGATGGAGCAAGCCAGCAAAGCCATTCTCTCGCTCAAACCGGTCACCTTTCACTACAAGAGCGACACCAAAGATACACCACAATTTGGTTTGATCGCCGAGGAGGTGGCGGAGCTGAATCCGGATTTGGTGGTGCGCGACGAGAACGGCGAGATCTACACCGTGCGCTACGACGCCGTGAACGCAATGTTGCTCAACGAGTTCCTCAAAGAGCACCGCAAAGTCGAAGAACAAAGCCGCAAAATTCAGGAACAAGAAGCGACGATCGCGGAGCTGAGGTCTGATGCTGCATACGAAAGAACTACCATCAGTGGGCTCAAAAATGGGATAGAAACTGTCGTTGCGCACCTTAAAGAGCAGGATTCAAGAATCCAAAAGGTGAGTGATCAGATCGAAATAAACAAAGCTGGGCCGGGAATGGTTTGGAACAATTCTCGAAAGGTTAAATCGAACACGGGTTCGCAGTGAGGAGAAATCAGAGAAGGCCAAAACAACGAAAGACAATGAAAGGAAATGAATTATGCAAAATCGAAACAAGATAATCACAACGATAGTCTTGACGCTTGGCTTCTTTGCGCTTCCGCAGAGGACGCAGGCGGTTAGCCCGGCGCCGGACGGCGGCTATCCCGGGCAGAACACAGCGGAGGGCCAAAGTGCCCTTTTGCATCTCGCCGGCGGCACTTACAACACGGCCCTTGGTTGGTCCTCACTAGGTTTCAATGTGACCGGCAACCTCAACACGGCCGTCGGTGCTGGGGCGCTCCTTGTCAACACCGGTTCCAACAATACGGCCACCGGCGCTGGAGCGCTTTTAAGCAACACCATCGGCGTCGGCAATACAGCCGATGGAGTATTTGCGCTCTTTGGCAACACCACCGGCGGCGGCAACATAGCCGTCGGTAATAGCGCGCTGGAAAGCAACACCACCGGCGATCACAACATCGCCGTCGGTAACATCGCGCTGTATAGCAACATTAACGGCAATGATAACACCGCCATCGGTGCTAGTGCGCTCGATTTGAGCAACGGCGCCGGCAACATAGCCGTAGGCTTTAACGCCGGCGGCAATCTCACCACGGGCGATAACAATATCTATCTCGGCAGCCTTGGTGTCGCTACAGAGGACAACACCATCCGTATCGGCACAGCCGGCACTCAAAACCGCGCCTTTATCCGTGGCATTCGTGGGGTGACAACCGGAAATAACGACGCCGTGCCAGTCCTGATAGACACCGCAGGCCAGCTCGGCACGACCAGCTCTTCACGGCGGTACAAGAAGGACATTAAACCGATGGAGCAAGCCAGCAAAGCCATTCTCTCGCTCAAACCGGTCACCTTTCACTACAAGAGCGACACCAAAGATACACCACAATTTGGTTTGATCGCCGAGGAGGTGGCGGAGCTGAATCCGGATTTGGTGGTGCGCGACGAGAACGGCGAGATCTACACCGTGCGCTACGACGCCGTGAACGCGATGTTGCTCAACGAATTCCTGAAGGCACACCGCAAGGTCCAGGAACAGGAAGCAATGATCGCGCAGCTAAGGAAAGAGATGGAGACTGTGGTTGCGCACGCCAAAGAGCAGGATTCAAGAATTCAAAAGGTGAGTGATCGGATCGAAATAGACAAAACTAGACCGGGAGTGGTCGGGAACAATCTGCGAAGGACAGATTCGAATTCGAGTCCGCAGTAACGAGAAATCAAAGAACGTCAATATAAGGAAAGCTAATGAAAGAAAATCAATTATGCAAAATCGCAACATTATATTCACAACGATTCTCTTGACGCTTGGTTCCTTTGCGCTTGCGCAGAGGACGCAGGCGGTTGTTCCGGCTCCGGATGGAGGCTATCCCAGTTTTAACACGGCAGAAGGGCAAAATGCTCTTTTCAGCCTTACCACCGGCCAATGGAACACAGCCTTGGGTGCTTTCACGCTCCGGAGCGACACCGACGGTAGCTTCAATACCGCCGTCGGCACGGCGGCGCTCTTCTTTAACGTCGGAAATCAAAATACGGGAAACGGATTCGAAAATACGGCGGTTGGCGCGGCGGCACTTTTACTCAACACTGGTTCTAGTAACACAGGTGTTGGAGCGGATGCTCTTCTAAATAACACCATTGGCACGGGCAACACGGCCAATGGAGTGTCTGCGCTCCAGAGCAATACGGAAGGCCCTGATAATACAGCCACTGGCCGTCAAGCGCTCATTAACAACACCACCGGTGGCAGCAATACGGCCATCGGTGTGTTCGCCCTCAATAACAACATAGATGGCAGTGTCAACACGGCCATCGGTGTTCAAGCACTCCAAAACCACGTTCACGGCGGCTTCAACACTGCTATCGGGCGTTACGCGCTCGGTGGCAGCGCCACCGGTAATTTCAATATCGGATTGGGCTCTAATGCTGGCACGGGCGTCACCTCGGCCAGTAACGTTATCTGCATCGGGACCGAAGGTAACAACGTGGATAACGCTTGTTATATCGGGGAGATCTTCGGTTCGACCGTTTCCGCGAGCGCAGTGTTCGTCAATTCAAACGGCAGACTCGGCACGATGACTTCCTCAAAGCGCTTTAAGCAAGACATCAAACCAATGGATAAGGTCAGCGAAGCACTCTACTTACTGAAACCGGTTAGCTTCCGCTACAAGAAGGAGTTCGATCCAGCAGGCGCCTCGCAATTGGGCCTTGTGGCAGAGGATGTGGAAAAAGTGAATCCCGACCTGATCATTCGCGATAAGGAGGGCAAGCCGTACACAGTCCGCTATGAACAGATCAATACGATGTTGCTCAATGAATTCCTCAAAGAACACCGCAAAGTGGAGAAATTGGAAGCCTCGGTTGCGCAACAGCAGACAAGCTTTCAATCCAGGCTCGCAGAACAGGAAATGCAAATCCAGGCGCTGGCATCGGGACTCCAGAAGGTCGGCGCCCGGGTTGAGATGAGCAAACCCGTCACAAGAGTCGTGTCGAATCTTCCGTAAAAACCAAAATCATATGAAACCATTAACGAAAACAACAACGATTACTCCATCTCTCCTCTTGGCCTTTGCACTTGGCTTCTTTGCGTTTGCGCAAAGGATACAAGCGGTCAGTCCGCCGCCGGACGGCGGCTATCCCGGGGCCAATACGGCAGAGGGGGAGGCCCCTCTTTTAAGCCTTACTACCGGCCGCTACAACACGGCAATTGGTTGGTTGTCGCTCAGGAGCGTTACCACCGGCCAGTTCAACACAGGGATAGGTGCAGGAACGCTGTATCGTAACACCGGAGACCAAAACACAGCCTCGGGGGGCGTTGCCCTTTTCAACAATACTACGGGTCAGTTGAACACGGCCACTGGAGCGTTCGCCCTCTTTAGCAACACCACTGGCCACTACAACACGGCCAACGGCGTCGATGCGCTCCTACACAACATCGTTAGCTCCGGCAACACGGCGATCGGTGCCGCTGCACTCGCATCACTGGGAACCAATAGCGCCGACGGCGGCAACACAGCCGTCGGCTACCAGGCGCTATCGGCATATACCGTTGGTTTCGACAACACGGCCGTTGGTACCGGTGCACTGATGCACGCTGATTCTCCCAATTCTCCGGCGGTGAACACCGCTGTCGGCGCTCATGCGCTCGAGAACAACACGAGTGGTAGCGATAACACGGCCACGGGGCGGTCTGCGCTCTTTAGCAACCATGGGGGCGGGAGAAACACGGCCACCGGTGATTCGTCGCTCGCTCGCAACACCACAGGCGGCAATAATACGGCCATCGGAGAGATCGCGCTTGCAAATAACATCAGCGGCAGTCTCAACACGGCCGCCGGTGTTAACGCGCTCGGTAACAACTCTCCTGGTGACAGTAACACGGCTGTGGGTGTTGACGCCATTGCTAATAGTTTGGGCGCACGCAACACGGCGCTTGGCGCTGAGGCCGGTTTCAATCTCACTACAGGCGATAACAATATCGACATTGGCTATAATGTTCAGGGCGCCGCGGGTGAGAGTAACAGCATCCGGATCGGCAATACAGCTATCACTGACACCTTTATCAGGGGGATCAGCGGAGCAACAGTTGCCAGTGGCGCGACGGTGTTTGTAGCTGCAAACGGGCACTTGGGTACAATGACCTCCTCGGCTCGCTTTAAGGACGAAATCAAGCCAATGGATAAAGCCAGCGAAGCGCTCTTTTCACTTAAACCGGTAACCTTTCGGTACAAAAAAGAGCTTGATCCGGCAATCGTAAGGCAGTTCGGCTTGCTGGCCGAAGACGTAGAGAAGGTAAACCCTGACCTGGTGGGCCGGGATGAACACGGCAAAGTCAATAGCGTGCGGTATGACCAGGTGAACGCAATGTTGCTCAACGAATTTCTCAAAGAACACGAAAAAGTCGCGGAACAACAGGCAACAATCACCGAATTGAAATCTACCGTGGCAAAGCAGGAGAAAGCTTTCGAAACGACTATTGCGCAGCTTGCAGCTCGTCTAAAAGAGCAGGAATCAAAAATCCAACAAGTGAGCGCGGAGGTTGAAATGAACAAGGGCTCGTCACATGTGGTCGCCGCCAATCCCTAAAGGCAAAAAGACTGACCACGGATAACACAAATGCCACGGATAGAAGAAAAACCAAACCACAAACTAAAAAGAAGGACCTGAGACCCATGACGACAGTAATCAAAACACCAATAGGCGGGCCGTTATTGCGGCCCTATTTTATTCTTGCCGCTATTGCACTTGGCTTCTTTGCGCGTCCGCAGAGGATGCAAGCCGTCAGTCCAGCGCCGGACGGCGGCTATCCTGGGTTCAACACAGCGGAGGGGCAGAACGCAATTTTGGGTCTGACCGCTGGCCAGGGGAATACAGCAGTTGGTTGGTTTTCGCTCAGGAGCCTCACCGGCGGTAGTTTCAATACGGCCGCTGGCGCCGGAACACTCCTTGTCAACACTGCGGACGAAAACACGGCGTTTGGCGCGTCGGCGCTTCTAAAGAACACCAGCGCCGGAGGCAACACGGCGGTTGGAGCGTTCGCGCTGTTTAGCAACACCAGGAGCCAAGCTAACACGGCCAACGGTGCTAGTGCGCCCGAGAGCAACACCACCGGCGACAGCAACACGGCTATCGGTAAGAAAGCTCTGCGTTTTAACACGACCGGCAGCGACAACACCGCGATCGGTAGCTACGCCCTGAACAACAATATCGTTGACGGTAACACAGCGGTCGGTGCTGGAGCGATCGAGGCTAACACCACTGGGCTCGAAAACACGGCCATTGGCGAAAGGCTCTCAGGTGCAGGTTTGCAGAAAACAGGGTCAACTTCAAACCAGCGCTTTTCGCCACACTTTGCGAAGGAATTCTGTTCTCGGGCTTGCTCCCAAGTGGTGACTTCACGGAGGAATACCTGCCATGATTGATCGTCTACGATTGACCGCATATTTGGTAATCGCCTCTCTGGCTCTCACCCAGCTTTATGCGCAAGACGGCAAAACGACGACAAAGCCTGCAAAAGTTTTTAAGAACGTCCAAGCCGCCGGCCAGCAGATTGAGGCAATAGGACCGATAGACATAGATCTGAGCGGTCCATTGGCGAAACGGCGGAGCGGCGTCGGTGATGAGTCGATGCTGTTTGGTGCGAAGTCCGCGATAGTGAAAAGCTCTCCTTCTGGCGTCGCGTCTAAGGTGCACGGCTTGCAGATCGCTGGTCCATCGGCGGTTCTGGCGGCCGGCAAGTTGCCCGAAGTGCATACCGAGTCCTTTAGCTTCGGCGAGTCACTGTTCTTTCTGGCGAGTCAGCGTTCGCAGCCGCTGACAACGAAGTGGAAAGACGGAGCAAAAGCGAATGGCGGTCAGGATCCGCAGATCGCGGCGGGTCATTCCGTCATCGCTGTGCTCACGTGGGACACCCTCGCGTTCTACGACAAGAGTGGAAATCTGTTGCCATCGACAGAGCACTTCACGAATCCGACCAATACCGAAACGATCTTCGCCAAAGTGGTGAAAGCGCTGGACCAGAACCTCCACTTGAATTCCAAAGCGAAAAATGATCCGACTTTCTTGTTTGAGGCGGGCGAGGTCGGCGATGCCCGGGTCATCTTCGACAACTTTAGAAACCGCTGGGTAGTGCTGGCAACGGCGAAAAACAACCATCCCAACACAAAAGATTTCGCGCTGCTGACTTCGCAACGCCGCACCAAGTTTCTGCTGGCGGTGTCACGCGATGAAGATCCTAGAAAGGGATTTCACACCCTCGGCTTCAACGCCACACCGGATGACGGGGCTTGCGGGAAAAACAGCGATGATTCGCCCTGTCCGGGCTCGCACTTTACGCCGGGAAATGCAGCTGACTACCCCTCGCTTGGCGTCTCCGGCACGCACTATATTATGACCGCCGGAGTTGGTCATGCCCCTTTGGACGCCTCAGAGCACACGAAACTGTTTTCCTTTATGGTGGTGATGAATGCCGACGATGTGGCTAACGGGAATTCGCCGATACGCATGCGCTCTTTTGCTGGATGGGATTTGGGTGATGGAGATCGTCCCATCGGCGTAGCGTTGCCCGTAGTCATGGAGAACGATCTGCCACTCGGGGGGCCACTCGTGGGAAAAGGATGGGGAGTGGTTGCCAGCACAGTAGATAGCCGCTTTGTGTTGACAGCGGTAGGTCCCACTGATCCGCCGGAGCTGCATGCCATGTCTTGGGACATGCCGGACATGCAGGGAGCGCCTGATTGGCCCCAAAAAGGGAGCTTGAAGGCTGTGTGGTACGGCAACGTGGGTAATCAACCGATTACGGCAACCCTGACGGGAACAACCTTGGTGACTGGGTTTGTCGATTGCCGCACTTGGGTCAATTCGCAGAGCGAATGCTCTCCGTCACTGCACCTGTTGGCGATGGATCTGACGCTTTTTCCTGTTGCCAGTACATTGGGCAAGGACCGTGTCGTTGGCTGGCGTAGTGTGCTCGACGATGCGCCGAACGATGTCGCCGCCTACGGGCTTCCCGGTATCGCCTCCAATAAGGATGGAGACATCGCCGTAGTCTACGGGCGGAGCAGTCCAAAGATGTTCATGGAAACTAGATTCAGCACCTGGCTTCACAATGAGGTGGACATTCGGCCTAGCCGGGAGCTCCAGAAGGGAGAAGCACCCATACCTGCACAGCTGTCGGACTGCGCGGCAGGGTGCAAGTCAATTCACTCAGATACGGCAGGAGTGTCGCTCGATCCTTTTGACAATGAGTCGATCTGGATTGCGCATTCGTTCGCAGATCCTGGTTCGAATGTGATAGTGGCAGTTGGAAAAGTCTTTGGAGAACGTCATCCCGACCTATGGATGTTGAGTGCCAAGCTGAGTACACCGACGACAGGGCTCAAGCCCGGCGATCCGGTGGGCGTTAATGTTGAGCTATATAACGGCGGAGATGGCGCTGCTCCTTCAAGCCGCGCCGAGCTACTACTGATCGCGACCGACGGGAAGAAGAGTTCGCTGGGGCACACAAACCCGTCTGACATTCATGCAGGCGACTCAATTGAGACGAATCTTGTGGGGACCATTCCAGCATCGCTAGCCAAAGGCGCTTACAAGGTGGAAGTGCGCGCGAAATTGCAGACGGGTCTGAGGCAGTACAGCGAGGACAACGACGTCCTGGTGGCCGGGACGGTGCACGTGAAGTAAGCCGAATTCGAAATGCATTCCAAAAAAGGACCTAACTATTCTCAACAAGGAACTTCTCAATCAAAGGAGGACGTAACCATAACAACTCGTTTGCAGATTCTAATTGCGGGAACACTCTTTCTCCTTTCGATCAACATCGTCAGCGCCAAGCCTTCGACCTGTGAATTCCTAGCTTCAGGATCCGCCAGCTCCGCCTCAGGACCACTGAGATTGGCATGCACCGTTGACGGCGAGAAGCGCGAGGCGCTGGTTTATGCGCCGACGATCGGAATCAAAGGCGAAAAGTTACCGCTGGTGTTTGCGTTTCACGGCCACGGCGGCAACATGCAGGGCGCGTCGCAGTTGATGCGTATCCAGGCCCTTTGGCCCGGAGCCATCGTCGTATATCCGCAGGGAGTCGATAGACCAAGCCCGGTCGATCCCAGTGGAAACAAGCCCGGGTGGCAACTTGAAGCGAACCAGGCGCTAGGGAATGTTGGAAACAAAGACTTGGATTTCTTCGACGCCATGCTCGCGGCTATGCACGAGAAATTCACCGTTGACAACCAACGAGTTTACACCACTGGCTTTTCGAATGGCGCCGGCTTCAGTTATTTGCTCTGGGCCGAGCGTGGCCAGCAGTTAGCCGCTGTCGGCGAAGTCGCGGGCTGGCTGTTTAATCCGCCGGAACATCTCACACAACCAAGAGCGGTGATCGCGATTGCCGGTAAGATGGATACGACTGATCCCTTCGCCAAGCAAAAAGCCACGATTGATAATGACGATCGCCCGGTTGATGGCGCGACGCGTCAAGGCCAACCGTGCCAGGTGCCGAACGGAGCGACAAACGGAACGGAATGCACTCTTTATCCGTCAACGACGCAAACGCCCGTCAAGAGCCTGATTCATCCTGGCGCGCACGTGTATCCACCTTGGGCGCCTGCGGAGATCGTGAAGTTTTTCAAGGCGCATAAGCAGCTATAACAGAGGAATCGACCGTGTTTCTTAAAGCATGTAGAGAAAGTGCGCTACGATTAGGTGAATGCGATGTTGCTGAAAGAAATCCTCAAAGAGCACCGCAAAGTGCAGAAGAAAGGAATGGGAACTCTGACGGCGCAGCTCAGAGAGCAAGCCGCCCAAATCCAGAAAGTGAATGCAAGGCTCGAAGCGAGCAGGTAACACAAAGAACAAACAAATGAAAGGTAACATGGAAGACAAGACCAAGAAAAAGAAAGACAAAAGCGAGGTCAAGGTCCGCGACCTCAAGCCAGGAAAAGATCCTAAAGGCGGTGTCCCACCGGATCCGTGCGGTCCCGGTCGCCAACGCAGCCCAAGCCGGATGCCTACCGCCGTTGAATAACCTTAGATAGCATGGCCGGTTTATAAGCAAGAAGAGCTGCGCCGTGGTTTCATCCGCGGTGCGGTTCTTTATGCACATGTTTGGCAGATTCGCCGAAAGCTTAATTCAAAAGAGCAGGCATGGCCCTTCTTGGCGTCTGGGCTAATGGGACAAAGCACTCGATCTCACGGTGGCCTAAATTACAGATAAGGTCAGCGGCGATTTGTTAGGCGACGCGGAAACACGGCTGGCAAACATTTTTGCCGAGCTCGCCAAATGTCGAGCACCGCCCGCAAGTACTCGAAGCAATTCGGGCAGGGCCGGCCTGCATTCCCTATCTTGCTGCGTACGTCGGCGCGGCTTCAAACGATCAAGCGCATCCGCTTCGGTATCTGCAACGTTACTTGAGCGATCAACTGCACTTCAAAATTCCCGCGCAGTCCCCGGCTAAACCGGTCGCTTCGAAATAATCCAAGACGAGAACCTCTCCCAGGCGTTGGGATTGACAGTGCACGCTCGAAATTTGGCGACGCTACTGCTTTGTGCAGCACTTTACTGTTGCCATTCTCGCGGAATCGTTCCAAAACTCGACGTCGAACCAATCGGAATGAGTCGAAGACACTTCGCCCGCTAAGTTCTTCGCCTCCTTTCGGAGCTGCAAATTATACAAGTCAATGCGGCGGGAAAAGAGAAAGAAGGATTCATGAAAAAACTCATTCAGTCAGAAGAGTCGAAAGCATTTATTACCGTAATTGCGACGATCAGTTGCCTTGTGTTTTGTCCGATCGCGCGTGCAGTTGTCCCGCCGCCGGATGGCGGCTATGCCAACTTTACGACGGCGGAAGGACAAAACGCCCTGTTTAGCCTCAGTAGTGGCGCTGCCAACACAGCAGTCGGGTGGTTTTCGCTCAAGAGCGTCACAGCCGGCAGCTTCAATACTGGTGTCGGCGCTGGAACGCTTGTGCTCAACACGGAAGATGCCAATACAGCGACGGGCACTGCAGCGCTCTTGCTGAACACCATGGGGACACAAAACACAGCGAATGGAACAGCCACACTTGTCAATAACTCGACCGGCAGCTTCAACAGTGCTTTCGGAGCCTTTGCGTTGAATGCTAATATGGATGGCACCGACAACACGGCCGTGGGTGTTGGGGCACTCTCGAGCAATACCTTCGGCGGGGGCAGTACGGCCGTCGGTAGTCAAGCGCTCGCAAGCCAAACCGGCCGCGGCGGCAGCACGGCCATTGGTGAGAGAGCGCTCGCAAGTCAGACCGACGGCGAGGCCAATACTGCCACTGGGGCTGTGGCGCTCGAAAACACCACCGGCTCACGCAATACAGCCGTCGGTTTTGCAGCGCTCCGTGACAGCACTGCCAGCGACAACATCGCCTTGGGCACCGGAGCAGGCGCCAACGTCACCACAGCCAGTCACGTTATCTGTATCGGCACCGATGGTAACAACCTGGACAACAGCTGCTATATCGGCCAGATCTTCGGTGCAACCTCTTCCGGCGGAACGGCAGTCTTCATCAATTCAAATGGCAGACTTGGCACCGTTCAATCGTCCCGCCGCTTCAAAGAAGAGATCAAGCCGATGAATAAAGCGAGCGAAGCGATCCTGGCGCTTAAGCCTGTAACTTTTCGTTACAAAAAAGAAGTTGATCCGGCAGGCACGTCGCAGTTCGGACTCGTGGCGGAGGACGTGGAGAAGGTGAACCCTGACCTGATCGTGCGGGATAAGGACGGAAAGCCCTATAGCGTCCGCTACGACCAGGTGAACGCGATGTTGCTTAACGAATTCCTCAAGGAACACAAGAAGGTCGAGGAGCAGGGCCGCGACATTGTGGAGCAAAAACTAACGATCGCCGAACTTAAGAAAGAAGTAGAGACTGTCACCGCACGCGTTAAGGAGCACGATTCAGAAATGCACAAGATGAGCGCCAAACTGAATCTCCAAAGGCCAGCGTTGCAAACAGTCGCTAGATGATTTTGTAGGGCGTTCACCTGGGCGGACGCTGGATGGAAACGAAAAAATAATGGAAGAAAGAACCAAATGAAAACAATGAAAGCCAAAACTACTATCGTACCAGTTCTGATTCTCTTGGCGCTTGGCTGCTTCGCCGTTTCGCAACGAGTGCAGGGCGTCAGTCCACCGCCTGATGGCGGCTATCCCGGTGGTAATACGGCGGAAGGGCAAAACGCCCTGCTTAGCCTCACCACCGGCGGCTACAACACGGCCATTGGTTGGTTGTCGCTCAGGAGCAACACCGCCGGTCAGTTCAACACGGGAGTAGGTGCTGGAACGCTCTACTTCAACACGGGAAGCCAAATGAACACCGGAGACCAAAACACAGGGTTGGGGGCCGTTGCGCTGTTCAGCAATACTACTGGCGCTGACAACACCGCTACTGGTTTTGAGGCGCTTTTCAGCAACACTACTGGCTACGGTAACACCGCGACCGGGATTGAGGCGCTCGAAAGCAACACCACCGGCTACAACAATATCGCGCTCGGTCCCAAAGCGCTCCTTCACAACACCAGCGGTTTTTACAACACCGCCGTCGGTCAAGAAGCGTTGGCTAACTGCACCACCGGTGACTACAACATAGCCTTGGGCCCGGGCGCCGGCGAGAATGTTACCTCGGCTCATAACGTTATTTGTATCGGCATCGGTGTTAGCGCCGGTGGCGCGAACGTGGACAACAGCTGCTATATCGGCAATATCTTTGGCGCGAATTCTGTGAATGGACTTGCTGTCTTGGTTAATTCAAACGGCAGGCTCGGAACGATGACGTCGTCGGCGCGGTTCAAGCAAGATATCAAACCGATGGACAAGACCAGCGAAGCGATCCTGACGTTAAAACCGGTCACCTTTCACTACAAAAAGGAAATCGATCCGGCAGGCATCGCGCAATTCGGACTGGTGGCCGAAGAAGTCGAGAAAGTTAATCCGGATCTGGTGGTGCGCGACAACGAAGGTAAACCCTACAGCGTTCGCTACGACCAGGTAAACGCGATGCTGCTCAACGAATTCCTCAAAGAGCACCGCACGGTGCAGGAGTTAAAAAGTGAGATTGCAGCGCTCAGTGCAACACTTAAAGAGCAGGCCGCGCAGATCCAACAAGTCAGCGCGCGGCTGGAAGTGAACGAAGGGCGATCGCGGACTGTGCTAAATGAACCCCAAAACGGTCGAGAACCACGATACTAAACGAACAACAGCTTGACACTGGATAAGGCAATTTTCTAATCTGCCAGTTCTGAAAACGCTCCGGCTATGGGGCCTTGTGGGTTTACTGCTACTTTCAGCGCAGCCGATTTCGCGCGGCGACTCCGAAATCGTCGTGGCGATCCGGTACCTGCAGGCCAAAGGCACAAGTCATTCTCACCTTTATCTCTATCGTGAAGACGGAAAGCTGTTGCGACAGCTGACCAACGACAATTCGGGACAAGACAGTGATCCAATTTTCGCGTCGAATGGCGAGACCATCGCCTTCACTCGTGAAAAACCAGATAACGCGCGAGAAGTTTGGAGCATCGATCCTCGCGGCACGAAGCTGAAGAAGCTCGATGCCGCGCCGGATTGGTATTCGACAACGAAAACCTCTCCTTATTTCACAAGTGGCGGAGAGGAGGAAGAGGCGTCTGATGAGACCTCGGAAGCCCCGGCGTCAACGCCGCCGGCTACGGCGACGCAGGAAGAGTCCGGCTCTCCCACTGCAACGGCTGAAAGCGACGAGCAGGAGCAACACCAGAGCGTGACAGCGCTCGAGGCTGTGACTGATGCAACGGATCGCCCGCCGGAAACCATCAAGGCGCCGGATGGATCGGGCGAAATCTTCTGGCGCAAGGGGAAAGAGGGTGAAGGCCCTGAGGAAGTGCTGAACTGGGTGATGTGGTTCCGCGATTCAAAGTCGGGTAAGGAAACACAGATCGGCAGGCTGCGCGGCTTCCCATCGTTCCAGCCGCTGCACATTACGGGAAATACAAATCAACAGTTTCTGTTCGAGGGTCCACTGCGGCTAACATTTTTCAGTTGCCATCTCGACAGCACGAATGGCGACACAGTCGAGGCTTTCGATTTCAACAAGCAAAAGCTCATCCAATTATCGCCAAACTATGCAAGGCCGGTTCCCATTCCCGGCGAGTCGGCGTTTCTCACCCTCACCGAAAATCGATACGTGCCAATTCCCGGCAGCACAAAAACGGCGAACTGTTCCTATCTCGAACGCTGGGCCGCGAATCTCAAGGAATCGTGTGATAATTATGAGGCATATCTGCGATTCCACGGCCTAAGCAGCGATGAAGTTGTAGAAGGTTTTACCCGCGAGGAATACCAGAACCAATTGCGCGAGGATAAAGAAAAAGGGCACGAGTGCTACGGACAACCGGAAGTGCGCTACGCGCGCAAAGCGAGTGCTGCGATCTGCTACGGCGCCTCCATGTATCGGCCCGGAAAAACTCCAGCCGTCATCACCATCCGGAATGGAGCGGAGTAAAACGAACATGAAAAGGACGATGCCTGTTACTGCAACCTGGATTTGGGCGAGTGCTGCTTTGTTCGTGTTTTCCAATGCGCCTTTTGCTTTCGCCAAGCCACAAAAGAAACCAGCCGGATCCGGCCAGGAAAACGTGGATCCCATCGTAAATGCCGCGATGAAAAACATGGAGACTGGTGTGTGGTCTGTGAACGGCACCGTCACCGTGAAGACCCCGATCAAGCTTCAAGGCCTTCTTGCAGGCCAGGATTTTGATTTGACGATGGAACCCGGCGTGAACCCAAACACGCCCATGCGAGAAATCGTGATCAAAAACAAAGGTTGGATTTGTTCTGATGGCGAGACGTGGCACGCCACCAAGCCGGATGATCGATTGATCTATAATTGGGCGCACGTGCCGATCATGGCCGATCGGAAGTTACCGTCATTTGAAAAAGTGGGATCTGAGCAGCACAACGGACAGACCTGGTTGCACGTTCGGCTCAAAGTCCCTGAGAAGAACATTAACCCGAAAGAGTTGCCGCAGTATTGGCTCGTCCTCGATTCGCAGGGACAAGCCCAATACATCGGACACACCGAGATGCCGATGTTCTCGCAAGCGCGTAAGGAAGTAATGTACTGCTCGTTCGATTATGCGCCGGCGGATAAAAAGATCGAGCCGCCACCACTCGGCGCGCCGGTGGATGACAAGGCGTATGGCTTTAACGACATCGAGCAACACAAGTTCGGTTGGAAAGGTAGAGTCGTTAGGCTTGAGGTGACTCCGAAAGTCTTGGAGTCCAAACAAATTGGGCAGGACACGTACCGCGGTTTTTTGAAGGACACCGCGACACCCAATCATTATGGCATAGTCGAATTTCCGCACGACGCGCTGGTTAAGCTGGGATTTCTCAAAAAAATCGTAAGCGGCGCGCATTCCTGGGAGGATTTGGAAAAGATGGGTGCGTTGGGTCGCACCGAAGGCGAACCAGTTTCCTTTTACGTTCAGGTGATCCCAATCGGCGACAAGCCGGCCGCCAGAGCTGTGGCCGTTGGCGCGACGGTCATGCGCGATCCCGATGGAAGCGTTAGCTATAGCTGGGACGCCAATGAGAAACAGGGCGCAAAATCATCACCTGCTCCTGCGACGCCTAACGCTTCCGACGGCGATCTTGTTAATCGCGGAATCGAAAAAGCGAAGAACAACGATTTGGATGGTGCAATAGCTGATTTCAATCGCGCTGCCGAACTCAATCCAAAAGATGACGCGCCATATTATAATCGGGCTCAAGTCAGACGACTTAAGAACGACACGGCTGGGGCTATAGCCGACTATACTCGAGCGATCGAACTCGGCTCCACAAATCCGGCTGCTTACAACAATCGCGGCAATGCCAGGGCAGAGAATAAAGATCGTGACGGCGCAATTGCCGATTATACGCGTGCGATCGAACTCAAACCGGATTACGCACGCGCGTACTACAATCGCGCGACGCTGAAGAAGCAGAAGGGAGATGCGGCGGGAGCTGCCGCAGATTTCAAACGCGCCCAGAAACTGAATCCGGATCTGGTAAACGAGGAATCGGCGTCGACTTCCAGCAGCAATGACAACCCTACCAACACCGAAACGACAGGAACAACAGTCAGCCTCCTGGAGGGCAAGCTGAAGCTAGACATGCCGCCGGGTTTTTCGCGCGATGCTGACGATCCGAAAACTCCAAAAACGCTCGCCAAGTTTTCAGGACCCGAGGGCGCGTGGGGAGAAGTTTTGCGTGGTACGCACGGATTGACGCCGGATAAACTGGACGGGTATCTCAAGATGCGCGTGGCTGAATACAGCAAAGGCTTCAACTGGTTGCCGAAAGATTCGCACCTTCAATGGCTGAAGAAAGACATCGTGACCATCGATGGCCGCAAATGGGCGGACTGGCGTTACGTTCCAATGCTAAAAGGAACGAAAGACTACTCGCACAGCCCTGTCTACACGCGTTTCCTAACCACTTCCTATAAAGGCCAGTTGTTAGAGATCACCTTTACCTCGAACCTCAACACCGCGCCAGAATTAAAGCAGAAGATAGATCACATCATGGGCTCGGTGCACCTCGAAGAATGAGACACAGGAATTTTCAGAAGAGTAACTGACTTTAACAATCTGATGTCTACGAAATACAAGACACTTATGTTCGCGTTGCTAACGGTGGTTGCGTCATCGGCGGCCGCCGCGGGCGACCGCCCAGAGGAAGTGATTCGCGCGCTTTACAAGGCTCACCGGCCTTGGGAGCACAAAGAACTCAACCTCGGGAATCGCGCTATGTTGTCGAAATATTTTAGTCCCGAACTAACCAACTTATTCCTGAAGAATGCGCAATTGGAGCGGGACTGTCCTCAGGGCGACCTTTGTGGACTCGAATTCGATCCAATCCTTGGATCTCAGGACTTCGATGACCACCTCAACTTTAAGCTTCACATCACTGAGGCGACGCCGCCGCAAACTGGCCGATTTGAAGTACGCTTCAAATTGTTTAACGAACAGAACCCTGAGCAAGAGCAAGTACTCATTTTCCAACTTGTTCAGGTGAAAGACAGATGGCGCATTGACGACATCACTTATACCAAGGATAACACCTCACTCAAAGCAGTAATTACCGCGATTCTTGACGAGGCAGCCCATCTTAAAGAATGAAAGTTAGATTAGTCTCGTCGATCGCAATTGCCTGCTATCTCGCGTATCCCTGGCAGGGGGTAGCGGCAGAAGAGGAAATCAAATATCCATCACCCGATGGGCGCTTCGCTTTGCGGATTATCGATGAACAAAAGGTTGAGTTGATCGAAAAGGCGTCCGGCAGTGTGATGGTCGATCTAGGGCAGGCCTGGCACAACCCAGGTCAGGTGAGCCAAATTCTGGTGTGGTCGCCTGATTCAAAACGGGTAGCCTATGGCAACCGTGGCTATAAAGAGGGCGAAGTAAGCGTTTATTTTTGGAATGGCTCGGCATTCGAAGGAGTAACCCTGCCTGACGACCTCCCCAGTCCGAACATCAAGTTCCCAAAGGACTGCGGTGCCGTGAAGAACTACGGCGGCGCCGCTACGCCTTTGGGATGGTTAAAGTCAGGACACTTGGAGTTGTCGAGCGACTTGATGATGCTATGTCGTGGCAGCGGTGCCACTTGCAGGAGCGAGCTGCGATTCACACTTGCGTTCGACCCACAGCATCACGCCTCGGTGAAGAACGTCGGGAAAACGAAGACCGAGGTGTCTGATTGATCGATAAACTATTTGTCGCGCCGGCAGGGCAGATCGAACAAGAACTAGTGGTCCAATTCATCTACATCTGATGCGTGTCGAATTGATGAATTCCGGATTCGGAGCGGCGGTTGCGGCTTTAATTGCGCTTGTCGTGTTTGGCGGGCGAGACGCGCGTTCTCAGATTCTCGCGGATATGCTCGTTCTCAAATCAGGTGAGAAGGTAGAAGGTCGAATGACGAATGAGTCAGAAATGAGTGTGATCAATTTCTGCTGAAACCTCCACGGGGAACACCGAGCGAATGATCCCGAGAGCGGAATCTCAAGCCTGACTCGCAGCGAGCCTTTAGCGCCGGCAAAGACTCCGGAGCCGGAGACACCGGATCTGAGTTCGATTTCTCCAGACAAGAAATGGGAATACCAGCCGGATGAGTCTGCCCCAAAAATCGTGAAGGCGGACACAAACGAAGTCGCATTGGATTTGTCGGATCAAAGTGCGGGTAACGGATTTGGCTTCGCGACAGTAATATGGGCGCCGGATTCAAAACGGTTCGCGTTTAACTATGGGCAGGGACGCACGCATGCCACCTCGCTCTACCAGTTACTTGACGGAAACTGGGTCGCGCTAACCTCACCAAGCGAAGATAACCAGATTGAAAAGCGCGCGAATGACATCGTTGCCGATCAGCTAAAGGCACAAGGCTTGTCACAAAAGAAGTTGTCGAAACAGGGCAAGTACCTGCGATTGATTTGGTGGACCGTCAATGTGGATCGATGGGTCGATTCTAATACCGCAATTGCGTACGCTTCTCTGCGGCAGGTGGCGGCCCGCCGGGATGCACCTGGAGAAATGGACGATGGCTACGGCACCGATCTTCTTTTTACCTTGCGGTTCGACGGTGCGGGCAAGTGGAAGATCGTCAAAACGCATCAGATGTCTGAGAAGGAAGTCAAAGAGCACCAATGAGCTGTTTTTCACTTCCGTCGCAATCATCGTATTGACGATTAGTTGCGATTTTTCCAATATCTCCCCACATGTCGCCAATTCACGCTAGCAAAGCCTTGTCGGAACAGCATTCGTTCTTGTCGGTTCGCCTGATGCGCGGAGTGACCTGGTTAGCCGGCATTGTGATTCTTTTGTTATGCTCAAATACTTTTGCGGAGCCCGCCTTTTCGGCATTCTGGCAAAAATTTAAGCCTTCGGTTATCGCTGGCGATAAAGCCGCGGTCGCTGAGATGACGAAATTCCCGCTGTCGATGCCCTATGAGGTAAAAGCCGTAAAGAACAAGGAGGCGTTCTTGCGTCGTTATAACGAAATTTTCAAAGGCGAGACTAATGCCACACAATGTTTTGGAAAAGGCGAACCGCGAAAAGAATCCGCTGGACACTATGAGATCTATTGCCCTTTCAAGGAGACTCCAGAGGACCGCGAAAACGCACCCATTCGCTTCCTGTTTGAATTGACCAAAGGCGGCTGGAAATTTGTCGGTCTCGATAACGTTAATGAATGACGCAGGCTACGGCGAAACAATTGTAATTTTTCACGTTTTCTGTAATCGTCCCCTCCTTTTAACCGGAGTGCTATGACGGTTCCCATCCACTGAGACGAATTTGATCACGAACAAAATCAATTATGTACTCAGCCTGCTGTTCATCGCACGTTGCTGAAGGTGATTGCGAGCTTCTACCCGCCGATAAACGCGTGGCTTGAGCATGCAACCTGTTAAGGAACAAAGCCTAACAAGTAAGAGCATGCGATAATATGAAAGCGATAATGTGCGTCTGCGGATTTCTTGCGCTCGCTATTTCCTCAGCTTGCACGCTGCTCGGAGAAGAGACGTCACCGGATGGAAGTGTCTACGGGCCGAAGGCTGGGTTCAATATCAGTGCGCCCGAAGGCTGGGTGGTCGACAATGAGTCGGGCAAAGGACAGGACTTGCCGTGTGTTCTTTACCCGAAAGATTCGTCGTGGGCGGAAGCGAAGACGGTGATGTACGCGAAGGTCGCGGGCCCGCAATGGGAAGGCGTAAACGCATTCGTGGCAACGGCGATCAAGGAAATGAAGGCAAAGCACGGCGCGCCGAGGGAGAAAATTGCGTCCGGCAAAACGAAGGACGGTCACGATTATTTCATCAACGAATACCCTGCCACCAAGAACTATTCTCAGTGGGAACGCGTCGGCTACGTTCAACTTCCGCTGGGAGTGGCTTACATCGTCCTCACATCGCGCGATCAAAAGAGTTACCAAAAAGATTCCGCCGCGCTCGAGAAAGTCTTGAAAAGCTTGGTCTATGTCGAGCCGAAGTCGGAGACGGCAAGTGGCCAGCAATACGCTCGTCGTTACAGACAGCTGTTAGATGAACATGCGGAGGGTCAGATCGAGCCGCTGCTCAGCGAATGGCGGGAAAAGGCGCCTGACGATCCCGATGCGTGGATCACGAGCGCGAATTATTATTTTAACCAACGCCAGACCAACATCTCGACGAAGAAACCCGGCCCGGGCGACATTACCTTGACCGATAAAAAGGGACAGCCAGCAGGGAGTATTTCGTTCGAGCAAACCAACGAAAACATGAGGCGCGCTGTCGATCTTCTTAAGGAAGCGACCACGAAATTTCCCGACCATCTCGATATCTGGTGCGGACTGGCGTTCATGTATCAAGAGAGTGGTGATTTCGAAAATGAATTGTCGACATTGAAGAAGATGGTCGCGTATACCCGCGCGCATCCGGCGAAACTGAAATGGCTAAAAGGAGAGCCGCTCAGTGAGCCAGCCGATAAATTCGTTCCGGAGAAGCTGCACGAGTACGGTTCGTATTATGAGGCAAAGGAGAACGCGGAAGACGACAAGCACTGGTACCAAATTGCGACCCTGGCAGCGGACCAATATCCAGAGGACGCGCAAGGCTTCAAAGATGTAGCCGGTTATTGGGCCGATATTGGCGAATGGCAAAAGGCGCGCGAGTCGTTCGAAAAAGCGCACCAGCTCGATCCCAAATCCGCGGCCACGTTGGTTGGCCTGGGACAGATCACTGCGGAGATGAACGACTTTGTAAGCGCACGAAAGTACTACGAGGAAGCTTTGAAACTCGAGCCGAACGGCCAATACGCGCAGACAGCAAAGGCAGCATTACAGAAACTGAAGAAGAAATAGCGGATATGAGGAAGGCACATTTGTTCATTTGCCTAGTCCTCTTGATTTGTTTCGCCTTGGCTTTTGCTCAAGAGAGCTCTCGCGATGGAAGTGCGAAACAAGACGCACCGAAAGTGATTGCTACTGACGATATGAAGCTGGCGATGAAAGCCGAAAAACTCGAAACAGCCGGAAAATATAACGAAGCATTAAAGGTGTATGCGCAGGCTATTGACTTGAAAGGCCGCTTTACGCCCTTCGTGTACCATAACCGCGGTATGTTATATCTTCACAGGGCAAAGGCTTCCCAAGATCGACAGTCTCGAATCACCGATCTGCAACACGCGATCGATGATTTTCAGACTTCGATCCGTCTCGGCGCAGCTTCCAAGGAAGAACTGAATCGGGGATTAGAAAAGGTTGCTACAAGAGCTAATCTCGATGAAGCAATTAAGCTACTCGAAAAGGAAAGGCACCAGTAACGATTTGGCGACCGTGAAAGTTTCATCGCCACCGTTTGTTGTGTTTTGCTGCATCCGCGTCGTTTTACTTCTCTTGCCTCTCGCGCCTCTTCACGCGCAAACGCAGGCGAGCATGAACGCGGAGGCGCGCGCAGACTTTCAGCGAGCTGATGCTGATCTCAACAAGACTTATCAATCGGTTTTGGCAAAACTTCCGGACCGTTGAGAGCAAACAAAAGCTCAGGGAGGCACAGCGAGCGTGGGTTATATCCCGCGATGCCGAGGCAGCGCACGCTGCTAAGGAGGCAGATGGCGGGTCGATGGCACCGACCCTCCGCTATCCGACGATGACGAATCTGACTCACGAGCGCATTAAAGAGCTAAAGGCCCTGCTCGATCATGGAATTGAGAGTGAACAAAAATCCGCGGCGAGTGGCGCGACACCGTCATCAACGCCTGAATCGACGAGCGGAACGAGACGCAATCGGTTTCCGAAACCGGCCGTGCTTCGTCATCGAGCGCAGAGCTCCGTTTCGCCGGACAACCAATGGAATATAGATTGCGATGAATACGGTCTCGATCAGTGTGCGCCGGAAATTGTTAAGCCCGGGACGACAGACGTTGTTGTGGATCTGGATCAAGACCTTGGGGTGTATAATCCGGAGGCAAATCAGACGGAGGTGATATGGGCGTTGCCGATTACAAAACGGTTCGCCTGCAATTACGCCCCGGTGCACGCGCACCATACGAGAGTTGAATTCGTCGCATTTTACCAATTACGTGACGGCGAATGGGACCGCGCTGCATTCACCATCGGACATAAAGACGGAGGATTTGCAGTTAGCACAACTTGGCAAGGGCCGTTTGCCAAAGGATTTTAACCCGCGTCGTTGCGCGCCGGACAATGACGTTCTGAAAGTGCGCAAGTGGACTAATGCGAATACCGCAATCCTTTATGCGCCTTGTTATGGGCGCACGTCGGGCGACCTCGAAAAGCCGGCTTCCTTTTCACGTTGAAATTCGACGACGATGGTAAGTGGAAGATCGCCGACACGCATCGAATGTCTAAAAAGAGAGCTCGGGGCGGAACAATGAGAAAGCAGATTCTTGTTTTGGCGTTCCCGCTTGTTGTGCTGATCGTGCCGGTGATAAATGTCGCGGCTCTGCCTTCGGTCGACTAGCAGGCATAAACAGTTGAAAAACGATTCTTTAAGATGACGCGAGTATTTCTTCTTACTGGCGTTTTTCTTTGCTCGTCGCTTGTCGCAGACGATTACAAGCTGCTCGATTCGACCACGGAAAAGGCGGTGTTAGTCCCCGGGACACAGACGAGTGATGGCCATTACGCGCTCGCATGGACGGTGCTCCCGAAGAAAAACGCCGAGCCGGTGGATTGGTCAATCCTTGACACCGGGGAATTCGAACAGCGTTACCTGGATGAAGAATATCGCGAGGACGCGCACTATGAGCCGGCGAATCTCGTTGTCGATCTTCGGGCGAAGAAAGTAATCGGTAAATTCGCGCAGGGAGTACGATGCATGTTATCGCCCGAATAAGAACCACGCCGTTCTCATTGTTACCTGGGGACCGGAAGAGAATGGCCGCCGCTTTGCCTTGGTGGAAGTAACCGCAAAATGGGAGCCGGCGCTCTTTGATGTTCTTGATGTCGGCCCGGACGGCATTCGCAAGGTCGAACCCGATCCGCTCTTTGGCAAAGCCGTGGTGTCGGCAATCCGCCGTTGTTATGCGAATGCCCACGTCAAGTCGTCCGATATTGTCTTTGACTATGCAATTATGAGCTGCCGGAAATTGGCAGCCCTATCGGGTTCCTGGATGCCACAACCGTGCGTTTGAGTTTTTCGACGATGGACGAAACGAAAAGTGGAACCCCTGACGTTGGGGGATACGTCACGTTTAAATTGTCGCGTGCTGGAAAAGGAATCACCGTCGCCGTGACGAAAATAACGGCAGAGCTCGGCGGCGGTCCGGATAGCGATGACAAGTTCACTGGCGACGCTCGCAACGCCAAAATCGAGCGAGAACTGAACGAGGTCTACATAGTGCTGATGCGCAAACTGAATCCTGCGGCAAAGGAACAACTACGAGAGCAACAGCGCGGATGGCTGAAAGACCGAGAAGCTTTCGTTGCAAACTTTGAGCAAACGTTCGACATCTCAATGGAAATGGAGAATCGCAGAATCGTACTTGATCGATCATTGCGCGACATGACCGAGAAACGCGTCGCCGAATTGCGAAAACGCTAAGAGCAAAATCTTCTTCAAATGGGCCAGTCACCTGTAATCCTGTTAGGAATGAATCGCCGTGTTGCTGCGATTGCGAAAATCGATGGCCGCGCGATTTGGTCGGCGACGTTATGAAATTAATAAGCCTTTGCCTCACTTTGGCCCTTCTTTCTGTTCAAGCTCTCGCCTTGGACCTTTTGTTCGGGTTCACTGGTATGTGTTAATGGGGGAGGAAAAGCCGCAAGCGACCCTGGCGACGGCGAAAAAATGAGTGTGAAAACGAAGATTCCGGAAATGCGTTGCCGCCGATGTTTGCTTCTGTTTGGCTGTTTCGTGTTGCTGTTGAATGTCGCGGTGTTCGCGCAAACCAGCCCTAAGGGAACTTTCAAGATCGAGACTGTTTTTACGAAAGCGGAAGACCCAGCAGAGAACAACGAACAGCAATACGTCGTTTCCACTGCCGATCCGAAGATCCGCGAGCCGTTAGGCGAGAAACGTCAGGACCAGCCGGCGACCTACTTCATCTCACCCGACGAGCAATGGATCTTCACTCAGGTGTATTACGGCAGCGGGATGGGCGGTGCACGCCTGTATCAACGGAAGAAGGATTTCCAGTTCGAGCGAGTGATGGACGAAAAATCAATTTGGAAGTTCTTCGAGAAGCAAGCGCTGGCTGGAAAAAAGCGTCCGTCAGATTGGGGCGTGGAAATCGTCGATTTTGTCGCCTGGACATCCGACTCAGCGCGCCTGCACTTCTCGCTCAGGGCGGGCAAGCGCGTAACTGGTAAGGGCTCACTCGGATACTACGATTGGCATGCTTACTATAATGTGCGCAGCGGTAAATTCGAACTGACCGATGATTTGCGTGCGCTCAATCGGTCCGCTCACAAGCTTCGACCGGAAGATTAGGATAAGAACCAGTGGCTACTGCCGCCTCGGCCCGGCTTCTCTCTGGGATTGAGTCATCGGGGTTGTCATGACTTTAAGCTCAAGTGTGGAGGCTACCTTTCGTTGCGAAAAGTAACTTATACGTCTTCGGGAAATATCGTCTGATGTACGGCTTCGGTTTCGAAATCGGTTCTGTATCTCCCGGGCTACTGAGGGTTGCGCCGATTTGTGCTCGGACTTTAGCCGGCTGCGTGCTAAGGAACCTGGCGAAGCGCTCATCGCCTACAACATGGAGAAGCACCCGCTGTTGCGGATAATACTCGTCGGCTGCACTAGCATCCATAAATCGCGCCAGGGAGAAGAACGTCGCCATCGCTTTCAAGTCTCCGTTACTCGCCGCGGTCAGAAGTTGAAAATAGTTAAACCCGTGTTCTTTGGCCGAAGATGCGTCGTAGCGCTCGGAATCCGGGGCCGATTGCCATTTTTGCCACTGCGTCTTTTCCCGATCGTAATTCAACTTCATCAACGGCTCGTTCGGCAAAAGCTGAAGCTTTGCTTTTCCAATGAATCCGTCGCAGCCGGACTCTAGGTAAACCGTCCAACCGTCGAATCTCGGCTCTGCCAGGAAATGTTCGCCGCCTTTTGACGTTGCCTTTGTACCTCCATCACAAGCCACTTCGACCGACCCATGCGGGTCTTTAAGCGCCGCCATGCACTCATCGAGTGCATTCGCGGTCGAATGGAACAACCCAAACGCGGCAAAACTCGCTAGCAGATAACCGGATTTCATTTGCCGAGATCGATAGCAAACTTGTGGAGAAAGACTCCTATTGATGAAGATCGTGAGCCACTTGGTGTGGCTTGAACTCGCGCGCCCGCTTTTGTGCCTCCGCAATCTGCTCCGGCGTCAGCTTACTTTCCAGCGCGGTCATGTTCTTCTTGGCAACCTCATCGCCTTGCCCAGCCGCCAGCAGTCAGCCATTTGTAAGCCTCGCAATTATCTTTCGCCACACCTGCGCCGGCGGCGTAGCAGACACTCAGATTGTATTGGGCTTTGGCGAAATTTTGTTCGGCGGCTTTGCGAAACCACTTCACCGCTTCCACTTGATCCTTGGCCACACCTTCGCCGTGTGCGTAGCAGACACCCAGGCTGACTTGAGCCTCGGCGAAATTTTGTTCGGCGGCTTTGCGAAACCACTTCACCGCCTCCACCTGATCCTTCGCCACGCCTTCGCCCTGTTCGTAGCAGACACCCAGGTCGTTCTGAGCCTCGGCGACATTCTGCTCGGCAGCTTTGCGAAACCATCTCGCTGCCTCCATGTGATCGATCGCGACGCCTACACCCTTGTCGTAGCAGATGCCCAAATTGTATTGAGCCTTGGCGTAATTCTGCTCGGCGGCTTTGCGAAACCACCTCACCGCCTCGACTTGATTTTTTGGTACGCCCTCGCCGTCCAGGTAGCAGAGGCCGAGATCATATTGAGCCCTGGCGTAATTTTGCTCGGCAGCTTTGCGATACCATTTCACCGCCTCCGCCTGATCCTTCGCCACGCCTTTGCCGTCGGCGTAGCGAATACCGAGTTCCACCTCGGATTCTGTGTCGCCTGCTTCTGCCTTCGCCTTTACTTCCTCAATCGGTCTTTGATCGGGCTTGGTTTGTTGCGCGGCCAATTGAACGACAGCGACACTCGACGCCAACAGAAGCGTGAATATCAATCGACTCGCTTTCATATCGGGAAACTAATTGGTTCCCAGCACGCCCGCTGAGATTCCTAATTGAATCGACACCTTGTGTTCAGCGTCAAACACAATCGTAACGGTTTCGCTGCATTCCGAAAATCCCTGCCGTTCCTTGTCCATTCGTCATGACCGGCGGATCACTCTATCGGGCAGCGTTGATCACAGATGGGCCGGGTATAGGCTGTCGAGCGTGAAATCTTTCATCCGGCGATTTGTCTTAGATGATTTCTTTCTCTTCAGCGGACGCTACGAAACAACCGAGAATGAAAATGGACAGGGGAGTAGCCTTGCTTTCACTTTTGCTCCACAAACTTTTCGCCGTTCGAGGTGACCTTATGCAGAATTTTTTCGCCCTTTTGCGTTCGCACCAATTGTCGTGCTTTTTTGCGGCAAAGGAAATTGCATCACTAGTCCTCGCGAAGCTTCCACGATGTATTGGCCGTCCCGTCTTCTTTGAAAGAGACCGTGATTTCGTAGAAATGACCAAAGGTGTGAATGTCTCCCGAGGATGGCGTCAGCAGCTTCTTGTAGTAGTCATGCCTTTCGAGAATAAGCGTGTTAGCATTTGTCCATCGGACTGGAGACACGGATTCTTGGCCCATAACTGCGCCTTTGATTTCGGGGTCACTCTCCTTACCGGGCGGCTGGTCGAGTGGCAGATTAACTTTTGCAAAGGATTTGCCTGAACTCTGATAAACCGTTGTTTGTGTCCTTTGCGGAGGATCTGGCGGACCGGGGAAAAATCGGCCAAGAGTTGTGTTGTCGGACGCCACATAGGCAAACCGCTTCGAATCGGGAGACCAAAGCACACTGCCCTCACGATCACCGCCGGCACCAATATCGTCACCAGTCAGATCGCACAGCACCTGACCGGTCGCTTTCTCGATTAGTTCTGCGTGGCTGACCTTTGACTTCGTCAGGTCAAGCGGGTCTGTAAAAGTCTTGCGAATGCTGTAGCGGCCGTCCGGCGAAGTCCAATCAACGATCTCACCGCGAAAGAAAATCTTCGTCGTCTCCGGAAAGTAGCGTTGGAGATAATCCACGTCGGCCCCGTTGGCGAATTCTTCTTCAGACCCTGCCTCGATCACAATCCCTCTTGCGCCTACTTGATCACCCAATGGCTGGCGGCGCAGAAACTCCGCAAAAGTCTTGTCTCCCACGACGTGAAAAAGTTCCATCGCATACGGGAAATGGCCCTCGGCTGCTTCTTCATCCATGAATTCCGCCATAGAGAAAAACTGCGCGAGTGCTTTCTTATCGCCATTACTGGCTGCGATCAGAACTTTATAATGCCGTTTTCGCCATTCCTTTTTGCTCGCGTCGTAATTCAACTTCATCAGTGGCTCGTCCGGTAGCAGATGAATCCGGCTTCGATCCATGAGGCCCGTGATTCCTGACTTCAGGCGAACATTATCGTCAGACCGATTCCCGCTCCATGGCTCTGCGGCGATGAAGCGTTCGCCCTTTTTCACCTTTGCGATGACTTTGCCATCGTAATCTCTGACGTTCGTGTACCCATCCGGATCATTAATTACGGCCATCGATGAATGCCATGTCGGCTTTCCGCGGCGGTGCGTTTGCGGCGTGGTATCCTCCGATTCAGGAGGCTTGCTCCCCACCGTGGTCAGCACGCTGCCAGCGGCATTGAAGCTCATATCAAGTTTGCCGCTCGCGTCATAGCGCACGACCGCAAACTGGCTGTCATCGCCGACGTAAGCAGAACCTGCGACTATGATCTTACCCTCTTGCACTGCTAACGAGTTGGCCTTGCCATCGCCCCGGCCAACGCTCGTCATGATCTTACCGCCGTCTCCAAAACTTTGATCAACGTTACCATCAGTGTTGTAACGAACACACGCGAAGTCGTAACCTGTGCCGCTGTTTTTCACGGCGTAGCCCGCGACCACAATTTTCCCATCTTTCTGGAGTGCCACTCCGGTAGCGATACTGCCGATAATGCCGACAGCAGTCATTACCCGACCACTGCCGCCAAAACTCGTGTCCAGGGTCCCATCGGCGTTATAACGCGCTAACGCGAATTTTTCAGTGCCGCCAGCAGTCGCGTAGCCGACGACAACGATTTTCCCGTCAGTCTGCACTGCCACACTTCGGCCCTCAGCATTTCCGTCGCCTCCGAAGTTTGTAATGACTTTACCGGTTCCGTTGAAACTTGTATCGAGACTCCCATTCGCCTTGAAGCAGGCGAGCGCACATTCTTTCTTGCTTCCGGGCGGCCGATCAAAACCTGCGGACGTGGCCGTCATCAAATTAGTGGTGTAACCGACGACAACAATTCTCCCATCGCGGCGCATGGCCACACTGCGGCCGTAGTCGTCGGCACCGAAGTCGGCAATCGCCTTGCCGGTTTCGTTAAAGCTCGTGTCAAGAGTCCCATTTACGCTGTAGCGGACGACCGCAAAATCATTGTTGCCGCTGGCGTTGAGCGACTTGCCTGCGACGACAATCTTTCCGTCGCTCTGCATCGTCACACTCTCTGCACTGGCGTACTTGGCACCCATACAGGTTGTTACCCTGCCGGAGTCGGCGAAGTTTGTGTCGAGGCTGCCGTCCGCGGTGTACCGTAACACCGTGGAGCACAACTGGCCGCTGGTTGATGACACTGGATCGTTGAATGAATATCCCACGACAACAATTTTCCCATCCTCCTGCAACGCCACCCCTTCGCCATGGCAGTCGCCTGTGCCGACCGCAGTAGTCAATTTGCCGCTGCCCTTCAGAGTAGTGTCCAGGCTGCCGTCCGAGTTATAACGGACCAGCGCGAATTGTTCGACACCGGCGACTTGGGCAGATCCCGCGACTATAATCTTGCCATCGCGTTGCGCCGCCACGCTCTCGCCGATGCCGCTACTGCCAGCAGCGATGGCTGGATAGCCGAAGGCCGCGAGCGTAACGCAGGCATGGACGATGCAGAACCGGACGGAACTTTTCATTTTCTTAATTGGAAGGGCTAATAAAAAACCAAACGCAATCAGCGAAAAATTTTTCATGTCACTCCTGTGTTGCTTTCCGATGAACGAAGATCAACTGCGCCTTTATCGCTCGCGGTCATGGCTGGGATGCCTTCGCGTCTCCAGACTTCGCCTGTTCATAAACCGGGAGCCGTTCTTCGCGCACATCGATGAGATGCTACCATGTCGATCTCGTGAGGAACCCGAGTCGTTTGCGGGTCTTTAATTTTTGCAGCCTTGTTTTCGAGTTCTTCGCGCCAATTTGCTTCCTTCCTTTCAAACGTCGCGCGATCGTTTTGCGTCGCTCCACTACTCACCGCGAGTTCCGCTTGAGGCTTCATGGTTTGAGCTGCTCTTCGAGATCGGCTGCGCGCGCCTCAGTTGCGATCGCTTTGCCTTCCATCAAGGCGGCTTTGTCAAAAGGGCTCCAGCGTTGGTTTGCGTTGATGGCTGCGTCGGTGTCGCGCTGGATCGGCCATTCACGTTGCTCCTGCTTCAGTTGTTCGCGTGCTGCCGGTTCCAACTTCTTTAGCAGCGCGGCATAGATTTCATTCAGCCGTTTGTCGGCTATCTCGAACCGACGCGTGGCCGATGTCCACAGGCCTTCCTGACCAATCGGTTCGGCTGACAGCGGCATCGCCGCGCTTGCCTCGGTTGGCTTGGAGTAACCGTCCCAGCGCTTTCGCGCGTCGCGGTTGGCTGCACGCAAGCGATCGGTGAGCTCAAATTTGCCGGTCTCGGTATTAAAGTAACAAAGCCACCAGCCAATGCCGGTCTTGAAGATACCACCACCGCCCTTGTCCTCCGAACCAATGCTGGCCGAGAGAGCGAACAGCAAGCGACGTGAATCGGAACTCCAATCGGCAAAGTCAATCACGCGCGTGTCGACGTCATTCTCTGCGCGCATGCCAATCAGCTTTTCATCAATCTTCTCCTGCTCGGCCAGGAAACGGAACGCGGCTTCGCGCAGGCATTCGGTCGGCTCCTGGACATATTCAAGCTCACCCTTGCGATGGTACAGTCGAGCCGGGCAAAGACTGTCGTCGGAGAAAATCCATTGTTCATCGGGCGAGATGAATGCCAGTCCCATCTCGGTATCTGCCTTCACTTCTTCACTGATGGGTAATGGAACGCGCGTTTGCGGATCATTTGCCGCTACCAGCGCCATTCGCTGGCCAGCGGGGGAGCCGAACTGATTGACATCGGTATAACGAACGAGGTAGAACTTCCCGCTTGGCGCCGTTGCGACGCGTTCCGGTGATTTCGTTTCTTCGTCCGCACGAATGGCAGCTGGCAGCAGCCAGAGCGCCGACACCAGAGCAGTTCTGAACAAATCAAAGCAACGCTTCGTTTTCACTGGCGATTGGTGTGGTTCGTCAACTTATGCGTCAACCAGCGCGCCTCCGGGATGCTCCACACCGCTACGAGATGTCCATGCCAGGTGTCAATCGGCGGCTCCATTGGTTTCGGATTGCTGGTGCCAGAAAGATCGAAATGAATGCGCCGGCCATCGGCATCGATGTGCGAGTCGTTCTCTTCAAGGGTAATCCCAACGCCACCGCTGCTCGCCCAGACGTAGGACGCAATCATCTTTAT
This sequence comes from uncultured Verrucomicrobiae bacterium, assembly GCA_963805485.1. Taxonomy (GTDB): domain Bacteria; phylum Verrucomicrobiota; class Verrucomicrobiia; order Chthoniobacterales; family UBA10450; genus Udaeobacter. Next base: position 359,697 of record CAWDUN010000003.1, on the reverse strand, counting down.
TTTGGATTGTCGCAAACCGGGCTGAAGCAGTCGCTCGATCTGCGGGAAAAGATCGGTCTGGCGCGTCACGCGTCCGTCATGCAGCTCGAACAAGGTGAACCCGACCGGTCCCCATTTTCCTTCCACGGTAACCAAAGCGGCCGAGCTATCCTTTGCCCATTCCACTGTCATCCCGTCCGGCGAGTGCCCATGGTACGTTCTGTACGCACGCCCTTCGTTTGCCGCAAGAATGCGAAAGGGTTTCAGTGCGACCAGAAAGTCGCGGGCTATTTCATCGGCGATCTCGCCGCTATCCGCATGGATGACGCCATATTTTCCATCCGGCGAGGCCGAATCTTCCGCAAGCTTGTAGCCGAAAGCGAACGCATCTGGATAGCCGGGCCGAACATTCGGTCCCTGAATTGCCGCCTGCGGCGCAGGCGTAGGCGATTCATCTGCTGCGCTTGAAAATGCTGCGCCCGCCAACCAAACGAAGATCCAAAGCCATCGCGGCTTCATCATACTCTTACTCTTCCCACCGGTGGCGTTATTACCCGCCGCAAGAGACAGAAAGTAAAGCTTTAACCTTTTTGGGCTACCAGCGATAAATCGTGATCGCTTCTCCTTCGTAAGACATCGAACCGACCACGACTTCCAGCTTGCCGTCACCGTCCAGATCCAGCGTCGTGATCACTTTGTGACTATGACATCCCCGCGATTATCGGCGTCGGTGGCAAAGCCGCGATCGATAGCAAACTTGTGGAGAAAGAGTCCTATTGATGAAGATCGTGACCGCACCTTGCGTGGCTTAAACTCGCGTGCCCGCTTTTGTCCCTCCGCAATCTGCTCCGGCGTCATCAGTTTGCTTTCCAGCACGGTCATGAACTTCTTGGCACCCTCATGGCCCTGCCTGAACTCGTGCGGATTCTTCCGTTCTTTTGGGCGCAGACGGGGATCGATCATTCAAGTGAGTCCTCCCGGTTTGAGAACGTAAAATCGGCAGCTTTTGTCGATATTTCGGGTTGATTTTCCGCCGAATAATTTCTGATCGCGCTCATGAACACTTCGCCAAAATCCTTCAGTTTCTGTTCGCCGACGCCCGCAATGCGGCGGAACTCCGGTGAATTCGTCGGATACTTTCTCGCCATTTCGCGCAGCGACACATCGGAGAAGATGATGTAAGCGGGTACGCCGCGTTCATCCGCGAGCTGACGGCGCAACGCACGCAAGCGCTCAAACAATACTTCGTCGCATTCGATCGCGCCTGGCTTGGTTCGCGCGCGTTTCTCTGCGATTTCGATTTGCTTGGTCAAAACGATCGATGTCCGCTTTCGCAATGCCTCCAGACCGGCGGGCGTAAGCGACCACGTAGCAAACTTGCCCGGGGCACATTCGACCAGCCCCAGCCGCAATAGTTCGCGACCGATCGCCTGCCATTCACCTCGCTTTAATTCGCCGCCGATGCCGTAAGTGGACAGCTCATTGTGACCTCGTTGCCTGATCGCTTCCGTATCTGCGCCCCGAAGCACATCGACGATGTGTCCCAATCCGAATCCAAATCCATGCCGGGCATGGATGCGATAGACGCAGGAAAGAAATTTTTGCGCGGGCATGGTTCCGTCGAATGTTTCGCGCGGCTGCAAACAATTGTCGCAACTGTCACACGATCGCGGCAAAAACTTTTCCCCAAAATATTCCAGCAACACGCCACGCCGGCATTCGCGCGTTTCGGCGAAATGGACCATCTGCTGAAGCTGTGCACGGGCGATACGCGCCTCCTTCTCTGTTTTTTCGTCGATGAAATGCCGTTGCTTGGCAACATCGCCCGCGCTGAACAGCAATACGCATTCGCTGGGTAGTCCGTCGCGCCCCGCTCGCCCGGTCTCCTGATAATAGCTCTCCAGATTTTTCGGCAGATCGTAATGCACAACAAAACGCACGTTTGGCTTATTGATGCCCATTCCGAACGCGATCGTCGCAGTAATGACTCTCACGTCGTCGCGGAGAAACGCATCCTGGTGTTTTGTCCGTTCCGCGGTCGTTAGCCCCGCGTGGTACGGCTTCGCGCTTACGTCGTCCTTGATCAAATTTCCCGCGAGCGATTCAGTGCTCTTGCGGCTGGCACAATAAATAATGCCGCTGTCGTTAGGGCGACTCCGAATAAATGCCAGAAGTTGTTCGTAAGCCGACGTTTTAGGGATCACGCGGTATGTCAGGTTCGGGCGGTTAAAGCTCGCTACGTAAGCGCGCGCATCGAGCAATTCTAATTCCTTGACGATATCGGCGCGCACGCGTTCGGTCGCGGTGGCGGTAAGCGCCATGATCGGCACATCGGGCAAATGTTTTCGTAGCTTCTTGAGCTCGCGGTACTCCGGCCTGAAATCATGACCCCATTCGCTGATGCAATGCGCTTCGTCGATGGCGAATTGCGCAATGTTCCAGTTAAGGGCGCGCTCGAGGAAGGTCTCCAACATCAAGCGTTCCGGCGCGACGTAGAGCATTCGATACTCGCCGCGATGCAAGCCGCGCCATCGCGTCTTTGCCTCTTCCCGATCCAGCGTTGAATTCAAATACGTTGCGGCGATGCCACTGGTTTGTAGCGCATCAACTTGATCTTTCATCAGCGCAATCAGTGGCGACACCACGATCGTTAACCCCTCACGCATTAACGCAGGCAACTGAAAACAAAGCGACTTCCCTCCGCCCGTCGGCATCAGCACAAACACGTCGCGTCCGGCGAGTGCATCTTCGATAATTTCCCGCTGCAAGGGCCGGAATTGGTCGTAGCCAAAATGTTTCTTCAGCGCATTAAGCAATTCCACGACTTCTTAGTAAAACGACACGTTGATTTCGCCCAGCAAATTTGCTTTCCGACGGTCTCTCAAGCTCAGGCACTCGAGTAAAGCGACAGACGCGGACTGGCTTCGCAGTGAAACGAGTGAACGATTGCTTCGAGTTTGAGCTCCATTCAGATCACGGATTGCAGAGATCGTTCGCCCGCGACAATAGACTCAGTCGATTTCGCGGAGAGTTCACCTGCCAAGAGTTATTCTTTAAACAGGAACCCGAAAAGGCCAAAGACCCCTAGCAGCGTCATAACGTCGACCACCCAACGGTTAGTGGCTGTGCTGTTACATGTCATCGATGACGGTCGCGGGTCAGCTTGATAGGCCATAAAATATATTGCTAGGAAACTAGATATACGATATTAGTTTCCTCAATGACTGAACTCGTCGCGTTTTATATTCCCCTCGCTAGCCAGCTGCAACAGCCGATCACGGGCGTGCGCTCCGACAAGGGCCTGAAGCAGCCGATCGGGCGTGTTATGACATCGGGATTCACCCCTGCTGCTGAACGACATCAATGACGGCGACGAATAAAAGGAGGTTGCGAAGCCAGAAAACCTCGTCCGTTCGGCAACGGATAGTGGATGCGGCGCGGTCGCACTTTTTCAGTCATGGATTTCGCAGTGTGACCATGGACGATCTGGCGGACGAATTGGGGATCAGCAAAAAGACACTTTATGCTCATTTTCCGGGCAAGTTCGATCTGCTCGAGGCTGTGCTGGCCGACAAATTCCAAGGTGTGGAAACTATGCTGAAAGGAGTGACGCGCGGACAACCGCAGGATTTTCCGGCGACTTTGCGCGAGTTGCTGGCGGGGACGCAACGCGAATTGGATGAGATTAAACCGCCGTTCGTCCGAGATATGCGCCAGAAAGCGCCGCAAGTATTTGAGGTTATCGAGCGTCGGCGGGCCGCGTTGTTTCAGCGGTATTTTGGAAAGCTTCTCCTGGCGGGGCAACGGGCGGGAATGATACGAAAAGACGTTCAGGCGAACCTAATCATTGAGATTCTACTCGCGATTGTTCAGGCGATCATGAATCCCGCGAAGATGGAGAAACTCGGGATGATGCCGAAGGAAGGTTTTGCCGGGATCCTGAAAATCGTTCTCCAGGGTGCGCTCACACAAAAAGGAAGAAAACATGCAGGTATTATTCGTTAGGCGCTGCGCACAGTCATTTGGTCTGGCGGGAGCTTTCGCACTGCTCCTTCTATTGGCTGGCTGTGGCACTCGAAAAAACGCCATCTCAGGAACGATCGAAGTCGATGAAGCACACGTGGGCCCGCGGTCTGGCGGACGCGTGGAGAAAATTTTGGCGTGGGAAGGCGATCGCTTGCACGAAGGTCAGGTGATCGTGCAACTGGATGCGTCGGAACTCCGAGCGCGGCGCGATCTGGCCGCCGCGCAAATCGACACGGCTGTTCACGATGCCGACGCGCAAGAGGCACAGCTGGTGTTCTTGCACGATGATGCGCGGCGCCAGCAGGATTTGCTGAATCGCAAAGTCGTTTCGGCGACTGACGCGGAGCGCGCCGGCAGCGCGGCGAAAGCGCAGGAGAAAAATGTGGCGGCGGCGAAGATGCGCGTCGCACAAGCGCGGGCGCAACTGGCCGATATCGATTCGCAGCTGGCCGAAATGCAGATTATCGCGCCGGCGGATTCCGTTCTGGAGGTGCTCAGCGTAAAAGTAGGCGATGTGCTGCCAGCCAATCGCGAGGCGGCAACGCTGTTGTTGACCGGACATCTCTGGGTGCGGGTTTACGTGCCTGAATCATGGCTGGGTTTGATCAAACTGGGCGAGCACGTCCGCGTCCGCGTGGATTCGTTTCCGCACACGGATTTCGACGGCGTTGTCGAGCAGATCAATCGGCAGGCGGAATTTACTCCGCGTAATGTGCAAACTGTGGCTGACCGCATCAAACAGGTATTCGGCGTGAAGGTTCGGTTGCCGAGCGACGACGATCGTTTGCGGGCAGGAATGGCTGCGGACGTTTACTTTCCAAATGTGAAATGAAGCTGGAAGCCGATGAATAAATCTGGAAGCCAGGAATCCACGAGTTTCAGCAAAAAATCATTCTGGTTTCGTGGTTTCCAGATCCTCTATTTATGCCTGAGCCGATGATCCAAGTAGAAGGATTGACAAAACGCTTCGGCGCTTTCACGGCCGTCGATCATGTTTCGTTTACCGTTGGGAAGGGATCGATCTTCGGTTTTCTCGGCCCGAATGGTTCGGGAAAGACAACTGTGATCCGTATGCTGTGCGGAATCCTGCAGCCGACTGAGGGCACGGCGCAAATAGGCGGCCACGACGTCGTGCGGGATTTGGAGCCGATTAAGGAATTGATCGGCTACATGTCGCAAAAATTTTCGCTCTATGACGAACTGACTGTGAATGAGAATCTCATCTTCGCAGGAAAACTTTATGGCTTGAGCGGCCGCGAGTTGAATCAGAGGCGCGAGGAAATGATCGCCACGACTCATCTGGAGCCGTACATCGACAGGCGCGCTGCTCAACTCTCCGGTGGCTGGCGTCAACGATTGGCCATGGCTTGTTCGCTCATGCACAAGCCGAGTGTGCTTTTTCTTGATGAACCGACAGCCGGTATAGATCCCGTCGCCCGGCGTGAGCTGTGGGATTTACTTTTCGAGTTCGCTGGTAAAGGCATGACGCTGTTCGTGACGACCCATTACATGGATGAAGCAGAGCGCTGCGATCATGTAGGCTACATCTACCTGTCGAAATTGATCGTGTGCGGTGAGCCCGACGACTTGAAAACACTGCCGGACGTGAATCCACCGGGGACACGCCGGCTCGACGTGACGTGCGATCACGTGACCTCGGCGCTTCATGCCATGCACGAGATGGCCGGAGTGCGCAGCGCCACGATTTTCGGCCAATCGATGCATTTGCTAGTCGATGAAACAGTCAAGCGCGCGCATATTGAGGAACAACTGCGCAAAGTCGGCGTCGCTCATGTCGAGATTCATGAAATAGGTCCTTCGCTGGAAGACGTGTTTGTAGAGCTCTCGGCCAAGCATGCTGCTGAACGACAAAAAGCCGCATAATGATGAATGTCATCCTGAGCGAAGCGAAGGACCTCACGAATTAGAATCCGCATTTACTGCAATTAATTGAAGATCAACGAAGCGACGATGATTGAGAGAGTTTGAAAATCTTGCCTACTGGCGAGAGGTCCCTCGCTACGCTCGGGATGACCGAATAAGAAGAAGCACACAGAAATTAGAATGAAGGCGTTCTACATTTACATGATGACGAACCAAAGCCGGGTCGTCCTCTACACCGGAATAACAAACAGCTTAGTGCGACGAGTCTGGCAACATCAAAATGCGGAGATAGACGGCTTCACCAAGGCTTACAAGGTAAACCGCTTAGTCTACTACGAATGCTTCGACAATCCTCGAGACGCGATCGCACGTGAAAAGGAAATCAAAGGGTGGCGACGTGAGAAGAAGAATGCACTAGTCGAAACGAAGAATCCGAAATGGGCGGATTTATCACTGATGCTCTTTCAGCATTTCAAACCTCGCTCGCGTGCTTCAGCAGCCACAGGCGGACGCCAATGATCAAAGGGAATTCGCGCACTCTGTGTATTTTGCGAGGTCCCTCGCTTCGCTCGGGATGACCCACCGAACAATGTGAAGATGAAACACAAACCCTTTCGCGGATTTAGCGCAATCTTGTTCAAGGAGTTCATCGTCGTCTGGCGCGACCCGCTGACTCTCTTTTTCTTCTTTTTCCCGCCGTTGATCGAGATGGTGGCGTTCGGGTATGCGCTCGATAATGACGTGAAGCACATGGCGATGCTTGTTCTCAATGAAGATCGCACGGTCGAGAGCCGTCTTTTAATCGATCAGTTCGTTAACACGCAAAGCTTTCGCGTAGTCGGTGAAGTACCAAGCCTGGAGCAATTGAAGAGCGAAATGCGCAAGGGAAGCGCGTATGCCGCGCTTTACATTCCGCCGAACTTTACGCGCGAACTGATGGCCGGCCACTCCGCACAGGTGGAGTTACTCGTTGATGGATCCAATTCCACCACCGCGTTGCAGGCTCTTCAAACCGGGCTCGGCGTGGCGTTGACGCAATCAATGGAAACGCTAATGCGTGATACTGGTCGGAAAGGAATGCCAATCGATGTTCGTCCGCAGATGCTTTATAACCCGGCCATGCGAGCACCTAACTTTTTTGTGCCCGGAGTGATCGGCGTCGTCTTGCAAATTGGGACAACAGTTGCAGCGGCCATGGCTTTGGTGCGTGAACGCGAACGCGGCACGCTCGAGCAGTTACTAGTGAGCCCATTGAGCCCGGCTGGGCTCATGCTCGGCAAGCTTGTTCCGTATCTGTGCATTGGCATGACTATGGCGATTGTCTTGTTCAGTATTATGCGGTTTGTGTTTTTCGTTCCCATTGAGGGAAGTGTGCTCGCCATGATGTTTTCTACGCTGGTATATGTGTTCGCACTGCTAAGCCTGGGATTGCTCGTTGGCACCAGAGCCGAAAACCAAATGCAGGCGCTGCAGATGTCGATGGTGTTCCTGTTGCCGAGCGTTTTCTTTTCCGGATTCATTTTCCCACGTGAGACCATGCCGTGGATTTTTTATGCGTTCGGAGCGCTGTTTCCCACGACATATTTCATTGCACTCATGCGCGCCATCATTCTGCGCGGCGCAAATTTTTTCGAATACTGGCCGAATCTTTTAGTGCTTATTGTGATGTCGAATCTGCTTTTTAGTTTGTGCGCTTTGCGTTTCCGCAAAAAGCTCGCGTGAACTTTGGATAATCTGGTAGGGCGCGACCGCCGGGCGCGCCGGCGGACGCCCGACCCGAGCGCCCGTTTACAAGTCACCGCCTGTGCACTCAACTGCTCTCTCAAAAATCTTCTTCAGCCCGCTGCGCATCACCATCGCCGTCGTCGGCGTTCTGGTGTTACTCTGGTGGTTTGGAATGAGGATGCCTGGCAAGAATGTTTCCAAGGCGGAGCCGCTGTCGCCTGATGAAGTTGTCTTGCGCGAAGAGCTCCGCGCGGATGTGCAGAAGCTCGCGGGAGAAATCGGCGAGCGCAACATGTCGCGTTACGCACAGCTCAACGCCGCCGCCGATTTCATCGAAGATTCGTTTTCCCGAGCCGGGCTGCGCATCCGACGAGACAGCTACGAGACCGGCGGACAGCCCTGCCACAATATCGAGGCGGAAATTTCCGGCAGCCAACAAACTGCGGGGGTGTCGAGGCCGCTGCCTATTGTCGTCATCGGCGCGCATTATGATTCAGTGTTTGGCTCACCGGGCGCAAACGACAATGGCACTGGCGTGGCTGCAATGGTTGCCTTGGCACGGCGGTTCGCGAGCACGAAACCGAAGCAAACGCTGCGCTTCGTTGCCTTCGTGAATGAGGAGCCGCCTTATTTTTTGTCGGGTGAAATGGGCAGCCAGGTTTATGCCCGCAGATGCAAAGAACGCGGCGATGAGATCTCTGCGATGATCAGTCTGGAGACCATCGGTTACTTTTCCGATGCGCCGCACTCGCAAACATATCCGTCGCCGGGGTTGGGCCTGTTCTATCCGAACGCCGGCAATTTCATCGGCTTTGTTAGCAACGTTCATTCACGCGCGTTGCTACGTCGCGTTATCGCGGTGTTCCGCACACACGCGAACATACCGTCTGAAGGCGCCTCGCTTCCCGCATTCATCCCCGGCGTGAGTTGGTCGGACCAGTGGTCATTCTGGCAGCATGGTTACCGAGCCATCATGGTTACTGACACCGCGCCGTTTCGTTATCCGTACTATCACTCGTCGAATGACACTCCTGACAAACTTGATTACGATCGTTTCACGCTAGTGGTGAGTGGGCTGGAGAAAGTAATCCAAGACCTGGCCAAGTAATCGAGGGCGTGTCGCGAGCAACGCAAAGCCAGGCCCTCGGGACAGCGGCATCGGCTGCCGGAAATATTTATTCCAGTATGTGGCTCGAATCCTACTCAGAACTCAGTCACGCGCGGCAGCCTTGGCAAGAGCGCGCTCGTCGCAGGCCGCACGCAAAGCTTTCATCTCATCGCGCAGCACAACCATTCGCTTCGCAACGCCTTTATATTTCTTCGTGGTCCCAGAGACTGTCCGATTGACCGCGCCCTGATGGACCAAGCCCTGAAGCTTTTCGTAAGCACGGAGGCGCAGCAGTTCCTCCCCGCCATTGGCTGCGTTTCGCTCCCGCAGATTGAGTAAAATAATTTCGAATAACGGCTTAAATTCGAAAGAGTCCTTCGATGAAAGCACAGCGACCAGCTCTTCAGTAAGGTTGTCAGGCGCGCGACGTGTGAAAGAGATAGCAGATCGTTTTATCATCTCGGAGTATCGCATCGATCCCGGAAATAGCGACGGAGGCAATCTGACGGTCAAGAAAACCGGAAGAGGCGCATCGGTCGCATTCTCGATATAAACGTCATCCTGCTGCCGTCACTCGATCAAAAGACCAAAGCGGAGCCGCTATTCGAGCGGGCCGGGCGCAGGGCTGCGTGGAGCAGATGCCGCGGCGGCCGTTTGCAACCACGTAGCTGGAGTTCTGATTCGTTTTTCGATTGTAAAAAGCGACCGATCGGGCCGCAACCATCGAAATTCTATTGGAAACAGTAGAAGGAACAACACTTATGCAAACACGTTCGAAAGCAGACGACACTGATCGCGGCCAGTGGGTGTACCCCGAAAACGAAGCGGCCTATTGGCGGGAACAACATTCTAAACAACCGTACGCGAAGAATTCTTCTTACGACCAATACGAGCACGCGTATCGCACCGGCTACAACTCATTCAACAAGCATCGTGGGAAGAAGTTCGACGAAGTTGAGGAATCCGTTGCAAATGATTACGAGACCGGCAAGCCCGATTCAGCCTTGCCATGGGACACGGTGCGTCCTGCGGTGAGCTCGGTTTGGGATAGAATGTCCGGCGTCGTCGGCCCACGGGATTTCGACCGCGGTATCCGCGATTCGATTTGACCCCGAAACAACTTGTCCTGAGTCATTCCGCCTGAGGAGAGCGAAGGCCACAGCACTCTCGGTCGACCGAAAATCCGTGCAAATCATACTCGGCTGAAGTGCAAATAAGTTCGTTTCGGTGAGGCGTCGAAACCGGCACACGACCCGCGTGCTCCCCTACTCACTCCATATCCGGGTAAGGACCTTGGCCATTTTCCGTGATGAAGCGGTCGATTCGCGCGGTGACAACGGGCAGCGGTACCGAGCCGAGCTCAAGCACAGCATCGTGGAAAGCGCGAATGTTGAATTTCGCTCCGAGCGTTTTCTCCGCTTTTTCGCGAGCACGCACGATCGCCAGCTCCCCCATATAATACGAGAGAGCTTGCGCGGGCCAGGCGATGTAACGGTCGACCTCGGTTTCGATTTCGTGCTCAGGTAGCGCGGTGTAATCGTGCATGTATTTGAGCGCCTGTTCGCGCGTCCAACTCTTCGAATGAACGCCGGTGTCCACTACCAGCCGCGCAGCGCGCCAGATCTGATAGCCCAGCATCCCAAAGCGGTCGTATGGCGTCTCGTACAGCCCCATTTCCTGTCCCAGTTGTTCACAATAAAGCGCCCACCCTTCACCGTACGCGGAGATGTAGTCGAATCGCCGAAATTCCGGCTGGTTCTTGTGCTCGAGCGCGATCGGAATCTGGAATGCATGTCCGGGCGCGGACTCGTGCAGGGTCAGCGCGGGCAAATTGTAGAGCGGGCGATGCGGCAGATCGTATGTGTTCAGGAGATAAATGCCCGCACCGCCGCGGCCTGAGGTATAAAACGGCGCCAGATCGGACGGGACCGGTTTGATGGCGAAGCGCATCCGCGGCAGATAGCCAAAGTATTGCGACGACTTTCCGTCGAACACTTTCGCAATCCAGGCGGCGCGATTGAGCAGGTCCTGCGGTGTTTTGGCGTAGAACTGCGGATCGTCTCGAAGGAATTTGAGGAATGCCGGAAACTCGCCTTTGAAACCGGATTCGTGCATCGCGTCGACCATTTGCTGATGTAATTTGGCGACCTCCGCCAACCCGACCTGGTGAATTTCGTCGGGCGAGAAATCGAGCGTAGTAAACTCGCGAATTTTCTGGCGATAGTACGTTTTCCCGTCCGGCAGCGCTTCGGCCGCAAGCGTCGTGCGGGTGTGCGGCACGTATCCATCGCGGAAAAATTTCAGCAGATCCGCATACGCGGGCTGCACGATCTCACGAATCACGTGTGCGGCTTCTGCTTTAAGTTTGTCCCGATCGGACTGCTGAACTCCCACCATCGGTTCGCGGAATGGTGTGTAGAGCAGATTGTCTTCGGCTTTTCCCTGCGCAATGGTGGCGATGGACTTCTCGCGTCCCTGCAAAGTGAGACGTGGCGGCGTGAAGCCGCGCGCAAGCCCCGCCCGCATGTTTGCAATTTGTTCGCGGAAATAGCGCGGGACGTCGCGCATCTGCGCGATCCAATTTTTATAATCCGTCAGCGTTTTGAAAGGTCGCCGAGCTGTGAAACCCACATCGGTCCAGAAAGCAGAATCCGAGTTCGCTGGCATTTCGTAGTCACGGAATTTCTGATCGGCTACGAAATTCTCGATTTCGGGCCGGTAAACATCGTAGTTGATCTGCTCCTCCGGCGAGAGCTGCGCGCGCGGAATATCATCAAGCTTGTGCAGCACATCCTGCCAGTAAAGTTGCCGCGTGTCCTGCGTCTTTGGATCGACTTTCGGCAAGCGATCGGGAACTGGTTTTTCGACTCCTTCGAGCCCGGGAAACTGTTCCAGCCGCCATTTCCATTCTTCTGTATAGATGGTTCGAAGCCGCTCATCTGGGCTTTGCGCCCCGGCGAGACACGGCAAGTACCACAGCGCTGCAGCACAAAATAGAACAGCGGTTTTCATATCAGTCCTTCTTTATATTGAAATATGGAAACCAAGAAACCATGAGAAAGGAAATACCTGATCCATTTTCCTGGGCTCCCGGCTTCCTGATCCGTTTTATCAAATAAATGCCGCTCACAAAGCGGCCGCTACATGCGCGTTCGCTTTGTGCAAAATATTTTGCAAGCTCGCCATCCAGACGAACGGGTTGATTAGCTGAGGCAAGTCGCGAAATTCTACACTTCTGAAACTCAAACCATCCCTCGACTGGCTTCTTATCTTCGTTCCGCTGGCGATTGTTCTGCGCTGGTGGCCGGGAGGCATCAGTCCGACCGCGCTGTTCGTTTTTTCGGCTCTCGGCATCATTCCGGTCGCGGGCTGGATCGGTCACGCCACGGAAGCGCTCGCGGTCCGAGTCGGGGAAGGCTTGGGAGGGTTGCTCAACGCCACCTTCGGAAATGCCGCGGAGCTAATCATCGCCGGCATAGCCCTTTCCAAAGGTCTGACCAATGTGGTGAAAGCCTCCCTGACGGGATCGATCATCGGCAACGTGTTGCTGGTGCTTGGACTCTCGATTGTATGTGGCGGCACTAAATATAAGAAACAATGTTTCAACGGAACCGCAGCGCGGACTTCGGCCATCTCGCTCTCTCTCGCCGCGATCGGCTTAGTCATTCCGACGGTTTTTCATCTCACCGCGCGTTCCAGTCCTGGCGGCTGGAGCCCATTGGTCGAGCAGAAGCTCTCCCTCGCCATAGCTGTTGTCTTGTTTTTAACCTATTTCTGCATGCTCGGTTTTTCGCTCCGGACCCACAAGCATCTCTTTCGAAGCTCTGAAGAAGATGTGGAGGAAAAAGAGAGGCAATGGTCGCGCGGCAAGGCCATTACCATCCTGCTCATCGCAACTGCTGTGGTCGCGCTGCTCTCGGAGTTTCTTGTCGGCACGATCGAAAACGTGCGAGATTCCGTCGGTCTTACCGAGGTATTTGTTGGTGTAATCGTGGTAGCGATTGTGGGTAACGCGGCGGAACATTCGACTGCCATCCTCATGGCGATGAAAAACAAGATGGACTTGACCGTTGGCATAGCGATCGGCTCCAGTTTGCAAATCGCACTGTTCGTGGCGCCCGTAATGGTTTTTCTCTCCTATGTTTTCGGGCGGCCGATGGACCTTGAATTCACGGTGCCTGAAGTTCTGGCAGTCGTGGCCTCGGTCTACATCCTGTTTCAGATCAGCGAAGACGGCGAGACGAATTGGATCGAAGGCGTCCAACTTCTGTCGGTCTATGTGATCCTCGGAATCCTCTTTTTCTTTCTGCCGGAGCCGCAACACGCCGCCCATTAGCTCCCGCGCGATTCTCGCGAATCCTGTTCGACCGGAGGCGCAAACCTTCGACGAAGAAGCAGGAATGGACGTTCGATCGACAGGAAGAGAATCGTTGCGGCGATATAAACGCAGAGTTCAACGGCAAGAAGCGCGGGCACAGACGTGAGATCTGTGGAGTGATTTGCGCAGAACTGCACGACAGCATTGATAACCAGTTTCTGAATCAAGTAAGCGCTGTAGGCGATGCTGGCGATGAAGGCGGCGCCGGGAATTGCAACTCGACAGAGCGGGAGTCGTGGACTGACCGCGCAAACTAGGATCGCAGCCATCCCTATGGCGATGAGTGGGAATTGCCAGATACACGCAGCAATGGTGAGGTTTTTGGTTTCGCCGAGATACAATGCATAACTGATGAGCCCGAGTCCAGGCAGCCAAAGCCAGGGCGCGAAGTCGATCAGGCGTTGCCACCAGTTCGGCCGAAGTTTCTCGATCGCCGCCAGAACAACGCCGAACACGAGCGGGTCGAGTCGGGTCCAAGTCGGATAATAAATCGAAGCCTGGAAGCCGCGGAATGACACGGCACCATCAGCTGATGCGTTCTGTGCAGCCAGGAAAGCGCGTAAGCCGATTCCGCCGACAACGATCAGGCAAGGAACAATTATGGCCGCGCGCGGACGGCGGTAGAGAAAGAGCAAAAGAAACGGTAGCGCGAGGTAGAATTGGTCCTCGACTGCCAGTGACCAGGCATGTGAGAAAGCGGTGCCGCCATGGAGCGCGATGTTTTGCACCGACAACAGAAATTTCCAGAGCGGCTGCGCCATCTCGGGATATTCGCGCCACGCCGGCAACAAAAAATAAATCGCGAGCACGATGAAGTAGGCCGGCATAATTCGCAATGCCCGCCGGGTGAAAAATCGGCCAAGCTTGATCCGCTGATCCCGCGCGAGCGACGCGAGCAATTGGCCGCCGATCAGATAACCACTAAGGACAAAGAAAAGATCGACACCGATCCATCCGAAGCGATCTACTCGGCGGGGCAATTTGAATCCGAACAGTGCCGCGTGGTAAACAACGACGATGATGATGGCAAGCGCGCGGAGAAGATCGAGACCGGGCTGGCGCTCGCGATTTCGGAAGCGCGGATCGACTTCGATCTCGTCACCGTGGGTCTTCTGCCGAACGGTCATCAATGATACTTCGGCAATTCGGCGAAAAATCTTTCAGTTATTGCGCCAGCGACGAACAAAGAAGGCAACCGATCAAAGTGCACCTCACGTCCGAACAAGAGCGCGCGGTGCTCCGCGTTCGATAATAATTAGGTGACTGTACGTTTTGTGTTTTTAGTGGTTGCGATCGCGTTTGTGGGCGCCGGATCGGTTTCGGCAGAGGAGAATGAGGCCAGTGGTTGGGCCGAAGATAATGTGCGCGTGGTACAGATGAAATTGCACGACGCCGGTTTGTACTTCGGCCCTGTCGACGGTGCGTACAGCAGCGAACTGGCCGCAGCGCTTGGCCGTTACCAGATCCGCAACGGACTGCCGATTAGCGGTCAGCTCGATGCGGAAACGAGCAAAGCATTGGGCGCCAAACCGGCAGTGGCGACAAAGGCAAGCGATCAGGTGAAGAGTTCTGAGACGTGGCGGCGGTTGCGCATGGGCGAACAGCAAATATCAGCGAACCAACGAGAGACGCCGTCCTCAGGCGCCGCGGAAACGCCGGGAACCGGCACCGAAATCCCGGCGCCGCCAGCTGCCGCGGCTAGAACACCAATTTACTCGGACACGACGCAAACGGCATCATCGCCGTCTGTTCTGACATCGAACACCAGTTCTGCGTCACCAGACTTCAGCAGGGAACGCCTGCGCGATTATGTCGGTGCATTTGTGCTCGCGGGGCTCGATTCGCATGTCGGTTCGGAAACCGATTTCTTTGCCGATCGCGTCCGGTATTACGACGAAGGCATCAAGAATCACGAAAAGATCCGCAAGGATTTACAACGCTACGCCGCGCGATGGCCGGACCGGCGTTTCTGGCTCGACGGCGATATCACGGTCGAGCCGCAGAACGGGAACCGGGTGCGGGTAACATTTCCGCTCAGATACGATTTGCGCAACGGTGGCAAACATTCGTCCGGTAAGATCAATAAAACACTGGTGCTGGAGCCGACCGGCGACGATCTGAAAATCGTCGCGGTGAACGAACACAAAGCCGGTTAGCCAGAATTAATCTGGAAGCCAGGAAACCACGAAGTTTGTTTAACTGAATCGCCGTTGCTCGTGCCGCGCGACGCCCAGGCGCACTCCGGCGGAGTAAACCAGATAGTAACCGATCAAGCCGGCAGCGACTGCCAACGACAGCTGCGTGCCGGAAGCGGTGATCAGCCAATGCTGATCGTCAGAAGCATTGCTGCCTGAGTGCGTGGCGCGCCACCAGCCATATACGAAGCGTCCTGCGATCGCCAGGGTGATGATCAATGCAAGCCAGCGGCTCGGCGTGTAAAAGAGTCCTTCCGGTTGGTTTTCCCAACGGGTCAGGGCTAAACCAATGAGGCCGAGTACGCCTCCACAACCTATGCCAATCAGGGCGAACCGAAATGCTGAGCCGACCCAGAAGGAGAGCAGCAACGTGAACGAGAGAAAGAAAACAGCCGAGAAGCTGGTCATCCACACATTTAAGCTGGCGACCCAGCGCCGTGCTTGTCTTCGAGCAGTTCCGGCGCGGTAACGCAAAGCAAGCGAAAGCAGAACCACGCCGACGAAGGCGATGAGAACAAAAAACAGCAGCGCTAAAACAATAATCGGCACTGGTGATAACAGTAAGAAAGAAGAAGGAAAAAGTAAGAAGGATTCGCGGATCTGATGCGTCTGCGCGCGATTCCACCGGCGAACGCGTTATATGGAAACGATCGCATCAAAAAATCCGCGCGCGCATACCGCGAATGTTCGGAAAGAATTTCACGAACTGATCGAACACCTGCGCGCCGACATTAGCAAAATAGATGAACCAAAAGCGCAGGCGCTCTTTGAAACTGCTGCGGAAGTGATTGGCGGTCTGGATACCGCGTTCAAACATTACGAAGAGAAGAGCGAGGAAGCTTGGAAATGAATGCGTAGTGGCGGGTGACGCGCTCGGCGCGCCCGCCGGTCGCGCCCTACCATCGATGCGCCATTTGCACGAGATATTCTTTGCGCGTGTAATACGTGCACATGCTTGAGCCGTCTGCTGGCGAAATACGCGACTGGAGCGATTCCATCGCCCAATTTATTACCGATTATCTGGGCGGGCTCCGGGATCGGCCGGCATATCGGCAGATTTCTTCACGTGAGATTCGAAGGGGGCTCGACTCGGAGCTCCCGTTCAAAGGAACCGATTTTGATTCGCTGCTGAAAGTCTTTCGCGAAACCATTGTTCCTTTCAGCCGTCAGAATGCGCATCCACGGATGTTTGGTTACGTGCAGTCGCCTGGGACTCCGCTGGGAGCGTTCGCCGATCTGCTTTCGTCAACGTTGAACGCCAATCTTACCATCTGGCGTTCGGCACCAGCGCCGGTGGAACTCGAACGCCTGACGATCGATTGGATTCGCCAAATTCTGGGATTCCCTGCTGAAGCTGGAGGACTGTTCGTCAGCGGCGGGTCAATGGCTAATCTAGCCGCTCTGGCCGCGGCGCGCGAGACGAAATACCAGTCGTTAGGTCGTCTGCGCATCTATGCGTCGACCGCGACGCATTTCTCGATCACCAAGGCAGCGGCGCTTCTTGGAATTGGCCGGGAGAACCTACGGCACGTCGCAGTCGACGAACGCTTCAGAATGCGCGTGGACGATCTGGTCGGAAAAATCACTGATGATCTGGAGGCCGGCTACGTCCCGTTCTGCGTCGTCGGCAACGCCGGAACTGTGGATACCGGCGCGGTCGACCCCTTGCGCGAGATTCGCGAAGTTGCGGATCGGTTCGAACTTTGGATGCACGTGGATGGAAGTTATGGTGCCTTCGCCATTCTCGCCCCATCGGCGAGAGAATTATTCGCAGGAATGGAGCAGGCGGATTCCATCGCGTTGGATCCTCACAAATGGCTTTACCTGCCGGTGGATGTTGGCTGCGTGATTTATCGTAACCCGGAGATTGCACGAGCCGCTTTTGCTCACGAGGCGGATTACACCCGGATGTTTGGTGAGAAAGCAGATGAAGCGTTGGTATGCTGGGATTACGGCCCGGAACTATCGCGACGTTTTCGGGCGCTCAAAGTGTGGATGCTGTTGAAGGGAGTGGGCCTCGATCGGTTGAGCGATGCGATCGAAAGCAATCTTGCGTGTGCGCGCCATCTCGAATCAGTGGTGCATGCCAGCGAGGACTTCGCGATGGTCGCGCCGGTCGAGTTATCGATCTTTTGTTTTCGTCACCTGCCGGCGCAGCTCACGAATCAACCGCTCGCAGCAATTGATGCCTTCAACGAACGGCTGATGGTCGCTCTTCAACGGGATGGCAGCTCCTATCTCTCGAACACCACAGTCAGCGGCCGTTTCGCCTTGCGCGGTTGTGTGTTGAACTATCGGACGACTTTACGCGACATGGAGATCCTGCTCGAGGATTTGCGACGCGTCGGAAAATCCCTGCCAGCTTCTGTCTAGGATATCAGCGAAGAAAGAAAGCGATTTAATCTGAAAGCCATGAAACCAGGAACGGCAGATTCGTACTTCCGCTGCAAAAATTGCTCGTTGCAGAGCTCTTTGTGAGAGGCCGACAGGTTCTATCAGGAACTCACGAACGCAGGAATTCTTGGGCCAAATATGTGCCGGCTGGCAGAGACGCCCTACAGATTCAGTGAGAGACGCGGCAGCGTTATTTTAGAGGTCGATCCTGCTGCACGGTGCTCACACCTTCGTCCTGAGAAACGGTCCTAACGGCTTCATCCGTCGTAATCGGCGTTGCCATTTCAGGCATTTTTTCTTCGTCGAGTGTAGCAGGTCGACCCGGCTCGGGTGCTCGTGCAGTTTCAGTTTTAAGAAGGGGTTCTGCGGATGTTTCCGATTGAGTCTGTGCTGGCGTGTCTGTTCGCCGCGTCCAAATGCTGGGTCGTGTCGATTCCGCTGAAGCGCGCTTTTCCCATCCATGCGACTCCGCTTCACCTGGCTTCGCTATCGGTGATTTCTGATCGCCTTCATGCGCGGCTGGCTCGCCTTCGATCAGCGCATCATCTGGTACGATGATCAGGTCCTTGCCCACGTGAAGATCGGCTTCGGCGCGCACATAGCCGCGAACTCGGGAACGCTGCGGATTGAAGATGTTCTCCAACTTGCTGCGGACGCCTTCGCCAACGACAAACCCCACAATGGTTCCATCTCCGCGATTGATGAGCACGTCATCGATCACGCCGAGCAGCCGTCCGCTTTGCGTGACCATCTTGTGACCGATGATGTCGGACATGCGTGGCAGGTTATCGAGTTCAACCAGTTCTTGCATCGCAGATCCGCGCACAGTCATTGCATCAGGGCCGATTGAATGCACGGCGGAAGCGGGAATCATCCGCCGCTTTCCCGCGGTTCCGACAAGCGTTTCGCCATGTACAACCACAAAACCAGCCACGCGCTCTCCGTCACGTTGCACAATGATTTCCTTGATTTTTCCCAGCCGTTCCGCGGCTTCCATGTCGATGACAGCACGTCCGACTAATTGACTTCCTTTGATCATTTCGCCTCCACGTTTTGTGATTCCCAGCGCAACCCTTAAAGACGATTCGCAATTGCTGGCGCGTTTGCGTTCATTCAAGAATGGGAACAGTTGTCCGCCCTGTTGCGGAGATGCCCTACAGTTCCTGGAATGCTGATTCAGGATTTGAATTTGCGCTATCATTGAAGGGAGCTGGGGTTCGCCCTATCATGGGCGTGCCTTTGAACAGCGCGCACCAGATGGCAACGACGGAAAATCTCTCTCGTGGCTAAACAATACATGGAAACTCCGGTGCCGTTGTCCCGGCGGAAGGAAGGGAAGGCTCAGAAGAACGCCGCGCTTTCCCCTCTCCGTTTCTGGTTGCTCGCCATGCTAATCGGATTGGTAGGCGGATGCGGTGCGTGGGTTTTTCGCGGGATGATCGCATTTTTGCACAACCTGTTTTTTCTCGGAAAGATTTCTTTTTTTTACGAAGCCAATGTCCACACGCCACCCGGTCCCTGGGGACCGTTCGTTATTTTAGTGCCAGTCGTCGGCGCTGTCGGTGTGACCTGGCTGGTTCGAACTTTCGCACCGGAAGCCCGTGGCCACGGCGTGCCGGAAGTGATGGACGCCATCTATTATAATAAAAGCGTCATCCGGCCGATCGTGGCCGTGATCAAATCGCTCGCCTCCGCGCTCTCGATTGGCAGCGGCGGTTCGGTCGGTCGCGAGGGTCCGATCATTCAGATCGGTTCGGCATTCGGTTCGGGCGTTGGGCAATGGCTGCGAATCCCAGCGTGGCAGCGCACCACGTTGATCGCAGCCGGCGCCGGCGCGGGCATTGCCGCAACCTTTAACACGCCGATCGGCGGCATACTTTTCGCAGCGGAACTTTTGCTCCACGAAGTCAGCGTCTGGACACTTGTGCCGGTAGCGATTGCGACCGCGAGCGCCAGTTATGTGGGCCGCTTTTTCTTTGGACCCAACCCGGCTTTTGCTATTCCGGAGTTGCGGATCAGCTACTTTCATCTGACCCATCCGCTACTCCTCACCGCTTATGTCGGCCTGGGTCTGATCATCGGCCTGGTCTCGGTCGTTTACATCCGATCGATCTACGGCTTCGAGGATTTCTTCGACAAGAAATTTCGTAATCCCTACGTGCGCCATATGAGCGGCATGCTTCTGGTGGGCATCCTCATGTATGTGCTTCTCCGTCAGACCGGTGCCTACCAGATTGAAGGTGTGGGCTATGCCACCATCCAGGACGTCCTCTCCCACACGGCTAACTCTTTCTGGCTGCTGCTGCTCCTTTTCGCGCTGAAACTTTTTGCTACTTCGCTCACCCTCGGCTCCGGCGCATCGGGCGGCGTTTTTTCTCCCGCACTGTTCCTCGGCGCGACGTTAGGCGGCGCCTATGGCATTCTTCTCCAGCATATTTTCCCCGGTATCTCGATCAGCCCGGCTGCCTTTGCCGTGGTCGGAATGGCGGGCATCGTCGGGGGAACCACTGGCGCAGCAATTACGGCGATCGTGATGATTTTTGAAATGACACTCGACTACGGAGTCATCGTGCCGATGACGACCACGGTGGCGATTGCTTACGGTGTGCGAAAAATGATTTCCAACGAAAGCATCTACACGCTGAAACTCGCGCGCCGGGGTCATCGTATGCCGACCGCGATGCAGGCAAATATCCAGTACATGAAGCCGGCCCGCGAGTTGAACCACGCCGACATCTTTCGGTTGCCGGCCGACATGACCTTGCCGGAGCTGGCGATTATCCTGCCTTCTTATCCCGCGGGCGCCTGTTTCCTCGCAATGGAGGAAAAGAAAATCGCCGGCGTCATCACCATTAATACGGCCTTGCAAGCGGTCCGTCGCCCGCGGCAGAAAACCAGCATCGCCGAAATCGCATCGCAGAATTACGCTGTCATCAGCGCGGACACATCTGTCTTCGAGATCCTAACCAAGATCCGGCTCGATGGAACGGAAGCTTTCCTCCTCGCACCGGCTCAGCACGAGAATGGCACCGACGATTTGCAGCGCTGGATTTCGAAAGAGTCGATCGCCGAATCGTTGATCGATGCGATCGAACTCTTTACTGAATAGCTAAGCGAGACTAAAGGCGGCCTATGGCGGCCCATATTTCAGGTTTATTTGTCAACCTCGGCCACTCATTCGGCAGGCGCGACTTAGCTCGCTGGATTTTGCCTTTCGGTCTTCGAACGATTTGCGACGTGCAGGCAAAAATGCTACCGACTTCTCTCTAACGACGATTGCGCATCGCGCTATTTTTTGCCGGCGCGGGTGTAGGCGATTTCCATGGTTTTCTTCTCCTCACCGCCACGGTTTTCGTACCATTCCAGAGTCATGTGGTTGTTGTCGGGAATTTTAATTACTTCGCGAACTGGTGTTTTCATTCCGGGCACCATTTCGATTTCGCTGGTGTAAGTGAACGTCTTGGTCGCGGGATCGTAGGTGCCTTCGGAAAACTGAATGCCGGTGCTCATGTTGTCGATCCATGAGCTCACGAACTTTCTCTTTGCGTTGTCGTAACCTTCGATGCCCATCCCTTTAAACTGCATATCTTTCATTTTGCCGTCTTCGCCTGGCATCTGCATTTTACCTGTCACATCCATCATCACGTAGCGGCCTCCCATAATGTCCTTGCGTGTAGCAGTCCCTTTGGACTCCTGTGGTTTGGCGTTCGGATCGGGGTTCATCCACATTTTGATGACGAAATTCCAATTGCCGTTCATAGCTGAGAGCAGCTTGTGATTTTCGTTGAGCTTCGACATTTCCATCATCTGCTTCATCATCTCCTGGGGATTAGGCATTTGACCGGTTGCAGTTGCTGGTTGGGCTGAGGTCGACCCTGTGGCATTCGCCGGCGATGTGGCAGGAGCTTGCGCAAATAAGAAAGTCGCGAGAGCTGTTCCGAACAGAATTGTAATTAATGACGTCAAGGTTTTCATGGCCCCATGTTGCCAGTGATCGGTGGCGAGTGACAAGTTCGAAACGAATCGACGAAATTCGCGCGGCTAACGCTTCTCGCGTACAATTCTGGCAATGAAACGAGAGAATCCTACGATTGAGATCTGTCCCGGAATCACGCGCCAGACCGTCGCGCACGGCAATGCGATGTATCAGATGCTCGCCATGCTAGCGGCAGGAAGTAACATGCCTGCGCACTCACACCCGCAGGAGCAGATCGTTCACATTCTCGAAGGCAAAATGCGGCTGATCGTCGAAGGCGTGCCGCATGAGCTCTCAGCAGGCGAATCATTTTATCTGGCGAGTAATGTTGCGCATGGTGTGGAAACTCTCTCGGCGACACGCGTGCTCGATACGTTTAGTCCACCGCGTACTGATTATCTGGCGATCGACGAAAAAGTTCTTCACGGCGCTTTGTAGTTATTTCGGGTCGTAACGAAGCAGCTGATTAAAAGACACTGGCCTATTCTTTCGGCTCGTCTGCGACTCGCAGCACTATTTTTCCGCGCGTGTGATGAGTCGCAGCTTGTTGCTGCGCCTTTACCGCATCAGTCAGCGGAAGAACTTCCGTCACGATTGGTTTGATTTTTCCCGCATCGATCAACTGTGCGATCTCAGTGAGATCCTCCGCATCGGGATGAACGGAAATACTCGCGCCACGGATTTCATGTTTCTTGAGCTCGGCAGGGTCGGGTCGCGCGACCAATGACATAATGATGCCGCCTTTCTTCACCACCCCATAAGACCGCGCGAGCGTTTCTTTGCCCACTGGATCGAGCACGGCATCCACATCTTTAGCGACATCTTCGAATTTCGTTTTCGTGTAATCCACTGCCACGTCCGCGCCGAGTTGCTTCAGAACATCCTGGTTTGCTGTCGAGGCAGTTGAAATGACGCGCGCACCGCGCGCTTTTGCGATCTGCACCGCAAAACTACCGACTCCACCAGAACCTCCGTGAATGAGGATTGTCTGCCCGGGCTGAAGTTTCGCCACGTCGACCAGCGCCTGCCACGCAGTCAACGCACCCATTGGGATAGCTGCGGCTTCCACAAAATTGAGTGATTTTGGCTTGGGACCTACTTCCCACTCCTTGACTGCGACGTAATCCGCCCAACCACCGCCGAAAGTTGGATAACCGTAAACCGCATCGCCTATTTTAAGTTTGGTGACATTTGCGCCTGTTTTCTCCACAACGCCAGCGATGTCGTAGCCCGGGATTAGCGGCACATGGGTGCCGAATTCCTTCGCGTATTTCCCGCTAAGCGTGAGTGGATCGGCCGGATTTACGCTGCTGGCGATCACGCGCACCAGCGCCTCGTCGTCTTTCGGCTCTGGTCGCTGTAGTTGCTCAAGCTTCAGTACATCCGGCGCGCCGTATTCATGAGCGACCACCGCTCGCATGTTTGGTGTTTCGTTAGCGCGCGTTGTGCAGACAGAGAGAACTCCGAGAGCGGTTAAGCTCAAAAAACGCAGAATTGATCGAGCGAATTGCATCAAGTCACGTTCGCGCGCGATCGGCTACAGTGCGAACCGCAAATACCTACTTGCGGACATCGATGAAGATTTGCCAGCGTTTGACGCTCTCCAGTTTGAGAATGCCATGCGTGATCCACGGATCGTTTTTTAATTTCTCCCGCACTTCATTCTCGTCATCGGCATTAACGATCAGCATCGCGCCGTCTTCATTGACGAACGGTCCGCCCATCACAACAAAACCGTCGATAACGAGTTGATCGATAAACGCGGCGTGCTCGTCCCAAAATGGCTGCTCTCGCGTGCCCTTTGACCGATCGCGGTTAGGGCCCGCAGAAGAAATTGTCACAAATGTATTCTTCAGGGACATATGATGATTATTTTTTCCGCAGGTTTACATGGATCGGCACAGATTCAATCTCGTAGGGCGTTTGTGCCAAACGCCTGGCGTCTCGCAGAGACGCCCTACAATTGCTGATTTCCTGATTAGCATCCGCCCCAAGAAGCGCATTGCAGCCGCCCAGACTCGGTGGAGAGTTATACCAACAATGAGCGCAGATGCAGCAGATCAGAGTTTGGGTCTAAGGAAGATCGGCCTGGTGCTTCTCGCGCTTGGTGCCGTGTCAATGATTTGCCTGATCGTCGCCGGTGCAACGAGCTTAATCTCGCTAGCTGACAGGATTCACCCGGTCGCTGGTACGTTTGTGTTCTGGGGACTTTGTCTGGCAGCGGGATTTCTTGCGCTCTACTGCGTAATCGCCTACGCGCAATTGCCGCCAGCACTCGTGCCGCCGAAGGAAACGTCGGGGCCTGAGTACCGAGGGTTATTTGCAGACGTTGCGCTCGCGGCTGGCGAATAACCCGCGAACTCGCGAGTTGCCACTGAGCACAACCGCAGAGATCGAGGCAGCCATCGGGGATCTGTCCAAAGAAGCGGACGTGGTAGTGCGCAGAACGGCGAGCACAGTTTTTCTTAGCACCGCGTTAATGCAAAATGGCCGCCTCGACGGGCTAATCGTGCTGTTCACACAAATTCAAATGGTCAGCCGCATAGCTCGCATTTATGTGCAGCGGCCTTCTCCTCGCGAGCTACTGCGCTTGTATGCGAATGTTGGCGGCACCGCTTTCGTCGCCAGCAGCCTCGAATCGCTGGACCTCGGAGAAATGGTCGCGCCGCTTGCGGTGTCTGTGGTTCCGGCACTCAAAAGCGGAATTCCAGGATTGAGCGGCATCTCAGCGCTCCTGGTGAAATGCGTGTCAAACGGCGCTGCGAACGCCTTCCTTACGTTACGCGTAGGGGAAGTTGCGCGGCGCTATTGCGAACTCACTTCCCGCCATTCACCGGAAGCGATCCGAAGATCTGCTACCACTGCTGCCGTTCAGCATCTCGGGCGAATTGTTCGCGAGAACGGCGCACTCGTCGTGAGGAAGATCTGGGCCAGTACCGGACGCGCGTTGATCGACAGCGGCGTATCGAAAGCCGAAGACATCGCAGGCGCGACGCGTGATCTTTTTGGCAAGATTTCACCGTGGCAGACGAAAGAGGAAGAATCCGTCATACATCCGTGACGCGCGGGACTCCGGACCGATGCGTTATTCCTTCGGTGGAACGTAAGTGGTGCCACTCGCATCGGCATCCGCAGGCTCGTGCGCATATCGGCCATGCTTCGGACGCGCCACTTCGTCGAAATCGCGGGCCAACGCGTGCAATGCGCCCCGCATCTCCGGTCCTTCCATGGCACGACCATGTCCGGTGACAACTAGTTCCGGATCGAGTGCGGCTAATACTCTCACCGATTCACGCGCGCTGTCCCAATCGGGTGTGTAATACATCGGCGGGCCGTGCATTTCTGGTTTCTGAAGAAGCGCTGCGTACACGGATTCCTGCTTCGTGGTAACGAATGCGTCTCCAACAATGAGGGAACGATCGTCCTCACGCCAAAAACTGACGTGGCCCGGAGTGTGGCCAGGGGTGTGAATCCAACGCCAGTCATTCATATGCGGCACCGAATGATTATCTGGCAGAAGCCGCAAACGTCGCCCTACATCGAACGGACCCGCAGGAAATAGTGGCGAAGTCGTTGCCATTAAGCCGCCACCTACGCTCGGATCTGGCGGCGGATAGGCGGAGCGTCCATCGAGGTAAGGCTGCTCGAGCAAGTGCGCGTAAATCGGCGCGTCCCAATCATCCGCGAGAGTTTCCAACGAGCCTGCGTGATCGAAGTGTCCGTGCGTCATTAGAATGACAGCGGGTCGCGAGTTCTTGCCGAATCGCTCGGTGGCGGCGCGCTTAATTGCGCCTGCGAAACCGGGCAGGCCAGCATCGATCAAAACCCATTCACGATCGCCGGCGTTGGGTTGCCCAACGAAAACCACGTTAACGATCGCGAGGCGTTTGTAAGCAAGGTCGTCAGCGATCTCGTGGGTGCTGTCATCGTTCTCGCGGTCAATCTCGGGGTCGTCTGCGCGACTTTCTTCGGTGAGTGGAATCTGCTCGCTCATGGCTGCCCTGAACCTCCTGCGGCGCCGTAAATGTGGCCGGTCGTGTAACTCGCATCGTTCGCAGCGAGCTGAACGTAAATTGAGGCAAGCTCCGCCGGCTGACCCGGACGTCCGAGCGGAGTTTTGGCGCCAAACTCTTTCAACTTTTCCATCGTTGCGCCCCCGCTTACCTGAAGCGGCGTCCAGATTGGCCCTGGCGCAACACCGTTCACGCGGATGCCTTTTTTAGCGAGCTGCTTGGCAAGCGAGCGAACGTAGTCCGTGGTCGCCGCTTTGGTTTGTGCATAATCGTAAATATCGGGAGACGGATCGGTCGCTTGCTCGGATGTCGTCGCGATGATCACTGAACCGGGCGTCATGTGTGGGAGCGCAGCTTTGATAATCCAGAATGGCGCATAAATGTTGGTCTTCATCGTAGAATCGAAATCTTCCGAAGAAATATCGAGGATCGACTGACGCGCTTGTTGCCGGGCGGCGTTGCAGACCAAAATATCAAGACCACCGAGTTGCTCGAAAGCATCAGCGACGAGCTTGTTGCAAAAACTCTCCTCGCGCAGATCGCCCGGGATCGCGACACCTTTGCGTCCAGCGGCCTTAAGCAGCGGGATTACTTCGTCCGCATCCGGTTGCTCAGTCGGAAAATAATTGATTGCGACATCGGCGCCTTCGCGCGCAAATGCGATGGCGGCGGCACGCCCTATTCCTGAGTCGCCGCCGGTCACCAACGCTTTGCGACCAGCCAGTCGTCCGCTGCCCTTGTAGCTTTTCTCCCCGTGATCCGGTCGCGGATCCATTTTGCTCGCAAGCCCTGGCCACGGTTGCGATTGCTCTTTGAAAGGGGGTTTAGGGTATTTGTTTCTAGGATCTTCCAGTTTCTGAGTGGTCATAGGTTCTTCTTTTTCTTGCGCGCCAAATCCAGTCGAGCTTCCAAGGAGAGCAACGCCAGTGACGCCGAGTCGGCCGATCATTTTGCGTCGCGTAATTCCACCTTGTTCGTCCACGAATTCCCTTTCGTTATCCAGCGATGCACACAGCGTTCCCAGATGTATATCGCTGCTGGCGTCTGACACAGACGCCCTACAGTTATGGAGAAGGCCCCCTCAGTCAGTCAGCGCGTCACGACGTTCATAGCCGCGCATTCCTGGCACCTTTTCAAATCGAGTTTACCTGAAGCAAGGACTGGGATTGTTTGAACGCGCTGGAGGTGTTTTGGAATCCACAAGTTTGGCACACCGGCTTCCTGTAATTTTTTGCGTAACTCAGCGACGTCCATATTCACAGCGCTAAGGAGCACGAGCGCTTCACCCTTGGCCTCATCCTGCACGCCGACGACGGCAATGGGACGTTCATCTCTTCCCGCTAGCCCCATCAGATCGATTATTTTGTGTTCAATCGCTTCATGCGGCACCATTTCGCCGCCGATCTTTGAAAATCGTGAGAGCCGGCCTTCGATATAAAGAAATCCGTCTTCGTCGAACCGGCCGATGTCACCAGTCTTTAACCAGCCGTCCCGCAGGACTTCGGCAGTTCGCTGCGGTTCGTGCAGATATCCCTCGAAGATGTTGACGCCGCGCAGCCAAAGCATCCCGCTGTCATACAACGAAAGTTTCTGATCAGTTTCCGGTTCACGGATTTCAGCAGCCATACCCGGCGCCAATCTGCCAACAGATCCGACACGGCTCGACGGCTGCACGTGATCGCCCGGCTTGAGCGGCTCGGGATCAGGCAAATTAACGCTCACCACCGGCGCAGTCTCGGTAAGCCCGTAGCCTTCGAAGACTTTCTTGTGGAAACGTTCCTCAAAATGGCCGGCAAGCTCGAGGGGCAACTTTTCGGCGCCGGTGATTATCAGTCGGAGGCTACTGAGCTGCTCGGGTTCGGCTTTTCGTAAATACAGGCGAAGAAAAGTGGGTGTTAGCAGCAGGAACGTCAGCTTGTACCGATCAATCAGTGCCGCGCATTTTGCCGCGTCCAATGGATTCGGATACGTGACGATGCGCACACCTTCGATGAGCGGATACCAAAGTGTGACCGTCGACCCAAACGTGTGAAAGAACGGCAGCGACGCGAGAATCGCATCGGTTTTCTTTGCATCAAGCAGTTCCCGGAACTGCGCGACGTTTCCCATGACGTTGCGATGGCTCATCACTGCGCCTTTAGGTTCGCCAGTGGTTCCGCTGGTAAACAGCAACACTGCCTCTGCGTGCCCACCCTTTTTCGGGATCTTCAGTAGCCGCAAAAGCAAAGAGGCCGGCAGCACCATCGACATGATCCACCACAGAATAATCTGGCGTTTCATAGGCGGGAGCAGCTCGTCCAGCTTCAAAATGCGTTCCGGCCATGGAAAATCTTTCACGCGTTCGATGAATGGCGTCGCTGAAATTGCGACCCGAAGGTTGGCTCGTCTGCAGCAGGATTCATTAGCCGCGCGTCCTATTGTGAAATTCAGGTCTACCGGAACTTTGTTCGCCAGCGTCACGGCCAAATTGGCAACCATGGATCCTTTGCTCGCAGGCAAAACGATCGCGATTCGTTGGTCAGGAAATTCTTTTCGCAAATAACGGCTGAATGCTGCCGCCGCGCCGAGCAATTTTCCGCGGCTCAGTTGCGTGTGATCCATTCCGTCGACCACTGCTGCGGCGAAGGGCCGGCGCTTCAACCCGCGAAGGCAGTCTTCGGCAAGATGCCGATCCAGTGAGGGCCGGCGGCTGAAACAGAATTCGCCCATCTTGAGCAACTCCTCGCGCACGGTCGCGACATCGGCTGCTTTTGCCTCGAGTGGTTCTCCAAAGGCCACCGTAACTGGATACCGAATTCGTTTCGGGAATTTTGTGAAAAATTTCCCGCCCTGGAATGAAAAGATCGATCCCCAGAGTTGATCGAGCCAGACCGGAACGACCTTGGCGTTTGCGTGACGCGCAATGACTTCATAACCGCGCTGCAAACGCAACAGCGTCCCCCTTCGTTCCAATTCGCCCTCCGGGAACACGCATACGATTTCGCCGTCGTTAATGTTCTCCGCAGCAGCGCGAACTGCAGCATGCGACTGGCGCTTGCTGATTGGGATGCAACCAATCGTGCGCAGAATCGGATGCAACGTGCGCTGGTGATAATATTCCTGGTCGATGACGAAGCGGATCGGCCGAGGACAGGCGAGCTGCAGGACGAGCGCATCCACCCAACTGATGTGATTCGGTACGAGAAGAAACCCGCCGGCCGGTAGGTTTTCCAAGCCCAGCGCAGTGACGCGATAAAAGCAGCGCACCAATGGCCGGCCAAGCAAATAGAGCGCGCGTTCGGCAGGGGATTGGGACCGCATGGTTTATGATTTACAATCGGCGCGAGGCAAACTGCAATCGGCAATTATTGATGCAAGCTGCAGGGACAAAGCCGCTGACCGCACTCTTGCTGCTCCTGGCGATTAATCTTTTCAATTACATCGACCGACAAGTTCTAGCCGCGCTCGAGCCTGATATTCGCGCGACTTTTTTCGCAGCTGACGACGTACACGCCATGACTAAAACCGGTCTGCTCGGTGACGCCTTTTTTGTGACTTACATGATCAGTGCACCGATTCTGGGTTTTCTGGCCGATCGGTTCTCGCGCTGGATCATCGTCGGCTCTGCCGTGATTTTGTGGAGTCTGGCCAGCGGCGCGTCAGGTTTGGCGGCGACGTTCGGGATGTTGTTCGCTACTCGCGTCTTTGTGGGAATTGGCGAAGGCGGTTACGGCCCAGCGGCGCCAACAATTTTGTCAGATCTCTTCCCGATTGAAACACGGGGCCGCACGATGGCGATCTTTTGCGCAGCGATTCCCGTTGGGAGCGCGCTCGGATATGTGATTGGGGGATTGATCGGCGCTCATTTCGGCTGGCGCTGGGCCTTTTATCTTGTTGCCCCGCCGGGTTTGTTGCTTGGATTTTTGTGTTTCTGGCAACGCGATCCCCGGCGCGCAGCAGATAATCCGATACAAAAATCATCGCGCCGCAGCGTACGTGACTACCTGAACTTATTCCGAACACGTTCTTACCTCATCAACTGCATCGCAATGACATTGATGACTTTTGTCACAGGCGGTTTGGGCTTCTGGGTACCGGCATATTTGCGTTATCGCGATCAAAGTCCGGTTGTTGGCATGACGATCTTTGGCCTAATCACGGTAGTGGCAGGTCTGGTCTCGACGCTAGTTGGAGGAATTATTGCAGATCGATTGCGTACGCGGTTTCCGGGGTCCTACTTCTGGGTCTCAGGAATCGGAATGCTAATAGCGTGTCCGTTCTTCGTTGCTACGCTTTACATTCCGTTTCCTGCCGCGTGGGTCACGATGTTCCTGGCGATCTTTTGTCTGTTTTTGAACACCGGCCCGTCAAACACCGCCCTCGCGAATGTTTCGCTGCCGGCCGTCCGCGCGACAGCGTTTGCTGCAAGCATCTTCGTCATCCATGCGTTCGGAGATGTCCAAGCGTTCTGGCTGCTCGGGTATATCGGCGGACACGCAAACATGCATGTGGCATTTCTGTTTGTTTCCGGAATTATCTTCGCTTCCGGGCTGGTGTGGCTGTTCGGAGTAAAATATCTGCCCGGTGATACGGCCGCTGTAGAAAGCGGAAGCACATAGATACCAATCGGAGAGCAAAAAAGCCCGGCGCTGATGTGCCGGGCTGATTTGCCGTAGCCTTTAGAAACCTGCAGTCAAAATTGTCAGTCTTGTGGTCGTTCGGATGGACTCGTGCCTTCGCGACTTCGTGACCGTTCGCGGGTCGATCCCTTTGTTTTCTCGCCCGTGCTTTGTCCTTCCGATGGAGCTCGCTCAGTTTCAGATTTCCTTCCGGTTTCGCTGCGCTCGGCGTCGCTGCGAGTACTCGGCGTCTTCTCCGCCTTTTGTTTCATACTCGGCGTCTTCTCCGCTTTTTGTTTCGTACTGGGCGTTCGTTCTTTGGAAGGTGAATTACCGGCTCGGCCATACGGTGTCGGGGTCTCTGTTTCACGCGCCCTTACCGCCGCTGCACCCGCGGCCGCGGCCGCACCGGGGTGGGCTCTTCGCCCTTCAGTACCCGGAGAGCCTGCGACTGACGCACCTGCCGCCGGGCTTGCTGCGGCGCCTGACGTTGTGTTCGCACCTGTCGTTGCGCCGGTTGTTGTGGTTGCGCCGGTTGTGGTCGTTGAAGTCCCGCCCGAAACTCCGACCCCAACTCCCACCCCTGGGCTTACGCCGTAATAGCTATACACGTTGTTGATATAATCAGGCCGGGAATATTCCTCCACGCGAGCGTAATCGAATGCTGGAGCGTTATAAATGCGCTCTCTGTCGACAGTCACTGTGAGAACGTTGGTATCGGCTGAAGGCGAATAGACGGACCATGGCACAGCAACCATTTTGCCGCCGCCCGTGACCCGCGTACCGCCACTGGCTGCGCCTCCGCCGCCTCCGCCGTCGTGGAAAGGACGGTGTAAGCGAGGCAGCCGGTATTGCGGTCCAGCACGATGTCTTTGACCGTGCCGATTTGGTCGCCTTGCGCCGACTTAACTGGCCTCCCAATGAACTTGCTGGTCTCAATGTAAGTGGTGTTGCTATTAGTTGCGCTTTGGGTTTGGGCGAATGCAGAACTCATGGCTAACCCAAAAATGGTCATGATGCCTGGGAGTAAGAATAACGTTTTCATAAGCGGTATAAGTTTTGGCTCAACTTAGCGCGAGCCGACAAAGAAGAATCGTTGCGCAATGTTGCAGCGGATGTGGAAACACATCGCGTAACAGCTAAAGTGACTTGCTTTTACAAATATGTCGATCAATACGCCGCGGTCAGGACAACGAGTGTGGAGATTGGTATTTTGCCTCTTGGCGCTCGTTAGCATCAATATGTTCGCCGAAGGGGTTCCTGACGATTGCACGCAGCTCCTGCTGGGAACTGCACCAACTTGGAATTCGATGCGCGGCGAGCTGCGATTGTTCGAGCGTCCGCGCGGAGGTGATTGGAAGATTGTGGCCGGACCGTTTCCTGTTTTATTCGGCAAAAATGGTCTCGCTTGGGGAACGGGACTGGCAGGTCAAAACGAATCAGGCTTACATAAAAAAGAACGAGACGGCCGCGCGCCCGCGGGAATTTTCGAGATCGGTCAAGTATTCGGGTACGACGCGCACCTGCCGCTTGGCGGCGCCTATCCGTATCATCAAGTCACCGACGCGGACATTTGGAGCGATGATCCGCGATCGCCGAATTACAATCGACACATCGTAATTGATCCGAAGAATCCGCCGGACAACTACAGTCACGAAAAAATGCGCTCGGGAGATTTCGCGTATCACTGGCTGGTCGAGATCCGTCAC
Source organism: uncultured Verrucomicrobiae bacterium (assembly GCA_963805485.1). Classification (GTDB taxonomy): domain Bacteria; phylum Verrucomicrobiota; class Verrucomicrobiia; order Chthoniobacterales; family UBA10450; genus Udaeobacter. The sequence continues at coordinate 327,712 of CAWDUN010000003.1, read as the reverse complement.
AATTCTGATCCTCCTGTGCCCGGAGCCGGTAGCGCGATCTTTTTTCACATCCGGCGCGGCGTGAATAGAGCAACGACCGGCTGCACTACCATGGCGCAGGAGAACCTTGTGAAGATGATTACCTGGTTGCGAGCCAATCGACATCCGTGCTACGCCTTATTGCCTGCCGGGGAGTACGAAATTAAATGGCGCGCCTGGAATCTCCCATCGCCGGACGCGCTGCGGGGCGCCGCTTCATTGGCTCGTTGAAATTTGGCAATGACTTGTTAGCTTGTTGTTAGTCATTATGCCACGACGAAAACGCCCCAATCCTCAATCGGAAGAAAACATCCGCCGTATCGACACCAAACCGCGCGCAAAGAAGCAGACACATGGCTTTCAGGTCCACTTCCTCCGCGGCGATCGTGTGGTGACGAAGATGTTCAGCGACAATGTATTTGGTGGAAAACAAGCCGCACGACGGGCCGCACGAAAGTTCAAGCAGTCGATGGTGCGCCGTTTGCCACGGAGAAAGTTTTTGGGCGCATAGCCTCTTCCCGCTCGGAATTGGTTTTCCGGCGGTACGCTTTCCAGCATTCCAGAAATGCCAGCGCAAAGTCGTCGGGTCTGGCTGACGTCCAGCCATCAATCATGGCCGGCTCAAAAAATTCGCCTCTTTTAATTTCGAACTTGTTAGGGACAAGATCTCCTGAAACTACGCCTCGGTAGGCCCAGATAAACTCCTGGTCGGTGCGGGATGAAGCAGTAAGCCTGAAAATCCTTTCAAGCGGGACATCAACGCCTAACTCTTCCTTTAGCTCGCGCCGCGCTGTTTCATCGTAATTTTCTCCGGCATTGACGTGCCCAGCAGCGCTCGAATCCCATTTCAATGGATGCCGGTCTTTCCAACGGGAGCGTTGCTGCAAATACAGATCCCCAACCTGATTGAAAATGAGGATGTGAACGGCGCGATGACGCAAGTTATTCCCATGCACTTCAGAGCGAGCAGCGTAACGCTGAACTTCATCGTTTTCATCAACCACCGGGAACTGCTCGTTGCGGGTGGAGTCCATCCCGTGGTACGGCAGTGGCGCGATGCAATTGGCAAGAGCGATCCATTGCAGCAATGATAATTCTTCCGCTCGTACCTTCGGATCGATATTCAGACAGCTCGCAACCGCATTCCAGTCCCCAGCGTAATTCTGTAGCAATTTCCTGAGCTGTTTTCGTCTCTGAGAAAATCCGACTCGGATCAATTTCAAAAGCAATTCATCGTCGTGGTCGGGCAACTCAATCGGATCGCGCGGCTCGAGTCGCACGACTGCGGAATCGATCTCAGGTCGTGGGAGAAAAACAGTCGCAGCAACGCTGCGCAAATATTTGACGCGATGATGCAACTGCACGCGCAACGTCAAAGCTCCGTAATCATGCATGCCCGGTGACGCGGAAAGTCGCACAGCCATTTCCTTCTGTAACGTCAACACACCCAACGATATGGGACTTGGTTGTTCGAGGAAGTTTAAAAGTAGCGGACTCGAAATGTTGTACGGCAAATTACCAATCAACTTCACGCAGCGATGCGCGAAAAGAACGCGTGCATCAAACTTCAGCGCATCAGCATTGACGATTTCAAGTCGCTCATCCGCAAAGCGCGAACGCAAGAACTTTGCAAGTCGCGCATCCTTTTCGATCGCGAGAACATGCGCGCCTTTTTCCAAAATAAACCTGGTCAACGCGCCGAGGCCCGGCCCGATCTCGACCACATAATCTTCCGCAGTGATTCGCGCCTGATCGACAATCCAGCGAGCGAGATTTTGATCGTGCAGAAAGTTTTGGCCGAGTGTCTTAACCGGCGATACGCGAATTTCCTTAAGCGTCGCGCGCATTTCTGAGAGCTTCATAGAGCCGGCGCGCGCCGTATGGTCCAACAAGGGAAAGTCCTAGGCTTATTCACAAAATTTTGTGAACAAACTGCGCAGAAGTGACAAACTTGTTCACAAGTTATTCACGCCCCTCTTGTCGATCAGCGGAAGGTGCGGAATCGGACATGCGCAAATCGCGACGACAGAGTCTATTCATGCGACGTCAGCGCGCGACGGGACCGTTTTCTTCGGCTCTTTAGGTACGTTTGTTTCGCCTCTTTTAGCGAAGCGCCTTCGAGAAAGTACGCCGTGGCTGCACGACCAATCGCATACGTGCCCGCGCCGGCGACCATGCCGCAAACCACGTTGCCCCACCCCGGGAAAAATTTTAGCATGGCGCGCGTGCCTTCGCGAAGGAGCATGCCCAAGCCGACATTTGCTCCGAGTGCTCCGATGAACTCAGTCGCAGCCCGCATGCTTCGTTCTCTGCCGCTGATGTACATGATTCCGGAAACCATCAACACTTGCAGCGCTGTGAGAACCGGCATGTCTGCCAGCGGAATTGGTTGGGCGCCGATTGCAGCACAAATCGCGGTCGTAGATTTTACCAACATTTGCGCGACGTGAAGCTGGGCCTGCCGATCGCGCGAAATCCGAATCATCTCGATCTTGGCCTCGTTCGGCAACTCCGCAGCAAGTAGCGCCATTAGCCGTCGGGTTTCTGCGGATTGCCTTTTCGTGATCCGGATTACGCCAAGCAACCGATCGCGAACATTTCGTTGCGCATCGAGCCGCTGTTCTAATTCCGTCACACGTGTCGCAGACCCGAGCGAAAGACCAATGATTTTCGTGTCACTCGGCGGGACATCTATCGTTTTGTCCAAGTGTGATTCGCCGTCGTCGAAAAAGAAAATCATATCAGCAGGTTCGCGTCTGAACTCGTCTTGAATTTGCGTCCGCGCAGAATCGCCGGCGTCACGCGCGTCCAGAATCGCGATCGTTCCCTGACCGGGAATTGTCCACTCGGTCCATCGATGCACCGGCGTGAGTGTCACATTCATACCCTCATGCGAGTCCGGAGCAAAAAGCAGATCGACGATTTCTGGCATCGGCGTTTTGCTCGAACCGACGAAGAGAAACCGCGGTCGACGCTGCTGAAGGAATAATTGTTTTAGCGGTACCAACTCACGCAACACTGGCCGTCGAATTTTTTCGGGAAGTTTGCCTGCCAAACCTTCCAAGCGCTCGGCAATGTGAACGAGAGTTGTTTGATTCATTGTTGAAAATGAAATCCAAATGACGAACGGCTGCGCTGCGATTATAAGCCTAGCATGACTTTGAACACCGAAATACTTTCGAAAGCGGCAGATCAGGCGCGCGGGTTGTGCATGGACGCTGTAGAAGCCTCGCAATCAGGGCATCTCGGCCTTCCGCTGGGTTGCGCAGAAATCGGTGCGGTGCTTTTTGGTCATGCTCTGAGATATAATCCGGACCAGCCGCGCTGGATAAATCGCGACATCTTCGTCCTGTCCGCAGGGCACGGCAGCATGTTCCTGTACGCATGGCTGCACATGAGCGGGTATGATTTGCCGATGTCCGAAATCAAACGTTTTCGGCAATTGCATTCCAAAACGCCGGGACACCCCGAATTTGGCGACACGCCCGGAGTAGAATGCACCACCGGACCGCTCGGCCAGGGCGTGGGCAACGCGGTTGGCATGTCTGTGGCAACGAATATGGCTGCGGCACGGTTCAACACCGACGAGCACAGAATTTTCGACCAGCACGTAGTCTGTTTGTGCGGTGACGGCGACCTGCAGGAGGGCGTCGCATCCGAGGCGTGTGCGCTTGCTGGGGTTTGGGGACTCGACAATTTGATTTTCATTTACGACTCAAATGCGGTTACGCTGGACGCCCCGGCAAAGCTAACGCAGTGCGAGGATACCGCCCAACGGATGAAGGCGTATGGCTTCGATGTCCAGGAAATCGACGGCCAGGACATGCGGCAGTTTCTCGACGCGTTCGATGTGGCAAAACGCCGCGATAATGGCAAACCGCAGTTCATCATCGCCCATACGCTTGTTGGAAAAGGAATTCCCGAAGTTGCGGGCACCTACAAGGCCCACGGCGAAGCGGGTGCGAAATTCGTCGATGTCTCCCGCAAGGCGCTTGGTTTGCCGGACGAGCATTATTTCGTGTCTAGAGAGGTATACGATTATTTCGCGCAGCACAAAAAGACACTGCTTGCTGAGTACGATCGCTGGGAAAAAACTTATGATGCATGGCGCGAAAAAAACCCCGACAAAGCCAACCTCCTCGATGACGGCCTCGCCCGGGAAGTGCCCTCCGATCTGTTACTGAAGATCCCAGAGTTTGCAAAGGACGCGAAACTGGCGACCCGAAAGGCGGGCGGCGAAGTGTTGCAGCCCATCGCGCAGGCGATGCCGTTGCTTATGAGCGGGAGTGCCGATTTGTACGGATCGACAATGAATTACATCAAGAACGGTGGCGATTTCTCTCGCGATGATTTCGCCGGCCGGAATGTCCGTTTCGGCATTCGAGAGCACGGCATGTGTGCAATCCTCAACGGCATTTCGTATCACGGGCTGTTTCGCGCGTCGGGCGCAACGTTCACAGTGTTTACCGATTATTGCCGTGGTGCCATTCGGCTCAGCGCATTATCGAAGTTGCCGAACACTTACATTTTCACGCACGACTCGATCGGTGTAGGCGAAGACGGACCGACTCATCAACCCGTGGAGACCGTCAGCTCGGTTCGTCTAATCCCAAACATCGACGTGATTCGGCCTGCTGATCCGGAAGAGACCGCGGGCGCATTCGTTGCTGCGATGCAACGAATTGATGGTCCGACGTTCCTCGCACTCACGCGCCAGGCTGTTCCAATGTTGAACGAGATCGATGTAAATCTGCGTCGTGAAGGGGTGTTGCGCGGCGGGTACATCGCAAAAAAGGAAACCAGCAAACTCGACCTGATCATTCTCTCGTGCGGCAGTGAATTACAGCATGCGCTCGCCGCAGCGAAAGAATTGGGCGAAGGCGTTCGCGTCGTTTCCATGCCGTGCTTTGAAAGATTCAACCGCCAGCCGCAAGAATATCGCGAAGAAGTTTTGCCTAACGAATGCCGGAAACGCATAGCGATCGAAGCCGGCGTGACTGAAATTTGGTACGAATACGTCGGGCTCGATGGAAAAGTCGTTGGACTGCATGACTTCGGCATGAGCGCTCCCGGGCCCGAAGTGATGAAAGAACGCGGCATTGACGCGCAGCATGTGGTCGAAGCAGCGCGCGAACTCGGCAGCTGAAAATGTTGAGCCGGCCCGCCCTCGGGCCGATCTGCTACGAGCGGGCTAAGCGGCGCGAGGGCGCGCCGGCTCCAGCTTATGGTTATTCGTCCGGCTCGGTCACGTTGCGGGCGCGAGTTTCGAAGCGTGTGTATTCCTTCAAGAATGTCAGCGGAATTTCGCCGACAGGACCGTTGCGCTGTTTGGCGATAATCAACTCCGCTTCACCCGCCTTCTCCACACGCGCCTCCTCATCTTCCTCATACATCTCGGGCCTAACGAGTAACCCGACCAGGTCTGCATCCTGTTCGATGGATCCCGATTCGCGGAGATCGCTCAAACGCGGCTTGCCGCCGGTGCGCTGTTCTGGTTGGCGGTTCAATTGCGCCACAACAATGACAGGAATTTTCAAATCTTTGGCTAACGCTTTGAGTCCGGCAGAAATTTCCGATATTTCGAGCTGTCGATTATCCTGTGCGCGCCGCGTCGTTGACCTGAGCAATTGCAAATAATCCACGATGATGAGGCTCACATCCTGCTGCGCCTTCAGCCGGCGCGCTTTTGCCCGTAATTCCAGAATGCTGAGGCTGGCGCTGTCATCGATGAACATCTTGGCCTCCGCCAATTTCGACGCTGCAGCAGTCAGGCTCGGAAAATCGCGCTCGCCCAAAAAACCGTCGCGCACCCTTTGCAGGTTAACGCGTGCCCGCGAGCAGAGCAGTCGTTGCACGAGTTGCTGACTGCTCATTTCCAGGCTGAACACGGCGACGGCCAGCTTCTCGTTGATCGCCACATATTCGGCAATGTTCATGGCCAGCGCGGTTTTTCCCATGCTCGGCCGCGCTGCAATCACGATCATTTCGGAAGGATGCAGACCGCTGGTCATACGATCGAACTCGACGAAACCGGTTGAGATCCCGGTGATGCTGCCCTTGCGCTCGTAAAGCTTCTCGATCGTCTCGATCGCTTGCATCGCATGATCTTTCATCGAGAGCATCTGGCCTTTGAACCGGTCCTCGCCGACGTCGAAGATCTTCTGTTCCACCTCGTCCAGCAGACTGTCGACCTCCTCCTGCTCTTCGTACGCGCGACGGACACTTTCGGTGGCGGCGGAAATGATCTGTCGCAGAATGTATTTGTCGCGAACGATCTCCAGATAGTACTGCACGTTGGCTGCGGTCGGAACGAACGTGAACAGGTTCGTGACGAAGGCTGCACCGCCGACGCTGTCGAGGAGGTTTCGATCGCGGAGCACCTGTGTGAACGTGATCAGGTCAATGCCTTGTCTGGTGTTCCAAAGATCGACCAGAACGTCGTAGATTGTGCGATGCGCAGGAACGTAGAAATATTCTTCGTTAATTTTCTCCACGCATTCCGCGATTGTTTCACGCGGGGAGATGAGCATTGAACCGAGAACGCCCTGCTCCGCTTCTACGCTGTGCGGCGGCGTTCGGTGAACATCCTGCGCAGAACCTGTTGGCGAAACGGGAATAAGTTTTTCGCCACTTCGCGCTGCCGAACCTCGGCCAGCGCCATTTCCCGCTTTACGAGGCTTCTCTCCTGTCCATGCGGACGCTGGAGTCGCCATTTATTTTTCTTCTTGTTTTGGCTGTTCTTTTTTCCTGCGGAAAATTCGCCGTTGCTTCTTGTCAGATTCTTCCGGTGCAGCGGCAGGTGTCGCATCAGCCTTTGGTTCCGCTGCCGATTTTACCTGAAAGACAAGTTGCGCCGTCACATCGTGATGCAGTTTGATGGCGACCTCGTGCTCGCCAGTGTCTTTGATCGGGCGCTCCAAAGCAATTTTGTGTCGATCGACCTCTGTACCGACTTCGTTTTTCAGCCGGTTCACGATGTCCTGCGCCGTTACCGATCCAAACGCTTTGCCCGTCTCGCCAGTCTCCAACGTAAAAACAAACCGTGTCTTACCGATGCGTCGCGCAACTTCCTGAGCATCGTTCAACTCGCGTGCTTCGCGTTCTGCGCGCTTTTGCTTAAGCGCATTAAGCTGGCGCAAAGCCGCCGGTGTAACTTCGTGCGCCATTTTGCGCGGCAAAAGATAATTACGCGCATAACCGCGACGCACCTTGACCAAGTCCGCCTCCGCGCCGAGCCCGGGAACACTTTCGGTCAGGATGAGTTCAGTTAAAGGCATATCGATGTCTTTTCTAAAATGCGTCGCAAAATTTCAACCGCGAATTGTCCGGGGGCGACGACTATAAAACCGCCGTGCATACTGTCAATGCACGATTGAAAATTTGCCTGCAATTTTTGTTTTCCCAACTGTCTCTGTCATGTTGAGCGAAGTGAAACATCTCCGCTTCGCTTCGGTGCCTCGGGCAACAGATTCGAGATTCTTCACTTCGCTCAGAATGATAACCGCGTACGGTCAAACCATCCCGAGCTTCATTCGGCCCGCTTCGCTGATCATGTTCTGGTTCCACGGCGGATCCCAAACGAGCTGCACATCGGCTTCATCAATGCCGTCTATGCTTAGGATTTTGCTCTGCGCATCGTGTGCGATTGCCGGTCCCATACCGCAACCGGGCGCGGTCAAAGTCATTTTCACTTCCACTTTCGTGCCGCCTTCCGGTATTTTGATCAACCGGCAATCGTAAACTAAGCCAAGATCAACAATGTTAACGGGGATCTCGGGATCGTAGCATTGTCGGAGCTGGTTCCAAACGTCTTCCTCTGAAACTTCGCCATTGGTGGATACAGATTTTTGCGTTTGTTGCGGATGCGGCTTTTCCAACCCAAGCGCGTCCAGATCTTTCTCCGCCACTCGCGCAAGGCCCTGATAAGTTGCGACCGTATAGCTACCTCCGAGGCTTTGCGTGACCACCCCCTGGGTCCCAGCGGGAATGGTCGTTTTCTGGCCACTGGGAATCTGGATCGCTTCGCAATCACGGCTCAATGTGAATTCAGTGTTTTCGTACATGATTTTACCCTCTGTCTGTTAGTATCTCACAAATGAGATAGAATGACGAAGCATGAATGTCGAATGACGAAAGGACATCGAATAACTCTGTGAACGCGCCTACGTCATTCAGTTTCGTCATTCGTCATTCGGATTTCGTCATTCGCCTAGTACACATCCCGCTTGTAGCGCTTCTCGCTTTTCAGCTTCTCGACGTATTCGTTCGCTTGATCGACGCTCTTGCCGCCCTGCTCCTGGACAATGTTGCGCAGGGTTGCGTCCACGTCCTTGGCCATGCGGCGTGCGTCACCGCACACGAAAAACTGGGCGCCCTCGGCGTCGATCCATTTCCAGATCTCGGCCGCGTGTTCCGCCATCTTGTTCTGCACATAGATTTTGTGGGCCTGATCACGTGACCACGCGCAATCGTGTCGAGTGAGAATCCCCTTTTTCATGAATGCGTCGAAATCCTCCTGATAGACGAAATCGCAGTTCTCGTGCTGTGCTCCGAAGAACAGCCAGTTTTTTCCCTTCGCACCGGTGACCTGTCGCTCCTGCAAGTACGCTCGAAACGGGGCAATACCTGTGCCGGGTCCAACCATGATGATTGGCGTGTCGGGATTTTCCGGCAGATGAAAGTGTTTTGCGTTGCTGGGGAAAACCGGAACAGAGACGTCGTCCGCGCGTTCGGCAAGAAATGACGAGGCCACGCCTTTGCGCACGCGGCCATTACTCTCGTAACGAACGACGTCCACGATCAGATGCACTTGATCGGGAAACGCCTTCAGACTCGAAGCGACCGAATAGAGTCGCGGCTGAAGCTTGGAGAGCAGCCCGACAAATTCCTCCGGTGTGAAGCGCACGGACGGGTGTTCGATGAGGAAATCGATCACCTCCATGCCCCAGAGATAAGTCTGGAGATCCTGTTTGCGATCCGGAGCCAGAAGATAACTCAGCGTAGGCGCAGCGTCGGCGCGCTGGGCGATGGCCTTCAAAAACTTTGGTGTTGGCTGGGTAATGCTGTAGTCGCGCAGCAAAGCTTCTCGCAACGTTGTTGGCTCGCCTTTCAACCGCGGGACCTTTTCATCGCCGGTGGCGCCTAGCGCTCGAATAATTCCATCCGCGAGATCAGGATCATTCGTTGGACACACGCCGACAGAATCACCTACCTCGAAGCTCAATCCCCACCCCGTGAGATCGAGCTCGAAATGGCGCGTGTCCTTTTCCGATTCGGGTCCGCTCAACCGTCGGTTGACCAGCATTCTGGCGGGAAAAGGATTGGTCCGCGAATACGGCAAAGCCGCAATAGTGGCAGTAGCTTCAGTCATAGCAGCATTTTTTAGCGGCGATTTGCAATCGCCGCAAATTGTTCACCCGTTATTTCGCATCGAGAGCGTTCAGCAAGCTTCAAGTGTTTTTTGAGGAACGTTTCGATCGGGGGATGGCCTTAGGTCTCTCCGTGGACGGTGCGATCGCGAAGTCCACCTGTCGTTTGAACACATCGACGCGCGAGACAAAAACTGACAGCTTGTCGCCAGCCTTAAACCTTTTGCGTGATCTTCGGCCGATGAGCTGATGCCGCGCGGGCTCGAACACATAGAAGTCGTCTGTGAGCGACGAGACGTGGATAAGCCCGGTGATAAGAGCATCGGGTAACTCGACCATCAATCCGTAATTTCGGACATCGACAACTGTCGCTGAAAACGTCTGTAGCTTCCGGCTGACGAGTTGTTGTTGGAAGAACTCGAGCTTTTTCATCTGCGTTGCGTCGATCTCCGCTTCGGCCGCGTTTCGCTCGGTCGCTGAGATGTGTTCAGCGATAGAAGCAATTTCCGCCACATTCGGGTAGGGCGCGCTCGCCGAGCGCGCCGGCAGGCCCGGCGGTCCATTCCTACCTAGCGCGCGGTGCACAACCAGATCTGCATAACGCCGGATGGGACTGGTGAAATGCAGGTAATTCGTCTTTGCCAAACCGTAGTGCCCGAGCGGCTGAGGATCGTAGCGAGCGCGTTTAAGACTTTTAAGCAGACCGACCTTCAGCGCCTGCTCCTCCGGTTTTCCGCTGAGTTCTGCAAGCAATCGCTGCAATTCAGGGCGACGCGTCAGATCCCCTACTTTGTAGCCAAAGCTGAGCGCGAACTCACGGTACTCTGCGAGCTTTTCTGGATCGGGATCTTCGTGGACGCGATAGATTGTCGGGATCGCGCGCTTTTTCAGTTCCCGTGCCACTGTTTCATTTGCCGCCAGCATGAATTCTTCGATCAACTGATGCGATTCATCGTTCTCGACACGCTCCAATCGGACTGGTTTGCCGTGCGCATCGACGCAGACTTTTACCTCTGGAAAATCAAGCTCCAGCGCGCCGTGTTGGAATCGTTTTCGTCGCAATAGCGCGGCGAGCTCCCACGCAAGATGAAGCCGTTCGCCCAACCTGTCCCGGGGCGGCGACGTTAGAATCGCGTATGCTTCCTTGTACGTAAGCCGATGGGCACTGCGAATCACGCTTTGCGCAAAGCGCGCGCTCTTTGCCACACCACGTCTGTCGAACTGAATAAAAACCGAGTGAGTGAGCCGATCGACTTTTGGCTTGAGGCTGCAAACACCGTTGCTCAACCGCTCCGGCAACATCGGAATGACGCGGTCAGGTAGATAAACACTGTTGCCGCGCAGCCGCGCCTCCCGATCCAACGCGCTGCCCGGCTCCACGTATGCCGCAACATCGGCGATGTGCACACCCAACTGCCAACCGCCGTTTGCTAGCTTCTCCACGTTAACGGCGTCGTCGAAATCCCGCGCGTCATCGGGGTCGATGGTGACGATGAATTCGTTCCGCAAATCTTCGCGCCCGGCGATTTGCTGCGCATCAACTGTTTCCGGAATACGCTCAGCCTGCTCCAACACATCTGCCGGAAATTCCGTGGGCAGATGATACTTCCGGATAATCGAAAGCACGTCCACGCCTGGCGCCGAAGCGGGTCCGAGCACCTCGATGATTTCGCCCTCGGGATTGACGTGTCGTGATTGCCAATCGTCGAGGCGCACCACAACCTTGTCACCAACCGCGGCGGCGGTCTCCGAACGGTCTTGCGGCTGCCCTCCTGGAGAGCCCACATAAATATCGTGCACAAAACGCGGATCATCGGGCACGACGTAATAAAAATTCCGTGACCGCTGCAGCGTGCCGACCACCGTATCGTGAGCACGTTCCAGGATTCGAATTATCCGGCCTTCGCGACGTCCTTTTATTCGGCCGACTGGCGCCTCAGGCGATACGCGTGCAACGACACGATCTCCATGCATGGCTGTTCCAATGTTTTCGGCCGCTATGAAAACGTCGGACTGGCCTGACTTTTCTGACGTGAGAAAACCGTATCCAGCTGGATGAATCGATAACTTCCCGGTCACCAAGTCCGCCTCAGCCGGCAGGACGTATCGATCCTTGCGGATGCGGGCGATCTCACCAGCGCGTTCGATGTCGCGCAACGTTTTGCGCAAAGCGACTCGTGCCCCCCCGCTTGCGCCAATTTTCTTGGCGATCTCGATCTTGTTCAGCGGCCGGTAATCTTTCCTGGACAACAGCGCGAGAATTTGTTCTCTAATTTTGGTTTCGTTTGCGTTCACTTTGGGCGAAACAATATGCTCAGGTTTGTCGATTTAGCGCGATTTCAATCGGAGGTCCGAAATGCGAAAGCTGATAACTAGTGGAGCAGCCCTGATATTACTCGCCCCGATCGCTTCATTGGCGGCAGACAGAGCACGAATGAAAATCACAAGCTCTGCTTTTCAGACAGGTGGCAATATTCCACCAAAATTCACGTGTGACGGGTCGGACACCAGCCCGGCCTTGCAGATCACAGGAGTTCCTTCAGAAGCAAAAAGTCTGGTCTTGATTGCCGATGATCCGGATGCACCCAGCGGATTGTTTACTCATTGGCTGATCTGGAACATCCCTCCACAGACCAATTCAATTTCGGAAGGCAGTGCGCCAAAAGGCGTCCATGGCACAAATGATTTTGGTAGATCAGATTACAAGGGTCCGTGTCCACCGTCAGGCTCGCATAAGTATTCGTTCAAGGTTTTCGCTCTCGATGGCGAACTGGATTTGCGCGGTGGCGCAAAGCGCAGCCAACTTGATGCCGCGATGAACGGTCATGTCATCGCACAAGGCGAGTTGATGGGTCGCTACGCAAGAAAGTAGCGCCAGTCTGCAGTTATCAGGGATCTCTTAGATCGCAAACCGGCGCATGCGCTACCGTGGCGCGCCTTCGAATAAACCGTCCGCTGTGGTAGTCTGAATCATAATGCGCGAGAGAATCTGGAAAATCGGTGACCGCGCCTTCGATGTCTCCCGCCATGGGCTGATCATGGGAGTGTTAAATGTAACGCCGGATTCATTTTCCGATGGCGGCGAATTTGCCACAACAGACGAAGCAACAGAACGCGGCTTACAACTGGCGGCGGAAGGCGCTCACATTATCGATATCGGCGGCGAATCGACGCATCCTGGTTCGCAGCCTGTCACTATTGACGAAGAACTGCGTCGCGTGATTCCAGTGATAGAAGGGTTACGCCGACAGCTTGACGTTCCCATTTCCATCGACACATCGAAAGCGGACGTGGCGCGCGCTGCGATTGAGGCGGGCGCTTCGATTGTGAACGACGTCACGGGCGGGCGGGGCGACGAACGAATGCTGCCGCTCGTTGCCGAAAATAAATCGGCATTCATCATCATGCACATGCAAGGAACCCCTCGCACGATGCAGATCCAGCCGCGCTACACAGAGGTCGTTGCAGAAATATCTGAATTTTTTCGACAACAATATGCCCGCGCCATAGGTTTAAATATTGATCCCATGGCGATTGCGTTTGATCCGGGCATTGGTTTCGGGAAAACGCTCGAACACAATCTCGAATTGCTTGCGCAGTTGGAACGGCTGCGCGCGCAGGATCGACCCTTGGTTGTTGGTGTTTCGCGCAAATCGTTCCTCGGCAGGTTGATCGGGTCGCCGGAGATCAGCGACCGGCTCGTGCCCGGCCTCGTGCTGAGTGCGCTGTTGCGCGCGCGGGGTGCGGACGTGTTCCGCGTCCATGATGTGAAGGAGAATGTTCATGCGTTGCAGGTAACTGAGGCGATTTTGCAGAGGGCAAAATGATCCATCAAATCACTGATCTGTGGTTAAAAGGCTGGCGGAGCCTGGTGGAAGTCCTTCTGCTGTGGGTGGCCATCTATTATGGTTATCTTTATTTCCGCGGAACTCGCGGAGCCAAAGTGTTGACGGGATTAGCGATTGTTTTTCTTACGCTGACCCTGATCTCCACGCTGCTGAATTTGGTGGTGATTGGATGGATCGTCCGGAGTTTCTCGGTCTTCCTCGCCATCGCGTTGGTGGTGATTTTTCAGCCGGAGCTGCGACGTGGCTTGGCTGCGCTAGGGGGACATCCGATTTTTTCTCTTACAAGCGAAAGACGAGAAACCGTTCATGATCTGGCAGAAGCGGTGACGCAGTTGGCAAACAAACAGTACGGCGCGCTAATAGCGATCGAGCGTGACACCTCGATCCGCGTTTACGAGGAAACAGGTGTAATCATCGATGGCGAGTTTTCTGTAGAACTGATTCTGACGATCTTTCATCCAAAAGCGGCATTGCATGACGGCGGAGTGATCATTCGCAACGGACGAATCGCAGCTGCGGCATGCATCTTTCCCGTGAGCCAACGGGAAACATTGGACCGCAGCCTGGGACTACGTCACCGCGCCGGACTCGGAATTACCGAGGAGTCGGATGCGGTCGCTGTTGTTGTCTCGGAGGAGACCGGTGCAATTTCCATTTGTCATCGGCGCCGAATCGAGCGCAATTTCACTCCAGAGACCTTCCGTCAGCGCATCGCCGAAATTTTATTGCACAGCAAATATGAAGAGAGTGATTCTGAAGAACTGGCACGCGAAGTTGATCTCGCTTCTCCTGGCAACGACGCTTTGGTTCCTGATCAAAAAGAACGTAGCGACGACGTCATCGCCGTCTGAAAGGCCCTATCGGCCGCCAGATAACGGAAACGCGATAAGAGCTCTGCCGTGACCATAGCCGTTGAGGCTTCCGTCTGGGCAGAATCAAGCGATAAGGTTAATCACCAAAAGCTCGGTCGTTACGCTCAGACCGGAGTGGATTGTCAGCGCAGAAACCGCGATAAATTCGCTTCTTCCCAGCGCTGCGCGCGCCGGTAACCGGGAAATTCACGTTCGCGACGCTTGAATTCCTCCGTGTGAACGCGCCGGCGGTTTCGTGAGAGCGTTTCGTCCGGCACAACTGAATGCAGCATCTCGTGGTAAAGCACATATCGCAAAAACCACGGCGGAACGAAGGGTTGGTCCAACGCAGGATTGATCCGAATCACCCGATCTTCTTCCTGAATTGTGCCAAAAACGAATTGTTCTCTCGGCCGATGTTTTCGGCGGCGTCCCCAGCCCACATTGTAGCCGCGAAGACGGTTTCGAAAGTGCCGTTGATTTAAGTCATTAAAGATCACGCGCAGATCGAAATGCGTGCCTTCATGGCGCAAATTTAATTGTTGCTGCATCGGCAACTTGGGGTGCGCCAGTTTTCGCTTGGTTTTTTTCTTTCTCGTACCCATTGCCATGCTCCGATGATTAACGCGACACCGCTAATGTAGTGGCCTCTCAATGTAGTGACAAGCGAAGCACCAATTTTGACCTGAAATTGTTGTAAGTTGCTGGCGTTCAGATCGTTCAGCTGAAACTGCGGAGCAAAGAGCCGTACGACCTAGCGCTGCTCGGAACGCCTTGAAGTATCGAGAAATTCTACGTCTCTGGCGAAGCGATTACCCGAATCGATCGGTCCGCGGGAACTCAATGTTTTGCGGCAAACGCAAACTGCGTATAATCGTTGAAAGTTTCAGGAAAAGATCACCGAGACCGATCAAGAACAGAGAATGACGCCTTTTCTCAGAAAATTGCTTAGCCAGAACTGGCTTCTATTACTGGTCATGCTCGCGCTCGCTATTTTTGGCGTCGTAGCCATTTACAGCGCGACCTCGACGCGCAGCGATCCGACTGCCGCCGACTTCTGGCGGAAACAAGCAAACTGGGTGGCCGTCGGTGTGTTCGCATTCATGGTAACTAGTTTGATTCACTACCGATGGATTCGGTGGGGCGCCCTGCCGATGTACCTCGCCGGCATTACGTTTCTCATCTTGACCAAGTTTATGGGCGTCAAAGTTTATGGAGCGCGCAGTTGGCTGCATCTGGGACCTATCAATTTTCAGCCTGCGCAGCTTGCCGTGGTGGCAGGGATTATGGTGTTGGCGCTGTTCCTGACTCAGTTTCGCCAGATGCATCCGGCACTGCGTTTACTGCTTTCGGCAGCGATTGCGGGAGCGCCATGTCTTTTGATCCTTATGCAACCCGACTTGGGCGAAGTCATCATCTGGATCCCTGTGATGTTTGCATTGTGGTTCGTCGCCGGTCTTCCGCTGCGCTATTTACTTTGCATCATTCTCATCACAATCGCGTTCATCCCGATTGCCATTAATTTCGGCCTTAAACCTTACCAGCAACAGCGGATCACTGCTTTTACTCATCCCGACATCGACAAGCAGGGTTCGGCATGGGCGATCAATCAATCGTTGATTGCGATCGGCTCGGGAGGCTGGTCCGGAAAAGGATTCAAAGCGCCTAATACCCAGATCGAGCTTGGCTTTTTGCCAGCGACAGCTGTGCACAATGACTACATTTTCTCGGCCGTCGGCGAGCAATGGGGGTTTATCGGCGGAATAGTTCTCATCGGCGCGTTTGCCTTGCTCTTGTTAACGTGTCTTTTCGTCGCATTTTTCGCCGGAGACCAGTTAGGTCTTCTTCTGGTCATAGGCGTCACTGCACTTATTTTCACGCACATTTTCCAAAACATAGGAATGACAATCGCAATGCTGCCAATCACCGGCGTGCCATTGCCATTAATCAGCTACAGCGGCTCATTCGTGTTGGTGATCATGTTCGGCCTGGGCCTCGTGAACAGCGTCTGGATCCATCGCAACGCTCCCGCATAAGAGATTGATTAGGAGCACGACCCGCTGTTTGGCTCGCGTTAGCGGCGTAGTCCTGTTGAAACCATTTACTTCGGTTCGTGCTTGCCTGTAGAGTCGGGCCGCGCAGAGATGGACGCCGACTATAAAGTAAAACTCGAGGTCTTCGAAGGACCGCTCGACCTGTTGCTATACCTGATCAAACAGGACGAAATCGACATCTACGACATTTCGCTCGAGCGGATCACCAGCCAGTACCCTCGAGTATCTGCAAGCATTCAAAGAGCTGAACATTGAGCTGGCGGGCGAATTCATCGTGATGGCGGCCAACCTCATTTACCTAAAGAGCCGAAGCCTGCTTCCGCGCGATCAACAGCCCCCGGAAGAAGATGCAGCGGAGGACGACCCTCGTTGGGAATTAATTCGGCAACTGATCGAGTATAAAAAATTCAAGGAAGCCGCCGCGGAACTCAATCTACGTGCGCTCGAACAAGAGCGGATTTTCATTCGGGAACCTGGAGCGTCGCCAGAACTGCAGGAACCCCTGCGCCTGGGAGAAGTTGGAATTTTCCAGCTAATAAATGCCTTCCAAAGCGTGATAAAACGAATGGAAGCGCGCCAGGACATGCAGGAAATCTTCAGTGAACGTTTCAGTGTGTCGGAGAAGATCGATTCAATTTTGCAGCGAGTCGCTACAGGCACTCGTTTTCGCTTTTCTGATTTGTTCAGTGGCGCTGCATCCAGGATCGAAGTGGTTGTCACCTTTCTTGCGCTCCTCGAATTAATCCGGCTGAAACAAGTCCGGGCCTTTCAGAAAAACGTATTTGAAGAAATTGAAATCACGGCCGCCTAGGAGCCCAGCCATCTTGGCCATGAGGCGGGCGGGCGTATTGTCTTCGCGAATTTGTCTCGCGACGTTCTGAAATATGCCGCGAATTTTAATTGCAGGATGTGGTTACGTCGGGGAAGCGACGGCCGATTTGTTTTATTCCAACGGCTGGGATGTCGAAGGCTGGGTGCACTCGAAGGAATCGGCAGCGCGACTTTCAGTGAAGCCTTATCCCGTCCGCGTAATCGATGTCTCACAACGCGGTGACGTTGGTAAACGCGCAGGAGCATTGGATGCAGTCATCCATTGCGCAAGTTCCGGCGGCGGTGGTGTGGAAGCCTATCGTGAGATTTATCTAAAGGGCGCGCGCCATCTGCTCGAAACCTTTCCCAAGGCAAAAAGTCTGTTTACAAGCAGCACGAGTGTTTATGCGCAGCGCGATGGTTCGAGGGTAACGGAAGAGAGCGAGACAAAACCACTTCGGGAAACCAGCCGGATCCTCTTGGAAGTGGAAAGGCTAATCCTCGAAAAAGGCGGGATCATAGCGCGGATCGCCGGGATCTACGGGCCGCGACGTTCAGCGCTTTTGAGCAAATTCCTAAACAGCACCGCGACCATTGATCCAGACAACGACCGCTTTATTAATCAAGTACATCGGGACGACATCGTGTCGGCGGTCTTTCTTTTGTTAAACCGAAATGCACAGACATCCGCACAGATTTACAACGTCGTCGACGACCAGCCGCTTTTGCAGAGCGAATGCTACCGCTGGCTTGCCCATAGACTGAATCGACCTGTTCCGCCGACCAGAAAATTCGAGCAACCGGGCAAACGCGGCGACACCAACAAACGTGTGAGCAACGCCAAATTACATCAGCTGGGCTGGACTCCGGTCTATCCGACATTCGCCGACGCAATGGAAAGCAGCGTGCTGCCGAGTTTCGCTGGGACGATTCCTGACCTGTCATGTTGAGCGAAGCGAAACATCTCTGGATGTTGAGCCGATCGTCGCGTCCAAAGAAACGATCTGAGATTCTTCGCTCAGCTCAGAATGACAGGCGATGCGGCGTCGCTAACTGACCGGTGCAGCTTCCGTGCTCAGCACACCGGATCCAGCACGATGTTCATGGGTTTCACCGAACAGCTGACGGATCACGTCTTCTACCGGCACTTCCTGCACGTTTATGTCGCTAACGTCGCAGGCCTCCAGAAGTTGCCGACAGGTCTCTGTAACCTTTGCGCGTGGAACCTTCAATTGCACCGATGCAGGTGTTCGTTCGATGATTTCGCCAAACAGGGATAGATCTCGTGTTCCTTCGGTTTCGAAAGTAAGACTCAGAATTTTATAGCCAGAAAAACGATCGACGATCGCCGCCAGCGGGCCGTCGAAAAAGATCTTACCGTGGTCGATCACCAATACGCGATCACATAGCTCCTGGATGTCCTGCATGTAATGACTGGTAAGCAATGTGACGATGCGATGCTCTTCATTGTAAATGCGCAAAAATTCCCGGACTCGTTTTTGGCTGACCACGTCCAGACCGATTGTCGGCTCATCAAGAAATAACACACGCGGTTCGTGAATCAGCGCCGCGATCAACTCCATTTTCATTCGTTCGCCTAACGAAAGTTCCCGCACCATCACGTTCATTTTGTCCCGCACTTCCAACAGCTCCGATAATCCGTCCACGACTTTCTTAAATCGCTCGCGGTCGATACCGTAGATCGCGCGGTTCAGCTCGAGGGATTCCTGCGCTGGAAGATCCCACCAAAGCGCGTTCTTTTGTCCCATCAGCAGACTGAACTGCCGTTTCATTTCGTTGCGCCTTTCCCACGGAACAAAACCGAGCACACGCGCCTCGCCTGAGGTCGGATTCAGCAAGCCGGAAAGCATTTTGAGTACGGTAGTTTTTCCGGCGCCGTTCGGTCCCAGGAATCCGACAAACTCCCCTTCCTCGATTTGAAATGAAACCTGATCAGCCGCTCGCGTTTCGTCATACCTCCGCCACCCGAGACCTTTCACCGCGCCCCAGAGACCGCGCTCTTTGCGGTAGGTGCGATAAATCTTGGTAAGTTCGGACGCTTCAATCGCTGGCATAAAGCTTTATAGGAAAGCTGTCAGCTTCCCCTACAGGACGTCATCCAAACACGCTAGTAAATGGGAAACGGTTTCGTCCGTTTCGTCCCCCATGTTCGACAAACGGAACGTTTGTCCGCGGATCTTGCCGTAACCGGGATCAATCACCAGATGATGTTTTTCCCGCAGCCTTCTTGCCAAGTCCAGAACGTCGATGCCCTTACTGTTTTTCACGCAGGTGAGCGTCTTGGTGCGGAATCCTTCCTCGGCAAAAAAATCGAATCCAGCCCGGCCCACCCAATCGTGCACGAGCGCATTGGTACGTGCGTGGCGAGCGTAACGCGCCTCGAGACCTTCATCGAAAATTTCGTCCGAGCTTAAATTGAAGCGCATGCACGTGTCCGATGCTCGGCGTGCTCGGCGTCATGAATTGCGCCTGCTCGCTTTTAAACTCCAGGAAATCGAAATAAAATCCGCGATTCAAAACTTTCTCGGCGCGTTTAAACGCCTTGTCCGAAACTGAGAACAATGAAAAGCCGGGCGGCAACGCGAGTGCTTTTTGTGCGCCGGTCAGCATTACGTCGATGCCAAGCGCGTCCATATCGATCTTAACTCCCGAAAACGATGACACCGTATCGACGATCAAGACGACATCAGGATATTTGGCCAGGACGCAGCAAATTTCAGGGAGCGGATTCATCACGCCAGTTGAGGTTTCACTGTGGGTCAACGTAACCGTATCGAATTTTCCGGTGGCTAGTTGCCGATCGAGGTTCTTCGGATCGATATGTTTTCCCCATTCGACCTGCAGTGGTTCCGCGCTTTTCCCGCATCGTTTCGCGACATCGAACCATTTGTCCGAGAACGCACCGCACATGCAGCAAAGCACACCGCGATCGACTACGTTCCGGATGGATGCTTCCATCACGCCCCACGCCGACGATGTGGAGAGAAACACCGGTTGCTGTGTGCCGAACAAAGTCTGAAGCTTTGGATGAATCTCGCGGTAAAGATTCCGAAAACCTTCGCTACGATGTCCAATCAACGGACGCGAAAATGCCTCCCAGGTTTTTTCGGAAACTTCGACTGGACCGGGAATGAAAAGCTTGTCGTGCGGATGCATGAATCCAACATCCAACATCCGACATCCAACATCCAACGTTAAAGTTCTGCGGGCTTAGTTGCACTTGCGTGCATTGAGCCGTACGCGTCACGCATATGCATCGCCTGTTTGTTTCTTCGCTCTTTTGGATTCTTCTCGTCGCGGCGACGCGTGCGGAAGCCTCGAACTATCTTGTTTTCGTCAGCAACGAACGATCGGGCGACGTCACGATCATTGATGGAGCCACAGATAGCGTCGTCGCAACTTTTCCAGTGGGCAAACGGCCGCGCGGCATTCACGCGACGCCCGATGGCCGACGGATCTTTGTCACCTTAAGTGGCTCGCCGCGCATGGCGCCCGGCCTCGATGAAAATCGCGCGCCCGCGGACAAACGCGCCGACGCTCTCGGCGTCATCGATCCATCCCAACACAAATTGGTAGATCGATGGCATGTCGGATCGGATCCTGAGCAATTCGCGATCAGCAAAGACGGAAAATTCGCATTTATCGCGAATGAAGACGACGCGAGCATGTCCATTGTCGACCTGAATTCGGGCCAACAGCGCGGCAGAATAAAAGTTTCCGAAGAGCCTGAAGGCGTCGGCGTCAATCCAGCAAACGGCGAAGTGTACGTTACCTGTGAAGAAAAGGGCGAAGTATTCGCCATCGATCCTGATCAACAGCGTGTGATGGCAACTATCGAAACCGGCGGTCGGCCGAGGTCCGTCGCATTTTCATCTGATGGTGCGCGCGCGTACATAGCTTGTGAAAACGGCGGCTACGTCGCTGTCATAGACGCGCAATCCCACAAAGTGTTGTCGAAACTCCAACTGCCGACAGGTTCGCTGCCGATGGGCACCGCAGTCTCGCGTGACGGAAAAGAACTGTACGTCTCGACTGGCCGTGGCAACGCAATAGCAATCATCGACACACAAAAGAATGAACTGGCGACAACGATTCCCGTGGGAAATCGCGTCTGGGGTATCGCGCTCGATCCTACGGGCTCGAAGCTTTACACTGCCAACGGCGCATCAAACGATGTCTCCGTTGTCGATGTAAAATCGCGCAAAGAACTGCACCGCATCAAAGTCGGTGACGGCCCGTGGGGCATTGCGGTTGTCCCCAAGTAGAAAAGGCTAGGGCGATGCTCACCCTCGACTATCCGCTGACGTAATTCGGATAACGTTCGCGCAGCTCGCGCGAGAGGCGGTCTGCTTCCTCGGTGTTACCTGCCTGGCGAAATGCGACCGCAGCTTTGTCCAGCGCGCGCGGCGTAATGGCTGGATCGTCGTAAAGCAGAGCAACGCCTTTGAAGGCTTTCCCCGCGTCATCGAAATTCCCGCGCTCCACCTGGACCTCACCGGCGAGGAGACGCGCCTCGGCGTTTACACGGCCCTCGGGTTGAAGCGCCATGATTTCCTCCGCGATCTTCTGCGCCTCATCGGGCTTATGAGCGCTGATCTTAACTGCACCCAGAGTCAATAACACTTTCGCTTTACCGGCCGGATCTTTGGCAGTTTGCAAATACTTCGCGAAAGCTTCTTCTGCTTCAGGCAAATTTCTCAGCTTCGTAGCCGCGTCACCAAGATAAAATAAGTAATCGGGTTTAACCTTGCCTGCGTTGTCCGTTTTTCGAAGCGCACTGAGGTATTTTTCCGCGGCCTGGAAATTTTTCTCGTTGTAATATTCGATTCCAAGCCACTCCAAAACCTCCGGCGGCACAATCGCGCTCTGACTTTCCGCCATGAAATTGTTCACTTCTTTGGTAAGCGCAGGCCGATCTCTTAGATAAAACTGGCAAAGAATGATCCGAACGGACGCCAGATTATAGTACTGCTCCTTGTTCAGTTGACGTGCAGTGTTCAGCGCGATCAATGCCGTCTTATAATCCTTGGCTTCGAACGCAGTTTTCCCGATGTAATAATGCGCCTGCGCCGCGACAGAACTCTTGGGAAATTCCTTTAAGAGCTGCCGAAAAGTGTCGACCATCCCTTTTGTATTGTCCTGCTGGCCGAGTATCAAAGCCTTCAATTGCAACGCCGCCTCGCGCTCGTGTGCCTTCGGATATTTGGCAAGGATAATGGTCAGATCCGTAAGCGCGGCAGAGTAATTCTTGCTTTGCTCGTAAGCCAAAGCGCGTTGAGCAAGGGCAGCCGGAATTTGCGGAGTGTCGGGAAACGTCTGCAAGTAATACGTAAAAGCTTCGACGACACCGGGAGTGTCTTTCGTCTGGACGTGGCACAACCCCAGTTTGTATGCCGCTTCCGCGCGCAGCCGCGGAGAAAGTTCGGACGCGCGCAACTCGCCGTACAATGACGCTGCATCTGTGTAGTTCTGCTGTTTGTAAAGCGCCTCGGCTTTTAACAACTTGGCTTGATCGGCGCGTTCGTTTGTGGGGTTTGTTGCGAGGAATTGTTCTACCGCCGCGGAGAGCTCCGAGGGATCGGAGTTGTAGACGTTGATCAGTTGCTGGTAAGCGGCGTCCTTTGCTTCCTCGCGATCCGGGTACTTTGTGGTGATCTGATGATAGAGTGCGCCGGCTTCCTTTGGATGGCCAAGTTGCCGTTCACTGTTTGCGGCGAGCAACAACACTTCTGCATGCGCAGCCTCGGGAAGTTTGTCCAAGTCCTTTTTGTAATCGGCCAGCAACTGCGAATACTGACCGGTCTGATATTGCAACCGGCGAAGACCGACTTGCGCAATCGCACGGAACTTTCCCGTATCAGACAGCGCGCGTCCCTTTTGAAACAATGCGGTGGCTCGATCCACCATGGCCTTATCTGTCTTGCCTTTCTCCGCTTGGACAAGTTCCAGCGCGATCAAACCTCCGCGGGTCGCGCACTCTGCTTTCAAGGCCGGTTTCGACGCCTCGTTAGCCAGCGCTTCGTACTGCTTCAGTGCATCGAGCTTTTTTCCCCGGGCGTCGAAGATGGATGCAGCCGTTACTCGTGCATCCTCGCGATACGGATTTGGATTTCCCACGTCGGCGACCTGCGCATAAATATCTGCGGCTTCATCTTTTTTGCCGAGGGCCTCAAGGCAGCGTGCTTCGAAATAACGCGCAGACAGCGCGACCGCCGATTCCTTCGATCTGGCGGCGGAACGATGAAAAAGCGGGAGCGCCGTGGCGTAGTCTTTATCTGTGAACGCCATCTCCGCGAGCGCGAATGCCGCTGGCCCGGCAAATTCGCTGTCGCCGTACTCCGTGAGAACTTTCTGCAGATTGGTACGGGCATTCGAATCGCGATGGAGGTTTCGATAACATTCACCAAGAGAGAAATAAGCATTCGCCCGGCCAGCGCGTCCCGGGTAATCCTCGAGATACTTTTGATATTCCGGGATCGCCAGGTCGTACAATTTGCGAGCAAACAAGCCATTGGCGTAGTCGAGTTGACGCTGAGCCGTCCCTTCGTTTTCGCTCGGCGATGGTTCTGAAACGTCTTCCTTTAAAGAGCGGAGAACTTTGTCGATTGATTCGTCTGCCGGTATCGCGCGGCGAACAGGCGGTTCATCCACCGGACGAGCCCGGCGCACTTCCGGCTCCGATTGGGCGATGGCGATGCTCGCGGTGCAAAGCAGCATCGCCAGTCCAAAAAGACTGGCCGCGCCGCGTGTGATGTTCATCGTGCCGTGGCGAAAGCTACGTTGGTTATTCCTGCTTCGGTGCAGATGTTTAGCACCTCGACAATGTTTTTGTAAGCGCCCGCTTCGTCGCCGCGAATGACCACCGCTTGTTCGGAATTCAGTTGAACCATGCCTTTCAGTAATTCCTGGAGCTCGGCGCTGGTGAGGGTGCGGCGGTTCACAACCACGTTGCCGTCTGCCTTGACGTTGACGATCACATCGCCGATCGGCGCCGCCTTCTCCTTCGCCGCCGAGGCCTTTGGCACTTTCACATCGAGCTCGTTCTCGGTGCGCGCTGCATTCCATGTGAGCAGGAAAAAAATCAGAAGAAGCAGCAACACATCAACCAGCGGCGCAAGCTGAATGCCGGGATGATGCAAAGGCGCGCGACCGCGAAGATTCATAAGAGCAGCCGAGTTACAGTTCCTCTTCAATTAGAACAGGAGCTCGCTCAGCACGTCTGCCGTATTGCAATGAAAGCAACGCCAGAACGTGCGTCGAAGCAGCCTCGAGTTCCGATATTAACTTCTGCGACCTGCCGCGGAAGAAAGCATAAAAAATCATGGCCGGGATGCCGATCGCCAGGCCCGCAGCGGTATTGACAAGGGCTTCGCTAATTCCGCGCGACAGCGCCGCGTAACGCGCCGATCCAACATCAGCACCTAATGCACCGAAGGAACGGATAATTCCAAAAACCGTGCCCAGCAAACCCAGCAGTGGCGCAATCATACCGATATCTGCCAGGTAAATGACGCGGTTATTCAAACTCGCAGCGACGCGTGTTCCTTCTGTCTCGGCGATTTCGCGGACCTGCTGCAAATCCGCGTGTGGATTCTTGGTTGTGAAATCCAGCATTTTTTGTACGACCCGCGCGATCGCTTCCCCATGTCGATTGGAAACGGCCAGCAGCCCGAGATAATCGCGTTTACGCAGGAGCGCATCAGCCGTCGCCATGTAACCGCTCGAAACGACCGCTCCGCGCCGGATTGTCAGGAAGTAAACGACCACAAGCGCCACGAAAAAAATCGACAATAAAAACATCGGGATCATCACCGGACCTGCTTTGACAAGCGTTTCCAGCACCGTCTGCGAATGCTGCGGGACGAGCGGCGGCGTGGGTTCCTGCGCAAGCAGAGGCGACGCGCTCCCTAGCGCGGCAAAGAGCACAACCCTAATCTTCATGCCGGAAATTTTGTAATGATATGCGGAGCGAAACATCGATGCAAATGGCGCTCAGGGCCAGTGTTGAGGATTAGAGGTACGTTTTCAGTAAATTGTTCATACATTCGCTTTGTTAGTTACTGCTTCCCCTGTCGGGACGCGCGACTTCAGTGCGAACGACTCACCCACGGTGGACGAGAAAAATGTGTGCGGGTTGAATTTCCGGATCGAGTTCGACGTAGTTTTGCCGCCCGCGCCAGGTATAACGCGCATCGTTCAACAGATCGTGCACCTGATACTCGTCGCTTTCCATCTGCCCGAATTCCTCAATTGGCACATGGACAAGTGAATTTTGCTTCCGAAGCGGGTCAAGATTCACCACCACGAGGATAATATTGTCCCGTGCGGGAGTCATCTTGCCGTAGAACAAGATCGCGTCGTTGTCGGCGGGATAGAAACGGAGGTTCGTGAACATCTGAAGCGCGCGATTTTGCTTCCGGATCTGGTTTATGCGCGCGATCCAATCTTTGATGTTTCCGGGTGCATTCCAATCGCGCTCCTTGAATTGGTACTTCTCAGAATCAAGATATTCCTCACGACCCGGTAACGCCTCGTTCTCGCACAACTCGTATCCGCTATAGATTCCGTAAAGCGGCGAAAGCGTCGCCGACATAAGCACCCGAATCATGAACGCGGGGCGGCCGCCCTCTTGAAGCACAAACGGGAGAATGTCTGGCGTGTTCGGCCAAAGATTAGGCCGAAAATATTCGCTCATCTCAGTCTGGGTAAGCTCAGTGAAATAATCGATGAGCTCCTGCTTCGAGTTTCGCCAGGTAAAATAGGTATAGCTCTGGTTAAACCCTGCTCTCGCCAGCGTTTTCATCATCTTTGGCCTGGTGAACGCTTCGGCGAGAAAAATCGCGTCGGGATATTTTTCGCGAACGCCTTCGATCAGATACTCCCAGAATGCAACCGGCTTGGTGTGCGGATTGTCCACACGAAAGATTCGCACACCGCGATCGGCCCAAAAAAGTACGATGCTCTTCATCTCGGCCCAGAGCTCGCGCCAGTTTTCGCATCGGAAGTTTATGGGATAAATGTCTTCGTATTTTTTCGGGGGGTTCTCCGCGAATTTGATCGTGCCGTCCGGCCGTTTGTAGAACCAGTCGGGATGTTTCCTGACGTACGGATGATCGGGAGAGCAATTAATTGCGAAATCGAGGGCGATTTCCATTCCGCGTTTGCGCACCTCCTTTTGCAGCCAATCAAAATCCTCGAGCGTGCCTAACGAAGGCTCCACCGCCTTGTGTCCGCCGGCCTGGCCGCCGATCGCCCATGGCACTCCGGGGTCGCCTGGTTCGCAAGTGACCGCGTTATTCCGACCCTTGCGATTAGTCGCGCCGATCGGATGAATCGGTGGAAAATAAAGGACGTCGAACCCCATTGCTTTTGCGTCGTCCACGCGCGGCAAGCAATCCCGGAAGGTCGATCCGCGATCCCCGTAGCCCTCTGCCGAGCGCGGGAAAAATTCATACCAGGCGCCGAACAACGCCACCTGGCGATCGACCACGACATGGGGAATTGGCTCGTATTGCGTGGCATCCCCGCGATCCGGGTAGCTCGCCATAAGTACGTCCAGCTCACCCGACTTCGCGAGCGCGTAAATTTCTGAATTAGCACCAGTGACGATCTGCTCGGCAAATTCGCGCAGACGCGCCGAGTCCCCCCGGACCCGCGCACGACTCGCGGCCCATTTCACAATTGCTGCGCCTTCCAGCGCTTCGCTGCGTAAATCGGAAATCCCGCCCTCGAATTTCTTTGCGAACTCTTGCTGCCAACTGCGGAATGTATCTGTCCACGCTTCGACTGTGTATTCGTGAATGGCCTGATCGTAGAGGGTGCACACGCCGCGCCAGCGATCGTTATCAATAAAAACCATCGGCGTTTCCCGCCACGGGCGCTTGCCAACAACGCGCCACTTCAAAACCGCAGCAACAACGTCGTGGCCATCTTTGAAAATGTCGGCTTCGACTACGAGATCTTCACCCACGATGCGCTTGATCGGGGAACGGCCGCAATCAATCAGCGGCTGCACGTTGTCGATCACGACCGATGGAAACCCGCGGGCCATGCGCCCCAATCAACCGAAATTCACATCGAGCGAAAGGATAAATCCGGTTGTGCGGCATGGCACAGCGACTCCTGCCCAACTGCGCAGTGTTCCGATGGAACCTGAGCTATCGCCGCGAGTTAACTACGCAGAGAAGTAAAACGCGCATTCGTACAGCCCTGAATTGCGATTTACTTCGCGGCGCACACGCGTGCCTAATACGGCTTCGAACATGTCCTGCTCGAACCGGCCCACGATCGGGTACTGCTCCACGACGTTAAGAAGTGGAGAGTGGCACTCAAGAATTTGCGTGCCGCCGTCTCTCTCATTGTTCAGGAACTCAGCCATGTACCCTTCTGCATCGCGCACGTTTGCAAGCCATTTCGCACGTTCGGCGACGGTCTCTCCCTTTGCCTTGGTTTTCAGTACCGTGGTCTTCTTCTTGAAAACGCTATAAAGCAACTTCTCCGGCGCGTTCGGGCCATAGATCTCCTCGGCTGCTTTCAACAATTCGAGTGTGAACTGGTGGCTATCGGCATGAAAAAGGTCGTGCGTGCGGCGTGTAAGGCGATAAACCATTTCCGGTCTGCCCATTTTTTGCGGACGCCGCCAGGTATCCAGATAACCGTCGCGATGCAACGTGATGCAATGCTGTTTGATTCCCATGTAGCTCATGCCCATTTTTTCCACGAGCTCATTGACCGACAGGCCCTTCGTGCGCTTGAGAGAGTTAATGATATCAAGCCGCTGGGTGCGGCCAATTTCCGAAATTAAACGTTGATTCATAGAGCTGAAATAGTTTGGGAGAAGACCGAAAGTGCGGGACTTTACACGCCGCGATCTTTATTACGCAAGCGTAAAGTTTATACAACTGTCGAGCATGAAAGAAACTACAAGAAGTTGTGAGCACCTGGCGCAAGGAGCAGCTACAGGAAAGGCCACATGCCTTTGTGAAGATTCAGAGATTGCTCCGAGTGGCGACACTTACGAGTAGAGATACTCGTCGTGGTACTCCCGCTGCGGCGCAAACTGCAGGTTCTCATTTCCCGTTTCAGGGTACTCGAAGATTTTTCCTTCGTAATTCCGGATCACGATTTTTTCATTGTCGTGATACAGAATGTAACCGGGATTAATCGGCACTTTGCCGCCGCCGCCGGGCGCGTCGATGACGAATTGAGGCACAGCATAACCGGTGGTGTGGCCGCGCAGCGCCTCAATGATGTCGAGGCCTTTGGCGACCGACGTGCGCAAATGTGACGAACCGTTGATGAGGTCGCACTGGTAAACGTAATAAGGTCGGACGCGACACATCAGCAGCTTTTGCACGAGAGTCTTCATTGTCTCGATGTCATCATTCACGCCTGCGAGTAACACACTCTGGTTGCCCAAAGGAATGCCCGCGTCGGCAAGACGTTCCAACGCCTGTTTTACCTCGATGGTGAGCTCGCGCGGATGATTCACGTGCACGCTCATCCAGAGCGGATGATATTTTGCCAGCATTGCACATAACTCCGGCGTGATTCGTTGTGGCAGGAAAATCGGAACCCGCGTACCGATCCGCAGGAATTCGATATGCTTGATTGTGCGCAACCGCGACAAGAGCTTCTCGAGCCGGTCATCGCTGAAAATCAATGCGTCGCCGCCACTCAGAAGCACATCGCGCACTTCAGTGTGTGCTTCTAGATAACGAAACGCCTCCTCGAAATCGGTGTGAAATTCCTGTTCGCCGACGCCGCTAACCACTCGGCTGCGCGTGCAATAACGGCAGTAACTCGCACACCGATCCGTCACCAGAAATAAAACGCGATCCGGATACCGATGCACTAGACCGGGCACCGGCATATGCGAATCTTCGCCGCAAGGGTCCGCCATGTCATAAGGCGACGACCACGTTTCCTCGATTCGCGGAATGACCTGACGCCTGATCGGATCACCGGGGTCGTTTGTGGGCAGCAAGTTAAAAAAATGCGGGGTAACGGCCAGCGCGAGTTTGTCACCGGACAGCAAAACGCCGCTGCGTTCCTCGGCATTCAGTTCCAGATGTTTCTCGAGTTGCGCCAAGGTGGTAACTCTGTTTTTGAGCTGCCATTTCCAATCGTTCCAGAATTCCGGAGGCGTGTCTGGCCAATAACCGGGCGCGTGCGAAACGAAGGCTTTTCCGTCCCCATTCTCAGAGGCAAAAGTGTTCATTTTTGTGGTGGACGAAAAAGTTAAGACCCTTAAATATCGTGTCAATGCAGGCACTTGGCCGTGCGCTACGCACGTGAATGAACCGTGGGGGGCGCTGAAACCCCGCTGTCTACAACTCATTCAACGGGAGATGTATTTCTCGACCAACATTCTTCGGCACTTGCAACAAGAACGACTCCAGTCCACGCCTCGCGAGTAATGACAAGCCCATCGGGTACCCCGGCGGCGTCGGCGATTGGCAACGATACTGGCGGCAGGCGGCCCATCCCCGGCGCCTGGAGGCCCTCACTGCTTAAAACACTATTTTCCGCCAAGCACGCTCAGCTCCCAGCGGTAGCCATCGGGATCATGGAACCATAGGCCGATGTTTTTCGAGCCCGGGGCTTCGGGACCGATTTCGTCGCCGGGATCTTCAATACCGACGCCGACCTTCTTCAAATGAGCAAGCGCCTTTCGCAGTGTCGCCATGTTAGGCAGATGAAATGACATATGATCAATCGTTTCCGGCGACGGCTTTCCTTTAAACAATGCGATGGTGACGTTATTGTTTCCCACCGCCACCCCATTTTCGAATTCGAATTGCGTTCGCAAACCCAAGGCGCGCTCGAACCACTTCGCGCTCTTCTTTGGATCCCGCACGGCCAGCCCAAAGTGGCCGACTTCTCCAATCGTAAACGGAACTTTCATCTGAATCGCGATCTTCGGGATTAATTAACTGTTGTAGCGGCGTCTGGCTGACCCTGGGAATGGTCGAGAGTTAGCCGCGGCCCCACAGCATCGCAACCGAAGTCGTCAGGCTTCCACCCATGTTGAAGGTGAGAAACCGTTTCGCGTTTTCAATCTGCCGCGCCCCGGCTTGTTCAGTCAATTGTTGATATGCTTCGAACACCTGGCGAACCCCGGTTGCACCGACAGGATGGCCATCACCGATCAGACCACCGCCCGCGTTCACTGGAATTTGGAACGGCGCTTTGGATTTTTCTGGACGCACCGCCGGCAGCGTTGTCGCCCCGCTTTTCACAAGGTCGACGCCCTTCCCAGCCTCGGCGAGCCCGAGGATTTCGTAGGCGATAATTTCTGTAATTGAAAAACAATCGTGAACGTCGGCACCGTGAAGATCACGCGGTGCCAGGTTCGCCATTCGGAAAGCTTTCTCCGCAGCCTTGCGCGCAATCGAAAAAGTGGGCGCATCTTTTCTGTCGAGCGGCAGATAATCAGTGGTGTGACCGTAGCCAAACAGCCGGACAGTTTTGTTTTTGTCACGACCGATTTTGTCCAGATATCTCCCGGAAACCAGGACAACTGATGCGGCCCCATCGGTGATTTGCGAGCAATCGGACACTTTAAGAGGTGGCGCCACGTGTGGATTTTTATCCGAAACTTGCGATGCGGAATCGAGTGTAAGATTAGCGTCGCGCATTTGCGCGAGCGGGTTCAATTTTGCGTGCGCGTAATTCTTCCATGCGACAAGTGCCAGATCCGCTTCGGTCGCGCCGTACTTCTCAATATAAATTTGCGCGATGCGCCCGAACAATTTGGGGAACATAAAATCGCCGTATCCGGCTTTTCATTGTGATAATCGGCAGCCGCACCAAGCACGTCAGAACCATCGAGTGACGACATTGTTTTCTGCTGTTCCGCGCCAACGACCAGCACGGCGTCGTAAAAGCCGCCGATGATCCATTCCGCGCCTAACAAAACCGACAGCGCACCAGACGCACAGGCCGCTTCGGTGTGCATAGTGGGAATGCCGCGCAATTTCGGATCGATCTCCGGAATAAACGCGCCGAGTTGCAATTGTTTCGTGAACTGGCCCGAGTTGAAATTTCCAACCGCGCCCGCCTGAATTTCGCCGGGATCGATCCTGGCATCATCCATGGCTTTTTTACCGGCCTCTATAATGATGTGCCGGATCGTTTTACCTTCCTTCTTCAGGTTGCGCTTAAAATCCGTGCGCCCGCCGCCGAGAATATAAACAGACTCACTCATAATTTAGCTTAACTAATTTCCACGCCACGTCATCCTGAGCGAAGTCGAAGGATCCTGTAGAAATTCACTTTCCCTTGGCGGAACGGGATTCCCCGACTCCACTCCGTTCCGCTCGGCATAACGTTCATCATTTTCACCCGCCGAAAGCATTCAAGCCCGTCAGATCACGCCCGATGATCAGGGTGTGAATGTCATGTGTGCCTTCGTACGTGAAAACGCTCTCCAGATTCATTGCGTGTCGAATCACCGAATACTGATCGGTGATGCCTGCAGCGCCAAGAATGTCCCGCGATTTGCGCGCGCATTGCAGCGCCATCCAGACATTGTTCCGTTTCGCCATTGAGATCTGCGCAGGACGCGATTTGCCCGCCTCCATCAGGCGCGTGAGACGGATTGCCAATAACTGCGCCTTGGTGATCTCCTGCGCCATCCAGACAAGTTTCTGTTGCACAAGTTGGAAGCTGGCAATCGGGCGGCTAAATTGTTCGCGCGACTTCGCGTACATCAGCGCCGTTTCGTAGCAATCAATCGCCGCGCCAATGACGCCCCACGCGATGCCCACACGCGCGTAGGATAAGCATGATAACGGCGCAGTCAGCCCCCGAGCGTTCGGTAGTCGGTTCTCCGCAGGGATTCGGCAATCTTCGAACCAACACTCGGAAGTGCGCGACATTCGCAAACTAAACTTCCCCTCGATGTCACGCGCCCGAAATCCGGGCGCGTCTTTTTCTACTACAAATCCGCCGACATGGCCGTCGTCATCCTTCGCCCAAACAACTTTGACGTCCGCGATAGATGCATTGCCGATCCAGCATTTGCTGCCGTTCAAGATGTAATGATCACCGTCGCTTCTGGCGTGAGTTTCCATTCCGCCGGGGTCTGAACCGTGTCCATGTTCCGTCAAAGCAAAGCAACCCACCCGCTCGCCGGACACCAATCCGGGCAACCATCGCGCCTGTTGCTCCTGCGAGCCGAATGAATGAATCGCCTGAATTGCGAGCGCCCCCTGGACCGACGCGAGAGAGCGGATACCGGAGTCGGCGCGTTCCAGTTCCTGCATGATCAGGCCGTATGCTGTGTAGCTTACGCCTGCGCAGCCGTGCTCCTTAAGATATGGCGCGTAAAAGCGCAGCGCGCCCATGCGTGGAATCAAATGGTCCGGAAATTTACCGGCGCGATGGCACGGAACGACTTGGGACAGCACTTCCTCCTGAACGAGCTGCGCCGCCCGGTCGCGTATCGCGCGCTCCTCCTCTGTCAGAAGTTCTTCGATTTTGTAGTAATCGAGCGAATCCATACTGCGAGCCAGTTCATGCTAGCGGTTGCGAGGCCGAACTCAACGCTCGGCGAACGATTTGCAGACTATTTTAGCTACGCAAATCGAACGAATTAAGGAATGTATGTTATCTCAGTAAGATTTCGGTTGCCTAATATTAGGGGTCTCCGCGATTATTCATGCCTTCAAACGCAAATTTATGAGAACCATAATCGCATCCACATTGATTTTGATCGCAATTTGCCTCGGCATACTGACCGCCGCGCCAGGAAATTCTTCCAACCTGAAGACTCGTAACGCCGCCAATACTAACGCTGCTCGCTCTGCTCTTGGTGATCCGCGCTCACCAATCCATCACGTGATTGTTGTGGTCGGGGAAAATCGCAGTTTCGATAATGTTTTCGGTACTTATGTGCCATCTACTTCACAGACGATATGGAATCTGCTGTCCCAGGGAATCGTGTTAAACAACGGCACTCCTGGGCCAAACGTTGCTTTGGCGGTACAGCAGCAAGCGACCGACACGACCTCCTACCAGCTTAACCCGTCGCAGACAGGTCCTTTCGCGACACTTCCGCAACCGAGCACAACTCTCGACGCACTGCCAGTAGGACCATGCATACTCTCGTTCGGTAATCCTGCGTTCTGCAGTGATGTTGGTCTTGATTCGACGTCGCAGGGCCTCCTGCAAGCTCGAGGCAGTGGGCAACCGGCCTATGATCCGGCCAAACAGATATTTCCGGTTCCGGATTGCCGTTATCCGTCCAATCTGCCCAACGCGCCGTACTCGTTAGTAGGTGCTTCGGAACTCAACAACTGCGGCCAGCCATTTTTCGCAGACACAATCGCGAACACAACTTATACAAGCAACACAGGCGACCCAGTACACCGCTTCTATCAAATGTGGCAACAGGCCGATTGCTCGATTGCCAATATTACGCCGCAAAATCCGAGCGGCTGCAAACACGATCTTTTTACCTGGGTTGCGATAACTGTCGGTTGGGGATTCACCAATCCTCCGACGACGGACCAGAGTACCTATCAAGGCGGAGTTGCCATGGGCTTTTACAACATGGCTCAAGGCGACTTTCCTTATTTTCTCGATCTGGCCGAGAACTACGCAATCAGCGACAACTACCACCAGCCGGTAATGGGCGGCACTGGTCCGAATTCACAATTCCTGTTCACCGGAGACGTTTATTATTTTACCGATGCGAACGGCAATGCGGCCATGCCAGCCGCCAATCTGATCGAGGACCCGAATCCGAGAGCCAGCACAAACAACTTCTACAATAACGATTCCTTCAACAGTACGGATCCAGGCAGCACGGGTGTGGCGTTCACGAATTGTTCCGATAACACGCAGCCAGGAGTTCAACCCATCATGAGCTATCTTCAAGGGCTGCCGTACGCTCCCTTCAACAATGGCAACTGCGCTGGAAGCCATTGGTACCAGTTGAACAATGACTATCCATATTACACCACAAGCGGAACAGTAATTAGCAATCAGGATGTGAACGAGTTTCCCGCGGGTCCTGCCTTTTCAATTGGGCCGCAGACGCTCCCCACCATAGGCGATGCACTTTCAGCGCACAGCATTTCATGGAGGTATTATGGAGGCGGATTCGATGTGGCTAGTCATGACCCGCCAGTGAATGACCTTTACTGTGCGATTTGCAATGGGTTCCAATATGCAACGTCGATAATGACCACGTCCCTGCGGCAAAACTTGGTCGATCTGGGACAGCTGTACAGCGACATTGCGAATAACCAGTTGCCGGCGGTTTCCTTTGTTAAACCCGATGTGCTGCTCGATGGCCATCCGGGTAGCTCGACACCAGCACTGTACGAGAGCTTCGTCAGGAAAATCGTAAATAGCGTGAAAGCGAACAATCAGTTGTGGAGCGACACAGCGATACTAATCACATTCGACGAGAGCGGCGGCTGTTATGACTCAGGATACATTCAGCCCATTGACTTTTTTGGCGACGGTCCACGCACAGTGCTAATCGCAGTCTCGCCATACGCCAGGCGGGGTCATGTCGATCACACGTATGCCGATCATGCCTCCATTTTGAAATTTATCGAGTGGAATTGGAATTTGACGCCGCTGTCTTCGCGCAGCCGCGACAATTTGCCAAATCCGGTTTCCGCTTTCAACGCTCCCTACTTTCCGCTCAACAGCCCGGCGATTGGCGACCTTCGATCCATGTTCGACTTTCCCCGGGTAACTCCAACACCACGGCCTCAGCCAACGCCGCGCTAGCTTTTACGACGCGGAAGGCTAGGGTGATTCTCGTCGCCGTGGCGTTCAGATTTCATCCTTCGCGTCTTAAGAATCTCATCTGCACCTTGCCCGCAGTGCTGATAGTGGGCGCTGCGGCTGGCGAGCTCGCTGCCGTTCAGAAACTTGGCAGTGCACAGTCGTCCACCAAAGAATTTGACGCTTCTGCTGCGGAGCGGTTCGCAAAACTGGCGCTGCAGTGCGTGCATAAGGAATATCCGAATAAGATCAGTCACGTTCTGAATAGCGAGGCTGATGTCGCGCCGCCCTGCAAACTGACACCCGCGTTTTGCGGCTGTTACGATTGGCACTCATCAGTGCACGGACATTGGCTGCTGGTGCGGCTATTGCGCACGTTTCCAGATGCGCCATTTGCAAAAGCCGCGCGAGACGCTTTGAACGAAAGCCTCACCGCTGAAAATCTGAAGGTTGAAGCGGCGTATCTACGTGGAGATGGTCGCGCGAGTTTCGAACGTCCCTACGGTTTAGCGTGGCTGTTGCAACTCTGTGCCGAACTGCGCGAATGGGACGATCCCCAAGCGCGAGAAATGGTGGCAAACCTGAAGCCGCTCGAAGATTCAGCGGTCGAGCGGTTGAGCACCTGGCTACCGAAACTTATGCACCCAATACGCATCGGTGAGCACAATCAGACCGCGTTCGCACTTGGGCTGCTTCTCGATTGTGCGCGAATCAAAAATGACGAGCACCTCGCCAAACTGGCCGCTGATTCGGCGCGAAAATTTTATCTGGCAGATAAGAATTGTCCACTCGCCTACGAGCCTTCGGGCGAAGATTTTCTTTCGCCCTGCCTCGCCGAAGCCGACGTAATGCGGCGGGTCTTGACGCAAACCGATTTCGCGAAATGGCTCAACCAATTTCTACCTCAAATTCCAAAAACGGCGACAGCGGATTGGTTGCCAGTAGCGATTTCACCGGATCCGAGTGATCCAAAGCTGGCGCATCTCGACGGGTTAAATTTAAGTCGAGCGTGGATGCTGGAAGGTATTCTGTCTTCTCTTCCGTCTGATGATCCCCGCCGTCCAGCGCTAACGAGGGCAGCAGAAGCGCATCGCCGAGCCGGGCTCGCAGCGGTCACCGGCGAGCATTACGAAGGCGGCCATTGGATCGGCAGCTTCGCGGTTTATCTCACAACGCAGCGCGGGATTGCAAAATGACTAGCGCACGTGTCCCGCGACGACCACGCGTTTATCAAAGCTCGGCTGTTAATTTTGATTCCAGCCGAGGCGCGCCTCCCGAAGGATTCCAAGCGCGCCGCTGCCAGAAGTCTGCAAGATCATTTCGGCTGCCTCGAAAAATGTTGAGTTCTGCTTTTCTGATGTTGGCAATTCCTATGGGGTAAGCAGAACGGGGCAGGCGGCATTTACCGTCCCCGCAGTATTGCCACATCGCCCAGTAATTCCACGGCGCTGTTGCACGCGGCTCTTTCGAATAATTTGCAACCCAGAGCCAGCAATTGGTGAGTGTTTGTTTCTGTGCAGGAGTTACTCGCGCGCTATTCAAAACCTGCGCGAGATGGTATTCGCCCGAATAAATCCCTGGATAGACACCGGTGCGCGAACGAATGCGTTCCACGAACGCAACCGCTTGATCGGCGCGCATCGTTCCCCCGGGATAATGACCATTCTTTTCGAAATCGAGTACGAGCAGGACACCTGAACTCGGTCGCACGGCGGGATTCGCTTGCGCCCAGGCACTCGAGACGACACTTAGAAAATGATCAGCCTGCCGAATTGGATCGCTTCCGTTAGCGTAATGATACGCCCCCCAGAGCAGTCCCGCTTGTAGCGCGCCCATTTGGCGATCCACATATTTTGGGTCGCGAACGAAAGGCGGATAGGTCGCTTCGTGAATTACCCCGACGATACCTTGCCGCTTCATTGTGGCAAAATCGGGACTCATCGTATCGTAGTGTGAAAGATTCACTACGTTCGTTGCTGAAAAGGCGCAGACCGGAAGCAAAAAAAGCAAAGCAGCGTTGCGGAAGATCGACGATTTCATCAGAGCCCAAATCGCGGCGAACATATCGAGCAGATGTAATGGATTTTCAAGTGCAGCTTGCATTTTTCCAAAAATTTTTGCTCAAACGACCGTCATCGTAGCGTCCACGTCGTACACGCTATTCACGTTTCGGAAAGCTCCCCTCTCCTCTTCCGCCACAGATCTCTCCAGCACTTTTCCAGACCTCACCAGATGACGAACGACGTTTTGCAATGAAAAATCGGAGCCTGCGAGTGCAGTGCGAAAATCAATCTCTGCTTCGCGCGGATACACCGCCGCCAGCGGCTCGGCACGATTATCGATCGTCGCGACAGCGCCCCGGCCGGGCTCGATCGCATCGCAAATTGAGCGAAGGTACTTTTCAGTCATGAACGGCATATCGATCGCAAGCGCAAGAAGATGGGCGGTGTGAATCTTCACCAGCGAAGCGGCAATCCCGCTGAGCGGTCCGCGTGATGGCGGAACATCTGCGAGGAACGCCACGTCGGCTGGACGCCACTTAGGATCACTCCTCGCCGAAACAAAAATCTCCGCCGGTTTCAGCTTACGCAGCAGTTCGAGTTGATTGTGCCACAGCGGTCTACCACGGAAGAGAAATGTCGCTTTATCCTTGCCCATCCGGCGCGAATCACCGCCTGCAAGCAGCACCGCACTAACGTCAACCCCAAGGGAGCGAAGCGAAGTCGAGGAATCCCGCGGCATCACGTCAAATCAACTTTATAAGATTCCTCGGCTTCGCTCGGGACGACAGTTTCCATCGAACGCAATTTGCCATCCGTCAGAATCTTTGCCCGCAGACCGCCGCGGCCTTTCAAAAATTCGTGGGTACCCGATGCAAATGCGCGATCCATCCAGTAGCATGGCCGGCACTCTTCCATTCCCAGAAAGCGAACGCCTTGCACCTCAAATTCCTGTCCAATCAATTCATTCAGATCAACGCCGCGTGTGATCACGTTGCGCCGTGCCAGAGAAGGTGAGCAGGCCTCGATTTGCATCGCACTGCAAAGTTCGTGGAAAACTTCCAGCGAAAAGAAAGTGATCTGACCTTTGTAATCGTCTTTAAAGTCGAAGTATCGATCACCGCGAATACCACGCCCCGCGACGCATTCCAGTTTGGACTTTTCAATTATCGGATACGTATCCGGTTCGCGGCCGTGATGGCCCACAAAATTGTGTCCCGCGGAAATGAACAGGTGACAAATTTCCATCGCACCCATGTTACCATCGAGAGGTCTCAATCACATGAAAGAAAGCGGAATCGGGTCACAGAAGATCATCCGGCGAAAACGCGACGGTGAACTGGAATATTTGCCCGACGATCTGACCATCGAGCAGCCACTGGAGATTCGGGTTCGCCGAAAGGCCATAGCAACGACAATGCGTACTCCCGGTCACGACGAGGAACTCGCAGCGGGGTTTTTGTTTTCAGAAGCAATGGTGAGCAATCGCAATGAGATCGCAAACATTTCGACAGACGCGGACAACAGAGTCTTTGTCGATCTTACGGACGAAGTGAAATTAAATCTGAGCGCGGCACAGCGCTTTGGAACAATTTCCAGCAGTTGCGGCTTATGCGGTAAGACCAGCATCGAAGCCATCCGGCAGAGTTTTCCCGCAATCGAGTCAGTCAACGTGAGAATCGACATCGAGACCTTGCTGAGCTTGCCGGCGAAACTTCGTGACGAGCAGAGCGGGTTCGCCCGTACGGGTGGAATTCATGCCGCCGGGATATTCAATGTAGATGGAGGAACGCTCGTAGTTCGGGAAGACGTCGGGCGGCATAACGCCGTGGACAAGGCTGTCGGCCGCGCATTTCTCGACGGTCACCTTCGATTAGACCGACATGTTTTGTTAGTAAGCGGGCGCGCATCATTCGAGATCATGCAGAAAGCGCTCGCGGCTGGCATCTCGATCGTGGCTGCAGTTTCGGCGCCTTCGAGCCTTGCGGTCGAGTTCGCACGCGAAAGCAACCAGACGTTGATCGGATTTTTGCGCCCGCCCACGTTCAACATTTACTCGCACGTAGAACGCGTGATCATGGACTCGGTTTAGCGCTGTGATGCGAACACTGCTTCGGGATCGGCGCCGGAAAATTTTCCAGCGGAGATCCAACCGAACCGGCTGATCAACGCGCCTAACAAAAACGATACCGCTGCAAACGGCACCAGGCCCGTTAGGCGAAAGACGATCGGGAGCGGCCCAGCAAAGAACTCGCCGGCACGGACTAGCCAGCCTGAGCGGCCTTCGTGCAACGCACGATCGGCCGGGCCATGCTTATTGAACTCAAGCCAAATCCAGAGCAGCGTTTCGACACAAGCAGCGAGGATTCCAATTACCCAAAGCGGGCGCATTTGAAAACCGGCCAGCTCGAGAATCGCGGCGGCACAACCGAGCCCCGCGGTGCCGAAATGAATCGGGAGCAGAACGCGATGGAGATGCCACGCTGGGATGGCCGTCGCGCCGATCAGCACCCCGGTGTAGGTCGCCAGCGCGAGACCAAAAATTGCCGCGCCAAGCGAGAACAGCCCCACGAACGTAAGGATGATCGGACTGCTCGGACCCGGGAAAACACCGCTTACATACAGCAGCATCAGGAACCACGCCGGGAAAGCGAACCCTCCAAAAAAGGTGAGAATCCACGCGCCCACGGACATTGGCGACTGATATTTGAAAACACGCAGCATGTTGATGAAAAGACGTGGTCGGCCCAAGTCCATGATGAGGAGAACCGGCGAAACGATCGCTCCCATACCTGCGATCCAAAGTGCAACGTACGCGAGGTCGATTTGCCGCAACACCAGCGCAGAACAGGCGATGAGCGGCGCCATGCCGGCGGCGCCGCCAACAAAAAAGTAAACCGGGATTTCCCAAGTCCAGACTGGTGGCCTAACGACTGCCTGGCCATAGTAACCAGCGCGGCGCGGAATCGGCCCGCCCGCGACATCAACACCGCGTCCCCGCAGCGGTGCGCCGTGTTTTGCTTGTTCGCGCAGCGTGGAGAGCCGGTCTTCGAAGTTTTTGTCGGTTTTCATCACATGAAAAAGATAAAAGCCAGCGCGACCGTCGCGATCGCGCCAAGGCTAGTGGCCGCCGCAGCCAACCACGACGACTTGAGATAGATTGTTGGTATCTCAGGTTTCGACGGCAGACCATATGGTTCGGGTTGGCCTAACAAGAGGAAAAACGCGTGGATGCCCCGCACCGACGTCTCCTGCGGATCGTAAAGTTGCGCATCGCTATAGCCGTTCTCATGCAGGTACCGCACACGCTCATCGGCACGCGCGCGGAGATCATCGAGCCGACCGAAGACGATCGATTCGGTCGGGCAAACTTTCGCACAGGCGGGAGTGAGACCGCTTTTTTGCCGGTCGTAACAGAAGGTGCACTTGAACGCACCGCCGTGATTCGGCAACGGCTTCGGCCGCCGATCGATTACGCCGAAGGGACAGTTTACAACACAATACCCGCAGCCGTTACACACGTCGTCCTGCACGAGCACCGTGCCGACTTCTGTGCGCACAATCGAGCCGGTGGGACACGCTTCGAGACACCCCGCTTGCTCGCAATGTTTGCAAACATCCGAAAGGAACACCCAACGAAATGGATCTTCGCCGTCACCGCCTAACGACATTGGCCCGGCTATCTGATTCCCTTTCGGCAAATCCTGCTCGAGAAAGAGGACGTGACGCCAGGTCGAAGCGCCGAGGTGGCCGGTGTTGTCGTAGGAATTGCCAGTCCAAACGTAACCGTCATCGGGTATTTCGTTCCACTCCTTGCACGCGACCTCGCATGCTTTGCAACCGATGCAGACGGTGGGGTCGGTAAAAAAACCGACGGTGGCGTTTTCCTGTACGTAGGCGTGCTTTCGCTGATTCGTGCTGTGGATGCCTTCGCCGATCATGGTCTTCGTTGCAGCGGTGAAGAGTTAAAGAGTTGAAACGGTCTGCGCCTGGCTCGCTTCAACAATTCAACGCTGGATCGCTTTAACACGTTCTTCATCCGCTCTTTCCGTGTTGGCCGTGCCCGGCGGTGAGCTTGCCGCCTTCGGGCGCGTCGGGCGGCGGTTGTTCCGGATGCAAATTGGGCGGGCCGCCCTGCGGGACGTGTTTAGCAAACCAGGGATCGAAGTCCGGTCCACGCGGCAGTTTGCCCGGAATGATGTTGCAGAGCGCAGCCTTAGTTTCCATGATGGTGACGTTCGGCTCGCCGGAAATCGCCATGAGATCGTTCGCGGCGTCGCCTACCACCGGACCGCTAGTTCCGAAATGAAATGGGATTGCCACCTGATGCACACGTTTGCCGTTGAGTTGGAGCGGTTGCAGTCGGCGAGTTACGAGCGCGTTGACCTGGATTGCGCCCCGCATCGTGATCAGGCAGACATCGTCCCCATTGCGGATGCCTAACGCGTCGGCGAGTTCGGTCGAAACCTCGGCGAACATCGCCGGCTGCAGCTCGGCAAGATGCGGGAGGAAGCGGCTCATTCCGCCGCCGGTGTGATGCTCGGTCAAGCGGTAGGTGGTCAGCACGTATGGGAAACGCTCGTCGCCGGGCGGAGCGAAGCGATTGTCCTCGCGCGTGAACCAATCGACCACGGGATTGGTGTCGTGCGAATACAATTCGTTAGGCACAGGCGACTCGAGCGGTTCGTAATGGGTTGGCATTGGGCCGTCCTGCAAACCTTTTGGAACATAAAGCCAGCCGAGGCCGTCCTCGTGCAAAATGAATGGCGCGTCGCCCGGTTGCGCTTCGAGCCCGCGATCCTTACGGCTGCCGCGATAGTCGGGCGGTTTTTCCGGTTTAAAATCGGGCACGTCCTGGCCGGTCCATTTCGATTTTTCCGTGTCCCACCAGACTAGCTTTTTGCGTTCGCTCCATGGCTTTCCGTCAGGCGCGGCGCTGGCGCGATTGTAAATGATACGGCGATCGCTCGGCCACGCGAAGCCCCAGCCGTGGCCCAAATAGCCGTTGGGCTCACGACGCAGCGCCTTATTCACGCAATCACTGCCGTAAACGCCGGTGTAAATCCAGCAGCCGCTCGCCGTCGAGCCGTCATCTTTCAGCTCCTGATATTTGTCGACCTGTGGGCCGTGATGGAGTTTGCCGTCGCGATCGCACGCCCAGACGACGCCGCTCCCATTTGGCTCCGGCGTGGTTTTCCAGCCGTTGATTTCGGCCAGCACGGCGTGCATTTCCGGTCCGCCGTTTTTCGTTTCCGGATACCACCAGTCGAGTGCGCGAATCGGCTCGTCGTCAGGATCGTTCGAGGCTTCGGTCTTTTTCTTCAGGCGCAACGCGAGTTGGTGAATGAACCAGCTCTCGCTACGGCAATCGCCCGGCGGCTCGACCGCTTTCTCGCGATATTGCAAAAGACGCTGCGTGTTGGTGTACATCCCTTCTTTTTCCGCATGACCCGCAGCGGGAAAAAAGAACACCTCGGTTTCGATGTCTTCGGTTTTCAATTCGCCGCGCTTGATCTCGGGTGAGTCCAGCCAAAACGTTGCGGGCTCGATCTCGACCATGTCGCGAACCACAAACCATTTGAGTTCCGCGAGTGCCTTGCGCTGGAGCCGCGCGTTCGGGGCGCCGACGGCGGGATTTTGTCCCATGAGAAACATGCCTTCGACTTTTCCGTCGAGGGTTTCGTACAGGAAATTGAAGAAGGAGTGATCGCCGGTGATCTTCGGGATCCATTCGTAGCCGTAACTGTTTTCCCTGATCGCCCGCTTGCCGTAATATGCCTTCAGCAGACTCACGAAATACTTTGGGAAATCGTGCCAGAGCCCGGTCGGGTTCGTGTGAGTCTTGAAGTAATCCTCGAGTGTGTCTTCGCCCTTGCCGGCGCGCGGCATCGCGATGTAGCCGGGAAGAATATCGTAAAGCGTCGGAATATCAGTCGAGCCCTGAATGGACGCGTGACCGCGCAACGCGAGAATACCACCGCCGGGCCGCCCAATATTGCCTAACAACAACTGCAGAACCGAAGCTGTGCGGATGACCTGCACGCCTTTCGAGTGCTGCGTCCAGCCGACCGCGTAACAGATCGCGGCCGTTTTGTCTGGCCCAGATGCCCTGACAAGCTCATCAGCCACTTTATGGAAAAGATCGGGCGGAACGCCGCACACTTTTTCCACCATCTCCGGCGTGTATCGTGCGTAATGCCGCTTCAGCGTTTGAAACACACAGCGCGGATGTTGTAGCGTGAGGTCGCGATGCGGAAAGCTCAGCCCATCGCCTTCGTAGAGCCAGCTGTTGGTGTCGTAAGCGCGCTTCTCCGGGTTCCAACCCGAGAAAAAGCCGTCGTGATTATCTTCTGCGTCACGAAATTCCTCCCGCAGAATGCAGGAGGCGTTGGTGTAATGCGCAACATATTCGCGAAAACACAGCTCGTTCTCGAGCACATGCCTGATGATTCCGCCAAGAAATGCGATGTCCGTCCCCGCGCGCAGCGGCACCCAAATGTCGGCGAGCGCGCTCGTGCGCGAGAAGCGCGGATCGACATGGATAATGGTAGCGCCGTTTTCCTTCGCCTTCATTACCCAGCGAAAACCGACCGGATGCGCCTCGGCCATGCTCGACCCTTCGATCAGGATGCAATCGGCGCGCGCCAAATCTTGTTGCGCGGTCGTAGCTCCGCCCCGGCCGAAGGAGGTGCCCAGACCGGGCACCGTGCTGCTATGTCATATCCTGGCCTGGTTGGACACACAGACCATGCCCAGGCCTCCGGTGAAGAGCTTTTTGATGAGATAATTCTCTCCGTTGTCGAGGGTCGCACCGCCCAGATGCGTGATGCCCGGCGTTTGGTTCACGACCGAGCCTTTCGCTTTCTTGATGAAAGTCCGCTTGCGCGATTCCCAGAGGCGCTCCGCCACCATATCCATCGCGCGGTCGAGGGACATCTCCGTCCATGTGTTAGCGCGCGGGGCGCGGTATTTCACCTTCGTCTCACGCCGGGAATGGGTGAGGAGTTGAAAGGACGCCGCGCCCTTCGGGCAAAGATTCCCCTGACTGATCGGCGACTCCGAGTCGCCCTCGATCGCGACCAGCTTTCCGTTTTTATGATAGATAAGCTGGCCGCAACCGACGCCACAATAAGGACAAATCGACCTCGCAACCTTCGCGTCGTCTGTGCGCGCATGCATGGCACGCGTGTTCTCCGACATCGCCTCGATACCTGTGCCGTCTTTTCGTTCGCGAATCTGACGAACCAGCGGCCAATTTGATATGAAGGAAAACATACTAAAACCGATCGCACCAACCGTGCGCCTTGGACCCGTAAATCTGGATTCTACAGCAGGTGCACATTACGTTAGCAAATGCGGGGCAGTTGTTCGCCGGAGAGCATGTCCACAACTCGGGTACCGCCTACGCGAGTCTTCATCATAACAAAACCGGGGTGCTCATCTACGACCTCACCGATCACAGCCGCCTTTTCACCTAAGGACAGTGAGCGTAATGCACTCAAGGCGGCGCCGACGTCTTCATTTGCGACGATGGCGAGAAGTTTGCCTTCGTTGGCGACATAAAGCGGATCCAGCCCGAGAATTTCGCACGCGCCTTTCACTTCTTCGCTGATCGGAATCGATGATTCGTTGAGAAGCATGCCGACGTTCGCGGTTTGCGCGATCTCCGTGAGCGCGCTGCTCACGCCGCCTCGAGTTGGATCTCGCAACACGTGGATGTCGATCCCGGCGGCGATTAACGCCTCCACCAATTTGTGCAATGGTGCTGTGTCGCTAGCGATTTCAGTTTCA
Source organism: uncultured Verrucomicrobiae bacterium (assembly GCA_963805485.1). Lineage (GTDB taxonomy): Bacteria > Verrucomicrobiota > Verrucomicrobiia > Chthoniobacterales > UBA10450 > Udaeobacter. The sequence goes on along the minus strand of CAWDUN010000003.1, from coordinate 283,203 downwards.
AATTCCAAACCTTCGCGCACCGACATGATCGCGATTCCGTGAACCGCAATTGGGCCGCTGATAATGATCCTGTCGCCGACCGTCGCTCGCGCGGGATGGATGTTCACTTCGCTAGGCACGATGCCGATGCCGGAAGTATTGATGAAAATTTTGTCAGCCTTGCCACGATCGACTACTTTTGTGTCGCCTGTGACGAGTTTGACTCCCGCGTCGTCAGCCGCGGCATGCATGGACTGCACCACGCGCCAGAAATCCTCCATCGGCAGACCTTCCTCCAATATGAAACTGGCCGAGAGATAAAGAGGACGCGCGCCGCACATGGCGATGTCGTTAACCGTTCCGTAAACAGCGAGTTTGCCGATGTCGCCTCCCGGGAAAAATATCGGGCTAACGACAAACGAATCGGTGCTGAATGCCACGCGTTCGCCGTTCAATGGAAAAATGGCGCCGTCATGCAACGGATCCAGCAGCTCGTTTTGGAACTGCGGCAAAATCATCTTGTCGATCAGTTGATGGCTCAGCTTCCCGCCGCTGCCATGTGCGAGCACGATCTGCTTGTAGTTTGTGATCGGCAACGGGCACGAAGCGTTGAGAAGCGACGCATTATGCAGCGCCGGCGTGTTCGTTATTACTTCGTCATTCGTCATTGGTGCTTCGTCATTCAAATGACATCTTCGGCTCCCAGCGCGATGTGGATCAAATCCCAAAGCACGTGCACGAGCGTGGCGTGCACTTCCTGAATCCGGTGGATGCTGTACGACGGCACGACGAAGCAGTAATCCGCGATGTCGGGAAAGCGGCCGCCGTCTTTTCCGCCCCAGGCGATAGTGAGCATTTGTTTTCGTCGCGCCTCTTCTAACGCATAAATCAGGTTCGGCGATTTGCCGCTGGTGCTAACCGCCAGCGCCATGTCACCGGGCTGGCCGAGCAGACGCAACTGATTCACGAATACGCGCGAAAAATCGATGTCGTTGCCGACTGCCGTCATCGTGGCGGTATCGTTCACCAGTGAGATGGCCGGAAAGGCGGCGCGTTTCTCAATGATCGGATGAGTAAATTCAACCGTGAAATGGATTGCATCGGCGAGGCTCCCGCCATTTCCCATCGTGAGAAGTTTCTTGCCATCGACGAATCGCTTCGCCATTTCGCGACTCAACTGTTCGATTTCGTCGGCGTATTTTTCGAAGAACTTTTCTTTCATTTCCACGCTTTCGCCGCATTTGCGCAGAATTTTGTCCCGGAACCTCTCAGTGGATTTGTCGACCTTGTCGATCACTGCCGCGTTCACAGAACCACTGCCTCCTCATGCTTTTCGAGATGTCGTCCGTATGCGTAATATGCCGCGCACGCGCCTTCGGCAGAAACCATGGTCGCGCCCAACGGATTCTCGGGAGTGCATTGTTTGCCAAATGCGGGACAATCATGCGGCTTCTTCACGCCTTTGAGTACGAGACCGCTGATGCAAATATCCGGCTCTTTCGTGTCGATCTCCTTGGTGTCGAAGATTCGGTCGGCATCGTGCGCGCGAAACTCCCAGCGCAATTTGTAGCCGCTTTTTGGAATTGAACCGACGCCGCGCCATTTGCGGTCGCACACATCGAAAACTTCATTCACCAGATTCTGCGCGACGCGATTTCCGTCTCGTTGCACAACGCGCGGATATTGATTTTCCACATCGTAAGTGCCGGCCTCGAGCTGGCGCACCGTCATCAGCACACCTTGCAAAATATCGAGCGGTTCGAATCCGGTGATGACGATCGGTACTTTGAACCGCGCCGCGATTGGCTCGTATTCGCGGTAGCCCATCACGGTACAAACGTGCCCCGGCCCGAGAAAGCCCTGCACGCGATTGAGCGGCGATTGCAAAATCGAGGCCATCGATGGCGGCACGAGAACGTGTGAGACGAGAATGGAGAAATTTTCAATTCCCTGCTTCCTGGCTTGAAAAACCGACATGGCATTTGCAGGCGCGGTCGTTTCAAAGCCGATCGCGAAGAAAACAACTTTTTTGTGAGGATTAGCGCGCGCGATTTTCAGGCAATCGATTGGCGAATAAACGACGCGGATATCTGCCCCGCGCGATTTCAGCACCAAAAGATCGCCATCCGAGCCGGGCACACGCAGCATGTCCCCGAACGAGCAAAAAATGACGTCCGGGCGTTGGGCGATTGCGTGCGCCTTGTCGATCATTTCCAGTGACGTAACGCAAACCGGACAACCGGGTCCGTGCACAAGCTCAATCTCGTTAGGCAACAACCGGTCGATCCCGTACTTGACGATCGTGTGGGTTTGGCCGCCGCAAACTTCCATCAAGACCCATGGCTTCGTCGTAATGCGCCGGATTTCGTCGACAATTTTTGTCGCCAACGCTTCATCACGATATTCATCTAGAAATTTCATACTACACCTCTGTCATTCTGAGCGAGGTCGAGCGGAGCGGAACGAAGTCGAAGAATCCCGTCGTCGTTGGTCTGCTAATTGCGAGTTATTCGGTTGTTCTGCGGGGTCCCTCGACTGGGCTGCGCTTCGCTCGGGATGGCGAGCAGAATTTACCTCAGTAGTCTCAAACGGATCAACATCCGGAACGTCCAGTTCGCCGAGCTGTTTCATTTCCTCCAGAAGCTGGTAAGTACGGGCCGCTTCATTCTCATCTACCTTACTGAGCGCGAAGCCGACATGAACAAGGACGTAATCGCCGGCCTCAACCTCCGGCGTGTATTCGAGGCAAACCTGTTTAACGATGCCGCCGAAATTTGCGCGGCCCATCTTCACGCCCGCGGGATCGGTCGTGATCTCGATCAACTTACCTGGAATCGCCAAGCACATTTTCGCAGTTGGTAATTTGTGAATCGTTGGTTTTGGCAATGGCAACGCCGTCGCAAAGCAAAACTTTGTCGCCCTTCATCACGTCTTGTATCAAGTCCAGCGGCACCTTTTTCATCGCACCTGAAACGGTGACGTTTCCGAATCGCATCCCATCCTCCACTTCAACATCGACAACGTCGGCGTATACCAAATTCATTCAGACACCTCTTCCGCCTCGAAAAATTCGGCATGCGCACCGACCGCGACCAGTGCAACACCGCCAATCACGTTGCCGATGAAAGCAGGCAACACGTACGACCCGATCGAATGCCAGAACCCGAGCGCGCCAGTCGAGACAAGATAAAACGATTCAACGGTTCCCGCGACGACGTGCGGCAACTGCGCGATCCCGACTACGTAAGCCAGGATAATGATGACCCATAGCCTCGCCGACTCCGCGAACGGCAACAGCCAAACCATCAGCGCGATCAACCATCCAGACACTGCAGCGCGTATGACGATCGTCCAAAAATCCGGCTGCATCGACATTTGTCCGATTTTTGAAAAGGAGTTGCGGATTTCGGGACTGAAAACGTTCGAATTCCCAGCGAGCCAGGCGAAAATAAAAGCCCCAATCAAATTGCCGATCAACACGATCGCCCAGAGCCGCGCCACGTTGAAAACGATGTCGATCTTCTTCTCGCGCAGCAGCGGCAAAATCACCGTCAGCGTATTCTTTGTGAAAAGTTGTTGCCGGCCAAGAATCACCACCACAAAGCCGACGCTGTAACCAAGCTTTGTGATCAGCGGCTGCCATGTCGCGTTTGGCAGGTGGTTTTGCAAAATCCCTTCAGTCACCATCGAGAATCCCATCGACAGACCGGCGGCCAATCCTGAAAACGCGAGTTCCAATGAATTCCGCTCCAATTCATGTTCCCCCTCCGCGTAAACCGCTTCATAGATCACTTCGCCCGGCGGAGCGGTACGATCGATGATTTCGTCCTCCTGCTTCTCCTTAACTCTTTTTTTATCGACGGGCATCGCAATCAAGCCCTCCAGTTCGCCGCGACGGCCTGGCCAAGCGCAATTCCACCATCGTTAGGCGGAATTTGGTGATGCCAATACGGCCTATATTTTTCCTCGCGTAATCGTGCTACCGCGCGTTCGGTGAGATAACGATTTTGAAAGCAGCCGCCTGTGAGCACGACCTTCGGTTCACCGATTTTCTTCGCGACAACCACAATCATTTCTGCCAGCGCATTGTGAAATTTTGCTGAAATGAAACCGCTGGATTCCTTCCGATTCACATCTGTTAACAACTCACGAATCATCGGTCCCCAATCGACTTTCATCGGCTTCCCTTGCTCAATCCGAATAGGATACGCATCTCGCACGCCCAGTTGTCGTGCGAATTCAAGTTCCATCGCCGCCTGACCTTCAAAACTCGCCCGCTGTCGCAGCCCCGCCAGCGATGCCACGGCATCAAACAATCTGCCGGCACTGGACGTTAACGGCGCGTTAAGTTGTTTTTCCAACATCTGCTCAAGCAGCGATTTCTCTTCTTCCGACAGATCGACAGGCTGCTGTAAAAAATCCGACGCGCGTTTGCCAAATATTTCATAAAGGAGTCCCAACGCACTACGACGTGGCTCCTTGATCGCGCGATCACCACCTGGTAATCGAAACTGTCGGAAATGCGCGACGCGTTCGAATGCCACGTCGCTTTTGGCGAGTAGAAATTCCCCGCCCCAGATCGTTCCATCCAAACCGTAGCCGGTTCCGTCCCAAACCACACCCAGAACTGGCGCTTGGATTTGATTCTCCGCCATACAGGCGGCGACATGCGCCCAGTGATGTTGGACGCTGATTTTGGTAGGGCGCGTCTCGCCGGGCGCGCCGTTTGTGGCGGGCAGAGAACTGCTCGCCAGACCTGCTATTACCTCAGAATGTTTGGTCGAGAGATAATCCGGATGCATATCGCACGCGACGACATCGATCTTTGCATCATACAACCGTGGCAGATCGGCACACGTCCGGCGAAATTCTGCGTAAGCCTCTTTCGTCTCCAGATCGCCGATGTGCTGACTGACAAAAATGTTGTCATTGATTTTCAGTGCGACGGTGTTCTTCAGGTGCGCGCCAACCGCAAGGATTGTAGGGCGTTTCTGTGAAACGCCTTCGTTCGGCGTCTGACACAGACGCGCTACAGCAATTGGCAAGGGTGCGTAGCCACGCGCGCGCCTCAACATCATCTCGCGGCCGCACATCACGCGGACGACCGAATCATCGACGTGCCGAACGACTGGCCGATTGTGAATCAGAAACAAATCAGCGATTCCACGCAAACGATCTAGCGCTTCACGTTCATCGGTGCAGATCGGCTCATCGCTTAAGTTCCCGCTTGTGGCCACGATGGAAAAATTGAGCTGGCGCATGAGCAGATGATGCAGTGGCGAGTACCGGCAGCATGACACCGAGATTCGGATTTCCCGGCGCGATTGATTCCGCCAATTGGCAGGGATCCCGCAATCGCGGGAGGCCCTGCGCGCGGCGCGCTCTGCGAGCGCGCCCTATCAAAACGATCGGCGCCTCGGCAGAGAGGAGAAGTCGTTCCTCAAGTTCGGACACATCGCAATCAGCTCGAATCGCGGCGAGCGATGGGTACATCAGTGCGAACGGCTTCTCTTCGCGATGTTTCCGCTGACGCAGACGAACGACCGCGGCTTCATTACGCGCGTCGGCAATCAGTTGAAACCCGCCGAGACCCTTGAGCGCGACGATCTCTCCGGCGCGCACTGCGTCGGCAGCAACTCGCAACGCATCCTCTCGCATCGAGATCGCCTCCCCCTCTTTGCTCCAAAATTCCAAATGCGGTCCGCATTTCGGACAGGCATTCGGTTGCGCATGAAACCGGCGGTCCAACGGGTTGTGATATTCGGCTTCGCAGTCGCGACACATCACAAACTTTTTCATCGACGTGTTCGAACGGTCGTAAGGCAACGCTTCGATAATCGAAAAGCGGGGCCCGCAATTTGTGCAGTTGGTAAACGGATAGTTAAACCGCCGGTTGTTCCGATCGAAAATTTCGCGCAGGCAATCGACGCACGTCCCGATATCGGGCAGGATGAATGCCGTTTTGTCGCCGTGTTCCTCGCTTTCGCAGATTTGAAAAACATCGTAGCCGATTGCATCGAGAAACGACGACTCGGTGCTCTGCACAATTGCGCGGGGAGGCTTCTCCGTTTCAATCCGCCTCTGAAATTGCTCGAGAGAATTGCGACTACCTTCGACTTCAACGAAGACGCCTTGAGCCGTGTTCGACACGTAGCCGTTGAGTTTCAGTTGTGTTGCCAGACGGTAAACAAACGGGCGAAACCCGACTCCCTGCACAGCACCGCGCACGGTCATTTTCAATCGTTTCGGCGCGCCCGGCGGTCGCGCCCTACCAATTTCTGCCGGCGCGCTGAGCGTAGTGTTCATGTCGTCCAACGGAGCAAGCCGTCTACGAATCCGATTTGATAGATGAGAAAAAGTCCAAAACTGAAACTGACCACGCCGGCAGCTGTGCCAAGATGACGATGCAGAAATTCGAAGCGCGCGCTGTAACTGAAGGGGACGGCAAGGGCAGTTGTGATCAACATCATCCCAGCAATGGTGCCCACGCCAAAGATGAACAAATACATCACTGCCCACAGCGGGTCGCGAATGAGCGGCAACACCAGCAACGCGATGGCAGCTGAACCCGCGAGCCCGTGTACAACGCCGATGATTGTCGGTCGCAATGCACGGTAAGCTTTCGAGCCACCGAATCGTCGATCCAAACGCGCTGGCGGCACAGATTTCTCCGAGTGTCCGTGAGTCTCCGGTGCGTGCCCGTGCGGATGCGAATGAATGTAATCACCGTGACGATGCGGATGTTCGTGATGGCCTTGCTCCGTGAACGCTGATCCTGCACCGACGCCACGCAGAGCAATGCGCAGGTTGAAAGCGCCAAGAACAATCAACATAAGAGCGACGCAAAATTCCAGGCTCAGCCCGAGTCGATGCGGAATAACAAGTCCGAACACAACAATCGCACCGCCGACTACAAAAAGGGTAATGCTGTGTCCAACGCCCCAAAACATCCCTATGATCGCGGCGTGTCGAACATCGCGCTCGCGGCTCACGATTGTCGATACCGCGATCACGTGATCGGAATCGGTGGCATGCCGCATCCCGAGGAAGAATCCGAGCGCAAGAATGGAAAGCAGTGCAGTCATACGCTTGGCGCGATTTGCGTTTCAATGAGGCGCACGGATTTGATGGCGCATTCATGGCCCTGGTCGGCATCAACTGCTTTGCCACAGTGCGGGCATCGCATCGTCACAACGGGAGCAATGGCGAGCGCTTCGTCCCAATAATCAGGCCGGCCGCGATAAGCGCAGTGCGGACAGCTCACGACGACCGGCACTGTCGAAACGGTAAGGATGCTGCCTTCTAACGGGGTCTCTTTCGCGATCGATTCGTAACAAAAACGCAGTTGTTCCGGATCAACGTGGCTCAACTCTCCAATCTCGAGCCGCACTTCAAGGATCGCGCGTTCAGGGTTTTGTTCAGAAAACTCCAGAAGCTTTTCGATAAGCCCTGATGCGATCGAAAGCTCATGCATGGTTGGAATGACGAAGCTCGAATGTCGAATGACGAATTAATGACCAAGCAGAAATCCCAAATCGACTTGTTAGGTTTTCGTCATTCGTCATCTGGCGTTCGTCATTTAGCTGGCCAATAAAGTTTCTGCGACGCGATCGATGCCTTCCCCCGTCTTGCAGCTGGTAGGGACCACCTCGATATCCGGCTTGAGAGTGTGGACATCGTTTGTCAGCGCTTCGACGCTCACGCCCATAGCATCTGCCAGGTCGATCTTGTTGATGACCACGATCTGTGCGCCGAGGAACATGTGCGGATGTTTGCGCACCATCCAGGGACCTTCTGTTACGCTGACCACTACGACGCGCGCTTTGGAACCGAGCGGGAATTCGGCCGGACAAATCAGGTTTCCGATGTTCTCAATGAAAATTAATTTCGCTTTGCCGACGTCGAGCTTGCGCAGCCCTTTTCCGACCAGATTTGCGTCGAGGTGACACCCGTTAATCGTGGCGATCTGCACGACCGGTACGCCGAGTTTTTCAATTTGATCGGCGTCCTCGCTGGTCGTTGCGTCGCCGTTGAAAACGGCTACACCACACTGGTCTTTCAGTTTTTCGACGAGCTTTGTAATCAGGGTCGTCTTACCGGAACCGATGGCGCCCATGAAATCGATCGCGGTTGTGCCATGCTGATCCAACAGCGCCCTATTTTGGCGCGCGAGTTTTTCGTTCGCCTCGAGCAAGCTGTGCTCCAGCTCGATATCGTAAATTTCGTCCGGTTGTGCTTCGAGTTTAATCATGTTCGGCATGGTTTCGGCGCGCCCTCGCCAGAACGAGCAAGCTGTGGTCGCGCCCTACCACATTTCATTTCGCTAATCCTGCCAAGCCGGTGGGCGTGTGCATTTTCTTCAGCACTTTACCGTTGCCGAGGTACATGTGGACGCCACATGGCAGACAGGGATCGAAGCTGCGAACTGCGCGCATGATATCGATGCCTTTGAACTTGTCCGGCCCGTTCTCCTCGAAGATTGGCGTGTTCTGCACGGCATCTTCATAAGGACCGGGCGTGCCATAGATGTCGCGCGGATTCGCGTTCCACGGCGTCGGCGGATACGGATGATAGTTGGCGATCTTTTTGTCGCGGATGACAAGATGATGCGACAGGACTCCGCGCACGGCTTCGTGAAATCCGCAACCGATTGCTTCGTCGGGTACCTTAAACGGCGTGAACGTTGCGGTGCGGCCGGCATGCACTTCGGCCATCGCTTTCTCGATAAAGTAGTAGGCGCAGGCGCAGGCGTAAGCCTGGAAGTAAGTGCGCGCGCGGTCACGCTCGATTGCGTTGCTCCATTGCGGAACGCGCCAGGTAAACTCGACGTCGGGTTTCAGTGCCGTTTTCGGCAATCGAATCCGCACTGTGTTATCACCGGGCGCCTTGACGTAACCAATATCGACGAGCCCGGCGAGCGCCGTTGCCCAGAGTCGTGCGATCGGTCCACCGCCGGTATCCAGCGCAAGATGATCGTTCGTGCGTTTGTCGAGCCAGCGCGGCGACATAACCCAGGTGTAATTGCCCGCGAAGTCGCGCTTCTGCGGTTTGGGAATTGTCGTTTGATTCCACGGATGCCTGCGATCCACCGGGTTGCCTAACGGATCGTGCGTGACGAATACTTCGCTGTTTCCGTTCTCCGCCCAATCCTCATAATAGGACGAACCAAGCAGGATCCGGATGCCGAGATTGATGTCGACCAACTTGGTCGTGACGAGCTGACCATCGACGATGATGCCTGGGGTGACGAACATCGATTCACCCCATTTGTCCATCGTCTTGTAGTCATAATCGCAGACGTCAGGGTCTTGGAACGAACCCCAGCAACCCAGAAGAATCCGGCGTTGGCCGACTTGTTCGTAACCGGGCAGCGCCTGGTAAAAGAAATCGAACAGATCGTCATGGAGCGGTACGCAACGTTTCATGAACTCGGCGTAGCGCGTTAACCTGACGAGATAATCCGTAAAAACCTGGATTGAAGGCACAGTCCCCACTCCGCCAGGATACAACGTGGATGGATGCACATGCCGGCCTTCCATCAGGCAAAACATCTCGCGCGTGTAGCGACTTACCTGGAGTGTTTCGCGATAAAATTCGCCCTCGAACGGATTCAAGGCGTGCATGATATCCGCAATCGTTCGATAGCCGTGATCCTTTGCGTGAGGCGCTTCGGTCTTCTGCGCTTTTTCCCAAACGCCAGGATTGGTCTCCTTCACCATCATTTCGCAAAAATCGACGCCGACGAGATTGTCCTGGAAAATATTGTGATCGAACATGTATTCGGCAGCTTCGCCGAGATTGACAATCCACTCGCCAAGCGGCGGCGGTTTGACGCCGTATGCCATTTGCTGGGCATAACATGAACAGGTGGCGTGGTTATCGCCGCAGATCCCGCAGATCCGGCTGGTGATGAAATGCGCGTCCCGCGGGTCTTTATTCAGCATGAAAATGCTGTAACCGCGAAAAATCGACGACGTGCTGTAACATTCGACGACTTTCTTCGTGTCGAAATTGATCTTTGTGAAAATGCCGAGACTGCCCACGATCCGAGTGATCGGATCCCAGTTCATCTCGACGATGTTTCCGCCGGGTGCGGACGTTCCTCTTTTCGTTTCGGTAAGTACTTCGGCCATGGCTTATTTCCTGGTTAAAAATTTCATCCGCGGGAGTGGGCGTAATACTTTGGCTTGTAACCGGTCGTCAGATTGGGTCGCGGGTGCCGCCATTTCGGTTCTTTGTTTACTGCGCGGTTCGTAATCGCTCGCAGAGTCCGGATGAGTCGGCCGTATGGCCCGATGACCGAGCTGGAGAACGTCGCGCCAGGCGGTTCATCCATGAAGGGCATGAACTTGTCGGGGAACCCCGGCATGGTGCATCCGATGCAAATTCCGCCGACATTGGGACAACCCCCTATGCCATCCATCCAGCCGCGCTTGGTAACATTGCAATTCACCACGGGCCCCCAGCAGCCGATTTTCACGAGGCACTTCGGCGACCCATATTCGCGGGCAAAATCGCCCTGCTCGTAATAGGAGCCGCGATCGCAGCCTTCGTGCACAGTTTTTCCAAATAGCCACGTCGGACGTAGTTCATTGTCGAGCGGAATGAGCGGCGCGAGTCCGGCGACTTGATACAAGAGGTAAAGCAACGTCTCCATCATGTTGTCGGGCTGCACCGGACAACCGGGAACGTTCACGATTGGCAATCCCGCTTTGCTGCGCCAATTCCAGCCGAGATAATCCGCGAGGCCCATTGCACCGGTCGGATTGCCTTCCATTGCGTGAATGCCTCCGTATGTCGCACACGTGCCAGCGGCGATTACGGCCGTCGCTTTCGGCGCCAGCCTGTCGATCCACTCATTAGTGGTGATCGGCTGGCCGGTATCTGGATCGGTCCCCATCGCCGCCCAGTAACCTTCCTTCTTAATCTTTTCGTTCGGCACCGAGCCTTCAAGAACCAGCACGAATGGTTCCAGCCGCCCTTCAGCTGCTTCGTGCCAGAACTTCATGAAATCGTCGCCGACTTCGTAAGCGAGAACCGGATTGTGAAGATGCACCTTCGGTAATCCGGGAATGGCGCCCATCACCACGTCCTCGATGCTGGGCAAAGTAGCCGCGGTTACTGAAACAGAATCCCCGTCGCACCCGAGGCCGGTTGTCATCCAAAGAACATGGATTTCGGGAACGGCCGGCTGATGATCCGCGGCAATTTTTGGCGCTTTCATAGTGTTCCTCCGGTTTACATCCGCATGATGCGCGCTTCACGGACGATCGCCGGGATCTCGCGCACGGTTAGAACGAGCACGGCCAGCAGGATTGCGCCGCCAACGAACATCCAGGCAACGTCGCCAGTAGACCTGCATTGCGCTGTCGAACCCGTAAATCGCCGGGCGATAGAATCCGTGTCTTTTGAACAGAAGAACTTTCTCATAGGCCTATTCCCGGTTGAGCTGCGTGTTTGCCGTGAAATGAAAATGTGTACGGCGAGTGAAGAGTGCAGCGCGAGTTACCACTCATCTCAAAAGTTTCGCATGTGGCCATTCGAATGGTTTGGAAAATTTTGTTGGATTCTGCGGCCGCTAGAAAAATCAGCTAAAACCCTCTCGATCATCTCCGCCGCGAGCGGAATAGCATTCCGCACTTCCTCACTCAATCCGATCACGCCCTCGCCATTCAATCGCGCAGGCTCGCACCCGATGAGATACAAATTTTTGGCATTGCCACCAAGCGCTCGAATCAATTGCAACACGCGCACCGGCGTAAGAGCATGCGCGTCGGCAATCTCGTCTCCGCAGGTGTCAACTTTGTCCGGGTCAAGTTCGAGCAGGTAAACCGTTCCCGGTTTTTCGCCACGCGGCGCGGCGTCTATGAGGACCGTTGCATCGTAACCATCCATGATTGCGTAAGCGAGGTCGTAAGCGCGAATTCCGAAATCGACGATCTTCACGCCATCCGGCCACGATCGTTTCAACAATTCCGCCGCTACTTCGCAGCCAAACGCGTCATCGCCAAAAAAAATATTTCCGATCCCGGCAACGAGCACACGATTCATGCTCAGAGCGGTTCGACCTCGTCGGCCGCGTAAAAAAAGCGGTGACCAACATGACGCATCAATCCGATGTCCCGGCCCGGATCATCTTCCAGGACCACCGCAAAGTGCACATTTTTATCCACGTCTTCCTCAACTGCTTCGATAATCGCGATCTTCCCCTCGAGCGCGATGTCCATCACATCGGCGCGCCGCTTCGGACGAATCCGCACGCGGTCGCCAGCTTTCAACGTGATACCATTCACTGTTGCGCTGTCACGCCGTTGCCCCGGATTGAAGAATTCCTCGTTGGTTCTCCGCACTTCGCGGAGAGTTCCGTGCATTTTCAAAAACTCTTCCGGGCGCAAACTCTCCGCGCGCTCGAGAATCTTGCGCGCGTGCTCGTCGACGCTCTGCATCTCGATTTTTTCTGTGTCGGTGAGCGTTTGCACACGCAGCGTCAGCAGCTCGTCAATCTCGGTGCCGTCGAACAATTGGCCGGCGCTCTCCGGCGCGATCTGCGGATAATCGTAAAGGATAATCGGCGACGACAGCATCGTGTCGTGCTCCAGCTTTTCTTTGTCACCTACGAGAACCGGCCAAGTGCCAACGTTGCTGCACTCTCGAGCCAACTCGATGCAGTCCGGATCAGGATCGAGTAACGAAACGAATTTGCCGCCGCGTACATGCAAAATGGTGTGGGTGGACGCAAACGTGCGCATCAACACTGCATCCGGATTCTCCGACTTTATCGGCACAGGTGTTTCGTTGAAAATACGCGCGCTGATTTTTACAATGGGCTCTTTGAGCGGCCGCGCCTCCAGTTCGATTCGGCCATAGATCATTTCATTGTTTCGGGTGACTTCTTTGTCCACTGATTGTGCAGCGGGAAATGTGAACTTATGCACCTGTTCGATCGATGCGTTCAATGCGAGCGGCGCCAGTTTCACTTCGCGCTCGATTGCCTCCAGCCAAACCTCGTCGCCAGTTTTGCGAGCGAGCGGCTGCAGAAATTGAACGGTGATTTCTATTACGGCGTCGTGCGATTCGTTGCACACGAGGCATTCAGTTTGCATCAGACACGGCTCGCGGCCGTTCTGCGCGCCGCTGTATTCCCGCGGATAAATTCGACCGAACGTAAATCGCTCGCGCTGGTTCTTTTTCGACGACGCTCGATACGGGTAGAGAATGTAACCCTCATAAAGAACAGCGTTAACGATTTTATCAACGAGTTCCCGGTTCATGAGAATTAAATATCGTCGTGTAATTCCGGGGATCGCACGCGCCTCGCGTGCACATTTCGGCGCCCTCGCCGAAACGCTTCTTACGCATCACTCCGCTCACTGAAGACCAGAAAAAAGTTCGCAAAGGCGAGGGCGCCTTTGCCAGCACGCGAGGCGCGTGCGCTGCCCGGAAATTACTCGCGTCCGTCACTGTTGTTCCCCATTTTCGCGCGCCAGCAGGCGTTCCATTGCCTGTTCCCACGTGGCGAAACCGTTGTTGCGTTTGAATTCGTAGAGCCGGTCGAACACACCGCGTTCCAGCCACATGAAAGCGCTGTTCGGGTAATGGCGATCCATCATTTCGCGCCACGCGCCAATCGGCATTCGCCATGCAGCTTCCTTTTCCCAGGAAATTTGCTGGATTTGCAGTCGGCCGTCTCCTTCGGAATAAAACACAGTGCCGCTGAACAGAAATAGCAAGGGTATTTCGCCGTCTTGGAGCGCGTAAAAATACTTCGTGGCAGCGACGTTCAGGTCGAACGTGCAAGGGACAACCAGCGCGGCTTCGGTGCGGCCGGTGAACCCAGGCACAGTGCAATTTGCGTGCGCCAACAGTTTATTGCGCAAGGTCTGCCCCCAATCTTCCGGCTTACCGAACAACTCGCGCAGTTTTTCTTTCTCGCTGGCGGCATAGGCACGCTGCGCCGATTGAATCTGTATCTGCGCGTGAAGCATGACGCTCTGAACTTTTTCGCCAGGCGTTTGGTTGGTGATTTCGATCTTGAAATGCAGCAACGGCGCCAACCCACGCGCGGCGGCGTCTACGCCAAGCACTTTGAAATCGAGATCAGGCATGATTGGAATGACGAAGCACGAATGACGAATGACGAATCAATGACCAATTTCGACGTTCGAAGTAAGTCCTGAAAGCACATCCTATTTCTGGACATTGGACGTTCGACATTCGTTCGTGCTTCGTCATTCTTCGTTACGTTGCACCCGCTAACTTGCTGAAGAACTCGTCGATCTCGCTCCAAACTTGTTCCCCGCCGGACAGGCCTTTCCAGTGTTTCCGAATCGTTCCGACCAGCTCGTAACATTTATCGATCGGCGCAATGAAATATGCGCGCTTGTCGCCAACTCGGTTCGCCAGCAGCGCTTCGACATCTGCTTCCATCTGCTTCAAATCTGAATTGTTCGCAGCGAGCGTCTCCCAAGCAGTCAGCGGCAAGAGCGATTCCGTTGCGCCCGCTGGGCTCGGATACATCGCGACAATTCTTGCGGAAGGCGTCGAGTAAAAAAAGAAGGCGAGATTGATTGGCAACGTGAGCGCCTCCCATTCAACGTCGCTGATTTGGAAATTCGGCAGTGCGCGTGCGTCGCGCGGAACTAGCTTGAATCGACCCTCAGCGACGTTTTGGAAGCGCAACGCGCACGCGTCGCATGCGCAAACGATTTTTCGCGTCGCCGTTTCGAGCAAATGCCGATGCTGTAAAGAAAGCGAAAGGCTGCACAGCTCGCATCGTTCCGCTTCGACAGCAGTCCTCTCGCGCGCGGCGCTGGCAAATTTCCGCAGCGCGCCTAACGACGATTGGGCTGTGTGCGGCATCACGCCGGCGGGATGCTTGGCATGTCAGGGTGAATCGGGCCGTGCCGCTCCGGATTAATACCGGTGGAATCGCGTGCGGTGCGATAGTACCTGCGATCTTCTGCGCGGCCTGGCTCGTGCCCTTCCAACGCTTCTTCTTCCCCTCTTCTCATGCCAGGGACGTGAACCGGTTTGGGTGGTTCGCTCATACTTTTACTCCTGCTGATATTGTTTCCGGATTGAGGATGGATTCTGGACATTCCGCGAATTTCGGGACAAACCCGACCGGAACGGAGGCGCGATCAATTGCTCCTTCCACTTCGAGCGCAGTGATATCGGGCGCAGCCGCATAGATTGCTTCTTCGATTGAAGACTTCAGCGTAATCCGCGACGATGGACAGCCGTTACAATTGCCCTCGAGCCGCAGTTTCACGCCGCCTTCAGGCGTGACTGCCATCAGTTCCACACTACCGCCGTGCAAACCGAGCCGCGGTTTCACGGATTCAATCGCACTACGCACCCGCGTTTCCAAATCGAGCGGATGCAAACCGTGCAGCAACAGCAAAGGCGAAACGAGTTGGTCCTCCGCCAGTTGATCGATCAATGCCTGGCCAGAGAGGTTAGTTTCGAAAATAAGCTCGAGCGTGCGCTCGAATCCACTGCCGTGAAGATCGAGAAGTAAACCAACCAACTCTCTGGCCGTCTCGCGCCCGTTTTCTTCGGCGATGGAATCAATCGCTGCGATCAGCTCTTCAATCCGATCGAGCCGCTTTTCCACTTTCGCTCGTTTGGTTTGGTCCACGGGTCTGTTGAACATTGTAAAATCGTGTACCGGCACACGTTTAGATGTAACTCGATCACAAACGGATATGAAGAAGGAATCGCGCAGTTTGACTACACATCAGGGAGCGTTCGCAGGCGATTTATATTGATGGACCGAGCAGATTCTCATTCGTCCGACGCGCCGAATCCCGGGCGTGGATCCCGCGTTTCCACCGGTTTCGTGCTTCGCGTATTGACCGCCCTTGCGTTAACCGCGCTCGTTTTCGGCTCTCTGTATCTCTTGAGCAGGGTCGTTCAGGTTTTGTTTTTCATATTTGGTGGAATTCTGTTCGCACTTTTTTTGCGCGGCCTCTCACAATTTGTTACGCAGCGTACGGGGCTGTGGCCACGGGTCTCGCTTACGCTGGTTGTTTTGTTCCTGGTGGGGATCCTCGTTGTCCTTGGCTTTTTTGTCGGACCTCAGCTCGTCACACAGGGGCAGATGCTGGCGCAAAAGCTTCCAGAGAGCTTTGATCATGTTCGAAACGAATTAACCCGTTACTCGTTAACGCAGCCCGTTATCCACGCGCTGCCTTCGTCACAGCAACTTTCGGCCGAATCGCGAAAGATTCTGTACGGCTTACCGGAAATCTTTTCGGCAACCAGCGAGGCATTCGCGCTGGTACTCTTAAGTCTTTTTGTCGGCCTTTACGCAGCTGCGGATCCGCGATTCTATCTTGAAAGTCTGCTGCACCTGCTGCCTCCGTCGGGGCGCGACCGAGCGCGCCAAGTCGGCAATCGGCTTCATCGTGCACTTGGCTGGTGGCTCGTCGGTCGCGTGATTACGATGACGTTAATGGGGGTTTTGACCGTGCTCGGTCTTTGGATTCTGCATATGCCAGTGGTGTTACCGCTCGGCGTTATCTCCGGCCTGTTTCAATTCGTTCCTTATCTGGGCGCGTTCGCCGCGGCCATTCCGGCCGTGCTCATTGGTTTTGTAGAGAGTCCAATGAAAGCGCTGGAGGTAGCTGGGCTTTATCTCATTATCCACAGCATTGAGGGCTACTTTGTTACCCCCATCATTCAACAACGCGCGGTTTCAATTCCTCCGGCTGCGCTGATCAGCGTGCAACTTATCATGGCCGCGTTGTTCGGGCTCACCGGTGTGATTTTCGCCACGCCGATTGCCGTGACGGCGATCGTACTGGTGCAAACTCTTTATCTGCACGATGTGCTCAAAGACCAGGTAACGGTGCTTGGCCAGTGACGAAGTTTTACCAGCGCCTGAAGTCGGGGGTGATTCGCTACGCAGAAAGCCTCTGGTATTCGGCCAAGGATTTCTTTATCGATGACGGTCTGCACTGGGCAGCCGCGATCGCTTTCTACGGTGTGACTGTCGATCTTTCCGCTGATGCTCGCGGGCGTAGCCATTGCCGCGTGCTTTGTCGATCCGACGTGGGCGACCGAAAAGGCAACTAATTTGCTCGGCGACTTCATGCCACGCGGACAACAAACAATCCGGACTATTGTCGAAAACGCGGCAGCGAAAGGCGGCCGGACGAGTTTGGTATCGATCGTCGTGTTGCTCGTGGCCGGCACGCGCGTGTTTTCCGCTCTCATTCGTGCTCTGAATGTTGCCTACGACGTTGACGAACATTACCGCGTCTTAAAGCGCCTTGCAGTCCAATTCGCGATGTTGCTTTCTGCCGGTGTTCTGTTTGGGGCAGCACTCCTGACCGATATCGCCGCGACCTTCGTGAAACATGTATTCCACTCTTTTCCGGAAGGAAAACAGGTGTTGTTTCGGATCTCGGGATGGCTTTTGCCTGCCGTGTTGCTCGTGGGCGGCTTCTTTTGCCTTTACCGTTTTGTACCGCGAAATCGCTGTAACTGGAAAAGCACCCTCTTTGGTGCAGTCACAGCAAGCGTGTTGTTAACCGGTGCTCGTGCTGTTTTCGCGGAGTATCTGCGGAACCTGGCCGGGTACAATGAAATTTACGGCTGGCTCGCAATCGCCATTGTGTTGCTGGTGTGGGCCTATATCGCCGCTCTCATCACTTTGTACTGCGGCGAACTCTTATCGCATGTACAAATGATGATTTTTGAAGGCGTTTCCGGCAAAGAAATCAGCAAACGGCATCGCGTTCGTTCGCCCCGCGGCCGCCAACGTTCGCCTGGCGATTGACTCGGCGCACGTTTCGAAACGGTGTTCTATGCGGTGATCTGTTCCGTTGGCCGCTGATTTATTCTATTGCGCGCGTTGGAAGCGTTCGGGTGGCACTTTATGGCTTGACTTTGTGCCGAGCGAACTCCGTGTGAAATAATCGCCCAGCGTAAGGCTCAACAGGATCATCAACCAGATGACTCCCGCCGTGGCGGCGAGATGCAGGAGTCGACTGCTGCCCCTGATATGCATGAAGAACAGCGCCACCAGCAACGCTTTTGAAATCGAGATTGCCAGCGCCACGATCAGGTTGAACGAGCCCAGATTCACGTAACCGATGCTCCAGGTCAGCGCCAGCAGCACCATCAGGGCCGCGCATGTTTTCCAGTACAGCTTGGGTGAATGTGTGGTCGTTTCCATTATCGGTGGCCTGCGAGGTACATCAGCGGAAAAAGAAAAATCCAGACGATATCCACGAAATGCCAGTAAAGCCCGGCCACTTCTACCGGCGTGTAATGTCCAGTTGTCGTAAATTTCCCGAGCCATGCCAAAACAGCCAGGGTGAGCAGGATGAAGATGCCGACAGTGACGTGAATGGCATGCAGGCCCGTCATCGCAAAATAGAGCCAGAAGAAAATCTCTGCGTGCGAGGCATTGGCTTCGTGCCATTCGAAGTGCGATCCCGGAACCAGATGATCCACAAAATCCTTGTGGTACTCGAACCCCTTGACGCCCATGAACACGATGCCCAAAAATGCGGTGCCCAGAAGCAGCCAGACCAGCTGTTTGCGATTTCTCAGCTCCGCCGCACGAACCGCGAGCGCCATCAATGTGCTGCTGAATAGAAGAATGGCGGTATTCGTGCCGCCCAGAACGACCTCGGTGTGATGGCTGGCCGCGGCGAATGTATCTGGATAGAGGCTCCGATAAACCGTGTAGGCGAGGAATAATCCACCGAAAAACAAAACTTCCGTCGCCAGAAAAATCCACATGCCGAGCTGTGCAGCGCTGCGCTGTTGCTCGACATCGTCGAACTGCTGGTGAACGAACGGTGTCGCCGCAGTGCTCGTGGCACTCATGATGGCAGGGATCCTGCAGGTGCCGCGGGCCATGCGAAACGCGGCGGCGCGCCCTCGCCACGGCGAGCAAGCTGCGGTCGCGCCCTACCAGCTTGGGTTGATGCGTTAAATCGTGGCAAGATCAAGATCGACATCTTTTTCGGCTGAATACATGTAGGGCGGCCCGGTCACTACCGGCGTCTTTTTAAAATTGTGCTTTGGAGGAGGCGAAGGTGTTTGCCACTCCAGACCGGTCGCGCGCCATGGGTTCGGTCCCGCCGCGCGGCCGCGCTTGAGCGACCAGATGAAATAGATGAACGGCAGCAAATATCCGACGCCCAAAATGGACGCGCCTGCTGTCGAGAGAACATTGAAAACCTGAAACTCCGGAGGATACGCGTGATAGCGCCGGGGCATTCCGAGATAGCCCATCACAAACTGCGGGAAGAACGTCAGATTAAATCCGAGAAAAGTGGCCAGGGCTGCGAGCTTTCCCCAGATCTCCGGATACAAACGCCCCGTGATCTTCGGCCACCAATAATGGAGGCCACCCATGAAAGCCGTCACCATTCCTCCCACCATGATGTAATGGAAATGCGCCACCACGAAGTAAGTATCGGTCACGTGCACATCCACGGAGAGAGCCGCGAGAAACAATCCGGTCAATCCACCAATGGTGAAAAGCCCGATAAACCCGAGCGCGTAGAGCATCGGCGTGGCGAAGTGGATCGAGCCCTTGTGCATCGTTGCCGTCCAGTTAAAAACTTTGATTCCCGACGGAACAGCCACGAGAAAACTTAGAATCGAGAAAACCATTCCAGCATAGATCGATTGACTGGACACAAACATGTGATGACCCCAAACCATGAACCCTAGCACCGCGATCGCCATGCTTGAGCAGGCGATCCAGCCGTAACCGAAGACCTGTTTTCGCGAAAAGCAGGTGATCAATTCACTGATCACGCCCATGCCCGGCAAAATCATGATGTAAACGGCCGGATGCGAATAGAACCAAAACAGGTGCTGAAAGAGAATCGGGTCGCCGCCGAGTTTCGGATCGAAAATGCCGACGCCCCAAAACCGCTCCACCGACATAAGCGCAAGCGTGATCGCCAGAACGGGTGTCGCCAGCACCATTATCAGGCTGGTTGCATACAGTGACCACACAAACAGCGGCAGGCGAAACCACGTCAGCCCCGGTGCGCGCATTTTGTGGATGGTAACCATGAAGTTCATCCCGGTGATGATGCTGGAGAAGCCGACAATGAAGACCCCCGCCGCCATCGAGATGACATGCGAGTTTGCGTAGGTGGTGCTGTAAGGCGTGTAAAACGTCCAGCCTGTATCCACGCCACCGCGAAAAAGCGACCAGAGTGCCACCGCGCTCCCAAGAATGAAGATGTACCAACTCATCAGATTGAGCTTTGGAAACGCCACATCGCGTGCCCCGATCATCAGCGGCAGAATGAAATTCCCCAGCACGGCAGGGATCGATGGAATCAGGAAAAACCAAATCATTAATACGCCGTGGATGGTGAAAAGTTTGTTGTACGTCTCGGACGTGACCAGATCGCCCTGCGGCGTGAGCAACTCGATCCGCATCATCGCCGCCGCCACACTGGCGATGAAAAAGAAAATAATGATCGTGCACAGATAGAGAATCCCGATCCGTTTGTGATCGGTCGTGAGCAACCACGAGCGCACTGAGTGATCACTGAGATAATTCTCTGGCGCGATTTCGCCCTCCGTGCGGATGTCGATTTCAGTGGCGCTAATCATAAGGTTGTCATTCTGAGCGAAGCGAAGAATCTCTGATTTTCGTGCAGCCGACCCAATGTGAAGGCCAGAGATGTTTCACTTCGCTGAACGTTACAGAGTGCTGTAGCGTCCACTGTCCTCACTGGACACTGTTTGGCAGCCGCCGCATTGATGCGCTGACGAGAGCGCACCCTACAGCGAGTGGACCTGGCGCTGATCATCTCGGCGGCTCCTGTTGGCCAATCGCTTTCACGTAAGCGATTAGCTGCATGATTTCTTCTTCGCTCAAGTGCCCGGCGAAACTCGGCATGATGTTGTCGTAACCGGCGGTGATTTGTCTTGCCGGCTGCAAGATTGAATCGCGCAGATATTGATCGTCAGCCCTGACCATTTTACCGTCGGCAAGCGGGACCGGCTTGCGATAAAGTCCCTCCAGCAGCGGCGCATGAAATTTTGAATTTAGCGAATGGCAACCGCTGCAGCCGCGATCATGAAAAAGCCGTTGGCCGGCAAGCACGATCGACTCGGTTTGCTCTCCGGACTTGAGCCACTCTTCGTATGCGCGCGGTTCCATGACTACCACACGGCCGATCATTCCCGAATGCTGCGTTCCGCAATACTCTGCACAAAACAAATGATACTCACCCGGCTTGATGGCCTTGAACCACTCGCTGGTGTACTTGCCGGGTATAACATCCTGCTTCACCCGAAACGCTGGAACGAAAAAACTGTGGATCACGTCCTGCGACGTCATGTTTAAGACCACCGTGCGATTAACCGGTACGTGCAGCTCGTCGATCTCGCGTTTGCCCTCGGCGTGCTGCAATTTCCACATCCATTGTTTGCCGACTACCTGCACTTCGATTGCGTTGGCCGGGCGGCGCTCCAGTCGGAAATAACTCAGTGCTCCCCACGAAAACAATCCAAGTCCCAGAACGGTGGCGCCGATCGTCCAGCCGCCCTCCAGCAAAAGTGATCCGGAGCTTGGATGGGAACGGTCGGCCTTCGATCCGCGTCGGTATTTAACGGAGAAAAAAATGATCGGCAGAAAAATCACCGCCAGAAAAAAAAGTGATACAGCGATAAGCGCGAAAAAGAGCGCATCAACCTCGTGTGACATCGTCGAGCCTTGCGGCGGGAAAAGACGGAATTGGTCCATGGCGAACCGTCAGGCAGGACGCGCACGTCGCGTGAAATACATGATCGATAATCCGATCGCCAGTACGGTCGCAATTCCGGCGATGCGCACGATGGACATGATCAATGCGCCATATTTTCCGGTGATTGGATTGTAATGAAAGCAGAGCAGGAAAACTTTTGACAGCGTGGACGTCGATTCTCCTGTTCGCGCCGCAATCAATGCGTTGTGTAATTCGCGGGCGTCAAACGTCGCGCCAAAAATATAACGCGAAATCTTGCCCTCGGGTGTGAGCACAATTATTCCGCTCGGGTGTGCGTACTGTTTTGTTTCGGGATCGTAGGCGTAGCGGTAACCGAGTTCATCGGCGAGTTGCGCAACCGAGCGCTCATCGCCGACAAGAAAATGCCAGCCCGCCGCTGTTCCATGCCGGCCATAGCGCCGCAGGTATTCCGCTTTTTTTCGCGCCGCGTCTGCCGGCGTGTCCTTTGGATCGATGCTAAATTCGACAACCTGAAAATCGCGTCCGACGTTCATTCGCAGTTCTTGCAGCGCCTGGATCAAACCGTCGTTGAGCAGCGGGCAAAGCATGGGGCACCGATAGTAGCCGGGCACAAGAACGGTGGGTTGATTTTCGATCTGATTGCCGAAGCGGAATGGCTGACCATTTTCGTCGCGGAAAACGAGATCGCGCGAGAGCTGCTGGCCCGGATGTTGTTCCAACGTCACGCGACTGAGATCGCCGGGGGTAAGACCGAACACAGTACCTGCGAGGGCAAAAATTAAAGCGGCCGACATTCCGACCGAAGTCGAGGAACCCCGCAGCGTCACCCCAAACAATTCAACGGGATGTCTCGACTTCGCTCGACATGACAAAAATCTTTTCATCGGTCGTTAGGCATTTGGAGGCGCGACGGGCTCGCTGTTTCCGAAGGGCGCGCCTGCATCAAGCTCAGAGGCGTTTGCCCCGCACCGACATCGGGCAGACCGCGTTCCAGCAGCAATTGCATCGCACGATCAATCGGTATTCGCGCAATTCCCGACGTCCGATCGACCCAGCCGTAGGAATTGAGATCGGCTTCCTCCGCCGCTCGCAATTCGGCAAGGCTGGCTCCGGGGTTTACCAGGAGCCTTGGTTGCGGAAATTCGCGCGCGCGCGTGACAGGAATGTTTGCCTGACCGGCGGTGACAGCCGGTTCGTGCAGTTTGAAGTAATGCATAATCACTGTGACGACGATGAAAATCGCGACAGACGACAACAACAGGAGAAACGCGACAATAAATAACGCCCGGACATCCACGTCCTTTCGCTCGTAATCGGGATTGTCCGTGTTCGCGTTCATGCCGGCACAGCGACTGCGAACCGCGGGTCATTCAAAGGCACGACTGGTCTTCTTTGCAGGTTCCATAAAAATGCGGCTGACCAAATTCCGCCGATGCCAACGAAGGTAACAATTGCCCAGCCGGTAAAATAAAAATGTTCCGGATGCAGACTAGGCGCGATCGTCCACCACACATCGGCGATATGCGCGATGAGGATGCATCCTGCCACGCTGGCCAGAACCGAGACCCGTCTTTTTACGGGACGCATCAGCAGCAAAAAAAATGGGATGAAGAAATTAAAGAGAAACAGGAACACACATACCCAGCGCCATCCGCCTGCCACGCGGTGGAGGTACCAGGAAATTTCGTGCGGCAAATTTCCCGACCATACGATGAGCAGTTGTCCGAATTCGAGATAAGCCCAAAGCATGGTGAAGGCGAGAAGCAGGTTCCCAATCTTGTGAAGGGTGTCCTCGGTCGAGATAATCGGCGCTAGTTGCCGGGAACGCGCGGCGAACAAAAGCAGCAAGATCACGAATGCAAGCGCGCTCAGCATCTGCCCGATGCAGATCATGACGGCGAACATGGTCGAGTACCAATCCTTCTCGAGCGACATCAGCCAATCGACCGCGGCGAAAGTCATCGTTACCGGATAGATCACCAATCCCGGGCCGCTAAGGGTCCGCATTTTACGCGTGGGTTCCACTGACGTCGTCACATCCTGCTCCGCCGACCATTTCAAAAGGAATCGCGCCATAACGATCCAGATCGCGAACATCGCAGCGCTGCGGATAATGTATCCCGTTGTATTAAGATAATATTGCTTGTGGCGCAGAACTTCGTCGCCCGCGACAAGGGAAGGATTTTTCCACGGATAAAGGACCGTCAGCCCGAAAAAAATTGGCACGATTAAAAGCGCCAACAAAGGCAAGTTCGCTACCGCCGATTCCAGGAATCGCCGGACGCTGTACCCCCAATATCCGCTGGTAAGGTGGTGGATCATCAGAAACCCGAGTGCACCGAGCGACAGGCCTAGAAAGAAGAAGTGGCTGAAGAGATATGAGACGAAAAAGTCGGCAGGCGCAAAGATCCAAGCTGCAACGCATCCCGCCAGGCCGAGCAGCCCGACGCCCAGCGAAATGACTTTCGCTCGATCAGCCTGGTCAACGATGGAAATCATTGCTCCTTTAGTTTCTGCTGCTCAGCCGGAGTAAGCTCAGACGCGTTGAGGTTGTGACTGAGTTGCAGTGCACGGATGTATGCAGCGATAGCCCAGCGGTCCTCCGGCTCGACGCGCGTCGCGTAAGAGTACATCACGCCGTAGCCATTGGTGATTACATCGTAAAAATGTCCGATGGGCGCATTACGCAAACGCGGAACATGGTAGGAGGGAGGTTGCGGAAAACCGCGTAATACCACCATCCCATTCCCGCTTCCTGTTCGATCGTGGCATTCGGCACACATCGCATCGAATCGTTCCCGGCCGCGGTTGAGCAACTCCGGGGTCAACTTTACCGGCAGCTGGGTAATATAAGATCCATTCGTTAGGCCAGTGTAGAACGCAGCATTCTCACGGGCGTCGCCCCGCTCTACAGTGTGCGGCGGAATTGGCCGCGCATTCGCTTGGTCGGAGAAAAAATCGCTCTGGGAAAGCGGCTTGGCTTTTGGCTGGTTCATCATGTCAGGCCGGCAGGCGAGGACCATGAGACAGAAGAACCAAACAAAAATATAGAACGTGCGGCTATAATTCCGGGGAGCGCACGCGCCTCGCGTGCCCTTTTCGGCGCCCTCGCCGAAAAGCTTCGGACATGGGTGCGCAACGAAGATGCGCTTGGTGAGGGCGCCTAAGCGCTGCACGCGAGGGCGCGTGCGCTCCCCGGATGACCAGGTGCGCCCACGTTCTCATTCTGGCACCTCCTGGATTGAAAGCGGCCCGAGGCCTGCTAAAAAAGCTCGCGTCTGTTTGTCGTGAAACTTTGGATCCGTCGCTTCGATGCACAAAAAGAACCGGTCTTGTGACGCGCGATCGAATTCGGAGACGTAAAAAAGCGGGTGATACGGACGGGGCAGACCATTCAGCGCAAACGACCCAAAGAAGGCAGTCAATCCCGCGCAGAGCACGGTTAATTCGAATGTAATTGGAATGAACGCGGGCCAACTGTGAATCGGCCGCCCGCCAATGTTGAGCGGGTAACTGATCGCGTTCGCGTACCATTCCATGAAGTACGCCCCGATTCCTCCGACAATGCCGCCAATCAAAACCAGTAACGGAAGCCGATTGTGCTTGCCAAGCGCCTCGGCCAATCCTTCCACAGGAAAAGGCGCGTACACCATCCATTTTACGGAAGCCAGCGGCATACGCTTCCTCTGCTGCGTGCATCAGCTCTTCGGGCGAAGAAAATTCAGCCAGCAATCCGTAGCTGGTGTTCATAGCGTATTGGCCTTCTCTGGCTCTGCGACTAGTTCGCGCGTTTCCGAAATCGAGATCATCGGCAGGAATCGAATGAAGAGAAATAGCAGCGTCAGAAAGAGCCCGACGCTGCCGAAAAGGATCATCCAATCCCATTTAGTGGGATAAAACATCGCCCACATGGAGGGCGGAAAATCGCGATGCAGACTGGTGATCACGATCACGAACCGCTCGATCCACATCCCGGCATTGATGAACAGCGCCACAAAGAAAAGCAGCACCGGGTTGCGTCGGACGCGAGCCGACCATAGCGCTTGGGGCACGAAAACATTGCAAAGCATTAGTACCCAAAACACCCAACCGTAAGGACCGAAGGCGCGGTTGGTCATCATGTACATTTCGAAAATGTCACCGCTATACCATGACATGAACGCCTCGATGAAATAGCCGTAGGCAACGATCATTCCGGTCACCAACATGATGTTGGCCATGTTGTTGAGGTAGCGGCTCGTGATTACGTTTTCCAAGTGGTAGATCTTGCGCACCGGGATCACGATGTTCAGCGCCATTGCAAACCCGGAATAAATTGCGCCAGCGACAAAGTACGGTGGGAAAATGGTCGAATGCCAACCAGGAACGATTGCCACCGCAAAATCGAAACTCACCACGCTGTGCACTGAGAGCACGAGCGGCGTCGCCAGGCCGGCCAGCAACAAGTAAGCAATCTGGTGCCGCTGCCAATGCGCCGCGGAATTGCGCCAACCCAGCGCAAAAAAGCCGTACAATTTTTTTTGCCAGAGCTTCTTTGCGCGATCCCGAACGGTGGCCAGATCGGGAACCAGACCGAGGTACCAAAACAATAACGAAATGATGAAATAAGTGGCGACTGCAAAAACGTCCCACACCAGCGGACTGCGAAATTGCGGCCAGAGCCGCATCGTGTCGGGATATGGTAAAAGCCAATAAAAAACCCAAGGGCGCCCGAGGTGAAACAGCGGCATCAGACCGGCGCAACATACTGCGAAGAGGGTCATGGCTTCCGTGAAGCGGTTGATCGCTGTGCGCCACGGCTGGAAGAGCAAAAGCAAAATTGCCGAGATAAATGTTCCCGCATGCGCAATTCCCACCCACCAGACGAAATTTACGATCGCAAATCCCCAGGCGACGGGGATGTTGATTCCCCAGATGCCGACGCCTTTCCAGAAGAGCCACGTGACCGCGACCAGGAACATCATCAGCAACAGAAATGAAATGATGAAACCCACCCACCAAGGTCCCGGCGGGCGCTTAAACGGAATGTCGGCGATTGTTCTATTGATCGTTTCGTACGTCTGCCCCGGCGCGAGCAGGTTCTCGGATAACCGAGCGGCGACACCGGCGAAATTACAGTGGTCGATTTAACTTCCGGTTTGCTCATCACGATTTCGTTTCCGGATTGAGGTTGCGCAGTTTCGCGAGGTAACTCGTGCGGGGCTGCGTGTTGAGTTCTCCCAGCATCCAGTAATTCAAAGGAGAGCGCTTCAATCGCATCACCCGGCTTTGCGGATCGTTCATGTTCCCAAAAGTAATCGCCTCCACCGGGCAAACCTGCGCGCACGCAGGCACAATCTCGCCGTCGCGGATTTTGCGCTGCTCGAGTTCGGCCGTAATTCGGACTGCGTTAATTCGCTGAAGGCAATACGTGCATTTCTCCATCACCCCACGCGAGCGGACCGTGACGTCCGGGTTCTTAACCAGCTTCACGCTCGGACTGAGTCCGCTGTTGTATTCGAGAAAATTGAAACGCCGCACTTTATAGGGGCAGTTGTTGGAGCAGTAACGCGTCCCCACACAGCGGTTGTAGACTTGCAAATTCAAACCTTCTTTGTCGTGTACCGTGGCGCCAACAGGGCAGACCAACTCGCACGGAGCATTTTCGCAATGCATGCATGGAACCGGCTGATGCGTGATCCTGGGATTTTCCTGACCGCCCGCGTAAAACGTGCTCACCCGGATCCAGTGCATCTCGCGGTGAATGCCGACTTGTTGCTTTGCCAACGACAGGAATGTTGTTCTCCGCCTGACAGGCGATCGTGCATGCGTGGCAACCGATGCACACGTTGAGATCGACGACCATGCCCCACTTGTAATTTTTGTAGGGATATTCGTCCGGGTGATAGAGCGTGTAATCCGGCGGTGGAAGTTGTTCCGGCTTCTGCGCGTAATGAGGATCGGCAAGAAATCCAGCGAGCGTGCCGTCGTGCAAAATGCCACGGTCCTGCACATCGTGATGATGTTGCGTAGTGACGAGCCGGTGTCGATCGCCTGTTTTGCGAATCGTTAGGTCGCCGCCGAACCAGAGTTCATCGGACGTACGCAGTGCGTACGCATTAAAGCCAATGTGTCGCCCCACGCCGCCAATCACGTCTTGTCCGTACCCCAGCGGAAGCGTCACAGAATTTTTCGCCTGACCCGGCTGAATCCAGACTGGCGCCCGCAGCTTGCGCCCGCGAAGTGTTAGCTCGATAACATCGCCATTCTGCAACCCTGCGCTCGTTGCCAATTGCGGACTGATAAGCGCTGCGTTGTCCCAGGTCAGCGCCGAAAATCGGCGCGGTAATTCCTGGAGCCAGGCATTATTCGCGTACCGGCCGTCGAGCACACTGACGTCGGGACGAAAGAGAACTTCCAACGCAGGCGGTGAATCGTTGAACCGTTGAATCGTGGAATCGGCAGCAGGCGCCGTCGGCTCCGCGCCATTTGATAACGTCGCCGGCTGAAGTTCCGTAACAACGCCATCGCTCAAACCGCGCCGCCATTTTGATTCGAAATCGGGCAATGGTTGAGGACCGCTCCAATGGCTACGCACAATTTCGTACGCAGGCCTGGGCGACCGTTCGGTAATGGCTTCAAGAATCTCGTGTGCGGAAACTCCGACGTACATCGGCTCGATCAGCGGTTGCACGATAGAAACCGAGCCATCGAACGCGCGCGTGTCGCTCCACGATTCCAAAAAGTGCGTCGCCGGCACATGCCAATCCGAATGGCGCGACGTTTCATTGAAGTAGACGCTGTGATGTATGCGCAACTTCACTTTGTTGAATGCGGCGGCGAAATTGAAGTCCGCCGGCGCGTCATACCGCGGATTGCCGCCCAAGACGACCAGCAACTCAACTGCGCCACCATGCATTTCCTCGACTAGATCGCGCAACGCGATCTGGTTTCCGGGTAACGCCAGCGACGGCGCCGGCGAGACACGGTTCCCGAGCGCGGCATTCATCTGCGCCACGAGCGCGTGCAACTCGGGCGGCTGTGTTTCACCCGCAATTACAATGCTCTCACCACGACTTGCATTGAGATCGCGCACGACCGCTGCGATCCAATCTGCGTTTTCCACATGTCCCGGGGCCGATACACCGATTCCCAGCTCGGCAGCAATTTTTTGTGCCAAAGGCAAAATGTCGCGGGCGGCGACGGCGATACGATGATCGGCGTTGGACCCTGTGATGGTGGGAGTCGGCTCGGCGGCGTAAAACCGATTCATAGCAGCGCCATCCGCTTCAATCACGCGCCGCCGGGTTGCGAAATCTCGCGCGTAACGCAGCGCGTACGGATGGGTATAGAGAAAATCGGAATCGAATGCGACGACGATCTTCGCCTTGGAAAAATCGTAAATTACTTCGCTGGCGGTGGTGTTGTCGCGGTTTAGCGGATCCCAAATAGACCAACGCGCCGCGGGAAACATTTGTAACACGCGATCTAATTGCGCGAGCAGCGTGGGTGAGCTGATCGATTCGGCGAGAATACGAAAGGCAGCGCCACCGTTTGCTTTCAATGGTTCGATCGCAAGGTTTAGCGCATCCCAAAAATCGCCGACTGTTTTAATCGCGCCGCCGGTGGTGACGGTCTGCGCCCGATCGGGATCGTACAGATCGAGAACATCAGCCTGTGCCCAAACCGTGGTCGCGCCGAGACTGGCCGGATGCGTCGGATTGCCTTCGATTTTTGTCGGCCGCCCTTCATAAGCGGTCACAAGCAACCCCTGCCCGAACCCGCCGAATTGCGTTGCAGTCGCAAATCGCAACGGCTTGCCGGGAACAACGATCTCCGGCTGTTCTACGTAGGGAACGATGCGTTGCAGCGGCTGTTTCGTACAGGAGCTGAATCCCGCGAGCGCCAGCGTCGCGCCTGCCAGTCGGAGGAATTCGCGGCGACTTAAGTCATCTGGCCATTCGCTGGCGCCGGAAAGAAATTCGTCGGTTTCCCGTTGGGAGGGACGCCTCGCCGAGCCGTCCGGAGCGCCCTCGCCACGGCGAGCAAGCTGTGGTCGCGTCCTACCATTGGACCATGGCTGATTCATCGGTGGCATGTGCTGCAATTTGTTAGGCGGCCACTTGTATCGACGTGATACTCACGTATCAGCTCCCGCCCCTGCTCTGCTTGGTTTGGCGGCTGCCGCCATGCCATGTCGAAGACTTTGTCGCGTGGTCGAATAAATTTTTGCGGGTTCTCATGACAGCGCAGGCACCAGCGCATGTAGAGAGTTTCCGCCTTTCGCGTCAGCGGCATTTGATCCACGCGACCATGGCATTCCGAGCAGCCGATGCCCTTTGCCACGTGAGCGCTGTGATTAAAATAGACGTAGTCCGGCAAATCATTTACGCGGGTCCATTTTAGCGGTTTTCCGGTGGCGAGGCTTTCGCGCAAGGAAGCCAGCACCGGCGCCTCGCTCCACAATTGCGAATGACAGGTCATGCACGTTCGCGTCGATGGAATGCCGGCGAAGGAGGATTTCTCAACCGAGGTGTGACAGTAACGGCAATCAATCCCGTCATCGGTCACATGGTGTTTGTGACTAAATGGGATCGGCTGTTGTAGCGGGACATCGACTTCCGTCGTGTATGGCGACCAATAGATGGTCGAAGTGGCCCAACCAGCTCCGCAGATCAGAACGACCACCGCGAAAATGCTGACGCGCGCGTGAATGTTTGCGCTTTTCGAAAAAATTTGGGCCATGAGGCATGTGCTAAGTCGCTTTTACGCAAAGAAATCGCACATGCAGGCAACCTGGGACGCCAGAACATTTGTCGGCGACACTCGCAGCCTCTTACTGTTCCGATTCGTTAGAGCCTGCGATGCCTCATCGCGGCTGTCGCCACTCTTGTCATCCCCCGAAAAGACGGAACCTAATTTGAACTCGTAGCCCAAGCACGTATGGAATGTTATTCGCCGGGCGGCAGTAGTAAGCAGCTGATGAGAACAACGCGTCGAGTTGTAATAGCGGGAGCAGTCGTGATTTTTCTTGCGACCACTGCATTCATCGCGTGTAAGCGCGAGCCGGTCGCACGCACGCCCGCCGAACAACAGCAAGACGAAAAACTCGTGCAAGAGGTGAAAGCGGCCTTCAATAATTCACCGAGTTTCAAGTTTCCCGACGTTCAGGTCGCCGCCTACAAAGGCACAGTTCAGTTGAGCGGCTTTGTCGTAAGTGAGGATCAGAAGCGGTCCGCGGAAAACCTCGCCAAAAGTGTTCCCGGAGTGAATACAGTGGAAAACGGGATCTCGTTGAAACGCTGAACTGCGGATAATATGGCGATTCGGTACTGTTCCGTGCCGGTTGAAGAGCGTGCCTGCGCGTTGTCGGTTAGCCGGGGTTATCGCGATTATTTTGCTCACGTGTGGCTGTCGCATGACGGCCTCGGCGCAAGCACCGGCCCCCAGCGAGGGCGCTGCCGCTCCCTCCCCGGACCTCTCGCTCGCTCCCGCTAAAGTCGATGTTAACCCAGTCGCCCGCGATGAAGAAATTCGTCAACGCCTGCAGCGCGTACTGGAGGCGACCAAATGGTTCAGTGCGCCTCAAGTGCAGGTCCAAGAAGGTGTCGTCTTCCTGAATGGGCAGGCAAAAACGGCGGAGCTAAAGAAATGGGCGGGCGATCTGGCGCGAAATACGCAGGACGTGGTCGCAGTCGTGAACCAGATCGAGGTGGCGGTGCCGTCGATCTGGGATTTCGGTCCTGCCTGGAGCGGGCTGATGGCGTTGTGGCGCGACTTCATTCACTCGCTTCCTTTTTTCGGGTTTGCTCTTATCATCCTGGCGCTCTCGATCGGGGCCGGTCTGCTCGCAAGCCGCGGTGCGCGATCATTCCTGCGCGCGCGAATTCACGCGAAGCTGCTCCGCAACGTGATCGCGATCGCCATCGGCGTGATGGTTTTTCTCTTCGGCACCTACATCGTTCTCAGAGTCTCGGGTCTCAGCCAACTGGCACTGACGGTGGTGGGGGGCACCGGATTGATCGGCCTGGCTGTCGGCATCGCTTTTCGCGACATCACGGAGAACTTCCTGGCCAGCATTTTTTTAAGCATGCAGCGGCCATTTGAGACTGGTGATCTGGTCGAGATTTCCGGGGCGACTGGATACGTGCAGCAGTTGAATGTCCGCACGACGATCCTGATGACTCT
The DNA here is from genome assembly GCA_963805485.1 of uncultured Verrucomicrobiae bacterium. GTDB lineage: Bacteria > Verrucomicrobiota > Verrucomicrobiia > Chthoniobacterales > UBA10450 > Udaeobacter. Next base: position 251,335 of record CAWDUN010000003.1, on the reverse strand, counting down.
CGATGGCAATATTGTGCAGATTCCAAACGCTACGGTTTACAAGAATAACCTGCGCAATTACACCACCAACTCCAACCGACGCGAGGATTTTGTCGTCGGCATCGGCTACAACGATTCCATTGATGAAGCGCAGCAAACTGCGCTAAGCGTACTAACCGAGCATCCTGCGGTGCTGAAGGATCCAGCACCATCTGTTCTGGCGGACAGTCTGGGAAAAGCGACGGTGAACCTTCGCGTTTATTTTTGGATCAATGGCCGCGAACACAGCTGGCTGAAGGTGCGCTCTTCGCTCATCCGGCTGGTAAAACGGGCCTTTCAAACACATGGCATCTCGATGCCGGATGAAGCGCGCGAGGTAGTTTTCCCGCAAGGAGTCCCCGTTACCAGAATCGATGCGACGTCGACGGAAATGCGATTCTCCCGGAAACGGCCGCCGGAGCAAGAACCTGAAGCGGCCTCTACTAAAGCTGAAGCGGGATTGTCCAGCGAGGCCGACGTGATCGAAGGACAGGCGCGTCAGGCGAAACCGTTGCAAGAGGAAGAGAATCTCCTGGGCACCCAGCCGGCGCCTGGGAAACGCGAGTAAACCAGCACAAGGTCGTGCCTCGTTTCGTTCGTGTTTCTAATGGCCGCGTAGTGATGCGCAACACGAGAAGTTCACATCTCCCCATGTCGTGAGCAGCGATTCAAAGGCATGAATGCTCTGTTGTGGCTTGCGATCGTTCTCTTCATCATCTGGATTCTGGTGAAATTCGTCTTCGCCCTCGCCGGAGCCTTTTTCCATATCCTCTGGATCGCAGCGATAGTGCTGCTGATTATCTGGCTGGTGCGAAAGTTCATGTAAGGCTTGCTCGCGCCTGGCTAAGCGATTTTTCAACCGCGTCGAAACGCTCCAAAATCTGCTGCCTATCGCTTTCGTTGCCGGCGGCTCTGACGCCGTCATCGCGAATGTTCCGCGCCTGCTCTGCGAGAACCTGACGGCGTGAGCGGCTATCAATTTCTCCGGCAACTCGTCCAAGTATGTCAAGCAGTCGAAGCGTGACCGCTACACTCGCACATCCGTATTGGCGGATCTGATCGAGACAGGCCGCAGCGATTCCTGAAAAGTCCGTGGTGTCAGTGACGAGACGCAATTTGCCTTTGTCATCGCGGCGATAACGGGAAGGCATTTTGCGTCCACCGATATGAATGAGTGCGTCACCGATCCAATCGATGCAGGTGATGGCGGTAAAGGGATCGTTGATGCCCGGCGAGAGAGCGCGCACAGCAACCTCCACCAGTTGATCGATGGAATATTCCACGTCCTGAGTCGGGGTTCGTCGCCGGCCCAGATAAAAAGCATCGCTCACCGCGGCGCTGATTTGCTTGCCGGCTTTTTGCTTCGGCCAGACTTCAGCCAGGAGCGATCCTTTGGCCACGAAATCGCCCGGCCGCCGCTGCAGCCGCACCAGCAATCGCTCTTTGCTCGCCGCTTTGAAAAGATGCTCTACGTCTACTGCCTGAATATAACCGCTGCGAGACGCATTGATTGCGTGCGCTTCTGTCTCCATCAGCGCCTTCTCTTCAGGTAATTCCTTTTCGCTCGCGATTTCGTCTTCCTCATTCTCCAGCGAATCGGGGAAAAGAGCCTCGGCGCAGTCGCGCAATTCCGAAGCGACTCGCGCGATCAGGTTTTCCGCCAGAATCGAGCTGGAAACGTGATGAATAAAAAAAATGAGAAAGCCGACACTGATCACGGCGAAAATGACGCCGCAGGTGACGGAAAGAAACGGCACGAATTCCTCCGCCGCGTCCGTGCCGCGAATTGTCCGCAGAACCAGCAGGCAATAAAGAAACGTGGAAACGAAAACTCCGAGAACAAACTGAGTGGGACGATCGGCCATAAAATTACGCAGCAGGCGCGGGCCGTATTGCGAAGAGGCGAGAGTCAGAGCCACGATCGTGATGGAGAAGACGACGCCGGCGACAGTGATCGTTGAACCCGCGATCGTCGCGAGGACATTGCGCGCGCCATCCGGTCCGCCGGCCCAAATCCAGCCGGTGGCGCGGATCCATTTGGCGCTCACAACGCTATCGATGTGGACGGTGAGGAAGGAAAGTGCGATTGCGCTGACGGTGAGAATGCCTGGAACGAACCAGTAACTCGTCCGTAATCGCTCCCACCATGCGCTCAGGAAAACTTTCATCGGTTCTATTGTTGCGCGACCGGTGTTATGGCCCACATAATCCGCGGCGCGATTGATTTTGTTGTAACAGCTGGAGTTTTACAAATCCGACCTCCTGGACGGTCGACTGATTTCGTCTTCCGGCCTCGATTTTCCGAATCGCGTAATATTTCGCTTCGTGAATCACGATCGGGTATGCGTCCCACAAGTCCCGAGTTGTACCAACAAGTCCTTGCAATACGCTTGTTAAACGCCAAGCGTCCGCCCCGGGTCCCGCGCGAACTTAAACCCGGCGAGCGGATTCATCTCGGGACCGACATTTTTCGCAAGCGCCAGTACCTGAAAAGCCCGGCCCAGCATTTCCGGATGGAGCAGCGTTTGCAATTCGCGCTTGGCCTTGGGCGAATCAGGCAGGGGCGATTGACTCCAATCAGCGGCGGGCGGTTCAGGTGAACTGCCCCTACCAAAGTCGGAGATGATTCCCGTCAGAAAATGATGTTGATCGGTAAATCCAACAACCTGCAATCCGTTTGCCTGCGCACGCTCGACAATGCTTCTCCAATTTACAGACATCGTAATGTCCGCTTCTCCGATTGAATCGAACGGCGAATGGAGATTTCGATGTTGGGCGCGGACTTGAACGGTTCTCCGAAAATTCACTTCCGTGCAGCCGTAATCGATAGCAATGACGTAGCCACGCTGCAGATTCGCTGCGACTTCGTCCATCCAATCGAGCGCAGGTTGATTAAGAGCCGCTTTATCAACCGGCCGCTCGACAAATAGAAACTTGTCGCCATCGAAATCTACCAATTTCTCCGTTCCATTGCTGATCAAGCGGACCGGCATTGCGTCCAGCAGTTCGTTCGAAAAATGGACGCCCGTGAATGGCTCTAGCGAGTCTGGCCACTTAACTTTGTCGCCAAATGCCTCAAGGCTCCGGCGTTGCTGCTCTTGCAGGATTGGAAATGGCTCAATTATTCGGTAGTGCAAGGCGTCGAAGAATTCCGGCAGACGGGTTTGCACGAACTGGAGAACATCCAACGCGAACTGGCCGTCGTGCGCCCCTTGCTCGACGATCACGAAATCATTGAGCTTGCCGAGGCGCTCCCACACTTGGCAGAACTGCGAGGCCAGCAATTGACCAAAGAGCGGCCCAACGCTCACGTTTGTGAAGTAATCTCCTTCACGGCCTATCGCACAGCGGCGTGACGAATAGTAGCCGTGCTCCGGATGATAGAGGGCCTGTTGCATGAACCAGGCGAACGATTGCGGACCTTCTGCACGGATCGTTTCTCGGATTGCTTCAACCAGTGGTGTGTTCAATTAGAGAACGTCGAACGCGCAACGAGCACCGTCCAATTCCTCAATTTCCAATATTCACTTGCGCTCACGCTTGGAAACTGAACGTTGAGCGCTGGGCGTTTGGAGCCTACCTTCGCAACCGAGTCGTTTGCCTGCTTGAAACCGACCAAAACATATCTCAGACCGCCGCCGGGCTATCGCTTTCGGCGGCCGTGGTATCTCAGGCCCTGGTTTTATATACCCGTCGCCATCATGGCGGTGATGGCGCTGTTTATGACAGTTTTCTTTTCCAGCGTCGTTGCCGACCTCCAAGCGCAGGCGAAATCTTTTGACTTAAGCAAGCTTGAGCAAATGGAATCGGCCAGTGTGATTCTCGACCGGAACGGTAAAATCTTTGGCCAAATCTATGTTGAGAACCGCGAGACAGTGCCTTACGAGAAGCTCGCTCCGGATCTAATCAACGCCGTAATTGCGGTCGAAGACGCAAAGTTTTATGAGCACCCCGGCTACGATTTATTCGGCATCATTCGCGCAGCGCTCAAAAATCTCACGGCCGGGCATGTACGCCAGGGCGCCAGCACCATCACACAACAACTGGCGCGCAATAGTTTCTCGCTCAAAGAGAGGACATACCGCCGGAAGCTGCTGGAGATTTTTCTCGCGAAGCGCATCGAAGAAAAGTTCAGCAAACAGAAAATTCTCGAGCTGTATCTGAACCGGATTTATTTCGGCGGCGGCATGTATGGAGCTGAAGCGGCCGCGCGCGGCTACTTTGGCAAGTCTGCGCGCGACATGACGCTGGCGGAGTGCGCGATGCTGGCCGGTCTGATCAAGAGTCCCAACAGACTTTCTCCGTGGTCTGACCGGACTAGCTCGCGCGAAACACGGGACTTCGCCCTGGATCGAATGCGCGACAATGGATTCATTACGCATGAACAATGCGTTGCGGCACGCGCCGAAAAGATCGCGGTCGGCAGCCGGCAGAACGCTCAAGGGCAGACTTACGCCGTCGATTACATTCGCCAGCAAGTGATTGCAGCCGTGGGATGGGATCGCGCCATCAACGAAGGCTATCGCATTCACACCACGATCGACGTCGATCTTCAGCGCACGGCGGAGGATTCCCTGAAAGCACACTTGGAGCAGGTCGAGAAACATCCCGATTACAAACATCAGACGTATGCCGAGTACGCAGCATCGTTTCGCAAAGCCAAGTCAAGCGGTAAAATGGCTGACCAACCTGCGCCCGAATACTTGCAAGGTGCGGCAATCGGCCTTGATAATGCGAGCGGCGACATTCTGGTGCTGGTGGGTGGACGCGATTTCGAGCACAACCAGTTCAATCGAGCGTTGCAGGCTCGCCGGCCTGCGGGCACGGCAATGTTGCCATTCGTTTACGCGACAGCTTTCGAACGAGGAATGTATCCGGGTTCTGTGGTTGAAGATTCGCCGCTGGATAATCGCGCGGTAATGATCGGAGGCACGACGGGAATTCTCGGAGAATGGGGACCAGAGGACGCCGACAATCAGTACGAAGGTCGAATGACCGCCAGGCAGGCGCTGGTGAAATCGAAGAATGGCGCAACCGTACGCATCGGCATGGATGCCGGAATCGAAGCGGTGTTACAGCTTTGTTCCTCTGCGGGTATTCGTTCTCAGCTCCGCCCTTACCCGGCGACATTTCTCGGGAGCAGCGAAGTTACACTGGCCGAGCTGGCGATGGGATACACGATTTTTCCAAATGGCGGGTGGCGACCGAGCACGCCGCATATTCTGGAGCGCATTGAGGAAAAAGACGGAACAGTCGTATGGAATGGGAAGCAGCAAAGCATCCGGAAGATCGTCACCAAACCCGAGACCGCGTACGAAGTGAATTCGTGTCTGGTAGATGCGCTTCAATCGGGAACAGGAAAAGCCGCTTACACGCAATTTGGGTTAAAGAAATTCCCAGCTGCCGGAAAAACCGGGACAGCTTACGATTTCACCGACGCGCTGTTTGCCGGATACGATTCCAATTTCACCTGCGCCGTATGGGCTGGCTTCGACAAGCCGCAGAAAATTTATCGCGGCGCGTTCGGGCGCGAGCTGGCGCTGCCGGTCTGGGTCGACATCATGAATGCGGCTGCCCAGAGTTACCCGCCGCGAGAAATCAAACAGCCGTCCAGTCTTAAGCAGATCGAGATTTGTTCGAGATCAGGCCAACTGGCTACGGACAAATGTTATGACGAAGTGAAATCCGCTAACGGCGATACGGTCCAACGTCGTAGCACTTACATGGAGATTGCGACAGAGGCGCAAGCACCCACGGAGGTTTGCAACATCCACGGTGAACCTCGGGCCCGCCTCGCGCGCGAATTTGGTTCAAGCGATTTGCCGCGAGCCGAGCTAGCTGTGAACCTGCGTGAAGTCATGCCAGTCGCGATAAAGAGTCCCACGCTGATAGCTAATCACGATCCGTATGATTCAATTAAGGCAACAGTGATACCGGACGCAACGCCGCAGCCGGCTGTGGAAACCGCTGAAGCGCAGAAGATCGACAGCGCAACCGGCGCCAATGAGGTGAAAGCCGCCAGTAACAATACGAGCCTAACGACACAATCCGCTCCAGAGATTCGAAAGGCCGTCCCCGTCCAAACGATTCCGAAGGCGATCCCGGTCCAACCGCAGGAACGGCAACCATCAGAAATTCGGCGTGCGATACCGGTAAAACCGCTCGATCAAGAAGACACGCAACGCACACTATTGCGATCTGCGGCGCAGCCGCCCGGCGACCTCCACGAGTAACGCCGACATCGTTATCGGGCTGTCATGTCGAGCCAAGTCGAGACATCCCGCGAAACCACCTGAGCGTTATGCCACGGGATGGAAAGCCTGACTGCGCGGACTCCGTCCGCCGCGTTGCAGCCTCGACTGCGCTCGGAATGACCACTATGAGATCTCTAGTAATTCGCTAAGTGATGACCTCTCAACACCCAGAGAACTTTCGGCTCACTGTTCTCAATCCAGGAGGACGCGATTCCGAACAGCAATTTCACAGTTTGCCTGGACCTGGCGAAGATGCGCATCCACCCATCAATTTCCATGCTTTCGCTGCGTGCACAGTTGGCGCATTCCATCGCGATGCGCGCCGCGCTCTCGCCGAAAAGACACCTGTGCTCCTACTTTTGCGCAGCGATTTTCGCGCGTCAGAGCGCGCATTGGACGATCTAAAAAAACAACGACGTACAGTCGCCGTCTCGCTGAAAGAAACCGGGCTTCATCAGATTGCACAGCAATTGCGAGACCCAGCGAAATTATCGCGCTTCATAAAAATTGTGACGACTGCCGACGGATGCGTTGCCACCACTCCAGAGGCCGCGGAAATTTATGAACGTGTTCGCTCCAAACACGATCCCGCGGCAGTGGCATCTATCCCAACCCCCTACCCGATCGAAGATCAACGATGGGATTTTTCTATGCCACGCAACGAGCAGTCCGGCATTTTCATTGGCACACGCGAATGGGACGTGCCATCGCGCAATCATTTCGCCGCGCTCTTGGTCGCGCAGCGGTTGTGCGAAGCGACAGGCGAACCGGTCACAATCGTTAACCTCGATGGCTACAAAGGGCGGCGATTGTTAGGTGAACTCAATTTTCCCGGAGGAAAACTCCGGCTGATTGAGAAATGGAAGTCTTACCCGGATTACCTTCGCGATGTAGCCCGGCACAAGATCGTTTTGCAACTCGATCGGAGCCATGTGCCGGGCCAGGTTGCAGGGGACGCTCTGCTCTGCCGAATCCCGTGCGTCGGAGGGGACGGCGCAATCGAACGAATTGTGTTTTCCAAAACGTGCGGCGAAGGCAAGACGATTAACGAAATCACTTCAATGGCGCTGGATTTATTGAAAAATTCCGAGTTACGCGAGGCAGTTGTCGCCGAATCGCAGGAACGCGCACGAGAGCGGCTGTCGTTTAGATCAGTACGTTCGCAGCTGGTAAAATTCTTTGCCCAACTGCAAGGAGCGACGGCTTCCTAGCCGTCGCGGGAAAGGACATCACGGTTTGGCAGCCGTCATTCCTTGTCGACGAATTCCCAGGCCGCGAATGTCCGATCGGCAGATTTCCATCTCGACAGCCCCACGAGATTTTTTCGACAATTCACGCTATGAAAACATCGACGCAATCAGTTCTTACAGCACTCACATTCGTCTGTCTGGCGATCGGACCGAAAGCGCAAGCAGTCAGTCCACCACCCGATGGAGGTTATCCAAGGTTTAACACCGCAGAGGGGCAAAACGCTCTTCTTAACCTCAGCAACGGCGTCGGCAACGCCGCAGTTGGCTGGTATTCACTCTTCAGCAATACCGATGGGAGCTATAACACTGCCGTCGGCGCTGGTACGCTCATTTTCAACATCGGCGACCAAAGCACAGGTGACGGAACCCAAAACACGGCCGTCGGCACAGCGGCGCTTTTATTCAACACTTCCGGTGCTGGTAATACCGCTCTCGGTGTCTTGACGCTCGAGAACAATTCCACTGGCGATGATAATACCGCCGTTGGCGCTCGTGCTCTCTTGAACAATGAGGACGGACCCGCCAATACAGCCGTCGGTGGGAACGCGCTCAATAGCAATATTGGAGGCCACAGCAACACGGCCGTCGGCTTCGGTGCGCTTCCCAACAGCACGACTGGTGTCCAGAACACGGCCTTGGGTCGTGGAGCTGGTTTTTTCAACATTGGAGGCCACAGCAACACGTCCGTCGGCGTCGGTGCGCTTTCCAGCAACATCGGAGGCGACGACAACACAGCGGTTGGTCGCTCAGCGGGTTTTAACATCACCGGCAGCGGCAATGTCTGTATCGGCGAAGGAGTATTTGGCACGGCCGGCGAGAACGACACCACCCGTATTCGTAACATCTACGACACCATTCAGCCGGTCGTCGGTACCGATCCCGACGTGGTCACAATAAACGGCGCCGGACGACTTGGCCGAGGCAACGTCTCTTCACAGCGGTATAAGCACGATATCCACCCCATGAACCAAGCCAGCGAAGTGATCTACGCGTTCAAGCCGGTCTCATTCCGTTATAAGAAGCAGTATGATGCGACGCAGACGCTTGCCTTTGGGCTGATTGCCGAGCAGGTGGCTGAGGTGTACCCAGATCTAGTGGGACGCAGTCCCGATGGCGAGCCCGAATCGGTCCGTTACGAACAGATCAACGCAATGCTGTTGAACGAGTTTCTGAAAGAGCACCGCAAAGTGCAGGAATTAGAAGGCACCGTCGCGAGTCTGGTGGCAACGGTGAAAGAGCAGGCGGCGCAGATACAGAGGGTGAGCGCGCAGATTCAACTGAGCAAGGAAGCGCCGCAAACGGTCGCGAATGATCGGTAAATTGCCGATCATAGCGGCCCGGCGGGAACTGTTCTGGGGAGCGCATGCGTCTCGCGTGCTGAAGAGCGCGCGCTCGCAATCACGTGACTTCTAGCGCACGAAAGTCTTCGATGATATCGCGCTCGTTAAAAGATTGTTTCGCGCGACGCCGAAACCAGCACGCGAGACGCGTACGCCACCGAACAATTCAAAAAACAATCTCGAAGAGCTTAATGCCCTTCCATTTCCCAGGGTGATTGGGATCGAACGAGGTGTTCTCCACCCAAACCCCGTAGCGAGCCGGCGCCCACGGATTGAGCATTTGAAACGGGTTGCGACCGCGACCAAAAGCTTTCGGAAGCGCTCCCTCAACTCTCGGCCGTTCGGATACCGGCGGCGGTGTTTCCATCGCGCGCACCGGTTTTTGCGGACCAAGCGGCGCTCTGAATTCTTGGGCAGAAGCAGTCGCCGCCAGCGCGACGAGGATTGCGATCATCAATGTCTTCATATTTCCCCTTTCGTTCAATGCATGCGAGATGTTGCCCATAAACACGCCTGCACACAATATATCTTTCGATGGATTCTCTTGAAAAGGCCGCACGCGTTCTGGATTTAGAAATTTTTGAGCTCCAGCGGCTTCGGAATCGGCTCGATGAAAATTTCTCGCGCGCCGTTGAGGTGATCAAGGAAACAGTCGATTCGCGAGGCAAAGTCGTGGTGGTGGGCGTGGGTAAATCCGGGCACATCGGCGCGAAGATCGCGTCTACTCTCACCAGCACAGGATCGCCCGCGCTCGTCTTGGATTCGTCTAACGCGCTTCATGGCGATCTGGGCATGATCGCCGACGGCGACGTGGTGCTCGCGTTGAGCGCGAGTGGCGAGACGGAAGAAATGCTTCGAATTTTGCCCTCAATCACACGCTTCCACGTCAGAATCATCGCCATTTGTGGCGATCCAAAATCAACGCTGGCGCGAAACGCGCACGTCTGTCTCGATGTAAATGTGGAACAGGAAGCTTGTCCGCTGAATCTCGCGCCGACGTCGAGCACGACGGTGATGCTGGCGCTAGGCGACGCGCTGGCGATGGTGCTCCTGGAGGCGCGCGGGTTTAACAAGGAAGATTTCGCTAAATTCCATCCCGGCGGCATGATCGGCCGCAGCATGTTAATGCGCGTTCATCAAGTCATGCGGCCGCGTGATGCGATGGCGATCGTGGCGATCGACACACCGATACACGACGTGCTCAGGGCGATGACCAGTGTGCGCGCTGGCGCTGCCGTTGTCACTGGCGAGGACAACCAACTGCTAGGAATATTCACCCACGGAGATTTCGTGCGGCATTTTCAATCTGATTCTCGCATCGGCGAACGATTGGTGGCAGACCTGATGACGCTGAATCCAGTTACGGTGCATAAAGAAAAACTCGCAGTGGAAGTTCTGAACATGCTCGAGCGTCATCGCATTGACGACCTGGTCGTGATTGATGACGACAATGTGCCTGTGGGTATTGTGGATTCGCAGGATTTGACGCGGCTAAAATTGCTGTAAACCGAGCTGTCATTCCGAGCGAAGTCGAGGAATCCCGTGGCGTTACTACAGCTTCCGCCGCGGGATCTTTCGACTCCGCTTCGCTACGCTCAGGATGACGTGTTGGCTAAAACTTGCGATCTTACTAACCGCGTGTAAGCTCCGCGCTCTCTTCGCTAGAGCGATTGTCGCTTCAGCGTTTTATCCATGTAACTGGTTGTAACTAATCACGTCGTCCTCCATGCCCGCCGCCAACGATTTACGCAAAGGAATGGCCATCAAATACAATGGCAATCCGGCTATTGTGCTTGAGGTCCATCATCGCACGCCTGGAAATTTGCGGGCGTTCGTGCAGGCGATCATCCGTTACATCAATACTGGCAAGAGCGCCGACGTCCGTTTTGGTTCTACCGACAAGGTCGAACTGGTCGATATCGAGCGGAAACAACTCGAATTTTCTTACAAGGATCGCAACGGCTACCATTTCATGGATCCTGAGACTTACGACACGATCACGCTGACGGAAAGTCTCATAGGCGACGCCAGTGATTATCTCGTGGAGAATCTTTCTGTGCAGGTTCTTTATGCGGAAGGCAAGGCCGTCGAGGTGGAACTGCCTGCTTCTGTAAATCTGAAGGTTGTCGAATCAGCAGAAGGTCTGCGCGGCGATACTGCCAGTAACGTCACCAAGCCGGCAAAGCTGGAAACCGGCAAAACTATTAACGTGCCGCTTTTCATCAAGGAAGGCGAGGCAATCAAGATCGACACTCGCACAGGCGCGTACATGGGCCGCGCGTGACGCCGCCTCTCTGTTGACTGTAGAGCAACCGCTTCGGCTGCCGGGGCTGGGAGGCCAAAGGCCTGGCCTACAATTCCTGCTGTCATGTCTAGCGGAGCGAAACATCTCTGATCGTTCGCTTGGGGAGGTGGGGAAACACTCAGAGATCCTTCGCTCCGCTCAGGATGACAATTGTGCGGGTTGGGCTCGGATTAGAGCTTCGCCATCCACGGTTCGCTCTTGATTTTGTCTGCTGAATTCTGCGTAATCTGCGGCAACTTTGCCTGTAACGACGCGTAGATCGAAAAAGAATCGCCGCGCGCGCAATTCCAAGCGCGACGGAAAAATCGTTCGCAGCGTTGCGCGGACAAAATCGAGAAGGTTTGCTGCCGAATCGGAGCCGCTCACCGTTCCTACAAAGTGGGTGAAATTCATCTTTGCGATTTTTCTGCTGCCGCTGTGCGGCGTTCTGACCCAGACATTTTTCACGGCGTTCGCCCGCGCGACTGTGACGCAACGGTTGTGGACTGGCGAAGAGTTCTGGTTCTTCTCGTTAGGCGCGGTGCTTTGGCTAATAACTTTCTTCGGTCTGCCGCGCCCAATCTTAATTTACGTGTTCGGGCACGAGCTAACCCACGCGATCTGGGTATGGTTGATGGGTGGCCGCGTGAGCCAGTTTCGCGTCGGTCCCGATGGTGGACACGTGATAACCACCAAGGCGAACTTCTGGATCGCGCTGGCACCTTATTTCTTCCCGATCTACAGCATTCTGACGATCGGCATTTACGGCGGGCTCAGCCTTTTTTTAAATATGCAGCCCTATGGGCGGCTGCTCTACGCAGTGATCGGCGCAACATGGGCGTTCCATTTCACGTTCACCTGCTGGATGATCCCGAAGAATCAGACCGATCTCACGGATCAAGGCACATTTTTTTCACTCGTCGTGATCTACCTGATGAACCTGTCGCTGCTTAGCGTCATGCTGATTCTCGCGTCACGACAAATTACGTTTGAAAGTTTCGGCGTGGATTTGCTGGCGAATCTCGGAAATTTCGTGATGTGGGTCGCGGAACTGGTTGCGCAGTTGCGCGTAATCGATTGGCGTTTGACACAAACGCCCTACAACAACAGCGAATTTTGTAGGGCGTCTGTGTCAGACGCCTAATGCAAGTTGGTAATCACTGCGAACGGCAGGACCGACAACACATCATGCACGGACATCTGCCGCTCTTGGTGGCGGATGGGTTGGCACGTGAAGAGATCATGTGCGTCTTTAAGGGAAAACGTTTCTGGTAATTGAATCGCCGTATCTTGCCAAGCCTCCCCAATCGGTGGAAAACCGATCCGCGAAGAGAGCCGCGTCGCGATTACCGCTATCCAATTGTTGTCGAGTCGCCGAACGAAGCTGACGCAGCATTCTGCAAACGTTCCGCTCGTGTGAAGCGGTAGATATTCGCCGCGCGCGAAAAGATCCGCGTGTCTGCGACGGAGGCGCAGGATGTGTTGCGTCAGAAACAATTTAATCCGGCCATCCGGCCACGTTTCCATGAGTTCTCCCGGAGTCGTGTTCGACAGCGAGTTCAGCATCTCGCGGCGCAATTCGTAATCGATCGGGCGCCGGTTATCAGGATCGACAAGGCTGTAGTCCCAAATCTCGGTTCCCTGATAAATATCCGGCACACCCGGCGATGTGAGCTTCAGCAACGTTTGCGTAAGGGAATTAATCGCCCCGAGCCGAATGATCTCTTTCGCCGCAGGAAGGAAAATTGGCAGGAATTTATTTCGTGGTGATGGATCCAAAATTCTCGCGATGAACTCATGCATCGCGGCGTCCCACTCTTCGTTAGGCTGGATCCAGCTTGTGTTGATCTTCGCTTCCTTGAGCGCCTTTGCCATGTAACCCTGGATCCGTTCAATGTAATCACCGGCCAGCGAAGGCTCCGGCTCGCCATTCGACTGCATTGGCCAGGTGCCCAAAAGCGTTTGGTAAAGCAGATATTCCTCGTTCGCATCGGGCGCTTCCAAATCATTCACCGTCCGTTTCCACCGGTGATTCGCCGTGCCCCAGCGCTGCAGCGAACGCCGCCACAGCTCCGGGATCTCGGAGATCGCGACCATTCGCGCACGAACGTCTTCGCTGCGTTTTGTATCGTGCGTCGAAGTTGCGAGTATCGTAAGCGGCCAGTCGCGTTGCCGATCAAGGGTTCGCTGGTGAAAACCTTCGACGCTAAGCCCAAACTGTTGCGGCTCGCCGCCGACTTCATTTAACGCCGGCAGCCGGTTGTAAATGTAAAAGAGCGTGTCCTCGAGTCCCTTTGCCATCACTGGACTGGTCGTCTGCTGAAATTTCAGAACGAACTGCGCATGCGCGGCGCGGCCAGCGGCATTGAGATCCTGCGGGGAACGAAGCAACAGCACGTCGCGCAAGAAATTGAATATCGATTCTTCCATCGCCGGGTTCCGGCGTTTGGCGGCGGCGATTGCGCGCTCAATGATTTGCCGATCCTCGTCGTTTACCGGATGGCCGGGCTCGACATAGGTTCGGTAAACTGGAAAGCAGGCAATTGTCTCCCGCACGGTGCGCGACAATGCTTCAAGCGTAAAATCGCGATACCATCTGTTTCGCTCGGACAAACGATCGAGCAAGTTTCCTAAAACATCGACATCGTTCGCCAGGGCAAACTTCATCACCAGAAGTTTTTTCGCGTAGAGCAAATGCCCAAAAGGAACGGAGCGGCCGATGAAACGGTGGAACGTTTTTGTGATCGCCGTTTCAGCCGACGATTCGACGAGCAGCTGCGTAAGTTGATTGACGAAATCGTAGCCGGTCGTTCCATGCACCGGCCACTCTTTGCGCAACGTTTCGGAGCCGGTGAGAATTTTTTCCGCCACCATGTAGATGGCCCGGCTGTCGGGAGGCAAAGCAATCCCGAGCGCTTTCGCGGAACGCTGCTGAAGTTTGACGAAGTATTCGCGCGGTAAACACAGGCCGTCGGGGTGATCGATTCGGAGTCCGGTGACTGCGCCTGTGCTCACCAATTCAAGGACCAGGAAGTGAATCGCGTCGAAGACTTCTGGCAATTCCACCCGGATCGCGGCCAAATCGTTTACGTCAAAAAAGCGCCGGTAGTTGATTTCTTCGGCAGCGACACGCCAGAAGGCCAGACGATACGACTGCGCGTTCAGCAATTCGTCGAGCTTATCGAAACTGCGCGGATCCCCCGGATTCCCGTTGATCTGTGCGAGTGCTTTCTCAATTGCCTGTTGTACCTGCGGCGCCTGGGCACAACGACGGTCGAGGCGCCGTTTGATGATTTCCTTCTCTCGCGCGCGCTCGGCGATCCGCTTCGGGTCCGTTTCGGTGCGTTTCGGCAAATATTCCAGTGCGGTCACAACGCTTTGCAGTTCCGCGTAAAAATCGTCGTCTTTGTATTCGCCCAAGTTCTGTAACGCAACTTCCAGAACGTACCGATAAGTGCCAGGTGCGATCGGCAGTCTGCGCTCGCCGTAGAGCAGGTAAAACGTTCCTTCCTCAAAGCGCACCTGTAATTCGCCGCGCTCCAGCACGCGTCCGTATTGGTCCCCGAGAATTGGTAGTAGAACTTTATTGCGGAGATCAGTCTTCAGCGGCTGCCACTCAATATCAAAATAGGGGGCATACTCTGAGCTGGGCCCGTTTTCCAGCACGTCCATCCACCATGCGTTGCGATCGTTGGCGATGCCGACGTGGTTGGGAACAAAATCCAGCACCTGGCCCATGCCGTGTGCCTGCAGTTGCGCGATCCAGGCATCATAATCCGCCCGCGAACCGATCGCCGTGTTCAGCTTGTTATGATCGGTGATGTCGTAACCGTGCAGGCTTTCGGGGCTGGCCTGAAAATAGGGCGACGCGTACACATCGCTGACTCCCAGCGCGTGCAGATAAGCGACGATCTCGCGCGCCTGCGCAAAGCTGAACCACCGATTAAACTGTAATCGATAGGTGGAGGTTGGAATACGCGGATGCTCTTTTTTCACAGAAGAAAGCAAACGTCCGACGCTCAACGCCTAAGGTCCAATGCCCAATGAAAGAATCTGCGTACAGTTTCCGTGTTCGACGTTAGGGATTGCCGGACCGTAGCCTCGCGAATGCGGGTTTGGTGTTTTCTCTTCTTCTGTGGGCACTTGGGAAAAGTCACGCGCCCCCGTTTTCTGAAAAAACTCTGAAACTTTTCCGATCGGATCTGGAGAGAACAAAGTAAAGACACAACTCCATCGAAACACCAATCAACTTATGAACAAGAAATTCCTTCCCGGCGCAGTTTTATTCAACATTACATTCGTGCTTAGCAGTCTGACCTTTCTGAGCCACGTAAAGGCGCAGGAGAACACATTTTACGGTCAGGGAGTAGGGCAGAATATAACCACCGGCGTCTTTAATTCAGGCTTTGGTTTCTTCGCGCTCGCCTCCGACAACAGCGGCAACGAGAATACGGCCATCGGTGATTCGGCGCTCGAGTTCAACACCACCGGCAGTTGGAACACGGCCAGCGGCGGTTTCGCGCTCTCCCACAACACCACCGGCAACTACAACACAGCCAACGGTTATCAGGCGCTCTTGCACAATACCACCAGCAGTTCGAACACGGCCAGCGGCACGAATGCGCTCTACAGCAACACCACCGGCAACGCCAACACGGCCAGCGGTACGAATGCACTCTTCAGCAACACCGAAGGCAACTACAACACGGCCACGGGTCTTGAAGCGCTCGCCAGCAACACCACCGCCAACTCCAATACTGGCAGCGGTTACCAGACGCTTTATTCCAACACCACCGGCCACCACAACATGGCAAGTGGTTACTACGGGCTGCGGGGCAACACGATCGGCAACTACAATACTGCTAGCGGTGAAGAGGCGCTCTACTCTAATACCACTGGGAGCAACAATATGGCCAGTGGTTCAGCCGCGCTCTACGACAATATGACCGGCAGCCAGAATACGGCCAGCGGTGCGTCGGCACTCTTCAGCAACACCACCGGCAGTTACAATACGGTCAGCGGTTACGGGGCGCTCCTGAGCAACACCACCGGCGGCTTCAACGCGGCCAACGGTGCTTTAGTGCTTTACAGCAACACCACTGGCAACTTCAACACGGCCACTGGCCCAGGGGCCCTCTACTCCAACACGACCGGATCGAACAACGTTGCCGTAGGCACAACTGCGGGCTTCGCTCTCACCACCGGCAGCGGCAATGTCTGCATCGGCGCGGGCGTTAACGGCGTTGCAGGTGAAAGCAACACCACACGCATTCGCAATGTTTACACCACCGTCGCCAATGGCCGCGCGGTTTATGTGAATGCCGACAACAAGATCGGCACACTTTCCTCTTCGCGCCGGTTCAAGCATGACATCCAGCCGATGGACCGCAGCAGCGAAACTCTCTTTGCGCTCAAACCGGTCACCTTCCGGTACAAGAAAGACGCCGATCCTTCACAGGCGCTCTCCTTTGGTTTGATCGCCGAGGAGGTGGCTGAAGTCAGCCCGGAGCTGATCACGCGCGACGAGGAGGGAAAACCACAAACCGTCCGCTACGAAGCGGTCAATGCCATGTTGCTCAATGAATTTTTGAAAGAACACAGAAAATTCGAAATCCAAACTCACAAAGTCAATGACCAGGAAGCGACAATCGCGCAGTTGGGATCGACGATCGCGCAGCAGCAGAAGGAGATTCAAACTCTCATGGCCAGTGTAAGGGACCAGTCTGCGCAGATTCAAAAAGTGAGCGCGCAGGTGCAATTGAATGGCGCGCCAGCCATCGTTGTAAATCCGTAATCTGCTGTAGCCGCTTCGCTGCCCGCCACGCCATAGCTGAGCGAAGGCGGGTGCGAAGCGGCGCGTCGCCGAAAGGGCGATGGCTACATTTTCTGGGCGGTTTGATGCTCCTCCAAGACCGGCGATCAATTTTTTCGAAAAACTCTGAAACTTTTTCGACCGGATCTGGAGAGAACAAGTAAAGACAGAACTCTATCGAAAACACCAATCAACTTATGAACAAGAAATTCCTTCCTGGCGCAGTTTTATTCATCATTGCATTCATCGCCGGCAACAGCTCAGCGCAGACAGTAACAGGCAGCGGCACAGCCGGGAGAATTCCGGTCTGGACCGGACCGACCACTCAGGGTGATTCAATCATTATCGAATCGGCCGGCAAAATCGGTATCGGCACGGCGGCTCCAGGTGGCGTACTGGGGGTAGCAAGCACCACGGCCACAACCGCAATTTATGGCCTCGGCAATACCGGCGTCGGTATTCTCGGTGTCAGTTCCAGTAGTATCGGTGTCGGGGGTTATAGTCCGAACAACATCGGCGTCCTGGGAGCATCCGTCGACAACCCCGGAGTCTACGGAAGTACGAGTGGCAGGGGTGACGGCGTCCATGGCGCGAGCACTAGCGGCTACGGCGGCTATTTTTCAAGCACGAACAACGACGCAGCCGACTTTCACGGAAATAATTGGGGCATCTACGTGGTCAATCATGGCAGCCATCCCGCGATTCAAAGCTTCGCCTACCAGAATAACAGCTACGGGGGCTATTTCACTAGCGACGTTTATCGAGCCGGCTACTTCAAATCGCAAAGCGCGAGCTTTTACTCACTCTACGTCGATACCAAAAACGGACCAACGCAGAGTCTAGCCGCCCTCGATGTCAATGGCACCATCAGGGGGGAAGGCGACCTTCTCATAGCCGGTTCCAAAGCGGGTTACGTAGTTGATGAGATGCAGAACGCCGACAGCGTAAATCTAGAGGCGGGCGACGTGGTCGTCATCGCCGAGGACAGTAGCGCTCCAATCCTGGGTCAGATCCCCGTGCCCCGTATTAAACTAGCCGCTAACGCCAACGACACAGCAGTCGTGGGCGTTGTGGACCAGATTATGTATGTCCCAGATGCAGCGACGCGCGTCGCCTACGAAGCACAGCAAACGGCCGATCGCGATGCGGCAACTCGGGCGCAAAATGACCCGGGAAACAAGCAGGAGTTGATGGCTAATATCCCCAATCGCATCAGCGACGAAGCCGGTACTCTCCATCCCGACTCCTATGCGACCAGCGCGAGACCGGGAGGCTACTGCAGCGTCGTCACCCTTGGGGCGTATAAGGCAGTGAAAGCGGATGCCAGCTTCGGCACGATTCACGCAGGCGACTTGCTTACAACCAGCTCACATGCCGGTTACGCGATGCGGGTAACGGACAAGGCAGCCGCAAGCGGCGCCATCATCGGCAAGGCATTGAGCAGTCTCACTAGCGGCACTGGCAGCGTGACTGTGATGGTAACCCTTAAGTAGGACGCTATTCGGCGGGGCGTGAGCCGAAGTTCTCGCCGATAGCGCCAGCGATCGCTACGAAACTGGACGCGCGAGATATGGAAACGGAAGGAGCGCTTGCCGGAATTCTGCTTATTCCTACAATGCCTGAATGCTATCCGCCTCCGGTTCGCGCAACAACGGCGCGCATTTTGGAGAGACGGCATGGAGCGTTGTGCTTGCCGCCGGCGACCTTTCTGAATCGCACGCACGCGAGGCGCTGGCTGAGCTCTGCCAAATGTATTGGCCGCCGATTTACGCTTACCTGCGCCAGCGGGGATTTAATCGGCATGATGCACAAGATCTGACACAAATTTTTTTTCAGCGCATAGTTCAGGATGAAACGCTCCGCCGTGCTTCGCCAGCGCGTGGACGTTTCCGCAGTTTCCTGTTAGGCGCGCTCACACGCTGTCTCGCTGACGAACAGGCGTACCTCCGGGCAGCGAAACGCGGCGGCGGCGCACAATTCATTTCCATGGATGAAGTCGCCGCCGAAGAAACGCATCATCAGCGGGTCACGATGAATCTCACTCCGGCCGACTCGCTCGATGCGCGCTGGGCCGGTTTGCTCCTGGAGCGCGCACTCGGCAAGGTGCGCGCGGAATTTTCCGCAAACGGAAAAGCGGAAACGTTCGAGGCGCTGTCGCCGTTTCTCGCGGGCGAGAAGCGGGACATTTCATATCAGGATGCTGCGCGGCGAATGGGATTGGCGATGAGCGCGATCAAAACGCATATTCATCGGTTGCGCCAGCAATTCGCCAGCGCCGTGCGCCAGGAGGTGATGCAGACGGTGAGCGCCCCGCACGAAGTGGATGACGAACTCCGGCAGTTGCGCGCCGTTTTTGTTCGGCTTGGCCAGCAGCAGGCATTGTAAATTAGATGGACCTGCTGGCGCGCAAAACATTCTGCGAAATCTGCGGTTCATCGTTGGAGGTGGACATGCCAAGCGGCTTCTGCCCGGCGTGTTTGCTAGCGACGGCGCTCGATTCGCCAGACGTGCCGGCAAGCGGCAGTCGCATTGAAGATTACGAATTGCTAAATGAGATCGCGCGTGGCGGGATGGGGATCGTTTATCGGGCGCAACAGCGCACACCTTCGCGGATCGTGGCGCTAAAGATGATCTTGCCGGTCCATCTAAAGTCGTCCGGGGCGGTAACTCGTTTTCGGGCGGAGGCGGAAGCGGCGGCAAGTCTCGATCACGAATGCATTCTGCCGATCTACTCAGTGGGCGAACAGGATGGCACGCCCTTCTATAGCATGAAGTTTGCAAAGGGCGGCCCGCTCTCTGCGGGGATCGAAAATTACCGGACCAAACCACATGAAACTGCGGCGCTGATCGCGAAGCTCGCCCGCGCGATTGCTTATGCACACGAGCGCGGCATTCTGCACCGCGACTTGAAGCCGGCAAATATTCTCTTTGACGGTGCGGGCAAACCGTATGTCAGCGATTTCGGACTGGCGAAATGGTTGCAACGCGAATGCGATCTCACACAAACACTCGCGATTCTGGGTACGCCATTTTACATGGCGCCAGAACAGGCCGCAGACTCGCGCGCCGTTGGCTCCGCTGCCGATGTATACAGTCTCGGCGCGATTTTATACCAAATGCTGACCGGTCATCCGCCTGTTTCAGGCGAGACACCGATGGAAGTGCTGCGTCGAGCCGCCGAGCAAGCACCAAGACGTCCGAGCCTGACGAATCGTCATGTTCCCAGGGATCTGGAGACGATCTGCTTAAAGTGTCTCGAGAAAGAACCGGCGTCGCGTTATTCCTCTGCCGTTGCGCTGGCCGAAGATCTCGAACGCTTCCGCGCCGGGCGCACGATCCAAGCGCGGCCCGCTGGCCTAACGACCCGTATGTGGCACTGGACGCGGCGCAATCCAGCCATCGCGGGGCTGGCCGCGGCTTCGGTGGCGCTCGTTGTTTCGCTATCGGCAATCGTCTGGCGCGCGCATATTCCCCGGCTGCCAAACGGCCTCGCCGTACTGCCGTTTGAGAATCTCAGTGCCGATCCGGAGAACGCATATTTCGCCGATGGGATACAGCAGGAAATCCTCAGCCGGCTTTCTAAGATCGGCGATCTCAAAGTGATTTCCCGCACTTCGACGGAGAATTACAAGGGTCCGCGCGGAAACCTGCGCGAAATCGCGAAGCAGCTCGGTGTTGAGTACGTCGTAGAAGGAAGCGTACAAAAAAACGGCGATGCCATGCGCATCAGCGCGCAACTGATCAACGCAGCCGACAACTCACATTTATGGGCCGATAGCTTTGATCGCAAAGTCACCGATATTCTTTCGGTTGAAAGCGAAATAGCCAAAACCATCGCAGATCAGTTGCAGGCAAAGCTCACGCGTCGGGAAAAGCAAACTATCGCGGCGAGACCGACAGAGAATTCCCAAGCTTATGAGGCTTACCTGCGCGGTCTCGCGTACGCGAGGCGACCCGGATTCACTAACGAAAACGTTTCGTCGGCAAGGAACTATTTTAAGCAGGCGGTGAACCTGGATCCAAAGTTTGCTCTGGCTTGGGCGGCGCTGGTGCAAATGGATACGGCGCGCTATACAACGACAACACCGCCAATTGCGGGTAGCCGCGAAGAGGCGCGCCAAGCTGCGGAAACCGCGCTAGCGCTTCAGCCGAGCCTTGGCGAAGCGTTTCTGGCCATGGCTGAATATCATTACTATTGTTTGAATGATTACAGCGCGGCGGAACATTACCTCGAGCGGGCGCGCCCGCTTCTCCCAAACGACACTCAGATAAGAGTGGTAATGGCGAAGCTCGTGCGACAACGAGGAGATTGGGAGCAGAGCGAGCGTTATTTTAACGAAGCGAAGCGACTCGACCCGCGCAATCCTCAACTGTTCTACGCCCATGCGGCTTCGCTCAGATATCAGCGCCGTTTCGACGAAGCGCGGCGAGAATTCGAGCAGGTCCTCAATATCGTACCCGATGACACCATGACTTTCGTTGACGAGGCAAGTATCGCCCAAGCCCAGGGCGATTTGAAGCAAGCGGCAGCACTCCTCGATCCCTTGCCGCTTAGCAACAGCGCCGTTCGCGATACGAGGTGCTATCAATCGCTTCTCGAACGGAGCCCCAACCGGATCATTCCCCAGATCAAAGAGATACTTTCCACCAATAACTCGATGGATGCGGGCGACAGGGGCGAGATGTGGTTTTGGTTAGGTTGGCTTGAGGAAATCAAGGGGGATCATGCCGCTGCGCTCGAAAACTGGCGCCAGGCACGCAGCGAGATGGAGCCTTATCTCAAGGAAGGGTCAGACCATTTTCTCATCGCTTATCTTGCACTGCTAAACGCGGCACTTGGCGATAAGACCGCCGCGCTCGATTTGGCCGAACGGGGCATGAGTATCCTTCCGGTCGAGAAGAGCGCGCTGTTCGGTCCGATGATGATCGAGGTCCTGGCCCGCGTGGCAGCGCTGACCGGAGAGCATGATCGGGCGATCGCTTCCTTGGAGGCCGTCCTTGATAAACCCTATGCGGGCCCGCTCGCCGAAAATTCACCAATTACTCCAGCGTTGCTCCGGCTCGATCCAATGTTTGATTCGCTTCGCACCGACCCACGATTTCAGCGCATGATCGACTCGCATTGAGACAACAGCAGTCTCGAACATCCAAGTCACATCTTCTCTGGCGCTTTGATGCCGAGCAACTCGAGACCTTTTTGCAGCACGCGTCCGGTCAATTCGCACAACGCCAGACGCGAGCTGCGTACCGGTTCCTCTGATCTCAGTACCGGGCAGGCTTCGTAAAACGCATGGAAACTATTTGCCAGCTCGAACAGATAATTTGCGAGGATGTTCGGGCGGAATCCGTTCAACACTTGCGGAACGATTTCCGCGAACTGACAAACTCGTTTGGCAAGATTGAGTTCGGCGCGATCGCTGAGATTTAACCCTGTAGCCACCGGCCTGTGGCCGGTCTGTTCATGCTTCGCTCCTTCAACGCCCCACAGGGGCGTGGCTACATCAGCCTTACGGAAAATCGAACGAATTCTGACATAGGCATTCTGCAAATACGGTGCAGTGTTCCCATGCAAAGAGAGCATCTTGTCCCACGAAAAAATATAATCCGTCGTCCGGAACTGGGAGAGATCGGCGTATTTCACGGCACCGATTCCAATCTTCTCGGCGATATCATTCTTTTCCTCCTCGCTCAGGTCTGGATTTTTTTCGTCGATAATTTTTCGGGCGCGCCTGCACGCTTCATCGAGAAGCTCTCGCAAAGGAACATTGTCGCCTGAGCGTGTCTTCATGAGTTTGCGATCTTCGCCCAGCACACTTCCGAAAATGATGTGGCGCAGGTCGGCGCTGTAGCCTTCTCGACGACCGACCGCAAAAATTTGTTTAAAATGCAATGTCTGAGGTGCGCCAACGACGTACCAGATCACATCGGCTTTCAATTCGTTAACCCGATAATCAATGGTGGCCAGATCCGTTGTAGCGTAATTGAATCCACCGTCGCGTTTGCGAATGATCAGAGGCTTATCAGCAAGCTCGGGATCATTATGGAAAAAGACGACCACGGCGCCTTCGCTGATTTCCGCTATGCCGGCTTTCAGCAGACGATCTACGACACCGGGCAATCGGTCGTTATAGAAGCTTTCGCCGCATTGCAGATCGTAATGCACGTCGAGCAGCCGATAAACATGCTCGAAATCCTGCATCGAAAACGCCACGCATTCATTCCAAATATCTGTGTTTTCCTTGTCGCCAGCCTGTAATTTTACCAGTTCCTGGCGGCACGCTTCACGCACCGCCGGCTCCTTGCTCGCTCGTTCGTTTGTTTCCTTGTAAATGCGGACAATCTCGGCCAGCGGATCGCGCTGCAGCGCCTGTCGATCCAAAAGATTTTTCCATCCCCAAATGACCATTCCGAACTGTGTTCCCCAATCGCCGACGTGATTATCGCGAATCACTTCGTGCCCAAGGAATTTAGCCACGCGCGCCAGTGCATCGCCAAGCGCCGTGCTGCGGATGTGGCCGACGTGCATGGGCTTCGCCACATTGGGCGATCCGAAATCAATCACGACGCGGTGTGGTGATTCTGTTTCGGAGACGCCGAGACGTCCATCTCGCAAGATGTCGAGTGTCTGTTTTTCAACGGCCGCCTGACGCAATGTGAAGTTGATGAATCCTGCACCGGCGACAGCGGGCTGTTCGCACATACTGCTAACATCCAACTGCGCTACGATCTTTTCTGCTATCGCGCGCGGATTTTCGCCGCGCTGTTTTCCAAGCACTAGCGCAACGTTGGTTTGGTAATCACCAAACCGCGCATCGGTCGCCTGCGTCAATTCGCCGGCTTCCGGCAAGCCGGCGCGCGCAAGGGCATTGGACACCTTTTTTGCGAGAAGTGATTGAAAGGTGTCCATCAAGTGAAGCAGACAATCATGTCTGCTCGCGAAGTTTCAATCTCGCAGGCAGGATTGCCTGCGCCACTTCTCTAGGAACGTTCGCGAAAGACCGCCAAAATTTCGTCAGCGGATTTCGCGCTGGCGAGACTTTCGCGCACGGAACGATCGTTTAGAAATTTTGCTATTGAAGCCAGCGTGCGCAGGTGCGTTTGAAATTGATTTTTCGGTACGATAAAAAGAACTACGAATTTTACCGGCGCATTATCCAACGCATCGAACTCGATCCCTTTGGTGGACCTCCCGAACGCTGCTACTACTTCGTCGAGCCGATCGGACGAACAATGAGGTATGGCAATTCCGAATCCGATGCCGGTGCTCATTGTCTCCTCGCGTTGTTTTAGCGCGGCCAGAATTGAATCGCGATCGGGGGCCTTAATTTTGCCGAGACTAACAAGAAGATCGATCAACTCAACGATAGCCGACCAGCGCTCGGTAGCTTTCATCTCGGGAATGATTTGCTCGGCGGAAAGTAAATTGGCGAGGGACATGCAGGTGCTCCGTGCGGGACGCCAAGCTTAGCGGCAGCGCATAGCTTGACAAGCGCGTTTTCGGCAGCGCTGGACTGCTAGTTCTGTTCCCGAATTTTGTAATTCAACCGGCGCGACAGCAGCCACCGCACCCCGAACATATCGACGGTGGCGCGCACCGCACGATTGCCCAAACCGTATTTAGTTTGACCAAAGCGCCGCGGGCGATGGTTGACTGGAATTTCCACCAACCGGTACCCTGCGCCTTTGATCAGCGCAGGAATGAAGCGATGCATTCCCTTGAAGGGAAATAGCGCGCTCACGCACTCGCGTCGCATTGCCTTCAACGTGCAACCGGTATCGCGCACGCCGTCTTTTGTGTAACGGCTGCGAACGGCATTCGCGATCCGGCTGGTAAGGCGTTTCACACGTGTATCCCTGCGATGCGCGCGATAACCGCAAACAAGATCAGCGCCGCGCGAAATTTCACCGATTAACTTTGGAATATCGGCGGGATCGTTTTGCAAATCGCCGTCAATTAAAACGACAATTGCCCCGCGCGCTGCTTGCAGTCCGGCGTAAATAGCGGCGCTTTGGCCGGCATTTTTTTCGAAACGAATCACGCGCAGATTCGGCGCGGATTCGATTCGCTCCACGGTGTGATCGGCTGATCCGTCATCCACAAAAATGAATTCGTGATCGATGCCCCTTAGCGCTGCTTGTAGCTCAGCTTGCAGGATCCGAACATTTTCTTCCTCATTGAAGACGGGCACGATCACTGAAACTTGAGGTGAACTCGCATTCTGGTTCATGGCGATTATTCAAGATGACGAAGGCGTCATTCCGAGCGAAGTCGAGGAATCCCGTAGCGTTACCTTTAAGCTTCGCCGCGGGATCCTTCGACTTCGCTTCGCTTCGCTCAGGATGACTCGTGTTGAGAACGCGTTAGGAAAGGTCCTCATAACGGCAACGTCCGATAACTTCGACAGAGGAACATCTGCCAAATCCGCATCACCTTGCCGTAGCGCGACACTTCGATTGTTCCCACCAGCTCAGTGGATTGAAATGCCGCCTGAATGTTGCGGGGCACACGTTCTTTTTCTCCAGCCCTGATGAAAAGCGCATCCCGTCCTACGAATAAATTGACGCCGTTCTCTTCCGTGTAAACCTCGCCTTCCGGCAGTTGCGTGCCAGCTTTTAGCTCTACGAATTGATCGTAGCGCGGCCAAAACGAAAACTGATTCACCATGTCTTGCGATTCAGGAATGTAAACGGGCGGATGCCCCGGGCCTTCGGCTCGTTTGTCGCGCAGATAAAAGGAAATTTCGGACGCGCGATCGCGAGCGTCGGCAATGAGAAAAACTTTTTCGCCCAGTTGCGCTTCAAGATCGTTGCGCGTTTTTTCCAGCGCCTCCGTCGCGCTTTTCCATCCGCGCATTCGATCACTCGGATCGCTTCGCTGCAGTTGGTAACCGGCCACCCGCAGCAAATCTGTGTCCAATGCGACCAGACTCATGATCAACCCCACCACGACGGCGACGCTAGCGCCTATCCGCAAAAGCGCGCTCGCCTGAAGCCGTTCCCACCAAAAATATGTCGCGACCAATCCGAACCCAAAAAAAGCGAGCCCATCCCAGTTCGGCGCGGCGCTCTTGTTAAGCGACAGAAGCAAGTAAAAGCCGAACACCGGCAAACCAAACCACATTAGGAACAGGACTTTGAACTGCTGATTGATGCGCCGCCAGCTAGCAATCACCGCCCAGGCCAACGCCAGAAACAGCAGCGGCGAATAAACGATGAAGTGTTGACCGAGAAACGAGAGCACCTCAGCCGGATGAAAGCCAAAGCCGCGGTCGAGATTCCCGCGCGAGCGCAAATGCGCCAGCGTGATCCAGGCGTGCTGCGCGTTCCAGACGATCGGCGGAATGGTGCAAAGAGCGAACATGGCGATCAGCAAATACACGCCGGGACGTTTGAATTGCCGACGTAGCCGAGGCACGAGCGCCAGCACGACTAACACTGAAATCAATTCGAACGCATTCGTGTACCTGCAAAGAAACCCCAGCCCGATCAGCAGACCTGTAACCGGCCAACACCAGGAAACCCGAAAACGCTCGGGGCTTTCCACTGCGAGCCAGAAGGTAAACATCGCGGCCATCCAGAAAAAAATCGATAACGCATCGATCGTCATCACGATCGCGCCGATATTGAAAATCGGCGTGGCATTCAAGGCAATGACTGTCCATAGACCGGCGGTGGCGCTGAACAAACGGCGCGCAAAATAAAACAGGAGCAAACTTGTGGCCGCTGCGAGCACAGGACTGAAGAAGCGAACACCAAACTCGTTCGCGCCAAAAAGAGCGCTGCTCGCGCGTATGGCGAAAGCAATACCAGGTCCCTTGCTGAAGTAGGCGGGCGCCAGTCGCTCCGACCACATCCAATAATGCGCTTCGTCAAAGGAGAGATCTGTCGTTGCCAGAAGTGAAAAACGAATCGCTGTCAGCGCGGCGACAAAGAGCCAGACTGCGCGCGTGGTGCTCATATTGCACGTTCCGGCGCGCCTGGCGGTCGCGCCCTACCATTGAAATCACCAAGCAGGCTCGGATGACGTGCGAACACATCGGGCATCCATTTCCGTGCGGCGATTCTCCAGATTAATTCGAAGAAACTGAGCAAAACCAATGCTTCACCGATTCCGAGAAAGAGCGTCGCCATCACGTCGCTGGGCCAATGCGCGCCCAGGTAGATTCGCGAATATCCAACGGCCAGAGCGACAATCCAGTACAGCCAGCCGCGGCGCCGGTAAAAAAAAGTAAAATATGTCGCAGCAATTGTGTTGTTTACAGTGTGCCCAGACGGAAACGAAGGGCCAGAGCGGGTGCGATCCGAGGAATCAGAAAATCGAGTGATCGGTTTTTTAAAAAGGGTAAGAAACCTTGGTCGGGCGTTTTGCAACTGCACCATCCGAACAGTTTGGACGTGTTTTGGCCGGTGACGGCCCACGCTGGATTTTAATGCACTCGTGACCGGTGCCGCGATTGCCAAGGAAATCCCGAGACAGATAACCAACGCGCGCGCTTTGAATCCGCCGAAAAACAGCGCACCAATTCCAATGGCGATGAGGAATGGTTTCCAAATTTGAGGATCGCTCAAGCCTGGCATGAACAAGTCCAGGGCGGGACACGTCCATTGTTGGTTAATGGCGTGAAAAAGGGACTGCTCCATGCGAATAAGGATCAATCGGATGTAAGCTTTACTCGCTGGCGTCCTAATAAACAAACGCGAGCGAATGACGAAGCACGAATCCGCTTCGCCACGTTAAATCGTGAATCGTTGAACCGTTGAATCGCAAATCCGATGTAACGGTGTAACCATTTAACGAATTACATCCATGCGTTCGATATTCGTCATTGGCTTCTTGTGCGTAGCACTGTCGGTTTTCGCCGAATCGCCACCGTCCGGGAAAGAGATTCTCGATTCAGTTCGCATGGTTGAGTCAAGCCAGCAGATCGATCTGCAAGGGCAGCTTCGTCAGGATGCCACGGTCATTCCTTTTCGCCTGATGCAAAATGGGCCATTGATTCGGTATACATTCACAGATCCGGATGAAACTCTTGAGCTGCGCCTGGGCGAAAACAGCTCACGCCTGGAGTTGGTAAGCGATTCCGGAACGGAAAAAGTGGGAGCGTCGAAGCTCCAGGAAAAAATTCGCGGCACGATCGTGTTGTACGGAGATCTCGCATTCAAATTTCTCTACTGGCCAACTGCACGGGTACTAGGCGAGGAAAATGTGCGCACCCGGAAATGTTGGAAATTGCAGTTACGCGCACCCTCCCACGACTCGCCCTATTCGAACGTCTTGCTATGGGTGGACAAGGCGAGCGGCGCACTGATGCGCATGGAGGGTTACGACTGGGACGCGAAACTAATCAAACGCTTCGAAGTAGTGTCCGCGCAAAAAATCGAGCGCCGCTGGTTCCTGAAACAAATGCGGGTCGAACAGTTCCAGCCTGGGACGAATCACGTCGAGGCGCGCGCTTATGTCGAGATTAAGAGGTAGCGCATGCATCGTCACCGCCGTGGCGGGGCAGAGGCATCGCCAGGCTAACGCGGCTGATGCTGATCGGATTTCGCACCGCTCACAACCAGCCTGCGACCGAGGAATTCTTTGTCGTGCAGTTCCTCCACCGCGCGTTTCGCTTCCTCGACGGTTTGCATTTGTACAAATGCAAAACCCTTCGAGCGCTGATTATGCCGATAGCTTACGACCTCCGCGTTGTGCACGTGTCCAACGCCATTGAACAATTCGAAGAGATCGCTCTCGGTGGCGTCGAAGGACAAGTTGCCCACGTAAAGACGCGGCGACGTGACTTCAACCCGTTCTGGCTTGCGCGCAGGTCGCGATGTTGGCTGCGTGCCATTACGCGGTTGTGCCGGCGCTTTCTTTGTGTCGCCGCCGTTGCCGAAAAATTCGGCAACCCGCTGCCAGAAGGTTTTTTTCTGCGTCTTCTCCGGTTCCTGCGGTCCGCGAAAGCGTTCCTGATTTCCTCTGCGTCGGCCCCCACCGCGCGAGCGGCGTTGGCGTGTTCCCGATGAATAAGAGTTCATGTTGATCCTTAACTGTTTTCCAATTGTCAAAAGGGCGGAGCGCCCCGAAAAGGGTCGGGACACCGTCCATGGCGCGCGACTCATCAAGAGCCGAGTCAAACTCGTTCCAAGCACTCTGCGACGCCGGTGGAAACTCCGCCTCATTATACCGGGAATGAACTTGTCTCAAAGCGCAAGCCGGTGGACTCAACCAACGAAACAGTGATGCCGCGAACGTTTGCAGCATCAGTTCAAGAAATCTGAATCGTTGTAGGAACCGGACGCTCGGAAGATCGAAGAAGATTCCCGACATCTCGCGCTCATTATGGCTGGCTTACTACGAATTGCAAGTCAGGCGCGTCAGACTGCGTTTCGGATCCAATCGTCGCGCAGTGAATACGCTCGCGATTTGAGATACTCGCGCGGGCGCTCGCCGCGGATAGGCCTAACAAAGCAGCGCAATTCGCGCCGGCTCAGCCGGGGTTCGTAGCCAAACTCCGGCATCAGATCGCGGCAATGCCATTCTACCCAGCCGATTTCATCCTTGGAAAGTTCGCGTTCCCAACGCGTCGCAGGTTCGGTGCTGATTTCGGAAAAGTTAATGCGCGCCGCGGAGTTACCGCTCCAGAACTGACCCATTTTCGTCGGCGTCAACACGGTGTCCGGGTCGAAGTTGATGCCGAGGTACCTGCAAACTTCTTCCATCGTTCTTTCCGGTTCACGCACCAGTCGCTCGGTACTGGACAACGAGCCCAGGAACTTCTGCGTCGCGGATTCGCCTGGCCAGTTTGGCGGCGACCCGCCAATGCGCAATTACGTAGTAAGTCGAGAATCGTCCGGTTTGCCGCGTTTTCTCCAGCGCGATTTGCGCCGCGAGAATCGCACGCGGGTCCCGCAGTGTAACCAGAATCTTTGCATGCGGGAACCGAGCGACGATCGCGCTGACGTGATTTCGATTTGCCGGAGTTTTTTCTACCCAGCGGGCGATCGTTTCAAGGGAGCACCCAAGCGTTGCTGCGTAAGCTTTCACCATGAGGACTAACAAATCCTGCTGTGCGTTCGCCGGATCGATTGCGGCGCGCTCGAATGTCTGGAGAAATTTCTCGCGAGGAAAGGTTGCATAATTGCGCTTTCCCCATTTGCACGGGCCGCCGAATAGGACATTGGAAAGCGACTGCTTGGTCAGATATTCAAGCTGCGCGCGACGGCCGCGCAGCGCATATTTGGTCAGGACCGTTGGGAAATAAGCTGTTTCCTCAGGCAACACGAGCAATTCGGGATGACTGTCGAGCAATGCCACCAATAGCGTAGTGCCCGATTTCGCCTGGCCGGCGATAAAACAGGCGCGCTGCTCGAAAGGCAGTTCGGAAATCACAAGAGAAGATTACAACAGCTACGGTGAAATCATACAGCCGCAGCCGTTCAAGGAGCCACGGCTGGGAAGCTGCCACTCGTTAGGCGTTTTGCTATCCGCTTTGACTCTGCAGAAACCACTCAACGAATTTCGGCAAGCCTTCGCTCAATTTCGTTGTCGGATTGTAACCAAGTAATTTTCTCGCCTTCGAAATATCCGCGTAGGTCCGCGGCATATCGCCAGGTTGTTCTGCGAGCCGATTGATTTTTGCCTTTTTTCCAACGGAATTTTCGATCGCTAAAATGAGATCTTTCAGCTGAATCGTTTGGTTCTCGCCGAGATTAAAGACATCATACAGTGGCCCATCGTAATGGAGCGCGCCCATCGTGCCCTGAATGATGTCGTCAATGTAGGTGTAATCGCGCCGCGTACTTCCATCTCCGAACTGATCGATAGGTTGATCCGCGTGAATGCGTCGGGTGAATTGATGAATCGCCAGATCCGGCCGCTGCCGCGGGCCGTAAACAGTAAAATACCGCAGGGCTACGACACGCATCTGGTAAAGATGCGAGTACGTCGAGCAAAGAAATTCGCCTCCAATTTTTGTCGCGCCATATGGACTGAGTGTCTGGATCAGATGTTGATCCTCGGAAAATGGGACGGTCTTTAAAGCTCCGTACACAGACGAGCTGGAAGCGAAGATAAACCGCTGAACCCCAGTCAGGCGTGCTGCCTCAAGAAGATGCAACGTCCCGATGACGTTCGTGTCGTAATAAAGCCGCGGCGATTCAATGGAAGGCCGGACGCCGGCGCGCGCAGCCAGGTGCATGATCGCCTCAACTTTCTCGCGGCCAAACAAGTTGCGAACCGAGTCGCTCTCTCGAAGATCGACCTGACAAACGGTTACGTCTTTTGCGAAACCAGCAATATTCGCGTGTTTGACCTGTGGATCGTAAAAGTCATTGAAATCGTCCGCGATGACGACTTCATGCCCGGCAGCGAGCAGCTTCTCGGCAAGATGGGACCCGATAAAGCCGGCGCCGCCTGTGACGAGGATTCGCATAAGGCAAGAAGTTGAACACGAAGGACATCACGTGCACGAAGAAAATTTGTAGGGCGTCTGTGTCAGACGCCTGGCGTTTCGCAGAAACGCCCTCCAATCAAAAGTTGCGCCAGTGCAGCAGCAAATAAATCCAGTTTAGCGCGAGCGCAGAGATCACTGAAACACGCGAGAAGCTTCTCGCGCGCGGCGTAGAAAGGTGGATCCGCAGTCGCGGCGTGCGCGCTACGACTGTTGCAAGCGCATAGAAGTCGAACGCAATCACGCCGCAAAGAATCATGAACACGAGCGGGTTCCACTGGAATGCTGCAAGAAAATGGCCGTGAAAGAATTGGATGCCGCATCGCGTCATTCCGCATGTGACGCACGGCAGGTTGGTAAGGTTGTGAAACACGCAGTGCGGCCACGGCAACCCGAGCGTTAACCAGACAGCCGCAAAGCCAAGCGATAAAATCGAGGCGCTTAACCAAATTAACTCATGGTCAAGTTCGCCCGGAGCGAGCCGCCGAACAGAAAGCTGCATTTGCTGAGCACTAATTAATGGTGCAATGCGCTCCAGACGCCCGCCCCTAAAAACATGAACGCGATGAGCAATCCGCCGCAACAAACTATCAGCGGAGACAAAACGGCCAAAACTGCGCGACCAGTGTCGGTTTCCTGAGCGCGCGCCAACCCGATGCAGTTGCACACGATTGCCCAAATTCCCGAAATCAATCCACCGCAAAGCGGGATGATCTGCAAAGGACCCGCGGAGCCTTGAGTAAACGCGAAGACCCGGAATGTGGTTTCAAACGACTGGTTAGCGCCGCCAAATATCATCAAACAGAGGTGCGCGAGGGCACTCCAGATGAAAAGAAAGATTACGATGAACAGAGGCAGCAAGATGATCATTGCGACCGAGCCGATACCCATCCCGGTCATCCCGGCTAAACTGTTATTTTTATCCGCAAACAGTCCGATGGATTGGAAACCGAGCGAGAACAGCGCGGACACAATCCCGCCCACGGATCCACCGATGAGGGCGTAGATGAGCGGCTCGGCGAGGCCACCTTCGCGCTTCATCACACTGAATGCTTCGGCTGGACGAGTAAGCACCATTGACACCGTTTCGATGAACGCATTGAAGAAGCCGCGCTCGTGCCGGTGCTCCCACGGCAAACCGGGACGTACCGCGACCGTCGTTGACGCCGCAGTTGCGCCAGGCTGGACGGGCGGAATTGCAGGTGTAGCGGCTCCTCCGAACTCTGGGAATTGCGAGAGCGGCTGCCATGTGGCCATGCCCTCGCGCCAGCCAATGTCGCTTAATGCAAAGCGACCAGCGCTCAGGCCTTCGCGAATTTCCTGATCCGAGAAAACGCCGAGGCTCGTAGTGCCCCGATTAACATGAATCATCGCCATAAGCCTCGTTTTAGTGAGGCGCGGCCGTGAAGTCAATGCGCTTAGAGAAGGTGGAACCGTAAATCGGTAAAAATAAAAACCCGCATTGTCATTCTGAGCGAAGCGAAGAATCTCTGGTTCTGATTCCCGCGGACCTAAGCAAAAATCAGAGATCTTTCGCTCCGCTCAAGATGACAGACGCGGGAACGATTTGATCGCTTATTCAACCAGGCTGATCCAGAGCTCGCCAGAAATACCAGGCCGCAACCGAGCGATACGGTCGAAATTTCTCGCCATGCTTCATCAGTTCTTTGGGCGTGGGCAATTTCCGTTTGCGAAAAGTTTTGGCGAAGCCTTTCTGCACCCCGTAATCAGCGACAGGCCAGACATCCAGCCGGCCGAGATCAAACAGCAGAAGCATCTCGACGGTCCAGCGACCGATACCGCGCACTTGCGTAAGACGCGCGATGATCTCGTCATCGCTCATTTTCAGGAGAGAACGTCCGGATGGCACGGTGCCGTCGAGCGTCTTCGCCGCGAGATCTTTTATTGCTGCAGTCTTCGAGCGCGAAAGACCAGCAGCACGAAATTTCTCATCCGGTGTGGCAAGAACTTTTGCGGGGTCGAGCCATTTTGTTTTTGGATAAAGCGCGCGCACCCGGCGCCAAATCGTTGCGGCAGCTTTCCCGCTTAGTTGCTGGTAAGCGATGGATTCAGCCAGCGCATCAAACGGATGGAGCGTGACCGTTGGCGTCATTTCGTATCGCCGCGATCGTCTGATTAACTCCGCCATATGCGGGTGACTTTTGGAAATGTGCCGATGCGCGGACTCGTGATTCATGACGTGAATCATAGGTAAATGAGCGATGGCGAATGTCGAATGACGCGCTACAACATCCGTGATTTGCCATTCTTTTGCTCATCTCTTGCCGAGCCGATACGTTTTCGATTTGGTGATTTCCATGGATACACAACTTACTTGGTACGGTCAGTCAGCTTTCAAGATTGTGACCCCGAGCGGAAAAGTTCTGCTCGTCGATCCGTGGCTCTCGAATCCTGTTTTCCAAAATGCGAAGGACGAAATCGCTGCACTCAAGCAGGTGAATCTCATCCTGATCACACACGGCCACTCCGATCACGTCGGTGACGCGGTCGAGATCGGCAAAAAGACAGGCGCAAAACTGGTAGCAACATTCGATTTGGCCGACGCCATGGTGAAACATCTCGGTTATCCGACCGAGCAGGCGGAAACGGACACAGTTGGTCATTTCGGCGGCGAACTGTCGCTGCTGGATGGCGACGTAAAAGTCGCGTTCGTTCGCGCGCATCACGGATCCGGTGTCGCCGCTGATGACCGCCACGGCCTGCGTCACGGCGGTGCGCCGGGAGGTTTCGTTATTACCATTCGCGGCGGGCCGACGATATATCACACAGGGGATACGGATTTGTTTTCCGACATGGGGCTGCTAACCCTTTTCCACGACATCGATGTCATGCTCGTTTGCATAGGCGACCACTTCACCATGGGACCCGCTCGTGCGGCAGAAGCGGCCAAGCTGGTCAAAACACGGACGGTGATTCCGATGCATTACGGAACCTTCCCGATTTTGACAGGAACGCCCTGAAGCATTTGGCCGGGAACTGAAACAGCGTGAGGCAGAGGCGGAACTGCGGGTGATGAAAGTCGGCGAGACGATTTCGCTGGCGGAGAAAAAAGCTTGAGACGCCAGAGCGATCTGTAAGTCGTTTTATTCGTCACAATTACCCGTTCGCAGGGTTCCGATCATCGGTCCGTTTATACGGTCACGCACAACGATCACACCGAATCGTATGGAACAATGTCAGGCTTGATAACCACCATTATCTTACCGCCACCGGCTTCTCCGGAAAAAGAGCCCTTGGAGCGACGCATTCCGGAGGCTGTCAGAAGTGCCGCAGACAGACTGGTCGATTTATTGAAGATCAATTCTGTCTCCGAACAGGTCCGTCGCGGTCGACGGCTCGTGATCAAGCGGCGCACGATATATAGCGAACCCTTAGCGGAATTGGCGAATGTGTACTTTCGCATGGCGCGCATACCGATTCGTTACTGGGCGAAAATCAAAAACTGGCAGCAGTGGGAAGTGAACTGCTTCAATATTCTAAACGGCGATTGTTTTCACGCACACGCTTCGGGCGCGAACACAGTCTGCGCCGACAAGCTGCCAGGGCGGAGTCTATCGGATTATTTGAAAGAAGGCACGCTCACACGAGAAATGATGGAAGCAGCCGGTAACGAACTCCGGCGCGCGCACCGAGTATGGAGCAATGAGTTCCGCGGGCCGTGGTCGCACGGCGATGCTGGCACGAACAATGTCCTTTATGACGAGAAGACCGGTCGCGCGCGGCTGATAGATTTCGAAATTGTCCACGACAAATCGTTATCCGCTGAATCCCGCCACGCAGACGACCTACTCGTTTTCCTCCTGGATTTACTGGCCTTAGCGCCCAACCGGCAATGGCTCACTCTGGTGTTAGCGTTCCTCAATGCGTACGACAATGCGCCGGTCATTGCGCAGTTGAACCATCAACTCGCAGTGCCAAGCGGCATGGCATGGATTTGGTGGGGAGTTCGAACAAGTTTCGCAAATCCCGCAAAGGTGAAACGGCGTCTCCAAAAAATCGCCGGCGTGGTCGCTGACCTGGAACATTACCGCGCGTTTGCGGCCAAGCGGGCACGCAGGACACGGCGTGCTTCAATCACCTGCCACGCAACCAGGCCCGGGATTCCGAGAAGCAATTCGCGCACCCGTGCAATCAAAGCGAGTGCGAAAGCGGCGTCACCCGGAATACCGAGCAGATTACCAACAACGACATAGCCGCCTTCCTGCACTCCGAGTGCACCGGGCACCGGAAACACTACGGATCGGATCGTCAGAACCATGCTTTGAAGGATCAGTGCATTGACGAGTGTCGCGTGCAATCCGAGCGCATAAAGAGCTAGCCAGATTTCCCCGGAGCCGAGTATCAGTGACGCAGCCGTCCAGGCGCAGCATCCGACTACTCCCCATCGCCGCGCGTACTGTGTTCGAATCGCCTCGTCGAGAGTGTGGCCGCTATGCACGAGTGAGTGCCACTCCTCTGCATTCGCCAGCCTGGAGATCATCTTCCCAATAAAGCGAAACATTCCCAGCCGTTGAACGAGATAAAACCCGATGATGGCGAGAACTCCGATCACTGCGCCGATCAACGTCGGGCGGACAAAGCTCTGATGTCCCGTTGCGGTAACAATCAACGCCAATCCCAAAAGTGTAAAACCAATCTGGACGAAGACTCCCAGAGTGATATCCACGAGAACGCTCGCTGCCGCCGCCGCAATCGACGCGCCGCGCAGCGCGGCAAGCCGCGCCCGAACGACGTCACCACCAACGCTAGCGGATGGCACGAGCGTGCTAACCGATTCGCCGATCCAGCGCATCCAAAACAGTTCCCACAGCGAAAGACGCTCCGATCGCGGAAAGAGCGACCACCACGCAAGCGCGTCGAGCAACACTGGGACCGCGAAGTGATAAATCACGACCGCACCAATCCACCACCCGGCAGAGGCGAACGCCGCCATAACCTGCGGCGCACCCTGGTGAATCAGCAGGAACGTGAATAGCGCCGCGCCGCCGGCGACGAGCAGGTAAAATACAATCCGGATTCTTTTTCCACTCTTCATGCGATACGGTTCGCGCCTGGGAGCTGACGCGGGTGCAGCGACGAATTGTGAATTGTAGGGCAACCGCTTCGGTTGCCAACTTAATGCCTACGGGCGAGCCGTGCGCGACTAGCTTAACGCTGTGATTCCGCGCTGAGACTAACGGGAACCACTGACGCAACGCTCCTTCGCCGAACCGACTTTCCAAGAAGCGTGCACAACATTAACCAAATAATCCCGAAAAACATTGCTGCGAGGACATCGGTCAGAAAATGCGCGCCCAGCGCAACGCGGCTGAATCCCACCACAAACACGAGCGATACCGCGCTGCAAATGCAAAGGACACGCCAATGGCGCGTTTTCAGCAAAGGCAACAGAAAAAGCAGAAGCTGTCCGTAAAGCAGAGTAGCTGCAATGGTATGACCGCTGGCAAAACTGTAACCAGACCAGTCCACGTATGGGCCGTCGACAAAGGGCCGCTGCCGGTGAACTACAAGCTTCAGCCACTCGTTCAGCAACATGCCCCCGGGGACAGCAATGATCAGCGTGACCAAAGACGGCCACCATCGTTTCCAAACGAAAAACAGCACTAGCGCAAATAGAACCACGCCGATCCACTCACCCGAACCAAACTCTGTGAATGCGTGCAATACGCTCACAAACGTCGGAGTCAGACGCTCATGAAACCATGCAGCAACTCCGTGATCGGCACCCCAAAAAGGATTCGCTACGCCCAGCGTCGCCGTAGAAGCCTGGAGGGGTAGGGATGCGTTTATCACAATAAAGCGGACAAAGTCTACCGGCATACAAGCGCAAGTCAACTCACTAGATCGGGCGCAATCTGTGAATGCCAGCAGGATTGCGAAACATCAGGTCCGAGGGAAATATTCCTTGCTAAAATAGTGTGCTTTCGATACATCGCTTTCATCTTCTTAATCCGATATGTCATGACCGGATCGCCTTTACCTGTGAAGACATTTCGATATCTCGCTGTCATTTTCCTCTTCGTCGGAATCGCCTCGGCTGTGGCGGGCCCCGCAAATATCGAGCTTCAGCCGCCAGCTGCGCCGGCAGACGAAAACTCACACGACATCTTTTCGTACGAGACGACATATACGTTCAACAGCGATTTCAAGGAGTCGAAGCTGGGTGACGGCGATTCGCTCTATGACGATTTTAGCTACGACCACCGCTTTTTAGTTACCGGAAAATGGTATCTTCGCCTCGGCGTTGAATACGAACGCTACGATTTCAACGGTACAGACAACGGTTTGCCGGATCATATACAGGCAGCGTACGCTCACATCGCCTACGAATACGTGGTTAAAGACTTTCCGGGCGTCGGGATTGAACTTGATCCTGGGTTCTACTTTCAGGACCACATTAACGGTGACAGGTTCGATATCCCCATCAAGGCGTTCGTCAGCTTTCCGCTCAAAAGGGACAAAGTGTTTGCGGTCGTCGGCTTGGGCTGGTCAATGTTCCAAGACCCGCCGGTTGCGCCCGGTGGCGGGATCATCTGGCTGATTAACGACAAACTCCGACTCCAGGCAGTCTTTCCCAAACCAGCGTTGATCTACGAACCGAATGACGATTGGCAGTTCAAGCTTCTCGGTGAGCTCAATTATCTGGGCGTTCGGACTGACGATGTCGTGTCGCACACAGAACACAAGCTGGATCTGCACAACGCAGTGCTCCAATACAGCGAGTACCGTGCCGGCGTGCAGGTGGGATATTCCGGCATCAAACACCTCAAATTGAGCGTTGGCGCTGGCTGCACGGTGGAACGCGATTTCGACTTCTATCGTGCACATCAGGCCAAACAGGTCGATCCAGCGCCGTACGTCAGGGTTGCAGCCGAAGTGAAATTTTAAGGAAAAATTTCGCCAAGCTTCCTGGCTACTCCCTGATCGCCACGAACCTTTAGTCGACCAGTCAGATAAGCCCAGGTTCCGCTGATTTGGTCATTACAAATCGCGACCCAATCTTTGTCTTTAGCTATAAAGGTGACGCTCGGACTGGCGATTTTTCCCGTTCCCATTTTGTAGGTACCATCGTTTACATCGATCCACCATTCCCCGCCGTTGGGGCCGCTCAA
Organism: uncultured Verrucomicrobiae bacterium; assembly: GCA_963805485.1. Lineage (GTDB taxonomy): Bacteria > Verrucomicrobiota > Verrucomicrobiia > Chthoniobacterales > UBA10450 > Udaeobacter. The sequence continues at coordinate 212,806 of CAWDUN010000003.1, read as the reverse complement.
GTCCCACTGGTAGCGCGCGTGTACGCCTTTTGCCTTGGCAGGCTGAAAACTGCCGCGCATCCCATCGAAGATCTCCTGAGGAGTTGAGTGATTATGGCCCGCAGCAGCCACGGTTACTGCACCCAGACAAGTCACCACTGCAACCATCAGCCACAACGAGCGAATCCTGCCTGTCAGATCGCTGCGCATTTTATACTTCCTTCCATATGTCATTCGCGCTTCATCATTCTCCCTGTCTCACTGCTCAATACGGCGCAGTAGGAACACTGCGCCAGCGAACGTGATGAATGCCCCCGCTAAGAGAACCAAAAGGTCACCACTATAAAACTCAGGGCCCGCGCGATACATGTTCACTAGTCGAAACGCACGACAGAAATGCGTGAGCGGAAAGAGCTCGGAGATATAGCGGACCGCTGTTGGAAGCTGTTGAAGCGGCGCGAATGCGCCTGACAGGACGAATACCGGCAGCAGAAAAAACACAGAGAACTGAATCGCCTGGGTTTGCGTACGCGAGAACGCGGAGATTAACAAGCCCAGGCCCAGTGAGCAAAGTAGAAACAACAGGCAAACAATCGCGAGCGCTGGCCATTGATGGAAAGCCACCCCAAAATGCAAATTGCTTACCAGCATAATGACGGTCACCAGGAATGCAGAGACAACGAGGTACGGCAGCATTTTGCCAACTACGATCTCGCGCCGCCGCAGCGAGGTCACCATCAGCTGGTAAAGAGTGCCTGATTCGCGTTCGCGCGCAATCGTGCACGCCATCAATGTCACTGTGAGTAATTGGAGAATTAGTCCAATGATGCCGGGCACCACGTAGTCGATGACCCGAGACTTTGGGTTGTAAAGTACTTTGCGATCGATACCCCACATTTCCATCATTGAGACGAAGCGTTTGCGAATTTGAACTGGGAGCTGCTTGCCGAGCTCGAAGACTTCTTCGGGCAAGTTCTCAATCATGCTGTCGCGCTGTTTTAACTGAAAATCGCCGAGGCTTTGTCGCACACTGCCTTCTACGGCATCGGCCGTGTTGATGTCGCTTCCGTCGACGTAAAGCAAGAGCGGCTTGGGGTCGCCGTTCTCCAGGCTTGCGTTCCATCCTTCCGGGATGACGAGCGTTGCCTGGACGCCATGAGCGATCAAATCTGCCGCGTCTTTTGCTTCAGATGACCCGCGGCGCCACGCGAATGTCTTGTTCTTCGAAATGATGTCGATGAACTCCTGCGCCCGCGGCGTATTGTCCTCGTTGAGCAGCAAACTCGGTACGCCTGTTAGTTCGCCCGTTTCAAACGCGTGGCCGAAGAGCAGTGTGAAAAGCGGCGGCAATGTAAGTACAAGCAGCAATACGCGGCGGTCCCGATAGATGTGCAGGAATTCTTTGTACGCAACGCTGGCGACAGCTTCAAACGACAGCCATTTCATGAAACAAGTTTCGTCAAAACGCGGTGATAACCTTGGGAGTACGCGGTAAAAACATCCTCCATGTCGGGTTCTACCCAGCGTTCACCCAGCAAACGCAGATCCGGAAACGGCCAGTGTTCGCGCCATCCGGCAATCAGTTTTTCAGGTTCCGGCGCGTACAAGCGCAGACCACCGCTGCGCAATGAGACACCGAGCAACTCGGGAAGACCGCGCAGCCGAACGAGCGCCGGCATGAGCGGTTCGACGTCGATCTCGAGCAATCGACTGCGAAAGCTCGACTTCAAAGCACGCGGGGGAGCTTTTGCCAGCAACCGGCCCTCTTCGATGAAGCCGACTTCGGTGCAGCGTTCCACTTCGTCCATGTAATGCGTTGTGACGAAAATTGTTTTTCCTTCATGGCTCAGATCGTACAAGAGGTTCCAGATTTGCTGCCGGTGAACCGGGTCAAGTCCCGCGGTCGGCTCGTCGAAAAACAACAGGCGCGGATCGTGGATCAACGCGCAACCGATCGCCAGCAATTGCCGCATTCCTCCCGAAAGACTTTGCGCCGCCGTATCCCTTTTTTCTTCCAAGTCAATGACACGCAACAGACGCTCTATTCTCTGCTCCAGTTCAGCACCGGGCACCCCATAAGCGCCTCCGAAAAACCTAAAATTTTCCGCGACGGTGAGATCACGGTAAAGGCTAAAGCGCTGCGGAACGTAACCAAACTTTGTGCGCACTTCCTGGCGATCCTCCCAGACGTCTGCGTTCTCAATGGTCGCGCGGCCGCCGGTCTGGTGAGTGAGGCCGCACAATATGCGCATCGTTGTGGTTTTTCCGGCGCCGTTCGGACCGAGAAAACCAAAGATTGTTCCCCGCTCGATTTGAAGGGAAAGATCCTGGACCGCATGAACGTTGCCGTAGCTCTTGCTCAAATGGTCGAGCACAATAATCGGTTCGTTCATGATGAAACCCTATTGCGGCGATGATTTAAATTTGCAACCATGGCTCATTGGCCAACAGGTTATCTGTCATGAAAGCTGAAACCATTGTACGAATTCGATGCCTGTCCCGAGCTCTGGTTGCCTTGGCCGGTGTTGTTTTCTTGTTGTCGAGTGCCGGCGTGAGAAGCGCGTGCGCGGATCCTGTATCCGAACTCGCTTCATTCTCAATCTTCGACAAAGTCGATCTGGCGCAACTGGCAAAAGGTGACGTGAAAACGGCACACGGTCCGCCGATGAGGAATTCGCGTTTTCTAGCCATCCAGAGCTGCTACGTAGCGCCGGGCTCGCCTGCGCAACAAATGGAGGCATTACGCCGCTGGAATCCGGCAAAATATCGTGAATTGAAGGTGTTCCTGCACTCTGATCTGTCGTCAAATCCGGGGCCATCTAGTTTTGAGAAACTGAAGAACGCGCCGGACAACGCTTCTGTCCGTTCATTCGTGAACGCCACCCAGAAACTCACTCCCGAACTCCAGATAAGCAAGGACGAGGCAAAGCGGTTTTCTGCTGCAACCGGAGGTGGGGGAGGAGGCGCTATACCTCCAGCAGTCGCAGCGTTCTGGGCAGATTTGCTAACCGCACGAACGAAAAGCTTTGTGTCAGGCGGAATGGCGGCAGAACCGCCGTATGACCATGCCGGTCCATCTATTCGTGCGAGTGACGAAGTGAGCGGTTTATTGCGCGACCAAGGAAAGATTCGCCAACAATTCTCCGGACTGCTTGGAGCCACGGCTATTGGGCGCGGCGCTGGTTCGCTGCCAGCCGAGCTTTACTGGGAACTTCTCGACGCTGATGACCACGGCGTCGTGACGTTGGGCGCCTCTTACAGTCGCGGCGGAGCGGGCGGCACTTATCAAGCCGCAGACGTTCTTTACTATGCCAGCGGAGGTTATTATGTCGGTCTCACGCTTCATCAGTTATGGCCGGTTACGGTCGACGGAAAACCTTCTACGCTCGTGTGGCGCGGCGACATGATTTCTTCCGCGACGCTAGCCTCGCTTCGTGGTGTGGAACGGCTGGGTTCGGAGTCAGTGATGATGAAGAATGTCACCAAAGCTGTTACTCTATTTCGCCGTGAGACCGGAGGCCGGTGAACGCATGAAAATCTCGGGGTTGCGAGCGCGTGTTCTGATCTTCGCCACGTTCATGATCTTTGTCAGGACGGGACTCTGCGAGGAAAGCAACGGTTTCTGGCCTCTGTCGGGCGAGTTTTCTGCCGACCTCACATATGTTGGCGAAGGGGACGTCGAACGCGGCGGCAAACACGTCAACGATTTTGATGAGATCGACTCGGAGATTCGCGCCGTCCTGACACCGCGATTCAAACTTGGCGTTTTGCGACTAGGCGCACAATGGGAGCGGTTCTCATTTGGCCTTCCAGATGGCGCCGCCCTGCCCAACACACTGCAGTCCTTCAGCACAATCATCGGCCTCGATACTCAGTTATCCGATTCCATTCTAATCAGAGCGGAAACTCAACCTGGCTTGTACAATTCAGGTCTCGGGCATTTGTTTTGGGATGATTTCAACATGCCTTTTGTCGTCGGTGGCACGTACATTTTCAGTCCTAACGTGCAGCTTATTCTCGGCGTGAGCGTCGACGTGGAACGGAAGTACCCTGTAATTCCTGCCGTTGGTCTTCGCTGGAAATTGGGGCCACAGTGGTTGCTGGACGCTGTCCTGCCGACGCCGCGCCTACAGTATGAATTGAGTCGCAATGTATCACTCTACGCGGGAGCAACCATCACTGAGGCCACTTTCCGGACCGACGACGCGTTTGGCGACTCGCATGGAATACCGCGCCTCAACCATGCAGTCGTAACGTACAGCGAGATTCGAACTGGCGCGGGTTTTGACTGGAAGATTTCGCCGATTGTGACGTTCACCGGTGAGGTCGGGTATCAGCCATACCGGGATTTCGATTTCTATCGCGCTGAAGTGCGGTATCACCAAGACGGCGGCGCTCCGTACGGGTCGATTTCGTTGCACGGCACATTTTAGTCTTGTCGATTTTTGTAGCGCGTCTGTGTCAGATGCCTTGCCGTGGCGTTCTACGGAAACGCTCTACAGTAGCGAGGTTAGCGCAGAGTCCGATCCAGAGGGCCGATCTTTCGCGTCTCCGGCCATCGCAATCCAACGCCCAGCACGACGAGGATCGTTCCGATCCCTCCTGCCACGACAGAAATGACCGGCCCAAATAAGGCGGCCGTCAATCCCGATTCGAGGGCGCCGAACTCGTTCGATGTTCCGATGAAAATATTGTTTACCGATGAGACGCGGCCGCGCATTTGATCCGGCGTCATCAGTTGCACGATCGATCCGCGGATGACCACGCTCACGCTATCGAACGCTCCGATGAGAAAAAGCACGCCGAGCGATAACCAGAATACTTTCGACAACCCGAACAGGATTGTCGCGGCGCCGAAACCCGGTACGCACCAGAGCAGGGCTTTGCCAGCATGTTTCATTGGCGGCAAATGCGCAATCAGCATCGCCACCACAAATGCGCCGATGGCCGGCATTGCACGCATCCAGCCGAGACCAACCGAACCGCAGTGAAGAATTTGGTCCGCAAAAATTGGCATCAATGCCGTCGCGCCGCCGAGGAGTACGGCAAATAAGTCCAGTGTGATCGTGGCCAGGATTACTTTTCTGCTAAACACAAATCGGAGGCCGGCCAGGAGACTCTTCCATGTGCTCGCGTCGCTCCGGTCTCTCTTTTGCGTGCTGCGGCGGATGCTTAGAACCAGCAGGAAAAATACGAACGCACAGAGCGCATCCAACAGGTAGACAAACGAAAACCCGACGTAGGCGACTAAGAACCCGCTCAAAGCCGGACCAACTACAGATCCGACTTGAAAAATACTATTATTCCAAGTGACAGCGTTCGCGAATGCGTCACGCGGAACCAGGGTCGGAAAAAACGAACTGCGGGCTGCCCAACTGAATGTGCGCGCCGACGCTCCGATGAAAAGAAGCAGGTAAATTAACGGGACTGACGCGTCATCGAACTGAAATATTGGATGATGGCGCTCGAATATTGCAGCAACGACCGCGAGGACATGATTACTTTCACGCAACGGCGCGATCTGAGGAATGGAAAGATGTTTCCAGGAAACCAGAGCAAGGGCCAGCGACATAAGCGCGCTAAATACCTGCGACCAAAGGATGATGTGCTTGCGGCTAAATCGATCCGCCAAATGGCCGGCTGGCAGCGAAAGGGTAACCACTGGGACGGCGATTGCCAGGCCAACAAGTCCGAGCGCAGTCGCTGAGTGGGTTCGCGCATAAATCTCCCATTCCACCGCTACCGCGAGCATCAATCGTCCGGTAATCGACAGTAAATTGCCGGCTGTAAACAGACGGAAATCTCCAAAGCGGAATGCAGCGTATGGATCGTGGGTCTTCGTGTCGTTTTCGATCGGCAGCGGGACGGCGGACCGTTGCCGATCGGGTGATGGATACGAACCAGGATCGACGGATTTAGGCATGGTTAAGGGCGCAGGATCAAACGCGCACCAGAGTTTAGGTGGAGCGGACAGCACAGCAACCTGCCGCCGCTCATGGCCAAGAAGGCTTCGGAGTCGTCAATTAAGCCGATTTTGGCCTGCAGCGACCCAGGAAGAAATTCCCCTCAAACCCTGCGGATTTTTCTTCCATTTCAGTGGTCCACTGCCTAAACTCGGCGCCCTTAAGGCAAAATGGACAACATCATCGAGGCGAAAGAACTGCAGATTGAGCGTAAGCACTTCTATGTCGAGCTCCGGGAAAATGAGCGAGGCAGGTTCTTGCGTATCACAGAGGAAGCTCACGGCCGCCGCAACAGCATCATCGTGCCTAGCACGGGCGTTGATGAATTTACGGCGATAATTGCCGAAGTCCTTACAAACGGCGAAACCGCGCCAGCTTAACCGCTGCACAAGGTGGGACGCGTTGTCTTCAACGCGTTCGTGTTAGGGCTGCGGGTTCGCCGCCTGATGTTCGCCCCTTCGACGATCCGGCTGATCGTCTCGAGGACAAGACGATCCACCTCTGTCGGGTCGTTGACATCGGCACGCCCGAATTTAGTTTGGCAGTTCGTCATCGGAGCGGTTGCTGCCGCTGCAAATTATGGCCACAAAGCAAAAATCTAAGCGTCGACAACGACTTCAACGTGCACGCAAGCCGACGAGATTCAGATCGCGCAAAGCTGCCCAGGGCGAAAGAAGGCGCGCGGCGCGTTACGTCTATTCCTTCGGCGACAGCCACGCTGATGGCAAAGGCACGATGAAAGCGCTGCTGGGCGGCAAAGGCGCGAATCTCCACGAGATGACGCGGATCGGCCTGCCGGTGCCTCCGGGATTCACTATTAGCACTGAGGTTTGCAGCTATTTCTACGACCACAATCGCGCTTACCCTCAGCAATTGGAGGCCCAAGTCGCGACCGCTACAGCCAAGATCGAAAAATCCACCGGCAAAAGGTTTGGCGACCAGGAACGGCCTTTGCTGGTGTCCGTTCGCTCTGGCGCTCGCGATTCAATGCCGGGAATGATGGACACGATTCTCAATCTCGGCATGAACGATGAGGTGGTCGAAATCCTGGCGAAGAAAACGAAGAATGCGCGATTTGCCTGGGACTGCTACCGACGATTCCTTCAGATGTATGGCGACGTGGTGATGGGCGTGCAAAAACGGCCAGGCGAAGACCACGAGCCCTTCGAAGCAGTAATTGAACGCTTGAAGGATAAGCGATACGGGAAGCACGACTTCCCCGATGTCCGATTGACTGTCTCCGATCTCAAGGAGCTTGTGCAGCGATTCAAGGCTTTGATTAACGAGCGCGCCGAAAAATCTTTTCCCCAGGATCCAAACGAACAGCTCTGGGGCGCGATCGGCGCCGTCTTCGGCTCATGGATGAACGACCGCGCCATCGTTTACCGCCGGAAGTACGGCATCCCGCACGAGTGGGGTACGGCGGTGAACGTTCAGACCATGGTCTTCGGAAATATGGGCGACACCAGCGCGACGGGAGTGGCTTTCACGCGCGATCCGGCTACCGGGGAAGAGGTTTTCTACGGAGAATACCTCATCAATGCACAGGGCGAAGACGTGGTCGCTGGCGTACGCACGCCGCATCCGATCGCCGACCTGGCGAAACAAATGCCAGCAGCGCATAAGGAGTTGATGAACGTTCGAGCCATCCTTGAACGACATTTCAAGGACATGCAAGACCTTGAATTTACCGTGGAGGACAATCGCCTCTACATCTTGCAGACCCGAAACGGGAAACGCACAGGCCATGCGGCGGTCCGTATCGCCGTCGCTATGGTCGGCGAAAAATTAATAACCAAAAAAGATGCCGTGCGCCGTGTCCCCGCCGATTCGCTTTCCCATCTTCTCGCGCCAGTTTTCGATCGCCAGGCAGTACAGAACGCGAAGAAGATTGGCGCCGGTCTCGCTGCTGGACCGGGGGCGGCATGTGGTCATGTCGTATTTAACGCCGAAGAAGCTGTGGCTCGTGCCGATCGCGGCGAAAAAGTTGTGCTCGCCCGCATCGAAACCTCGCCGGAAGACCTGCGTGGCATGATCGCCGCCGAGGGGATTCTGACATCGCGCGGCGGTGTTTCTTCGCACGCGGCCTTGGTTGCCCGCCAAATGGGCAAAGTCTGCGTGTGCGGCGCTACAGGACTCCAAATCGATTATCAAAAAGGCATCCTTAGCGCCAATGGCACGACATTGAATCGGGGTGATTACATTTCCATCGACGGAACAGCCGGCGAAGTGTTTGCAGGGGAAGTCGCCACGGCGCCCTCAGAGATTGTGCAGGTGCTCGTCGACCGCTCGCTCGACCCAAAGAAGAGCGTTACGTATCAGCAATACGCGAAATTGATGAAATGGGCGGATGAATTTCGCAGCCTCGGCGTGCGTGCAAACGCCGATACACCCGAGCAGGTCGAAAACGCTGTCGCATTCGGCGCGGAAGGAATTGGACTCTGCCGAACCGAACACATGTTTTTCGAAGGCAACCGGATCGACGCGATGCGGGAGATGATTCTGGCCGGCACGAAAGACGAGCGCGCGCGAGCGCTGGCAAAACTGCTTCCATATCAGCGTGGCGATTTCATCGGTATCTTTACTGCGCTAGATGGTTTGCCTGGCACAATCCGCCTTCTCGATCCGCCGTTGCACGAATTTTTGCCCGCTGATCATGCGCAACAAAACGAACTGGCGAACAAACTCGGCATGCCAGTCGAACAAATCTCACGGCGCGTTCACGAGTTGCACGAGTTCAATCCGATGCTCGGTCATCGCGGTTGTCGCCTCGGGATCACATTTCCTGAGATTTCCGAAATGCAAGCCCGCGCGATCTTTGAAGCAGCCGCCGAAGTGCAAGCCAAAGGCATAAAGGTCCATCCCGAAATCATGATTCCGCTGGTGGGATTCTCGCGCGAGTTAAAGCTGCAAATCGACATTGTGCGGCGGGTGGCCAATGAAGTGGCTAAAGAACGAGGAACAAAATTTAAATATCTAGTCGGAACCATGATCGAGATCCCGCGCGCTGCGTTGCTAGCGGACCAAATCGCGCGTGACGCCGAGTTCTTCAGCTTCGGCACGAACGATCTGACACAGACCACCTTGGGAATGAGTCGTGACGATTCGGGCAGTTTTCTCCCCGCGTACGCAGAACTCGATATCGTCGATTCAAATCCGTTCGCAACGATCGATCAAAAGGGTGTCGGACGTCTGATGGAAATTACTCGCGACCTCGGACGCAAAACACGGCCCGACATCAAACTCGGAATTTGTGGCGAGCACGGTGGCGAACCAAACAGTGTGAAATTCTGTCACCGGCTCGGTCTCGAGTACGTCAGTTGCAGTCCTTTCCGGATTCCGATCGCACGATTAGCCGCAGCGCAAGCAGCGCTCGAGAGTTGATGCGCGTCTCGCATTTCGTAGTCTCTTCCGATGCAAATGCGCGAGCCAACCATCGACGTTGATTCGTTCGCGCGCAGACATATCGGGCCGAACGAGGAAGAAGTCCGCGCGATGTTGCGCGAGGTTGATTTCGATAGCCTTGGTGGGCTCATCGACGCCACGGTTCCGAAAGCTATTCGTCTTAAACAGCAATTAAATTTACCGGAAGCGAAATCGGAAGCCGAAGCGCTGGCTGAGCTACGGGCGATTGCGCAGAAGAACACAATCACGCGCTCGTTCATCGGCGCTGGGTACTACGACTGCATCACGCCACCGGTCATTCAGCGAAATATTCTTGAAAATCCTGGCTGGTATACCGCTTACACGCCTTACCAGGCGGAAATCGCGCAAGGACGGCTCGAAGCGCTACTGAACTTCCAGCAGATGATCATAGATTTGACTGCCCTCGACATCGCGAACGCATCGATGTTGGACGAAGCAACGGCTGCTGCTGAAGCGATGGGGCTTTGTCATGCTGTATCCGGGGGCGCTGATCCCGGTCGCAAAAAAATCTTTTTTGTTGCCGATAATTGTCATCCGCAAACCATTGCCGTCGTTCACACCCGCGCGAAGCCGCTCGGCATCGAAGTGGTCATTGGCGATTTCCGCGAAGTCGATTTCAAAGTGCGGCAGGCCTCTGGCTTGCGGGCGGGAGAAGACAAGTCGGAGGAATTCCCTACTTTCGGCGCGCTCATTCAATATCCTGCGACGGACGGCGCGATCTACGATTACACCGAATTCGTTCGAAAGGCCCACGATGCTGGTGCACTGGTGGTGGTCGCGGCAGACATCCTTGCACTAACATTACTCAAACCGCCGGGCGAATTCGGCGCGGATGTTGCCGTGGGCAATACGCAGCGCTTCGGAGTGCCGCTCGGATTTGGGGGGCCGCACGCAGCGTACCTCGCGACGCGCGACGAATTCAAACGGCACATGCCTGGCCGTTTGGTGGGCGTTTCGCATGACGCTGAAGGCCGATCTGCGTATCGCCTCGCTTTGCAAACGCGCGAACAACACATCCGCCGCGACAAAGCGACCAGCAACATCTGCACGGCAGAGGTTCTCCTCGCCGTTATCGCATCGATGTACGCGGTCTATCACGGTCCTAAAGGATTGCGCGCCATCGCCGAGCGTATTCACCGGCTAACCAGTCGACTTGCCGATGGCCTGCGCGCGCTTGGCTGCACGGTCACGCATGAAAATTTTTTCGACACGGTTAGCATCCAAGTGGAATCGAGCGAAGTCACTTTGGACCACGCGGCGAAAGCCGGTTGCAACCTCCGAGAGCTTGGCCCACGCGCGGTGGGCATTTCTTTCGATGAAACCACTACGCCACGGGACATTGAACTGCTGATGTCCCTCTTCCGCGGCACGAACGTTCGCGATTTTGATGATGACAACGTTGGCGAGCCGCCAATCCGCATTCCGCAATCCGCAATCCGCACTTCCAAGTATCTCACGCATCCGATCTTCAACACACACGACACCGAAACCGAGATGCTGCGTTATTTGAAGAAGCTAGAATCGCGCGATCTATCGCTGACGACGTCGATGATTCCACTTGGCTCGTGCACAATGAAACTGAACGCCACCGCCGAAATGTTTCCGATTTCATGGCCCGAGATTTCCAAATTGCATCCGTTCGCTCCCATCGCGCAGGCGGCAGGCTACATGCAAATTTTTCAGCAACTGGAAGACTGGCTCGCAGAAATCACCGGGTTCACTGCAGTTTCATTGCAACCGAATGCCGGATCGCAGGGCGAATTCGCAGGTCTGTTGGCTATTCGCGAATATCACGCGTCGCGTGGCGAAGCGCATCGCAACGTTTGTCTCATCCCGACCTCGGCCCACGGCACGAATCCCGCCAGTGCGATAATGGCCGGATTCAACGTTGTGTCAGTCGCCTGTCTGAAAGATGGAGACATTGACCTTGCGGATCTTCGCGCGAAAGCAGACGAACACGCGCGCAATCTCGCTGCGCTCATGGTGACTTACCCATCGACGCACGGCGTGTTCGAGCCGACGATCCGCGAAATTTGCGACATCGTTCACGCACATGGCGGCGAGGTTTACATGGACGGCGCAAACTTAAATGCGCAGGTCGGTCTTTGCCGCCCCGGCGATTACGGCGCCGATGTTTGTCATCTCAATTTGCACAAGACGTTTTGCATCCCACACGGCGGCGGCGGCCCAGGCGTAGGACCGATTGGCGTGGCCAACCATCTCGTTCAGTTTCTGCCTACACGTTTTTCGATGAGCAATCAGAAATCAGCAACCAACAATGCTGTCGGTCCGGTTGCGGCCGCGCCGTGGGGCAGCGCGAGCATTCTGACGATCACGTGGATGTACATTCGCATGATGGGCCCAGCCGGGTTGAAACGCGCGAGCGAAGTGGCGATTCTGAACGCCAACTACATCGCTAAACGGCTCGATCCGTACTTTCCCGTTCTTTTCAAGGGCAAACATGGTCTCGTCGCGCACGAATGCATTGTCGATCTTCGCCAGTGGAGAAACGCAGGCATTGAAGTCGAAGATCTGGCAAAGCGTTTGATGGATTACGGCTTTCACGCGCCAACCGTTTCGTGGCCGGTTGGAGGAACCATGATGATCGAGCCGACCGAAAGCGAAGCGAAGCACGAGCTCGATCGTTTCTGCGATGCGATGATCTCCATTCATGCCGAGATGCAAGCAATCGCCGACGGAAAGCAGGATCGGCAAAGCAATTTGCTCAAGAACGCACCGCACACCGCACGGCAAATCGCGTCCGACAAATGGGACCGGTCTTACTCACGCGAGCAAGCAGCTTTTCCCGCGCCATGGACGCGCGAACAGAAATTCTGGCCTGCAGTGGCCCGCATCGACAACGTTTACGGCGATAGGAATCTGTTCTGCTCTTGCCCGCCAGTAGAAGAGTTCGAAAAAAGATAGAGAGAGCGCCCTATCCTTCAGGCGCCAACTCCGGAGCGCCGACTCGCGTGGGAACCAGGCGGAGCGCGCTGCCATTGGTTTCCTCGGCTGCACCGGACCCGGCTTCGTGATATTCCCCGTCGCTGTTCACCTGCCACAGATCGTAAAGCTTTGTGTCGGCGAGAATATTTTCCACGCACAACATTGCTGTCATCATGGCGTGGTCCTGGTTGTTGTATTTGTGCATTCCGTTACGGCCAACCAGATGCAGGTTCGGATATCGCGTGTCCAGTTCCTGACGAATGGTGGCGACGTGCCGCGCGTAGTCGTCATCGTAAACCGGATACGCCTTTTTCTGGCGCACGACGCAGCCATCGACGAAATCGCCTTCCTTCGCCAGCCCGATGTGGTTCAGCTCGCGCTTTGCGAGTTCGATCAAGTCTTCGTCGCTTGAATCCCAGAGGCCGTCATGTTCGAAACAGAAATACTCCAGGCCGTAACAAACCTTGTCGCTCTCGGGCACCATTTCCGGCGACCACGATCTAAAATTCTGGACACGGCCGACTTTGACACTTGGATCGTGAATGTAGATCCAATTGTCATCGAACCTCTCTCGATTTTTTAAGATCAGCATGACGGTGAGGAAATCGCGATACTTGAGGCTCTCAGCCGCGCGCTTGGTTCGTTCACTCACGGCTGGCGACAAACCGCAGACCAGCTCCCGCATTGGCGCGGACGAAATGACATGTTCGGCTTCGATAATTTGGCGGTCTCCGTTGCCGGTTTTGTATTCCACATTCCATTGGTCGGACAAAATGTCATAAGAACAGCGCATCACCCTGCAGCCCATCTCCAATTTGCCGCCGAGCGCTCTCATCTTGTCGGCACACGCTTCCCACATCATTCCCGGACCTCGTCGCGGATAACGGAAAGAATTAATCAATGTCTTAATGACTTTGCTCCGGTCTCCATTGTAACGCTGCGGGACGAGCGCGTTTTTGATTGCGCTGCCTAACGAGAGTCCCTTGATCCGCTGCGCGGCCCAGTCAGCGGAAATTTCTTTGCAGTTCATTCCCCAGACTTTTTCGGTATAACTCTTGAAGAACGTATTGAACAATCGTTTGCCGAATTGATTGCTGACCCATTCTTCGAAATTTCGCGGATTCGGGATGGGAAACAGCTGCGCCTTTAGCCAGGAAAGAACGCACAAAATCGATTTGAAAACCCCGAGCTTCAATAGCGCTTCAATTGGCTTGAGCGGATAGGAGAAAAATTTGCCGCCGTAATAAATGCGCGATGAGCGGGGCCGCGTGAGCATGTCATTCGGCAAAATCTCAGTCCACAAGTCTTCGACCGCTTTGGATTTTGAGAAGAAACGGTGACCGCCGATGTCAAAATGAAAACCGTTGTAAGTCGCGGTGCGCGAAATGCCTCCCACATAAACCGGATCGGCTTCCAAAACGAGAACGTCGACGTCGTTTTTCGAGAGCAAATAGCCGGCCGTTAGACCGGCCGGACCCGCACCAATGATGACGACCTTTGACTTCATGTGTTGTTACGCGACCCAGTGACCCCGCGTGAAATTCCAGACGTACCAGCCCTGCAGGCACAATCCCGCAGCGCTGATCAGGGCTACTGCGGCCGTCGCACAAGCGCGGACCCACAGTGGCGGCATGCGGAATTGACGCAGAAAATTCAACAATGCCAGCACAATCAAGGCATACGCGCTGAACTCATAACGCATCATACTTTCCATCTCGACGCATGCGACGCCGCTCACCGATAGATAATAAATTGTCACCGCGCAGAAATAGATCCCCGCGCGCTCCGGCAAACCGGTGCGGCGCCGGATAGCTGGAAGTAATTCGCAAACCGCGATGGCAACAAATAGCATTGCGCCAAGTGTCATCGATAATTGGCTCATTTCGGTGGGATTATTTAGTGCCGGCACAAGCCAGTGGTAACTTTCGGGCCTGACTACTGCAAGGTAATCGGGCACGATGCCCCAGCCAGCCGCCTGCGTGAGCATGTAAAGATCCCAGTGACCCCAGCGTACTCTGGCACAAAGCGAAAAAAGCGAGCCCGCCGCAGGTCGCCACAAACGTTAGTCCAACCGCTGCCCGGTGCTCTCGAAGCCATTTGCCTGGCTTCAGCAAACCGCGCCATCCCGTCTGAAAGGCCGAACGCACCAAAGGAAACGCCGCGCACACGATCCCCACAATTCGCGTCGCGGACATAACCATTCCGTGCATAGCCGCCAGCACTCTCGCCGTGCGACCCTTCGCGGTGCTCCAGTAGATGAAGCCAAGCAGCGCCATTAGAAAGAGCGATTCCGAGTAAGCTGCGACGAGAAAGAACGCTGCGGGATTCGCGACAATGAGAAATGTTCCGCCAATCTGAAGTGAAGCCGCAACTTTCCACCGCCTGCAGAATAGAAAAAAATAAGTCCAAAAACCCCACGCAGCGGCCTGAGCGGTGATCAAAAGCGCGGTGGCGGTGCTGATGTTGAATGCATTTCGGATCAACGCGGCAATCGCCGGGTATGCTGGAAAAAATGCAACATTTGAAACTTCCATCATTTTGTGATCGATCGGCGGAACAATGGTCTGATATCCGCGATCGATAATGTTCATGAACCAATAGCTGTCGTGTTGAACTAGCGCGGAGTAGCGCTGGGCGATCGGATTTTCTGGAGCAAGCAGAGCCACCGCCATTACCACCTGCGATAGCGTCACGGCACATCCAGCGAGCAATGGCGTTAGAAACCGTAGCAGGCAGGTCATTGATTCATAATCGCAGAAGTTGACCAGGCTGCTCACGAAACTCGCGTCGCCACGCGAACGTCTGCCAGGTGGTTTGCTGATTCCAATCAGCAAACCCACGCTGAGAGAGTTCGCAGGACGGGAAGAACTTGTGAAGTTTCCTGAAAAGCCAAAGTCGGATCGCATATTTTACAGCTGATTTCAGTGGCTGGATTGGACGATGGTTACGATTTCTTTATTCGCATCGACGTTTTCTGCGTCTTGTCGGCGCTATAGACCGGGAATTTTGACAGCTCGCTGAATACTCCCGCTATCCAGCTACATGCCAGAGACGAGGAGCACGATTTCGCCTTTCGCCGGATGTGCCTCATAGTGCGCAAGCAGTTCAGCAGCAGTGCCGCGACGGAATTCTTCGAATTTCTTTGTCAGCTCACGTGCGACGCAAAGTTGCCGTTCCGGCATGATGGAGCTGCATGCCTGAAGTGTTTTTAGAAGCCGGTAAGGAGACTCAAAAAAAAGCGTCGTCTCCTCGCGTTCAGCCGCTATCCGCAATTCGCGCTCGCGTCGGCCGCTTTTCACCGGAAGAAATCCACGGAACGAGAATTTCTCCAGTGAGAATCCGGAACCGAGCAGAGCGATTAGGATCGATGATGATCCGGGAACGATCGTAAACGGCAGGTCGCGATTGATGCATTCGCGAATGAGACGCAGCCCTGGATCGGAAAGACCAGGCGTGCCGGCGTCTGTAATCAACGCGACGTTTTCACCCCGGGCAAGGCGCTCGACCAATTCAGCTGTGCGCGCCGCTTCATTGTGTTCGTGGTAGCTGACAAAGGGCTTTTTGATCTCGAAATGTTTTAGTAGCAACCCGGAATGCCGCGTGTCTTCCGCCGCTACAAGATCCACACCTTTCAGCACCTCAAGAGCCCGCAAGCTGATGTCGCCCAGATTGCCAATCGGCGTCGCCACCACGTAAAGCATTCAATATCCTCGGTTCAAAGATTGCCCGGCACCATCGAATGAATCACGGAATGCTGGTGACGCGCTGACCGGCTCCAGGGTCACCAGCCTAGAATCTTCGCGAACAGCAGGGGTGCAACGATCGTCGCGTCAGATTCGATCACGAACCGCGGAGTATCCACGTTCAGTTTTCCCCACGTGATCTTTTCATTTGGCACGGCGCCGGAGTATGACCCGAAACTGGTGGTGGAATCGCTGATTTGGCAAAAATAAGCCCACTCCGGAACGGGCATGCTGACCACATCCTGATTCAACATGGGCACAACGCAAATGGGGAAATCGCCTGCAATGCCACCCCCAATTTGGAAGAAGCCAATGGATGAATCCTTTGATACCCGACGATACCACGCCGCCAGTTCGATCATGTATTCGATACCCGAGCGGACCGCCTGCACGTTGCCGATCACCCCGGTGATGCAGCGCGCCGCGTAAATATTTCCCAAAGTCGAATCTTCCCAGCCCGGCACAAACAACGGCAGGTCAGTGTTCGCGGCAGCGACCATCCAACTATCTGCTGGATCGATTTCATAGAATTGTTTCAGCCGGCACTCGCGCAAGATTCTGTAAAGGAACTGGTGGGGAAACTTTCTTTGATCGTTTTTCGAAGCGGCCATCCACTCGTCAAGTACGACCCGCTCGATCCGTCGCATCGCTTCCTCCTCGGGGATGCAAGTGTCGGTAACGCGATTGAGGTGCCGCTGCAGGAGCTCCTGCTCTTGTTCTGGGCTTAGCTCCCGATAGTTTGGGATTCGTTCGTATTTGCTGCGCGCAACGAGATTGAATAGATCTTCCTCCATGTTCGCCCCGGTGCAGGTAATGGCGTGCACTTTGTCGCGGCGAATCATTTCGGCGAGCGAAACGCCCAGTTCGGCGGTGCTCATCGCGCCAGCCAGAGTGATCATCATCTTTCCGCCGCGATCAAGATGCGCAATATAGGCGTCGGCTGCGTCTTTCAGCACCGCCGCGTTGAAATGCCGGAAATGGCGCTCAATGAACTCGCTAATGCTGCCCATCTTCACATTACCAACTTCGCAACGCGGACTATCACTTTTGATGCAAAACTTATTGTGCGGTGGTCAAGCGTTAATTGCATTTCAACTAAAAATTATACGGAATCGCGGCCAGAATGCGCGATGCCAGGACGTTCGGCATAATGCCGAGCAAAACAACTGCTGCGGCAAGCACCGTGACCGTCGCTCCCTGCAAAGAATCGAGTGGGATGTGATCCATCGGTTCCGCTACCGAAACCGACGACGCATCTACAAAAATCGCTTTCAACACGAGAAGGTAATAATAGAGAGAGACGAAACTGCCAACGAGTCCAAGGACAACGAGCCAAAGAAGGCCGTGATTTCCCGCAGCATGCAGTGCGGCGCTGAACAAATAGAACTTTCCGAAAAATCCAGCCAACGGCGGGATTCCTGCGAGCGACAACATGAAAATTGCCATACACCCGGCGATCAGCGGAGAACGCGAAGCGAGTCCGAAAAAGTTCGAGAAATCGTCACCGCCAGTTTCGCGTCGCACGACGCCGACAACACCAAACGCGCCGATGAGCGTAATCGCATAAACGGTCGTGTAGAACAAGGCCGCGGAAAACCCTTCGCGGTCACCGGCGACGAATCCAATTAATGTGTATCCTGCATGTGCCACCGCTGAGTAGGCAAGCAGCCTGCGTACATTTGATTGCGCAAGCGCCACTAGATTTCCAATTACAATCGACAACCCCGCTAGTGCCGCTAACACAGGCGACCAACCCGCCACCATCGCGTGCCAGCCGGCGCTGCCATGCACGGGCGCAAGCCCAACGAGCACGATCTTTCCCAGCACAACAAATGACGCAACTTTCGAACCTGAAGCAATAAACGCTGCGCTCGGAACAGGCGCGCCTTGATACGCGTCAGGCGCCCATAAATGGAATGGCGCAGCAGCGATTTTGAATGCGAAGCCGACGAGCGTCATGACAATTCCAACCGCCAGCAGCGGCTCTACTGAGGTTGTTGCCAACTTAGTTGAAATCGCGGCGAGACCGGTTGTTCCGATCATGCCGTAAATGAGGCTGATCCCAAAGAGTGTGAACGCGCTCGACGTGCTGCCGAACAGAAAATATTTCAGACCCGCTTCGGCTGAGCGCGCGTCCGTTTTGTCGAATGCGGCCAAGACGTAAAGCGACAATCCGAGCAACTCGAGACCGATGAAAATCATCAGCAGTTCTTCACTCCCGACGAGCAGCATCAGGCCGACCGTTGCCAGAAGAATAAGCGCCAGATATTCGCCGGGATGACGCGGCGCCTTGTCTGCCCGCGCCAGTAGGATGGTGAAAAATGCGAGCGCGAGGCAAATGATTTTGAACAGTGATGTGAGGGGCGAGATGACCAGCATTCCGCCAAACAGGGTTTCGTTGCGCGGCAAAAACAGGACCGTGACTATTCCACTCAGCAGTCCCAGCGCTGCAACAAATGTGCAAGCGGCAGCTGCGCGTTTCGCAATGAGACTGACCGAAAGTGCAACCAGAGCCGTCACAACTACGACCGCTTCAGGGGATGCAAGCTTGAGAAGCTCGAGATAAGACATTCTTAAAGGATTGAAGCGTTGAAGCGTTGAAGATGAGACATGCGTTTCATTTCAAAAACCTCATCGTTTCGACAGCGGGCATAATGCGGTCCAACAACAGTTTCGGGTAAACGCCGACGGCAAGTGTGGTGAGCATCAGCATACATGCACCGATTTTTTCCGGGACGGTGATTGGGTTGAACTGTTCCCGACTCGCCGTTGGAACTGCGGCTTGGATACCTTTCTCACCGAAGAACGAAAGCTTTAGCGCGCGCAATGTGAACGCAGCGACCAGCACAATGCCTGCGCCGGCGATCCAAACAGCAATCGGGTAGGTTTTCCATGCCCCAATAAGAATCGTGATCTCGGCCGCGAACCCGCTGAAGCCCGGCATCCCCATTGATGCAGCCGCCGCGACAACGAAAGTGAAAGCGGCGAATGGCATTGCGTGGCTCAGATTCATTTCAGAAAGCGCAACGAGTTCCCGTGTGTGTGTACGCCGGTAGATCATGCGTCCGGCGACGGCGAACAAAAGGGCCGCGATAACGCCGTGTGAGAACATTTGCAGCACTGCACCGGAAACGCCTAGCGCGTTGGCCGTAGCAAAACCGAGTAGCACGAAGCCCATGTGACTCACGCTCGAATAACCGATTACAAATTTCAGATCACGTTGCCGCAGCGCCACTGCTGCGGCATACACGATTCCGATTACTGCGAGCACAGCGATCCATTTGCTCCAGATCTGAAATCCCTGCGGAAAAAGATTCATCGCGACACGTAGAGCAGCATAAGAGCCAAGCTTCATCACAATTCCCGCGAGCAACATCGAACCCGCAGTCGGCGCAGCGGCATGACCAGTCGGCGCCCAAGTGTGTAGCGGCCAGATGCCGGCCAACACAGCAAAGCCGAGAAACAACACCGGAAACGCCCATGATTGCAGTTGCGGTGGAAATTGGAACTGCGACAGCTGATTCAGGTCTAACGAGCCTCCACTGACATAGGCGATCAATATTCCAACGAACACGAACATACCGCCGAAGAAGGAATACAAGGTGAGCTTCATCGCGCCGTATTCCTTGTTAGTCGAGCCGAAGATCGCGATGAGAAAATATTTCGGCACGATTACCAACTCGTAAAACACGAACAGCAAAAACAGATCCGCGCTGAGGAAGACGCCGTAGCACCCGCCCACGACCAGCAGAAGCCAGAAAAAAAATTCGTTCTGCCGATGTTCCACATCCCACGAAAACAACACGGTGCTTACCGCTGAAATGCCAGTGACAAGAACCATCGTCAGACTCACGCCATCGAGCGCGAGGTGATAATTCATGCCGAGCGCCGGGACCCACGGCACGCGGACGATTGTTGTAAAATGCTTCAGATCTGGAATCGGCGTGCCAACGAACGCGATAACACCCAGCGTTAGACCTGCGATTGTCGTCACCAGCGCGATCCAGCGAGCACCCCTGCGCGGCAAAAGCAGCAACAGAACTGCGCCGGCAAAACTGAGGTAAATCGTCCAGGCGATCATGCGCGTTTACGCACCCGATACCGCGTCGCCCTCTCGCGAACATGAAATCCGATCTCCCGTACCGGTTTTTTCGGCGGCGCCATCAACTGTCGCATCGCTTCCATAATCGCAGCGATTTCCCTGATCGTGCTTGCCGACACGCTGCTCGAGTTCCGAAAATTTTCGTGCTAACTCACGGTTTGTTTCGAGCGTCTCGCGTAGCTTCACAAATGCTCGCATGATCGCGATGTTGACTTTGATGGCGCGTTCATTGTTTAAGACGCTCGAGAGCATGGCAATGCCCTGCTCCGTAAATGCCATCGGTTTAGCACCTCCGAATCTTCGCCGGTCTGGTATCACAAACTGTGATACCACCGTGTCGATCGCCTGTTCGGACAATTCGAACATGAAATCGTTTGGGAAATGATCAGGGTTACGTCGCACCGCCTGCTTCAATGCACGGGTTTCCAGGCCGTACAGCACGGCCAAATCGTAGTCGAGCATCACTCTTTGATCGCGAAGCATCAAGATGGCGCTAGCAATGCGCTCAATTGGAATGACTGCTTTGCTCATTCGCGATAAATCTCAACCAAGCAGCCGCGCCATTTTAACGACGGTTGTATTGAAAATGTTGAAGATGAATTGCGGCACGATGCCGATGGCGAACATGAGCAGTGTCACAGGAACCACGACAAGTTTTTCCCTTCGCAAAAGATCAGGAAATGCGCTGCAATTCTCTGCAAGCGGTCCGCTAAACAGCGATTGCATCGCCCGTATAAAAACGATCGCTGTGACGAGAAGGCCGACCACAGCAATGGCTGTGAATGCCGCTGCCATCGCGAATGAGGCTTTGAAAATCAGAAACTCGCCAATAAATCCGTTCAACCCCGGCAAACCGAGCGACGAAAACATGGCGACACTCATCCAACCACAAAGCAGCGGTGTCCGCTGCATCAAGCCACCAAAATCGTCGATGCCACGCAGGCCGCGCCGTTGTTCGAGCAGGCCAACAAAGTAGAAAAGCGTCGCGGCGGTAATGCCGTGATTGAAGATTTGCATGAACACGCCACTCAAGGCCGCCTGTGTGTCGACTTTCGCGGCAACAGCAGGTGAAGCGGCCAGTGCAAAAAGAGCCAGCATGCAGTAGCCGAGATGATTGATCGAAAGATAGGCGATCATTCGTTTCAAATCGCGCTGAGCCCACGCAGCCAGCGGAGCGAAAACGATCGAGCAAACCACTAGTGCAAGCAGCCACGGACCGATGACTTTGATCTCGTTAGGGAACAACGGAAGCAACAGGCGAACGAAACCGTAAACGCCCATTTTCGACAGCAGGCCTGTGAGCACCATCGCCACACCGGTCGGCGCAGTTTGATAGGCGTCAGGCAGCCAGGTGTGAAACGGAAACAGCGGCACCTTCACGGCAAGCCCAACGAAAATTCCAGCAAAAGCGAGCCAGGCGACGTTTCCTGTGAGCAGCCCGCTCTTTCCAAGACTGGCCAGAGCCGCGAAGTCGAACGTGCCTTTCGCCAGATAAATCCCGAGGAACGAGAGCAACATGGCAACGCTTCCGAGAAATGTGTACAGGAAAAACTTGGTCGCGGCGCGATCGCGATTTTCACCGCCCCAAATTTTGATCAGCAGAAAACCCGGGATCAGACTCATTTCGTAGAACAGGAACCAGAGAACGAAATTCTGTGCGGTGAACGTGCCGTAGAGCGCAGACTGCATGATGAGCATGGTCGCGTAGAAGGCGCGGCTTCCATCGGGAGCGGGTTGCGCAAGGATTGCGAATGGAATGATGAGGGAGGTGAGCAACACAAGCAGCAAACTCAAACCATCGACGGCCACCAGATATTCGGCGTTGATAGCTGGAATCCATGCATGACGTTCCACGAACTGGAGTCCCGTCGCAGTGGCATCGAAATTCCGCCACAGCGCCACAGCGCATCCGGCAGAGATGATATTAAACATCAACGCAATCGTGCGGCCATTGCGCAGCCCGCCCGCCCGGGCCTCAGCGGATGCGCGCGGCAATGTGCACACCGTCACTGCGCCGAGCAGCGGAATCAAAATAATCGCGGTGATTAAGCCAACCATGCGTAGAGAAGAAGCAGCGCCAGCATCCCAACAGCCACGACGCCCAGGTAAATTTGAATTTGTCCAGAGTGCGCGCTGGACAACAACCGGCCCAAACCGCGAGCACCACCTGTCGTTTCGTCGACTCCGGCATTGATGCCGCGCTCGTCCACATCGGCTGTAAACATTCCAAAGAGTTGGCCGATTGCGCCGAAGCCGCGCACCAAACCATCCCAGAAATAACGATCCATCCAGTCGGACAAACGCGCGTTTGCCCATGCGAAAGCGATGATCGTGCGCGTATACAGCTCATCGATCAACATCTTGTTTGCGAGGAACCTGAACAATGCCGGTTGTGCGTACTCCAGCGGATCAACTTCAGCGGGTCGATCTCGATCCTGCGCACCAGCTTTGCGGTAGAACCAGATGCCAATCGCGATCCCCCCGCCGACGAGCACGAGCGAAGTGAAAAGCACGGGCTGGATCAGCTTGGCAAGCTCGAACTGAACCGATTCACCCGTGAGATAACCATGCAGCCATGGCCACGCCGAGGTGAGCACGACGCTCAGGAAAACTGTGCCGATTGCCAATACAATCAGTGGTATCGTCATCACACGCGGACTCTCATGAGCGCGCTCAGCGGCGCTGCGTCGATTGCCGAAAAAGACGTAGATCATTTGCCGGGTCATATAGAGCGCCGTGAGAATGACGCCGGCCAGCATCAGGTAATACGGCGCAGGCGATCGCGGCCAATGCGCGGTGGCGTGAAGAATATCCTCCTTGGTCCACCCGCCGGAGAAGAAGAGCGGGACGCCACTCAACGCCATCATACCGATGGCGTACGTCCCAAACGTCACCGGCATCAAGCGCCGCAGGCCGCCCATTTTACGAATGTCCTGTTCGCCATGGCATCCATGAATCACGGAACCAGAGCCGAGAAACAGAAGCGCTTTGAAAAAACCGTGCGCGATTAAATGCAAGATCCCGGCGGCAACACCACCGACGCCTAACGAGACCATCATCAAACCGAGCTGCGACACGGTTGAGTAAGCGAGGATGCGTTTGATATCGGCCTGGGCGATCGCAATAAGCGCAGCCATAAGCGCTGTAGTTACTCCAATCCAGACCACGACAGTCAGCGAGGATGTGACGCCATTGATCGCGCCTAACGAAAAGAGCGGATAAACGCGTGCGACGAGAAACACACCCGCGGCGACCATCGTGGCCGCGTGAATGAGTGCGCTAACCGGCGTAGGACCCTCCATCGCGTCGGGCAACCAGACGTGCAGCGGGAATTGTCCGGACTTGCCAACTGCGCCGCAGAAAATCAGAAGCGCGATGAAAGTGGCGCTTGCGCCAAGCAAGGCCAGGCCGGCGCCTTCAAGACAACCACGACCGCCGTCGTAAAAAAGCAGTGTGCCACTGCGCTTGTAGAGCCAGAGCATTCCGAGAAAAAATCCCATGTCGCCAATCCGCGTAGTGATGAAGGCTTTCTTTGCTGCCGCTGCAGCGCTCGGTCGCTCGATCCAGAAGCCGATGAGTAAATACGACGCGAGCCCTACAAGTTCCCAAAACATGAAAAGCAGCAGCAAGCTGTTTGCGATAACCACGCCCAGCATCGCGCCCGAGAAGAACGACAGATACGCGAAGAAACGGGTGAAATTTTTGTCGTCAGCCATGTAGCCGACGCTAAAGACAAAAATGCAGAGGCTGACCAATGAGATCATCATCAGCATGGCTGCCGCGAGCGGATCGAGAACAAATCCGAGCCGCAGCGTTTGTTCGCCGAACGTGAACCATGTGAAATTCTGGACTTCGCGGAAGCCGTGCGTTTGCAGTGTCGGAAGAAACGCCGCGATCGAGATCGCCAGCACAAAGATTTGACCACCGATGGCGAGTAGGACCGCACTTTTGCGCCGCGAGTTTGGCAAGCTCAAAACCACGACCGCTGCCACAAATGGCACTGCCGGCACCAGCCAGAGATTACTTACGATCCCCGGATTCATCCTTTGAGCTGGTCGTATTGATCGACGTTCGTTGTTCGGAAATGTCGGTAAACGGAAATAACCATCGCCAGGCCAACCGCGGCCTCGCCTGCAGAGATGGCGATCGAGAAGATTGCTATCATCACTCCGGTTGGCGGATGCGGCGGCGGCGCGAATCGCCAGAACGCGATAAAATTCAAGTTCGCCGCAGCCAGCATCATCTCGATGCCGATCAGGATGAAAATCGCGTGACGCCGGCTGAGGGCGGCAAGCAGTCCGATGGAAAATAACGCCGCGGAAACCATGACGAAGAGTTGAAGTGGCTGTGTCATGATGCGGTGTATTTGGCGTCTGGGGAACGCACGCCTCTGGCGTGCTGGCGATCGTCTCCAGACGATCGCGAACTTTCATTGTCACAACGCAAACAAAATACAAATCGAGGAGGTTCCTTTCCGCAGTATGCGGAAACCAGCACGGTGCAACCGTGCGCTCCCCAGGCGCCAGACTCCGCCGTCACTTCTTTTCCTCCATGACGAGCACGAGCGCGCCGATTAGCGCGGCGGTCAGGAGAAGCCCGACGCATTGCAATGGCCACACGTAACCGGTCATCAATGCCTGGCCGATTTGCTTAACCGTAAGCGCCCGAATGTGCGGCGGCGCGATAGACAGTGACTGGGTTTTTAAAATGGCCCATGTCAAACCGCTAAAGACGGCAAGCGCAATCAGAACACCGCCCCAATTAACACCAAGATGTTCCTTCGGATCGCGGCGTGTGAGAAGAATCGTGAAAACGATCAACACCGCCACTGCGCCTACGTAAATGAATACCAGGGCAAGTCCCACGAATTCTGCGCCAAGCAGGAAAAAGAAAGATGCCAGACCGAGCAACGCCAGCACCAAACACAACGCGGCATGCATGAGATTTGGCAACGTCGCGGCCGCCAGCGCCCCGGCGAGCGTGAAGATGGAAATTACAATGAATGCTGCACCGTTCATTCAGCAAACCGGTAAACTCGCCGAGCGAATTTCCTTCCTGTGTCGAGCAGTATCGACAGCGTGCTATAGACAAACACAATGACGAACAGCGACCACAGCCAGCCACGGATACCGCGCCCCGTATAGTGCCAGACTGCCGCGGCAATGAAGCACGTGAATGCCATGGGCAACATGAACTTCCAGGCGACATTCATCATTTGATCCACGCGCGTGCGCGGGAGCGTTGCCCGGAGCCAGATGTAAACGAAGAGCAGCATGCTCAGCTTTGCGAAAAACCAGATGTACGAGGGAACAAATTCGAGAAACCGCACGGGCGCATGCCAGCCGCCCAGAAACAACGTCACGGCCAAGCCGCTGACGGCGAACATGCCGAGATATTCCGCCATGAAAAACGTGGCGTACTTGAATCCCGAATATTCGGTCATATGCCCTGCGACGATTTCTGATTCGCCCTCCGGGACGTCGAATGGCGTGCGATTGGATTCCACGAGGCCGGACACGAAAAATAAAAGGAATGCCGCTGCTCCCCATGGCGTGAAGACAAACCACCGCGGCACGATGCCAAACGTGTACTCGCCTTGTGCGAAAATAATGCTGTCCGGCTTAAGCGAACCAACGATCATCACGACCGGGAGCACGGTGATGATCAGCGGCAATTCGTAACTGAACATCTGAGCGATCGCGCGCATGGCGCCGAGCATCGAAAATTTATTGTTACTGGCCCAGCCAGCCATGAACACCGCAAGTTCCGTTGCCGATCCGACCGCGAAGAAAAAGAGTATGCCGCCATCAATTGTGAACGCGGTCATGTTTCGCCCGTAGGGAATCACACCCAGCGTGAGAATGGCCACTGCCGCAAGCACGATTGGAGCAAGGAAATGGACGATCTTGTCTGCACGCGCCGGCACGATGTCTTCTTTGATTAACATTTTGATTCCATCTGCAACCGGTTGCAAAAGACCGAACGGCCCGACGCGGTTCGGCCCGTAACGATTTTGCATTCGCCCTAAAATCTTCCGTTCCAGCACCGACATAAGCGCGAAGAGCGTGAGAAACACGGCGAGCAACGCGATAATATTAATCAGGCTGGACGTGATTTGGATGATCCAATCCGGCGCGGCGGCAATCCAGGAAAGCAGCCATCGCTTTCCGTGAACGAAGATTTGATCGAGAGCCGAACTCATCTTCGTGAAGAAAAGCGACTGCCGCTGATTTAATCAAGAGCGAACTAAAGTGTGTCCTGTCATGTTGAGCGAAGCGAAACATCTCTGATCCTTGACTTGGTGCGCATCCAAAAAGAACTAATCTGAGATTCTTCGTTTCGCTCAGAATGACAAGCCGGGGCGGAGCGGCACGAGTTTCCAGGAAATTTCCCCGTCCGCAATTTCAAGCCAGGCCACACTTGACCGCGAACCGCGGTTGGGCCGCGTCACGCAGCCCGGGTTGAGAAACAGAACCCGACCGAGCCTTTCGTTACGCGGGACGTGCGTATGCCCGTGCAAGAGAACATCGACGTCATCCGGCGGATGATCTGGCGGAACATGTTGCAGGCGGAATTTTAACCCGCCTCGCACAAGATCGAGAACCAAAGGCCACTCGAAATTGCTGTCGCAATTTCCGCGCACAACCATCACTCGGGGTCCGATCGCCTGCAGCTCATCAAGAATCGTTTCCGCACAAACATCCCCAAGATGCCAGATCTCATCAGCGTCTTTGGCCATCTCCCTCACGTTCCCTGGCAAACGATTGTGCGTGTCGGCGAGAATAAAGATGCGCAAGGCCCCTTTCGATTGTTTCTCCATGTCTGTACCAGAAAATTGAATGCTCGGCTCCTAAAAAAACAAAAAGCCCCCATGCCGGGAAGCGCTGGAAGCCACCATTAACGCCGAATTCGAGATCATGGTGCCGATCCGGCCATTAGATCTTGTGAATGATATGACTGAACAACCTTGGCCGGTGCGCGTGGCCTTCTTTCGCGGCCCCGGATGGCGAATTGATCGAACTTTGGAGGACAAAACTGGCTATACGTGAGGCAGGGATGCAAACGATCCGTGTCGCTCCGCTTATTTGCCAAGTTCTAAAAGCACAATGGGCTTGGCGCGGATAGAACGCGCCAAGCCCTTATTCGTTCAGACGCTCGATGTCGTCGCAGCTTTTACTACGGCACGCGTACCGCCGTTCCTACGCTCACTCCGATGCCGGCAGGAGGATTGGGGGAGGAGACCTCGATAGTCCAAACCTGCTGTGCACCCGGCCCGACGTATATATTGAAAACTGGGGATATGCCGGGCCCCGGTGTCAGGGTGCCTGTGCAGTCCGCTGCGACTGTATAGGTTCCTGGCCCTCCGGTGACGTCGAAAATAGCCGTGCCCCCGATGTTCACAGTGCCGAATGGATTGAACGTGGTACCATCTCCGTTGAACCGGAGGCCTTGCATAACGGCTTTCGGTACCAGGTTCCCACCTAAGTTTGCGTACCCGTCGAAGGTCCACAGATATAAACCCCTTAGCATGCCCACGCTGCAATGCCTGTCGACTTCCGCGCGCGCGGTAGCGGATGTGCCCGGCGCCATAGTGGCAGCCAAACACACCAACGCACAGGCGAAGGCCAGGGAACTCATTATAATCTTTGTTAATTTTGTCTTCATAGTTGTTGTTTCTTTCTGTTTAAGTTCTGGCCTTCTTTGGCTCCTCATCCTGAGAAGTCATTTCTGGCCGTTCACTGAAGTACTGCGTAAAATTTTTGAATCCCTTACGCGGGAAGTTGCCTTCGCTGCGCGCGTGCGAGGATAACGGCAACAGCGCAGCGATCCGCAAGAGCATCGTCTTGCCGACGTAGCGCTTCCCCTATCAACGGGATCAAGCGCCACGCTCGGCGACGGTTTGGCAGAGACCTGCCGGCGCTCAGTGTCCTCGTCCTCTTACGACGATGGTGCCGCTGATGGTACCGCTGCTCTCGCCGGTCGCTAGATTCACGCATCGGTCGGTGGTGAGGCTGCCTCTAGCGCCAGCGTACCGGCCCGTTCCGCCAACAATGGTCCCCCTTGACACAAGTGTGAAGATCGCCGTTGGCGCAGGAATCAGGATTACCAAGATTCCCCAATTCCCACGTTAAAATGCTGTCACCGTTAGCGGCGTCTCCCACTATCAAACGAGTTGCCCCGGTGTCGCCAGGTGGCGTACCCAGGAAAGCCAAGTCCACTGGGACCGAATAAAACTGTGTGAATGGACCAAGCTGCGTGTCGGTTGACGTGACGCTCCCATTAACATAAAACCCTTCCGCTGGATCGGGAAAAGGCGTGTCAATTTCGCTCCCTGCGACAGTACCATTAATTGGTATCACTCCCGCTTCCACCGCGGAGCTGACGAGCGCCACGGTCAGGAAGATTGCTGTCATTAAGCTGATTCTTTTGATGTTATTCATTGTTTAATTTCTCTTTCTTGTTTTGGCCTTCCGTGATTTCTCGTTATTGAGTTGTCATTTCTGGCCGTTCACTGAAGTACTGCGTAAAATTTTTGGATCCCTTACGCGGGAAGTTGCTGCGGAAATCTTTTGGAAACCACGGATTACGCGCGGATTCACGGATGTGCGGAGTCAGAGAGAAGTCAACGAGAGTCAAGGAGAGCGAACGCTGCTTCATTAGAAACTGATTTCGTCTGAAGTCGCCTCGGCGACATGTCAGGAATTAGATTGCACGTTTCAGCAGAAATATTTCTAATGGGATTCCTCGGGCCTTTTTGGCGTCGGACATGAATGCCCCAGACAACTCAGGATCCTCTCGCCATGCGCTTACAGCGATACTCGGATCTTTTTTAATTTTCCGTTGCAAACGCATTTGCTCAGGAGGCGGCAGCTCCGGGCGTTGCGGAAGTCGAACGAGTCATTGTCACCGGTTCCAATATTCCCACGGCGGAAGAGACGGGCCCAACCCAGTGGACACGTATCGGCCGGCAGACCTCGAGAAATTGGGCATTCGCAACGCACAGGACCTGCAAACGTTTCTTGCCGCAGGAAGCGGGCGGCACCGTCAACCTGAACATCGGCAATGGCGGCGACGGTACTGTGCAGATCAACTTGCGCGGGCTGCTCCCGAAAGAGACGTTGATTCTGGTTGATGGAAAACGTGTCGCCTTTGGTTCGTTAGGCGTCGCCGGCTCTAGCCAGGGCCAGGACATTAACCTCATTCCCTTCCCGATGATCGATCACATCGACATCCTGAAGGATGGCGCCTCAGCTGTGTACGGCTCCGACGCTGTTACCGGCGTGGTCAACTTCTTTTTGATCCACAAATTCCGTGGTCTGGAGATCGGGGGCAGTTATGGAAACACAAATCTGGGAGCATCCAACGAGATGGGCGAGTGGGAGGCATGGATCAAAGCGGGCACGGGAGATGACAAGACAGACATTGTGGTCGTTGCCGATTTCTGGCAGCGCGACGGCGGTCTCTTTAGTCGCGATCGCGACATTTCTTCCAACGCCTTTTTCATCCCGTTTGGCGGATTTGATGTCGCGCAGCGGGAATTTCCCTGGCCGGGTTGGAGGCTTCCGCTTGATCCCGAAATTGTTTTTTAGTGCGAACTCGCCGCCACCGCACTCAGCTCCGAACGCGGCAACTTCTCCGTTTTATAAGAACCCCTTTGTGGTTAATCCAAATGCATATCCCGGTGCGCCCGGTATCATCGGGCCCAACGCATCCCAACACGTTCCACAGATCGGCACTGATTATAAGGGCGGTGGCGATTACTTCTCCTATAACTTTGCTGCTTTCACGCCCGCGCTTCCTCCGGCTGATCGCCAAGCTTCTATGGCTCTTTCGCTCGCGATCTGTGTGACAAATATCTAACTCTGTTTGCCGACTTCAAATTTGTCCGCTCATTTTTCGATTCATCCCTGGCAGCTGTGCCGTTTGTGCCCGACCCGTTCAAGATCCCAGGCTCCAACGTGGGCTTTAGTCCCGCTGGCATCAGTGTGCCAATCTCAGAATCGCGTTTAATCCGTTTACGGTCGCGGATGCGACTATTCCAAATTATTTTCCTGACGGAAGCGGTCTCCCAGTAACTACTGGGGTTCGGTTTCGCGGCTATTAACGATACCGGCAAGAGAAGTGAAAAATTCACCTACTGGGACACTCTCTTTGATGTTGGGCTCAAGGGCGAGATGGGAGAATTCGGCGACTATTTCAAGACTTGGAACTGGGAGGTCGGTTTTCGTTATTCGCGGAACGAGGGCCAGGATTTGTCCGATAGGCGAGGTCAGCCAACCTGGGCTGCGGGAAGCGCTGCTGGATACCGACCCAGCTACGGCGTTTAATCCGTTCCTTGGTTTTCTTGGCCAAAACAGCAGAGCGGCAAGAAGCCGAGTTTATGTCACCCTGCAAAATACCGGCGAATTCGAGTTGCCACTTAGGTTATGCAACGATCAACGGCGACTTATTTAATCTTCCCGCTGGGCCGGTCTCATTTGCGATCGGCGGTGAGTATCGCGGGGAGAGAATGACACGTAATCGTGACCCGCTTAATCAAACGTTTAATTCGATTGGCTCGGTGGATGGGCAAGGCTTCCGGGTGAACCGGGACGTCTGGTCAATCTACCAGGAAGTGCGGGTTCCCTTTACCAGTCCCACATGGAACTTTCCCGGCGTTTTACAGTTTCGAGGTAGACTTCGCAGAGCGCGAGGAATGGTACAGCCAGAACACTTCGACAGTTCTAACTCCATTCCAACCGGCAACCAGCTCCCAGTATAACGGGCAGAGGCCGAAGGTATCTGTCCGCTGGCAGCCGGTTGACCCAAAGTATATCGGCGCCCTTACGTTGCGCGGCAGCTACACCGAAGCGTTCCATGCGCCGACACTATTCGAGATTACGCCGGCGGGCTCGCAGAACTTCGCACTGGTTGCACGATCCATTTTCAAGGTTGACCGCCGAGCAGATCGAGGAGCGCATTAGTCCGGAAATCCTCTGCTGCAACCGGAAGTCGCCTATGAATGGTCTTACGGGATCGTTTACAGCCCGAAATGGCTCAAAGGTCTGACCGTGAGCGCGGATTGGTGGCACATTGATTTGCGATCGCTCATCTCGTCCCTCGGCGCGCAATTCATTATCGAGGCAGATCTTCCCGGCTTGGTGTTTCGGGACACCGCCGCCGCCTGATACGCCGCCCCTGCCGAATGGTCAACCTGACCGCGGGCGCCGTTACGCTCGTTATCGATCCCAACGAAAATCTTTCAGGCGCGATCTTCGAAGGTCTCGACTACGAAGCAATCTATATTCTGGACTCTTCGATTTTTGGGCACGGCGATTATGGCCGGCTGACATTCACGGTGAATGGCACATGGCTTTCCCGGGCCGAGCTTCAAGTTAACCCTAACACCAAACGATTTGGTATCGCGGGCGAATTCGCACCGCCGGGATTCAGCCTAACCAACTCGCTGCCATGGAATCGAGCTAATTTTAGTCTGTTCTACGATGGCCCGACTGACACTTGGATGCAGGGCCTTGATACTGGCGCAATAGTTCACTGGATTGGCCAATACAATGACGACAATGTCAGTCTGACGGGATCGACCAAGCTAAACATGCCTAGAACTGGCGGGCCGGGGAATCACGCCGCTCCTTTCCCATTCCGCGCGCGCAAAGTGGCAGCGTGGACTACGCTCGATTTGATCGCATCGTACACGTTCAACCTGCCGCCACCGGCGGCAGTTCACGTGCCTGGCTTTGCGAAGGACGGCGGCAAGAACGTGAAGATAAAAGACGGCAAGGAGAAAAATGTCATGCCGGTCTCTACAGCCGAATACAACCCGTGTGGATGGCGCGCTTGGTTGAATAACACGACTCTTACGCTTGGGATGCAGAATGTGTTCGACGAAGATCCATCTTTCGTGGCCGGCAGCTTCGAGAACGGTTATGACGAGTCGCTTGCCACGATCAAGGGCCGGTTCTGGTACCTTCAGCTGAAAAAAAGATTCTGAGCCGCAGTCCTACGTAAATCCCCTACCTCGGCGCGAGGGAGGCAACGATTTTTTCGAAGCACGGATCGCCGCGCAGCGGGTCCCATAATGGCGATCAGTTTTAATTCGCCATAGCTGAGTCAAGACCGCTAGTGGGGTAACGGACGGCAGTGGCCAGCTGTTCGCAGGCGAGATCTTTTTCGCCTACCCACGCAGCAATCATCGCCAAATATCGACATGAAGATGCCATTGACTGCGTCCTTTTCCACGGGAAGCAGCTCGACCGCGCGCCGGCCTTCGCGCAAGGCCTCCTCCTTCCGCCCGAGAGCGGCATCGATTACGCCCAGCACGCACCATGCCGGGCCGTAATCTGGTTGAGCCTGGACGGTTTTCTCCTGCTCCGCGCGCGCAGCAGTAAAAGCCAACTGCGCTTTGTGCTCGTCGTTTGTCATTCGCGCGATAACGCCTTCGACAAAAGGACGGTGAAATTGAACAGCTGACCCTAACGAGATTCGTCGTCGCTGAGCGCGCTCAATGCTTCTTTAGCAGCAGCGACGTCGCGTTCGGCCAGTGCGCAAGATAGCCAATCGATAGGCGATCTTCGGCATCGCAGCAGGATTTGTCGCCCGGATCTCATCGATCAGTTGATGCAATGGCCCGGTATCAGCTTTCCAATCCACTTCCACGAATGCGCGAAACTGCTTTTGCCGCGATATTGTTTGGCTCGATAGCCAACATGCGATCGAACTTCGATTTTTGTTCAGCATAACGCCGGAGATTCCGTAACTGTCTGCGATATCTGTCGAGCGTGTTAAGGTTGCGCGGGTCGAGCTCAACTGCCCGCTCGAGGTTTCGCGTGGACTCTTCCCAGCGTCCCTGGCGTCTCTGGATATAACCCATCAGTCGAAATATCCGGGCATGATTGGGCAGAGTCTGGCGTGGCAACTTCCAGTTCAGCCAGAGCGCCATCGTAATCGAGGTATCCGTTATAAAGATGACTGCCTCGTGCGAGGTGTGCTTCGCCGGCATTTGGACGGATGCGAAATGCCTCCTGAATGGCTGCTTCCGCCAACGCCAACCGCGCGAGAGTATGGTCAAGTTCAAAGAAGTAAAGCTGGTCATGAGCAAAGGCCAGCTTGCAATAGGCTTCGAGAAACGATGGGTCGCGCGCCACCGCCTGGTTCAGCAGATCGATAGCCTGCACCACGAATCCGCGCTGCCGCCGCGGAATTCCGCCAAATATCATTGGCGCGCGAATAGAGCTCGAAAGCGACGAGATCGCCGGTCGGCTTTGCGTTCAATCGCCAGTTTCTCAGCAGCTGAGATTTTGGCGTGAAGTTGCTCGGCGACTTTTTGCGCGATCTCGCTTTGGATTGCGAACAGATCATTCAAATCGCGGTCGTATTGCTCGACCCAGACGTGAGTGTCAGTGCGCGTGTCGATCAACTGCGCGTTCAGACGAAGATGCGTGCCGGTC
The DNA here is from genome assembly GCA_963805485.1 of uncultured Verrucomicrobiae bacterium. Lineage (GTDB taxonomy): Bacteria > Verrucomicrobiota > Verrucomicrobiia > Chthoniobacterales > UBA10450 > Udaeobacter. Next base: position 179,202 of record CAWDUN010000003.1, on the reverse strand, counting down.
TCTGCGGACGCTGCCCTCCAGAACATGCGATACCCGCAGATCATTGCCGATCTGACGCAGATTTCGTTTGCCACGATATTCCATCACACTGGTCCGGCTGATGACTTTTAGGTCGGCGATCTTCGCCAGCTTGGTCAGAATGTCGTCCTGCACGCCATCGAGCGAAGGCGCGTCTCTTCTTTCTGCTCGCTCAGATTTTCAAACGGCAGAACGGCGATTCCAGTTTGTTAGCGGTTGTCGGATCAATTCACTTTTCCAAACGATCCAGCCCAGCGGCCGCCGCCAGCGCGAGCAGACATGCCGCAAGTAGCGCGCTGGTTGGATTGCGCCGCACCCATTTTCTTCCACGCGTGAAAATCCCAGTGTGGCGCGCCCGAATCGGCTCATGCTTTAGCCAACGCTCGAGATCTTCAGCCAGCGCGAGAGCGGAAGAGTACCGGCGCTTCGGATCTTTCTCCAGACACTTGAGGCAGATTGTGGAGAGATCGCGATCTATTTTCGGATTTAACAGGCGCGGTTGCCGCGGCTCGGTATCCAGTAGCAATTTGATCGTCTCGTAGGTTGCTCCACCGGCAAACGGCGGATGACCTGTCAGCAATTGGTAAAGTACAGCACCAAGTCCGTAGACATCGGTGACGCTGCTGATAGCCGCATTGTTTCCCACCGCTTGCTCCGGCGCCATGTAACTGGGCGTGCCTAGGACGTCCAGCGTCTGCGTGACACTGCTTTCAGATTCGACTAATCGGGCAAGACCAAAATCGGTAAGATGCGGTTCGCCTTTTGCATCCAGCAGAATGTTTCCCGGTTTGATGTCACGATGCAAAATTCCATGTTCATGCGCGTAATGAACAGTGCGCGCCACCTTCGCGATTAATTCCACCGCGCGCCGAATCGGCATCGGCTCGCGCTTGGCTACTTCGTCGAGTTGTCCGCCTTCGACAAATTTCATGCTGAAGTAGCACGAGCCATCGCGCTCGCCGACTTCGTGGATCGGAACGATACCGGGATGCTCGAGACTTGGCTGCCGCTTCGGCTTCCAGACGAAAACGCTTCAGATGCGCTTTGCTCGCCCACTGACCAAGGCTAATGACTTTTAATGCAACTGTGCGATTGAGGCTCTTTTGCCTTGCGCGAAATACCACGCCCTGACCGCCGCGTCCGATTTCTTCCAGTAACTCATAATCGCCTAACTCTCCCAGCATGGGAACAGACTGAAGCGGCGAATCGGAGAAACGGGGAGACGGCAACCTCGCCGATTCGCCCATTCGCCGATTCGCCGCTTCATTCTCCTGATCAGCGGCTACGGATGCATCCGGGAAAATCCCGAGCGCCGTTTCCAGCACGCACGCGGTGCAAAGCCCTCTCGGCGCGTCAGAAAAGATTTTCGCGCCGCATTTGCGGCAAATTCTGATTACTCTGATCATTGCCCGAGAGTCGGCGTGCGTCCCCATTTTGTACTGCGTAAAATTCTGTCCAGCCTTATGCGCGAATCACAGCAATCAGATAACGCAACTCGTTTTCGATATCGCCGGGAGTCGCAACGGTATGGGCAATTTCCTCGCGCAATAACGATTGATAGCTTTGCCGAAATCGATGGTAGGCCTGCGAAACGGCGTTTTCGGTCATCCCGAGTTGCGCCGCAATATCCGCCTGCGACGGCGCCCCTGGCTCGTCTGCCAGCAATTGATTGAAGGAATCGAACAATGCCGCGTTACCCCGGTTACGGTAAGTATCCTCTAATCGGCTCAGCACGCGATCCAGCAACGTCGAAGCCCAACGGCGCTCGTAAATGCGCTCGGCAGTGAGCGGGTCGGCTGGCTCCATGCCGCTCCGTTCCTCTGTGCGCAGTTCTTCCAAAGAAATCAGCTGCTGGCCTTTGCCGCGTTTGATCGCCATCGCGCGGCGGTGTTCGTCGGCCAAAAAGTGCTTCACCGCTGAGAGCAGATAAGAACGCAATCGGCCCTTCTCTTTGCGCACAGTCCGCAGATCCCGGCGTTCCAACAAGAGAGCAAAAAAACCTTGCGTGAGATCCTGCGCTTCCTCCGGCCCAGCCCCTTGTCGCCGCACAAAGCTGTAAATGGGCCGCCAATAAATCCGGCAGAGCTTTTCAAGTGCCTCATGTGCCGCCGTCGATTCGCCTTGTGCCTCCAGCACCATGCTCCAATGCGTGGTAGTAAACGCCGCCGGGCCGTGATAAGCATTTCCGCCAATCGCACTCGGCGAAGTCACTTCACCATCAGCAGGGACCACGCTTTGATTCAATTGAAAACTCGCGGGGAAAGCAATCCTCCTGACGGCAGCCTGACAGGGGCATTTTCTCCCGTTTGGAGCGGTTTTGCCTTTGCAGGGGGACTTTGGTGCAGTACCGGTGGCGGTCGCCATGCGATCGCTGGTTTTCTTGATGGCCGGCCTGCTTGCGACTGCCGGTTGGATGTCCGGAGAAGTCAAAACTCCGGACAACGGCCCTATTGAAATTACCTCAACCGGGCAAACCACATACGAAAACGGCCTGGCGACCGCTCGCGACAATGTCGTGATTCACATTGGCAACACGGACATATACGCCGATTACGCACAGTACAATCCCTCCACCCACGACGTGGAGCTGAGAGGCCACGTTCGAATTTATCGGGATGCGAGCCTGTACAACGCCGACAGCGGGATTTACAACACTGAAACGAAAAAGATCCGGGCGACCACTGCACGAACGGAGTCACAGCCTTACTTTCTGTCCGGTAACGATGTGACCTCGATTGAGGGGGACAATGCCTATCTCATCAAGGGCGGCACTTTCACGACGCACGATTCGTCGAAGCCTGATTTTCGCCTGCATGCCCACAAGATTCGCGTTTACGAGAACGATCGCGTTATCTTTTTGAACGTCACCGCCTATGTCGGGAAGGTGCCGGTGTTTTGGTTTCCCTATCTCTACCAATCGCTCGACAACGCGTTTAGTTTTTCCATTTCGCCCGCGTATTACAGCACCTGGGGACCATCGCTTCTGACGCAGGTCACGTTCCCGATCACAGACAATATTCAAACCCGGCTCCGGCTGGATTATTTTGGCAGGCGAGGCCCAGCCATCGGTTTGGAGCCGACAATTGAATATGGGAAAGACCAAAGCAGTGTGGCGCGGATAAAAACTTTCTATATCAACGACCAAAACCCGGAGATCAATCAAACCGACATACCGCGAGTGGGTGTGCCTGAGTCGCGATACCGGCTTGGCATCGAGGACCACACGGATTTCACCGACTCCATCTATGGCATGGCCAACATCACCAAGCTAAGTGACCAGTACGTGATGCAGGATTTTTTCCAGGGAGAATTTCGGATTGATCCTGTTCCAGACAATGTGGTAGCGCTGACAAAAATAAACCCGGTTTTCACTCTCACCGGGATCGAGCGTTTTCAGGCAAACGATTTCTTCACCACCACCGAACGCCAGCCGGAAGTGGCTTTGGACATTAAACGGCACGCCCTCTTTGGCGGCCCTATATTTTACGAAGGCGAAACAGGATTTGCCAATTTGCGGCTACAATTTCCTGAGGACTCAGGTATCAAGAATTACGGCACGGAGCGTTTCGACACGTTCCATCAACTGGTTTTTCCCAACACATATTTTGGTTGGCTGTCGTTTATGCCCCGGGTTGGATATCGGGGCACCTACTACGGCAAGACATGGGATCTCGGATCAACGATATTTGTGCCGCCATCAAACCCGCTGGTGCCGGACACTATCCTGCCGCCACCATCAACGATTAATCCCATCAAGTTCGATGGAGATACGTTTCGAAGCGTGTTCGATACCGGCGCGGAAGCTTCGTTCAAGATCTCGCGAAAATGGGAGAATGTGCAGAGTCGTGCATTCGGCTTAGACGGATTGATGCACGTGATCCAACCGTTTAGCGACTTTTCCTACGTGAAAGAAGACGGGCCTAATCCCCTCTCGATCTTGCAATTCGATCGATTTGAGCCTTCTACGCAGCTTCGGGCAATCGATTTTCCACAGTTCACCCCGACTGATTCGATTGCCGATTGGACGGTCTTGCGCATGGGTGTCCGCAACAAGTTGGAAACCCGGCGGGACGATTCAACGATGACCTGGCTTGAATTGGATACTTTTGTTGATAGAAATTTCGAGAACCCGTACGATCGCACGGCCTACTCAAATTTGTTCAACAATCTCCGCTTTAATCCGCTGCCGTGGATGTCGTTTTCTGTAAATTCTCAGCTGCCCGCTTTCGCAAAAGGTTTCACGGAAGTCGACACTTATGCCACAGTGCAACCGCTGGCGAACCTGCAAGTGAACCTCGGCCACCGATATCTGAACGGGAACCCGTTCTTCGACAATAGCAGCTTGTTTGTTGTAGGCGGCTACCTTCGCGTTAACGACAACTGGGGCTTGGCCATTCAAGAGCAGTATGAAGGCGCCACGGATACTCTGCAGGAACAGCGCTACGCGATTTACCGGGATTTAACGAGCTGGGTGGCCTCGGTCGGCGGGGTAATACGGGATAACTCAGGAGTGAAAGAGTACGGTCTCCTGTTCACTGTGACACTTAAGGCATTCCCGAAAATTGGTTTCGACTTAAACTTCGATCCTAGCTCGTCGGGCGACTGATCCCAAAGTCGCGGGTCGCGGCGAAACCGGCTGGCTGAATTCCGCTACTTGTGCTTGGGCTGATTCGCCGACACCGTTCCTGACTCATGGATATATCAATTATCGGCTCCGGATACGTCGGCTTGGTGACGGGCGCCTGTTTCGCTGACGTCGGCCATCATGTTATTTGCGTCGATAACGACTCCGAAAAAGTGAGACAACTGCAAGCGGGCGAGATACCGATCTACGAACCGGGCTTGAAAGAAATAGTTCACCGCAACGTTTCGGCGCAGCGACTACATTTTACAGGCAATATTCAGGAAGCTGTCGAACGCTCACAAATTATTTTCATCGCAGTCCCGACTCCACCGCTGCCAGACGGCGATGTCGATCTCAGCTTCGTAGAGAAAGTTGCGCGGGAGATCGCGGGCGTGTTGACCGATTATCGAGTAATCGTCGACAAGAGCACGGTGCCAGTGAAGACAGGCGAAAAAGTGGCGGAGTCAATAAAGCGATACAACCGCCACGGCGCAAAATTCGACGTAGTCAGTAACCCGGAGTTTTTGCGGGAGGGCTGCGCAGTGGCTGATCTCATGCATCCGGATAGGATCGTGATCGGAGCGCAAAGCGAATACGCGATCGATTTGATGAAAAAGGTGTATGAGCCTTTCATGGCCCCGATGCTCGTGACGGACGTTAGTAGCGCCGAGCTTATCAAACATTGCGCGAACTCATTCCTGGCCTTGAAGATTTCATACATCAACGCGGTGTCCGCGATTTGCGAAGCGAGCGGAGCCGACGTGGAAAAAGTGGCCGACGGAATCGGGATGGACCATCGTATAGGGCGTGATTTCCTGAACGCTGGAATCGGCTATGGCGGCTCCTGTTTCCCAAAAGACATTGCGGCATTCATCGCCATCAGTGAGCAGCTTGGAAGGCCATTTACTCTCCTCAAAGAAGTGCAACGGATAAACGAGGATCAAAAGGGCCGTTTCCTCAAGATCATCCGCGAGACGCTGTGGGTATTGCGCGAAAAGCGGATTGCGGTCTGGGGTTTGACGTTCAAGCCGGATACCGATGACCTGCGCTCATCGGTGGCAATCGAAGTGGTGGAACAGCTTCTGCGCGAAGGAGCACATGTGGTGGCGTACGATCCGAAGGGAATGCAGAAGGCACGCGCCATCAAAGCGATCGGCGATGCGGAATTTGCCCCGTCCGCTCTGGAAGCGGTCACTGACGCCGAAGCGTTGATCATCGCCACAGATTGGAATGAATTTGCAAACGTGGATCTCGCGGTGTTGAAAGACAAAATGCGGACGCCGATCGTCTTCGACGGACGAAATCTATTGGATCCTGAGACGATGCGGCAATTCGGATTCAGTTATTACTCTATTGGACGCGCAGGCGTGAGGCCGCAGTAACGAACCATGGCGCGGCGTTCTGCTCGCCAAATTGCCCTTGCGGCCTTGCGCCTTTGGCGAAAACAAAAGCGCTTCGCAGATTCCATCGTCTCACGTCTGCTTGCCAATGCAGATCTCGCTGCGTCCGATCGTGCGTTCGCCTTGGAACTATTCTATGGCGTTTTGCGGAATTTAACGCTGCTCGATTTGTGGATCGGTTGCCTGCGAGCTTCGCACATCGAGGACAACGTCCGCGACATCCTCCGTCTCGGCTTGTACCAGGTTTTCTTCCTTAAAACGCCTGAACACGCAGCCGTGCATGAGAGCGTCAGCCTGGGCTCGCAAAAGCAGCGAGCGATTATCAATGCCGTGTTGCGTAGCGCGATCAGGCAAGGAAATGAGCTGCGTGAACGGACCAACGCGCAACCATTGTTCGTTCGGACATCTCATCCGCAATTTCTGGTGGAGCGGTGGCAACAAAGCTTTGGCGCCGAGTACACCGAAGAGCTTTGTAAATGGAACAATCGGCCCGCGCCTGTTTATGGCCGGATCAATCGAATAAAGACCAATCGGGAAATCTTTCTGCAGCTGCACCCAGACTCAGGACCGCTAGGTGGCAATTCAGATTTTCTAGAGTTCAAAACTTTGCCGACAGCCGCTCTGGATTCTGGCCATTGCTACATTCAGGATCCAAGTACAGCAATCGCTTGTCAGCTTCTGGATCTGAAGGCAGGAGAAAAAGTCCTCGACGCATGCGCGGCACCGGGCGGCAAAACGTCTTATCTCGCGCAGCTCATGCAAAACCGTGGAGTCATCATTGCCTGCGATCGCGACCGTGAACGACTCCAAATTCTCAAGGATAATGTCGGTCGGCTGGGCGCGACCATCGTTCGTATTGTCCGCCACGATTGGACGCACAATCAGCTTCCAGAAGAAATCCTGTCAACCGCGCCATTTGATCGAATCCTTTTGGATGCGCCGTGCACAAATACCGGAGTCATACGTCGACGGATTGACGTGAGATGGCGACTGCGACCTGAAGATTTCAGTCGAATGTCCAATGAACAGTTGCTCATCTCGGGCGCTGTATTTCGCTTGCTGAAACCCGGCGGCACACTGGTCTACAGCACATGCAGCCTTGAGCGCGAAGAAAACGAACAGGTGGTCCGCCAACTCGTTGCCAGGCTGCCGGCTCTGACTTTGGCAATGGAAAAAGATTGCCTTCCTTTTCGCGACGGTTTTGATGGCGCATTCGCCGCGAAATTGCTTCGAGCGCCATAATTCCGGCGCGTAGTTCCGACCGAACTCGAGGAATCCCGTGATATTACCGTTCGGTCGCGCCGCGGGACCCCAACCACTCTTCTTCAGGATGACGGCCGAAATCACGCGTTTAGCCGACCCGATCGAGTTGCATCGAACGCGGCTGGTGGAATGATAACCGCCTATGCAAGACGAGCGGTTCGATAAACTCGCAAAACTCCTGGTGGAGTATTCAATTCGGCTAAAACGCAACGAGACGGTCCTGATCGAAGCATTCGAGATTCCCGATGAAATGACGACCGCACTGATACGCGCGGCACGCAATGCAGGAGGCATTCCCTTTGCGCAGGTATATCACACGCGCGTCAACCGCGCCCTTGCCCTGGAGGCTTCCGATCGACAGCTAAACATCATGGCAAGCCATGAACTGGCGCGCATGAAAAAAATGAATGCATACATCGCGATGCGCGGCAGTCACAATGTCACCGAGCTGGCGGACGTGCCGGCGGAAAAAATGCAGTTGATCGGAAAAAAGATGCGTCCGGTCCAGGATCAGCGTGTGAAACGGACGAAATGGGTTGTGTTGCGGTGGCCGACACCCTCGATGGCTCAGCTTGCGGGCATGAGCACGGAAGCGTTTGAAGACTTCTTTTTCGATGTCTGCACACTCGACTACCGCAAACTGCAGCCCGGGATGAAAGCACTGAAGGGGCTGATGGAACAAACGGACCGTGTCCAAATCAAGGCTCCCGGAACGGATCTTAATTTTAGTATCAAAGAAATCCCTGCAGTTATTTGCGGCGGTGATCGCAACATTCCCGATGGCGAAGTGTTCACCGCTCCAGTGAAAGAGTCCGTGGAAGGCCAACTCACCTTCAACGCGCCGAGCATTTATCAAGGGACCGCCTTTGACGGTATCCAGCTGAGTTTCAAGCGAGGCAAAATCGTCGAAGCGTCAAGCAACGAGAGCAAAAAACTGAACAAGATTCTCGATTCGGATGCGGGCGCGCGTTACATCGGCGAATTTTCGCTCGGCTTTAATCCGCGAGTGTTCCATCCGATGCGCGACATCTTGTTCGACGAAAAAATTGCCGGCTCATTTCACTTCACTCCCGGGCAGGCGTATGAAGAGGCCGACAACGGAAACCGAAGCCAGGTTCACTGGGACATGGTCAGCATCCAGCGTTCCGATTATGGTGGCGGCGAAATTTATTTCGACGGCAAATTGATTCGGAAAAATGGTGAGTTTCTTCCGAAACAACTGCGCTCGCTAAACTGGCGCTGATTTTCGACCGCTCAGACTGATCGACCTGACACGTTAGGCGCGCTTCGGTCCGCCGAGCAGGTTCAGTTGCATCATTACGATCTCCCCGCCTTCGTTCAGTTCGAGATTGGCGATCTCGAACATTGGCGCGCCTTCAACCGGACCGGGCCCGGTCCCTGGCAACTGGACGACAACCTGTTTCGAATTTGAATTCAGCGTGACCGATCCGATTTCGAGGGTCGGAGAAAACTCGAGCGTGCTAATTTGGAACGGCACTGTAATGAACACCGATGCACGCCCTTGCGCCGACGGAGTGAGTTGAACCGGCGCCGTTTCAGAATTCGGCACAACTTGCAATCCGGCAACTGCAAATGAAGGCATACCCCCCATCGCAGGCCGCTGTTGCTGAGAAGGAACGACGCGAATCGTGCCGAGAGCGCCCGCGACTGGCTGAATTTTCACGACTTCGAAGGCAACCTGCAAGTTTAACGGAGATTGCGCCCGCTGAGGTGAAGGCAAACGCATCGTAACGAGCTTCGATATGGGACGGACTTTCAACACTCCCATCTTAAAGCTAGGCGTTAACTGCATCGCTGCTATCTCGAACGAGAAAGTAAGCTGCACAGAGGTTTGCATCCCGCCTGCCGGCACTGGCGCCTGCGGTTGCTGTTGCGGTTTGGGCACGGGCGGTGCCGGGGCTTTGGCTACGGGAGCAGGTGGTGTTTGAGTAGTTTCTGGCATGGTTGCAGGTATGGTTGATTGAGGAAAAACTGGCCGGGCGGGAACAACAGCTGGAGGCTCGAAATCAGATGCCGGTTCGGCGATAACTTCGCTGACTGGAGCTTCACGCTCTGTAAAAGATTCGCGTTCGGAAAAAGCCTCAGATTGAACAAAATCCTCCTGCTCAACCAAAGCCCCACGCTCGGCAAAAACTGGTTCAAGCGGCTGATCGTTCTGGATGGGCAGAGCCGTTAATTCCGCTGCGGCTTCCGCAGCCGGCCACGCATACTCGGATCCGCTGCCGACGACTTCTTTCGGCTGCTCATACGCGATGACCGCTTCTTCCGTTGGGTCCTCGGAAAATCCGTTGGGTTCTTGGGCAGCGAACACCGGCTCCTCCGGAAGCTCCAGAATTTCGTTCTCCACTGATTGCGGCGTAGTCGTAAAAGTTTCGGCAGGTTCAGTCAGCGTTCCGGAACCGTCCACGCCAGTCTCCTGTGCAGCTACTGCTGGCATGACCTCCGCTCCTTGTTCAATCACTGGTCCGACCGACTCAAAGAACGGCTCGGCAAATGGAGCTGATTTCGTCGGTTGCTGCGGCTCAACAGCTGTCACCACTGAATCAGTCGGTTCAAAAAACCGCTCAGCCGATGAAGCCGACTCCTCAGGTCCCGGCTCCACGGCCGCCACCACCGGGCCTACCGAGTCAGAAAACCGCTCGGCGATCGGGGCTGATTCTTCAGCTTGCGTCTCCACAGGAGCAGGAAGTCGTGAGCCTTTAGACTTCGAGCTTTTCAACCGATTAAAAGCACCGCCAGCCTTAGACAACGGCAATGCGTTGGGGCGGACCTGAGCATTCCACGCTTTAAGTTCGAGTGAGACCTGACGTGGCCCACCGGCGAAGCCGTTGCCCTGAACACTAATCGTTTGGGCGGGCGCTGTTCTCGCGTTAAAAACCGCAGTGTCGGCGGCTGGTCCTGGACGCGAAGATCCCGGGACCGAGAACTTGTATCCCCGGCGAACCGCCGGGACGATAGCAAGGGCTATCAGCACCACGGCTGCCAGGAGTAGTCCGCCAACGATCCATAACCTGCGATTCGACGCGCCAGCAAGGGTTGACGATGACGCCTTGGTCGGCGCTGTGGCAGCTGTTGTCTGTTCGGCAGGACTCGTTTTCGCGACAGGCTGTTGTTGAGCCTGAATTTGGCTGCTGGCAACAGTAGAAGCGCCCGCGATCTCAGACGCGGGAGCTTGATGTTCGGGTTGATTTTGATCGGTCGAGCCAGTAGAAGCGCTTGTCGTCTCAGGAGCGGCAGGCTGAGACGCAGTCGCTGATTCGCTGCTGGTCGAAGGGGATTGCGCCACAGGCGGCTCAGCGGCCGAATTCGACTCGGGCCCAGGCCCGGTCGCACTAGTCTGGTTAGCTGTCGCTCCCGCGCCGGCAAGTTCCATTCCCCCCTCTGGCGCACTTGTCGATGGCGCCAGGGCAAGCGTTCCCTGTTTATTTGCGACAGGACCTTTGTCGGGAATGGGACTCGGCTCTACCGCAGGGCCGCTGTCCGTTTGCGATGCGGCGACATTGCCCGTATCAAACGCGACCGCAGGAGCAGTTGCGCCTTCTGGTCTTTTCAACCATCCGACATCATAGAAAGCATCAGCAAAAACGCCGTTGAGGGCCGGCGAGTAAATTTTATTGGCGGAGTTGGTCCAATCCTCAGCTTTTTGCGCATTATTGTGTTTGTACTCCCATGCTGCTTGCGCGTAGTAGAGCGCAGGGGTATCGCCCGTGAATTGGAATTCCTCCATCATGGAGTGCGCTCGGCTCTCTTTCCCATCCATCAAGAGCGCCATGTAAATTTTGAACTTGATCAGCTCGGCCGCCTGATTTTTTTCTCCGCCGGGAATGCGTTTATACAACGTCTCGAAGCGGTCGCGTGCCTTTGCATACTCTTTCTTTTTAAATGGAATTTGCGCGAGATTGTATTGCGCATCGCGAAGTTTGGGATCCAGCTTTGCTGCCTTTTTGAAAGCGGCCTCGGCATTGTCGAATTGGCCCTGCTGCATGAGAATTTCGCCTCGCAAATTCAGCGTCGCGGCCTGGTTGGGGTCCAGTTTGTCAGCTTCATCCACCAGCTTCAGCGCCGCGACAAAATCGCGCTGCCGAAAGGCCTGTTGCGATTGTTCGAATTTCGAGCGGGCAAACGCCTTCGTCTTCTCCGTGCGTTCGGCTGCCGTCATGAGCGGCAGCGAAGCTCGCCGTTGGCCGGATGGCTTTTCCATCCAACCGATCTCGTACAGCGATTCGACGAAAAGCTTGTTTAGCTGCGGTGAGTAATTCTTTTCCGCCGCGGTGATCCAATCCTTCGCTTCCGGTTCGTTCTTCTGTTGGAGTGCGACCGCTGCCTTTACATAATCAACGGCGGGTGTATCGGGCGAAAGCTCCAGCTTGGCCAGAATGGAATCGACCATGTTGCTTTTGCCCTCCATCAGGTAAGTCAGCAAGATCTTGTATTGAATCAGCTGCGAAGCTTCCTTTGCCAGATCGGACTGTCCGGTGGAGAGCAATTGCTCGAAGCGTTTTCTCGCCTCTGGCCAGTCTTTTTTTAGAAATGGGATTTCCGCCATGTTAAAGCGAGCATTCCAAAACTTGGGATCGATGCGTGCCGCCTCGTTCAATGCCGCTTCAGCCTGATCGTAATTGCCCTGCCGCATGAGGATCACGCCGCGCAGGTTTTTCGACGCGGCAAGATCAGGCTGGCGCGCGTCAATGGCGTCGAGTTGTTTTAGCGCCTCGGGAAATTTGCCCGCGTCGAAAGCGCGATACGCGGAGTTGTACATCTCCTCCAGCTCGGCTTTGGTTGGAGCAACATTATCCGCCGCAAAGGCCGTCAGTCCCAGCGCTGCGATGGCAGCGATCTTCCAGATTTTCATGAACCACCGATTCAAGCCCTGATTAGCATCCCTGACAAGTCGAAATTGTGTTCGGCCCGAAGATTTTCGGTTCGGTTCGGAAAAACATTTTGCAAGGAGCGCCGGGTTGGACAGCCGTCGATTACACGTGTGACGGCTGGAAAGCCGCCACTGCTTGATGTGCGAAATCAATTCAAGTTTCCCGCAATTCGCAATCCTTCGAGAGTCAGGTGCGGATGAATCACTTCGATCTCGGGCACTTGGCTGGTAATAAGGCGCGCATAACCGCCAGTCGCCACGACGGCAACTTTCTTGCGCGAAAACTGCTCCGCTTTGATTCGCGCCAGAATCTCCCGAACCAATCCACGGTAACCGAAAATGGCGCCGGACCGCATTGCCTCAACGGTTGATTTACCGACGGCACGGTGTGGTTCTTTCAGCGACAGCCTCGGAAGCAGTGCTGTGCGTTGATAAAGAAAACCTGTCATCGCTTCGAGTCCCGGCGCAATCACGCCGCCGATGTAGCTGCGCCTCTCGGAAAGCACATCGAACGTCACGGCTGTGCCGAAGTCCACGACGATCGCAGGCGATCCATAAAGTTCGGCAACAGCTGCGGCATTCGCCAGGCGATCCGCGCCTATCGATTCGGGTTTGGGATAATCAATCGTGATGCCCAGCTTGAGTTTCCAACTCAGCCAGAGCACTTGCGCTTTGTTGCGCGCGGCCTTCGAGATCGCACGGTTTTTGGTCGGAACCACCGATGAGACGACGATTTCATTTACCGGGCGTCGTTTCAAAAATTCCGCCACCACACTGCTTGAAATCTCCGAGGTGGGGATCCGCGCAGGATTGGAGACTCGCTCTCTCGATGCGAACGCAAGTTTGGCATACGAGTTACTGACATCGATCAACAAATAATCGGAGCGACGAGCCACGGCTAAGATGCAGACACCCAAGGCTCCGCGCCGTCAAGCATCGGCACACAGTTAATAGGACGGTCGGCTTGCGACAATCGCGTCGCGCGGCTAGCCTCGCTCTGTGAGAAGATTGGTCCATCGACCGCGTCGCCTGCGGGGTTCCCCCGCCCTGCGCAACTTGGTCCGTGAAACCCATTTGACCATTCACGATTTTATTTTGCCGCTGTTCGTGAGCGAAAAATTGGACCAACGCCAGCCTGTCGCCAGTATGCCGGGAGTTTTTCAGTTGCCGCTGAAAGATGTCATCGATGAAGCGCGCCGAACTCAGGATCTCGGGCTGCAAGCAATTCTGCTTTTCGGAATTCCCGCGCGTAAAGATGAGCAAGCAAGCGGCGCTTATGCCGAAGATGGAGTGATTCAAGAAGTCGTCCGAGCGATCAAATCGAAATGTCCGCAATTGATTGTAATCACCGACGTTTGCCTTTGCGAATACATGAGCCACGGCCACTGCGGTGTCACCCGAATCGACGGCGATCATTTTCATGTTCTCAACGACGAAAGTGTCGAACTTTTGGTGAAAACGGCGCTATCTCACGCCGCCGCAGGCGCGGACGTAGTGGCGCCGAGCGACATGATGGATGGCCGGATCGGCGCGATTCGGGAGGCGCTCGATGGAAGTGGGTTCAATCAAACTGGCATCATGAGTTATGCCGCGAAATTTGCATCGGTGTTTTACGGGCCGTTTCGCGAGGCGGCGGAAAGCCCGCCGCAGTTCGGCGACCGTCGTTCGTATCAGATGGATTTTGCGAATGCAAACGAAGCGTTGCGCGAAGCAGCGCTGGATGTCGAGGAAGGAGCGGACATCGTGATGGTGAAACCTGCGCTGCCGTATCTCGACGTCTTGTGGCGCGTGCGTGAACGCTTCGCAAAACCAACCGCCGTCTATCACGTCAGTGGCGAGTACGCCATGATCAAAGCTGCGGCGGAGAAGGGAATTTTCGATGAGCGCGCCGCCGTTCTCGAGATCATGACGGCCCTTAAGCGCGCTGGCGCAGATATCATCGTCACTTACTGGGCACGTGAACTGGCGACATGGCTACGGGAGTGACAGGCCGCCACGGCGAAACAACCCAACACGCCAGGCTCAAGCAGCTCGCATTCATTTGGGCGCAGACGCATGGGTTTTCCGCGTGCGCGATGGAAGTGACTTTGCCCCGTTGCCGATATCGGGCCGACGTGGCCGGCTATCGGTCTGTTCCCAAGCAAATTGGATCGACAGCGGTGTTCGAATGCAAACAGGCGCTGTGCGATTTGCGCCGAGACAATTGTCGCAGCGAGTCCGCACGGAAGCGGCTCGTGGCGATGTGTAATCGTCGCCAGGTTCTCGAAGCGCGCCTTCGCACGCATTATCCAAACCTGCATAATGGTGATTCGCTTTTCCCGGAGTTTGATTGCGAGAACTTCAGCGCGATCGGCCACCGCGGCTACGCTCGCGTTTCTCGCGAGTTGCGAAGGCTGCAAAATCGGCTCTATGACTGCACAAAGTTCGAGAAGCTAATTCGCTATCGATGCGCGAACTTCTTTTTTATCGTGCTGCCCGAGCAATTATTTCGCGAATCGGAAGTGCCCGTCGGCTGGGGCGCTCTGGTCGAATCAAATGACAGACTGATACTCGGCCGGAAACCAATCTGGAACGACGCCACCGCGGCTAATCGGCTTCACGTTTTGCACCGGATCGCCGTGGCGGGAACTCGGAACCTGAATCGAGAACTCTCGTTAGACTGGCACGAGCAAATTGTGGCCGGTCATTTCCTTCGGTTGCGGCAACCCAAGCAGAAATAAAAGAGTCGGGGCGACATCCGCCAGAATGCCATCTTTGCAACGGAACTTCGCCGCATCATTGGCAACATAGATGAAGTGCACAAGGTAGCTGGTATGCGAGGTGTGCGGCGAGCCGTCAGGATTGCGCATTTGCTCGCAATTGCCGTGGTCTGCGGTAACCAACGCTTTCCCGTCGAGTTCCAAAAGTTTCGGAATGATGCGAGCGCAACATGCATCCACCGTCTCCACCGCTTTGACGCCCGCTTCGACAACGCCGGTGTGACCGACCATGTCGGGATTAGCAAAATTCAAAACGATCAAATCGTAGTCCGCCATGTGTGCGAGTAGCTTGTCGGTGATTTCGAACGCGCTCATCTCCGGTTTCAAATCGTAAGTTGCGACCTTGGGCGAAGGAATGAGTTTGCGATCTTCACCAGAAAAAGGCTTTTCGATTCCTCCGTTAAAAAAGTAAGTCACGTGCGCGTACTTCTCTGTCTCGGCGATGCGCAATTGCCGTTTTCCCGCAGCGCTAACGATCTCCCCTAAAATGTGTTTGAGTTCTACTGGCGCAAAAATGAACGGCGAAGAATACCGAACATCATATTGCGTGAGCGAGATGAAATGAACTTGCGGCCACACTTCGCGATCGAACCCGTCGAAGTCTTTTAGCAAAAAAGCTTGTGAGAGCTGGCGCGCACGGTCGGCGCGAAAATTAAAAAACAAAATCGTGTCGCCGTCGCGCACACGCTGTTCGTTCGGGAAAGCGAAAACGAGTGGAGGCATGAATTCGTCGGTTTTGCCAAGCGAGTATTGTCGCTCAACAGCGTCAGCCGGTGATGATTCGCAAAACTCGCCGCGACCAAGAACGATTGCGTCCCATGCTCTTTTTGTGCGGTCCCAGCGGCGATCCCGATCCATCGCGTAATAGCGCCCGACTACAGTGACGATCTTAGCGCCGCTCTTCTCAAGGCCCTTTGTACACGTTTTTAAAGAATCCGCGCCGCCAGTGGGAGATGTGTCTCGTCCATCGGTAAATGCGTGCACGAACATTTCTCTGACTCCTGCTGCGTTCGCCGCGTTCGCCAGCGCAATCATGTGGGAGTAATGGCTGTGCACGCCGCCGTCGGAAATTAAACCAAGGAGATGCAATCGATGTCCGCGCGCACTGGTAAGGGCGTTCTGCAAAACAGCGTTGCGTTGCAGTTCGCCATCAGCAATCGCCTTATTGATCCGCGTGAGGTCCTGATAGACGATTCTGCCAGCTCCGAGATTAAGGTGGCCAACCTCGGAGTTCCCCATCTGTCCTTCTGGTAAGCCGACGTCGATGCCGCTGGCGCTCAATCGCGACCAGGGATAGTCGTGATACAAATTATTGTGAAACGGGGTGGATGCGAGCAGCGTCGCGTTGCCGTTCTCTTCACGCTTCTTGGGACCGCCCGGATTAATACCCCATCCGTCGCGAATGATGAGCATCACCGGGCCAGCCATGTTCCCGCACTTTGCCGACGAACGGGAAGCTGGACAAGCAGTTCTTTGAAGGAAGGTAGCGCATGCCTGAGGCTTGCCATTTTCGCCGCGCAAGCGAGGACGCTTACGCTACACTAAGCGGAAATGAAGTGGCGCAACCAGTTGTTGGCGTTCGTGTGTCTCCTCGCCTTCGCGGGAGTTGGCGTCATTTACTTTCAACACTGGGTCATCCGAAAGCCGTTTGGCATTATCTTGTTTGTCGGGGAAGGGCTCTCGCCAGCAAGGCTGGCGCCGACTCGCACTTATGCCGGCGGAGCGGACACTCGTTTGAATGTAGACTCCATGCCGTACGCCGCGCTGGTGATGAATTACTCGAAGGATTTCGCCGCGCCGGATCAGGCGGCTGCCGCGAGCGCGATCGCCACCGGTGAGCGGGTGGCCAATCGCGCGATCGCCATCAACAGCGAGGGAAAAGCTCTCAAGAGCATCATTGAGCTGGCGCGCGAATACGGACGAACCACCGGCTTGGTCACTGACGCAAAGCTCACCGACGCCACAAACGCAGCGTTCTACGCGCACACGTTAGACGCCACCGACCCGGAGAAGATCGCAGCCGAGTTTGTGGATCGCGGAAACATTGACGTCGCAATGGGCGGCGGTGCGGAGGAATTTATTCCAACGACAAAAGGCGGTGAGCGGCAAGACTCGCGCGATCTGTTGCTGGAGCTTCGTGGCAATGGATTCGACATCGTCCGGACACGCACGGATTTGGAAGCGGTTCCAGCGTGGCGCCGGTCGAAAGTTTTCGGCGTCTTCAGCAGCAAGGATCTCGCATACGCAAATCAGGTGGAAGAGCGAGCCCAGCAGCCCAGCCTTTCGGATATGGTGAGGCGGGCCATCCAGTTGCTGCAGTACAACGCCGGAGGCTATTTACTGGTGGTCGATGCGGGCTTGATGCGAAAGGCGGCTGAGCAAAACAATGGGGAGCGAACTCTGACGCAAACGCTCGAGCTAGACCGCGCTGTTGGCGTCGCGCGAAGTTACGGCGGCCCAAAATCTACAATCATTGTGTGTGGCGATGCCGCCATTGGCGGGATGAGCCTGAATGGATTTCCTTTTCGGAAAGATAGTGGAATCGCGCTACTCGGTTTCAATTCAGCTGGTCAACCATGGATCACCTGGGCAACAGGGCCGCATGGCACGAAGTCATACGGCGCGGCGAAACTACCGGCGAACCAGGACCCAGTCGAAACCAAAGGACCGACAGAAGAACAGCCCGAGCCGGCGACGATTTACACAAAATCGGCGTTGGTCACGGTTGAAGATGTCGTTGCATTCGGTAGCGGCCCCGGAACAGACGCGCTGCAAGGTGTGGTCGAGAGCACAACCATTTTTAAAATTTTGCGTGACGAGTTGTAGTGGCGTCGGCTTCGCCGCCGTGAATGGTGGGATCGCTGAGTCGTCGGCGTTAGCCATTGTAACGATCTAACGTTATCCACGCGCAGGAACTATTTCGCAGTTTCGCGGTACGGCATTCCGAGTTGATACAACGCGATCTGTTGATCTAGATCCGTCATTACAGCGTCGTCGCTGTGCATTCGTGCGAGTTGCATCGCGGAGCGCGCAGTTCTAATCGCATTCGCGAACTCGCCGTTCTCCGCATAAGCGGCTGCCAGGGTGCGCAACACAAGCGTGTTCGTTCCTCCGACAAGTCGATCGGCTTTTTTCGCCAGCTCAATCGCTTTCGGACCATTTCGCAGTGATGCATCGGGAGATGTGGCCAGCAGCCACGCTAGATTGGTAAGCGTGGGAATGGAGCTCGGTGCAAGCTGCAGCGCTTTTTGGTAATGCTGGATTGCTTCAACAGGGTTGCCTTTTTCCTCCAGAGCGATCGCGAGCGTCGTGTGACAATCCACATCCGAAGGTCGGAGCAAGAGTGCGCTGCGACAGACTTGAATAGCACCGTCGAGTTCGCCTTTCTCCAGCAACGCATGACCGAGACTGTAACGAGCAAGAAAGTGATCGGGACGTGCTGTCATTGCCTCTTGATAATGAGCGATTGCTTCGTCAACCCGGCCCTTTTGAAAAAGTGCGTTACCCAAACAAACCTGAGCATCCGGATCCGTTGGTCGCATGCGCACCGCCCTTTCACAGTGAACGATCGCCTCGTCCACCTGAGCTTTTCCCAAAAGCGCGGTACCAAGATTGTACTCGGCATCCCACGAGTCAGGCTGCATTCGCAAGGCCGCCCGGTATTGAGCGATGCCGTCGTCGATCTTGCCTTTCTGGAGGAGAACAAGACCGAGATTCGTGTGCGCCATCCAGCATTCCGGATTTTTAGCCAGCGTGGTGCGCCAAAGTGTTTCCATATCGGTGTACATCGCGGCTTGCCGCCATGTCAACGTTCCCAAGCTTGCAACGACTAACAACGCACTGCTCACAATGACGGCGCGGTATTGAGTAAATTTATCAGCCAAACTGACTATGCCCGCGCTCGCAAGCGCGACCGGTCCGATACAGGCCAGGTACTGGTAATGATCCGCGACGAACGTGTACCTAAACGTGAACAACATGATGAATCCCAGCACGGGGCCAAGAGTGGCGACGAAAAAAGCAGCCGCGACTTCAACGCTTCGTCCGAGGTGTCGCCTGAGAAAGTAGATGGCCACAGACGCCCCGATGCCGGCAAGCAACCAGATATAGTTGCGTAAATCCGAGGGTGAAATATTCCATCTCGGGTAAATAAAAATGAGATTGGAAGGCCAAAAGATTTTGCTCAGGTAAAACCAAACAGCCCGACTTGCTACGAGGATTCGTTCGATCGGGCTAAGGAAGGTAAATACGTCGCGGTTCGTTCCCTGATGGTAGCGTTCCCACCAAACTGCGAGTAACCCGAACCCAACGCCAAGCACGACAAAAGGAACAATTTGCATCAGACGGCGAATCGTGATCGGCTTTTTTTGTAACCAAAGAATCAAGAACAATGCAGCCGGGAGTGTGCAGGCGGTTGCTTTCGCCGAGAGTGCCAGCACATAAAAAATCAGCGCCAGGCAATACAAGATCCATTGGCGCCGAGTTCGCTCGTCTACAAACGCAATCCAGGCAAGCAGCGTCAGCAAGAAGAAAAAGCCCATCAACACGTTCTTGCGTTCGGTAATCCATGCCACTGACTCCACCTGCACAGGATGTAGCGAAAAAATCGCTGCAGCTAGCCACGCGCCACGTACTTTTAATCGCCTTAACACCGCCCAGACCAGAAGAGCGTTGCCAACATGAAGCAGAAGGTTGATCCAATGATAACCCGTCGTGTTTAGACCCCACAAGGCATGCTCAATGCGAAACGTGCTGTAAGTGAGCGGGAAATACTGCGACGGAGAATCGAGGGAAAACCAAATGCGCTGCCAGCCATCTGGAGCGGTCAATAATTCGTTATTGATGATATAGGCGTCGTCGTCCCACAGAAATCCCCCATGCCAGGCATGCTGATATGCAAGAATTGTCACCGCGGCCAGGACAACACCGAAAATCAAGGCACGACCGCGCGCGGTAAAGATGCGCTTCGCGATTTCCTGCATACTAACCGCCGGCGATTACATTCCAGAGCGGTTCATCCGAAATTGCGGAGACCACGTGCGGTTGCAATGTTCCGGTTCTCATCCAATAAGACTTCTCGTACTGCGTAAGACCAACATCAACGCAAAGCTTGGGCAGTTTGCATCGTTTTTACTCTCGTGGTTGCAATCAGAAATCCGTCTTTTGGAATTCCGCGCGGACGCTACGAAGGCGAGTACGCTTATGCCGTCCAGCGGCATATTGCAAGGAATCCCGCCTTACAAGCGTCTGGCGCGGTCATCAGCAAAATCACGCAACTTCATTACAGCGCTAAGAGTAGTTCTTCGGCAATGTTCCGAAATCAGTGGAGACTTTGAAGAATTTAATTGTGATTTATAAACCAAACCTTTAGGGCGCTTCGCCCTGGCAAAAATTGTAGGTCGCAAATGCACAGAATCAGCCGATCAACCGCTCCCCACAGGCGCAAACGACTTTTCGCGATCGTCTGGATTTGCGTCTGTCTCTTCGTCCTGACGTGGATCGTCTATGCTCAAACACTGCGGTTCGATTTCGTGAACTACGATGATCCGCGTTACGTCTATCAGAACACGAGAATCACTGACGGCATCAGCATCGGCAACCTCGCGTGGGCATTTTCTCATATCCATTCCGAAAACTGGCACCCGCTGACAACCATCACACATATGCTCGATTGCCAACTCCACGGGTTAAACGCCGGCTGGCACCATTTTTCCAACGTCCTGTTGCACTCTTTCGCGGTCGTCCTCCTTTTTGTGGCGCTGAAGCAGATGACAGGTGCCTTGTGGCGAAGCGCGTTTGTGTCTGCTGTTTTCGCTGTGCATCCATTGCATGTGGAGTCGGTGGCATGGATCGCGGAACGCAAAGACGTGCTGAGCGCATTTTTTTTCACGCTCACCCTGCTCGCGTACTCACGTTACACGAGCGCGCCATCGATAGGCCGGTATCTAATCGTGGCACTGGTGGTCGCCCTGGGGCTGATGTCCAAACCAATGCTGGTTACACTGCCATTTGTTCTTTTACTTCTGGATTATTGGCCGCTCGAAAGATTTGAAACCTGCAAATCACGTAGCGGACGTCGACTGTCACAACTCGTCCTGGAAAAAACACCACTGCTCGGGCTCGCTGCGGCTTCAAGCATCGTCACCTTTGTGGCTCAGCGAGGAGCAATTGGTTGGACTGAGCAGTTGCCACTATCGGAACGAGTGAGTAACGCCGTGGTCGCCTATGTTATTTACATGCAGCAAATGTTCTGGCCGGCAGGGCTCGCTGTGTTCTACCCGCATCCCGAAAATAGACTGCCGGTATTGGAAATCAGCCTAGCTTTTGTCATTCTCGTTGGAATTACGGCGGCATCATTTTGCTTTAGAAAACGAGCGCCGTATCTCATCACCGGTTGGCTGTGGTACCTCGGCATGCTTGTGCCAGTCATCGGATTGGTGCAAGTAGGATGGCAGGGACACGCAGATCGCTACACATATTTGCCGCAGATCGGCCTTTACATTGCGGCTACCTGGGCGGTAACCGATTTCACTCGTTCATGGCGCTTTCAACGGAAGGCCTTGGCCATGGCTGCTCTGATTGTAGTTGGTGCTTTAAGTTGGCGCTGCTGGCTCCAAGCATCTTACTGGCGCGATAGCGAAACGCTCTTTACTCATGCGCTTGCTGTTACCAGGAACAACGATGTTGCAATGAATAACCTCGGCATCATTTTTTTGGAGAAAGGACGACTGGACGACGCCATTTCCAACTTAAAAGCAGCCATAGATGTGCGACCTGAAAATGCGCCAGCTCATGATAATCTCGCCAAAGCTTTGCTTCAAAAAGGCCAGGTGGCAGAGGCGATGGTTCATTATCGCAAGTTTTTGGAGATAGAACCTGAGAACGTGGAGGCACATAACACCCTTGGAACGGCCCTCATTCAACAGGGCAGGCTGAGAGAAGCTATTGGCCAGTGGCAGGATGCGCTGGCAATCCAACCGGAAAACGGAAACGCCGCGAGTAATCTAGCCTGGGTGTTCGCAACCTGTCCCGAAGACTCAGTCCGCGACGGAAGACAGGCGATCGAATTAGCCGAGAAAGCGCTTCGTATCTCTGGCGGTAAGATCCCAATGATTTACAGTGTGCTTGCCGCCGCGTACGCAGAGACTGGACGCTTTTCTGACGCCATACAAACCGCCCAACGCGGCGCCGAATTAGCAATTAACCAGGGCAACCAGCCTTTGGCCGCCGAACTGCAAAGCAATATTGCTCTTTACCAATCCGGCCGGCCTTTGCGAGATCCACGTATAACAAATGGCAGCTCGTCGCCTTAGCACGCGCGGCACGAAGGAGCGGCCGCTTTCAAACCAGCGAAAGCATTCGTCCGCTGTCTCTGGCTTGGTCTCATGTGGCCCCGGCCGAGGGACAAACCGACGGGTCACAACTCTTCTAGTCTGCTTTGCGCTAGTAGCAGTCACCTGGGCTGTATTCGGTCGAACGTTAGCTCACGATTTCGTCAATTTCGATGATCACGTTTATGTCTATGAAAATGCGCTAGTCGTAAAAGGCTTTTCTATTGAAGGGATACTCGCCGCATTCACGCGTACTCACGCGCTGAACTGGCATCCGCTAACCACGCTTTCCCACATGCTCGATTGTCAGCTTTATGGACTCAACGCTGGGGGCCATCACCTCACCAATCTCATTCTTCATACCATGTCTGTGCTGCTGCTCTTTCTTGTACTCACGCAGATGACTGGCGGCCTTTGGCAAAGCGCCTTTGCAGCCGCGCTCTTTGCCATTCATCCGTTGCACGTTGAATCCGTCGCTTGGATAGCTGAGCGAAAGGATGTTCTGAGCGGGGTGTTTTTTATGCTGACACTGGCTGCGTATGCTCGCTATGCGCGGGCGCCTTCGACACCTCGATACCTGGTCGTGGCGTTGCTTTTCGCCTGTGGGCTGATGTCGAAACCCATGCTCGTAACCCTGCCGTTCGTTCTGTTGCTGTTGGATTATTGGCCTCTCGGTAGATTTGAAGGTCACAAATCAGAAGCCCGAAGTCGGCTGCGGAGGTTGATTACGGAAAAAGTTCCGTTGTTCGCGATGTCCATCGGTTCGTGCATCGTGACGTTCTTTACGCAAAGGCAAGGTCCGAATGCGATCGATCAATTGCCTTTCCTATGGAGGCTGAACAACGCGTTTGTGAGTTACGTTACCTACATCTGGCAGATGTTATGGCCCGTGCGGCTCGCGGTGTTCTATCCGCATCCAAACGATCGCCTTCCACTTATACAGGTTACAGTAGCAATCGCGTTTCTTGTTGTTGTCAGCCTGCTAGTAATTCATCTGCGACGGACAAAGCCTTATCTTCTTACGGGCTGGTTTTGGTATCTGGGAATGCTTGTTCCAGTGATTGGTCTCGTTCAGGTCGGCGAGCAAGCGCATGCGGATCGTTATACATACCTGCCACAGATCGGCCTTTACATCATGACAGCATGGTCGGTTAGAGATCTTTTCTTAAGATCGACGTCTCGTGTTCGTCGAGTCCTGGTCGGCGTTGTCGCCGCAATGATAATTGTGAGCCTCAGCGCGCGCGCTTTCAGCCAGACTTCGTATTGGAAAAACAGTGAGACGCTGTGGAGCCACACGCTCGCTGTTACTAGCGACAACGACGTCGCCCATAACAACCTGGGCTTTCTCTTTCTGCGCAGCGGAGAATTAGATAAAGCTATTTCAGAGTTTCAGGCAGCGCTAGATATTCGATCCAAGAACCCTCAGACCCATTACAATCTTGGCGCAGCACTCATCCAAAACAATCTCGGTAACGCTTTTGCCAGGAAACAGCTTTGGGATGAAGCAATCGACCACCTGCAGGAAGCCGAAAGGCTGCGTCCTGATTACGCGGATGCGTACTTCAATCTTGGTAGTGTGCTCTTTCAACAGGGCCGGATCGACCAAGCGATCGCCCAATGGCGAAAGGCACTCGCGATACGACCAAGTGACGCAGAAGCTCATAGGAATGTTGCGAACGCCCTTCGCAAACAGGGAAATATTAAAGCAGCAATCGCGGAGTATGAGCAAGCGCTCAACATAACGCCCGAAGACATTGTGACGCTCAACAATCTGGCGTGGATTTTAGCGACTTCTTCCGATGCCTCACTGCGCGATGGCGCACGCTCAGTCGCACTTGCAATAAAAGCAGTGCAGGCTTCAGGAGGCAAAGACCCAAATTTCGTTCGTACGCTTGCCGCTGCGCATGCAGAGGCGGGACAATTCGCCGAAGCTGTTGCGACAGGCGAGACAGCGAAGGCATTAGCCACCACACAGGAAAAGCCAGAGCTCGCAGCCAGGTTGGAAGAAGAGATTGCTCGCTACCGCGCGCGCATCACGCTTCGAGAATGACGGAAACGGAACGGTGCTCCTACGGGATTCCATCTATCCTGTTTACTTGTGATATGGCAAACCCAAGTCGTAAAGAGCAAGCTCGTCCCGCAATGCCTCAGCCAAGGTGGTGTTGCCCTGGATGTTCGCGGCTTCCAACGCATGTTGTGCCGTCTCCTTAGCCGCAGCAAACTGGCCCGCTTCGGCGTAGGCTGCAGCCAAAATCCGCAGAACAGTCGGGTGGTTGTCGCTTCTGGAACTCCCGGAGTCGGCGCGCTCAGCCAACTGCACAGCCTCGGATCCGTTTCGCAGAGTGGGATCGGAAGATGTCGCGAGCAACCACGCCAGATTGCTTAGCGCAGCTAAATTTTCCGGGGAAATTTGGAGCGCCTTTGTGTACTCAGCCATTGCCTGTCGAACGAGGCCCTTTGTAAGTAAAGCGATGCCGAGATTAGCGTGAGCGTCTGCGCTCTCAGGATGCAGTTGGAGCACGCTTTTGTACTCGACAATCGCCTCATCCGTGCGGCCTGTGCGCAGAAGAGCGCTCGCCAGATTGTATTGCGCTTCCTCCTGGTCAGGTATGGCCGCAAGGCACGCCCTGTACCGGACGATGGCGCCATCCAAATCACCTTTGGCTATGAGTACGTTCGCAAGATTGCAGGAGGCTTCGGCGTATTCGGGCCGGATTTCGAGGGCCTTCTGATAATGGACAATCGCATCATCAGCACGCCCGATTCCAAAAAGCGTAACGCCGAGATTGTTTTGTACTGCTGCATCAGCGGGATTGATCGCAGCGGCTCTTTCGTAGTGGGCAATCGCGTCGTTAAGCTGACCTCGCTCAACCAAAAGGCGGCCTAAATTGTAATGCGCCTCCGCGTAATCAGGCCGTAATGCAACAGCTTCTCTGTAGTGCTCGATCGCCTGATCCACTTCTCCCTGTTGCCTGAGGACAATGCCGAGATTGTAATGCGCCATCCAGCAGCGCGGATTTTTTTCTAAGGTCGATGTGTACAAGGCGAAAAGATCGCGATATTCCGCGGTTTGCCGCCACGTCAAACAGCCGAGCAACACCAGAACAGTTCCGCAGAGGGCATTACTCAAAACAAGTCGCCATCGCGGACTAGTGATGGTGTTGCCGGATCGCAAGACGGTGTCGGGTTGAGACAGGAAGTAGTACGGGTACTTCACAAAAACGGGCGAGAAGCCTCGCGATCCCTGCTCCTATCAGCGCGAGTGGTCCCATACTGGCAAGATACTGGAAATGATCGCTTACAAATGAGTAACGAAAGAAATACACGCTGAAAAAGCCGAGCACGGGAAACAGCGAGATGACGTAATAAGCAGCGGCAAAGAAGAGAGCACGACCCCACTGCGCACGAACAAACCAAAACGCAATTATAATAGCGATTACAGCCAGCAACGGCAGATATTCAACGACGTTGGACGAATCGACGTGCCACCGTGGATAAATGAAAATCAGAGGATGCGGCCACACCAGTTTGCCGAGATAGAACCAAACCGCTTTGCCGGCGATGATCAGATGTTCCGGCATTGTTTCTAGCCAGTCCGGACCAACTGCGCGCGCATGAAATCTCTGTTCCCAGATCGTCCATGCGCTGGCGACAATCGAAATGAGAGCAAATGGAGCAAGCGCCAGCGTATCGCGCCACCGGACTTTTCCCCGCATCCACCAGACGCACAGCGCGAGCACAAATGGCAGCATCACCACAGAAGGTTTGCTTAGCGTCGCCAGAAGAAATGAAAGAAGAGATAAAGCGAAGACCAATGAAGGGCAGTGTCCAATCTGCCGCTGGGGCCCTCTAGGCGCCGAGACTCGTTGATCCTCCCATCTCAAAAAGAAAAGGATCGAGAATAAATAAAACACGCACGACTGCGTGTTCTTCAGTTCAGTGACCCACGCCACGGATTGCACCATTACCGGATGCAAAGCCCAGAGTGCAGCGCCGAGCCATGCGCCGCGGACTTGCAGTAGTCGCAGCACACGCCACAGCAGAATGGCCGAGAGCGCATGCAACAAGACATTGAGGCCGTGGTACGGCAGCGGATTTAGCCCTACAAACTTGTGCAGCGCCCAAAAAGTCGTCAGAACGAGCGGATAATAGACAGCTTGCGTCGTGGTCCAGATTTCCTTCAAGCCTAGCGGGCCAATAACGCAAGGATTCTGCGTCAGATGCGATTCATCATCCCAGATGAAGTCCGCCTTAAAAACCTGAGTGTACGCTATAAAAACGATACCGATCAGGATTAGTGCCGAAAACCAGTCCCGTCTCCAGAAAGCGGCAGGAACTTTACGAACTGGCACAAACCGATCCAAGACTTAGCCTAAACCTTACCGAGTTGCTGGCAATTCCGCGTACTTTGCGTCCAGAAGACCGAGCGCCAGGCCCTTTCGAAACACGCAGCCTCTGCTGCGCCTCTGGACAATCGCCATGAAGGCGTAGCGCTTTGAATTGCGTAATCGCGTTGAGAAGTGTTGCCTCTACGCATCAGAACTTTTTCAAGATAATTGTGCGGTTGCGCGAGCTTCGGGTTGAGTTCGCCTTCGCAAAATCCTGTCGCGCATCCGTTAGTCCGCGTTTTCCAAAAGCTAACACACCGCAGCCCAGACGCCCTGTGCCACGATTAACATCGGCACCAATAAGCACGTGCACAGAGCTAAAGAACCGGCTCCCGCCAAGTATTGGGAATTCACAAGCTAAGCTTACGGCCCGCCGCTGTCGGCGTCGGCGCACCCGGCATATTTTGCGACAATGATTCCACGAGACGAACTGCACCCCTTTGTTAGCCGAGCCAAGTCTCTCTCAAAGCGCAGCGACAATCGATCCCGAGATGCTTTTTGAGGACGAAACTCAAAATCACAACTGGTTGCCATTCCTCTGACACAAGATTCTGTCGGTTCCTCCCGCCGTGGTCATGACACGCCAGGGCCAAAGCAAAACGGCCGGACTCCTTTCAGAGCCCGGCCGCTGTGAAACCTAACGTTACAGTTTAGAATCGTTTCTTGAGCCCGACGTACCAGAACCGGCCCTTGATCGTGGCAAGCGATTCGTCATAGCCGTTCTCGAAGCTGCCAGCCACAAACGGCGGATCTTCATCCGTTACGTTCTGCATGCCCAACGTGACTGTGGTGTTGTTAAGCCACCACTGCCAATTGCTGCAGCCGTATTCAGCCGTGGAAACTGGGACGACGTTCTTCTCCTTGCCGTCCTTGCCACTCCTCACATTTTTGCCGCCGTCCTTGGCAAAGCCAGGTACTTCGGCGGGCGCGGGCGGTGGGAGGTTAAACGTGTAGTTTAGGATGAGGTCGAGCGTGGTTAACGCAGACACTTTCCGAGCGCGAAAATCCAACGGACCGCTTCTGGGTTCTTGTAGCTTGGTCGCTCCTGTCAGACTTGCGTTGTCATCTTCGTACTGGCCAGTCCAGTGGACGATGGCACCAACATCCAAACCCTGCATCCAGGAATCAGCCGGGCCATCGTAGAAGACACTGAAGTTAGCCCGATGCCACGGTAGCGAACTGGTTAACGCGAACGCCGGCGGTAGGAACTCGCCCGCGATCCCGACCCGCTTCACGCCCGGCGCAGCTTGAAACTCAGCCCGCGATAGCCAGGTGCCGTTGACCGTGGTCGTTATTCTACCCCAATCTCCGCCGCCGAAGATCGTTGAATCCAGAATATAGATCGCCTCGTAGTCGAGGCCTTCGAAGATCGCGCCGGAAAGGTTGTCACTTGGATCGATGACCAATGAAACTTCTCCAGGCACAAGCACACCATTAACTATTCCGGGAGGCCCACGGAAGACATTCGGCCCGTTCTGCGGTGGCCCACCTGCTGGCCCCGGAGGATTCTCCAAAATGAGAGTTTGCGCGCCCAAGGTTGCCACGATGTCACGCATATCGATGTGCCACCAATCGGCGCTCAACGTCAGGCCCTTGGCCCATTTCGGACTGTAAACCGCTCCATATGTCCATTCGTAGGCCACTTCGGGATGCAGATTGGGGTTGCCGATAATGCGCTCCTCAATCTGAGGCTGGGTAAGCGGCGAGTACGGATCGGCTACGATCGGGAAGTTTTGCGTGCTCGCAGGGGTAATTTCTCCCAGTGTCGGCGCATGGAACGCTTCGGTATAACTGCCGCGCAGCGTGAGTGCCCCGATATACTTGGGATCCAGCGGCTGCCAGCGGAGGGATATCTTCGGCTTCTGCGCATTATATCGGCTGTGCGTCGCCCCCTGGCCCGGGAAAACTCCCGAAGGAAGCACCGTAGAAGTGTTCTGGCTATACCATTCTTCTCGTTCGGCAAAGTCTATCTCGAAGCTGTAGAACGCCGGGAAGTTCCACGTCGGACTGGTGACTGGTATGCGTACTTCCTCATAGATACCCCAGATATCGCGATTCACGCGGAAGCTTTGGCCGTCCGTTGATCCGATGGTGTTAAAGGTGTTATTGAGCGCATCGCGATCGCGCGTAAACCTCGGCGCGTCGTACTCGCCACCAATCGCAAAGGAGACCGGACCGGCGGGAAGATTGAACAAGTCACCGTTAAAGGTGGCATAGTATATAGGCAATTCATACTCACCGGAGTTATGCAGGGTAACATAAACATTTTGCCTGGCCCTCCCGCTGTTTATGTGTCCCTGGCCACCGAACATATTAAATGCCGAGCGCGGATCTGTGTCCAACAGGGAATCGCGCAATCCGGGCTGACTAACTTCGCCAATGGACAGGTCCTGCCCCTCGTTCCGCGAGTAACGGAAGCCCGCTTCCCAGTTCCACGTCTTGAAGTAATCGCCAGCGTATCCCAGCTCGCCGCGCAGACCGACATCGAAGAGTTGGTCCCAGTAAGTGAACTTTTCACTCCTAGTGCCGGTGTCAGTGATGCCACGAAACCGAACACCAGTCGTCACAGGGATTAACTGTCCACCAGGTCCTATCCAGGTCGCGTCACCGACAGTGAAAGGATTAAACGGATTCTGGATTGGCACACTGATGCCGCTCGGACCGCTCAAGCCAACAGTCTGGCCAGGGTTCCTGAACGGATCTGGCGTAAACGGCACTGCTGCCAACGACGAATCGAAATACGAGCGCGCATATTTAAAATCGCCAAATACCGTCAGGTACTTGTCGCATAGATCGCGCGTGAACGAGCCGTAATACACTTGACGGTCTCCGGGCGGCAACGCGGGCGTGACCGTGGCGAAGTTATAGAAGAAATAGTTGCCATCCCCCAAATGCCCATTGGGTGGATTGAAATATGAATTTCCAGCAATCACAAATGGGTTTTTATAAAATGGAGAGGTTGCGGCATTGGGAGCCGAATGTGGCTTGGGGCCTGGGAAATCGCTGAAAAACAACTTCGGGAGCAAACGTCGACTTCCCACACGGCCAGGCTCATTACCGCTGCGCGAATCAAAACCGCCGAACTGGGTAAAATTCCCGTTCGAAGAAATGTCACGGTCACGACTGAAAACGCCACCTGTGCGCTGCCAGAAATCGGCAATGACCACGATATCAGTTTTGTCGTCTCCGGTGCCGGCTTTGATCCACGTCTCCCACTCGCCCATTTCATTGGACGCTCCCATGTTTGTATTTCCGTAAGTGCCCCCAATCTCCAAGCCACGGAATTTGTGGATCAGGAAGAAGTTGACCACGCCGGCGATCGCGTCGGATCCATACACCGCCGAGGCGCCATCTTTCAGGATGTCCACGTGATCGATCATCGAGAACGGTATCAGGTTGATGTCCGGGCCTCCGCTGAACCCGGAAACACCCAATGAACCGTAAGCGACGCGCTTTCCATCGATGAGAATCAACGTTTCCTTCGGCAACAGACCGCGCAGGTTAAACTGGATGGTACCGTCCCCGCCGTTGCCGATGTTCAGGTTCACAGTTCCGCCCGCCTGCTGCGGGATGAATTGCTGAAGGTCGGTGGCACTGCGAATACCGAGTTTTTCGATGTCCTGCGGCCGGTAGGTGTCGACCGGGTTCGGGCCGGTTTCTTCCGCAGTAGGAATGTTTGAACCGGTCACGACGACGCGCTCGACCTCAGCCGTGGATGGCGGAGCAGCTCCAGGCTCGGCAGGCACAGCCGGAGCTGGCAATTGCGCGAACGCGTTCGACGCAAGGATTAAGGGAAATCCGACGCTCGCCATCAAAGCGAGACGAACGAATCTAAACGTTTTTAGTGCGTTTTGTGTCATTTAGTTTCTCCGTTGGTTTGGTTAGGTTTCAGCACGCTTATTAACTTTCTAACGCCCTGACAAGCTTTTTTTTCAATTTTTTGATTTTTTTTTGAACGACGAAATGAGGGCATTTGTCGGTCGCAGTTCCCTCTAGCGGAAGCCCCAAGGTCCTGACAAGCTTTTTTTTTAGTTTTTTTCAGCCCGAAAACGCCGCCCGGAATCGCAGATTCACGCCGTGAATGTTATTCGCGCTTCTCAGGGGGGTGGAATCCGAAATCGGTTTGCAGTTTTTGCCAGAGCCAATCGACAAACCAATCCTTCTTAATTGAAGCAGCGTTGTCGGCAACCAACGTCTCCGCCTTCTCAACACTGCCGTTCAAGCAATAGAGATAGCTGAGCAGGAACATCTCGTTAGCGCCGAACACGCCGCGATCTTTCTCGTTCTCCAACAACCCAATTGCCCGGTCGATGTTCCGCTGTGCCAGCGCTCCTGCAATCAAGTCGGGCATTACTTCCAGGGGCGGCGTCTCGGAACCCCTGGCCACTCGTTCGGCAATGGAAACTCGGAACGCATCGCTGCCCAACACTTCCAAAATGGGGATCCTTAAACGGGAATGGCGAAGATAAAGATCGAGCTCAGCGAGCTTGTTGCTTCCAACAACTTCAGACAGGTACCGCGATTGGCGTAGGGCAAAGAATGATTTCAGCCCAGCAGCCGCTGGATTCAATGTCTCGGGCCAGATTTGATTGATCAGCGATGAATGGACAAAACGCTGAACCGCCGCAGCTGCGGTCAGATATGTCAACGCAAAACGGTCATTTGCCTTATTATCCCAAGGCTCATCCGTTAACCGCTTGGGATAAATGTCGGTCAGTGGCGCAACATTATGCGTAATCCGATCAATCTCATCGCCGTCCATCAAAAACAGCGCGCCCAACTGTTGCGGGACCTCAATCCCAATTCGTCGCAAATCTGCACCCGTCGCCGGATCATTCCACAACCGCCGAAGCTCATCTTCATTGACTCTGCGCCCGGAGCCATTGATCCCCAGCATAATCCAGTCCTGGTCGGCGCTGCCCCACACTGACGCGTTTGGAAAAGCGTTGTGAAAGGCGCGTAGGATGGCCTTCGTTTCCTCTATCTTCAGTTGATAGATCGGAAGCCAAAAGGTCGCGATCCCGCCTTCCTTGAGCCGACTTCGCATCAATGAGAAGAATTTCTCGGTGTAAAGATTGACCGCCCCGGCCGTCTTTGGCGGAGGCGGTTCTCCCGAGATGATGTCGTATTTTCTCGCGCTCGCTTGTAGGAAAAACCGCCCATCTTGCACGATGGCGTGCACGCGCGGATCACGAAGCGGGTTGGAATAATTGATTCCGGTATAAGAATCAGCCAGAGAGAACACCTCCTTGGAGATGTCCACGATATCGATTCTTTCGACACTTGATTTGCGAGTGAGCGCATCCGCAGTCACCCCGCACCCATAACAAATAAGCAGCACATCTCTTGCTGCCGGATGCAACGCCAGCGGAAGATAGGCGAATAAGCGCATGTAACGCTGATTGAGCGGACTTGTGGCCGACATCGAGAACGAGTTGCTCAGCAGCCGATAATAGGTACGGCTGGCCAAACAAATCGCGCCGTAGCAATTGCCAGGTGTCCGATGGCCCCTCGATCCGTTTCACCACGCGCGCCAGCACATGGCCCTGATCGTCCCTTTCATATGGACGGCTCGCATGTTCGAAATGCGCTTCGCTGCGTCGATATGGGAAAAATACAAGGCCAACGACCAATGCGATCCAAAGCGTAACGAGGATGATCCCAGTTGGCCGGCGCAGGGAGAAGAGTGCGCGTTCGGTGACGATCATGCTAAGCAAAGCATATGCGGCAGCACAGCAAATGAGACTGGATTGGTAGCCGAAAGACGGCAGCAGAACGAAAGTTGCCAACAACGGACCGATCGCCGCGCCACTCGTATTCAGCAGAGTAGCGATTCCAGTGCTATTCATCCGGTCCGTCACCTCAACTTGAATGCGAGCCACAATGGTCGGAAACACCATCCCGGATAAAAACGATACCGGGAACATCAGAGCCAGACACAGCAATGCGATCTGCGGCCATGAAGCGAGGCTAAAGGCGCCCGCAGCGGTTTTTACTAATTCGCCCGGAAACAACAGATAAGACAAAAGCACCGCAATGGCAGCCAACAGTAACAGGACAGAAACCAACTGATTGAGTCCAGTTGAACGCCGGGACATCGCGCCGGCCGCAGTTCCGCCCAAGCCTATACCGGCCAGCACAACCGCTAGCATCACCGCGAACGCGGTGGGTAACGAAACGACATACAGGCGGAGAAATCGGAACCAAATCACTTCCAGCGCGAGAAGAATCAGACCCGTGCCGAAGCTGACGAAAAGCAAACGCCACGGCGGCCGATAACTCGTCTCGAAGCTGAGCGGAAATTTTGAGCCTGCGATCGAGTCCGGGCGTTTGAAGTCTGCGACGTATCGCCCCGCTCCAAGTCTCGCGACTGCCAAGGCAATCACCGCTGCAATGCAAACCGCTGCGGCAGCTGCCAAACTTGTGCCGTAAAGTCCAAATGCGCCGATCAAATAAGCTTCGCCGAGAATTGCGCCAAGCATCGCCCCCAGCGTGTTCGACCCGTAAAGAAAACCAATCGCGCGGCCAAACTCTGTATCTCGCAGTAATGGGTCCTCAAGGATCACCGGCAGCGTCAAACCCATGGCTGTCGTCGGCACCAGCAAAATCAAGAAGGAAACAACGAACCGCAGCCCCAGCAGCGTGGGCTGATAATTCCACAACATTTGCCACACGGGCCGCATCAAGTCGCCAACGACCGGAAGCCCAAAAACAATCGTGCAACCAAAGAATGCGACGAAGAGCTCCAGCACAACGTAGAAATACAGCGGCCGCCATCGCCGGATTCTCGATGATGCAGCCAGTGCGTTTCCCAACGCCAGGCCCGCCATAAAACTGGAGAGAATCAGCGCTGCGGCCCAGGTCGAGTTGCCAAAGGCCAACCCACTAAGTCGCAGCCATAGCGTTTCGAAGATAAGGGCACCCGTGCCGGAAAGGAAAAGAATGCCGCAGAGAACGGCAACCCGGCCCCTTTGAGATCCCACCATTGGGGACTTGTGCCTTTCACGAGACACGTGGGAATTTAGGGAACTACTTGGCATCGCGCAAAACTCGGCCGGTCCGCAGCATCACAGCCCCGGCAACTCCTGCCAAAAGCGAACCAACAATAATCCCGCGTTTAGCTGCGTTAACCGAACTTGCATCGTCGAACGCCAGCATGCCGATGAATAGTGACATCGTGAAACCGATACCGGCGAGAAGGCCGTACCCCAGCAAGGATCTCCAGTTCACAGCCTGGGGAAGCCTCGCAATCCCTGTCTTCACAGCAATCACCGCGAACATCATAATTCCAAGTGGTTTGCCGAACAATAGCCCCGCCAATATGCCGAACCCAATCTCTGGATGCTGCAGCGACAGATCAATTTTCACTCCAGCATTCGCAAAAGCGAACAACGGCATCACCACGAACGCCGAAAAATTGTGCAACGCATGCTCGAGTCTCAGGACCGGGGCGGTCACCCCTTCGCTCGCACGCTCAAGCGCAAACACTGCTTCCTGTTGACCTTTGCTGGTCAAAACGACCAAGTCGCCGGTTTCCGTACGATCGAATTGATCCAGCAGCGAGCGTGCTTCTCCGGAGAATTCCCGTGCGTTAATGCGTGAACGTGTAGGAATGGTGAAGGCCAGGACAACGCCTGCGATCGTGGCGTGGACGCCGGACGCATGTAGAAAATACCATAGGACGACTCCGATCAGCAGGTACGGCCACAAACGACGAATACCGGTGAGGTTCAATCCAATCAAGACGAGCAGCGTTACCGCTGCGCCACCTACCGCACTCCAGACGATCGCCTCCGAATAGAAAAGGGAGATAACGAGCACCGCTCCCATGTCGTCGACGATGGCAAGCGCGGTCAGCAGCACTTTTGCGCCGATTGGTGCCTGCGGAGCGATTAAATTGAGTGCACCCAAGGCAAATGCTATGTCGGTTGCCATCGGAATCCCCCAACCGTGCGCACCAGGTCCGCGCAAATTGAAAATCAAATAAATCAGCGCGGGCACAATCATTCCACCAATTGCGCACGCTATTGGAAGCGCAGCCTGGCGGACAGAGGACAACTCACCGGCCAGCAATTCTCGCTTGATTTCAAGGCCGACCAGAAGAAAAAACACGGCCATCAGACCGTCGTTAATCCATTCGTGAAGGCTCAGCGACAACTCGTGTTGAACAAACCCAATCGTAAGCGGGATTTCCCAAAAGTGATTGTACGCTTCGGCTAACGGGGAGTTGGCAATGACCAGCGCGGCAACTCCAAACGCCAACAGCACGATTCCGCCCAATGTTTCGGTGCGAAAGAACCGCTGGAAAACCGTTAGCGAAATCTTTTTTAACGCGGCTGCCATGTCGTTTCTTCGGGTAAACGGGAAGTGACCTGGTCACTCAACCATTCGGGTTCGCCGTGTCGGGGCCGTTGTTTCGGCTCGGGATGCCACCCTATAACGCTGAGCATTACAGCGAATCCCGCCACATAGGCGACGACGACAAACCAGCCGCCCTTAACCCATGCTACGACCGATTTCGCTTCGGGAAAAAGACTCGAAATCGCAACGCCTGCAGATGAGCCAAACCAAATCATGGATCCGCCAAATCCCACCGCATACGCAAGCGGTCCCCAATCATACCCGCCCTGTTTCAATGCGAGCGCGGTCAGCGGAATATTATCGAACACAGCGGATAAAAACCCGAGACCAAGCGCTGTCCGCGGAGAAGCGTTGGGTAAACGTTCCACCGGCATCATGGAAGCGATTAAAACGAGCGAGAGCAAAAAAATTGAGCTCCTTAGCGCTCGCGGCAACACTTCCCAATCGGGGCGGCGCATTCCGATCGAGATCAGGATCGCCACCCATACTGCGACGCCGATGAACGGAAAATTATCAGCATGGCTCGGAAACTTCGTGTTTACCGTCACGTTCGTAGCCAGCGCCAGTATCAGGATGAGGATGACAATCCCGATGCGCACCCAATCGATTCGAACGTGCTCGTGAGCGTGTTTCAGAATGGGGGAATGCCGGTGCTGCTTTATTGCTGCGGGGATTCCAAAAACAACCAGCGCCACCGCTGAGGCTATAATTGCTTCAAAGACTTGATGTGGCGCGACGCCCGCGATCCACATCATCGTCGTCGTTGTGTCGCCCAGAACGCTCCAAGCACCGCCGGCGTTTGAAGCGGCCACCACTGCAGCCAGATAACCAATGTGCACTTTGCCGCGAAAAAGTTGGTGTGCCATCGCGCCGCCGATCAACGCCGCAGCGATGTTGTCCAGAAAACTGGAAAGTATCCAGACCATCGCCAGCAAAATGAAGCCTCCTTTCCAATCCTCGGGAAGAAATTTGGGCAGGGCCACCGGCAGGTGACTTTTTTCGAAATGGCGCGACAGCAGCGCAAAACCCATCAGGAGACACAGCAGGTTGACGAGGATAACCCATTCGTGTTCGACGTGGGAAACGAATCCGATCACACCATCCCCGGTTTTGAAACCTGTGAACGCGATTTTGTAAATGACGATCGTGACTAGTCCGGTCAGGGCCACACGCATCGTACACTTATGGAAAACAGCGACCCCGGCCAATGTTAGTCCGAACAAAATGAAATCGACTGGGACACCGAACACCGAAGGATCTTGCATGCGCGAAAGCCGATACCTGATTCGTCGTATATCGGCAATCAGCAATTCGCTATTGGCTATTGGCCATCGACCATTACGCTAGCTTCGTGTTTACCGGATTAATCGAAGAAGTCGGCACAGTTGTTGCGACGGCCGCGAGTGATCACGGCACGACATTAGAAATAGCAGCGCCGCACATCGCGCCGGAGATGCGACCCGGCGAGAGCATCGCCGTGAATGGCTGTTGTCTTACACTCACTTCGCGCCAGGGTGACCAACTGAGTTTCGATCTGCTCGAGGAAACAATTGCTCGCACTAACTTGAAGAAATCGCGGCAAAAGAGTCGCGTAAATCTGGAGCGGGCTTTGAGGGCTGACGGACGCATCGGCGGACATTTCGTTCAAGGCCATGTGGATTGCGTCGCGGCCATTATTGGGCTGGAGGAAAAAGGCGCAGACTTCAGATTAGAAGTCGAATTGCCACGCAAATTTGCGCATTATGTCGCGTCGAAAGGTTCGATCGCGCTTGACGGAATCAGTCTCACGGTCGCGGAGGTTCTTCAGAAAACTTTCGTTGTATGGATTATCCCGTTTACCAAGGACCATTCGAATCTGGATTGCGCAAAAACCGGCGATCTCATAAACATCGAGTTCGACGTTCTCGCCAAGTACGCGGAGAGAATGGTTACGCCGTTGGTGTCGAAAAAATGACGGCGCGTCGGTCGATCATGCGGAGTCCGCGCATTGTCGGTGTGATCGCTTCGCCCACCGATTTCGAACAAGCACTGCGGATGCGCAAGCCGCCGGATTTGTTTGAGCTTCGCCTGGATCGTCTGATAAGGGACATCGGTCGAGTCGAAAGCAAGTTACCGAAGCTCCGCGCACCGCTCATCATTACGGCGCGACATCCAAACGAAGGCGGCACCGGCAGACTGTCACCGCGCCAACGTTGCGCGTTGCTCAATCGGTTTTTAACTCACGCTGAGTATCTTGACGTTGAACTACGCTCAGCGCGTGCGCTGCGCCCCTTGCTTGCGCTCGCCAAAACGAAAAACGTCAAACGAATCATTTCACTTCACGATTTAAAGTCGACACCAAGCGAACGAATATTGGCGACCAAAGCGCGCGAGGCCAGATCGGAAGGCGCAGATATTTTTAAGATCGCCACGCGCACCGACACGCCGAAGGAACTCGGACGTTTGCTTGAGTTCATCACCAAAAACGTCGTGAATGTTCGGCTTGCTGTAATGGGCATCGGCAGGCTTGGCGCGATCTCACGTGTCCTCCTCGCACGCGCCGGCTCGGTGCTGATTTATGCGTCGTTCGGTACGGGGAGCGACATCGAAGGACAACTGTCGCTGAAACAAGTCCGCGCGCTGGGCTTTGGTCCGTGAAACTGGTGAATCGTTGGACTCCATTCACCTTCGCAAGACTTGCCCTTTGTCCGACACGCATAAGGTACAGATGCCGAAACATGTCCTCATCGACATCCACAATTTTGCCCGAGCAATTACCCGTCATGCCTCTTCCCGGAGCCGTGCTGTTTCCGCACGCGCTGCTGCCGCTTTACATTTTCGAGGCGCGGTATCGCAAGATGCTGAAGCACGCACTCCAGGAGCATCGCATGTTTTGCGTGACACTGGTCAAGCCGATCTGCCCGGATTGGCATGCCCCTGAAGATTTTTTCCAACTCGCCACTGCCGGATTAATTCGCGCATGTGTCGAACGCAGTGACGGCACGTCGAATTTGGTCCTGCAAGGTCTGCAACGTGTGCGCTTCACCAGTTTTGGGCAGGCAAAACCGTTTCCGATCGCAAGCGTCGAGACCGTAGAATCGCGCGATGCCACTACCGTCGAGACCGAAGCGCTCGGCGCAAAAGTGGTCGAACTGTACGGCAGCCTAAAGCAAGGTCGGCGTCAGCTTCCCGCAAAACTGGATCGGTATCTCTCTGAATTGCGCGATCTGGAAATGCTGGCGGACCTAATGGCTTCGACATTCGTGAATGATCCATTGCGCCGGCAACGCCTGCTCGAAGAGGGCTCGCTCAATCAGCGTCTCCGTTTTCTCATCAGATATTTACGCGATGAGATCGGCAACCCCGCCGCGTAGCTGTGGCCGCGCCTCGCACAGCAAGGCGGCTACAAGCGGGCAATCCGCGCGTATTCTTCCATTACATAACGGTCCGTCATTCCCGCGATGTAATCACAGACTGTGCGATGCAATCCCTCCTTCTCGACTCGTCGCATCGCCCCTTCGCCCAGTCTATCGGGGTCAGTGAGGTACGCTTCGAAAACGCGCCCCAGCATCTCGCAGGCGCGTTGATTCACTTCCGCGACGCGCGGATGGTAATAGACATTTTGATATAAAAATTTCCGGAGCGCCCGGTTAGCCTCGGCCAATTGATCGCTGTAACGAATAAGCGGCGCGGTTTGCCGGCGCACGTCATCTGCGCTCTGCACGCCTGATTCGGCGATTGATTCCGCGCTTGTCGCAACCAGGTCGTGCACTTCGCAATCGATGATTTCGCGAATGACCAGCTTGTGCAGTTCCGGTTCGCGCGTGTCCTTGTAACGCGCGAGCACTGCGCGATGACTGTTGCGCCACACCTCGTTCTCGTCCAATCGCGCCGCCGTCAAGATTTCAAAATCAAGCGCGTCATCTAGGTCGTGGCTGTAATAGGTGATCTCATCTGCCAGATCAGCAACCTGCGCCTCCAGTGTGGGGCTAGCGTATTCCTCCCCTGACGGAGCCGGGAATTTGTAAGGTCGTTCATGCTTCCGCAGACCTTCACGCACTTCAAATGTGAGGTTTAAGCCCGGAAAATTTGGATAAGGCGTTTCGAGCAATTCGACTACGCGCACACTTTGACGATTATGATCGAAGCCGCCGTGATCGCGCATGCATTCTGCCAGCATCTCCTCACCGGAATGTCCAAACGGTGAATGGCCGAGATCGTGTGCAAGTGCGATTGCTTCCGCTAGATCTTCGTTCAGCCGCAACGCACGCGCGATAGTGCGGCTGATCGACGCCACCTCGATCGAATGCGTCAGGCGCGTCCGCAAATGATCGCCGGTGCCATTTAGAAAAACCTGGGTCTTATATTCAAGGCGGCGGAACGCGCGCGAATGAATTACGCGTGCACGATCCCTCTGAAATTCAGTGCGATACTCGTGACTCGCCTCGCTGTGTTGCCGTCCGCGCGATTCACCCGATTTTTGAGCGACAGACGCGAGCGCTGTACGCTCCCCCTCCTCCATTTGTTCGCGCGTCTTCCATTTTGCGCTCATCTGTTTATCCGAAGTGTAGAGGAACGCGGCGACTTCGGCTAGATCGGCTGGACGAAAGGGCGTTTTCAATTCCTTGTCGATTCATCCATGAGAAAACCCTCACGGCAACAAAACCGTAGCAGTGGCGCGTTACGAATCTGCTTCTCATTCGCACGTCGAAGTGTTTTCATTCATGAGATGAAAACACGCAAAACGAAGTCGCGTTCAGAACCAAAAGCACGGCCGTCGGCGAGAAATTCCGGCCGGAATGTTCCCTACCACAAGCCGGCGCTTCGCAGCGATGCGTTCGCCAGGGCTCTGATCGATGCAAAAGCGTGTCTTAACGATCCTGCGACTCTGCTAGCCCTTTTCAACGACGCAGCGAAGAAGGCAGCGGCAGTGCCCAGGGAGCCGTTCAAAGAATCCTGGCCTTATCTGCAAACAATGCTGCGCATG
The DNA here is from genome assembly GCA_963805485.1 of uncultured Verrucomicrobiae bacterium. Taxonomy (GTDB): domain Bacteria; phylum Verrucomicrobiota; class Verrucomicrobiia; order Chthoniobacterales; family UBA10450; genus Udaeobacter. The sequence goes on along the minus strand of CAWDUN010000003.1, from coordinate 139,201 downwards.
GTTCGGGCTTACCATCGCGGCGAATACAATGAAATCCCCGACAACGCACTGTTGTGGATCGTTGCGGCTCTCAGTTACCTGATCGATCCCTTCGATTTGATTCCGGACGCAACACCGGTGCTCGGCTTCGTCGACGATGCAACCGTCATCGAGTTTGTTACCGACAAAAACCGTCAAACGCTGGAGGACTTCATGATGTGGGAAACCGCCACACCGTAATCGTCGCCCTGTTCAGCAACCAATTGTGGGAGCCGCTAGGATGGATCAAGCGCTTTGCACAGCGAAGCGGCTGCAGGATTAAACCATTAGCAGCGCCGGGTTTTCCAGTAGGTGTCTCAGTTCCTTGAGATATTCGGCGCCGAGGGCGCCGTCGATGACGCGGTGGTCGCAGCTCATAGTGATGGACATCCGATGACCCACCATCACTTGATCGCAGTCGTCAGCGACCGGCATTTTCGTGACCTTACCGACGGCGAGAATGAACCCCTGGGGCGGATTAATGACAGCCGAGAAATTGTCGATGCCCATTGCGCCGAGATTTGAGACGGTGAATGTCCCGCCCTGAAACTCTTCCGGTTTCATCCTCTTGTTACGGGCCCGATGCGCAAGATCCTTGGCTAAGGCGCTAATCTCGCGAAGCGATTTGTCTTGCGCCGCGCGAATGACCGGCGTCAACAGTCCGTCCGCGATCGCAACCGCGACGCCGAGATCGACGTCCGCGTACTGCACGATTGCGTCGTTGTCGAAGGAAGCGTTCACATGCGGCACCTTCACCGCAGCCATCACTGCGGCTTTCAAAACAAAATCGTTCACCGTGATCTTCGCTGCATCCGCGCCTTCCCCCGCAGATTTCAATTCCTCACGCGCTTCCATCAGCGGCCCCGCATTAATGTCGATCGTGAGATAGAAGTGCGGAACCGGGCCGAGACTCTCCGCAAGACGTTGCGCAATGACTTTGCGCATTCCGGAAAGTTGAATGCGGGCACTCTCGCCAGATTTAACTGGAACGGTCTTCGTTGGAGCTTTTGCGTCGCCGCGGTCAGCGCTCGCGGCTACAGACTTCGCCGCACCACGAACGTCGCTTTCCGTCACACGCCCTTCCGGTCCTGTTCCTTTCACGGCCGAGAGATCAACACCCAGTTCACCGGCGAGACGGCGCGCAACAGGCGACGCTTTCACGCGAGCTTCTTCCGGTTTCTGTTCTCTGGCCTGAGGCTTTCGTTGCGTCGTCTCAGCTCGGCCAGCTGCCACAGCGGCTCCCACACTTTTTTCCTGCGGCGGCGCAGTCTCTTTTTCCGCGGCCTCTGCGGGGGCAGGTTTTTCCGTTTCGGCCTGCGACGTTTTTTCTGGTACGGCTTTCGTCTTCTTGTTCTGTGCTGGCGCTTCCTGTTTCGGTGCGTCCTCCCCTTCTCCGCGGATGAAAGCAATTTTGTCGCCGACGTTCACCTTGCCGCCTTCGTGCACATAAATCTCGATGAGTGTTCCGTCCTCAGGAGACTCCCACTCCATGGTCGCCTTGTCGGTTTCGATGTCGGCGAGCAATTCGCCCGCGGAGACCTGATCGCCCTTCTTTTTCTTCCACGCGACGAGAGTCCCTTCGGTCATCGTGTCGCTCAGTTTCGGCATCTCGATTTCAGGCATGGTTATGAAGTTAAACGGTTATAAGAGTGACATCTTTACAAGGGAGGGTGCTTGGATCTTGTCAGTCTCGCAGCACTTTAATTTGGTTTCACGCATAACAGACCTGTTTCACGGCGGCCAAGAGTTTTTCAGCGTTCGGCAGGACAGCGTGTTCCAAGTCTTCATTGTATGGCATCGGGACGTCTTCCTGTGATACACGCAGAATCGGCGCATCCAGCTCATCGAAAATATTCTTTTGAATCCGGTAGCAAATTTCTGCGCCCACGCCGCAGAACGGATGGTCCTGTTCAACAATCACTACACGATGCGTCTTGGTGACAGAGTCAAAAATCGCCTTCTCGTCGAGCGGTTTAATTGAGCGCAGATCAACCACCTCTGCGGAAATATTTTCCTCTTCGAGTTGTGCCGCGACTTTCAACGCGATCGGAACAGTCTGCGCGTAACACACTACCGTGACATCGCTGCCTTCGCGTTTCACTTCTGCTTTACCCAACGGTATGAGGAGTTCTTCATCCGGTGGCTCGACCATTCCCTTCGAGCTGTAAAGCAGTTCCGCTTCGAGGACCAACACCGGGTTGTCGTCGCGGACTGCGGTTTTCAATAATCCTTTGGCGTCGCGCGGCGTTGCTGGTGTGCAAACTTTCAGGCCGGGCACACTGGCATAAAAATTCTCTGTGGCGTGCGAGTGGGTCGCTCCAAGCTGATGCGCTGGGCCGTTGGGTCCACGAAACGTAATCGGGATATTGAATTGGCCGCCTGACATCATGAACATGTTTGGCGCGTTGTTCACCACCTGGTCGAAAGCCACCAGCGAAAAGCTGAACGTCATGAACTCAATAATGGGTCGCAGTCCGACCATCGCTGCGCCGATGCCCAAACCGGCGAACCCGTTCTCGCTGATCGGCGTGTCGATGATGCGTCTTTGGCCAAAGCGCTGCAGCAACCCGGCACTGACTTTGTACGCTCCCTGGTATTCAGCGACTTCCTCGCCCATCAAAAAGACGTTGGGATCACGCTCCAGCTCTTCAGCGAGCGCTTCGTTCAACGCCTGGCGATACGTGATCTCTCTCATACGCTTCCCTGAGATGGAGCTGGCGCGCCCTCGCGCCCTTCTTTTACCGCGGGCCGAGAGCGGCCCGTCTCCATCTCTCCGTTGCAATACACGTAATCGTAGAGTTTCTCGGCCGGTAGCTCCGGACTTTCTTGGGCGAACTTTACAGCATCCAATACTGTTTGCTTCGCACGCTTGTCGAGCTGATCGAACTGTTCGTTGGTCAATTTTCCCTCGCGCGTGAGCTGCGCACGCAGACGAATGATCGGATCATCAAGGCGATATTTCTCGAGTTCGTCCTTAGTTCGGTAACTGGCGGGATCGGACATGGAATGGCCACGATAACGATACGTGCGCACTTCCAGAAACGCCGGATGCGATTCTTTCCGGATCGATTCGGCGACCTCAGCGACTTTGTCGCGCACTTCGCGAAAGTTCATTCCATCGACGATCTCACCGGGGATATCGTAACCCTCGGCTCGATCCACGATTTGCTTCAGCGATGTCGATCGTTTTACGGAGGTACCCATGGCGAAGAGATTGTTCTCGCAAATGAAAATAATCGGCAGCCTGTACAGCGCGGCGAGATTCAACGCTTCGTGGAAAGAGCCTTGATTGATCGCGCCGTCGCCGAAGAAGCAAAGCGTGACTCGATCTTCAGCTCGATATTTGATTGCGAAGGCCAATCCAACTCCGAGGGGTACATGCGCAGCTACGATCGCGTGGCCGCCATACATGTTGTGTCGCTTGTCAAAAAAATGCATCGACCCGCCGAGTCCACGCGAGCAGCCGGTCTCTTTTCCAAAAAGCTCCGCCATGCATGAATTCGCGCTTGTGCCGCGAGCCAAGGCATGCCCATGGTCACGATAAGCAGTGATTACGTAATCATCGGGCCGCACGGCAGCGATCGCCCCGACCACGACGGCTTCCTGGCCAATGTAAAGGTGGCAAAAGCCGCCAATCTTCTGCGCTTGATACTGCTGACTGGCGCGTTCTTCGAAGCGCCGGATCAACAGCATTAGCGAGAGCATCTCGACTTCGTCGCGCTGCTCCACCGGCTGCATAGTCAATTATCCGGCGGCAACGGGGCCGAACTGCGAAACACGTTCCCCCGATCTGCCCATGCTTCTGCCGGCGTTCATGCAAACGACGAAAACACCAGTGAAAATAAGATCGCTGAGGAGTGAATTGCGGAAAAACATCCAGGTAGGTGTCGCACTATATTGAGGCAAGCCAACGGTCACCGATTGAATCAGCCCCGCAAGATTCTTCGCGTAGCCGGGATCGCTCAACCACGAGAAGGTGTTCGTAATGAGGTAGAACGTCATCGAAGCAACAATCGACGCAGGTAAAAGCGTCTTCAGCGACGGTCGCTTCTGCAAAAGAAGCCCGAGACATCCGACAAGCGCCAGCGCGCCGTAACGGACGAGAATTTGCGGATCGAGCAGCGGAGCACCATAGCGAACATTAATGATCACGTCGGAAACGAACAACGTCAGCAGCGGCACGGAGAACTTGTATTTTCTGGGAAAATAGGCAGCGCTACACAGAGCAATCGCGGCGAGTGGCGCGAAGTTGGAAAGCCAGGCCGCCCCTGAATGAATCAGCAAACCTGTTGTCACCCGATAAACAACCACTGACAAAACGAGTAGAAGCGCGGGAATCATTCCACAGAATCTATCCGGCCAATAAGATATGCAACGAGCATTTGGAAGTCGTTATTGCGAGCGGAGTCGGGGAATCCCGTAACATGACTGAAGGTGAACTTTCGCGGGATCCTTCGACTCCGCTTCGCTCCGCTCGGGATGACAGTTTTTTATTTCGCTGCGGAAAGCGCCTTGTTCAACCGCGCCTTGCGCCGATTGGCGGCGTTGCGATGAATGACGCCATTTTTGGCTGCTTTGTCGATAGCGGAAATCGCTGCACGAATCTGGTCGGCGGTGCGCGCGGGCGATAAACGGATTTGTTTTTGCAGTCTGCGCAGGTGCGTCTTAACGCTTCGATTATGGGCCGCTCGTTTGAGCGTCTGTCGAGCACGTTTACCGGCTGATGTTGTGTTGGCCATCGGCGATAAAGAATCTATTAACGAACCCGGTCAGCGCGCTTGTTATAAGCGTTTGTTCGTTGCGAGCTTCGCTTTTTGCCGGGCGCCGGCAAGCGCTCCAGCAGTCCGCATTTGTTCCAAGCTGAGCGAGCTGGAAGGTGGCATCGCGAGCATGGAGGCGCTTATCTGCGGTGGCGCTTCTGGCGTTACGTTTGCAGCCTTCGTGGCAGTAACCTCGGGTGTCCGCTGCGGCATCGCCTTTGCAATCGTCGTGGCAGCTATTTGCGACGGCGCCTGCGGGGTTGTCTTCGCAGCCTTGGTGGCAGCTATCTGAGCGCGCGCCTGCGGCGTTACCTTGGCACTATTCGTGGCAGGTGCTTGCGGTGGCGGTTGTGGCGTTGTGTTTGCGGCAACGACACCGCCGCTCATTTCCTGACGCGGTTTCGTCTTTTCCAACTTTGGCAACCGATCAGGAACAATTTGCACTACAGCACCGACTGGCAGCTGGTCGTAAAGCTCAGCGACGTCCTTCGATTTCATGCGTATGCACCCGTAACTGGCGGGGCGACCGATTTTGTTTTCCTCAGGCGTACCGTGAATGTAAATGCAGCGTTGAAACGCATGCGCGTTCTGCGCCTCCAGTCCGCGAAGCCAGATGATGCGCGTGGTGATGGGGTCGCGGCCAGGAGTGTTCGGCTGAAGAACTTCACCCGTCAACCGCCGCTTATGAAAAACAGCTCCGACCGGCACGTTGTCACCGATCTTTTTTTCTACCGCCAGATAACCGAGAGGAGTGGTCATTCGTCCCCACGCGTCGCCCAACCCGAACATTGACGTTGATATTGGATAGCTCGCCACTTTGCTCCCGTTGCGCAGAAGCACCAGCTTTTGATCACGGACGCTGATGATCACCTGGTTCGAAGTGTCCAGCGGCGCGATGGCAAAGGCCGAGGTAGCTGAGAGTACACTAAGAATGAATGCAATGGGCCTAAGCATTGGCCGAATCTTGTACTCGACAATTTCGATTTGTCACGCAGGAATTGTGGTCCGCGCCCGTGAACTGCCAAGATGAAATTTCGACCAACCACTCAATAAGGAGCTAAGACACACGTACAGGAATCCTGCCTGAAACATTACCAAAAACGGGACCGATAAAAATTGCCGGTGCATAATGGCATAAACAACGAAGTAGCTAAAATAGATGGCAAATGCCAGCTCCGCGAGCGGGAGGGCCGACTTGAGCGGCCGGTACTTACAGCTCCGCCACGGCTGCGACTTTCGCTCAATTCCGTACTTGGGCGTCCGCGTGAAGTCCGACTGGTGGTTGATCATCGCTTCGAGCACAGCTCGCGCATTGTTGAGCGAGAGACCAATTCCTAATGCAAGCAAACATGGGAGAAAAAGAAGTTCTTTGAGCCATGTTCGGGGGTGCAATTCTCGTTGTGCACAAATGTAAAAAAGCCCGACCGACGCCGATGCTGCGAGAAACATCGGAATGTCGACCAGCAGTGTGCGAAGCCAGCCAACCGGAGGTCCGCCAGTGGCAGGATATAAAAGGACGCAAAGCATTGCCAACAGCAGGTATGCGAAATTCGACATCAAGTGACCGGTGGCTTCCAGCTTTATTCGAAAGGGCAAATGGCTGCGCCAAACGGTCGGCAACAATTTTTTGCATGTCTGGACTGAACCTTTCGTCCAGCGATGCTGCTGAGACTTAAACCCATTCATGTCCACCGGCAGCTCCGCCGGAGTAACGACATCGGAGAGATAAACGAATTTCCAGCCCGCGAGTTGCGCCCGGTAACTCAGATCGAGATCCTCACACAATGTATCGTGCTGCCAGCCGCCGCTCTGCTCGATGCAAGAACGGCGCCATAACCCGGCTGTCCCGTTGAAATTAAAAAAGCGGCCGCTACGGCTACGCGCGATTTGCTCAAGCAAAAGATGTCCATCCAAGAATATCGCCTGCATGCGTGTAAGCAGTGAATACCCTCGATTCAAATGTCCCCATCGCGTTTGAATCATTCCCACTTTGGGGTCGGTAAAGAAATGAATGGTCCGCTTTAGCAGGTCTTTCTCCGGAACAAAATCGGCGTCCAGGATGCAAAGAAATTCGCCTTCCGCAGCAGCGGTTCCTCCCGCCAGAGCGCCAGCCTTAAACCCAGTTCGATCAGTCCGATGGATCCGCTGAACGTTGAAACCGCGCTGGCGCAATTCGTCAGAACAGGCGGCGGTGATCTCGCGTGTCTCGTCGGTTGAATCGTCCAGCACCTGGATCTGTAGAAGCTCCTGCGGATAATCGAGTTCGCTCACGGAACGGAGCAGCCGCTCGGCAACGTACACTTCATTGAAAATCGGCAACTGCACCGTCACCTTCGGCAGTATCTGAAAGTAGCGGACCGGAACCGGCGGCCGCTTACGGTTTTTCAAATACAAATAAATGATGAAATAGCGATGGATCCCATAAGCAGAAAGCCCGAGCAGCACGCTTAAGTAACAGGTCGACCAGATAATATGTCCGATGCTTTCTTGCATGGAGATTGCTATGGCTGCGAATGGATGACGCAGTCAGGCCGACATGATGCTAATTCCATCAGTTGCGTCAATCCAAAAATCAAACGGTTGCCGGCGAAACGCAGTCACATCGTGTTGGTATACAGCAGTCTCTTATCGGTTCGCAATTGCGACATCAGTCGGTTTGGGGATATCGCTGTTCGGCGGACAGTGGGCATTTGAAAACGGGCCCACTCGCCGCGGGCAATTCCTCCTTGCCTGAGACGAGCAGCAGGTTGACGGTGACTTAGTCGGTTTTCTGCTGAACACCGGCGTTTTTATTGGGAATTTTCATGACGAAACGAAGGCGCGAGCGTTTCGAGCGTTCAAAGATCATTATTCCGATTCTGCTGGCGGGATGGATTCCGTCAGTCCTGACCCTGATCGTTTCCTACACGATTCTGCGCGACACTTTAGAATCAAGGATTTTGCGAGACCGCCAAACGTTGGTGCAATTGCTTGGACATGTCGTCAGAACCGATCTCAGCCGAAGCAGCGAAATTATCAACTACTACGAGAGCATTCCTGAGGTCGCCCGGATTCTCAGTTCGCCAAGCCCTGCCCCGGCAGCCCAACAGTGGGTCAACTCCGCTTTCTATTCGCATCCAAACGTTGATGGGATGTTCCTCGCTGGGCCAGAGGGTGCTTTGCTCGCATCAATTCCCACCACGCCAGACATGGTGGGCAAAGATTTTGGGGCGAATTACTGGCGTGAAGAAGCGACGGCCTCGGATCAACCGATCGTCTCGTCGATTCATCCCAGGTTCTCCGATAACCGCCTTGTAGCCAACATTGTCGCCGCTATTCGCGCCCCGGACAGGACGCTTCTTGGATTCGTCGGCGACTCGGTTCTTATAGAAAGAATTGGCAAGCGATTGTCCGCTATCGACTTTTCCGACCACTTCGTTTTCCAGGTCCTGGACCAAAAGGGCGCAGCACTTTTCTCAAGCGAATTTAAACCAAATCCCGATACAACGGCGCCTGAGAGCAGCGAGTTACTCAACAAAATCGGCCAAAGGAAGAGTGGACACTTCGAATACCGCAACAACCTTTATTCCTTCAGCCGCATCGAATCGACCGGTTGGGCCGCAGTAGTAGAGCAACCGCTCTCCGTGGCCTACAAGCCGGTTCATGATCTTCTTGGGCGAATGACGCTCTTAACCGCTTGGTTGGTTGTCTTGACAGGTGTGTTCGCCTGGCTGGGTAGCCGGTTCTACGAGCGGCAACTGGAATCAAAGCAGCAACTAGAGCGCGAGGTGATTTTCAATGAGAAGATGCTGGCGAACATGCCCGGGGGTATCGCTCTGGTGGATCCTGTTTCTCGCCGGTTTCTGCACGCCAACGATGCGTTTGCCCGAATGGCTGAACGTTTCGGAGAGCTGCCGCCGGGTCGCGACATTACCGAAATCACCTGCGATGATGTAAAAATTGCGCCTCCCGGGGCAGTTGAACGGGTCCTAAACTTTGGAACGCCGTTTCAACTGATCGAACACCCGTTGAAAAATAACTCAGGGGTAACGCATTTTCTCGACATCAACCTGCTCCGATTGCAAGGCGCAAAGGAAAGCGTCCAAGGCGTGCTTTACCTGGTCGAAGAGAAGACCAGGGATGTGACGCTGCGTCAGGAGTTGATTGCAGCAAACGCAGCGAAGGACCAGTTCCTGGCACAACTATCTCACGAATTGCGCAGTCCTCTCACGCCCGTGATTGCCATGGTTGGAGAACTCGAAGCCGAGGTGCCGGACTCCAAGCCCGTCAGGGAAGCGCTGGAAGTCGTCCGCCGAAATGTCGAATTGGAAGCACGCCTCATCGACGACTTGCTTGACATCACTCGCATCTCGAAGGGAAAACTCCAATTAAGCTTCGAACCGATTTCCATCCATCAAATCCTGCAACGCGCTTACGAGATATGTCGCAACGAAATCGAAGCAAAAAATCTGGAAGTGAACTTTGGGCTCCGCGCGGCTCGCACCTACGTCGAAGGTGATCCAGCACGCTTGCAGCAGGTTTTTTGGAACCTGATCAAGAACAGCGTCAAGTTCACGCCGGAAAAAGGCCGCATTAGCATCGAAACTCTGAATCCGTCGCCGGACAAAATCGAGGTGCGCGTTACCGACACCGGCATTGGCATCGAGTCGGAAACAATCGGCAAAATTTTTGACGCATTTGAACAGGGACAAAGTGATATCACCCGCCGGTTTGGAGGACTCGGCCTCGGTCTGACCATTTCGAAGACCTTGATCGACGCCCATGGCGGACATATTCGCGTCGAAAGCTCCGGGAAGAACCAAGGCGCCATTTTTACAGTGGAGCTAGATACCATTGAGAACCCGATCGAGCGCGACGGGCACGGGGAGGATCAACCAGTTGCTCGGAAACCCGATGCCGCGGTTGCCAATCATCGGCGCGTCCTGTTGGTGGACGACCATTACGACACTTGTCTCGGCATGAAGAGAATGTTAGAACGTCGAGGCTATCAGATAACTGTTGCCCATTCCGCGGAGCAGGCTGTTGATAAAGTCCGCACACAGGAATTCGATTTGCTCATCAGCGACATCGGATTGCCCGATCGCAGCGGCTATGAATTAATGCGCGAGGTGCGGCTCAACACATCTTTACCGGGAATCGCTTTGAGCGGTTTCGGCAGCGAACAGGACATCATCCAGGCCAGAGAAGCGGGGTTCGCTGAACATCTGACGAAGCCAATTAATTTTGAGCGCTTGGAGAAGACGATCGAGAGCTTGCTCTCATGAGTCGTTAGGAACAATCCGTCCTGCGAATGTAATCGCAGCCACAATCGCCCGGATCAGATCCAGGTTATTCGGCAGCGTGCGCGCCGACTTCTGCGTTAACCTTGCGCTCTTCCGCTTCCTTTAATTGTCGAGAGAGCTTTTCCACTCGTTGCCGCATAATTTTGCCCGCCTTGAACTTCACTGTCGCACGCGGGGGAATTACGAAACTGCTCCCCGGTTGATTAGGGTTTCTTCCGATCCGCGGTCGGGTAAGGCGGGGGAGGAACACGCCGAAGTTTCTCAATTCAACCGGAATGTTGTTAGCCAGGCTGTCAGTGATTTTGTCGAGAGTCTTTTGCACCACATCAAAGACCTGATGCTGAACCATCCCAGTCTGATTGCTGATCGACACCACGATGTCGCGCTTAGTTAATTTCGCCATATCTATTTTAGTAATCGTTCCTTGTGACTCCATCGGTGGCCCAATTTAAGCATAAAAAGGCAATTTTTTGAATTCCGAACTTCAACGCTTCAATTTGTAACGTTAGGCGAGGTGCGCCGTCGCCACTGTTCGCGAGCTGGCGGCGCGGCGTAATGCTGCGGAGAAATTTCATGCGCGGTACGGAAATGGACTTTTGCCACTTCGCGCAATACCTGTGGCCCGTTCAGTTCGACCAGCTTTTTTGCAGTCTCTTTCACACCGGGAGATACGCCGCGTTCCAAGCGGGAACCGACTTCTTTGCCTTTGCGTTCCAGCCAATTGATGAATCCCTCACGCGCTATGATCGATGCCGCCGCCACCGCGACGTCCGATTCCGCTCGTGGTCTTTGTTCAAGAACAATATTACGCCCATGCTTCATCAATGACTCCTTGATTACGCGTGCGTCGGCGAACTGGTCCGATAAAGATCGCGGGCAACCCGGCTTTCGCGCCAGCAGATTCTCAATCACTCGTGCGTGCCCCCATCCTAGGAGACGGTTCAAATTGGCAAACTTTTCATATAACTCGTTGTACTTCGCCGGGCCGATCAGAACCATTTCCACCAGACCTTGTGAAGTTTTCCGAATTGTATCAGCCAGCGCGCGAATCCGCGCATCGGAGCTGATGCGCTTGCTGTCCACCACGCCGCCGTCGAGAAGCTTGCGTGCGATACCGCGGTCGACGTAAACCCCCGATATCACCAAGGGACCGAAGAAATCGCCTTTCCCGCTTTCATCCACGCCGAAATGCGGCTCGAACATTTCCGGCGAGTGCACTTCTTCGTACCCTAGCTTCGCTTCACCGAGGACCTTAGGCTCCAACTCGAATTGCACGAACTCCTCAATGCCCCGTCCCTGCACCAGCACCTTTGGCCCCTTCTCATAGACCGCGACGCTCAGCTTGTTCTTCTGCGCAAAAAAAATGGTCCACTCCTTTGGCGCGAATTCGAAGCCGGACTCCTCAAGCAAACCGCGAAGCCTTCTCACCTGCTCAGGCGAAAGTAGATGAGTGTAAGAATTCATTTCGGAAAACGCCGAACGCTCAACGCTCAACGCCCAATGCTCAACTCTGAATTCGGCATTGGACGTTCAGCAGTGGGAGTTGGACGTTCGCTCTTAACCGTGACATCGCCCGAAAACCTTGCCGTTTTTCGCCGCTCTCTTGTTCGCTGGTATCGTCGGCATGGGCGCGATCTCCCCTGGCGACGGACGCACGATCCATATCCAGTCCTGGTGTCAGAGTTCATGTTGCAGCAAACGCAGGTCGCCACCGTAATCCCCTATTATCACAAGTGGCTCCGCACGTTTCCCGATTTCGATTCCCTGGCACGCGCTTCGGAAAATGAGGTGCTTCGAGTGTGGCAAGGCCTCGGCTATTACGCTCGCGCACGAAATCTTCACGCTACGGCAAAAATGATTATGGATCGATATGGCGGAAACTTCCCGCGGCGAGTCGAGCAAATGCGACAACTTTCCGGAATCGGGAAATACACTGCGCACGCCGTGGCCAGCTTTGCCTTTGATCAATCGGTTCCGATTGTCGAAGCGAACACCGGCCGAGTTTTGGCCCGGCTTTTTAATTTGCGCGAATCGATCGATTCCGATCCAGGACGGCGCATGCTTTGGCAACACGCAGCGAGTCTTCTCCCAAAATCCGATGCCGCAACTTTCAACTCTGCACTCCTCGACCTCGGCGCGCTGATTTGCGTCCCGCGGAAGCCGAAATGCGACGTGTGCCCGGTTAAAGCGTTCTGCTGCGCAAAAGATCCCGCTGCACTCCCAGTAAGGAAATCGAGACCCAAAACGAAGCAACTCATCGAAACGCATTTATTAATTGTTAGGCGCAGCCGGATTCTCCTCGAGCAATCCCGCGACCGATGGCGCGGCATGTGGATTCTGCCGCCGCTCGAACCTGATTATTTGGAGCAGCGGGATTTTCGACGACGGCCAGTCTACGAGTCCGTGTTTCCATTCACCCATCATCGAATCACGCTTTCGGTGTATCGTCGCGCTGCGCCACACCGAATCGCCGCTGGACAGCAGTGGTTTGGATCGATCGAACAGGTCCCAATGCCTTCGCCTCACCGGCGCGCAGCGCAAAGCTTGATCCAAACGTTCGTTGAACGTTGAATATTTCTCTGCGATAACCTTTCGACATATGCGAAGCATGACTGGATACGGTCGTGGCGAGACCGATCACGACGGAACAAAATTTACTGTCGAGCTAAATTCTGTGAACCGGAAACAGGGCGACGTCGTCGTTAATTTGCCGCGCGATCTCGTTGAGCTCGAGCCGCGCATTCGCCAGACAATTAACGAAAATATTTCGCGCGGTCGCACGAACGCAACGGTCAGTCTTCACAGTGGTGCGAACGGCGCCCGGACGCTCGCTCTCAATACGGAACTCGCACGCTCGTATCACGAAGCCATGCGCGCGTTGCAAAACGAATTGAACGCACCCGGCGAGATCACCATCGCCACGATTCTGCAAGCCCCCGGCGTAATGCGGTTCCCGGAAGAAGCCTTGAATCCGGAAGATACATGGCCGGCAGTCGAACGCGCTTTGCGTGCGGCACTCGCAGACCTGATAAAAATGCGGGAACACGAGGGTAAACATCTGGCTAAAGATTTGATTCACCGTCTTAAAGCAATTCGGAAAAAACTGAAGGAAGTTCGGGCACTGCATCCCGAAGTGGTGAAGAGGTACCGGGCGGCGCTGCTTGATCGGATACAAAAAGCCGGGCTGCCGCTGCCTAACGAGGACGAGCGCGTTTTGAAGGAGATTACGTTCTTTGCGGACCGCGCTGATGTGTCGGAGGAGCTGACGCGGCTCGAAAGTCATCTTGCTCAATTTGCTCATCATTTGCGCAGCAAAGAGCCGGTTGGGCGCACATTGGAGTTCATCACACAGGAGATCTTCCGGGAACTCAACACGCTCGGAGCAAAAGCGAACGACGCTGCAATCTCCCAACGCGTCATTGGCTGCAAGGCCGAATTGGAGAAGATCCGCGAACAAATTCAAAACCTTGAGTGAGCAATGCTTTGGCCCAAATGGACTCGAATCGCGGCGCACACCCGATCGCGATCTGTTAAATCGAGCGTTCCCTTTGTCATGTTGAGCGTAGCGAAACATCTCTGAATATTCGGCTTAGTGACGGAAGAAAGAAGTAGTCTGAGATTCTTCGCTTCGCTCAGAATGACAAGCTAATGAAAATCAGCCGGCAGGGAATTCTCTTCGTCATTTCCGCTCCATCGGGCGCGGGAAAAACCACAGTCGTTCAAGGTCTGCGAAAGACCGGGAACTTTTTTTATTCCGTCTCCTGCACAACGCGGGCGTCACGCGGCGGCGAGATCGGCGGCACGGATTATCACTTTCTTTCACACGCAGATTTTCTCGCAAAACTGGCAGCCCGCGATTTTCTGGAGCATGCACAGGTGCACGGGGATCATTACGGCACGTTGCGCGAGCCTGTGCTGTCGAATCTGAAAAACGGCGTCGACGTCCTCATCGACATCGACACGCAAGGCGCCGGGGTCATCCGCAATTCTGACGATCCCATTGTTCGGCAGGCGTTGGCGGACATTTTTATCATGCCTCCTGACGTCGAAGAGTTGCGCAGACGATTGATGAAACGCGGAACCGAAACCAAGCAGCAGATCGAGTTGCGTCTCGCCACCGCCGCGCGAGAAATGGAATTATGGCGCGATTACCGTTACACTATCGTGAGCGGTTCAGTCGAAGAAGATCTTGGAAACGTTCGGAACATCATGTCTGCTGAAACGTTCCTGAGTAGACGGCTAACGCTAACTTGATCGATATGGCTTCGACAGAGAAAAATTCCAGACGCAAGTCGGAGAAAAGTGATCCCCGAAAAGTGGTGGACATTCCCGCTGGCCGGAAAACGGTCGTACTCGGCGTCACTGGATCGATCGCCGCGTACAAATCGGCGGAGCTTGCGAGTCTTCTAGTTAAACAAAGTCATGAGGTTTTCGTGGTGATGACACACGACGCGACCGAATTTATTTCTCCGCTCACGTTGCAGACGCTGTCGAAAAATCCGGTGACTATGAGCTTCTTTGATGAAAAAGAAAGCTGGCGACCTGGCCACATTGATCTTGCCGATCGCGCGAATTTGCTGCTGATCGCGCCAGCTACTGCGCACGTAATTGCCGAACTCGCTCACGGTTTGGCGGGTCATCCGCTCGCGGCGATCGCGCTGGCCACCCGCGCACCGATTTTGATCGCGCCGGCGATGAACGGGAAAATGTGGGCGCATCCGGCGACGCAGGAGAACGTGGAAAAACTCAAAGCGCGCGGCGTAGAATTCATCGGACCGGAAGAAGGAATGCTGGCGTGCGGATACGAAGGACTCGGCCGGTTGTGGAAAGTGAACGAGATCGCGTTTCGTGCGGAATTCCTTCTTACCCGGCACGACAAACTGATCGCGTGACATTCCTCATCACCGCCGGTCCGACGCGTGAAGCGATAGATCCAGTTCGTTACATCTCCAATCGTTCGTCCGGGAAAATGGGCTACGCCATTGCCGAAGCAGCATTGGATGCCGGGCACGAGGTGATTCTAATTTCCGGTCCGGTGAATCTCGAGCCCCCGCGCAATGCGAAATTCATTTCCGTTTCGACAAGTGACGAAATGTTTGACGCCGTTCATCAACACGCGGACAGCTCGGAGATTTGCGTACTCTGCGCTGCGGTCGCGGATTACAAGCCGGCTGAAGTGTCGCCAGTTAAAATCAAAAAAGGCGACGCTCAAGTTTCTCTCGAATTAGTTCGCACGCGAGACATTCTCCAGTCGTTAGGCCAGCGACAAAACCGGCAATTTCTTCTCGTCGGCTTTGCAGCGGAAACGGATCATCTCGAAGCAAACGCCGCGAAAAAACTGCGCGAAAAGAATTGTGATATCATCGTTGCGAATGATGCGGGCGTCGGAATGGAGACCGACGAAAATGAGTTGCTGATTCTGTTTTGTGATGGCGAAACAAGGAGACTTTCACGGGCGCCAAAAACATTTCTCGCGCGCGAGCTGGTGAAAATTTTTTCCAAATTCGCAACAAAAAGTTTGACAAAAAAAATGTCATGATTACTGAACGCACATAAGTGAAGTCATTCCCAACTCTTCACAATGCCCCGCGCGTTGCGGATTGAAAGGGGGGAATTAGTCGATGGCAAAGAAAAAAGCAGCAAAGAAAAAAACAGCGAAGAAAAAGAGGCATTAAGCCCGTCGCTGTGTTAACGGCCCCGGATTTCTTCGGGGTCACAACCCTAACTTCAACCCGGGAGGAGAATTTATTTTCCTCCCGGTTTTTTTTCGGGACCCAGCGAAATCAACATGTCGGGATTCCTCGACTTCGCTCGGAATGATATTCGGTGGTGTGTTTTCAATCGTGCACTTTGCATTCTTTGTGCGACGTAATGCTTCCCGATGAACTCTTACCTCGATGCAGCGGAGAAAGCCGGCCGCGCCGCCGGTAAACTATTGCGCGAGAATTTTCAGCAACGGCAGCACGTCAACGCGTTCGCTGCGCACGACATCAAATTAGAAATCGATGTTCAGGCGCAGGAGTTGATTGGCAAATTGCTTCTCGAAGAATTTCCCGCGCACGCGCTTTACGGCGAAGAAGGAACGGTGGGAGATCAGTCCAGCGACCATCAGTGGATCGTCGATCCGCTGGATGGAACGGTGAATTATTTCTATGGCATTCCGCATTTTTGCGTTTCCATCGCGCTGCGTCTGCACAAGGAGATGGTGATTGGCGTGATTTACGATCCCATTCGCAATGAGATGTGGACCGGAGAACGAGGTGAGCCGTCGAAATTGAATGGAAGCCCGATCCACGTAAGCGATCGCGCAGATCTAGCCGAGACCATAGTGTCAATCGGTCTCGCCAAAACTGGCGAGACGATCAACACAAATTTTCCGCTGCTTCAGCAAATGATTCATCGGGTGCGCAAGTGCCGCGTGCTCGGCAGTGCGGCGCTCGATATGGCCTACGTCGCCTGCGGACGATTCGACGCATACATTGAAACTGGAATCAGTTTGTGGGACATCGCAGCGGGTTCGCTCCTGGTTGAAAACGCCGGTGGAACTGTCGATCTTCACCCGCGCGAAAATATGAAAGACAAATACAGCATCGTCGCTTCGAACGGTCTGATCGATTTAAAACTGTGATGAATGACTTCGGCAGAGAACGCGGTTCGTTAAACCGTTACATCGTTACATTGCATTTGCGATTTGCCGATTCAACGATTCATCGATTCAACGATTTAACGGGGCGAAGGCCATGATTCGCTCCGGGATCGGTTATGACATCCATCGTTTTTCCGACGGATTGAGACTGATATTGGGCGGAGTCGAGATCGCCCACGCCCGCGGACTGGAGGGACACTCCGACGCCGACGTTCTGTCGCACGCGATTGCCGACGCACTGCTCGGCGCAATCGGCGCCGGCGATATTGGCCAGCATTTTCCAAACACCGACGAATCGATCCGCGGCATCAGCAGCATGGAGATTTTGAAGCGCGTCGGCAGTTTGCTAAACGAGAGAAACGCGCGAGTCACCAATGTTGATGCAACAGTGATTGCCGAGACGCCCAAACTCGCGCCGCACGTTGCGGCGATGCGGCACGAAATCGCGACAGCAATCGGCGTGAGTGAATCCGACGTGAGCGTGAAAGCGACGACTAACGAAAAGCTCGGTCCGATCGGGCAAGGCGACGGTATCGCCGCAATCGCCATCGCCACGGTCGAATTGGATTGATGGAGTGTGGGAGTAATGCAGGTGTCACTCCGAGCGGGGCGTAGCGTAGTCGAGGAATCCCGCGGAGTTACTTTGAGGTTGCGCAGCAGGATGGCTCGACTTCGCTCGGCATGACGAACTAGCGATGGCACTACGATTTTTTAACACCTACTCGCGCGAAATTGAGGAATTCGAGCCACGCGATCGCGCCGCGCGTCCAATCAGAATGTACACGTGCGGACCGACGGTTTATAGCCGCGCGCACATTGGAAATTTCCGCGCCTACATCTTCGAAGATTTGCTTCAGCGGCACTTGGAACTGCGCGGCTACAAGGTGCACCGCGTGATGAACATCACGGATGTGGAGGACAAGACGATAAGCGGAGCACGCGAAGCCGGCGTTCCGCTGCAAAATTTCACGGAACAATTCAAAGCGGCTTTCTTCGAAGACGCCCACACGTTGCGTATCAAGCCCGCAAACGAGTACCCGGCCGCCACGGACCAACGTTACATCGACAGAATGATCGGGATGATCGGTGCGCTGATTTCAAAAGGGCTCGCTTACCAGGCCGATGACAAATCAGTTTACTTTCGCATCAACAAATTTCCAGATTACGGCAAGCTCGCGCACTTCGATCTGACGCAGTTGCAATCGACGGGCCGCGTGAAGCATGACGAATACGACAAGGAACACATCGGCGATTTTGCTTTGTGGAAAGCTTGGGACGAAGCAGACGGCGACGTGAAATGGGATTCTCCGTGGGGATCGGGTCGTCCCGGCTGGCACATCGAGTGCAGCGCGATGTCGACGGCGTTGCTCGGCGATCAGATCGACATCCACTGCGGCGGCGTCGATAACATCTTCCCGCATCACGAAGCGGAAATCGCGCAGAGCGAAGGCGTAACCGGAAAGAGGTTCGTGCGCTATTGGCTGCACTGCGCGCATTTGCTGGTGGACGGCCAGAAAATGGCCAAGTCGTTAGGCAATTTTTACACCGTTCCGGACGTTCTGGCCAATGGTTACACGGGACGCGAGCTCCGTTACGCGCTTCTGCGCGTGCATTATCGCGTGCCGTTGAATTTTACCTGGGAAGGAATGAACGAGGCCCGCGAGTCGCTAGGCCGAATTGATGAGTGGCTGGCGCGGCTAAGACAAATCGCGAAAAGCGGACAGGTTCAACGTCCAACCACTGCTTTTGAAGACGCGCTCGATGACGATCTCAACATTTCTGCTGCGCTCGGTTTTCTATTCGAATCGATTCGCCAAACCAATCGCGCGATGGATCAAAACGAAATGGACGCGACTTCGGCAAGTGCATGGCTGGAGTGGTGGACCCGGATCAACACCGTTCTTGATCTCGAAGCTGCAGTTGCCGCCACCGTTCCGGAGGAAGTGGTACAGCTCGCACAACAGCGCGAAAATGCACGGCGCGAAAAGAATTGGAAACGCAGCGACGAACTGCGTGAACGGATCTCTGCACTAGGATGGGAGGTGCGCGACACTAAAGACGGGCCAAAGCTCACCCGCGGCGCTGGATCCGCGTAGCAGATTTTGCGTTATCGTTTTTCGAACGCATAACCAAACCGCTCGATCTCCGCAGCGAACCGACTGCGCACCAATTCGCGAAGATCGTCATCGTAGTATTTTGAATAATGCTCGCGATTTGAGCGGTTGTATTGCGGCAGCGGCGGTGGCGAAATCCCAATCGCCGTGCAGACGGCACGAAAGTCGTCGGCGAGATTTTCGAACCGCATGATGTAATCGATATTGGCGAACGGATCCTGTTCCCCATCATCCAACCGCAAATAGTCCGCAACCGGTACCGCCTTGAAGATCATCCCGCGAAATTTTTTCCTGCTCCAGGTTTCCGGATTCTGTGTTGGTGTGAAGTAATAAGACACCATCCGCTCCCATGGATTCCGCACGCATGTGAACTTATAGAAGGTGCGAAACTGCTCGGTTCCCAGGGCTTCGCGGTACTCCTTCAAGGCGGAATGTTTCTTGATATTGTACTTTGGACTGCGCAATCCGAAACGTTCGATTCCATCCTGCTCCTTGCGCAACGCTACCAGTTGATCTTCCGAATAATCTCGCAG
Organism: uncultured Verrucomicrobiae bacterium; assembly: GCA_963805485.1. Taxonomy (GTDB): domain Bacteria; phylum Verrucomicrobiota; class Verrucomicrobiia; order Chthoniobacterales; family UBA10450; genus Udaeobacter. The sequence goes on along the minus strand of CAWDUN010000003.1, from coordinate 119,848 downwards.
GACGCTTTGAATTGAATTACCGGCCGTTTTCGGAATGTGAACGAACAGGAAACGTTTCTGAGAAGAAATCATCGGCGCGTTGGCGAATTTAAAGGGGATAGTCCGAGCACGCGAGTCTGGAGGGCGCACACGCCTCGGGTTCCCGTTTCGGCGCCCTCGCCAGAACGTCGTTGACGCCTCCTCGCGCCAGATTGGCAATTTGCTGAAGTAAGCGTAGTCAAAAGTAATCCCTCGCTTCCACAGCACTCCTCAATGATCCTGTCGCACAAATACAAATTCATCTTCGTCAAAACGGCGAAGACGGCTGGCACGAGCATCGAAGTCTTCCTCTCCAAATGTTGTGGACCTCAGGACATCGTAACTCCGGTTATGCCGCCAGTCGAAGGGCATCAACCGCGCAACTACGAGGGTTTTATTAATCCAATTCCCGAAATCATCGAACGACCCGGCAAGTTTCTTTCCGCGTTGTATCACACAATGACAAGTGGCACGAAATTCTATAATCACATGCCGGCACGCGAGGTGAAGAACCGCGTTTCCACCGACGTTTGGAACGGCTACTTCAAGTTCTGTGTGGAACGAAATCCGTGGGATAAAGTCCTGTCTCATTACCACATGCACGCCGCGCGCGAAGGCGGTGCGCTTTCGTTCGACGAGTACCTCGCCCGCGGCAGATTTCCCATTAACTATTTCCGATACACGGATCGCTCGGCGAAAAAACTCATTATTAATCGCATCGTCCGTTACGAGAACCTTCTCTCGGAGCTGGGTGAAGTATTCGCGCAACTAAACATTCCTTTTGACGGCACACTTGGTGTCGCGGCGAAATCCGAATACCGTGCCGACCGGCGGCCGTATCAACAGGTGTTCAATGAGGAACAAAAACGAATCGTTGAGAAAGCATTCGCCAAAGAAATCGAATTACATGGCTATCAATTTTGAGCCGTAGCGGAATACACCCATCCAAGCCGCGTTCGATTTCCCTCAAAGCCTGAGTTGGTCATTCGTAGAATCCTGCCAGCGGTGAATTTCGGCGGCGAGACGCGAAATGATCGGGGCGCATCCCGGGTCTTTGTGAAGATTATGCGTCTCGAATGGATCGTCCTTTAGGCTATACAACTCATTCAAATCCTTATCGCTCAGGCAGAGCTTCCAGCCATGCGGAGAAACGACCGTCCGAGTGGATTCTTCTACGGCGCGTTTGATCAGCCGTCGGCGTGCCAGTCTGCTTCCCTTTTTCACTTTTGTTCGGTTCGGAGCCCACTCGAGAAAGACATTATTTGACAAAGCGGTTACGTCATTGATCAACGGCAACAGGCTCTTGCCCGCACATTGAGGATGATTGATTGCTCGAGAAGGTCCAACAGCGTCGGCACGAAATCGATGTGGCTTACTGGATGTGAAATCATCTTTGGGCGCGTTTGGCCCGGCAACCGAATCAGCCAAGGAACGCGCGCGGCTTCTTCGAACATCGTCTCTTTCCCGAAGAGATGACAATCGCCAAGGAAAGTGAACCACACGGCTATGGTTTCGAACCGAAGTCACCGATTCGTGGTGCTTCACTCCAGACTTGCTTTTGGCGCGCGCTTTTGGTTGCATCGCAAGCGGTCGCCATGCCCGGCGACGTCGAAGACGAATTGCGCCATCTGATTTTCGTGGTCCGGGCGGTAACCTCTGATAAAATTTTACGCAGTAAAAAGGAGGAGCGCGCGAGCGACTCTCCGAAAATGATCAGCGCAATCAGACCTTGCCGAGGGTACCTGAAGAGGTTTCGACGTGAAGCAATCAATGGACAACGATTGCTTTGCACATGTCTCCTGCCTGGTTATTCGTACGAACTCACGTGTGGGAGAGTTATAACGGACCCTGCTCCTGCTTCTCAAAATGTCTGCGAGGAAAAGCAGCGATGAACAGTTTAATAACAGGTCTCGAAGAAGTACAGAAACAAGCTCTTCGCAAACAAGTCACGAGAACTCTTCGCGCATGCTCGAAGATGGGGGCTAAGCAGACCAGCCGTTGCTGCAATAATTGTATCGTTAGGTGGGTTGGCACTGGCGATAGGCTGGAATTTTTGGAACAGCCGTCCAGTGACCAAGGGAGTTGCGGTGCTTCCGTTTGAGAATCTCACTTCGGATCCAGATAACGCCTATTTCGCAGATAGCATTCAGGAGGAGATCCTGGCGCGGTTGGCTAACATCGCGGACTTAAAAGTAATTTCGCGTACCTCCACGCAGCACTATCAGAGCAAACCCAGGGATCGCGGTAGAATCGCGAAGCAGCTTGGCGTGGCGCATATCCTTGAGGGCACTGTCCGCAAAATGGCTGATCGGGTACGGATCAATGTGGAGTTGATTAACGCGGAAACCGATTCCCAACTATGGGCAGACACCTACGACCGGAAATTAACCGATATCGTTGTTGTTGAGAACGAGATTGCGAGGCGTATTGCTGAGTCGTTACAGGTAAAGCTCAACGCCCGGGAAGCGCAGGCGTTATCCGTTAAACCGACAGACTACATGGAAGCTTACAATGCTTATCTGCGCGGTCTGGCTTTTGACGCACGCAGCGCATACTCGAATGATGCGCAGAGGAAAGCCGTCGATGCTTACGAGCGGGCCGTGCAAATGGATCGCACGTTTGCGCTTGCCTGGGCGCGACTTTCGCGTGCTAACGCCTCGCTTTACTTCGTTCGCGCGGACCAAACCCCGACGAGGCGCGATGCGGCGCGGCGCGCTTTGGAAAATGCGCAGCAACTGAACCCGAACCTGCCTGAGACCCAGCTCGCCCTCGGGTATTATCAATACTGGGTGCTTCATGATTACGGACTCGCCAAAATCACATTCACCCTCCTTCGTAACACGTTACCGGGCAGCAGCGACATACTGTATGCCCTGGGCTTGGTTACCCGACGCCAGGGAAAGTGGGAGGAAAGCATTGCCTATCTCGAGCAAGCTCTTGTGCTCGATCCGCGTAATCCTGAGGTCCTGAGCAATACCGCATGGACTTACGCGATGCTTCGACAGTTTCCAGTAGCGCTAAAACTCTATGATCGGGCCGTGGAGATTACTCCAAACGATCCAGAATTGATCACGGTAAAGGCCAGCATTTACCAGGCTGAGGGTAACCTGCAACAAGCTGCCAGATTGTTATCAGAAATAAATGCGCAGAGTCCAACTCAACCTTTCATAACGAAGGCGACTCAACTGAGACTTGAACGGAATCACGATGAAGCCGTTCGACTGCTGCAAGCAAGACAAGCTCAGTTTCGATTTGCTTCGGAGATCGATAAGGCGACCAACCAAGTAATACTCTCCTTTGCTCAACGTCTTGCCGGTGATACCGCGGGAGCAAAAGCAATCGCCAAGCAAGCGCGGAACACGCTCAAGCCGCTCTGCCAGAATCAACCGGACAACTCATTTTTTGCGCAACAACTCGCCCTAGCTAACGCCGCGGTCGGGGAGAAGGAGACCGCACTAGCCGAAGCTGAACGCGCAATCAAGCTTTTGCCGAGTGCCAAGGATCCACTATCGGGTCCTACCCGTGAAGAGGTCCTGGCGTTAATTCAAATCATGTTCGGCGAGACAACCCGACCAATTTCAACTCTGACCCGGCTGTTACAGACGCCATACATTAGCTGGCTTTATGGACCAATATCCGTGACCCCAGCACTTCTCAGGCTCGATCCGATGTGGGACACTTTGCGCTCCGATCCGCATTTTCAAAAACTCTGCCAGGAGGAGCAGAAATAATTTCCCACCGCGGACTGCACGTATAGCCAAAGCGAACTCGTTGTAAGCGGTCGCAACTGGGCGCGACACCGCTATCGGAACGACAGTGATGTCCTCATAATTTGAGGTTGTCTTTTGTAACTTCCTGCCAGCTGTAAATCGCGCCAGCGAGACGCGAAATCACTGCCGCGCATGCCGAGTCCGAGTACAGATTGCGAGTTTCGAAAGGATCATCCTTTAAGTTGTACAATTCATTCGAATCCTTATCGCGCAGGCAGAGCTTCCAACCGTCGGGAGAAACGAGCGTCCGAGTGGATTCTTCGATCGGCGCGCTTGATCAGTGCGCCGGCGTGCGAGCCTGCTTCCCTTTTTCACTTTTGTTCGGTTCGGAGCCCACTCGAGGAAGACATTATTTGACAAAGCGGTTACGTCATTGATCAACGGCAGCAGACTTTTGCCCGCACATTGCGGATGACTCGGCTGGGCGAGAAGATCCAGTAGCGTCGGCACGAAGTCGATGTGACTCACGGATCGCGAAATCATTTTGCTTTGCGTTTGGTCGGGCAACCGAATCAGCCAAGGAACGCGCGCGGCTTCTTCGAACATCGTTTCTTTCCCGAACAAATGATGCGCGCCGAGGCTGTCGCCGTGGTCGCTCGTGTGCACCACGATGGTGTTGTCCCTCAAGCCGCGTTGTTCCAAACAGCCGAGGATCGCGCCGATGCTTTGATCGATCAACGTGACCAGGCCGAGATAACGTTGTTTGATGCTGCGGTATTCGTCCGGCGTAATCCCAAAGAATAACTGAATCGGCAGCCGCTCGCGGTCCAACAACGCTTCAGCCTGCTGCCATTCACGCATCAAGCGGTAGCGCAACGGAATGTCTTCGTCTTCGGGAAGCGTAGCCGTCGCATCGAGCTCCACCTCGTCGAGCGGATTCGCATCATTGAGCGGACCATTGTAAGGCGAATGCGGTTCGACGAACGCAACCACGAGAATGAAAGGGTCGCGCTGATGTTTTTCAATGAAATCGCACGCATGTTTCTCGAGAAACTTTGGTCGCGACAACTCGATGGGCAGATTGCTCACGGCTACTTCTGAGAATCGTCCATTGGCCTTGTCCGGCGCAATGTTCTTTGAAGTCAGAAAATTGCTGTAATCCCCCTGGCCATCGGTGGAAACCCAATGCTGAAATCCGCGTCCCGCAGGGCCGTCATCGCCAAGGTGCCATTTGCCGATGTAAGCGGTGCGATAATCCTGGTCGTGCATTAGCTCCGGAAAAACGCGAAACTGACGATCGAGTGGCACGCTGTTATGTGTGCATCCATTGACGTGTGGCCACGTTCCCGTCATGAGCGATGAGCGCGAAGGCGTGCAAACCGGATGCGTGACATATGTGCGCTCAAAAATCACGGATTCAGATGCGAGCTTGTTGAGGTTCGGCGCGTGCACCTTCACGCCTCCGTAGCAGGCCAGCGTGTCTGCGCGCTGCTGATCAGGAAGAAACAGAATTAAGTTCGGTTTTCGTTGTGCCGCCATGAAGTACGAGTCCGCAGTAAATCAGCGGTCGTCGCGTACTGCAACGCTTCGTCCAGGGAGCGCACGCGCCTCGCGTGCACATTTCGACGCCCTCACCGAATACCTCAGACACGGCGAGCGTAATGAAATGCACATCCGGGAAAAGAATTGTGCTCAAAGGCCATTTACAAAAAGTTCGCCATTGCGAGGCCGCCATCGCCAGCACGCGAGCCGCGTGCGCTCCCCTGAAGTTTGGCGTCGCAACATTGACTCGTTCAGTATTTCATCATTCGAATGAAACGCTTTTTGATTCTACACGTTTTCGGCTCGTTACTCGTTACGATGGCTCAGGGTGCGACGAGTTTTGATATGGCCGCAAAGGCCACAAACGAGCTTGGGGTCGATCTTCAGCGGCAGCTCGCAACCGGTGACGAAAACCTCTGCATCTCGCCTTACTCAATCGATAGCGCGCTGGCCATGACATTCGCCGGCGCCGATGGCGAAACGCGCAGCGAAATGGCGCGTGTTCTGCATTTTCCAAATGGTGGGGACGTGCCAGGCTCGTTCTCCGCGCTTCACAACTCGCTCGAACAAATGAGCGCGAAAACAGCTGAACTCGCAAAAGAATCCAAAAAATTTGGCGGGCCCAGCGAACCCATCACATTAAACATCGCTAACCGTCTTTTTGCGCAGAAGGGCTACCATTTTCGAGAGACGTTTCTGTCATTGGTAAAACAAAATTTCGGCGGTGCATTCGAGCCCCTCGATTTCGTAACGAGTTCCGCGGCGGCCACGAAACGCATCAATAAGTGGGTGGCAGACCAGACACACGATCGAATTCGCGACCTAATTCCCGGAGGCGCGCTAGACAAGACAACTCGACTCGTCCTGGCGAACGCGCTTTACCTGAAAGCACCGTGGGCTAGCGAGTTTTCCCAAAGCGCCACGCAATCCCAGCCGTTCTTTGTTCGGAGCGCACCGGTTAATGTTCCGCTGATGCGAAAGACTGATAAGAGTTTCGGTTACGCGAGACACGAAGGATTCACTGTCGTAAGCCTTCCTTATGCAGGCAACGATCTGCAGTTCGTCGTTCTCCTTCCAGACGATATTAATGGGCTGCGCGATCTCGAATCGAAACTGAGCGCCGATGTCCTCGCCACCTGCGCAAAAATCGAAAAGCGCGATGTGGATCTGTATCTGCCGAAGTTCAAACTCGAGCCGCCAACCATTACTTTGGCCAAACAATTTGAAGCGCTCGGGATGAAGAATGCATTCGATCAACCAAAGGGAAGCGCGAACTTCGATAAGATTGCGCCGCGGACGCCCGATGATTACCTCTACATCTCGCAGATCTTCCACAAAACGTTCATCGCGGTAGACGAGAAAGGAACCGAAGCTGCCGCAGCAACGGCCGTGGCGATGCTGGCAGGCAGTGCGTTGCGGTCGCCTCCTCCGCCGCCCGTCGAAGTCAAAGTCGATCGCCCATTTGTTTACGCTATTCAGCACGTGCCCAGCGGCGTCTGTTTGTTCCTCGGGCGCGTCACTGATCCACGGTGAATTTGTAGGGCGTCTGCGTCAGCTCCGAAAGCTTTCGGAGTTCACAGAAACGCCCTACAACAGGGACTCCGCTTCATAACTCAATTTGCCGTTCACGATCCGTGCTGCCGGTGTGTACGGATGCGGATCGACTTTGTTTGCACCGAGAACGTGCAGCACTTCCACGCCGCGCGCTTTCAGGTAATCCGCCACCAATGAGCGATGACAACGCCACCAGACTGCTTCCGCGCACATGATAACGGTTGGGCCTGCGTTCTCAGCAACGTGAAGCAGTCGCTCGATTCCTTTTTTGAATTCCTCCGTCTCCATGTGATCGGCGTAACCGCGGAATGAAGCGTTGCGCCACGCAGTGTTGCGCGAGTCTGGTCTGGATCTTCGTTTGCCGCCCAGCTCCGGGAAATGTTCGTAACGGATTTCGTGGGCGCTCAGCGATTCCGACAGCGCGTCCTTGTTGAAGTGCGGATAGCGAGTAGAGCCTGGCCAGGCACGCACGTCGCCCAGCAACTTGATCTCGTTTACCTTCAGCAACGAAACGAATTCATCGATCGTCCGTGTCGAGTGCCCGATTGTCCAGATTCGCATAATCCAAGAGAAGACGCGATTGATTCCGAACCGGCAAGTAATCTCAACGGCAGGTCCCGGCGTTGCCGCAAACGTTATTGTAGGGCAGGCGCTCCGCCTGCCGTTTCGTTCATGACAGTCTTTCTGAGCGGAACGCAGCGGAGTCGAAGAATTCCGCGGAGAGACCGGTGAGTTTTGCAACGGGATTCCTCGACTTCGCTCGGAATGACAGCAAACTAGCTGCGTGAGCGAATTTCAATTCGGCGGCCTGCCCGCCGTAGCCTTGGCGAAGGCGGGCGATTCGTCCATGTTATTCGTGTAATCGTGATTCAAATTTCCTCGACATGAGCAAAGTTTATGTTAACGCGACCGCCGCGCTTGACGGCCTGCTTCACGACAACATGACGATCGCTGCGGGCGGATTCGGGCTGTGCGGCATTCCGGAAAATCTGATCGCGGCGTTACGCGACAGCGGCGCGAAGGGCCTCACCATTGTCGGCAACAACGCTGGCGTCGATGGTTTCGGAATGGGAGTTCTGCTCACCACACGGCAGGTGAAAAAAGTCCTGGCCTCGTACGTTGGCGAGAACAAGGAGTTCGAGCGCCAGGTGTTGTCGGGTGAACTTGAACTCGAGCTCATTCCCCAGGGCACGCTCGCGGAGCGGTTGCGTGCGGGTGGCGCTGGGGTCCCGGGATTCTATACACGCACGGGCTTCGGCACGAAACTCACCGAGGGCAAGGAAACCAAAGTTTTCGACGGCATGGAATATGTGCTCGAACCCGGCATCACGGCCGAGCTTTCGCTCGTGAAGGCGTGGAAGGGCGACAAGTCCGGTAACCTCATTTTTCGGAAAACCTCACGGAACTTTAATCCGATGATCGCCAGCTGCGGCAAAGTCTGCGTCGCTGAGGTGGAGCAACTCGTCGAGATTGGCGAGCTTGATCCCGACCAGATCCATACGCCGGGCATTTTCGTCGACCGCATCATCCAGGGAGAAAAGTACCAAAAACGGATTGAGTTCCGCACCGTACAAGGCAGCACGACCGCAAAAAAAGAAAATCCGATCCGCGAGTTGATGGCGAAGCGCGCTGCGCAGGAGTTGCGCGACGGTTACTACGTCAATCTCGGCATCGGCATCCCGACGCTCGTGGCGAACTACATCCCCAAAGGCATGAACGTTACATTGCAGTCCGAGAATGGTCTGCTTGGCATCGGCCCGTTCCCCACTGAGGACGAAGTAGACGCCGACTTAATCAATGCCGGTAAACAAACCATCACCACGATGCCTGGCTCAGCCTTTTTCTCCAGCGCCGACTCATTCACGATGATTCGTGGCGGCCACATCGATCTTGCTATTCTCGGCGCGTTCGAAGTGACGGACAAAGGCGACATCGCAAACTGGATGATTCCCGGCAAGATGGTCAAAGGCCCAGGTGGCGCGATGGACCTGGTCGCCGGGGTGAAGCGTGTCGTCGCGGTGATGGAGCACACCTCTAAGGACGGCAGCCCAAAAATTTTGAAACAATGCACGCTGCCCATCACTGGCTTGGGAGTCGTCAACCTCATCATCACCGATCTATGCGTGTTCGAGGTGAAACAAGGCGGCGGCCTCGTTCTCATTGAATTGCATCCTGGCGTCACGGTGGACGACATCCGCGCAAAGACTGGCGCGCCGTTCGAAGTCGCCCTCAAGCGCTGAGTTGTTCTGCAGCAGATCGGGTAGATTGCGGACTTCCTCTGAGCGCCGCCGCCATCGGCAACTGGATTGTAAATTACGATTTACGCCGTCCGCTCGCGCGGGCATAGCAGCACCAGCAGTGAGGCGATTATCCAGCACGCGACCATAAAAATAAATCCGCCGCGGAATGAGCCGGTGCGCTGGCTTAGATCGCCGATGACCTTAGGACCAAAGAATCCGCCAATGCTGGCCGTGCAATTGATGAAGCCGACCGCTGCTGCAGCCGCCGAGCTGGTGAGAAATGCAGACGGGAGCGCCCAGAACGATGGCAGATACGCCACCGTTCCGAAGCCGATCAGCGAGAACACCACGATTAGCAGTGCGATCGAGTGCGGAGCAAGCAACCACGCGATCAACGCTAGCGCTGCGGTTAATTGTGGGACGGCAAAATGCCAGCGGCGCTCACGCGTGCGATCGGAGTTCCAGCCAAGCAGCAGCATTCCGATGAGACCCGCAACGAACGGAATCGCGCCGATCCAGCCAATGCGCTGAACATCAGTCCAACCGGTGAGCCGCTGAAGCATGGTCGGCATCCAAAACCAAAAGGCGTAGCCGCCGGTATAACAAAAGAACAACCCGGCAGTGAGCATCAACACGGCCGGATGCCGAAGCGCTTGCCAAATCGTGACGTGTTCTACATGTGCTTTGGCGCGCCGCTCTTCAGCAAGACGAGCACTTAACCAATTGCGCTCGTTAGGCTGCAACCATCGCACTTCGTTAGGGCGATCCGGCAGCACGAACAGTGTCGTGATTCCAAGTGAGATCGCGGGCAGGCCTTCCAGCAGAAAGAGCCATCGCCATCCGGCAGTGTCGAGCCAATGAACACGCAGGATCATGCCGGCAAGAGGTCCGCCGAGAATGTAAGCAATGGGGATAGCCGACATAAACCGCGCCACCGCCTTGGCCCGATCCTGATAAACGAACCAGTGCGAAAGATAAACAATCACACCGGGGAAAAAGCCCGCCTCGGCTGCGCCGAGCAGGAAACGCGCGCCGTAAAGCTCCAGCGGCGTGCGGACAAAACCAGTGAGTGTTGTGAGTGCGCCCCAGACTATCAGTGTTGTCGCGAGGAGAAGTCTGGCGCTCCAGCGTTCCACCAGCAGCGCCCCGGGAATTTGCAGCGCAAAATATCCAATAAAAAAAATTCCGCTGGCCGTGCCAAACACTGAATCGCTTAAACCCAGGTCGCCTTTCATTCCAAGCGTCGCATACGCGATGTTTGTGCGATCGAGGTAATTCGCGACGTAAAGCAGAAACAGAAACGGCAGAAGCCGCCACGCGATTCGAGTACGCGCACTTTCGCCGGCGTCTGCTTGCAAAGAAGCCATCGTCGCGCGCAGCATAACGCCGTTCGAAACGGTCACAATTTAGAAAACGCGTTCGCCGCCCAAGTTGGCAAAGCGCTCGCGCCGCACAAGGTGCTCTTTGTTACTGACAACCAAGAACACAAACGCAAAGGTGATGCGCTGCATCATCCGCGCCGCCTGTCTCGGCAAAAAACTCGACGATACTTCTGCGTTAGACAACCCGGCCTCCCGGGATCAAATCAAGCGAGCGGCAGGCTAGGGCGCGTCGTAGGCCGATCGCTCCGGTCAGCGCCGCCCGCTTGGATCGGGAATAAATCGGCGCGAACCTTCGACTTCGCTCAGGCCAAGCTGCGATGCGCCTGCGTATGGAGTCACCGTTTTCATGTGGAACATATAAGCCGCCGGTTATAGCCGTCGCCCTGCGGGCGATGCATTCAATGAACGTTAGGCACACCGCGCTTCGCACAGCAAAGCGTCTACAGGTTTGTGAAATATCGCCGCTGTTTTGAGACTATCGCAGACAGGATTGTCTGCGTCACGCGATTGCGCGTGAAGCCTGTTCGGCAACTGAAGCGGTTGCCCTACAGTTCCGTCGCGTGCAAACGATCGGTGAGCTTTTGCAGGAAGCGCTCGACTTCCTCTGGATTACGCAGCGTATAACTCGCGGCCGTCACCTGCGCTTCATCACTGACGACAATCGCAACCCCACGCTTCTCGAGCGCGCGGAAAGCGTCTTCGTCGGTGCGATCATCGCCGATGTAGATCGGCAGCGCGTTTTGGCTCTGAAGACCGAGAGTTTCCAATAGCCAGAGCATTGCTTTGCCTTTATTCCAGTTCATATCCGGCAGCAGTTCGTAAACTTTTTTGCCGTGCATTCTGCGCAGCTCGCGATGTCTTGCTGCCACTGCGTCTATAGCTAGCGCCACTCTGAATGCGTCGTTTTCGTTCACGTTGCGATAATGCGCGGCGACAGAAAAATGTTTCCGTTCCAATTGCGCACCTGGAATTTCATCAAGCGCTTCGCGCAGTTCCATCTCTGCCTCGCCGAGTACGGGCAGATACGCGGCACCGAGTTCTCTGCGTAATCCACCCGCACCTGCGATGTCAAATCCATGACTACCGGCGTAAACGATTCCGTCCACCAGCACGCGACCTCGAACGTCATGCAAATCGCGCCCACTAAGGATGGCGACCGGCATATGGGCGGCGAGCGATCGCAGCGTCTGTCGCATTGAATCCGGAATCCATGCGTCGTGCGGATGACTAACAATGGGCGTAAGCGTGCCATCGTAGTCGAGAAAAACGGCAGGCCGTTTTCCGCCGGCGGGCGCCATTATCTCGTCAATATGATCGAGCGCGGAAGGAGGCATGGCGAAATCAAGAACGTCTTTTGAGCCTTCATGCAACCAAAAGCTGGTCGTGACGCGTTGATTCTACGTTTACGGGCTGAGGGCAGCCCGGCTCCATCTGCGGGATTGGAGACGGCTTGCCCTCAGGCCGTTGTGACAATGAGCGACGGACGGTAACGTTTTTACCGCTGCGTGCATGAACCGTTTGATCATCGTTTCCAATCGATTGCCATTCGCGCTTGATCCGTCAGGCGAGGATCTCTGGACAGTCACTCCCGCGGTCGGCGGACTTGTTTCCGCGGTTGAGCCGGTGCTGCGAGAGCGCGGTGGCACGTGGATTGGTTGGCCGGGAATGGCGGGCGAAATCCCTAACGAGCCGCTGGCCAAAGCCACCCGCGATGCCGGTTACAATGTGGTGCCGGTGGCCCTGACTGAAACCGAGCGCGACGAATTTTATTACGGCTATTCCAACGAGGTGATCTGGCCGTTGTTTCATGACTTGCAGAGCTTTTGCAATTTCGAGCCGGCGTATTGGCAGGCTTACAAGCAAGTGAACGAACGGTATGCGGACGCAATCATCCGCAACGCGCGACGGAAGGATTTCATCTGGGTCCACGATTATCACCTGATGAACGTTGCCCAAACGTTGAGGGAACGAAACGCGCCGCAAGAGCTCTCGGCGCTAACATTTTTCCTGCACATCCCATTTCCGCCGTATGATATTTTTTCCAAACTGCCGCAACAACGACGGCTTCTGCGCGCGCTGCTGCAATTCGATCTGCTCGGCTTCCAGACCCGGCGCGACGTGCGCAACTTCCTGCAGTGCGTGCGACGCGTCATGCCGGACGCGAAGGCTCTTTCACGCGGTGAGGCGCACGTGATGCGATTCGAGAAACGAAAGATTCGCATCGGGCATTTTCCGATCGGCATCGATTTTAATTCATTCGAAAACGACGCGAAATCCGAGGCGGTGACGCAAAGGTCGCAACAGTTGCGTGCCAGCTTTCCCGATTGTCAGTTGATGCTGGGTTCGGACCGCCTGGATTACAGCAAGGGAATTCCAGAACGACTCCGCGCATTTCGCAATGCACTCGAGCGATACACGGAGCTACGCGGCCGCTTGGTGCTAATCCAGGTCGTCGTTCCAAGTCGGGTCGACATTCCCCGCTATCACGAGTTCAAAGCACGCATCGACCGGCTGGTGGGCGATATTAACGGCCGTTTCTCCACGAGCACGTGGATTCCGGTGCAGTATCATTTTCGCGGACTTGATCGCCAAGAACTTCTTGCACACTACCGCGCGTGCGACATCGCGTTCATCACACCGCTCAAGGATGGAATGAATCTCGTCGCGAAAGAATATTGCGCATGCCGCACCGACGAGAACGGCACACTCATCTTGAGCCAGTTCGCAGGCGCAGCGGAGCAACTGAAACACGATGCGTTATTGGTCAATCCTTACGATGTCGAGCAGATGGCGGACACAATTGTGAACGCATTCCGTATGACCCCAGCCGAGCGCACTGCGCGAATGAAGCGGATGCGGCGCATCATTCGTAAGGAGAACGTTTTTTCGTGGGTGGATTCATTCCTTAAAGCTGGAGCGACACTCGGCAGGCCATCGTCACGAGCATCCAAGAATCGCCGCCGCAGTCCCGCGGTTCAAAACGCGAAGGCGTAGCGATTTGGTTTGCGGAGGCATAGGCATGCAGATCATCGATAGCCTCCAGAAAATTTCGGACACAGTTTGGGAATTACCCGGGAGCTACAAGCAAGACATGCGCGTGCCGGCGCGGATCATCGCGACGGAGAAACTGGTGCGCGAAATGGACGAAGCGGTTTACCAACAGATTAGTAACGTCGCCACTTTACCGGGAATCGCGCGTTACGCGCTTTGCATGCCGGATGGCCACAGCGGTTACGGATTTCCCATCGGCGGTGTCGCTGCAATGGATGTGCACGAAGGCGGCGTGATTTCGCCTGGCGGCATCGGGTTCGACATCAACTGCGGCATGCGCCTCATCACCACGAATCTCACATTGCAAGATGTACAACCGCACTTGAAAGAAATCGTCGATCGCCTTTTCCAACGCGTGCCGGCCGGCGTTGGCACTCACGGATTTCTAAAACTATCGCATAACGACTTTCGAGACCTGGTCGAACTAGGTGCCCGTTGGTGCGTCGAGCGCGATATGGGCTGGCAGGAAGATCTTGAGTTCACCGAGGAGAATGGTTGCATCGCCGGTGCCGACGCATCGAAAATCAGCGAGCGTGCAGTTGAGCGCGGTTACAACCAGGTCGGCACGCTTGGCAGCGGCAATCATTATCTGGAAGTGCAGGTGGCCCGGCCAGAGGACGTGCGCGATAAGGAGCTCGCTGAAAAGTTCGGTATCAGAATTCCGAACCAGATCGTGGTGATGTTTCACTGCGGCAGCCGCGGGTTCGGACATCAGGTCGCCACGGATTATCTCCAAAAGTTCTTGAAAGTGATGGAGCCGAAGTACGGCATAAAAATTTTAGATCGCGAGCTGGCGTGCGCGCCGTTCGATTCACCTGAAGGCTGCGATTATTTCGCCGCGATGAAATGCGGGTTGAACATGTCGTTCGCCAATCGGCAGGTAATTCTTCACCGGATACGCGAAGTCTTTTCTGAGGTTTTCGGCCGCAGCGCTGAAGACCTGGCGATGCGGACGGTCTACGATGTTTCACACAACACCGCGAAACTGGAAAGGCACATGATCGACGGAAAAGAAAAGACATTGCTCGTGCATCGTAAAGGATCGACGCGCGCGTTCGGTCCGGGACACGACGAGTTGCCCGCGCGGTATCGCGAGACGGGCCAACCGGTGATCATCGGCGGGAGCATGGAGACTGGCTCCTATCTACTTGTGGGGACAAGTTCAGGCTCAGACACTTTCTTTAGCACTGCGCACGGGAGCGGCCGCACGATGAGCCGCACCAAGGCGCGCAAACAATGGAACGGTAAACAACTTCAACGCGATCTCGAAGCACGCGGCATCTACGTTCGCAGCAGTTCATGGGCAGGTCTGGCGGAGGAAGCAGGCGGAGCTTACAAAGACATTGATGAGGTAATTGCAGCCACCGAATTGGCAGGCATCAGCAAGCCGGTCGCGCGATTCACGCCGATTGGAAATGTGAAAGGATGAAGTGAATGACGAAGCTCGAATGACGAATGACGAATGAATGACGAAGCACGAATGACAAACGCTTGTGCAATGAGCGACGAGCCCTTTCGGATTTCGTCATTCGGATTTCCTTCGGCATTCGTCATTCGTGCTTCGTCATTTTGCCATGCTTCGCACACCAATCACCTTAATCACCGGCCCGCTCGGCAGCGGTAAGACGACTCTCCTCCGTCACATTCTCGCGGTGCAACCTGGGAAAATCGCGATCGTGATGAATGAGTTTGGGGAAATCGCAATCGACACGAAAGTCGTTGAAGGCCAAAACGTGCGGATCGCCGAGCTGGGCGGCGGCTGTGTTTGTTGCTCCCTGCTTGGAGAATTCGAAGCGGCGGTAAATGAGATCATTGAGAAAATCGCGCCCGAGCGGATTCTGGTCGAGACGACGGGGCTCGCCGAACCTGAAGCGCTCGTGTTCAACATCCAGGAAGCGCTGCCGCAATGCCGACTCGACGGTGTGGTCTCAATCATCGATGCGGACATGCTTATTCGTTTCCCGGCACTGGGCCACACGACTCGTCTGCAAATCGAAGGCGCAGACATCTTGCTGTTTAACAAGACCGATCTCATCCAGCCGTCGCAAATCGAGCCGCTTGAACTGAAACTGCGGGAAATCAATTCGACCGCGGCAATTGTCCGCACCGAGCGTTGCAGGATTGATCCGGAGCTTTTGTTTGGAATCGGACGCGACAGAAAAATCGCAGCACCGGAACATCGGCATCAGTCTGAAGTCGAATCTTTCGCCTTCACTTCCAGCAAAATTTTTTCGCGCGATTGTTTCGAACGCCTTGCGAATGGGCTGCCGTCGAGAATGGTTCGTGCGAAGGGTTTCATCCGCTTCGCCGATAGCGCGCAGCTTTTCAATTTTGTGGCGGGCCGCTGGGAATTGGAGCCGTTTGAGACAGACAGCACCGAGCTTGTGTTTATCGGAACGAACATTGCAATGGAAAAGGAGGCGATCGTTCGCGCGCTGGATAAATGCAGTATCAAAAATGACGAAGGAATGACGAAGCACGCATTGTTGTAGAGCGTTTCTGCGAATCCCGAAAGCATTCGGGACTGACACAGACGCTCTACACATTGTCATTGGGATTTGATGCGTCATTTGTCATTCGGATTTCGTCATTCTCATCATGTCTTACCGTTATCTCGAAGAAGTCGGCACGGCGGATATCGCGTTTGAAGCAACAGCGCGTGACTTGTCAGAATTGTTTCGCGACGCTGCGGATGCAACGACGAACGTTATGGTCGACAATATCGAGGCGATTCAGCCACGCGAAGCACGCCACATCGAGCTGTCGAACGACAAACTCGATATGTTGTTGTTCGATCTGCTGCAGGAGCTGATCTTTCTCAAAGACGCCGAGCGTTTGCTGCTGCGCATCCGAGAAGTGCTCGTTCGTGAGAAAGACGAACGATTTTTCCTGGATGCAACAGCCGAGGGCGAACCGCTCGATGTAGAAAGGCATCATCAACGAGCAGACGTGAAAGCGGTGACGCTTCACGATTTCTTTGTCGAGCGGACAGAAGGCGGCTGGAAAGCGCGCGTGCTTTTGGATATTTGAGTGAGGGAGGGAATCATGCCAGGCGAGACGGCCGGCTGCCCCACAGGCAAGATGCCTGTGCTACTGCACTATTTTGCTTCCAGCGCGACGTAACCGCTGCGGCCCTGACTGTAAACGCGCATCAGAATTTTCTCGTCAGGCTTCAACTTCTTGCTGATCGCAAGCAGATCTTTTGCGTTTTTCACCGGCTGCTTGTTGACTTCCTGAATCACGTCGCCTTCGCGCAGACCTGCTTTCGCAGCTGGGGACTCCGCATCAATGTCGGCAATCACCGCACCTTGAATCTCCTTTGGAAGATTGAGTGCAGCGCGGATGTCTTCCGTGATGTTCGTTACCCCCACGCCGCCGAACACAGTTGTTCTTTGCGGCTGCGCGGGCTCTTCAGACGATGTATCGGCCTCCTCGTTAGCAGCACTGGGGGGCATCTCGGCAAGCTGCACGTCGAATGTTTTACTCTGACCTTCGCGATTGACCTCGATTTGCACCTTCGTCCCCGGCGCCATCGAGCCGATCATTAAACGCAACTCGCGCGGGTCATTGACCTTTTTCCCATTCACAGCCGTAATCACATCACCGGTTTTAATGCCTGCTTTTGACGCGGGAGCGTTTGGTTCAACCTCACCCACAAGCGCACCGCTGAGTGGCCCGTTGAGCTTCATCGCGTCCGCTATTTCCGGAGTGAGCGTTTGCACCGACGTACCTATGTACCCGCGCACCACGCGACCTTTATCACGCAAACTTTGCATCACCTCACGCGCCAGGTTTGCCGGAATAGCGAAACCGATCCCCTGGTTTCCGCCGCTGCGGGTGAAGATCGCTGTGTTGATTCCGAGCAGTCTTCCCTGGATATCAACGAGAGCGCCACCGGAGTTGCCCATGTTAATAGCTGCGTCGGTCTGGATAAAATTCTCGTAATCGACAATTCCCATGCCGCCGCGCCCAACCGCGCTGATGATTCCCATGGTGACCGTTTGCCGCAGGCCAAAGGGATTGCCGATCGCCAACACGATATCGCCTGCTCGCGCTTTGTCGCTGTCGGCAAAATTCACAGAGGGCAAATTGTTCTCGTCAATTTTTAACAGCGCGACGTCGGTGCCGGGATCGGTGCCGATCTTTTTGGCCTTGAACCTGCGAAGATCGTTTCCAAGGCCGACCATTATTTCGTCCGCACCTGAAACGACGTGATTAGCGGTGAGGATATACCCGTCCGAGCTGACGATTACACCCGAGCCGAGGCCTTGCAGCGTTTGTTTGCCTTGTGTCTGCGGAGCGCGTCCGCCGAAAAACCGGCGCAACACATCATCGGAAGCCGAAAATGCCGTCTGTGTCCGCGAGACCGTTTGTGTGGTGAAGACGGTCACAACACTCGGTGCGACCTTTTCTACAAGGGGCGCAAAGGTGGTGATAATTCCCTCGCGCGTTTGTTGCTGTTGCTGTGCGTTGACCGGAGACAGACTGGTGCCTACGCCCAAAATCACTAGCGCGAATAGCGCGTACCATCTCACGGTTCTCTTCTCCATAAACAGCTCGCTTGCAAAAAAGAATCGGACGCACAGTCGCTGGCGGCTCTCTTTTGATTGATGAGCTGAGGAATCTCAACGTTACCCTCCCGTCTGCAACGGAGCGCTGATCAAACGATATCGAATCCCACTGTAGCCGCGTCACTCTGAGACGCGCATCTTCCGCACTCACAATCGGCTCAGTCTTGCGCTTCGCATCGAAGCGGCTACTGGCACTACGGACGAGGCGCCGGTGTCGGCCGAGGCCGTGGTGTTGGCGTGGCTCGAACTCCTGGCGGTAGTGTCGCCGTTGGAGACGCCGTCGCGGTGGCCGTCGCAGTTGGAGATGCCGTGCCAGAGGCCGTCGCCGATGGAGATGCTGTCACACTGGCAGTTGCGGTCGCAGTTGCTGTTGCCGTCGCAGTTGCTGTTGCCGTCGCAGTAGCTGTTGCCGTCGGGGTCGGTGTTGGCGTTCCGCTGCCTTCGCACAAGATTTCCATCGAGCTCAACGGTGTGAGCCCGTCAACATCGTAGCCGCCTGATAGCCAGATGTGTGTAGTGCCGTCAGTGTCAGTAGGGAAGTTGCGCCGCGCGTTATTAAACGGCACGTCTGTGCTCCAACTATTAGTGCCTGGATTGTACACGTCGACTTCATTGGAAGGATTGGGCGCTACTCGGCCTCCACCCATCACATACATCTTCCCATTGAAGTTCAGGCCACGTGTCTCACCGGTAGCTCTCGGTATCGTAGCAATCGTGCCAATGCTGTTAGCTAGCGGATTGAAGCTGAACGAATTGTTGGTGTCGACCACCGTGCCACCCTGGTAATCTGATGCGCCTCCCACGTAAATGATTCCATTGATCGTACAGGTGGACGCATACATGATGCCTTCCGGCGCATTTGTCTTTTGTGTCCACTTGGCTCCTACAGCAGCGGTGGGATCAAACTCCCAGATCTGGTTAGTGGAGGCTACGTTGATATTGAACCCGCCCAGGATGTAGAGCTTGTTATTAGCTACCGCAAATCCACCCGGAAGAGTCGTTCCCATGGCCCCCGGCCAATCGTCTCCGGTCAGGGTGGCCGCGGTATCAGTCACCGGGTTGTATGAGAATACGCGGCCAGTGGCTGTGGTCTGTCCTGCAGCAGAACCGCCCACGCAATAGATCTGAGGCGTCCCCGAAACGGTTAACACGCCGCAAGCCATGTTATTCATTTGGTTGTCGGGCAACGTAACAGCCTTCTGTGTCCAGCTGTTGGAACCAGGCGAGTATTGAAGGACGTGC
Source organism: uncultured Verrucomicrobiae bacterium (assembly GCA_963805485.1). GTDB lineage: Bacteria > Verrucomicrobiota > Verrucomicrobiia > Chthoniobacterales > UBA10450 > Udaeobacter. The sequence continues at coordinate 100,538 of CAWDUN010000003.1, read as the reverse complement.
TGGAAGTCAGATCCTGCCGTGTCCGAAGGTACGACCACCTACAGTGTAAAAGTTGCCGTTAGGTTGGAAGTAAACCCCGACCGCTCTAACTAACGGAGTAGGCATGTCGGGCCCGGCAGACCAACCGGACTGTGCGCAACTACCCGTCACATTAACCACGCCAGCCATGCCGAGAAAACAGTGTGCGATGCAGATGTAGGAAAAACTGCCAGGCGTACTAAACGTGTGCGTGTAAACAGTGCCGGCGTTGGAAAGACTCCCTGGGAAACAATTCATGTCGTTAGGCGAACAAAATTGCGAATCCGGGAAACATAGAGGACCACTGCTGACGCTGTGTCCGCTACCGGCCCAGGTCCATCGCACTGTGTCATCGACCGAGATGTCGACGCTGTCAGGGGAAAACGTGAACCCCGGCCCCACCATGACGTCCACAATCTGGCTGGTAGCCGATGGCACGCCACTGACAGCCGGCCGGCCGTTTTGATCGACAATGCGCAACGGCGCGCTCTTTGTATTCGCGATGTGTGCTCGCTTCTCGCTTGATTCAGCCCGGACTAGAATTCCAATCGCAAAAATGGCCGCTACCCAAAAAATCAATCGTGCTGCATTAGATGGTTTCATACTGTTGGTCTTTTCTACGCGCCAGCATTCGGGATCTCGTTATGTCGAACGCAGCTGACGCTCTGCGGTTCAAGTAACCGAAATATTGCGCAGGCACCCGCGAAGATGGCAAGTAGAATCTTAAAGCAACAGCGGCAAAACCGGCAATCGTTGCAATTGAAAAGTAACAGACCTGTTACCTGTGAGATGTGAGCCAGAAGCCTGGCCCATTATTTCCGCCGTTAACGAAACCGCTACTGTTTCCGGTGCCCGATTTCTTGAAGGAGCTCTATCTGGATCTGTTGAATTTCGAATAACCTGTTGTACTGACGCCGCAAGAGGTGATCGAGTTTCTCGTGCAAGTGCCGGATCTCCAGCTCCGCCTTTAGATTCACCTTGTAATCGTTTTCCGCCCGCAATCTGTCACGCGCCTCGGAACGGTTTTGACTCATCATGATAACGGGCGCCTGCACCGCAGCCAGGCAGGAGAGGACCAGATTTAGCAAGATAAATGGATACGGGTCGAACGCGCGTGTCGCGAACATGACGGCATTAGTGCCGATCCAGATGAGGATCACCGCCCCAAACGTGATCAGAAATTTCCAGCTGCCGCCGAACTCGGCGATTTGATCGGAGAGTCGCTCGCCAAACGTGAGTTTCCGTTCGAACTGACTAGTGATATCAGCGGAAAGAATTTCGTGCTGTTCCAGGCTTTCGATGACTTCCTGGTCGAGCACGGAAAGCTCACCAATCTCATCCTCCAACACTTCCTTGACGTATTCTTTTCGAAACTCGCCGAGATCTTGAAAGCAGATGAACCCTTTGCTGTCGAAATCGGACACTTTCTTTTTGGTGAACTCGAGCAGAGACGGCCGAATCAATTCGGCGACCATCCCGCTGTGTGGCGATTTCGACTTTTTACAAATCTGACAGACTAATGATGCAGCCTGACTCATCGGTGTTTCATCGCTAAATTAAAAACTGTTCTGCACGGCTTGTCGATTCCATCTTCGTCGGTGCGCTGTCCTCAGCGGGCTCGCAGCCTGTTCAGATCGTTTTTCGATCGGTAAGGGCTGCGTGCAAACGATCGAGAAAAGGAACCTGTCTGGCCTTTAATTTGCGCCTTGCGGCTTTGTCGGAGAAAAAGCACGCCCGATCTACTTCTGGAAAGTTCTGGTATTTACCGGAACGCGAAGGCCATTCCAGTTCGAACAGATTTGATTTGCATTCGAACGGTTCGGGCAAATTTCCTTCGAATGCCCAGGCGTGCACAATTTTGCCGCCTTTTTGCTGGATCCAGCCAAGCTCAATCCATTTGTGAACATTTTCGGCACGAAATCCTATTTCCTCTTCAAATTCAATTTGAGCGCGCGTCAGTAAATCTTCTCCGGGAGCTGCTTCACCTTTTGGAATTGTCCATACGCCATCATCTTTGTGGACAAAAAATGGCCCGCCGGGGTGCGCCAGCAGAACTTCTATTTCATCATCCCTGCGGCGAAACATAAGCAGACCGGCGCTGATCCGGCTCCGCGGAGATTTAGCGGTTTTCGACATTATTTAGTGGGGCTCCTTCACCGGGCTCGTGGAGGAGAGGTGATTGATTTCAATGCCCGATGCGTCCCGGGGGCCAGCCTTTGCTCCAGACATGAAAAGTGTATGTGAACACTATGTAACCGAACAGATCGTGCTTCGGACCATTATTGACGTAAAGCGCTGGGTTGAACTGGAAGTCTGGTGTGACGTTGCACGTGAAACCGATTGTCGATGAATTTTCGGAGCCACTTTGGAAATCGACTTGCAAACGCCACCTCTCGTTGAAGTCGTACGCGTAGCCGAGGATGGCTTCATTTTTGTAGCCTGCATGAATGGCTCCGGCGATCACTTTGTGATGCTCCGTGTAGTAGCCAGCTTCGATAAACGGTTGAGGATCTACGTCCAGATGAGGCGACCAATTGACGAACCCAGCGGAAAGAAGAAAAGGCTCTTTCGTTAGCAATCCGATTTCCGTCCCGAAAATCCATTCGTCCGGCTGGAACCCGCGAAACACCGCTACCTCCGACCATCTCGTTAGGCCCAGCTCGGCCTGCAATTGATAAGGGTTGGCGATCCGCTTGTCCTGGATTTGAAAACTTAAAGAGAGATCGCCTGCCGGCTGCAAATCCGGCGTTACGATCTGGCTTAACCCTTTTGTGGTGGCAAAAGATGTCGGAGCACTGGTGAGCATGGCAAACATCCCAATGATGATGACGCAGGAGAGCTTGACTCTTTTGTTTGCCACCGTGTCCATCGCGTATTTGCGGGAGTAAAACCGTTGCTTTCGAATTTGTCGATTCCATCTTGATCGCACAGCAGTCGATTTTAACATTTCGCTAAATGCGCGTACTCGCCATCGACGCTTCCTTGCGCAACACCGGTGTCGCAATCGTCGACGCAAACAACGGCAAACCGCAGTCGGTTTATTTCGGAACCATTCACAACAAAAGTGCGATGCGTCCCTCGTCCTGCCTGGTGTGCATCCGTGATCGACTCGCCGAATTGATTCGCGAACACGAACCGGATTGTTGTGCGCTCGAGTCCGTCATTTACGTGCAAAGCTACAAAACGGCGATCATCCTCGGTGCGGCGCGCGGCGCGGCCATTCTGGCCGCTGCCGAAAAGGGATTGCCGGTATTCGAATATTCGCCAAAACGAATCAAGCAATCGGCCGTCGGGCGCGGCGGCGCCGGGAAAAACCAGGTTGCGTTCATGGTGCGCGCATTGCTCGGTCTAACCGAAACACCGGATGCCGATGCCGCAGACGCGTTGGCCATAGCGCTTACTCATTTGCGCATGCACGAAGCAACGGCGCTTGGTCTTCCGGGAGGAATGCAAATATGAATGGAGAGATTGGTAGGGACACCGCGCTGCGACGTCCGGTCGGCGCAGCGCGCCATCCCTCCCTTAATGTGCGCTGGCTCGGCCGAATAGAGTTCGCACGTGCACTAGAGTTACAGGAAGAACTCGTTGCGGAGAAAAGGGAGGAGCCGTCGCTTCACGATCACCTGCTTCTTCTCGAACATGAACCGGTTTACACAATTGGACGCACTCCCGATCGATCGAGCTTGTCCGCCACGGGATCGCGACTAACTCGGGATGGCGAGCCAGGCAGCGATCATTTGCCGCATCCGCTTTTTTCAATCAACCGCGGCGGGCAAGCGACGTATCACGGGCCTGGCCAATTGATCGGTTACCCGATTATCGACTTGCGGCGATGCGGCCAGGATTTACACAAATATTTGCGCTGGATCGAGCAACTGCTCATCGATCTTCTCGCCCGATACGACATTGCCGCGCAGCGCCGCGAATCGCTCACAGGAGTTTGGGTTGAGAATCGCAAAATCGCTTCGATCGGCGTTGGGGTTCGCCATTGGATCAGCATGCACGGGTTCGCCTTGAACGTGTGCGGCGATCTCTCGCCTTTTGACCATATCGTTCCGTGTGGAATCAATAACGTCGCAATCACGTCGATGGAAAAGGAAACAAAGAAATCGTTTACTGTTGCCGAGGTTGCGCGAACGGTTGAGAAATTGGTGTTAACCAAACCGCTGGCGTGATTCGTTGAATCGTTACATCGTTACACCGGATTTTGCGTTTTAACGCTTCACCGATTTAACGTGGCGAAGCTAATATGATTCCACTCGAAGACAACGCCGGCGACATCATCGGAAAAGCGCAGCGCGGCCTCGGTATTTCTGATTCTGAACTGGCCGAAAAAGCCGGGGTAAGTGCGCAGACAATTCGGAAACTGCGTGATGGCGATGTCGAGGAATCGGCGCTGCTGAGTGTCGCGCCGGTTCTTGGCCTTGATGGCCGCGCACTTTGCGGAATTGCGCAAGGCGAATGGAGTCCAAACAAAATCGCATCATTGGACGGTCTCGCGCAATTCACCACCGATTATAGCGGCATGGCTGTTAACGCTTACCTTGTGTGGGACCCGGCGAAACGCGTAGCGGCTGCGTTCGATACCGGAGCTGATTCCAGAGAAATGGTGCGCTTTGCGAAGCACCACAAGCAAAACGTGCAACTGATTCTCCTGACGCACGCGCACCCCGACCACGTCGCGGATCTGCCGTGTCTCCGGGAAGAAACCGGGGCCAATGTTTTTACCCCGGCGCGCGAACCAGTGCCTGGCGCCGGGCCGATCGAGGAGGGAAAGAAGTTTCGGCTTGGAAATTTAAAAATCGATACGCGTACGACGTGGGGTCATTCCCCTGGCGGTATAACGTATGTTGTGACGGGACTCGCGCGTCCAATCGCCATCGTAGGTGATTCGCTTTTTGCCGGATCCATGGGCGGCGGCAACGTGTCGTACCGCGATGCCTTACAAAACAACGTCGAGAAAATTCTGACCTTGCCCGACGAAACCATCATCTGCCCTGGCCACGGCCCGATGACAACAGTGGGCGAGGAGAAACAACACAACCCATTTTTCGTCGGTAAAATTTGATGGCGAGTGAAGCGCCGATGAATATCGAAGCACGAATGTCGAATGACGAAGGAAGTTCGAATGCTCAAATGACAAATTCACCATTCAAAATTTCGCTTCTTTCATTCGCGCTTCGTCATTCCTTCGACATTCGTCATTGGTCATTCGTCATTCAACCCTCATGAACATCGGTTTCGTTGGTGTCGGTCGAATGGGCGCGAACATGGCGCGACGTCTGAAGGACCGCGGTTCTCACGTGACGGCGGTTTACGACACAAATCGCGCTGCCGCGACCGCGCTCGCGTCGGAGCTTGGATGCGCTGTGGCGCAGGATTTGTCACAAGTCACGGCAGCATCCGACGTGATCTTCACCGTGGTGACCGATAACGACGCGATGCGGCAAATCTTTGCAGGACCTGGTGACAATTTGCTCGTGAACGCGCGCGGCAAATTGTTCATCAACTGCGCGACGATATCGCCCACAGTCCATGTGGAAATCGAAAAGCTGGCCGACAAAGCCGGTGCGCAATCCCTCGAAGCGTGCATGGCGTCGAGCATTACGCAGGCGCGCGAAGGCAAGCTCTACCTGATGTGCGGGGGAACCGAAGAGGCGTTCCGAAAAGCCGAACCGATTTTGAAAGAGCTCGCCGCTCAAATCCGCTTCGTGGGAAAAGCCGGCGAAGCCGCCAAAGTAAAAGCGCTCGTTAACATGGTGATGAACATCAACACCGCAGGCCTTGCCGAAGGTCTTGGCCTCGGCGCGGCGCTCGGTCTGGACCTGACGATGCTGCGAGAAGTTTTCTCGCAGACCGGCGCCAATTCGCGCGTGCTGGAAACCGACGGTGAAGACATGCAGAACCGCGAGCACAGCTGCTTTTTCTCAGCCGCGCACGCAGCGAAAGATAGCGGGATCGCGCTAGAACTCGCGCGCAATCTCGGCCTTGATTTACCGCTCGCGCGGGCGACGAAGGCACAATACGACCGCATGAACGCCGAAGGCCTCGGCGAGCTCGACAAATCCGGAATCGCCGAGCTGACCTTCAAAGATCGCCATAAGCATTCCGGCGACCGCGTCTGATTCGGGCGGTGTTGAGATTTGGAATTCTGTAACCCGGGTCGGGTATTCCAGCCAGTGATTCGTAAATCGCTGCCTGGCGTTCGTAATACCTCGAATCAGCTGATGGTAGGCATTCTTGGAACCTCCGCTCCAGAAGAACTGGCGGGTGTCGAAACAATTTCCAACTTTTCGGGAACTCTCTTCCAGCGTTTCCGTAGTAGGCACTGACAAGATAGTAAAAGCAGAAACTCAGCCCCCCAGTGAACTGATCAAGCACCGGCTAATCTCGGTGAGAAAAGGTTCGCGCCCGCCTAAGACGAAAGGACTCCGCCATGGCGGACCTGAGGAATTAAAAACAAAAAATGAAAATTACGAACACAGTATTACTAACGTTATTGAGCCTTGGCGGATTGGTGATGAACCAATCGGCTTTTTCCGCACCACTGCCTAACCGGCCTCTTCCCATGCCCGGAGTAAGATCTATGCCGGTGCCGCTTCCAGCCGCGCCACCTGGCCCTGCTCCGGCTCCAGCCGCCGAGCCGGTTACGATTTCGTATCAAACATCAGCAGCATCGAATATCGCCATTACCGTCACCGCTGGACAAACCGGTACGCCGGCAGGCTTCTCAATCCAGTGGATGACGCTGGCCGACTACGTCGCCCTGGGAAACCGGTGGCCTGCGACGTTAGAGATTCCCAACGCGGCGGCTCCAAGTTTCTGCAAAGCAACCTTCAGGGGCATCGTGCCGTCGTCGGGTTGCACGAGTTACAATTTATTCCCCGGACAAAGCATTACCATCAGAATCGGCGATGACAGCCTGTATGATAACTGCGGGGCATCCAGCCCTTGTTCTGGGGCTCCGCTGCTGTGTAACACGGCATATGTATTCCGTGCCTCCGCGCCGCTAGCTTCCAGCGGTGACCCCGGGGTGAATAACATGATTACGTGCGCGACACTGCCGTGTATCGGAGGACGCTCATGCACCTATTCACAAGGTTACTGGCGCAATCACCCAGACGCGTGGCCGGTAACCAGTCTCACAATTGGAACAGTGACTTACCAACCCGCGGAACTCATGGGTATCCTGGATAACCCCGCGCGTGGTAACGGTCTTGTGATAGTGGCTCACCAGTTAATCGCAGCGAAGCTGAACATAGCCAATGGAGCGGATCCGACAGCGGTCGAGCAAACGGTAATTGACGCGGACGGCATGATCGGAGGGTTGATCGTACCGCCGATTGGCAACGGTTATTTGTCACCGGGCCAGACCAGCAACTTGACGGAAACCCTTACAGAATACAATGAGGGAACGATTGGTCCTGGACACTGCAACGACTGACGAAGTGCCGCGGTGCTTACATAAACAGAGAAGATATTGGCTGTTGCACTGGGCGGGGAAGCTGAAAGCTTCCTCAGCAGCGTCAGCGGTTGCTGGCACAACTGGATCAGCCATTGGATTGCTGTGCCAGTCTTGATTGCTGCACGCCGAGAAAGATAGCAGAATCGCACTCGAACTCGCGCGCAGCCTTGGTCTCGACTTACCGCTCGCACGGGCGACGAAGGAACAATACGACCGCATGATCGCGGAAGGCCTCGGCGACCTCGACAAATCCGGCATCGCCGAACTCACCTTTAAAGACCGCCATAAGAATTCCGGGAATCGCATGTGAGTTATTCCGGCTCCACAACTGTTAAAGAGCATAGAACGCGCACTTCTCCTCAAAACCTTTCAACTCGAATTCGCCTAACAATCGTGGGCTAATAAGTCCATGTAGTTTTGTGCGCGCTGTTTCGCTGACGCAGCAGGCCTCGCCTAACGAACCCGCCAGCTTCTCCAGACGAAAAACCAAATTTACCTCGCCACCCATCAAACTTTCTTCACCCATCGAGGCGATTCCACCGATGTCGACTGCGCCAAAGTGCACGACAAGGCGAAACGCCGGTCGCTCTTTTCCTTGCAATTCTTTCAGCGCGGAGATTACCTCCACGATTTCCTCCGCAGTCGTGTCGACTTCGCGCCAATACGTAAAGAAACCATCGCCAAGATATTTGTTAATCATCCCGTGCTGGTTCTCGACGATTTCCTTGCAATTGAGAATCCACGCCCCTACAAAAACGTCCAGATCCTGACTCTGCATTTGGCGGCTGAGCGGTGTAAAACTGCGAATGTCTGCGACGAGAAGCCAGCAGGGAACAGTCTCGATCTCGCGCAACGTTCGTTGCATCACCTCCGTTTTGTACTCCTCCGAAATGGCGACTGGTTCGCGAACCTTGAACACCTGGTCTCCGATTGTGATTTGATCACCGTCGCTGAGTCGAATCGGATGATGAATTCGCCGCTTATTCAAAAACGTTCCGTTGCTGCTGCCGAAATCGATCAACCAAAGCTCGCCAATATTTTGAAGATGAATCAAGGCGTGCCGGCGCGACACTTTTGGCGACTGCAACACGATGGTGTTGCGACCGGCTCGTCCCATGGAACAACTGCCTTTGATCGGATGACATGTTCCATCGGCCGCTTCCAGCCAGGCACCTTCCTCTGGGGGCATGTTCACGCCGACGGATGCTACCAAAGACCAAGCACACACGCAAAGCGTCTTCCACGGGCATAAGCTCCTTCCAGAGCGCAGAATCCCCAGACGTATCTACGAGCATCGCGAAGGCAAAGCGCTTGTCATCGATTTTAACGTGTCGCTCGGCGTAACCTCTGGTAGAATTTTCTTCACTAAAGCTTGGAGCGCGCGAGCGACTCCTGAAATGACCGGCGTAACCAAAGTTTGCCATAAGTGCGGAACAGAAATCCCAGCCCACGCGCCTGAGGGAGGCTGCCCAGTTGCCTTGCTGAGACGGCGCTGGATGTTGCTGGCGGACAAATGGTGTTTGGCCGCTACACGCTGGTCAAAGTCCTCGGCCGAGGAGGCATGGGGATTGTGTGGCTGGCACGTGACGAAGAACTGGAGCGCGATGTCGCGCTGAAATTTCTTCCCGACCTGATGATCCAGGATCGTTCCCTGTTGGATCAACTCAAGCGTGAGACAAAACGCTGTCTGGAATTGACGCATCCGCACATCGTTCGGATTCACGATTTCGTGCACGACGAACGCTCCGGCTGCATTTCGATGGAGTACGTCGATGGCGAAACGCTTTCAAACTTACGGGTCGAGAAAGCGCAAAAAGTTTTTGAGCCAGATGAGATTGCCGGCTGGATCGCTCAGCTTTGTGACGCGCTCGATTATGCGCACAATCACGCAAAGGTCATTCATCGTGATTTGAAACCTTCCAATCTGATGGTGAATCAACGAGGCGATCTGAAAGTGGCAGACTTTGGCATAGCTCGCAGTCTCGTTGATTCAGCGACTCTATTGACCGCGGAAGAGGGGCGGAGCGGCACCCTCGTTTACATGAGTCCGCAGCAACTGAACGGAGAACGCAGCACACATTTTGACGACATTTACTCGTTAGGCGCGAGTATTTGCGAATTGCTCACGAGCAAGCCGCCATTTTACTCAGGCAATGTCGATCGGCAGATTTGTGAGCGAGTTGCGCCTTCGATGACCGAGCGTCGAAAGGAATTCAACATCGAGCCGGCGCACGTCCCACAGATTTGGGAAGAAGTGGTTTCGGCTTGCTTGGCAAAAGATCCGCCGCGGCGGCCGGAATCGGCTGCTGAGGTTGCTCAACGGCTTCAGCTTCCATCAGGATCAGCGAGAATAAGGAGCACTACTGGCAAGACTTCCAAGAGGAAGCTGCTGCTTACTACTAGCATCGCGACGGTCTCCATTCTCGTGTTGGCTGGCGTGTATTTCGGTGCGTCGCAGCGGCACATCCAAGCAGTCTCGCACGCCTCGGCAGTTGCGGAGAAATCCATCGCCGTCCTACCCTTCGAAAACCGAAGTGAAGACAAAGCTAACGCATATTTTGCGGATGGGATACAGGATGAGATTCTGACGCGCTTATCAAAGATCGCCGATCTGAAAGTCATCTCGCGCACATCCACGCAGCATTACAAAAGCGCGCCTGCAAATTTGCCTCAGATCGCCAAACAACTTGGCGTCACCCACATCGTGGAAGGCAGCGTGCAAAAAAGCGGCGACGCAGTGCGCGTGAACGTGCAACTCATTAAAGCGGCCAATGACTCTCATGTTTGGGCTGATACTTTTGATCGCAAACTAACGGACATCTTTTCGGTAGAAAGTGAAGTGGCCAAAGCCATCGCCGACCAGTTGCGCGCGAAGCTTACCGGTGAGGAAAAGCAATTACTCGCTGCCAGACCCACGGATAACCCTGAGGCGTTCGATGCGTACCTGCGCGGACTGGCTTACACTTTGAAAGCCGCCGATTCGCCTGCGAACGCGCTGAGTGCGCAGAAATATCTGAACGAAGCCGTGCGGTTAGACCCGAAGTTCGCCCTTGCTTGGGCGCTTCTGTCATACAACGACGCAGTCGGTTACGTGACGGCGAATCTCCAACGAACAATGGCACTCCGCGAAGAGGCGCGGCAGGCAGCTGAAACCGCGCTTGCTCTTCAGCCCAAGCTTGGAGAGGCGCTGCTCGCCAAGGGATATTACTACTACGCGTGTCTAAGGAATTTCGACACTGCTGTACATTACTTTGAGGAATCGCGTGAGCTTCTGCCGAACAGTAGCCGGATTCCTGAAGCACTCGCTTACGTCGCCAGGAGACAGGGAGCCTGGGATCGAAGCGAAGCATACTTCAACGACGCGGAGCGGCTAGACCCACGTAACGTGTCAATACTCATGTCCCATGCGCAATCCTATGTCGCCCTCCGTCGTTTCCCCGAAGCGCTGCGAAGGCTTGATCAGGTTCTCGATATCACCCCGGACGACGTGGAGGCACTCGCGCTAGAAGGAGCCATTGCACAAGCGGAAGGCGATCTGGCTCGAGCCTCGGCCCTCCTGGCTCCGCTCCATCCCGGCGCCGACCACTCTGTCGCGTTGCAGACACAAGTTTACCAGGGGATCCTGGAGAGGCGCCCCGCACAGATGATCGGTCGGCTAAGCGAAATATTGGCGAGGTCTGATCCATCGTTAGGATATGTCAACGGTGGCTTGCGCTTCTGGTTAGGCTGGGCGCAAGAAGTTGCCGCCGACCATGCCGCCGCCCAGGAAAGTTGGCGACAGGCACGTGCCGAGCTTCAACCCTTCCTCGACAAGCAGCCGGAGGATTTTGGCCTTATTGGCGATCTCGCACTGACCAATATCGGGCTCCAAGACAAAGCTGCCGCATTGGCTTTGTCGGAGCGCGCCATGACCGCGATCCCCATCGAGAAGGACGCGTTGGTAGGTCCCGGCTCAATCGAAATCCTGGCCCGGGTGCAAGCCCAGATGGGAGAGACCGATCGCGCCATCGGCACGATAGAATCACTGCTCGCAATACCATATGCTGGCCCAATGCCCGGAAACGTGCCGCTCACTCGTGCGTTGCTGCGGATCGATCCGATGTTCGATCCACTTCGGAGTAACCCACGCTTCGAAAAACTTGTAGATTCAGGCAGCAACAAATCGGCCACAAAATAACGCGGACAGCGAGCAATCTTCTAACTGCCATCGCGTACGATTGCGGCGAACCAATGTCGTCGCAGATACACGCCGGCGCGTGTCCGCTTAGTGCTTCGCATTTAATCTTGACACGAGCGATTACACAAACGGGAATCGGTGCATGAAGAAGCCATCAACACAGAGATCGAAAAAGCCTTCACCCCGGCGACGACAAATGATCGTGTTCGTGGACGGCGCGAAGAATTATTATGAGCTTTCGCGAGCGGCCCTGGAGCGCCGCAAGGTGAGTGGCCGTCGGAAAAAGAAAGTTGCTGAAGCACTGGAGGACGTGGATGCGATGTATACCTACATTAAGGCTTCAGCGATTCCTGGAAGCACGGCCGGAACGAAGTTTGTCGGCGGCGAGGGGCTTGCCTATGCAGGTTTCTACATAACGCCGACCAAGCGAAAGCGCTGAAGGGTGTAGGCGGCAGCATGGACAAGGACGTCTTACACGAGGGCGTCCTCTTCGCTTTGCAGGAGCCCAAGTACGTAGCCAATCCGTATCCGCTTTATCAAAGGCTTCGTTCGGAGACTCCTGTTTACTGGGACTTTGTCTCCTCGGCTTGGTTTGTTACGCGTTACGCCGATGTCCGCACCGGGTTAGTAGATCCACGACTCAGCACAAAAAACTTTCCCTTCGATGTGAGCCAGCTTCCGCGCGATCTTCAAAAACACCTCTCACCGCTGGCGCAGGTCATGGCTAAAGAGGTGCTGCACAATAGCGCTGCCGAGCATGACCGGCTGCGACGTCCGTTGAATCGGGCGTTCCATCCAGCAGCGCTTGAGCGCCTGCGGCCGGAAATGGCCGCACAGGCAGATCAGTTGTTAAGTAAAGCAGAGCGGCGCCGGTCGATGGATGTCGTGCTCGACTACTCCGAGCCGCTAGGCAGCCATGTGTTTGGTGTGCTGTTGGGCTTGCCACATGGCGATCGGGCAAAGTTTATCAAGTGGTGCGATGAGATCCGGAACTTCACGATGATGCCACGCATGGGTCAGGCGACAGTCGCGAAAGCGACAGGAGCAGCGAGAACGTTTCAAGCAATCCGCGCGTATATCACGCGGTTGATTAGCGCTTGCCGAAGAGATACAGACAACGTGATAGGACGCAGCTTCGCTCTCGACGGCAATGAAGCAGCTCCGACTGAAGACGAGATTCTCGCCAATTGCGTCTTTTTCCTTCATTCCGGCGTCCGGAACATGTCTGCCGCTATCACGAACGCCCTGCTTGTGTTGTTGCAACATCCAGAACAGTTCGCTCGTCTCCGGGAATATCCCCAATCGACTAGTATCGCCGTCGAAGAACTATTGCGCTACGAAACCCCTCTCCACATCTTGACTCGCGGCGTTCCAGTGGAGATTGAATTTGCGGGTCGCCGCATCGGGCCAAAGCAACTACTCGTCCTCTTGTTAGGGGCAGCAAACCGGGACCCCGAACAGTTCCCCAGTCCGGACCAGCTCGACCTGATGCGTCGTCCGAACCGTCACATGTCTTTCGGTGTGGGGGCGCACGGGTGCGTCGGGGCAGCGATCGCGCGTTTTGGTCTAACGGTTGCGCTCGGAGCAATCCTCGATCGACAGACTGACCTTCGCCTTACGCGCAGAAAGCTTCAGTGGAATCTACCTCTAATGCGGCGGACGGTGACGACGCTGCCCGTGTTGGTCCGTCGACACAACCAGCGCAGACGACGGTTTGCACCTGCGGTTTTACCCAGCCCGAATACACTCGCTTCGCCTCTTGTTTCCTCATCGTGACGAAACGAAACGACATTTCGCTCCGGTCGGCTCACTCAGCGCAGTGGTCGGCGTCGATTGCCGAAATTGCGCCGGGTAAATCGGTGAAGTTTCACATCCTCTGGCAACGACGACTTGTCGAAGCGTTTGTCGTTAATTTTCAGGGACGCTATTACGCCTACGTTAACTTTTGTATCCATGCTGGAACGCCTCTCGACTGGTGGCCGAACGAGTTTTTCAGTGATAATCACCAGTTTCTAAGATGCGGAAGTCACGGCTCTCTTTACGAACCGAATACCGGTAAATGCGCTGGTGGGCCCTGCACCGGCGGCGGCCTCTTTCCCCTGCAGGTTCAGGTCACCAGCGGCCGCATCATTGTCACCGCCGATTGTAATCCGCGAAAATGATTATCCCGTATGTGATTTGCTTTGCCGCTCTAACGATGGGATTAGCCGACGCGGAAACGGACGTCGCGGATGGTTTTGCCGCCGAAGCGTTGTTTTAGTTTGCGCAGGATTTCGGTCTTGGAGATTTGTTCGAGCTCGTAGTGCAACGCGGGTTGAAGGACGCGGACGTAGAGGATTCCTTCGCGCAACGCGACTGGCGCTGAGTGCGCGGCGATGAAGTCGCCGACGATTTTTGACCAGGCATCGATTACTTCGGTTTCGCGCAGGCGCTCGCGTAACCCGAGGCGTTGCATCAGCTTTGGCATCAGCTCCGCCGGGGATTGCCAGCGGTCGGGTTGCAGTTTTCTCTCGGGTAAACCGCGCCATTCGGCGATCACGGCGGCGCGAAGAGAAGCGTTCATGGACTGTTGAGCTTCACTTCCCATCAACCTCAATGGCAGTCTCGCCAAAGGCGACTTGCGCCTGGCGCATTCTCCGTCGCAGAACCGTAAGTTGCGCCAGGTAATAGACGAGCGCGACGCAGAGCACCGAGCTTGCAAGGAGCAACAGCGTATACAGCCACTCGGAATGCTGGCCGATCCAATCGCTCTCGCCTGCTGCGACTTTCAATGCACGATCGATGTCGCCACCCGAGTAATCCGTTCCGTAAATCCATTTTGCGATCCGAAGTTTGGAATCGAGAAAGAGAACAACGTTCGGGTGCGTAAACTCTGTTCCCGCCCGGCCATATTGAAACCCGATGGATTCAAGAAGCGCGTCAATGTTTTGCTGAGTACCGGTGCCGACAAACCAGCCGAGCGGAATTTTTTCGCGGGTGCGATAAGCGGTCAACTTCTCCGGCGTGTCGCTCGCATCGAACGAGAACAACAACACTCGAAATTGTCGGGGATCGGCCGAAGAGCCAGCGAACGCAGTCTTGAGTTGATCAACATTCGCGATGCATGCGCCCGGGCAGCGAGTATAGATCGGCAGAAGGACAACGGGAAAACCGCTGAATTCCGATAAGTCCTCGGACCCGTCCCGCGTCATCAGTCCAGTTGATCGGCGCTACGGAGTGTCCGCGCTGTGGCGAAACCTCTTCGACGCTGGCAGCGAAACACGCAGAGACAAAAGCAAGTACAACGACTGCCAGGAAGATTCTCATTCCAACGAAGTTACGGGATCGTGTGCGTGGTGATCGGCCGGGGATTATCCGGCGAGTAGCCCGGCGCGCCGGGGAAATTGCTGCGAATCGTTTGCGTGATTGGAGCAGCGTAGGCGATCACCAGCAGGAGCGCAGCCCCCGCCAGCCATGGCGTGAAAGTTTGCACAGCGGGAACGCGTTCGTCGTGATATGGCTCAGACACAATCAGCTCCAGGTCGCCTTGCTTAACTCGCTTGCCGAAAAGCGTGGCGAAGAAAACGCAAAAAAACATCAGCGCCGCGACCGTCATGATCGTGCCGCCGATGCTGCCAAGTATTTTCGCAGCCTGCCAATCGGGATGATAAAGGTGCGATTGCGGATCGGTGTAACTCAGACCCATGTTCGTCCGCCGCGGCTCGCCTCCGGCCCCGCCGATGAACAGGCCGGTTGAAAAAATCATGATGCCCAGGGTCCAAATGTAAGGCACCCAAACATTCCAGGTGGGCAACTTGATCTCCCTTCCCGTGAGCGTTGCAACAAGAAACAAACTCATCCCGATGTACGCGAGAAACACCGGACCGGCGATGGTTTGGTGGAAATGCGCGGGCAACCAAGAGGTGTTGTGCACGACGTTATCGAGGTTATACGACGCGTTGATTACGCCCGTGACGCCGCCAAAGATAAAAATGAACAGGCCCGCGAAGAGATAGGAGAATAACCAGCGATCTTTGTCGAGGTAGGGAAGTTTAGACCACCATCCGATGAGACCGCGACCGCCCCGCTCCCTCGCGCCGTGTTCAAGCGACGCACCGATAGTGAATGCTGTAAGAAAACTCGGAATCGCCACGAGCATGGTAAAAAAAGCGTGCACGAATTTCCACGTGCTGCTGATCCCCGGTTCGGTGAATTGGTGATGAATCCCAACCGGCGCCGAGTAGAGCACGAGCCACAGAAAAGTCAGTCGCCCTGCGAAATCGGAGAACAGTTTTCCGCCGGCCAGCTTCGGCAGCATTGTGTAATACATGACGTAAGCCGGGACGAGCCAGAAGTAGACAAGAGGATGCCCGAAGAACCAAAACAGCATCCGCGCCAGCGGTACATTCACGGTCGGCACCCACCCCATAGACCATGGGATCAGCAGGAAAATCACTTCAATCGCGACCGGCGTGGTGGCGATCAGCCAGATAATGAACGTGGCGAAGATACCAACTACAGCGAGCGGCACTTTCTCGTCCTTATGCTCGCGTTTCCAACCGAAGTAAGGCGGCAGCCAGTTGAAGAATGCGATCCACGAGCCAATGACGAGTAATACTACGCCCACATAAAAGGCGGGATGCGCGCGCAGCGGCGGATAAAATGTGTAAAGCACCGTCGCCTTTCCCGAGAGAATGGCTGCGGACGCGAGCAGAGTGCCCACGACCATCAATCCAAACGACAACCAGGCCACTTTCATGTTGAGCGGCCGGCTGAGGTAATAACGAATGATTGCGTAACCAAAGGCCACGGCGAAGAAAGTGGTGAACACGATTGCGTTTATGACGCCGTGCAGGGTCAAGCCTTGGAAATAACTCAGCCCCAGAAATTGCGAGCTGCGAATCATTCCGGCGCGATAAAGCACCTGCATCAACCCGTGATAAATTCCCAGGATCAACAGAACCATCGGGAAAATGATCTCGATCAAGATCATTTTCCGGAGCCCCGGCTCGATGTCGATGCTTGGTGCGCGAGCATTCATATCATGCGCAAATGTCATTCTGAGCGCAGCGAAGAATCTCTGATTTCTTTGTGGATCCGAGGCAATGACCAGAGATGTTTCGCTGCGCTCAACATGACAATGCTATTTCAATATAAGTTTAACCTCATCTAACGGTTTTGAGGTACTCGATGACTTCCTCGATCTCCTCATCGCTAAGATCGGTTTTGGGCATTTCCTGCTCGAACTTCCCTGCCACGATCTCTGTTTCCGGGTGAAGGATCTTTTTTCGAATAAAAGCGTCATTCACTGCAATGCGTGAACCGTCCCTCAACTTTTCGTTTCGACCGTACAAACCTTTAAATGTCGGGCCAATGCCTGGCTGACCGTCGAGCGAATGGCATGTCGTGCACAGATTTGCATCCATGATTTTGAACCCAGGATGCGTCGGCTCGGCTGCAGGCGGCGGGCTCGGTCTTGCAGCGAATGTTGCGGCGTCCACCACATGCAACTCGGCAGCCATTTGGTCATGCCCAGTTCCGCAAAATTCGTGACAGAGCAGTTGATAAACGCGCGGCTTGTCGAACTTCACCCGTGCATAATTCACAACCCCAGGCACGGCCATCAGATTAAGATTGGTTCCAAGCAAGATTAGACCGTGCGTGACATCGGCTGCGCTTAGATAGATGTCCACTGTCGATCCCGCCGGAATCGTCACGTCCTCGGGTTCGAACTTCCACATGCGCGCGACGTAATGCACTTCGTAATGTGTCGGTGAATGCGCGATCAATTCGCCTTTCTGGAACGGTTTGACGTCAGTGAGACAGGTGGGCAGACCAACATGAAACAGATTGATGGCCAACGCAGACAGCGCCAAAAGCACCGCAGCAAACGCGAGCGCCACCCAGATGATACGCTTCTCCAATTGTGTGGCGCTCAGCTTGTTCATGCCCGCGCGACCATGATCCAGTAAATGACCAGCCAAAGCGCCGCGTAAAACGCAATCAGAAGCGCAAAAAAGAAAATCGCGCCGCTTGGAAAGAACCGCCTCCCGTTTTCTGTTTCGCCTGGGTCCATCGGTTCAACTCTGTGACCACCGCATCCTGCCAAATCGGCCAAACCGACAAAAGCGAAATCGTCGGCAACGCTTTATTTTTCCATCTGTCGAAGCTTTAAATAAGTCGCCACCATCAAAAGGCCGATAAACCCGATGCTGACTACGAGTCCGACCTGACGGTATTTAAGTTCTGCGGTGGCTTTGTTGACGAGCGCGTCAGTACGCTTAATAGCTTCTTCCCCCGGTGCAGCCGTCTGCTGAAAAGTATTTCGGCTGAACGAATGCACATATGTGCGCGATTTCTTCAACGCATCACCAAGCTCCGTCAGTTCATTATTGATCGGCTCCACATCCAGGCCTCTCCCGGCAAATTTTTCCGAAACCGCAATGAATCGTGTCCGCGCCTGGTCAAGTTGAGTGATCGTGTCATGAAAATAATCCGCAGTCTTGATGCAGTCGGGGTGATCCTTCGCGTATTCACGATGGCAATCGCCGCATAACTGTCCAGGTCCCGTCGCCAACATCGAGTCGTGTGTCTTGGCGATTGCGTGGTTGCTATGGCATTGGCCACATTCGGGCCAGTTATGTTGATCGAACGCCTGTTTGTGTTTGCTGCCGTCAAACAGACTGGCGTTGGCCGAGTGGCAAAGACTGCAGCTACGGCTTACCTGCGCGACGCCGGGTGGGCTGGCAGCGTGATTGCCGTGGCAGGTGTTGCATGCCGGCGCGCCGAGATCACCGCGCACGAGCAAGGCGCGTCCATGCACGCTGTCGCGATACTCGGCGAGTTGAGTTATCGGCAGCGGCGAGCCATCCGCGCGCGTAAATCCGGCCATAGTCTTCGCATCGGCGTGGCAGGCGCCACATGTCTCCGGGACGCGTTGCGCGTAAACTTTCGACTGCGGATCCTTTGCCGGGCGGATGCCGTGAACGCCATGGCAACTCACGCATGATGGTGCGCGGTCGTCATGTTGTTCGAGCAACGTCCGGCCGTGCGGGCTGTCCTTGAATTTCGCCAATTGATCGGTGGGCAGCGAGGGATTGAAGTCATGCATCATCTTGGGATCGGAGTGGCAGCGGGCACAAAATTGAACGACCCAGGCGCGATTTTTCTGGCGATCTTTCTCCGGCCATTCTTTAACGAAGTCGTGGCCAAAGTCGGCCGCGGGATCGCCGCCGTGACAACCAGCGCATGAGAGGCCACGCCGAAAATGAACATCCTCTACGACTTCCTTGAGATTCATGTGCGCCGCTGGTTGTGAACTCGTGCCAACCGAAAAGAGATTCTCTGCTGATTGCGATTCGGAGTCGGTGTGACACAGAACGCATCTGTTCTGCAAAAGCACTTCCATTTTTTGCGGACGCAATTGCAGCCCGAGCAAAATTGCCAAGTGCTCCGGACGCGTGATCACCTCCTTTTGAACAAGCTCGTTGAGGAGCGCGCGAAGATTATCATTGAGCCCGTTCAAATAGGCTTGTTCCTCCGGGGTGATGATCGGTTTGCCGTTCGCGTCTTTGGCTGCAAGCATCGCGGTCAGTTTTGAGTTTGTTCCAGTAGCTGTTTGATCTGCTGCAAAAATTGCAGCCGGAATCAAAAACGCGCCGACAGCAATTGCGATCGCTCTCATCTTGCAGCGCTCGACGAGGCCCGCGAACGGGTCATGTGCAAAATTGCAATTGCGATCGCCGCCACCGCGACGGCGATCAAGCCGGAGAGCAAATAGGAAATACCGGCCAAGCCGTGCAGCGCGACCTGCAACAGCGCCGCGCCGGACAGTATGAACCAGCGGCCCCCGAATTTCCAATATCGAACAACAATGACGAGAGTGCCGGCGAGCAGAGTCCACCATGCGCAGACCCGAGCGACGTTGTGCATGGCAGCCAGTTCATCCGTTATTCCGCGCGCTCCGATGTCCCAGCCCATCAGGGTCAGGTAAGTTAGAAAAAGAATTGCCGCCCAACCGAAATCGCTGAACGCCGGCGAAGGTTTGTCGTGGTAAGCGCGCCGATCGAGCCAGGGGATGATCGCCCATATGCCGAACAACAATGCAATCAACAACAAACAGACCTGCGGGCCTTCCAGACCAAAGAGATGCGGCGGAAATTCCTTCAGCAATTGATACTCCCACAGGAAATACCATTCGGGTTTGATCCCGGGATAAGCCGGCGCGAGCGGATCTGCTTTCTCGCCCAGTTCCCAATCCATCCCTGGGATGCCGGGCCCGTATGGCAAAAAAACTGCGAGCGTTGCCAACGCCATCAAACACGCCAGCCACAGCAGCGCATCACGCAACGCGAAGCTGGGAAAAAATTTCATCCCGCGCGGCGCAATTCTGGCACCCACCGGCGGCGCCATTCCCTGGCGCTGAATCAAAAGTAGGTGCAGCGCGATAATTCCGACAAAACCCAGCGGCAAAATCACCACATGCGCAGCGAAAAATCGATAGAGCGTGTTGATCGTTACATCGTGGCCCCCACGCAACACCTGCAACAGCCAGTCGCCTAACAAGGGCACCGACTGCACGATGTTTGTGCCCACAGTCGTAGCGAAGTACGCCAGCTTGTTCCACGGCAGCAGATATCCCGAGAACCCAAAGCCGAGCGTGAGCAGAAACAACATGTAGCCTGACACCCACGTCATCTCGCGTGGTGGCCGGTACGCTTTCAGCATCATCGTGCTAAACATGTGGAGCGTCAGCGAGATGATCATTAAATGCGCGCTCCAACTGTGGATTGAGCGAATCAGCCAACCGAACGGCACCTTCGTCGTGAGGAATCGAATACTCTCGTATGCGGTCGCCTCACCGGGTTGATAGGTACATCAGCAGCAGCACGCCAGTGACCACCTGGACAATGAAGAAGAACATGGTGATACCGCCGAGGTAATACCAACCCATCCAATGCGAACCAATCGGCACCTCTTTGTGGCGGAGGAACTCGATTAACGGCGTGAGCTGATAACGCCGATCCAGCCAATCGCGCACGCCTTGGCTTTCTTCAGCGCCGTTAACCTTGGGCTTTTTCTTCTGAAACGACGATTCCACCGTCTGGTTGGCGTTGGACGAGATATTGAGCCAAGGGCTGCGGCGGCGGCCCTGACAATACGCGCCCGTTAAGACTGAACCGCCCATCGTGGCAAGGACACCAGATGACTGACTGCCCGGGCAAAAACGTCACCGTGCATCCTTCGTGCGTGCATTTCGCGCTTAACGCATGCAGTTGGTCATCCGCTTGCAAAACCAGCACGCGTTGTCCGCTCACCGGGACAATCACAAACTTGTTCTGCTCAAGCTTGGAGGTTTCATCGCGTGTGAGATGTGCTGGGCCGGTCGGCCCGGTTTGCGGCAATGGTTTGAGGTAACGAATGATGGGATAAGCAATGCTGATGAGCCAGCCGAGGAAGCTCGCCCCTAAAAGAAGGTCTAGAAAATGGCGGCGCGACGTTACCGGAGCCGTCTCGGCTCGTTCATTCATCGCCCATTTTTTTATGCGTTAGTTCCACCTGGTGCAAGCATTTGTTCGTGGCCAGACGTGCTCAGACCTGCGTTTGGTGACAAATATTTATGAATGCCTGCGGCGGCTTTGCGACTATCGCGCACAGCGCGCACGACAAGATCCGGCCCTCGGACAAGATCGCCACCCGCAAACACCCCGGGCACGCTGGTCATTTGATTTTCGTCGACGATCACGCCGTTCCATTTGTTAACTTCGATTTTGTCGGAATTGCCGGCGGCGAAAATTGGGACTGGATCGAATCCGTAGGCGATCAGGACAACATCGATCGCCAGACTGAATTCGGAGCCGGGAATTGCGCGCGGTTTGCGACGGCCTTTCGCGTCCGCTTCGCCCAGTTCCATTCGCACACAGCGCGCTTCCGAAACTTCATCGGCGGCGTTGCCTGACAACGAAATTGCGTTCGTGAGAAACATGAACTGCGCGCCTTCCTCGGTCGCGTTGATGTATTCCCGCCTGCTGCCGGGCATATTCTCGAGATCGCGTCGATAAATGCAGATCGCCTCATGCGCGCCGCACCGGATCGCTGTGCGCAAACAATCCATCGCTGTATCACCACCGCCCAAAACCGCGACGCGTTTGCCACGCACTTCGATCGGCAATTCATCGGACGTTCCGACATTTTTCTGAATGAGAAACGGCAGCGCGTGAAATACCCCGTGCAAATTGGCGCCTGAAATGTCGAGCTCTTTCGGCTTTTGCGCGCCAATGGCGAGATAAATCGCATCGAATTTCTCGCGCAAGCTCGACAAGGAAACATCGCGCCCGACGGTCACACCGCACCGAACTGCTACACCGCGACGACGCAACAAGTCGAAGCGCCGGTCCACGATCCTTTTTTCTAGTTTGAATGACGGAATACCGTTGACGAGCAGACCTCCGGGACGGGTTTGTGCTTCAAAAATTGTGACGGCGTAACCGAGTTTCACCAGTTCATCGGCACAAGCCATCCCGCCCGGACCGCTGCCAATTACAGCGACCTTAAATCCGTTCGGCGAAGCGACTGCCGCATCGAGTTCCTCATGCGCAAACGCGTATTCGTTGATGAACTTTTCGATCGCGCCGATGGATACCGGCTCCGACCGCGCGTTGAGGATGCACGCGTTCTCGCACAAGCGGTCCTGCGGACATACGCGACTGCAAATTTCCGGCATGTTGCTAGTGGAACGCGAGAGTGCGGCGGCTTCGAGGAATCGCCCTTCGGCTGTGAGCGCGAGCCACTCGGGAATTCGATTCGCGAGCGGGCAGCCATTTGTGACGCAGCCTGGATCCGAGCAATTGATGCAACGACTGGCTTGCGCACGCGCCGTGGCTTCATCG
The DNA here is from genome assembly GCA_963805485.1 of uncultured Verrucomicrobiae bacterium. Lineage (GTDB taxonomy): Bacteria > Verrucomicrobiota > Verrucomicrobiia > Chthoniobacterales > UBA10450 > Udaeobacter. The sequence continues at coordinate 78,010 of CAWDUN010000003.1, read as the reverse complement.
AACAAGTCGTAGATCTCGTCGAAGTCACAGGCGCGTTCGCCGGCAGCGCGTTTCGGCGGAGTCTCGCGCGCGATGTATCGCCAATTGTGCTTGACCGGCCAGTTCGGTACGGCGCTTTCCATTTGCTCGAACGATGCCGACTAGCCGCGATTTTGCCTATGCACGCATTGGCAAACGCTGTGCATTTATTGGTGATCGAGATCCGCGCGGATGCTGATTTTTACCGCAGGAAAGTCTAACCAGTGGACGGAGCAGTCGAAATTTGCGGCTGGTCGCCACGAGTTGGAGCCCGCGCCGTCGCAAAGCTGCGCCATTTTTCAAGAGGCATGGCAGCGACGGCCATCAATGCCAGTTGGCTAATCATGAATCCAACGAGCCATGGAAAGGCTTTTTGCATGAAACCATAGGAATGCAGGCCCACACCCAGCATGTTCACGCCGAACCACGAAAAGCTCGTCACGATGTTGCCGAACAGCGCCATGATCATCAGGCCGCGTTGCCGGATAAATCCTCCCCAGCGCGCGTGCAAAATGATGGCGCACCAGAGGACAATGAGGACCGCGCCATTTTCCTTCGGATCCCAGCCCCAGAAACGGCCCCATGATTGGTCGGCCCAGATACCGCCGAGGACTGTGCCGACGAAACTGAATAGGGTCGCGAAACATACGACCCCGTAGGTCATACGGCCTAACGAATCTGCAGTTTGCTTTTTTAACGACCGCGTGAACACACCGCGCACGACGTAGACGATGGCGAGCATACCGGCGAGAAACATCGCGGAATAACCGGTTGTAATCGCAACGACGTGCGTCGCCAGCCAGATGTTGGTGTCGAGCACCGCCTGCAACATTTCCAAGGTGTCGCCGCTGCCTGCGAGATGATGCGCGATGATCAAGGTCACAAAACCAATTGCGCCTGCGCACGCCGCGCCGATGCCATCGCGGAAAATTCGTTCAAGTACGAGCGCAACAATGACCGCGCCCCAGCCAATGAATATTGCCGATGAATACAGATTGGTGACCGGAGGACGCTCTTGCAGATACATCCGCGACACCAGACCGAACGTATGAATGGCTAACGCCAGCAGCAAAATGTAAAATGCCGAGCGCCGGAGCACACCGCTCCCCCACCCAAGCCACGATGCGCATGCCAGCAAAAACGCGAGCACATAAAGTGTCATGCTTTGACTGAACGGCTGAAGGCGATTGAACAAGAACTCGAACGACGCGCGTTTGGACGCCTTCGGCTGCGCTTTGGCGAACCAATCAGTTATGAGCTGCACGTTTTGATTGAAGAGCGATCGATCGTCCGCGCGATATGAATCACTGATCGTAGCGTATTCGCGCACAATCGGATGAATTTGGCCGGTGCCGACTGAGCGGAGCAAACTATCGCCAACGGAATGCCACTGATCATCTTGTCCCAACGGCGGAACAGCCAGGACATATGCCATCTCGGACAATCGCTCGTAACGCTGAATCATGGCAGCGACGTCATCGAGTTTTGCTTTGTCGAAATTTTCGCCCATCGAGCGTTCGCGCGCTGCCTTTGCTGCCCCCGGGACAGCGCCTTCGAAGCGGCGAAGTTCGGCGGCGAAATTCTGTGTGTCCTCCGGTTGGATGCTGTTCTTCAGGCGCTGATACAGCGAGAGCCCGTTGCGCAGATTCAGGATCGCGCTTTGATAAGCGGAGCGCTGGACTGCCTCGAGCTTGTCGGATTGCGTGGCTTGTTCGTCAATCTGTTTCAAAAAAGGCGTAAACTCGGCAAAGCTAAAATATTTCCGGTCGCTCTGTTGCCAGCCAAACAATCCGAGGACGTCAGCGTTTTGCACAACGAACACCGGGTATTGATCGGCAACGGGAGCGTTGAACAGGACGTCAGTAAGCCATTGCATGGCGCTCAGTCGCTTGCCGCCTTCGAGGCCCAGTTCCTGTTTGCCGTGAATAATTAAGAGCGAATTACGCGCGACGGTGTCCAACGGTTTGACCCGGCCTCCGACCAACACTGGGATTTCTCCGAGGCTGTTAAGATCGAAATCCTCCCTCGTCGCTTTTTGCGGCAGCCAATTAGTGGCAATCGATGCCGCAGCGACAGCGAAGATGATCCAGGGTAGAAAACGTTTCATGCGATTGCCCTCCGTCGTTGCCGTGAAAATCCCACGAGATGAAAACCAAATTGCACCAGCAGACCGGCTGCGACAATGACGCACGCAACGTAAGGGGCAATAAAACTGGGGTTGTGCACCACCTGCAAAATTGTCGCGGAATCGTCTGGTTGAAAACCGGCCTGATAAAACGTTTCGCCGCGATAACGGAGTGGATGATTCATGTAAATCAACACGTCGCGGTCCACGGAGCGTTCCGGATCGATCAAGGTGACTTTGCTTGAGAAATTCTTCGGAATTTCAGTCCCGGCGTATTTTTCGTGTGTGAACTTCTGCAAGGTGACGCTGTAAGGTTTATAATAGCGCGCAGGCCGTAGCGCGATCATCCATGTGCGACCGCCGCATGCAAATGTCTGCGGCGCGCCAAGCGCATCCGAAACCAGCCATGTGCCTAACGAACCGCCGTCCTTCGGCAGAATTTCGACTGCCGCACTCGGAACGTCGCGTTCATCAGTAGCGGTCGCGCGCACTGTGGGCTCGACTGCGATCATTGCACCGGGGCCCTGATTCGCGATTGGTCGCGCGCCTTCTCCAGCCTGGCTCAACATTTTCAGCCGCGAATTTTGGTAAAAGTTTTTGACTGCAATCCGGAACGGCAAACTCGGGTGATCAATCAGCCGGTTGTGTCGCAACACGGTGTCGGGGATAGCCGTCACCTGATCGAGATCATCGCCGCTTGTATCGATCACGGCCAGCTCCGTATCGCGCATGTCCTCGGAATAATTTTTGGCGTCGCCGTTCGCCAGCCGCATGTGGCTCTCGACCGCGAACAAATCAGTGAAGAGCCCGCCGGCGAGCATGATGATCAATCCGGCGTGGGTGAGATGAATCCCCAGTTTCCGCCAGTTCCAGCGGAAACGTTTTACGTGCGCGGCGATTAGATTGATTAGCAACACGGCGCCAATGAGATGTCCACCTGGAAAAATCGGGATCTGGAATCCGCGTCCCTCCGGCGGCCACCACACAAACATGCTTTGGAAATAACGCTGCTGCGCCTCGTGGATTCCGACATGCACCTGCGCCAGCGTGCCGGCAAAAATCAGCGCCATCCCCGCCGCCAGACAAACGATCGTCAGCTTCAGCGATGTAAAGATGTCGACGACTTTGCGTAGCATATTTCTAAAACCTATTTCTAAAATGTCATTCTGAGCGAAGCGAAGAATCTCAAGTCCTTTCGCCTTCGTGCGAATAGCCAGAGATGTTTCACTTCGCTCAACATGACAGTCATTTGTGAAATTAAAATCGAACGGATTCGACGAATTTCACGAAATTCGGTTTTTCTTTTTCAACTGCAGCGGTTGGTCCGGTTGCTTTAAAAAACCAGACGCGTCCGTCGCGGCGCGTCCAGGCCGCGATGGTGCGCGTTTTATCACCAGCAATGTCGGTGGTGGAGAACGTCGTGTCTCCGGTTTTGAGAGGAGCGACTTGTGAGGTCACGGCGTTTGCATCGACGGGGGCCAGACCCATTTGTCCGCGCCACCGGTTGATATTGTCGGCATCGCTTCCTCCATCGCCGGGGAACGTCACGACAGAGATGTCGATTTTTCCGCCATCGTCTGCGGGCGCGCTAAAGCTGGCGTAGCGCATGGACGACGGCGGCACTTCTGTCCAGCCTTCCGGCGTTGTCCATTTGACCTGAGGGGCGCTCGTGGTCTCCGGCGGCGCCGCGGCCATTTGCGAAGGTGCGGTTTGAGTCTGCGCGTCGCAAACTGCTGCGACCCATTTGATGAAGTCCCCTTTTTGCGCCTCGCTTAGCTCGGCATTGCCGCGCATTTTGAAAAAGAGCGTTGCATCAGCAGTGGTCACCATTGCGGCGATGATTCTGCCGTCTCTTGCCGGGTCGGCGTTGTCCGGAAGCCCCGCCAGATCGACGATGGTCACTTGGCCTAACGAAGTGTGCAGCCGCTGCGCCATTTCGCCGAGTTTTTCTTCCGTGATAGGCGGTTGATTGAGTTGACCCAGCCAGCGGTTCACATTCTCGAGAACATTGCCCGCAGCGGAACCCAGACTCACAAATGAAACGTCCGCGACTGCGCCGTTATCGCCTTTGATCAAAAAACTTGCCTGCCGCATTTGCGACAACGGTTGCGCTTCCCAATTTGGCGGAGTCGTTACGGCCGTTTTCGCGGTCGGCGCGAGACCACCGGGCATCCGCGGCGCGGCCGAGTTCGTCGGCATGGCTTCCTGCTGCTGAGGCGCAGATTCTTCCAGCGGTGCCTTGGAAACGCGGTACACCTTGATCTCCGAGTTTTTCTCGCAGGCTGTCTGCGCGGCGAAAAGGGCGACACAAACGACAACAGCGTTGCTACCTGCCCAATAGTGGTGTCGCACCCTACCCAATAACCCCATTGTCACGAGATAGCATTACTCTTTCTGAATTCCGCCAGTATGGCAATCGGTGCATGAAAATTCCGCATAAGGGGCGTCGATATGCATAAAGTCGTACCCCTTTGCATTAATCTGCTGGAGTGCTTCACCGCTACCTTGCGCAACAATGAGGTGGCATGAGTTGCAGTCGCTGGCTTTGATCGACTTATTTCCATCGGCAGTAACGTGTTTGCCGTCGTGGCAACGGAAACAGCCGTTCCAGTTCTTGTGTCCGACAAAATCCGGATACGTTCGCCAATCGACCTTGACCTCCGGGAAAAAATTCTCCCGATAAATCTCCTGCGCCACAGTAACGATCGTGTTCGCCTGCGCGGGATCGGGATACGCCGCGCGCAGATCGTTCGCGATCCCCTGCTCGGCCTCCGCTTTCGTAGATATACGGTTTGACCAATGCGGCGACGACTTTGGATTTGACCCACGGCGTGTTCGGATCGAGCCGCCCAGTCGTTAGCGCCAAATCAACTGCGTCGTTAGGCGTGTGCAGCTTGTGGGCGGGCCGGCTGTGACAATCCAGGCAACTCATTTGTCGAACCTGATATTTGGAGAGATCGTCTTTGAAATCCGGATCGCGATACTCTGTCGTCCCTCCTTGCGCATTCGTCATTCTCACCCACGGAATTTTTAGAAGCTGCTCGTCGGTGGCGATGTATTCGATCTTGTTGGCAATGTTCATGTGCCAATGAATCCCGCCCACCGGCCCGTTCGAAGGATCGCCGCCGCCAACGTTGAGCAGAAGCCGCACAGCGAACGGCGTGTTTTTCTCGTCAGAGAGGTAATGCTGAAACGTGCGATCTACGTTGCCGACGTATTTCTTCGGCCAGTGACACTGCTCACAGATTGCTTGAGCCGGACGCATGTCCGTTGGCAGGTAAATCGGCTGACCGAAATCATTGCGAACCGTGTGATAAAGTTGTTTTACTCCGTTGAGCTTCGTCTTGAAGTACGCGGCCGCGCCCGGTCCGACGTGACACGCCACACACTCAACACTGGCGTGTGCAGTGTGTTGATACGCCACGAATTGCGGTGTCATCGGTAGATGACAAGTCTTCCCGCAAAAACCTACCGACTCGGTGTATTGATACGTCTCGTAACTACCAAGCGCAGTGACGAACAAGAACGCGACGCTGCCGAACCCAAATACCGCGAGAATTCGCCGGTCGCGCGGGCGCGACAGATCAATTTTGATGGCAAGAGGTTCGGCCGCTTCGACAGCTCGTCGCCGTGTGCGCCAACGAATAATCGCACCGAGACAAGTGAGAAAAATTCCGAGAAGAAAGAATAGTGGCGCAACTAAATACGCCAGGATACCGATGTAAGGATTGCGATGGCTGGCGATCAGATCGATCGCGAAGAGGAGGCAAAAGGCGAAAAGCGCGCTGGCAGCCAGCACCATCCCGGACCAGCTAAGCCAGTTGCGGAAATTGCGCCTGAACGGACGAGGCTGCGCGGGAGCTGGAGCTTCAGGCATCGCGGCAAATTATTTACGGCTGGTTCGAAAAGTCACCTCGAAAGAATGTGGTGATCGCCGATTTAAGATTTACGCAGCTATTTTTTAAAGGAGCGAATGTATGCAACGAGTGCCTTGATGTCAGCGTCGGAAAGCTTGCTGCCGAATGGTTTCATGGTTTCCTTGCCGTTCGTTTTTACGCCTTCCTTGATCGCTCTTTCCGCTTCGGCATCGCTGAATGCTGCCTGCACTTTGGCGTCATGGTAGTCTTTAACGCCCAATTTTTTGCCCATCATGGTGTTTCCGCTGCCGTCTTTTCCGTGGCAGGAGGCACAATTTTGCGCCCACGTTGCGGTGGCATCAGCTGCAGCACCAACCCCCGCTGAGGCAATAACGATCGCGGCGAGGACAAATATTTTTCGTTTCACTAATTAGCGGTTTTGCCCGGGCCGGATCGAACCTCGACGATTCAGCAAGTAAGATCGAAAGCGGATTTATTTCTTAAGCGTCCGAACGTAGGCAACAAGCGCTTTGATTTCGTCATCGCTCAACTTGCCGCCGAATGCTTTCATGGCCGTTTTGCCGTTCTGCTTGATACCATCTTTGATTGCCGTGGCAGCTTGCGCATCGGTGAACGATGCCTGCTTCTTCGGATCTGTTAAATCCGCCGCGTTTAACATTTTCCCCATTTTGGTATCCCCCTTGCCGGCAGCGCCGTGGCACTGGACGCAGTTGGCATTCCAATTTGCTTTTGCATCCGCGGCGAGCAGCGCAGCTGGCATCGCAATGACAACCGTAACAATAAATACAGCGATAGTTTTCATGTTTGAGTTCTGAATTGATTTACCTTTAGAACCGAATTTGAAGCGTCGAAAAAAGTGAGTGGGCCTGGTAATTGTTGTGGCCCCCGGAAGTTACGTCTCTGTAGTTAAAGTAGCCGTACTTCAGCAGCAGGCGCGTGTTCCTGGTCAATTGCCGCGTGATAGTGGCTGAGACAGCATGTTCTGTTCCGCCCATTCCGTATGGTACAGCGACGGCTGCGTTGTTATAGTAGTCGTTGGCACAGTAAAAGTAATAATCGGCGTAGAAATCGGTTTTATCGTTGATGATGTAGCCGATGCCGCTATTGACGGTCCAGTAGTCGTTTCTAAAGTTTACCACCGTTGGGCCTGCGTTCGGAACTAAGTCGATGTTATTCGCCGGCGTGTCCGTTTGATTGAGAACTGTACGAGAAGCTTGCCTGCAAAAAGAAACGAGGCAGCGGATTCCAGTTCAGCGACTCACTGATAACGTGCTTTTTGATTTCGCCAGTCTGCAATTCGGAAAAAGTTTCACCCTCGAAGTACCACTGGCCATCAATCGAGGTATGCACGAAGTCGTAACGCGTGACTAACGCTAACGAGCCCATGCAAGCTGGAAGGTTTGGCCGCAAGGTCATTCGAATATTGAAGTCATCGACATTCCAATCTTGATTCACCAATCTTGGGAAGTCTGCGCTGAAAATGTCTTCATTATAAGACGCAATCCGATGGAAGTACCGGCCGGCCAGGCTGAATCTCATCGTGGGATTCCATGTAGCACCGATCGTGTACTTTTGGCCGAGCGCATTCGTGTTTTTATCCAGAGGCACCTCTTCGTCTATTGACTGAAACTCATTCACGCTTCCGTAATCCTCTTCCCACTCGCCTTCGGCATAGAACAGCCAGTCCCTGATACCCGTGTAACGCAACTCCAGCCTCTGAGCAAAGAGGTTGTAATCGGAATTGCGTGCGCCGTCTGCCGGGAATCCCACTCCATAATGGAATCCACCCTTCGGATTCGTAGGAGTGAACGGCGCCGTGTTAGGCATCGGTTCCTCGGCGATAAAGGTCGATTCGCTGTCGTTATTTTGATGGGTGTACCGGAAGCCTGACAAAATAGCGAGGGTCTCGAACGGCATCCAAAACAAGTTAGCGTTAAAGAGGTTCTCCTTGATTGTTGCAGTTCCTGCCAGATCGATGAAAGCATGGTCGCGGCTGCCAAGCGTCGGCACGGGTTCTCCGAAAGCCTCGTCCCAATGCGTCCCGTAGATGCGTGAACCGGAGAGATCGTTTGTTATCGTTGTATACGAATATCCCGCAGTGAACCAGAAGTTATCGGTAATTCGAGTCTCAGTTATCCCGTGCCCGCTGAACAGGTCGACGTCGTCATTCTGTTGCTGAGTGATCTTGCGTTGCTGGCCCGGAGGAGGTACGGCCGGCGGCAACTGTCCGGCACCTCGCTCCGTGTTCACCGAGTAATCGTCAGTGTTATGCTCGTAACGCATTCCGAGCAAAACATCGGTATTGCCGAATGTCTTTGAAGCTTCGAAAGAAAATATGTCGCGCTTCTCGTCGATGTTGCGGAAAGAGGGAATGATTTTTCGCGTTGAATTGTATGGAGGTAGCAAGCCGGTCAGATTTGTATCGCCCCAAACTGTTGAATCTTTCTGGCCAAACCGGAATTCATGATCGTAACGGATGGTAATTTCAGGCCAATTCGGTGCGCGCAAGCCTAGCTCGATCCACGCGTCGCCCCGGTCGATATGCATTTCGGGATACGGCGGGTCGAAAAAGACATCATTGTGCGGGAAAAACCCTCCGTTGCCATCGTACCAACTGCGAAACTCGGTGTAGCCCGCCTTTATGTAGCCGAGATTCGGCTTCGCCAATTGGACCGTGATGTCATAATCGTTGAAATCCCAGAGCGCGTGACCATCGACCGAAAAAACGCCGTTCTTGTCGAAAGTTCCCTCGAAGTGTAGATCCTGGATGCCGCCGTAAACCTGATCGCCCGGTAGCCGGTGTTCCTGTTCGAACTGTGCGCGATCACCGCTTGTGATCACTCCGCCGATAGCGAGCTCGATCCAGTTTTTGTATTCTTGAGGTTCCTCTTCGGCGGCAGTAGCCACGGTCTTTTGATCGCCACCGCGAGCCCCAGCAGCGGCTAAACTTCCGGCACAAACCAGCACCAGGAATCTGCGAGAGGCTGTTTTCATAACATCCAGATCAATATCTAAGCAATGGCGTCACGTTGGAGCCGTGCGGTTCTTCATGGCAGCCAGCCGACCAACACGTTCCCTGCTGCAAAAAGCTCGAGTGATCGACGTCTCCAATGAAAATGTGTCCCGGCGTTTTTTGCTCCTGGAAATGGCATTTCAGACAAAGCGTCGCGTTGCGCTCGTTCAGCAGGCGCTGGTTCACTGAGCCGTGAGGCGAATGGCAGACGGTGCAACCCTGGCGCAACGCCTCGTGTTCGTAGACAAACGGGCCGCGCTGCTGCGTATGACACTCAAAGCAGGTCTCGTTTTTGCTCAGGAACGCAAAACCGCCGGCCTTGAGTTTCTGCTGGATGTTTGTCGGCGCGCCTTTAATCGCGATGCCTTTGTGTACCTCATGACAATCAGCGCAGCTCATCTTGCCTTCGAGCACCGGATGATGATGAGGCAATGCAAATGCTGCACGAACTTCGAGGTGACACTGGAAGCAAGTCTCCGGTGATTTCCTTGGATTGATAATCGTGCCGGCGCCGCCGCCAGCCTTGACGTGCAAACTTCCTGGCCCGTGGCACGATTCGCAGCCCATGTCCGTGGACTGCTTTGAAATTTCGCCGCCGCCTTTTGCGGTGCTCTTACTTACGATGATTTTTTTTGTCTGCAGTCGCGCGTGAGTGGACGTTCGGAAGTCGCGCACGATCTGTTCGTGACAGGTGGCGCATTCTTCCGAGCCGACGAACTCCGCGCCCGGGATGCTGGGCGGAGCGAGAATTGTTCGATTGGTCGTACTGCAGGAAAGCAAAATTACGGCCAGCGCAACTGCTCCCCCAGCGCCCCAAAACAAGCTTTCGCGCTTACCGAAGACCCATCGAGTTAGCCTCGAACGCCACACGAATCGGGAGTATGCGCAGAAATAGAAAATTGTGACAACGCATTTCTTCAGGTTTTCCTAGTGGCTTATTGAAATTCTATCGATGCCGACGAATCACGCACTTTGCAGCACGGAATTGTGTTGGCGATTTACCGCAGAGTTTTTTGAACACGCGATTGAATTGCGACAGCGATTGAAATCCCGCGGCGAACGCGATCTCACTGATCCGCAGACCGCCGTCATGTAAAAGTCTGCAGGCTCTTTGAAATCGGGTGCATGCGACGTACTCGACAAAGTTCATTCCAGTTACCTGCTTGAATCTTTCGCTGAGATAATTCGGGTGAATATTGACCGCTTTCGCCACCCTTCGGAGCGAAAGTTCCTCACCCGAATACTCCTCTATAAACTTGCGCGCTTTCCAGATCTCTACGGGTTCGGCTCGGTTTCGGGAACTCGCGTTTTCAAATTCGTCTGCTGATAACATCTTTCTCATCCCCTAACGACTTAACCGTCGATGAACAGTTCGACTGTTCTTCTATTGCCAATTTCTCACCGGATCTTGGCACGACGGAGAAATGGCCGCTTCGGGCCTGAGCAAGTTTTGCAAAGGAAAGGGCAATCGCGGCTTAGCGCGCGGCGCATCCCCGAGTCGCTTAAGGCATGGAAAAAAGGGGACACAAACCTCAACCAAAGAAAGAGAGAGAAAAAAATGAAAACAGTACCAGTAATTTTAGTTGGCCTGATGGCGTCGCTCGCCATCGGGATATCACCAGCGCGAGGCCAAACGTCTTACAGCCTTGAGGACCTCGGAGTGGTCAAAGAGATGGAATACAGCGAAGCTGTTGCGATCAACAATCAGGGGAACGTAGCGGGCACGGCTTACAAAGGGCTGGAAACATGTGCCTTTCACTACTCTTATAAGTTCATGTTGGATGCCGGCGGCCTCAACAGCCGCGGATTCGGTATCAACTCCACAAACTTTGTAGTGGGAGACACCTTCACTACGGTTCCAATGCAACCCCGAAGCCACGCTGCGCTATTCAAAGGTGGAGTCGCGGTCGACCTCGGAGTTTTGCCAGGCCAGGCGTACAGCAGGGCCAATGGCATCAATACACTGGGCCAGGTGGTTGGCTTCTCCGGTCCCCAACGGGACAGCCTCGAGAGCCGCGCCTTCGCATGGAGCAGTCAAACCGGCATGATGGATATTGGCACGCTTGGTGGAGCGTATGCGCAGGCATACGCGATCAACGACCTTGGCTACGTCACAGGCGCGTCCCAAACGCAGGGCATGGGTCCCATGTTGACGACCCACGCGTTTATCTATCGGCTGCCGTCTCCGCCGTATAGGCGGTATAATCCGATGCGTGACCTCGGTGTGCTTGGTGGCGTTTCCAGTTATGGCATGGCCATTAACAGCGATAACCATGTCGCCGGCTATTCGACCATCACAACCAGTGATGAGCGCGTTCACGCGTTCTTGCACGATGGCACCAAGATGATCGATCTGGGATCGCTCGGCGGACCCGGCAATCGGTGGGGTAGCGACCTCAGCGTAGCTCTGGGTGTTAACAGTTGGGACCAGGTTGTCGGTTACACCTATCTCCCGGCGTTCGGCGAAATGCCCATCCAGCAGGTGGCCTTTCTCTGGAGCCGAGACGGCTACGGCAACGGAAAAATGGTTAACCTGAACAAATTGGTCAATGTGACGGGGAAAAATTACCTGCTCGTCTCAGCGACCGGAATCAATGATAACGGGCAGATCGTGGCGAATGCCTACGATATCCAGAACGGTAGTGTGCACGCCGTTTTGCTAACCCCGATGAAATAGCAATGTGTTGTCGTTGCTACTAGCAACATGAAAACAAGAAAACAGCGTCTCTCGGAACTCTCGAAAGCTAACGAGAGACGCTGCGGCGGGCGCCCCGGAGGAAGACACCAAATTTCGGCGGACGTACGTGCCAGGCGCCTTAGAACGGGAAACAGATGAACAAATCGACTCTAATTTATTGGAAGGATAAATCGGGCATCACCCACAGGTTTTGGATTTACCCTCGCGTTACGAAATTTAACGAGCCATGTCCCGGGATTTACATTTATGCCAGGGAGACATCGCCTCATAAATGGACTCCCATTTACATTCGACAAACGGAAAACGTAAACGTCCGTCTTACCAATCACGAGCTACAAAAATCCGTCGACCAGAATGGCGCGACTCATATACACGTTAGTATAATCACTGATGAGAAGTCTCGTTCCACCCTCGAGAAGGATTTGATTGAACAGTGGAAGCCGGTCTGCAACACGCAGTTTGGACTGATTTCCGAAGTGGCGGAGGCGAACCCGGAGGTAGTCGTCCCCGAGAAAAAAGGTGAGGCGTATACCGTGCCCTACGACCCGGCGAGCGCGACATTGCTCAGCGAGTTGCTCAAAGAGCACGGCAAAATGCAGGAGCAAGATGCGACAATTGCACAGCTAAAGAAAGACTTCCAAGCGACCATTGCACGCCAGCAAAAGCAAATTGAAGTGCTTACTGCGGGCTTGCAGAAGGTGAGAGAACAGCTCGCCGCGCCGAGTTCAACGATCAGGTAGTAGTCCAGTGATCGGCTCTAATATGCAGCGTGGTTATCGCGTTGGTAACTCTCGTTCCGGCTCCTCACCGTAAGGCGACCAATAGCAACTTTATCTCGGTCTGATTGCCCGCCAGCGAGAGCAATTTTTGCAAAGCAAAAGACAAGGAACGCGCAGCACGAAACCCATTGCCGGGTTACCAAGACAGAAAGGAGATACTTATGGAATACCTGATTCTAGTCGCAGTCGTATCAGTGATGGCGCTCTACGCACTGATCATCGTGGGTTGTTTGAAGCAACCCGAATGGTAACAGCCAACTGCAATAAAAGGAGATTAATATGCATACATTATCAACGCCACTCACGAAACAAGAGAAGCATGCGCATAACGAAATCGCAGCGGTACTGAGCATTGTGCCGGGATTGGGGCACATCTACAAAGGCCACTATGAAATGGGTCTTATGTGGATGTTTCTCGGCATGCCGATTGCCGTATTCGTTGGCATCATATCGATCCTTGGCACTGCGGGTGTTGGTCTACTCTTGCCCATCGGGTGCTGGGCAGCTCTTGCGTATGACGCCTATGATGAGAACGACAGGCGTCATCGTCATCATTTGACGTGGGAAGGTGACGATGAGTCGCCAGATTAATTCGTCAACAAATCGCGGTCTGTCTATAGCTGTAGGGGAAGCGGTTCGCTTCCCTAGTGGCAATGGATTCGATGCGGTTGCCTCTCCAGTTCCAAAAAGAAGGGCGCCCGTCCGCCGTGAATCTTTTCCAGCAACTATGCCGCTGGGGCAGTTTCTTTTTGAGTATCTTTACCAACGCGGTGTTCGCCACAGTTTCGGGATTCCCGGGGATTTCGCGTTGCCAACATTTACATGGCTCGAAAAATCGAAAATTCAGAGCATTACCATGACGCATGAGCCTGCTGCGGGGTTTGCCGCAGATGCTTACTCCCGCATCAACGGGATCGGTCTGGTGTGTGTCACCTATTGCGTCGGCGGACTCAATGTGCTGAACGCAATTGCGGGAGCATACGCCGAGAAGTCGCCGGTTGTGGTTGTGAGTGGCGCTCCAGGCCGAAAAGATCGCGAAAAAGATCCGCTCCTTCATCACAAGGTCAAAACCTTCGAGACGCAGCGCCGCATCTACGATGAAGTCACTGTGGCCAGCACCGTGCTGCTCGACGAGCAACGCGCCGCCTCGGAGATTGTGCGTTGCGTTGAGGCTTGTCTGCGCCATAAGCGCCCGGTTTACATTGAGGTGCCGCACGACATTGTTGATCGTGAAATTCCAATAAACGGGATTTCACTCGCCGCGTCTGATCAATCCGATCCACACACACTCGAAGCGGCACTTCAAGAAACACTCTCCCTGATTCGCGCAGCGAAGAAGCCGGTGATTCTAGCTGGAGTCGAACTGGCTCGATATCGGATGGCTCGCTTAGTCGTGCGAATGGCTGAGCGAATGAATATTCCCATCGCGGCCGATCTTTTGAGCAAAAGCGCGGTTCCTGAAAGCCATCCTCTCTATATCGGCGTTTATGGCGGAGCAATGAGCAGCGATGAACACGTTCGCAAATACGTGGAATCTTCTGACCTCGTGCTGATGCTCGGCACGTTTATCACCGATATGAGCATGGGCTTTTACACAGCGAAACTGGATCGCCGGCGGACAATTTTGGCTACATCTGAGCGGACGAGCATTCAGTATCATCGTTATGATTCAATTCAGTTTCGCGATTTTCTCGAAGCTCTCGCCGCCGCGAACATCAAACCAAAACGGTTCAAGCATCCCAATCCTCACACGCCGCCCAAACCGCTGAAAAATGAAGAGCACTCTCAGGCACTGACGATGGTCGACGTCTTTCGAATTCTTTCGTTACATCTTGATGAGCGCTGTTGCGTGATCGCCGATATCGGCGACGCGATTTTTGGCGCAGTCGGTATTCGCAGTGCGCGACAAGCGCAATTCATCGCGCCCGCATATTACATGTCGATGGGTTTCGCCGTGCCGGCCAGCATCGGCGTCGCAATGGCCACCCCCAGCTTGCGGCCTTATGTTCTGGTCGGCGACGGCGCCTTCCAGATGACTGGAGCTGAAGTGTCTACCGCAGTCCGGCTCGGTTTGAATCCCATCATCATTGTTTTGAACAACGATGGCTACGGAACGATGCGAAAAATCCGTGAAGGTTGTTTCAATGTGATTACGCAGTGGAACTACAGCAAGATCTGCGAATTGGTGGGGGGCGGCGAAGGTGTCACTGCATCTACAAACGGAGAGTTTGACGACGCGCTCGCTCGCGCGCAAAAATCTGATCGGCTTCATGTGATTGAACTTAAAATCTCGCGCGACGATGCCAGCCGCCAGCTATCGACAATCGCAGACGAAGTGCGCAAAGTGCGCGGCGGCAGGAGATAATTCGGTAGGCAATGACGGGCTCTAAAGGACGGACAGGACAAAAAGGACAAAAGAAGACCGGGGACTTTCGTCCTTTGAGTCACTGCCGTCCTTGTTTACTGCGCGCGGCTAGTCGCGCGCGAGTCATACGCTCGCGTAGACCACCTTCTTTGAAGAAATCTTGTTCCAGTCGCTCGAGCTGTCGATCGAGCAAATAGCAAGTCACTTTGACTAACCCCGCAATGACATTCGCACAGATGGCCGGGTCGGAATGCTCGATGCCCTTTTTGAAAGTGTCGTAGTTCGCGCCGGGCGTGCGATTGAGTCGGCGCAAACGCAATGCATACGAGTGGTTTGGTGTCCATTCCTCAATGCCGCGATTCCGCATGAAATCGCGATAATCTTCCAGGAGTTCTTTCACGCTGGCGCGCGCGGTGTTCGTAAACTTGATCTCAATTTCCTTGGAAGTGCCTGACGCTTCGCTTCCCTCCAGAATGTTCTGTTTCCCAGAACGTGCCGCCTGAATCATCTGCTCGCGAGTGCGATCGAACTTGGTAAAAAACCGGTTGCAGAAATGCAGCGTAGCGTCGTAGACGATAAGAGCCTTCTGGTAAGAGAGCAGGCTTTCGTACCCGCCGTGTGGCGGGATGAATTTGTCGGGGGCGGTTTGGGAAAAGGACGAAAGCGACTCAAGAGACGCAAACGACTGCCGTCCGCGCTGTTCCACTTTCGTCCCTGTAGTCCCTTTTGTCCCTCCCTTTACCACGCGCACGGTTTTACCGCATCACGAGGCCGCGGTCGATGGCTGACTCCTCGAATAACTTTTCAACGCGCGCGTGTATTGCGCGCGCTCGAACGCTGTCGGGTCCGGGCAGTTTTTCTGGCTCATGATTCCTCTGATTTGCTCGACCGATTCGTATTCGTGCTCCTCCATCCATTCGCGCATTTCGCGTTCGAGCACACGGATGTGGCCGATGCCGTGCCGCAATAGCACCGAGCACAACATGGTGACATCTGCGCCGGCCATTATCATTTTTAGCGCGTCCACGCCGTGATGAATCCCGCTCGTAGCCGCGAGATTTGCGCCGATGCGACCATACAACAGTGCAATCCAACGCATCGGCAGACGCATCGCCATCGGCGTGCTGAGAAGCACGTTTGGACTGACCTCCAGCGTCTCCAGTTCGATGTCCGGTTGGTAAAAACGATTGAACAACACGAGCGCGCCGGTGCCTTCGGCATCAAGGCGTCGCGCAAACCAGGAAAGGTTAGTGAAATAGGGGCTGAGCTTTACTGCTAACGGGATTTTCAGCAGTCCTTTTACTGACGCCACGATGCTCAAATATTCCATCTCGATGTCATTCGCCGTCTGCTCCGGATCCGTCGGTACGTTGTAGAGGTTTAGTTCCAGCGCATCCGCGCCAGCTTGTTCAATTTGCCGGGCATACCGCTGCCAGCCGCCGAACGTCGAGCCGTTCAAGCTGCCAATGATCGGAATTCGTACTGCCTCTTTCGCTTTCGCGATGTGATTAACGTACGCCTCCGGATCAACCTTGAAGTCCGGTTGTTCGGAATAATCGCCGAGCGCCTCCCGCGAGAATTCACCGCCATTTCCAGAACTGCGGCGCATGGGATGATTTGCGGGACGAAGCTGTTCCTCAAACAGCGAATGGAAGACCACTGCCGCAGCGCCGGCGTCTTCCATCCGTTTAATGTTGTCGAGCTTTTCCGAGAGCGGCGACGCCGACGGAACGAGCGGTGTTCGCAGTTTAAATCCAAGATAAGTAGTAGCTAATTTCATGGGAATGCCTCCAAAGCTGCTGTAAGAGTTTTGTTACTGGGAAAAGCATAGTTGCTGCAAAGTGGAGCGATGTACCGCGATTGCGTTTTGCTGTGCAGTTATTGCGCTGGCCTTCGAGGAATCATGACTGCCCCTGTAGCCACCGCGCCGCAGGACGAATCCGTCCCGTGTGTGGACCTGTGGCCGTGACAGATTGGAGGAGCGGTTTCCAGCCGTCCTCGGCAAGCTGGCAGCTTGCCAGCCGAGATAAGCAAGATGCTTATCTTCCGTGACGGGAGTTCTCAGTCTCGGTTCGGTCCTGTTTGCCACAACAAGAAGACGGCCTACAGGGCCGTGGCTACATCGGTTTTTAGAAAGTTGTCCTAAACATCCGCCGCGGGATATGTCTCCAGTGCGCGCATGTATTGGGCGCGCTCGAACGCGCTCGGGTCAGGACAATTCTTCTGGCTCATGCTGCCTTTGAGTTGCTCGACCGATTCGTATTCGTGTTCTTCCATCCATTCGCTCATCTCGCGTTCGATCACCCGAATGTGTTCGATGCCGCGGCGCAACAGGATTGAGCAAAGCATCGTCACGTCGGCGCCAGCCATCAGCATTTTCAGCGCGTCAGTTGCCCGATGGATTCCGCTTGTCGCTGCCATGCTCGCACCAATTCGCCCGTAGAGCATCGCGATCCAGCGCATCGGCAAGCGCATCGCCATCGGCGTGCTGAGCAGGATGTTTGGTGATATCTCCAGCGTCTCCAATTCAATGTCCGGTTGGTAAAAGCGATTGAACAGCACCAGCCCATCGGCTCCTTCAAGATCGGCACGCCGCGCGAATCGCGCGAAGTTCGTGAAGAACGGACTAAGCTTCATCGCCACCGGTATTTTCACCTGCGCCTTGATCGCCGCGAGAATACTGAGGTAGTGCGCTTCGATGTCTTCCCCGCTGATATCGGGATCGCTTGGAATGGAATAAATGTTCAGCTCGAGTGCGTCAGCACCAGCTTGTTCAATCTGACGTGCGTAAGCGAGCCAGCCGCCAACTGTGCTCCCGTTGAGGCTTCCGATGATTGGGATAGCGACCGCCTGTTTGGCCCGGTTGATGTGCTCGAGGTACGCTTCCGGCCCTACTTTGAACTCCGGCCTAACAGGAAAATAGCTCAGCGACTCGGCGTAAGATTCCGTGCCCTGTTCAAGATAGAAATTCAGATCGTGGTGATCGCGCCGAATCTGCTCTTCGAAGAGCGAATGGAACACCACCGCCGACGCGCCGGCGTCCTCCATTCGTTTAATGTTGTCGATTTTTTCCGAGAGCGGCGATGCCGATGGCACGAGCGGTGTGCGCAATTTAAAGCCGAGATATCTGGTCGTTAGGTTCATAGGCTTGGTGTGGGATTGAATTTTCGCGTGGCGAGAAATTCGTAGAGTGCGCGCCGATCGTTCAGATCCGCCTGCGCCTGGGCGAGCAAGCCTTTTGCAGCGCGCGGTTCGGTTTTTTCGAGCATCTTGAACCGCTGTTCGAGCTTGAAATAATCGGCGACTTTCACGCGCGGCGCGGCGGAATCGAGTTGGAGCGGATTTTCGCCGAGCCGCAGCCGCTCGGGATTGTAACGATACAATAGCCATTGCCCGGTGTTCACTGCCGCTTTCTGGTTTTGCATCGCAGTTGTCATGTTGATGCCGTGCGCAATGCAATGGCTGTAAGCAATGATGATGGCCGGACCATCGTACGCCTCGGCTTCAAGGAACGCTTTCAATGTGTGCTCGTCCCGCGCACCCATGGCGACTGAGGCGACATAGATGGTGCCGTAAGTCATCGCCATGAGGCCGAGATCTTTTTTCGGCGCGCGCTTCCCGCCGGAGGCGAACTTGGCCACCGCCGCGCGCGGCGTTGATTTTGAGCATTGCCCGCCGGTGTTGGAATAAACTTCTGTGTCAAGCAGAAGGACCTTGACGTTGCGTCCGCTCGCCAGGACGTGATCGAGTCCGCCGTAACCAATGTCATAACCCCAGCCGTCACCGCCCACGATCCACACGCTTTTGCGCACCAGTGTGTCGGCCAGTGCGAGTAAACGTTTCGCAGTCAGATCGCCTAACGAGTTGAGTCTGCGCTTCAGCTCGGCCACGCGTTCGCGTTGATCGAAGATATCGGCTTCATCGCGCTGGCGTGCGTTTAAGATCTCGGTAACGAGTCCGCGTCCAATTTGCGGCGATAGCTGCTGGAGCAGTTCGCCTGCGAACTCTTGTTGTTTGTCGAGTGAAACACGGAAGCCAAGCCCAAACTCCGCATTATCTTCAAACAGCGAGTTTGCCCATGCAGGACCGCGTCCATTTCCATCCTTCGTGTAAGGCGTGGTCGGTAGATTGCCGCCATAAATGGAGGAGCATCCGGTCGCGTTGGCGATGATCAACCGATCGCCGAAGAGTTGGGTCAGCAATTTTATGTAAGGCGTTTCGCCGCAACCCGCGCAAGCTCCCGAGAACTCAAACAACGGCTGTTGTACCTGCATTTTGCGCACGTGATCAGTCGAAATCTGGCGGCGATCCATTTCAGGGATCGAAACAAAGAAATTCCAATTGGCGCGCTCTGTTTCACGCAGCGGCAATTGCGGCTGCATGTTAATGGCTTTCAATCGCGCTTCGGATTTGTTGCGTGCAGGGCAAACATCCACGCAGATCCCGCAACCGGTGCAATCTTCTACTGCGACTTGCAGCGTATATTTCAAGCCTTTCCACTCCGGCAGCCGCGCCTCGGTCGACTTGAACGACGAAGGGGCATCGGGGAGAACAGCCACATCGTAGGCTTTGCTACGAATAACTGAATGCGGGCAGACCAACACGCATCTGCCGCACTGGATACAAACTTGCGAATCCCAGACCGGCACTTCGATCGCCAGGTTTCGCTTCTCGAATTGCGTTGTGCCCGTCGGATATGTGCCGTCGTTAGGCAACGCGCTCACCGGGACGCGGTCGCCACGACCCGCGATGATTTCGCCCAGCACATTGCGGACAAACTCCGGTGCGCGCTTCAGTTGCCCGTTGCCATTCGGCGCAATCGGAACAACCGCATCCGCAATTTTCACTTCGTATAAATGCGCGAGCGTTTGATCAATCGCCCTCAGATTCATCTCCACGATCTCATCCCCCTTTTTCGCGTACGTTTTACGAATGGAATTCTTGATGGCCTGGAGCGCCTGCTGTGCCGGCAGCACTTCGGAGATGGCGAAGAAACAGGTCTGCATCACAGTATTGATGCGGCCGCCCATCCCGGCGCCACGCGCGACCTTATTCCCGTCGATAACGAAAAACTTCGCACGCTGCTCGATCAGATGGCGCTGCGCATTTTCCGGCAGCCGGCCCCAAACGCGATCGGGTCCAAGCGGCGAGTTCAACAGGAATGTTCCACCCGGCGCGAGATCTAGCAGAACGTCACATGTCTCGAGAAGAAACGCCTGATGGCAGGCAACGAAATTGGCCTTGGAGATAAGGTACGTCGAGCGAATCGGGCGTGGACCGAACCGCAGATGCGAAATCGTCATCGCGCCGGATTTCTTCGAATCGTAAACGAAATAGCCTTGCGCGAAGTAATCCGTATTCTCCCCAATAATTTTGATCGACTCCTTGTTGGCACCCACCGTGCCGTCCGATCCAAGCCCGAAGAACTGCGCGCGCACCACATCGTCCGGCTCGATCGAAAAATTAGAGTCGACAGTGAGACTTGTGTGCGAGAGATCGTCGTCGATCCCGATCGTGAAATGGTTCTTTGGCGACGGTTGCGCGAGATTGTCGAACACCGCTTTGATCATTGCGGGCGTGAATTCTTTCGAGGACAAGCCGTAGCGTCCGCCGACCACTTGCAGATCACTGCGGCCTTGTTCGTGAAGCGCATTCACGCAATCGAGATAGAGGGGCTCGCCTCCCGCGCCCGGCTCTTTTGTCCGGTCGAGGACGGCGATGTGACGCACGTTCGCGGGCAACATTTTGACGAAGGCCTGTGCGTCAAATGGACGATACAGTCTCACCTTCAGGACGCCGACTTTTTCGTTTTGCGTGTTGAGAAAATCGACAGTTTCGTGCACGGCCTCGCAACCTGAGCCCATCAAAACGATCACGCGCTCGGCGTCGGTTGGGCCGTGATATTCGAACAGCCCGTATCGCCGCCCGGTTAAGTCTGCGAATCGGTCCATGGTACGCTGCACAATCTGCGGACAAACCGCATAAAATGGGTTCACAGTCTCGCGAGCCTGGAAATAGACGTCCGGATTTTGCGCCGTGCCGCGGATCACGGGATGATCGGGCGAGAGCGCTCGCGCGCGGTGCTCGATCACATGTTCTTCATTGATCATCTGGAGCAGCACTTCGTTAGGCAGGGTGACGATTTTCGCGATCTCGTGCGAAGTGCGGAACCCGTCGAAGAAATGCAAAAACGGAATACGCGATTCGAGCGTGGCCGCGTGGGCGATTAGCGCCAGGTCTTGGGCCTCCTGCACTGAGGCGGAACAAAGCATTGCCCAGCCAGTCGCGCGCGCAGCCATCACGTCGCTGTGATCGCCGAAGATCGACAGCGCCTGTGCCGCGAGCGATCGCGCGGCGATGTGAAACACGGTCGGCGTCAATTCGCCGGCGATCTTGTACATGTTCGGGATCATCAGCAGCAATCCCTGCGACGACGTGAAGGTCGGTACCGAGGGCACCTGTTTGAAGCGCACCATGGATCACTCCCGCGGCGCCACCTTCGCTTTGCATCTCGATCACCGACGGCACTGTGCCCCACAGATTTTTCACTCTGGCTGCCGACCATGCGTCAGCCGATTCACCCATCGGCGACGCCGGTGTGATCGGATAAATCGCGATCACCTCGTTGAGCGCATATGCGATTCGCGCCACCGCTTCGTTCGCATCCAACATTTTGCATGCAGTCTTCACGATGTGGAGCGTATCCGTTATTGCAGCCGAGCGATGTACCTTCGTTGCGTTTTGCTGTGCAATTATTGCGCCAGTTAGAGCAACGCGTTCACGACTAGCGACAACGCGATTGCGATAACGTTCCTCTGCTTACGTTCACCCAAGCACCGCTTGGTCTAGTTCATCCGCGCGAATCGTGAATGCAAAGTAATGGCTTCGATCGAGAGCAATTTTTGCAAAGCAAAAGCCAATAAACGCACAGACGTGCTGCACCAGCGGCAATAGCGTTCCACCGCACCAGGGATGATTCGATGAAAAACACTCTATTACCAACTGACGAAGCCGAAACAACCAGACTGATGTTGAAGGACGCTGCATTTGACGAGTTTCCAATGCGCGATGGTAACGCGCACGCGGGCTGCAATTGTGATCGCTGGGGACATCCCTGTCCCGGGTGCGTGGATCACGTCGCACCCAGAGCGGAGACTCCGGTTTCATCACCAGTCGAACAGTGAGATAACACAATGGAATATCTGATCGTATTTAGCGTAGTAGCGATGATGACAAGTTTTGTCTGGATCATCGCACGTTGCCTGCGGCACGCGTAGCCGCCATAATCGTTTATTCGCCCGGTCGGTTCCGCGCGATTGCGCGTCAACCGAGTGCCAATGCGGCGGCGACGATTCTGGTTGAGTTACCCGGCGGTGCGACGGTTTGCGCAGGTAGCAATCGCACAGGTCGTCAGAGACTTCGGCGTCCGTTAGCCTATTCTGCGCCCGCTATATCCGAAATCACTTTTGGCGGGAAGGCCGCCCGCAACGCATTCAGCACGGCCACTACATCGATGATTTCCTGCGCAATCGCTCCGGCTACTGGGACGAGCAAGCCCGCGGCGGCGAACATCATTCCTCCCAAACTAAGCAACATTCCGCCGACTGCGCTTTGCACGGCGATGGAACGCATCCGGCGGCTAATGTGCAAAAATTCATCCACTTTCTTCAGCGAATTCTCCATCGCTACAACGTCAGCTGCTTCCGCAGTCACATCGCTGTTTTGTCCGATTGCCATTCCCACTGTGGCTGCCATCATTGCGGGCGCGTCGTTGATCCCATCGCCGACATAGAGCGTTTTCGCGCGGGCAGTTTCCTGTCTGACGATTGTAAGTTTCTGTTCAGGGCTTTGTTCGGCGTGAATTTCGTTGATACCAACCTGTTCGGCGAGATAACGCACTTCCGATTCGCGATCGCCTGAGAGGATCATGATGTGTTGGAACTGATGTTTCGGTCCGAGGTGTTCAATGAAAGAACGCCCTTCTGCGCGGGGCGCATCGCGCAAACGAAACGCCGCCGCGAATCGGCCATCAATCATGATGATGCATTCGAGTCCACCAACGATCGGCGGAAGATGCTCGGCGCCCGGTACCTTTTGAGCAATGAGTTTCCCGCGGCTGGTAATTTGAACCTCATGACTACCGACCGTTCCTCGCAATCCCTGACCGGGAGGCTCATTCACACTGAGAGGCCTGCTGGAGAAAAAGCCCTTCAGCTTTCGCCGCGGCGAGAATGGCTCGAGCGAGCGGATGTTTTGAATACAGTTCAAGACTTGCCGCCAGTGTGAGCACTTCTTTCTGCGCGAAGCCGGGCGCAATGAGTTGTTCCGTTAACTTCGGCTCGCCGTACGTCAGCGTTCCGGTTTTATCGAAGATCGCGGTGCGGCAACTCGTGATTTGCTCGAGCACCGCCGGATCTTTCACAATGATCGAACGGCGCGCCGCCAGAGAAATCGAGCCGATGATGGCGACCGGAATCGCAATCAGCAACGGACAGGGCGTGGCGATCACAAGCACAGCGAGAAAACGGACGGCTTCGCCGCTGATGAGCCACGCCAGCACCGCGATGCTGACTGCGACTGGAGTGTAAATCGCTCCCAATTGATCGCCGAGCCGCCGCAGATGCGGTTGGTTTTGCTCGGACTCCCGCATAACCTCCATGATTTTGGCGTAGCGCGAATCGACCGCGCGTCGCGTGGCCGTGATGGTGAGTGCGGCTTCGCCATTGACCGCGCCGGAGATGACGGCGGAACCAGGCGCTTTTGTAATCTCGAATGGTTCGCCAGTCAGGAATGCTTCATTCATGACGCCGTTGCCCTCGATGACGGTTCCGTCCACTGGAGAGATGTCGTGCGGATAAATAACGAGAATGTCACCGACGGCGATGTCATCGAGCGCCACATCGCTGACAACCGAGTCTCGTTTCCGATGCGCGATGGCGGGCATGCGCTTCGCCAAAGCGCGTAACACGGAAGATGCATTGCGCAATGCGTAGTTCTCCAGCGCCTCGCCACCCGAGAGCATCAACACCACGATTGCGCCGGCGAGGTATTCGTTCAGGAAGACCGAGGTGACGATCGAAATCCCCGCAAGCAGATCGGAGCCGAATTTCCGACGTAAAAGATTTCTGGCTAGTTCGTAAACGAGAGGAATGCCGCCGAAAAAAAACGTCGCCCAAAGGGGAATTCGATAAATTCCAGGAGATACGTGGAACGCAAAACGCAGAACGAGATGCGCCACGATCGCCACTGCCGAAAACAGAGCGATGACAGTGGTTCTGCGACGGTGCAGGATGGCGACCGATTCCCAAAACCGACGGGTTGGCGGCTGACGTCTTAGCTTTCGGGCGGTATTAGCCTGGACCATCATGTTCATAATACTCTCGGTCGCGAAGGCAGCACCGTGCTGGTTATTCTGAATGCGTTGCGCTTGCTGCGATCACGCCCGAATCAGCCAGTAGATGATTGCCGAGTGCCTGACCTTGCTCGAAGCGGGTAATGTTCTCTATAGTCGTTGCAGCGATGTTTTCCAAAGCCTCGCGTGTAAAGAAAGCCTGGTGACCGGTGATGATGACGTTCGGAAATGTGAGGAGCCGCGCGAAGACATCGTCGCTGAGGATTAGGCCTGACCGATCTTCGAAAAAGATTTCTTCTTCTTCTTCATAAACATCGAGACCGAGATAACCGATCTTGCCGCTCTTGAGCGCTTCGATCACGGCGATCGTGTCGAGCAGCGCGCCGCGACTCGTGTTGATCAGCATTACATCTGTTTTCATTGTTGCGATCGCAGCTGCGTTGATTATGTGCTTATTCTCCGGCGTGAGCGGGCAATGCAACGTGATGATGTCCGATTGCGCGAACAATTCGTTCAGCTCGACGTACCGCACGCCGAGAGACCGACAGGTCGCACTTGGAAATGGATCGAACGCCAGAGTCGGACAGCCGAATCCGGTTAGAATTTGCGCCACCATGGTCCCGATTTTTCCTGTACCGATGATGCCGACTGTTTTGCCGTTCATGTCGAACCCGACCAAGCCATCGAGGGCGAAATTACCTTCGCGGACGCGATTGTAGGCACGATGAAGTTTTCGGTTGAGCGCCAGCATCAGAGCGATGGTGTGCTCGGCTACCGCGTAAGGCGAGTACCGCCGGTACCCGGACCACGGTGACGCCGTGTTTCTTCGCAGCGGCGAGATCCACATTGTTGTAACCGGCGCAACGCAACGCGATCAGCCGCACGCCTAACGAATGTAGCTTCGCAATCACCGCAGCGTTCACCTGATCGTTGACAAACACACAGACGGCTTCGAACCCCCCAGCGAGGCCCGCAGTTTCCTCACTCAAATGCGGCTCGAAAAACCGCAATTCATGACGGGAACAATTCGCCGCGATGAGGAATTCGCGGTCGTATTTCTTTGCGCTGAAGACAGCCGTTTTCATGTAGCTCAGAACTCCAATTTCCAACCAGCGCTTTACAGAGGAGCCATCAAACTGCGAAACTTATCTTGCACAAGGTATGCAACAATACTCGCTGCAACCGGAGAAATTGTGGGAAATACGACACGCGCCGCAAATTAACTCCTCTCGCTCCCGGGAATATTCCGTTTCGGTTACAACGTGCCAGGATTTCTTCGCAGCGCCCGGTGCAGTGTGGGACGCATTGATGTTTTATGAGGAGATTGCAAAAGACCGTCCATTTCTTTTGCGCCGTTTCCTTCCCACTCCGGTCGGGAGCCAGGGCTGCAAATCCACAATTGGCGGAGAGGTAAAATGTCAATATGTGGGCGGGCATTTGGTCAAACGGGCGACTCACATAATTCGAGAGCGCAGTTATGCTTTCGAGATTGTCGAACAAAATCTCGCCTTGCGTGGAATCAGGTTGCTCGGAGGCGATTACACGTTGCGCGTACAGTCAGAGGATTGCACCCGAGTCGAGCTGGCAACTCACTGGGCGAGTCTGAATTGTCCTCGCTGGGTGTTCGGCCGTCTTGAAGCCGCCGTCTGTCACTCGTTTCACAGTTACATTTTGTCGGCAATGCGAAGCAATCTCTGACGCGTTGAAAATTTTATAGAAACAAATGATCACGGCGCTTCTTCCCCCGTTATGGCTAATCCACATCGCAGTGGCGGCCGTATGGTTTTATGAAGGCTTATGGTGCAAGCTCCTAAACCGTCAGCCGCGTCAAGTACGTGTCGTTGAAGCCATGCCGCTCTACCGACCACGTATTGCGCCGAAGCTGCTTCAGTTTTTAGGAGCCGTTGAGGTGGCAATCGGCGTTTGGGTCTTGACCGGAGTCGCTCCGATTCTTTGCGCCGGGGCGCAGACCGTGCTGCTGGTAACGCTAAACGTTTGCGGACTGCTATGGGCGCGCCGGCTAATTGAGGATCCGGGTGGAATGGTGGTCAAGAACTTCGCTTTCCTCGTGCTCGTTTGGGTTTCAGCGAGTTTTCCGGCATGGAGATAAGTTCGACGACGCCCGCAACAGCTTGGCAAAATGGCCGCTTCCGCGCGGCCCGCGCGGGATCACGCAAGCTGCTGTTCGGGTGCATGCATGAGGACGCCGAAATTGAGCTTGGTGCGTTCCAGCCTGGCGGACGCATCTTCTGCATCGCTTCTGCTGGCTGCACTGCCATCAGACTTGCCGCTCATCACAGCGTCGTGGCAGTTGATATTAATCCCGTTCAGCTTGCGTATTTCCAACAGCGCCTCGGCGGCGCATCCGTTCAACGCGGCAGCGCCGAGCGCATTCTCGATTTCGCGCGGACGCTTGCGCCTCTCGCCGGATGGAGCAGACGAACAGTGCGAGCATTCGTCGATCTCGACGACCCGGACCAACAGATCGCGTATTGGCGGCGCCATTTGGACACGCAGCGTTTTCGTGCCGCGTTGGCTTTTCTATTCTCGCGGTTCGTGCTGCGTGCACTTTACTCCGCTGCATTTCTCGAGTGTCTGCCGCCGAATTTCGGAACGATATTGCGTGCTCGAATAGAGCGGTGCTTCGCGCTGCACCCCAACCACACTAATCCCTACGCGCATGCGCTGCTCCTCGGAGAAATGCGCTCTGCACCGAACGCTCCCGCGCCATGCCAGATTCAACTTGAATGCGCCGACGCCGCCGATTTTCTGGAACGCCAGCCAGCCGAGAGTTTCACTGGATTTTCTCTTTCAAACATTCTGGATGGAGCCAACCCCGCGTACGCGCGGCGATTGCTTGCTGCGGTGCAACATGCTGCTACACCCGAGGCGATAGTAGTGCTGCGGAGCTTCCGCGAACCTCAATCCTTGATCGAAACCAACCACGCTGCGAAGGACCGGGCCATGCTCTGGGGCGTTGTTGACGTTCGCCAGGCGACTGCACTGTGACAGCGCACGACCTGCTCCTTGTAGCAACCGACCACAACCAATCCGCGCGACCAGTGCCTACAGAGCTATCTGTGCCAGCCATTCCTCCGCCTCGCGGTAGAAATGCAGGCTGAAGCCGACTTGTTCGCTCACGGTTTTCATCGTTGTGTTCTCTGGAGCGATATGGCCGGTGATGCGACATAAACCTTCTTTGCGTCCAATTTGCACCAGCAGTTTCAAAAGCTCCGAACCAAAACCTTTCCCTTGCCAGGGATCACTGATCAAGACGGCAAATTCCGCTTCGTTTGTTCCGTGTTCTTTGATCAAACGTCCCACGCCGAGAATCTGGTGAGTGCCGTCGCGATTCATTAGATCGGCAACAAGTGCGATCTCACGGTCGTAATCGATGAAACAAACTCTGCGGAGGCGTTCGTGCATGATCCGTCTTTGAAGGCTCACAAGTCCAAAATACCGTAGATGAACACTGCGATCGGAAAGGGTTTTATGAAATTTAACCATGAGCGGCTCGTCCTCCGGCCGGATCGGACGAATGGTCACTTCAACCCCGCCGATTTTTCGCGTGGTCACGTAATCGGTCGGGTATGGCCTGATTTTCGATTTCGGCAGATCCGCCTCACCTGTTTGTGGATCGTGCAAGACGACGCGCGCATCGAGCGCGATCATTTGTTTAGGTGAAATAAGCAGCGGATTAATGTCGATTTCCTTAATCCAGCGCTGCTCGATGACCAACTGACTGAAGCGCACCAGCAACTCTTCCAGCGCGGCCAGATCAATCGGGGCGCGTCCGCGGAAATTTTTTCTGAGCGCGCCGTAGATCTGTGTTCGCTCCATTAGCCGTCGTGCCAGGGTGCGATTCAGCGGCGGAAGACCGAGCGCGCGATCCTTGAAAATCTCAACCAAATATCCGCCCGTGCCGAATAGAAGCACGGGCCCGAATTGGGGATCGATGCTGCTGCCGAGTATCAATTCGTAACCGTCAGGCGCGATCATCGGCTGCACGGTTACGCCAAGAAAACAAGGAGGGGCGCTTTCCAAAGCGCCCTGCGGCGGCTGTAAAGCCGCCGCTCCTTGAGCAATCTCGCGATACGCGCGACGAACAGCAGCGGCGCCACGCAAATTTAGTTTCACGCCGCCTACGTCGCTTTTGTGCGTAATGGTTTCGGAATAAATTTTGAGCACAACTGTGCCGCCGATCTTTTGTGCAAGCTCGACAGCTTCCTCTTCGGTCTTCGCGATTTTCGTTTCCACGGTAGGAATTCCATAGGCCGTCAGGAGTTGCTTGGATTCGATTTCGGTCAGCAGCGTGTGCTGCGCTTTTCTTGCGCGATTAATGATCTGTTCGGCGTGTGATCTGTTGATTTCGGCGGTCGCGGTCAGCTCCGGCGTTTCGTACAGCGCATCTAGATTGTGGGAGTAGCGCCACATCGCGCAAAACGCGCGCGCAGCAGCGTCTGGATATTCAAACGTTGGAATGCCTGCACGATCAAGGATCTCCATACCCGGGCGCACGCCAACTCCGCCTATCCAACTCGCCAGAATGGGCCTGGCTTTTAGTTTTGCAAACGCACGCAGTCGCTCGGCGGTTTCGGTTGGTTCGGTCATGGCTTGCGGCGAAAGAATGACGAGCAAACCGTCGTTATTTTCATCGCGCGAAACGATCTCGACTGCTCTGGCGTACGTTTCCGGACTGGCGTCGCCAAGAAGATCTACGGGATTACCCCGGCTCCAATGCGGCGGCAAAAGCGCGTTTAACTCGTCGAAAGTTTTGCCTGACAACTCTGCCAATTTCCCGCCGCACTCGATCAATGCGTCCGTTGCCAGTACACCCGGGCCACCACCGTTAGTAACAATTGCCAGACGTGGTCCGGCTGGCCGCGGTTGTTTGCCTAACAACTCGGCGAGACCAAACAGTTCCTCGATTGTGTCCACGCGCAAAACGCCGACTCTGCGAAACGCCGCATCGAGTACATCGTCGCTGCCGGTAAGCGCACCAGTATGCGACGCCGCTGCTTTCGCCGCCGCTCCCGATCGGCCCACCTTGATCACAATGATTGGTTTCGTGAGCGCGACTTCACGTGCAGCGGAGAGAAACGAACGGGCGTCGCCCACCGACTCCATATAGAGCAAGATGCTGCGCGTGTGCGGATCGTCGCCGAGGTGATCGATCAAATCACCCCAGTTCACGTCGGCCATGGATCCGATCGAAATGAATGCACTGAACCCGAGCTGTATTGATCGGCTCCAATCGAGAATCGCCGTGCAAAGCGCGCCGCTTTGACTGATGAATCCAATGTTGCCCGGCAGCGCCAAAGGTTTCGCGAACGTCGCGTTTAAGCCGATGTGCGGGAACATCACTCCCACGCAATTCGGTCCGATGATCCGCATCTTCCCACGTTGTTCCAGAATCTGCTTTTCGAGCTCGGCACCAGCCGGTCCACATTCCTTAAACCCAGCCGAGATGATGATCGCACCTTTGACACCTGCAGCCGCACATTCGGCGACGACTCCGGGAACTGTTGCGGCAGGCGTGGCGATCACAGCGAGATCGACTTCCTGTGGCGTGTCTCTGATTGTTGAAAACGCCTTTTGCCCGAGCAGCGTCGCGTGATTTGGATTAATCGGAAACACGGGATCGCGAAATGATTGCAGATTTTCCAATAATGCGTGTCCCACGCTGCCCGGCTTTTCGCTTGCGCCAATTAGCGCGATCGACTTCGGCGCAAGCATTGCGCTGAGGATCGGACGAAGCTGCGACACCAGCCCTTCGGCAGAGGAATTAGTGTGCTTGATTACTGAATTCATGATTCATCTCGCCTTTAATCTGATTTTTTGAAAACGACCGTGCAGCCATTGACGGCATATTACGAGCCACTTTCTGGCCCATCGAAATTCAGTCGCCAGAATGGCCAGGCCAAGCGGTATAAGAAGGACAGCAGGTCCAGGCAACACCAACATGGCGACGCCAATGATTAAAAAGAGCCCGCCGACAAAAAATACGATTAGTCTGCGCCAAATAGGCGAATTCCGTTTTCTTCGCAATCGCATTGGGTCAGGCGGGTCGGATTGAATTAGTACGCCTCCCGAAGCGAATCCATTTTTCCAGCTCAATCGCTGCGAAAGCAATCGCACCGACCGCAACAATGCGCAGCCATGCCTCGCCACTGATCGGCGCTGAATGGAATAGTCCGTTCATAACAGATGCGTAGGTGAAGAGAAGTTGAACCGCGATGATTAAGCCGATGCCGAGGAGCACCCAAAGATTCGAAAAGATTCCCAAGGAAAAAATCGATCGAGTAAGTGAGCGACAATTGAGTAAGTAGAAGGCCTCCACGATGACAATTGCGTTGACGACAACGGTACGGGCTTCAGCTAACGATGCACTTTCACGTCGCAATTCCCAAAGAAACAATGTGAACCCGCCGGCCAGCATCAAGAGCGATACGAATCCAGTGCGCATGAAAAGAGGAAATGTGAGAATTGGCTGATTCGGATCGCGGGGCGAACGGTCCATCAGATCAGCCTCCTTCGGTTCGAACACGAGCATCGTGCCGAGCAACGTGACGGCTGTCATATTGATCCAAAGCAACTGAACCGGAAGCATCGGTAGGGCGGTGCCCAAAAGAATCGCTGCGAGCAACACAAATGATTCACCGACGTTTGTGGGGAGCGTCCACACAATGAATTTTTTGAGGTTGTCGAAGATGCCGCGGCCTTCTTCCACCGCGGCTTCGATCGAAGCGAAATTGTCGTCGGTCAGGATCATGTCGGCGGCGCTTTTCGCCACGTCCGTGCCCGAAATGCCCATGGCAATGCCAATGTCGGCTTGTTTCAAGGCAGGCGCATCATTCACGCCGTCGCCAGTCATCGCCACGATTTGCCCGCGACTCTGAAGTGCTTTAACCAGACGCAGTTTCTGTTCGGGATTCACTCGAGCAAAAACCCCCGAGTCCTCCGCGATGATGCGCAACTCTTCATCGCTCGTTCCTTCAATTTCATTACCGCTGATTGCATCCGGCGCTTCAACGTTGGGTCCGCCGCGTAATCCGATTTGCTGCGCGATCGCTCGTGCGGTGAGCAGGTGGTCCCCGGTAATCATCTTTACCGCAATGCCAGCTTCTTGACAGCGATGCACGGCAGCGATTGCTTCCGGCCGCGGCGGATCCAGCATCCCCTCTAAGCCAAGAAAAATCAGATCTTGCGCCACGTGCTGGTGACCAAGTTCGCATTGGTCCGCTCGGACGTTTCGCTGTGCAAAAGCGAGAACGCGCAAAGCTCTGGCTGCCATCGCTTCGGCGATAACGCGGATCTTCTCACGATCTATTGGTACCTCGCTGCCATCGTGGCCAAGCATCGTTGCACAACGGCCAACCACGCGCTCCACGGCGCCTTTCTTGTAAATAATGCCTCCCTCTGTTCCGCGATGGAGCGTCGCCATAAACTGGTGTTCCGACTCGAATGGAATCGCGTCGAGTCGTTCTGCCTCACGGTGGGCATTTGCATGCAAGAGTCCGGCTTTTTCAGCCGCTACGATCAGTGCCGCCTCCGTTGGATCGCCTTCTACACGGGTGGTGCCATTTTCGCGAATAAGGATCGCGTCGTTACAAAGCAGACCGGCACGAAGACAAGCGACTAGAGCCGGATGTTTCTCCGGAGTAATCGGCTTGCCCTCTTTTTGGATCGCACCGTTTCGGTCATAGCCCGTTCCGGTAACTTCATAAAATTCATCGCCCGCGTAGATTTCCTGAACGGTCATCGCGTTTTCGGTAAGCGTTCCGGTTTTGTCCGAACAAATCACAGTCGTACTGCCAAGTGTTTCAACAGCGGGCAACTTGCGAATGATGGCGCGGCGGCGGGCCATTCGTGCCACACCCACGGCGAGAGTGATCGTGACGGCAGCGGGCAATCCTTCCGGAATCGCGCCCACGGCCAGCGCAACAGCGGCCACGAACATCTCCACAACTCCTTCGCCGCGCCACACTCCGATTGCGAAGGCGAACGCAGCAAGTCCTAAGATTAGCCAAAGCAAGAGCCGACTGAATTGTGCAATCTTGCGGGTTAGCGGCGTGGACAGATCCGCAGCTTCCGAAATCAGACGGGCGATCCGACCAGTTTCAGTCTGGTCGCCTGTGGCCCAGACGACTCCTTCGGCCTCTCCCCGGGTTACCAATGTCCCGGCAAAGGCGAGATTCCTGCGATCGGCGAGCACGGTTTTCAGGGCGAGCGGGGCGACATGTTTGTGCGCCGGCAGCGATTCGCCCGTCAGCATCGATTCATCGATGTCCAGACTTCGCACACGAACGAGGCGTAGGTCGGCCGACACGCGATCGCCGGACTGGAGTAGCACCACATCGCCCGGAACCAATTCAATGGATGGAACTCGTTGTTTGCGCCGGTCGCGGCGCACTGTTGCCACCCCGACCAGCATCTTCGTTAGGGCGCGGATCGCATCTTCGGCCTTGGTTTCCTGGATGTAACCGGTAACCGCCAGGATAAAAACGACACCAAAAATTACCGAACCATCTACAACCTCGCTTAGAGCAAGCGTGACACCGCTGGCGACGAGCAAAATGTAAATGAGTGGCTGATGGAACTGCAGAAGAAATCGCTTCCACGGCGGTGTTCCAGGCTTTTCCGTTACTTTGTTAGGACCGTACTGCTTTAGTCTGGATTCGACTTCATCCGCAGAGAGACCGCTGCCCAAATTCGTCTGTAACAGTTCGGCAACCTTGCTAATCGGAAGCTCGTGCCATGAATTGCGAGCCCCCGTCTGCATAGCCTCCAGCCGGCGATCGATTGTTACCGGGACGATTTGCCCTCGCGTTTGAAGCGCAATACAGCTGGCAGCTTTTGTTTCCGATCGGGCGAACGCTTGCCGGGGCGTACAAGAACGACCGGGCAGGGTGCTAACCTTGCGACCCGATCGGCGATGCTGCCAATCAAGTACCGATCCAAGCCAGTGGTGCGCCGCGGCCGGACGCGAGCGCGACGATTTTGCGTAGATGTTTTCGTTTTCATGCTGCTCAGCTCCAGGTGACAGTCCTGGCCGGCGGAACGACGGCTACTGACACCTTTGCATGGTGCAAAACAGAGCGCGACACTGACCCTAGTAGTACACGCCCCAAGCCTTGTCGCTGGTGAGTTCCAACCACAATCAGATCGATTTTTTGTCGGCTGGCCATTTCGAACAAGTAGCCTTCCGGAGTTCCCCAGCCAGGCTCAACGATGGCGGTTACTTTTTGTTTCGACAGAAATCTTGCGATCCTTTTTTTCAGGTCGCCCTCAAGATTCTTTTGAATCTCCTCCGGATTAGCCGCCAATGGCAGCGGCCCTTCATATCCCAATCGGCGCGCTTCGTCCGGAGGCCAATTGGTGTAGAGAACATTGGTCTCTAATTTGCCGATCTTGCCCAGCTCATTCACCCAGCCCAAAGCGGCATCGCTGGTGGCGGAAAAATCGTATCCCACAAGAATCTTGAGCGCGTGCTCGCCGCGGATCCAGGGAGCGAGCCTGCCGCCCGGACGTATAACCAACGTTGGAATCGGCGAACTTTCCGCTGTCCGTTCAGCTACGCTTCCGAGAAGTAATCGTCGGGCGAGGCCGTGCCCGACCGCTCCGAGGACGACCAATCCTGCTTTGAATTTTGTTGCCGCTATCACCAACTCGTCAAACGCCGAACCAGAAAGAAATTTTTCCTCGACCCTGGTTCCTAGCTCGCGCAAGCGCTGCGCTTCATCATCCAGATCGTTGCGTCTTTGCAAGATCGCAGCTTCAAGTACGACTGGATTAGAGGTGAGAGCGCCGAGCAATTGGTCCACATGGATGAGAACGAGGCTTGTCTCGAGCCGTCTCGCCATCGCCGCTGCAATGTCAACCGCTTCTGTCGCGGTGGCGGAAAAATCCGTGCCGCAAACAATCGGCGCCTTGTGGTTCTTTTTCACAGGTTACCATTCTTTCTTCCGTTCAAGAATTCTTAACCGGCAGCAAAATATCGTCCGACTTGTTCGTGGCCGAATCACTTGTGGGCTATCAACAAAACAGATTGTAGCGATTTGTGGCAATCTCAAAGCTCGTCGTCGTTTGGAAAACAGAGGAACACTTGCCACCAACTCAAATGTTTTGCGATGATGTTGCACTCGGCGAAGACCAATGTTTGTTTGTTCAGTCTGTAACTTCAATGGATCGTCAGATTTTTATGAACGCATGTTCGCGATTGGCCGTTTCGTGCGTGGTGGTGGCCATGTTGGGTCTCTACACTAGCATCATCTTGCCCGAAGTTTCGGCACAGTCCACGCCGGCGGCCGGTGGCGGCCTTCCGCCCATGCCGATTCCAGCGGACAACTCACAAACAGATGCAAAAATCAAACTCGGGCGGGAGCTTTACTTTGACGGTCGGCTTTCCGCTAACAACGAGATCAGTTGTGCCACCTGTCACGATCCCAAAACGGGATGGGCCGGGCACGACGCCACGGACACAGGAGTTGGAGGGCGTGTCGGAAATCGCAATTCGGGAACTATCGTTAATTCGGGCTACATGAAGTACCAATTTTGGGACGGACGCGCGAGTTCCCTGGAAGAGCAGGCACTGGGTCCCATTCATAACCCCGTGGAGATGGGCGAGACACTGGAGAATGTCGTGCGCAAGCTCAACGCGATTCCCGGCTACAAGCGTCAGTTTCAAGAGGTCTTCCACTCCGACGTCACTACCGATGGAATTGCGAAAGCAATCGCCTCTTTCGAGAGGACGATCGTTTCCGGACCCTCACCATACGATCGGTTCCTTCAAGGCGATAAAAAAGCGCTCAGCGCTGAAGCACAGCGTGGAATGGAGATTTTCAACGGCAAAGGAACATGCATTGCATGCCATGGCGGTCCGTTATTATCAGATCAGAGCTTTCATAACTTAGGCATTGGAATGAATGCCGCGAAACCGGACATCGGCCGCCAAGCCGTTACGAAGGACCCTAAAGACCGGGGCAAGTTTAAGACACCGGGGCTACGCAACGTCGCGAACACTTACCCGTACATGCACGATGGGCAGACGCCTACGTTAGAAGCGGTGGTTGAACTGCACAACAAAGGAGGGATCGCAAATCCGGATCTTGATTCGCTTATCAAGCCGCTCGGCTTGACTGACACGGAAGAGAAGGACCTGATTGCGTTCCTAAAAGCCCTGACTGGGCCTGAGCCTGTCGTCACTGCTCCCAAACTGCCGTAGGCCCAGTCTGCTGCTTACTGATTCAATCGTCGTCATCTTCCCCCTTTTCGCCAGCGGCGGCAGAACCGGACCACGCTCGCAGCACTGATTGATCCTTGGCGGACAATCGTGCTTCAGGATGGAGTGGCACGTAGTACCAAGTGGGCATCTTGCCTTCTGCGACTTCCTCCCAACTTTCCTTCAGGGCCTCAGCTTGTTTCTCCGGGCTGAGCTGGTTCCAAGTGGAAAAATTCAACACTGCCCGTCCCTCATTCACGTCATGGGCAATGACCCAGGACAGCGGCGCTACACGCGAATACCACGGCCACACGGTCTCGTTCGAATGACAGTCGTAGCATGCGCGATGCAACACCGATACCACTTCCGCCGAACCGCCAAAGTCGCCTTGCACCGGCGGATTCGTGCGACTCACCGGCACGAACTGAATCGCAATGAACGCCACGCAGAATGCGAGGGCAGCCCATTTCAAGATAGGTCCAAACTGTTTCATGATTTGAAATCTCATTTTCGCTTTATTCGATCCGCATGTTGATCCTTACCGATTACCGCGGGCACCGCGTCTCCACACTGGGATGCCATTTTCGTCGCGCAACTTCAAGATTTCGTTTCCTTTCTTCACCTGCGCGGCAATGATGGCCGGTTTTCCATCCACCGTTACACGCGAGCCGGTCACAGTGATTGTGTCGTTGGTTTCGATCTTTGGCGTCTGCTTATCGATATACCAGCTCGGGCCAAAATGCACCGCAATGGTTTCCTTGTCCGTCTGCAGCATGAAATGAACTCCACCGCCTCGCTGCTGCATTTTCTCCACCGACAACACCTTGCCCTGGATGGTCTCAACCGTTTTTGGGTCGTAGTTTCGCTGTGCGATAGCGCTTGATGCTCCAAATGCCGCAGCAACCGCCACCGCGGTGACCAATTTTGTTATCGTTTTCATTTTATCCTTCCTCTCTCGCTTTGTTTATAAGCTTCGTACATCGCTCACGACGACGGCTAAGTGCCCAACCCAAGTGATCTCACAGTTATTGGATCAATCGCTCCTGTTACTGGGAGCCCGTGGTCGCGCTGGTAATTAGCTATCGCTGCTTCAGTTGCCGATCCCAATACTCCGTCAACTGAGTAGGCGTAATATCCCAGTTGCTGCAAGGCTGCCTGAACAGTGGCAATTACCTCGTCTGGTTGTAGGCCGTCATAGCCATAGATCGGGCTGTTATAGTCGTAATCCGAATAAGACGGGTCGTACCCCCAGGCGGGATACCACCATCCGTCATACCAGCCCCAAAAACCTCCGCCAACAAACACGATAGCGTCGCAATGGTGACGCCACCAATTGTGATCATGATGATGACGATCACGCCAGTTATCGTGATGATTACGTTTTGCGTCGTTCCATCCAGGTGCTTTGCCCTGCCAGTTACGCAGTCGTTCCTTGGTTTGCGGATCGAGCCTATGTTTGTTTGCTAGATTCTGTCGCGACCACGCCTTGTCGGGCCGTGTTACACCCTTTGCAGTTTGGCTAGCGCGTTGCTGGATGCCGGGTTTGCGCGCAAAGCCAGTAGCGGGTTGATCTTGCGGGACGTAGTAGCTACCAGAATACTTTGGTGAGTGAGCAAACTGCTTCGAAGCGGTTCTGCTTTGCGAACTGGGAGAAGAACGATAAATCGGATTCCCCGCCGACGTTCGCGGCGCATAATGCCTTTGCCCGTAGCTGCCGTCGCGTCCCGTTGAGATTCCGGATGGATAATGGTGCGTGCCATAACTGGCACCACCATGACTGATCCCAGCTCCACTGTAACCACGACCAACACCACCTCCATGAGCACCGCCGGTGAAACCCGCGTTCCCGCCGCCTCCATGACCACCGCCACGCCCATACGCCGGAGCTCCAACGAAGGAAAACAACACAACCGAGAAACCAACAATTGTTAAAATAAATTCCCTTTTCATTTTCAGTCCTCCCTTTCTAATTTCACCATGGCTCTGACGCGCAGCTGCGCTCTCCCACTTTTGCTTTTTACAAGGCAAATCTTGTTCTGCCGCCTGCAAGGAATCTCGATCAGCTAGCGCGCCGTGTTTGTTAACACGTGTCTGTCAGTTTGCTTGACGCGCTCGAAGTTGCGGTTGATCGAAATTCGCTCTGGTCGCGTAGGTAGCGGCGATTGACCGCAATCGCCAAGGCGGTTCGGGTGAACCGCCCCTACCTTCACCCGTCATGGGGTTATCGCCACCTTTAGGCAGCCGTCTCGGCGCGACCCGAAGACGTCGTATGCTTCTACGATTTGATCGAGCTTGAACTTGTGCGTGATCAACGGCAGCGGATCGAACCGCTTTGATTGCACCATCGACATGAGACGGCGCATCCGTTCTTTCCCGCCGGGGCAAAGTGTGGTCACGATCTTGTAATCGCCAAGGCCAGCTGCGAACGCGTCGTACGGAACCTGAAGTTTTCCCGAGTAAACACCGAGGCTGCTCAACGTGCCGCCGGGTCGGAGACAACGCAAAGCGTTCTCGAAGGTTACCTGGAGGCCCAGCGCTTCGATTGCCACATCCGCGCCACCGCCGGTAAGCTTCTTGATCTCCGAGACGACATCGCACTCCTTCGGATCGAGCACGACGTGCGCGCCCATTCGTTTCGACATTTCCATTCGAACGGGATCGCCTTCCACGCCGATGATCAACGAAGCGCCGATCAATTTCGCTCCCGCAGTGGCGCACAAGCCGATGGGACCCTGCGCAAAAACGGCAACTGTATCGCCGATGCGAATCTCCGCTGATTCCGCTCCGCTGAATCCCGTCGAAGCGATGTCAGCGAGCAGAACAACCTGTTCGTCGCTGAGTTCATCTGGAATTTTCGCGAGGTTCGCCTGCGCATTGGGCACCAGGAGATATTCGGCTTGCGCGCCGTTAATGGTGTTGCCGAATCGCCAGCCGCCGATTGCTTCGATACCTTCGCCGTGGCCGCATTGCGCCCATTGCGCGGATAGACAGGCGCGACATTGGCCGCACGGCGTGATCGCGCCCACTAAGACGCGATCGCCGACTTTGTATCCCGACAATCCTTCTCCGAGTTCTTCGATCACCCCGACCGGCTCGTGTCCAATCACCAGTCCGGGTTTCACCGGGTATTCGCCGCGTAAGATGTGCAGGTCCGTGCCGCAGATGGTAGTTAGCGTGATTCGGATCACCGCCTCCCCGACACCGGCACTGGGCCGAGGCACTTCTTCAATGCCGATCTTATTTGGTCCGTGAAAAACGTTGGCTTTCATTGTGTGCATAGTTTGGTTCCCCCAATCAGGCGAAGGCCTGTTCTATTTTCGAATTACACAACTTGCGAATCGCGTTCGCCAGTTGCGTTGCCACGGCCTGCTTCGAAAAACAGGCCGTAGCACCATTTGCGTACGCCAGCGCTTCAACATGCTGTTCATCGTCACGAGTGATCACAATGACTGGAAGATCTTCCCGTAACGCGCTGATCACACTGAGCAGCGTCATGCCATGCGGGCCGTGTTCGAAATCGATTATAGCAAGATCGAGATCGTCCACTCCGCAGATGGTTTCCAAGGCATCGCCGGCAGCGCGTGTGAGATGGCTAATACCGCCGATCTCCGACAACGCGTCGGCCACCAACTCTTCCAATTCATTGTCATTGGTAAGCAGGAGCATGATGGGCGTCTTCATGCTCCAAGTCTTGCCGACAAGAGAATTCGTGCTTCGCAGCAATTGTGAATTACTGCGCATTTTTTGCTCGTGCTTGTGCGTAACTCTTATTGCTCTTTCAGGGGTGGAGAAGTCGGGCCAATAGAGTCTCCTCGATCAACTTGCTGGCTCCTGTTCAAAGAAAGTGTGCCGATTTTGTCGCAAAGTTTCACTGACCGGCGCGCTTCCTTTTGTCGACCTTGTTTCGCGTACGCACAAACGATGGCACGACAAGTACGGGGCAAATGGCAGATCGCACCGTGCCTTCAGCGACACTGCCAACCAGCGCACGGCGAAATCCGGTCCGACCATGCGTCGAGATGATGATCAAGTCGGCCCGCTCCTTTGCCACGGCTTCATGGATCGCGGTCGGGCAGTATCCGGCAACGGCAGATGTACGAACCGGAACATCATCGAAATCAACGCGCTTTAGGAAAGCTCGCATCTGTTTACCACATCGGCGGCGCGCTGCTTCGGTGTAAGCGGGTGAATCGTAGCTCCCGCAGGCTGTCGTCATCATCACCGGGCCGAGATCAGTCACGTGAAGCACGATAATGCGCGCGCTAATCTCTTGCGCGAACCGGACCGCGAATTTTACACCCGCGAGGGAACAATCCGAGAAGTCCACCGGAACCAGAATCGTGCGAATGAGTCGTTGGCCTGCACGGGTGCGCGAAGTTGATGAGGTTTTATCCAGGAGCTTCACGGATGTCGATGCGTCAGGTGACCAGCTGCATTAAACAGACTTTGAATGAGCGCAGCGATTGCAATCACCAAAGCGGCGAGAAAGAACACTGGATGAACCGCTATGCCAAGACCAATTCCGAAAGCAATCAGTAAAGTCGCAGTCGTTGGCTCTACAATTGTGAGCAGCACTTTTTTCATAACGCCTCCTTTTCTCGATTTAACATAGAGTTGGCGTAGTCCGCGGCGATAACCGTCGCTTGGCTTTAACCACGCAAAAATTGCGGCCGGTGCACCGTGATGATCACGCATTCGCCATCCTGCGATAGAACAGCGCCTTGGTCGCTTCCGCCGCTGCGACATATCCTAAAATGATGACGACGATAATTGGATAGAAGTGCCCCGGCATCGGTTGAAAACCGAGCAGAGTTGCGAAGGGAAGATACGGCATCAGCGCGGCAGCGATTACTACGCCCCCAGTGGCGATCACGAGTAATTTGCTGGGACGGCTTTTGAAAAATGGACGCCGCGTGCGCACGACCAGGACGATTAAAGCCGCAGAAGCGATCGATTCGATGAACCAGCCAGCCCGAAATTGTTCGACGGTGGCATTCAGCCAGAACAAGACGCCAAACGTCAGGTAATCGAAAACGGAACTG
This sequence comes from uncultured Verrucomicrobiae bacterium, assembly GCA_963805485.1. Taxonomy (GTDB): domain Bacteria; phylum Verrucomicrobiota; class Verrucomicrobiia; order Chthoniobacterales; family UBA10450; genus Udaeobacter. The sequence continues at coordinate 37,519 of CAWDUN010000003.1, read as the reverse complement.
ACCAGGCCAAACACGATCATGAACCGGCGGATGAAATGAATGTCCCAGCGACGTGGCTGCTCGACGAGCTCGGGATCGACGTCATCGCTGGCGATCGTCATTTCTGGAAAATCGGTCATCAAATTGATGAGCAAGATTTGCTTCGGCAACAACGGCAGAAACGGCAGGAGCAGCGATGCGCCTGCCATGCTGAACATATTTCCAAAATTCGCGCTCGTGGCGATAAACACATATTTCAGCGTATTCGCAAAAGTGCGCCGGCCTTCGCGCACGCCATCGACCAGCACCTCGAGGTCATGTTCGAGCAGGACGAAATCAGCCGCTTCGCGCGCAACATCGACTGCCCCCTCGACCGACAAGCTCACGTCGGACGCATGCAACGCCGACACGTCATTGATCCCATCGCCGATATACCCCACAACGTGACCAGCCTTTTTGAGAGCGAGAATCAAGCGCTCCTTCTGGCTGGGTTCGATCTCGGCAAAGACATCGATATCGCTCGCCTGTCGCATGAGCGCAGCGTTACTCATGGTTTGAATGTCGCGCCCTGAGAGAACTTGCTCCGCATTGAGGCCGACTTGCTTCGCGAGATGGGTCGCGATCAAGACGTTATCGCCGGTAACGATCTTCAATCGAATGCCGAGATCGCGCAGTTCGCGCAGAGTCGATTTGATTCCGGCTTTCGGCGGATCAGACAGCACGATGAGTCCCAAGAAAATCATCTCGCATTCACTCTCGCGATCGATTCGCGAACAATCGTCTCCGCATCTGCGGTACGCCACGCCGAGGACCCGGCATCCCTCCGAACTAAATCTACGCCACTGTTCTTCGATCTGGTCGCGAGCAGTGTCGACGGTGTCCCGTGTTCCGTCGCTCCATTCGACCTCCGAACAAATCGCCAAAACCTGCCGCAACGCGCCCTTCGTAACCAGAACACGCTCGTCTGTCTTCTCGCACAGAATGCTCAACCGTTTTCGAGCGAAGTCGTAGGGAAGTTCGTCCAATTTTTCCCAGCCGTCGCAACCCCGAACGTTTTCGGGGCTCGCCCGGAGCGCTTCGTCGATCGGATTGATGAAACCGGTTTGGTTAGCGGCGTTCAGGTACGCATAAAGCAACGTTTTTTCGCTGTGATTTCCCTGCGCGTCCACGACGGCGCGGATGCCGATCTTGCCTTCGGTGATCGTACCGGTCTTATCCGAGCAGAGCACATTCATGCTGCCGAAGTTTTCTATCGCGGCGAGGCGTTTCACGATCACCTTTTCCTGCGCCATGCGCCGCGCGCCATGCGAAAGATTGATGGTGATGATCGCTGGAAGCAGTTGCGGCGTCAGCCCGACGGCCAGCGCGAGCGCGAACAAAAACGAATCCAACACCGGTTTGTGCAGGAAAACGTTGAACCCGAAGATTGCCAGCACCAGCAACAGCGTCACTTCGGCGAGCAAAAAACCGAAGCGGCGCACGCCACGCTCGAACTCCGTCTCGGGACGACGTAATCGCAAACTTTCGGCGATTTTTCCGAATCGTGTTCCCCGGCCGGTGGAAATAATCTCTGCTTTGCCCGAACCGCTGACGACATGCGTTCCAAGAAATACTTCATTCTTTGGCGCGTCCGTTGAATCGACAGACTGCGCGTCTTTTTCGGCTGGAAATGTTTCGCCCGTGAGAGCGGCTTCGTTAACAAACAACTCCCGCGTTTCAAGAAGCCGCCCGTCGCCTGGAATAATTACGCCGGCGGATAGCAGCACCACGTCGCCGGGCACGATCTCCGCCAGGGGAATGATCGCTTCATTGCCGTCCCGCAGTACGCGTACCTTTGTCTCGACTAGCGCACGCAATTTCGCCACTGCGTTTGTGGCGCTGTATTCCTGCCAGAATCCAAGCACCGCACTCGCCAGCACGATCGCGAGAATCAACGTCGCATCAGTGCGGTCCTGCAAAAAAAGCGAGATGATTGCGGCTCCGATCAAAATGAGGATGATCGGGCTCTTGAATTGAGTGACGAACAGCGTAAGCACGCCGGCGCGTCGTTCACTGCTTATCCGATTCTCTCCAAATTCGGTCAACCGCCGTCGGGCTTCAGCGCTTGTGAGACCGGTGGCCACAGCGTGAGTGTTATGCCTTCCGATTGCGCACTCCGGCACCGAAAATAGTGCGCACATTCCGCAGACGAAAAACGAGTCGATAGATTTTCATCAAATAGCTATGCTGGACAACGCTTCACTGTTGCGCCCTCATCGAGCATTGTGATTGGATCCTTCGACGTGATGGTCAATAGCATCTGTAAAACTGCGACGATGCGTCCTCGTTCGTAAATTCATATTATGATGGCCGTCTGTTTGCGGATGCAAAGGACCGCGAGCAGCCTCTTCCACCAACAGCTGTTGTTGGATTTAACAGTAAGGCCGGTGCAGCGAAAGATTGTTCGCCTGTTGCGAAGATTGATCCAGATCGTGCGCTTGTAAGTCTCGAAAAAATGCCAATTTCCGCGGTGCCGGCCAACCACGACGCAGGAGAGGTCGCGTGTGGGAAAATTGGCCGTCTTGCCGTCGAGCGAGCCGCCCTCATAAATCATTTTGAGCGTCGTTAAAACTCTGCGCTCCGGAGCACCCTCGAGTTTGATAGGTTTATTTGTGAACCGTGCTGCAATCGTCTGTAGTGACATGTAAAATTTCCTTTCTTTGCCAGCGTCTCTCACGACTTGCTGGGTCGGAGAGACGCTATCGATTTCCTCATACCTATTGAGTAGGACTAATCATCGTTATTTATCTGCCACCGGCGGAAGGGGAGGGCCGGTTGGAGTTAGCAAAACCGCGCGCACGCTGCCGTTGCGCATATCGTACGCGGTGGCTGCGATCTGCCCGCTGTCATTAATTGCTGTCGCGGAGAAGAGCAGGTAGTTTTTGCTCTCTCTGTAGAGCAGCGTGTTAAGGTTCACCATTTGTCCGCTGCCATCCGAACCTCGGCTCCAGAGAAACGCCACTTGCTGAATGGGCATTTCGCCGACCACTGGCAGGTACGTGTACCCGACAACTTGGTCGTACTTGTTGACACCCAGAGCTACGCTGACATCGCTACCCCAGCGATTTCCAGGTCCCCCAAGGGATCCCAGATCGATCATCTTGGTGCCATCGTGCAAGAACGCGTGAACGCGTTCGTCGTTGGTTGCGATGGTGGAATAGCCGACGACATGGTTGTCACTGTTAATTGCCATGCCATAACTGGATAAACCAGCCAGCGCACCCAGGTCGACCATTCGGTTAAACCGCGGATACGGCGGAGTCGGCAACCGGTAGATAAACGCGTGCGTCGTCAGCATCGGACCCATGCCCTGCGTTTGAGACGCGCCGGTGATGTAACCAGTGTCATTGATCGCATATGCCTGCGCGTACGCCCCGCCCAGCGTGCCGATATCGATCATGCCGGTTTGAGCGCTCCACACGAAGGCTCGGCTCTCACTGCTGTCGCGCTGCTGACCCGAGTATCCAACCACCTGGCCCATGGCATTGATGCCATTGGCCCGGCTGTACATCTGGCCCCGCAAAACCCCGAGATCCCTCGGGATTCCATTTTTCCAAAGCGTAGCGTGGCTTCGGGGTGCCATCGGAGTGACAGGGAAGGCGTCTCCCACTATCATGCTCGTCGAATTGATACCGAATGCGCGACTGTCCGCTGCTCCCTCCTCATGGATGAACTTCTGGAGGTAATCGTAGTGAAAGGCACACGTCCCATACTCCGCTCCATAAGCTGTGCCCACTACGCTCCCAAAACTGCTAAGCGCAGCAGGTTCACTAGCCTGCATTTCTTTGACGACTCCCAGGTCCTCAAGGCTATACACTATTGCCTGCCCTCGTGCCGTTGATACCCCGATGGCGAGGCACGCCATCAGGCCAATTAGAATTAATGGTAATTTTTTCATGTTTTTCTCTCTCTCTTTCTTTGGTTCGGGTTTGCATTCCCCTTTGTTTCCATGCCTTAAGACAACTCAACGGCGTGTTAGTCGCTACGCCGCAATTGCGTTTTGCTTTGCAAAACTTGCTTGAGCGGAATCGACCAATTTTTTCCTAACGACAAAATCCGGTTAGAAATTGCCAACGGATGAACAGCGTTCTGTTTCCGTTCTTACGAAGCGAGTGCCTTACGGTGAGGTTGCTGCGACCCCTACCGTGGTTTATCTCCTCTCGTAAGATACGGAAGGAGGAGTGAAAAAGATGAACATCGAATTGACGCGCAGCTTTCTTCTGTGGTGCACAGTCATCAACTACGGAATCCTGTTACTATGGTTTGTGATCTTTGCGATTGCACATGACTGGGTGCGCCGCTTCCACGGCCGATGGTTTCGGCTAGCTGATGAGCAGTTCGACTTTCTTCACTATCTAGGGATGTTCGATTTATAAGATCGGAATTCTTCTGTTCAACCTGGTGCCTTTGGTTGTTCTATGGATCGTCCGCTGAGTGCCAATCGACGTCGCCAAGGCAAATGACCACTGGTTCATCAATGCAGCCAGCTCTGGTTTCGGCGCCGAGATTGCAGCGACCACTTCACCGGACTCAAATGCCTGCTTGCTCCTGCCGCCTACCATTCAGTCAAGCGGTCGAGACGATAGCGGAACAAGCTCTTCGCAGACGCCGTGGACTTTTCGGACTGTCTCTTTGGACAGAGGTCCATTTTCGCTTTCGATAAGGGAACGAATTGTGTGTATTCCATCGAGCAGCTTCACAACTATGGGACGGGCTCTCATGTCCCTGCTCATTGCGAGAAGTTGCTTCTCTAAATAACTAGCCAGACCCGGTTGGCGAATGAGTTCGGCACGCTCGGGTGAATAATTTTGAAGCACCAGCGCGGATAGCGCCTCGGTACCGCGCAACCATCCGCCGAGACTTATCAGCTGGGATAGCTCTGTGCTTTTCAAATTAATCATTCCGCTTTCCAAATCCGAAACCACACGATCCCATTCTTTTCGCGCCTCACTCCATTCTTCCGTATCTGCGAGATCGGTTATGCTGCTAGCGCGACGCACTGCGCGCTCCTCGATACCTAGTCCTCGAGCTAACGCCAGCACCCTGTTGCTGATGTTCTTTACCTCTGCCGCGTCTTGCGCTTCCATTGCAATGAAACCTTCCGCTGTCACGACTCCGAGCAGCGTTGCGAGCTGGGCCTGATCGCCATGCGATTTCCAGCGAGCTATGTCGGGACGTTTTATGGCCCGCCAGCTTGCATCCCGGAATTGGTCGAGCGAACCGAATATCTCTTTTGGCACTGGCACCGCGAGACCGTGCACCTCTTTGGCTTGTGAGGGGAGTGGGCTGCTTTGCTCAGCGGGCGTTTGGGCCCACGCCGGCAGGGCAAGAACAATCTGAATCAAGAAGCAGAGTTTTAGCGCGGACATTGTGAATTCAGAATCCAGTCGAAAATGTTTCTTCAGTGCGCCCACCAGCGCTTCTGCCTTTCCGTTAATAACATTAAGTAGACAATTCGGCATAGGATTTTCCCGTTAAGATTCGGCATAACGGCTGGGAATAACTAACACCGGCCGCTCCGCATAACGGACGACGTGTTCGGCGACACTTCCGATGAGCGCGTGCTTCAATCCGGTCCGACCGTGAGTAGAAGTGACAATGAGATCAATCTCGGGCCCGCGGGCTGCGGCGCAGATTTCGTCGACCGCGGGACCGGGAAGAATTTCGGTTTGAACGGGCAGGTCGCGCAAAAAATCCATCTTCTTGAGCGCGTCCATTTCCTGCCGCGCAGTTTGCTCCACCGCTTCGGCCAACCGATTGAGACGGACGCCGGCGCGGTCAACGAACACGTAATTCGTATATGGATATGTCGCGTGGAACAGGCGCAGGGTAGCGGGGAGATTCTTTGCCAGAAACGCGGCGTATTCCGTTCCGGCGAGCGAACATTGCGAGAAATCTGTGGGAACCAGGATGGCGCGGATGGCAAATGTTTTGCTGTTGGCTTTCGATTTCTGTTTTCGTTCCCCTGTGACGAGTACAGGGCACGGCGCGTTGCGAACGACTCGTTCGGCGGTGCTCCCGAGCAGAAGATGTTTCAGTCCGCTGTATCCACGCGTGGAAAGCACGATTAAATCGGTATCAATCTCGCCAGCCAAACGGACGATCTCCTCGTAAGGTCGTCCGCAACGTATGTGGCAATTCTCCGGACAAAATGTCGGTACATGTTTGCGATGAATACCGGTCAATTCTTCGTTAAGCCTTTCGATCGCCTCTGCTGACTGGAACAAGAGATGTGCCCCACCGGGCACTGACGACGCTTCGTCAGGCGGATAGACGTGCACAAGGTGAATGGCAGCGTGAAATTTTTTTGCCAGCGACACGGCATAATCGAGCGCTTCCATCGATGCGGGCGAGAAATCCAGTGGCACTAGAATTCGTTCGATTTTGAATTCTAGCGGCTTATCCCGCGTCTGCAGCACTGTGGCAGTATCGTTTGTCATACTTCTATCAAGTTACCGCCACCACCGCCACCGGCTTGGCGTTGGAGCTTGGTTCGCCCTGCTGCGAAGCTGCTGCTTAACATGCAGGGCCAAACGAAACCAATCGTTCTAAGCGTTCTCACTTTCGAGTGTGCTAATTGAGTTGATTGCATTGGGGGTGAGCAGGAATGACCAGGACCGGGCAATGCACGTAACGCACCATGTGCTCTGCTACGCTGCCGACGAGCATGTGGGCAAGTCCCGTTCGGCCGTGGGTGGAAATAACAACCAGATCGGCACCTTCGTTTGCCGCGTTGCGGATTTGAATTGCCGGCGAACCGTGAATCACGCGAACAGAATATCGAGCCTTGGCTCGTGCTGCCATTGACCGCATCTGGTTTTCAGCGGCATGCGCGGCTTTATCCATTAATTGTACCGGATCAAGCGCGGCGTATTGATCTCCAAACGGATAGAGGTGCGGGTTAGTCACGTGGATCAGTTCTAACTTCGCCTTGAAATCCCGCGCCAGTTGAACGGCGTAATCAAAACCGGCAAGTGAACATTCGGAGAAATCCGTCGGGGCAAGGATGCTTCTGAGTTGAAATCCGGTGCGGGTACGCGGATCAGCCGCCCCGCTCCAACGGCTGATGTGCTCACGCACGACGAGAACAGGGCATCGCGAATGTTGAACAACGCGCTCGGCAGTGCTGCCGAGGAATGCACGCTCGTAACCAGTATAGCCATGTGTCGCGATCACAATCAGGTCCGATTTGAGCTCTTGCGCAGCGGCGCAAATCTCTTCGTAAGCAGTGCCTGTGCGTGGCTCGAGCGCCGAGACATTGCCGCCGGTCCGGTATTTCAGCGCAAGGGCTTGGAGCCGTTTCATGAACCGCTGATTCCATTCCGCTTGCGGCACCAGCGGAAGGGTGAGCAATGTCGGAGACGGCTGCTGAGTGAGGGCCGTGACGTGCAGCAGATGCAGATCCGCTCCGAATTGTCTCGAGATTGCCACCGCATAGGGAATCGCTTTTAGCGACGGACCTGAAAAATCAATGGGTACCAGGATTCGTTTAAATCGTGGCGACCGAGATACCATTCCGCGTCGTCGCGGTTTAGACGTGACTCGTGTTAAGACCGGAGGATCGAGCAGCTCTTTCATAGCTCAAATTGCCGACAACTGCCATTGGGTACGCCCGCAAATTGCTAAACGCTGATCATTTGTTGGCTGTTAATTTCAGATGTTATTCGGGAATAAGCCCGCCTGATGCCGGAGTCGTTTTGAACAACGTTCCCGGTGACTGTCGTTACAGGTTCGGCCGTTAGTAATGCCTGAGTCATTGGCTGGGGTGCGATTCGCGAAACTTGTTTGTCTTTCGCCTTTCGGGGAACGCGTGCGTCGCGAGCTTGCGATGTTTTCTCGTGACTGCCTTTCCTCGTGGCACATTCGGCGATTGCCGTTGCCTGGTCACTCTGTTTACCTTGGCGCCGGCTGATTTTTCCAGGTTCGCCGCTCTAACGCGAGGATGAGACGGCACCACTAAAACGGAGCAGGGCGCGTGTCGTACCACCTGCTCGGCGACGCTCCCAATCAAAACATGTGTGAAACCGGTGAACCCGTGCGTTGACGTAACGATCACATCGACATCGTGATTTTTTGCAAAGGCGCAGATATCAATCACAGGCGATCCATCCGTAAATTTTGTTTCGAATTTAACGGCTCCGAAGTGCATGGAACCCACGAGCTCGCGCATTTTGCGCTCAGCAGCTTTCCTGGCAGCCTTTTGCAAGGCCGCGAATGTCGTAGAGAGCAGTGCTTTCTACAGAATAGATGTATCCGAGATACGTGGCGTGCAGCAAAATGATCTTCGCCCCGAATTCATTCGCGAACGCGATCGCGTAGAGAAGACCTTCCCGCGAGCAACCGGAAAAATCGACTGGGACAAGAATTGTCTTGATCGCGGCCTGTGAACCGTTCCGCGATTTCACAGCTTTCTCGCGCGTCACCAGAACCGGACACGATGAATGCTGCACAATTCTCTCCGCGGTGCTGCCAAGGAAAACATGTTTCAACCCTGTGCGCCCGTGCGTTGGCATCACGACGAGATCGGCGGGAATGGTCTGCGCCAGTCGACAGATTTCATCGAAGGGCGGTGCGCCGCCAAGCACATCGCAACGTTGCGGACGCGACGCCGCATTCACTTGCCACCTTCTTGAGCTCTTTGAGCGCGGTTTGTTCTCCATCCTGCTCGTATGTCATGAAGGAAAATGGAATGATCGGCGCAGCCGGTACCACAAAGTCTCCTGCGTAATTGAGATGACGAACATGAGCGAGATGGATTGAAGCGCCAAAACGCCGAGCCAACTGCCTGGCGATCTGGATCGCTTGCACTGACATTTCCGAGAAGTCGATCGGGACAATGATGTTTCGAAATTTCAGCTTTTTCATGCACACAACATGAAGTACTCACAACCGCACGGCTCGGCATTGCTTGTCAAAGATCGTGCGTTTTTTGGCGTGTCGCATTTTGTTTGCTGCGACTTTTGTCTAAATGACAGCCGCAATTCCACTCGTCGTGTTCGCGATTCCTCAGCCGGGCCGTTGTCCATGGATGATGACCTGCAAGAAACGCACAGTTTTCCGCAAGTCTGAGGAGCCGGCGGCAATCAGACCGGCTTTAGTTCTCTCAGCAGTTTATGAGGAATCTCCTCAGAAAGAATGGAGAAAGAGATGAAAACGAAGAGCAAAATCAGTGGCCATATCATTCGAGGCGTTGTGTACGCTGTGTTTCTGGCGCGTGGCCTTTATCGCGGCTAGCTGGGCGTTTCAGTCGCCTAACAAATGGAACCAATCCGCCATTGCGACTATCGGCTATGGCAGCACTGCGAAAAGTCCGAGCCAACCCAGAGCATTCAGCTTCGTCGAGCGCGTCGTGTTTCAACGAGCAATTGAAAACGTTTACTGGCGCCACCGTATTTGGCCAAAGGAGAACTCTGATCCCAAACCATCGCTCGATGCGGTGATGTCTCAGGCGCAACTGCAAAAGAAAGTGGCAGGCTATCTGCGCGACTCGCTGGTGTTGGAAGATTACTGGCAGCGGCCGATCACTGCCGAGCAATTACAGGCCGAGATGGACCGGATGGCGCGGGACACAAAACAGTCGGAAGTCTTGCGGGAACTGTTTGCGGCTCTTGGGAACGATCCGGCTGTCATCGCCGAGTGTTTGGCAAGGACAACATTAGCAGAGCGTTTGATCGCCGATCTTTCGGCGCAAGACCAAACTCGGCACGTTGCATCCCCGCCGACCGACGCGCTCCGTGCGATGTCGGTGGTAACACCGTTAGGGCAAGTTGTCTACATTCTGCCGGAAATTGCCAACCCGGGTGACGCTCCATGCGCAGACCAGTGGGGGGTCACCAGCACCGTCAATGCGCCCTCTGCCCGAGGGGAGTCTCACACTGCTGTCTGGACTGGCACTGAAATGATTGTCTGGGGTGGCATTTTTTTAAACACCGGTGGCAGATACAATCCCAGCACGGATAGTTGGACAGCGACGAGCTTGACCAACGCGCCCGCTGCCCGATGGGAGCACAGGGCCGTGTGGACCGGCAGTGAAATGATCGTCTGGGGTGGACAAGGAGAGGGAACCAGCGGCTTGTTGAACACTGGAGGGAGATACAATCCCAGCACGAATACTTGGAGAGCCACCAGCACCACCAACGCGCCCGATGGCCGTACCTATCACACGGCAGTCTGGACCGGCAGTGAAATGATCGTCTGGGGCGGAGATGGTCCTGGTATCAACGGCGTTTTGGATACTGGTGGCAGATACAATCCCAGCACGAATACTTGGAGAGCCACCAGCACGACCAACGCGCCCATCGCCCGAGACGTTCACACGGCAGTATGGACCGGCAGTGAAATGATCGTCTGGGGCGGGTCCTATTGGTTTAATGGTTCGTGGACTCCCACAAATACCGGCGGCGGATACAACCCAAACACGGATAGCTGGAGAGCCACCAGCACCACCAACGCGCCTGCACGATGGTTTCACACAGCCGTCTGGACCGGCAGTGAAATGATCGTTTGGGGTGGAGGTGAAAACACTGGCGGGAGATACAATCCCAGCACGGATAGTTGGACAGCCACCAGCACCACCAACGCGCCCTCTGCCCGATACTATCAGACGGCAGTCTGGACCGATAGAATAATGATCGTTTGGGGCGGAGGTGGATTGTTGAACACTGGCGGGAGATACGATCCCGGCACGGATAGTTGGACAGCTACCAGCACCTACAACGCGCCCACTGACCGAACCTTTCATACGGCAGTCTGGACCGGCAGTGAAATGATCGTTTGGGGTGGACAGGACGACCATAACGAACTGAATACCGGCGGGAGGTATTGTGGGGGCCCATATCCAACACCTACACCCACGCCAACCCCTACGCCCACAGCGTCACCGCTGAACGTAATCCAGCCCAACGGCGGAGAAGTCTGGTTGATGGGCAGCGTTCATGAGATCAAGTGGGAGGGCACCAACCTGAAGCCCAGCGACCGCCTGATAATCCAGTACAGCCGCACCGGTGGAGCTACCTGGTTCAGGATCGCGCAGGACGTCCCGGCCTTATCACACAGTTATTCATGGCACGTCGACAATTATCCTACTACTCAAGGCAGGGTGAAGATCTTGTTACAAGGCAATCGATCCGTCACAGACCAGAGCGACGCGAACTTCGCTGTGCAGAAGAGGCCTTACATTACCTTACACAGGCCCAATGGCGGAGAAGTGTTCACGATCGGCCAGTACATAAACATCCACTGGAGCCGACAAAACCCCGGCGGCAACACCGTCGACGTTGATTACAGCACCGACGACGGCACCACCTGGATAAGACTTGCGACCCAGGCAGAGGACACCGGATGGTATCCGTGGACCGTGCCCGCTCCTGCTACCACGGCGGCGAAAGTGCGAATACGTTACCATGAGACTCCATCGGTGACAGATACGAGCGAAGCTGTATTCACGATAGTTGTATGAGCTATTCTTATTCTTGCCAGACACGGCAACACAGCGCACCCCATCATCCGACTCGATCTTTAATTAAAAGCAACATTGAGACTTGTGTGCGAAAGATCATCCTTGATGCCAACCGCGAAACGATTGTCCGGCGACGACTTCGCGAGATTCTCGAACACCGGCTTTGATCATTGCCGACATGAGGCACACTTCCCAGCACAACAATCTACCTTCGCCTGATTGCTCAAGTTTTTTAAGAATCGAATCAACGTGGTCGCGATCGAGCCTCAGTTACACTGTTGCGGCGTTACTGAAGCGTGTAGACTTCGGCTAAGGCAACGCCTGTACCGTTATTGGCTCCGCGCACAATGGCGGTATATGCCCCTGCGGGCAGATGAAGCACGAGCGCCGATTCCAACGTATTTCGCGGTGCGAGTCCTTTCTTTTGGAAGTCGATGGAATTAACATTCTCCTGCCAATTGTTGTTAGTTGCGATGAGAGCCCCAGTCGAGTCGTAGATCTCCAATTCGGGGTCGCTTAGCACTCCGCTCACACCATGAGAAGGCAGCGATGGGCCAAGGGCACGCACGATTACTGTCGAACTTCCCACCTCTCCAACGATGAAGCCACTGATAAGTACGTTATCCCCGGTGCCCACATAACCGCGGGTGCTCATGTTCACGAACTTGGCTTCAGCTAATGGTGAGATGTCATAAGCCTCGACCAAACCAATCCCAGAGTGCCCATTGCTCCCCGTTACTATCACGGTATAGGCCCCCGGCGCCAAGCTCAAGGTCATGCCAGATTCTGCTGACTGGTCGGCGCAAGTCCGTTGGACGTCACTGTGGAGTGGTTTGGATCGGACTGCCAGTTGTCATTGGTTGCGATGAGGGTGCGGGAGGCGTTGTACACCTTGAGAACTGGGTTAGCGAGCACGCCCGAAACTCCAAACCTGCTGAGCGATGGTCCCAGTGCGCGAAGCACTATGGTCTTGGACTGAGTGCCAGTAACGATGAAGCCACCGATCAGAACGTTGTCACCGGTTCCAACGAACCCCCTGGTAGAGAGGTTGAGCGCTTGAGGCCCTACTGTCGGAAACTTCGTATTCTCTAGATGAACCGGCAACGCGCGATAGATCTTCGTACAGCTAGTGGTTGGGTATCGATAGGAAAAAATTGTCTCGCCAGCGGCATCCAAACCAAGGAGCCGCGCGAACGCGTTTTGTCCGACGGGGTTCTCTAATGCGTAGTCGATGAGGTAATTCTTCGGCGCATCTTCATAGACAGAACCGCAGTACGGGCAAAAGGTATTTTGGCCCATCTCAAAATTCCAAACTTCGGTGGCGGTTTTTGCATTTAAATCCAGCTCGTACTTACGCGGGCTGGCATAGCCACGTTCCTCTCCCTGTGGCACATGAAAGCCGCTGTTTTGTCCGTTATCAAAGATTAACAGGTTCTGATCGTAAGTAATCGAAGGTGCGTGTTGCCCGATCGGAGGCCGGCTGCCGTGCGCGAGTGTGAGCGCCAACCTCCTCAAAGACGGAAATTGGTGCCATTTTTTCGTCGGATCTCCAAGGATCCATTTGATCGCCTTGGTTTGATAATCGAGGCAAATGACGAAATTTTCGCGGCTTGAAACGATCAAGGAGTCGTCTGCCCTGTTGTAGGTGCAACCATTGAGGTGGAACCAATCGGTCGGCGTCGGGAAGACGAACTGATTGGGATCGTCTCCCCCGGCGCGCATCGCCGCGCTGATGATATGGGCCATGTCCCATTGCTTCAAGACTCTGCCTGAAACGTCCACCTCGATCAGTGTCGATTGAAGGTAGGTTGTGCGTACTCGCGTCCAGGATAACGCCCTTTTTGCCCGGATCGATGTTATGGTGGAAATTGACAACTCCGAGACTGCTGTAATCGCCAATCTGGGTGAAAGCGCCATCGAGCTCGATTCGAGTCAGCAGGTGGCCATGACCCAAATAAACTGCGTTATCAAAAAAGGTGGCGCTAATGACGGAGATGCCTGCGGTGCCCACCCATCGCAATGCGCCGTCGGTATCGATGATGACAGGTGCAAAATTGCTGCAAGATCCGTTAGCCATGATGTAGTCGTAGCTCAAATTCCTGCTGTTTGTACGTGGTTTCACGATGATCGGGTTCTTATAACCACACGAGTCATTGAAAGTGGCTGTCATAATAGAGATGACAGCTTGCTTTGAGGAACCGTCCAGAAAGCGAAAAGTCAGTCGTACCGGTGTTCGCATATCCATCGTAAAGTCCATAGACCGGCAAGACGATTTCGCCGATTTGCGGGTTTTCAAAGCCTCGTTCCATCAGGTACGAATTGGCATAAGTGCCTGATAGTGGACGCGTGGCGGAGCCCGGTTTCGGAGTAATCGTGAACTGAATGCTCTTTAGAACGGTTATATTACTGACATTCATGGTCACTTTGCTGATGAATGGCGTGGCACCTGCCGTGTGACCGGTGATTGTGATCGTGGTGTTATGTGCGTAACTGGCGACGGCGAGATGGGAAAAGGCCATTGAGATGGCGCCGACTATGATCATGAAGCATGTTTTCATAAGCGGTTGGTTTCTTATTTAGGTCGCTATTAGACTACCTACAGGTTACTTGAGCGTGTAGACTTCGGCTAAGGCAACACCTGTACCGTTATTGGCTCCGCGCACGATGGCGGTATATGCTCCCGCGGGCAGGCGAAGCACGAGCGCCGATTCCAACGCATTTCGCGGTGCGAGTCCATTCTTTTGGATATCGATGGAATTAACATTGTCCTGCCAGTTGTTGTTGGTTGCGATGAGAGCCCCAGTCGAGTCGTAGATCTCCAATTCGGGGTCGCTTAGCACTCCGCTCACTCCGTAAGCAGCCAGCGATGGGCCAATCGCTCGCACGACCACAGTCGCGCTATCTACCTCACCTACGTTAAAACCACTGATAAGTACGCTTATCCCCGGTGCCGGCGTAACCGCGGGTGCTCATATTTTTCAAGGAGGAGTTAGATAGCGGTGAGAGATCGTAAACTTCGGCTAACGCAACTCCGGGAGCGGGGTGCTTTCCAGTAACTACCACCGTATAGGCGCCCGGTTGATAAGTCTCGTCCAGTGGCGCTTCCATCAGGTTGACCGGCGCGAGCCCGTTAGACTCTACTACAAAATGATTTGGATCAGACTGCCAGTTGTCGTTACTTGCGATGAGAGCGCCCGCAGAGTTATACACGCTGAGGACCGGATCGCCGAGCAGCGGGGAAACTCCGAAGGCACTAAGCGATGGTCCCAGTCCGCGAAGCACTAACGTTTTAGGGTCGTTACCGGTAATGACAAAGCCACCGATCAGAACATTGTCACCGACCGACAGGAGGCCCCTGGTAGAGAAGTTGAGCGCTTGAGGTCCCACTGTCGGAAATTTCGTGCTTTCCAAATGAATGGGCATCGAATTGTATAAAGTCCTACACCCAATGGGCACAGGTAACCGCGGGTATTGATAATAAAAAATCATTTCGCCCAGAGCATCCAAACCGAGGAGTTGGGCATGTTCGGCAGCGAGCGCTCCATTCACGCACGCGTAATCTATCAGGTAATTGAATGGGGCATCCTCATACACGCTGCTGCAGTACAGACTCAGAACACTTTCGCCCTTAGGATAATTCCACATTTCAGTGGCGACGTTTGTCTTTAAGTTAATGCTGTACTTACGGGGGCTGGCATAGTTGCGGTCCTCGCCTTTAGGCATCTGAAAATCACTATCTCTACCATTATCAAGAACCAGTAAGTGTTGATCGAATGTAATGGAGGGGGCATGTTGCCCAAGCGGCGGCAGGCTTCCAGGTGCCACTCTGATCGCAAATTTTCTCAGAGACGGAAATTGGTACCGCTTTTTCGTCTTGTCGCCCAGAATCCATTTGATCCTGCTTGTTTTGTAGTCGAGGGCGATAACGAAATTTTCCCGGCTTGAGATGATTAGAGAGTCATCGGCTCGGTTGTAGGTCGCACCATTATTATGAAACCAATCGGTCGGTGCTGAATAAACGAACTGCCTCGGATCGTCGCCGCCAGCAATCATGGCATCGCTGATGATGTCAGCCAGCTCAAACCTTTTCAGCACCCTTCCATCGGAGCCACTAACTTCCATGATTTCGCATTCGAAGTAGGAGGTGGTATCCGGCTCGACAAGCAGCCCTGTCTTACCTGGATCCATATTATGATGCAAGTTGAGTACGCCGATGTTGCTATAGTCTGCAAGCAACTTGAAACCGCCATCGAGCTCAACTCGAAACAACTGACTGCGTTGGTTTAGGTACACCCCGTTATGGAAGAAAATGGACGACGCAAAGTAACCGCTCCTGGTGGGCATTGGGCTGACCCAGCGCAACGCTCCATCGGAATCCAAAATGACAGGTGAGAAATCCCCGCAAGCAGACCTTACAAAGATGTAATCGTAACTCAATCTGCGGCTATTCGTTCTCGGTTGAAACTTGGTCGGATTGTTGTAGCCGCAGCCCTGATCATTAAAAATCGGCGTCGCGATTGAGGTGACAGCTTGCTTTGAAGAACCATCCATAAACCGGTAGGTCAGCCTTACCATATTCACGTATCCAGCATAGAGCCCATACACTGGCACGATGACAGTCGTTGCCGGCGGTGCCTGTTCAAATCCCCGGCTCACGAGGTAGTCATTGGCATAAGTGCCCGTCAGTGGACGGGTGACAGAGTGCGGTTTTGGATCAATCGCGAACTGAATGCTTTTCAGCGCAGATGTATTGCTGACATCCAAGGTCAAGTTACTGATAAAAGCAGTAGCACCTGCCGTGTGCCCTGTGATGCTTATTCTCGTGTCATCTGCTTGGTTGGCGCCAACCAGCTGGGTGAACCCGATGAGGATAGCTCCGATGATGACTGAGGAGGTTTTCGTTTTCATGGGGTATATATCGGAATAATCCTTAATACCTGCTCCACAATTCTTGCGATTTACTGTGCAGCACTTGCGCACCGGTTTAACATCCGGGGAGTTTCGTGGCAGCAAAACTTGCACAGTTATTCGCAAGATAAGCGGAGCCCGCCGCAACCGAATCGGCTTAGTTTTCTCAACAATTTATGAGCTATTTCCTCGCAAGAATGGAGAGCAGAGATGAAAACGAAAAGCAAAGTCAGTGGTTATATGATTCGCAGCGCCGCGTACGCTGTGTTTCTGTCGGTGGCGTTTATCGCGGCTAGCTGGGCATTTAATTCGCCTAACAAATGGTACCACTCCGCCGTTACGACTGTCGGCTATGGCAGCACGGCGAAAAGTCCAAGCCAACCCAGAGCGTTCAGCTTCGCAGAGCGCGTCGCATATCAGCGAGCAATTGAAGACGTTTACTGGCGACACCGTATTTGGCCAAAAGAGAACGCTGATCCCAAACCATGCGCTCGATGCGGTGATGTCTCAGGCGCAACTGGAAAATAAGGTCGCTAGCTATCTGCACGACTCGTTAGTCCTGGAAGATTACTGGCAGCGGCCAATCACTGCTGAGCAACTACAGACCGAGATGGACCGAATGGCCCGGGACACAAAACAGCCCGAAGTCCTGCGCGAATTGTTTGCGGCTCTTGGAAACGATCCGGCTGTCATAGCTGAGTGTTTAGCCAGGCCAACATTAGCAGAACGGTTGATCGCCGATTTTTCGGTGCAAAAGCAAACTAGGAATCTTGAATCTCTGCGAAACGAAAACCTCGGTGCAATGTCCGTGGCCACAACCTTAGGGCAAGTTGTCTACACTCTGCCGGAAATTGCCAGATGCGTGCACAGACCAGTGGGGGGCTACGACCATCTTCCATGTCCCCTCTGCCCGAGATGGTCATACGGCAGTCTGGACCGGCAGTGAAATGATCGTTTGGGGTGGGGCCGGTCTGGGACCTGTGGTGAACACCGGCGGGAGATACAATCCCAGCACTGATAGTTGGACAGCCACAAGCACCACCAACGCGCCCTCTGCCCGATTCTTTCATACGGCTGTCTGGACCGGCAGTGAAATGATCGTCTGGGGTGGTAATGCTATGGGACAACACCGGCGGGAGATACAATCCCAGCACGAACAGTTGGATAGCCACCACTACTCATCAACGCGCCCTTGCCCGATACCAGCAAACAGCAGTTTGGACCGGCACTGAAATGATTGTTTGGGGTGGATATGTGGCGGTGGCCCTTTGGCCACTACGAACACCGGCGGGAGATACAATCCCAGCACGGATACGTGGACGGCCACTAACACCACGAACGCGCCCACTGCCCGAGTCGATCACACTGCAGTCTGGACTGGCAGCGAAATGATCGTTTGGGGCGGATTTTTTACAATGGCATTCGACCAGTATTGAATACTGGCGGCAGATACAATCCCAGCACCGATAGCTGGACAGCCACCAGCACCACCAACGCGCCCACTGCCCGATCCCTTCACACGGCGGTCTGGAGCGGCAGTGAAATGATCGTCTGGGGTGGGGGTGACGAACTGAGCCAGTTGGACACTGGCGGGTAGATACAATCCCAGCACGGACACTTGGACAGCCACCAGTACGATTAATGCGCCCGAATGCCGAGTCGATCACACGGCAGTCTGGACCGGCAGTGAAATGATCGTTTGGGGCGGGATAGGTAACGGCGCGCGAGTGAACACTGGCGGCAGATACAATCCCAGCACTGATAGTTGGACAGCCACCAGCACCACTTAACGCGCCTTCCGGCCGAAACTCTCATACGGCAGTCTGGACCGGCAGCGAAATGATCATCTGGGGTGGATATGGCGGAGACTCAGCCCATTTGAACACCGGCGGGAGGTATTGTGGAGGGCCATATGCAACACCTACGCCCACACCAACACCCACGCCCACAGCGTCACCGCTGAACATCATCCAGCCGAACGGCGGAGAAGTCTGGTTGATGGGCAGCACCCATGACATCAAGTGGGAGGGCACCATCCTGCAGCAGAGCGACCGCCTGATAATCCAGTACAGCCGCACCGGTGGAGCTACCTGGTTCAGGATCGCGCAGGACGTCCCGGCGTTATCACACAGTTATTCGTGGCACGTCGACAATTATCCTACCACTCAAGGCAGGGTGAAGATCTTGTTACAGGGACATCGGGAGATCACAGACCAGAGCGATGCCAACTTCACTGTGCAGCGCGTGCCCTACATGACCCTGCACAGGCCCAATGGCGGAGAAGTGTTTACGATCGGGCAGTACATAAACATCCACTGGAGCCGACAAAACCCTGGCGGCAACACCGTCGACATTGATTACAGCACCGACGACGGCACTACCTGGATAAGACTCGCGACCCAGGCAGAGGACACCGGATGGTATCCTCTGGAACATGCCCGCCCCTGCCACAACGATGGCGAAGGTGCGAATACGTTACCATGAGACTCCGTCGATAACAGACACCAGCGAAGCTGTATTTACGATAGTTTGACCTATAGTTATTCTTGCTAGCCACTGCGACAACATCCACGGCCGATAATGCGTCCAATCCGCTTCGCTCTTCGAGTTTCATCCGTATCCGGCTCGGAGGCTTGTGATTTCTGCACTAAGCGCTCGTTAGGCGTTCTGGAGAACTGGAAATAAACACACGACGCCGAACCGGTCGCTGGAAACAAGCTCAGGCGGCACGCTCCCAAGTCTCGCAACCCGGTGATGCCTCAGCAAAACTTGCACAGCTTTCCGCAAGATAGGCGGAGCCCGCCGCAACCGAATCGGCTTTAGTTTTCTCGACAGTTGACGAGGATTTTCTCAGAGGAATGGAGAAAGAGATGAAAACGAAAAGCAGAATCAGTGGTCATATCATTCGCAGCGCCGCGTAGGCTGTGTTTCTGTCGGTGGCCTTTATCGCGGCTAGTTCAGCGTTTGATTCGCCTAACAAATGGTACAAATCCGCCGTGGCGACTGTCGGCTATGGCAGCACGGCGAAAAGTCCCAGCCAACCCAGAGCATTCAGCTTCGCAGAGCGCGTAGCGTATCAGCGAGCAATTGAAGACGTTTACTGGCGTCACCGGATTTGGCCAAAGGAGAATCCTGAATCCCAAACCATCGCTCGATGCGGTGATGTCTCAGGCGCAACTGGAAAAGAAAGTCACAGGCTATCTGCATGATTCGCTGGTGCTGCAAGATTACTGGCAACGGCCCATCACTGCTGAGCAATTACAGGCCGAGATGGACCGAATGGCCCGGGACACAAAACAGCCGGAAGTCCTGCGGGAATTATTTGAGGCTCTTGGGAACGATCCTGCTGTCATCGCTGAGTGTTTGGCCAGACCAATATTGGCACAGCGTTTCATCGCTGATTTGTCGGCGCAACACCAAGCTCGGCTCGTTGGATCCCCGCAGACCGAAGTGCTCCGGTCCATCCCAGCGGCAACAGCGTTAGGCCAATTTGTTTATACTCTTCCGGAAATTGCGGACGCGGGTGGTTCTCCGTGCACCGATGATACGTGGACTCCTACTAGCACTGCTAACGCGCCTGAAGGCCGCGACGACCACACTGCCATCTGGACAGGCACTGAAATGATCGTCTGGGGCGGCCGGCAGAATAGCCGTGCGTTAAATTCTGGCGGCAGATATAATCCAAGCACTGATAGCTGGTTGGCTACCAGTACCACAAACGCGCCCGTTGGCCGTCTCAAGTTCCACACCGCTGTCTGGACCGGCAGCGAAATGATCGTCTGGGGCGGCTGGGACCACGACGGCTACAGTCTGAACACGGGCGGCAGATACAATCCTACCACTGACAGCTGGACAGCCACCAGCGCCAGCAACGCGCCCTCTGCCCGATTCTGGCACACGGCAGTCTGGAGTGGCAGTGAAATGATCGTTTGGGGCGGCTTCAATGGCGGAATGAATTTTAACACCGGTGGTAGATACAATCCCAGCACGGATAGTTGGATAGCCACCAGCACTAACAACGCGCCATCTGCCCGATCATTGCACACAGCAGTCTGGACTGGCACTGAAATGATCATCTGGGCCGGAGCGAGTGTAAACAATACTGGCGGGAGGTATAATCCCAGCACAAACACTTGGACGCCGACCAGCACCACTAACGCCCCAACGGCCCGGTATAGTCACGCTGCCGTCTGGACTGGTAGCGCGATGATCGTCTGGGGCGGGACCGACGAAACAACGTGGTTTAACACCGGCGGCAGGTACCGCCCAAGCACGGATACTTGGACGGCTACCAGTACCACCGACGCGCCCGGTGGTTCTGGTGCCGTCTGGACCGGCAGTGAAATGATCGCCTGGGGGGTCGGCGGCGGCAGATACAATCCCAGCACAAATAGCTGGTCAGCCATGAGTACCACTAATGCTTACTTTGGCGAGACGGCAGTCTGGACCGGCAGCGAAATGATCTTTTGGGGTGGAGGGGATTCGAATACCGGCGGGAGGTATTGTGCGTCGGGGTTGCCAGTGCGGTTAGGCAATATCAGTACGCGCGCCTTTGCTCAGACGGGCGACCACGTAATTATTGGTGGTTTCATGGTTCAAGGAACCGAACCAAAGAGGGTAATTATTCGTGCCATAGGCCCTGAGCTCACGCAGCATGGCGTTCCCAATGCATTGGCTAATCCGACATTGGAACTGCATAACGGCATGGGAGCGTTGATTGCTTCTAATGACAACTGGAGAACGACAATCATCGGTGGAATCATCACTGCCAATCAAGGCCGTGACATCCAAGCCAGCGGCTACGCTCCCGGTGACCAACTGGAATCCGCGATCATCGCAAACTTGCCCGCAGGTAATTACACCGCGATCTTGCGTGGCGTAAGCGGCACCACTGGAGTTGCCCTCGTAGAAGTTTACGATCTCAGCCCCGCGCCTGATTCAATAGTAGGCAACATTAGTACCCGCAGCTTTGTGCAAACGGGTGACGACGTGATGATTGGCGGGTTCATTGTTCGAGGCGCTCAACCAAAGCGAGTGATTCTGCGGGCCATTGGTCCTTCACTTATTCAATATGGGGTTCCCGATGTTCTGGTTAATCCCACATTGGAGCTGCACGACGGCACAGGAGCGTTGATTGCCTCTAATAACAACTGGGCAACGACGGTGATTGGTGGGATTATCACCGCCAACCAGGTCCACGACATCCAAACCAGCGGCCACGCACCCGGTGACGAATTGGAATCCGCGATCATAGCAGACCTGCCGCCGGGTAACTACACGGCGATTGTGCGCGGTGTGAACGACATGACCGGAGTTGCTCTGGTGGAAGTGTACGATTTGGATCAGTAAGTGCTGGCAATGGTATCCTTAGCTGATTACTCCTGCACGGCGGATTCCGGGTCGTTTTGTGCTCCACACCGCAAAATGACTTAGCACAGCAAACGTTGATTGCTCACACCATGGTTCCTGTCCGGATCTACCGGCCAAGCCATTGTGCGTGCCTGTGACTTTGCAAGAAACGCTCAGCTTTACGCAAGATAAGCGGAGTTCGACGCAACTGAATGGGCTTTACTTTTGTTAACGCTTAATGAGGAATTTCCTCAGAAGAATAGCGCAACAAGAATTGCGCAGCATTTGCCAATTCGTGTGTAGTCCGCCGCCATTGGTGGCGTGAAGCTGTATTATGAAAGCGAATGGCAAACAATCTTTTTCGCATCGGATGAAGCACCGGCTCTTTTGCGGCAGAAATATCGCGGCAATTGCGGGCGCACTTCTGCCTGTACTTGGCTGTGCAGCGCAAGCGGCCAACCCGTATGGCTGGCCCGCCAACAATCAGAAACGGCCGGTGGCGGTGGATATAACCGGGGCGCTCCGTGGCAAGAGCGTGAGCGCGATCGCCGCCGGCTCTGGCCACACAGTGGCGCTGACCTCCGATGGAAAAATCTTTGCCTGGGGCTACAACGACGCCGGACAACTGGGCGATGGCACGACCATTAATCGCTCAACGCCTGTGGCGGTGGATATGAGTAGGGCGCTCCGTGGCAAAACCGTGACTGCGATCGCGGCGGGCGACTTGCACTCCGTGGCGCTGACCTCCGACGGGAAAGTCTTTGCCTGGGGCTACAATTACACCGGACAACTAGGCGACGGCACGACCACTAATCGCTCAACGCCCGTCGCGGTCGATATGAATGGGGCGCTCCTGGGCCAGACCGTGAGCGCGATCGCAGCCGGCTATGGCCATACGGTGGCGCTGACCTCCGATGGGAAAGTCTTTGCCTGGGGCCACAACTACTACGGAGAACTGGGCAACGGCGGTTATCCCTATGTTAGCTCAAGGCCCGTGGCAGTGGATATGAGTGGGGCGCTCCTGGGCAAGAGGGTTATCGCGATCGCCGCGAGCTATCACACGGTGGCGCTGACTTCCGACGGCAAAGTCTATGCCTGGGGCGATAACGAAACTGGAGAACTGGGCGACGGCACCGGCACTAATCGCTCAACGCCCGTGGCGGTGGATATGAGTGGCGCGCTCCTGGGCAAGAGGGGGGCTGCGATCGCGGCGGGCGAGTTCCACACAGTGGCGCTGACCTCCGACGGAAAAGTGTTTGCCTGGGGCAACAACGCTAACGGACAACTGGGCGACGGCACGACCAACGGTAGCTCAACGCCGGTGGCGGTGGATATGAGCGGGGCGCTCCTAGGGAAGAGCGTGACTGCAATCGCGGCGGGCAGTTACCACACGGTGGCGCTGACCTCCGACGAGAGAATTTTTGCGTGGGGCCGCAATTACGACGGCGAACTGGGCAACGGCGGTTATCCCCACATTAGCATAACGCCGCTGGCGGTGGATATGAGTGGGGCGCTCCTGGACAACACCGTAAGCGCGATCGCGGCGCACAGTCATCACACGGTGGCCCTCGCTGCATCGCAACTGAATAACATTAGCACGCGCGCCTTCGCGCAGACAGGTGACAACGTCATGATTGGCGGCTTCATCGTTCAAGGGACGCTATCAAAGAGGGTAATCATTCGCGCCCTGGGCCCGGAGCTTACTCGGTATGGTATTCCCAATGCATTAGCCAATCCGACATTGGAGCTGCATAACGGCAGGGGAGCTTTGATTGCTTCTAATAATAACTGGGGTACTACAATCATCGGTGGGGTTATCACCGCCAACCAGGTCCAGGACATCCAAGCCAGCGGCTACGCTCCGGCGGACCCAAGAGAGTCTGCCATTATCGCAGACCTGCCGCCAGGTAACTACACAGGGATCGTGCGCGGTGTAAACAACATGATTGGAGTTGGTCTTGTCGAAGTGTATGATCTTAGTCCCGACGCTAGTTCAGTTCTCGGCAATATCAGTACGCGCGGCTTTGTTCAGACCGGGGACGACGTGATGATTGGCGGGTTCATTGTTCGAGGGACTGCTGTAAAGAGAGTGATTGTGCGCGCCATTGGCCCTGAGCTCACGCACCATGGCGTTCCCAATGCCTTGACTAATCCGACATTGGAGCTGCACGATAACACGGGAGCGTTGATTGCCTCTAATAACAACTGGGCAACAACAATCATCTATGGGATTATCACTGCCAACCAAGTCCGCGAGATCCAAGCCAGCGGCTACGCACCCAGTGACGAATCGGAATCCGCGATCATCGCAGACCTGTCGTCCGGTAACTACACCGCGATCGTGCGTGGCATGAACAATACCACCGGCGTTGGGCTAGTCGAAGTGTACGATTTGGATCACTAAATTCCGTCGGCGGCGCACAGTTGGTGACTTACCGATGTAACCGGTTCCAAATGATCGCGCCTGCGAAGCCGAAGCTATATGCGATTACGGCCGTAATCACGATGAGCACAACCGCCGCCATCGGATCGAATGGTCTGACGAAGCACACCGGCTTGATCATGTGCGCCCAGAAAACGAAATCGAGAATCGGTTGCGCCCAGCCGATGAGAACAAGAACCGACCGAATCACATGCCAGCCGGCGATTAACGCCCCGATTACCAGCCCAACCTTGTTGGGATTAGCCATCATCTCACAATGTCATTCTGATCCCGCAGTCGCGGGAGAAGACTCTCGGATCAAAATCTTTCGATCTACCAAACACAACCAGAGATGTTTCACTTCGCTCAGCATGACAGGGGCCAGTTGTATGGTGAGTTCCAGCTACCGTTGCTTTTTCTCAACTACCTGGTCTTACCGCCGCGTTTACCAGAAGCAACCCGCGTCCGAAACTCGGTGGGTGATTGTCCAAAAACGCGTTTGAATGTGCGATTGAATTGCGTCAGCGATTGAAAGCCGACGTCGTATGCGATTTCGCTGATGCGGAGATTCGGATTCAGCAGCCGGTTGCGCGCGTCTTCCAGGCGCATTCGCGCGACGTAATCGGTGAACTTTAGGCCGGTGGCTCTGTGGAAAACTTTGCAAAAATGGTAAACACTCGCGCCAGCCGCCTTTGCCACAGCGGCCAGAGACATTTCTTCGCTTTTGTGCTTGTCGATGTACTCGCGCGCTTTGAGAACAAGAGGCGGTTCTGCGTTTTGCTCCTCCAGCATCACTTGATTAGCCAGACCGGAAAGTTGTTCGGCGAAGAACGTGAGCAAGCGCACGGTGGCGTTGTATTTGTCCGGTGGAATGAGCGGGGTTTTCTCCCATGATTTGCGAATTTCGCCGTTGAACCGCACTCCGCACCGCTCCAGTTCGCGGCTGACTTTTGACGTATCTGATTTAGCCGGCGTATGACGCAACACCGAGCCGATGCGCAGGTATCCGATGATCTTGGCCCCAAGTTTCACTGGAACTGCTGTTTCAGTTAATCCAAACGGGCAGGTGACGGTATGCGGGATCAAGCCGGTGTGATCGATAATATCCTGATGCGCTTGCAAACAGACCGCCAGTGTGGCCGGCCGCTCGGCGAGCATGGCGCAGAACCGGTTCTGGTGCTTTTTGCCGTCATGCTCCATCTGCCAATAGTCCACTGACCGAATTGTTAAAGGTAACCCTGTCGCCTCGCTGAAGACCTGCTCGTATCTGCGGAACAGCTTCGAGCGCCGCAGCGTATCAACGAGCTGCTTATTCGCATTTGAGTGGACGACTTCGGCCTCAACCATGAACGTATAATACACCGATCATCTCAGCTTGGGAAAATGGCGTCAATCTCGCGATTTGACTCGGGACTTGCCATAGTCTGGTCGAAACAGTCCGGCTCTGTTTGTAACGACCTGGTCGGGCGACCGCTGAAAATCAGAGCGGCAACCAAATCGCCCACGTCTTCACCATTTCGATCCGTCTTTATCTTGTGAATGGCGCCTCACTCATCAGTGGCTCGCGCGAAACGCGGCTGGAATAGATAGATAGCATTTGGTCATGCGCAGCCTGCAAGCGTGTCACCATCACCGCACTGATCCGCTTGAGAAGCTCGTATCCTAACGAATGGTTCTTCTCGCAATACTCCCGTAGGATCATGGCATAGAAAAAGAGCGTAGTGGCCGGCTCGATCGCGCGTGCTGTAAATTGCCACACGTACGGCGGAAACATCCACGACCAGCCGAGCAAATCTCCTGCGCCAACGATTTGTATTGGGATCGATTCGCCAAAGCCGGCCGGTGACTCGAGCGCTACCTTGCCGGTCTCGATAAGGTAGAATCCGTTCGCAAACTCACCTTCGCGAAGGATCGTCTGGTTTGCGTTGAAATGTCTCGCCACCGCACAATCCGTCAGCAGCGTGAGTTGTGTATGATTCATCCCCGCTAAAAAAGGATGAAGCATGACGCGCGTGGCCAGCCGTTCCATTCGTATCTCATGATTGATTGATTGCGGATTCATAAGCTCGTCCCATCTATTTAAACAAACTCGTGTTCTTTTTCGCGCACAACGAGTACTGGGCAAGGGGCGGTGCGCACAACGCGCTCGGTTGTGCTGCCAATACAAAAATGCTGCCAACTCGTGTAGCCGTGCGTGGAGATGATGATCAGATCGACGTCTAGGTCCTTGGCCGCCTTGGTGATCTCGTTAGGCGCATGCCCGACCCGCACTAATGAACTAACCGAATGTGCGCCGGTGGTGCGCGATTCGACAGCGAGCGCGGCCAGGTCCTTCTCTGCCATCGAGAATTCGTCTTTCTCCGTGAATGGTTCGACGCCGAGCGGTGCACCAATCAGGGGAGTTGCCGGTTCGACGACGTATAGCAGAGCGATCTCGCAAGCGAATTGCTCCGCGAATCGTAGCGCATATTGCACTGCTTTTTTCGATGTTTCGGAAAAATCGGTCGGGACCAGAATTCTTTTCAGATGGAGGATCTCCGGCACCAGTTCGATGGTGTCCGCGGTTTCGATACGTTGAGCTGCGGTTTTCATGTGTGAAGTTTCACCCCGCGAGTGGAACCGCGCTCCGCAACTCTTGCGGAATCGTGTGCATTTTTTGCGCTGAGGTCTGAGGAATTATGGGCCCTCCTGAGTTTCTGCGCGTCCACGGCCGAGACACATTGCAAGCCGAGCAACAAATAATCGAAAAACCGCAACCCGTGCTGGGCATCGTCGGGCATGCTCCGAATAAGCTCAATAGCTAAACATGGCAAACAAACGTGCTCTGTCCTTAAAGCAGACTGTGACCAATGGTGATGATTTCCGCCTGCGTGCGATTGCCGAATATCATGAACTCCTCGCAGCAGACGAGACACTCACCGCTGTTGTGTTTAAAAAACTGCGCGGCGCCATGCGCAAAAAGCGGCTGCTCTACGGGGATCGGCCCATCGGGATCGCGTTAAGGCCACATCTTCTTCGATCAGAAACAATTCCGCGCACTGACTCTCTTGGCAGAACACGTTACGAGTGCATTGGAAAAAGTTGCGGCAGCAGTTGTGCAAGATCCAAACCTAATGAATCAACTCGGCCTGACAGAGGCGGAACGCAGAATGGTACTGGTTGATCCGGGATTTTCATCAGCCGGCTGTGACGACCCGGCTCGATGCGTTCGTTCACGGCGATGAAATCAAATTTGTAGAATCAAACGCGGAGAACCCTTCAAGTCTGCCGGACCAGGAGGAACTGAATCGATTGCTCTTCGAGCTGCCTGTCATGGCAAGCTTTGCTCGACGCTACTGTTTACAACAATTCTCGCCGGTTGGACGACTGCTCGAAACACTGCTGAGTACTTATCGCGAATGGGGAGGCACCAGCGTGCCGAACATTGCCATCCTGGATTGGAAGGATCTGCCTACGTCGGGTGAGTTCGTCTTTCTGCAGGAGTACTTCAGCGCGCATGGTGTTCCCACCATCATATGTTCGCCGGACGATCTCGAGTATCAGCAAGGGCAACTTCGATGCGGCGCGTTTCGCATCGATCTCGTTTATAAACGGGTCATCATTCACGAATTCCTCGCGCGCTATGACGATACGCACCCACTCGTCCGCGCATACGTGAACCACGACGTTTGTCTCGTGAATCCCTTCCGATGCAAAATCATGCACAAGAAAGCAGTGTTTGAGATGCTCACGGACGAGGATCGCCAGGATTGGTTCACCAGAAGTGAACAGGAAGCAATTCACCAATCAGTGCCGTGGACCCGGCGCGTCGCCGACCGAACGACCGCGCGCGAAGGGCGAAAGATTGGTCTACTCGACTTCATCCGCAGAAATCGGTCACGCCTTGTTCTCAAACCGAATGATGATTACGGCGGACACGGCGTTCATTTCGGTGCGCAATCAGACGAGCGCGAGTGGGACAACGCGATCCAAACTGCGCTTTCAGCCGACTACATCGTGCAGGATGCACTCGATTTGCACCCGGAACTGTTTCCGATTTTCAGCGAGACCGATTGGAAGCTGCAGCCGATGTTCGTTGATACAAACCCATTTCTTTTTCGCGGGAAAGTCTGCGGCGCGATGGTTCGTCTCTCCGCCACGCCAATCGTCAACGTCACTTCCGGCGGCGGCGAGACCGGGTTCTTTGTTTTGCAGTGAATACGTCGATCAAAGTTTCCAAATACCACCGTGGACATGAAAGGCGATAACGGATTCGCCTCTCCCTTTCAAAGGGAGAGGGTAGGGTGAGGGTTTACAGCTTGGACGGACACTGGCTTGGAAAACCCCTCACCTTAATCCTCTCCCCTCGAACAAGGGGAGAGGCGGAACGAGTCATCGAGGGACAGTAACAAGGGCGAACTCACTCGTCCGCCAAGGCTACAATTCGCCCAAATTTCGTTGCAGCAGCTTTTGCAACTCGCGCGGCCTCATCACAACAACGTTGCCTTTGACGCGCAGAAGCTTCTGGTCGCGAAATTTTGCCAGGGTGCGCGACAACGTTTCGCTCGTTGTTCCCATCTCAGCGGCAAGCACGCGCTTGGTTCGGTCGAGTTTAATTTCAACTGGCGTTGCACTGACTGGCCGTGGGCATTGCTTTAGCAACCAATTGGCCAACCGGGTTTCCATGTCTTTCAGAGTGAATCGTCGAGGAATCACACGATCTCGCCCATTACAACGTCGTGTTCAAGAACGACCGCCCGTGAGGATCATTCGGAAAGGCCGGACGGAACTAAGCTTTAATTCGCGGGGACTAACCGTCGCTCCGGC
The DNA here is from genome assembly GCA_963805485.1 of uncultured Verrucomicrobiae bacterium. Taxonomy (GTDB): domain Bacteria; phylum Verrucomicrobiota; class Verrucomicrobiia; order Chthoniobacterales; family UBA10450; genus Udaeobacter. Next base: position 8,558 of record CAWDUN010000003.1, on the reverse strand, counting down.
CGATATGGAAATACTTCCGGAGTCTCGCCCTCTCGAAGCTTCCGTTGCACGCTGCGCCAGAAATCCGGATGAAATAAATCCCCGTGCTGTTCGAGCAACGCGGCACGCGCCGGTCCGGGCAGGCGGAGAAAATTGGGAAATTCCTCGGGAAACACGTCGTTCTCTCGCACGGAGAACCACGGCTCGGCTGATATTTCTTCCTCATACGTGCGGGCCTGCGGCAGATTGCGAAAATTGCAATCGGTTAGAAAACAAAGTTCGTCGTAATCGTAGAAGACGACCCGGCCTCGCCGGGTGACGCCGAAGTTTTTGGTCAAAATATCGCCCGGAAAAATGTTCGACACGGCGAGATCCTTGATGGCTTGGCCGTAATCGCGAGCGGCTGCTGCACTCTGAGTCGCATCGGCTTCGGCCAGGAAAATGTTAAGCGGACGAATGCGACGCTCGACGTAAACATGAGCGATGACGACATCGTCGCCTTCTAGCCGCACGGTCTGTCCGGCCGCGCGGAGCAAATCTTCCAGGAGGGCCGGCTCGAATCGGTTCCTTGGGATGCGGACGTGCTCGAACTCGTGCGCTTCCACCAAACGTCCGGCACGATCGTGCTCGAAAACCAGCTTGTAACGGCGCATCACTTCCTTTGGAGTGGTATCCTTGGGAAGATCGAATCGATCCTTGATCACCTTAAAAACGACATCGTAGCTGGGTAAAGTGAAGACGAGCATGACCATTCCAGGCGTGCCTTCGGCCGTTTTGAATTTGTCGGCCGAGGCGTTCATCTGCGCTACGAAATCGCGATAAAACTCCGTTTTGGCATGTCGGTTAAAACCAATCGCGTTGTAAAGGTCCGCGACGCGTTTGAGCGGCATCAACTCTCGCAACCATTTCACCAGGTCGTACGGCGACGGCGCCACCACGCGGAAATAGGCGCGCGTGTAAGAAAACAGAATGGAGAGGTCGCCTTCACCCATTAAGACCGCGTCCAGAGTGAGCCCGGTTTCATCCGGATGACGCACAGAAAACGCGACTGGGATCGCCTTGGCATCGGCGGCGATTCGGCCGACGAGATACGCTCCGCGACCACGATAAAAAACACCGCGAAAAATTTCGAGAGTCGTGTCCTTTTGCTGCACAATTCCGGGTAATAAGCGTTCCGCGGCCGCAGCGATCGCGCTGTCTAAATCGCGCCAGCAATCGTTCGCAAAGCCGCTGTCGACATCGGTCAGTGCACTCGAAATTAAGTCCGGCAATGCTGCGCCGGTAAACGCGCGGCAAAGTTCAGCATCATGTTCGGTCGGCGGGGCGTCGAAATCGGTATCGACAAACTCGATCGCCTGATCAACTCCTTCCGTCGCAAAAATGCGGCGGGTAAGTGAGTTGAAAAAACTCTCGCCGATTTCCCAGCGGATCGATCGCGCGATGAGCGAGGAGTAGACGGCCTTGGTCGCCTGCCAGACGGAGCGTTCACGCAAACGCGCGCCCAACAAGCTTTCGACGCGATTCGTTAGGCCATCGAGCACTCGGGAATAAAGATGCAGTCTCTCGGCCGCGTCGTTGTAGCTGCCGTGCCAGTCGCGCGCCAGAAAACGATCGCGCGCCCGCTGCGTGATCTCGTCGAAGCGCGCCACGTAATCGCTGAACGCGTTCCGCGCCTCCTCTGCGCAAAGCGCGGCCAGGCGGCTGTCGGTTAAAGCCGCGGTTGCCGACGAATCCGTCTCTGCTCGGTTCAATGAAAGTGTTCGTGTTCGGTTGAACTTCGCAGGTCCGCACACGCCTCCATTCTTCGAGCGCGACAGCCCTGCGAGAGTTGAAACGTGCTGTAATTCACCGCCTGGAAACCAGTAAGGAATTGGAACTTGTAGCCCATCGCCCCCAGTTCACGTTGAACTCTGCGATACTTCCGCTATCGAGATGCAACATTATCACTCCTTGTATTGGAGCAAGAAAGAATCAAGATCTATAACGTGCCCACGTTTCCGGAAGAACCTGAAAATTCAGGAGGGGTCAAAAGTATTCGACGAATGCAGCGGTTTAGTTCAACGCGCGTTTTTCCGCAATGGGTCCAGATCCCTCGGGAGCATAAATTTTGGCGTACGAGAGGCAGATGACGCGAAGACTCCATTACCGCGACGGTGTGCTTAAGGCGTACCCGGAGGTCTTCAGCCCGGCGGCGGTTGAGGCGCTGGAAGCCTTGGCGCCGCTCAACCGTGATCAGCATGAGCTGATGGCGAGGCGCATCGCGCTGCGACTGGCGCGGGAGCGCGGGCGGCAGCGCATTACCTTCCTCGATCCCAAGGCGCTGATTCCACGAACGAGCATCCGCGTTCAGGACGCCCGCGACGGAAACTTCGACGGGAGCGAGATCCCGGCCGATCTGATGCGCCAGTGGATCCAAGGCACCGGGCCGGCCACTCGGCCACGGGCGAGCCCCGAGAGCGGCTTGCGCAACATCGCTTACGCTCTGCTCTCGGGCGCTGACGGCTGGATGTTCGATGGCGAGGACGCCCTCGGGCAGGTCGATACCATGTCGCTCGACAACCAGCGCAACCTTCAGCTCGCGATCGCCAAAGATCCACGCTTCCTGCGCGTCGCCGAAGCTGTCAGCGCCGAGATGAACCGGTGGGCGCAAGGCTTTTTCGGGCGACCCATCGTCGCTGACTGGCGCCAACAGCTCGATTTCACTACCAAGATCTTCCGCGCGCGGGGTCTGCACCTCGCCGACCGCCATGTGCGCGAGAAGAACGGCACCGGCTTCTCTGCTTCGATCGTCGATGTCGTGCTCTACGTGGTCAACAACCACCAACGCCTGCGCGACTCGGATGCATCAGTCGTCCTGTACTTGCCGAAGATCCAGACCGCCGAGGAGGCAGCGCTGTGGAACGACCTGCTCGCGGCGCTCGAGCAGCACCTCGGGCTAGCGATAGGCACGATCAAGGCCTATGTCCTGGTCGAGCAGATCGAGGCGTGCTTCCAGTTGATGGAGATCCGCGCTGTCCTCGGCCGCCATTTCGTCGGCTTCAACACTGGACGGTGGGACTACATCAACAGCGTCGCCGACGCGATGGTATGGGACCCGGACTTCGTCAATCCCAATATCGACGCCATCGGCATGACCTACGGCTACATGCGCAATTATGAGGACCGCGTGCGGCGGGCGGTGAACACCCCCGATCGAAACGGCCGCTGCGCTCTGTGGCAGGGCGGTATGGAGCCCAACATCCCCGTCGGCTCGGCGGCGGGCGTCGCCGCAGGCATGCGCAGGGCGAAAGCAGGCGGCGAGCGCGAGCAACTCGCGGGGGCAAGCGGCAAGTGGGTGGCGCACTGGAAGATGGTGCACATCGTGCGGCCAGTATGGGAAGAGGCCGGCGCGGACAACCAGCTCGCACGCAAGTTCCCGCCGCTCACTTACACGCAGGAGGACGCCGAGGGGCTGGTGCTGCTCGAGCCGGCCCCGCGCACCGTCCGGGGCGCCCGCGATTTGCTGAGCGTTGCCCTGCAGTACGGCAATGCCTTCGAACAGGGTTTCCAGGCCGCGGCGCTCAAGCCAGCGGACTTTTTCGGCGATGACGACGTGCTCTATCTGATGGAGGACATGGCGACCGGCGAGATCCGCGTCAGCATCCTCTGGGAATGGCTGCACAAGGGCGCGCAACTGAACGAGGACGACCCGAAGACGGGCGTCAGGGCGGGCGATAGGTTTGATTTAGCGCTCTTTGGCCGTCTGCTCGAAGAAGAATACGAGAAGCTGCTTGCGGCCCGCGACCGCGACGTCCACGACGATTCGAAGACGACTACGCTGCCGATCGCACGCGAGATTGTCGCTACCTACGTGACCAATCGCATCAAGCTGCCCTGGTACATCGATCTCCTGAACTTGAACCTGAACAATCACAATCTCGCCAATGCCAGATCCCGCATCCGGTCCTACATCGAGGCCTTCGAGCGAGAGGGAACGCGGATCACCCATAATCTCGATTTTGTTGGCTGAACCGAGGCTGCCCCTTATGAGATCGTTCGAACAGGAAATCAACGAAACCCAAGAGTGGTTCGACAGTCCCCGATTCGCGGGGATCGTTCGCCCGTATACCGCGCGTCAGGTGATCGAGCAGCGCGGCACCATCGGCCACGACTACACGATCGCGCGAGAGGCGGCCACAGCGCTTTACCATCGCTTGCGCGAACTTTTTGCGGAGCGCAAGAGCATCACCACCTTTGGCCCGTACTCGCCGGGACAGGCGGTGGCGATGAAGCGGATGGGGATCGAGGCGATCTACCTCGGCGGTTGGGCGACCTCCGCCAAGGGGGGAATGAGCGAGGACCCGGGACCCGATCTCGCCAGCTATCCGCTCAGCCAGGTGCCCGACGAAGCATCGACGCTCGTGCGCGCCCTGCTCTCGGCGGATCGCAACCAGCAGTATCTGCGTTCGCGGATGACTGAGACGCAGCGCGCTGCGACCAAGCCTCGGGATTTTCGGCCGTTCATCATCGCCGACGCCGACACCGGCCACGGCGGCGATCCACACGTGCGCAACCTGATCCGCCGCTTCGTGGAAGCCGGCGTTCCAGGTTACCACATCGAAGACCAGCGCCCGGGCACCAAGAAATGCGGCCATCAGGGCGGCAAAGTGCTTGTGCCGCAGGACGAGCAGAACAAGCGACTGAACGCGGCCCGCTTCCAGCTCGACGTGATGGGCGTTCCCGGCCTCATCGTCGCCCGCACCGACGCCGAAGCCGCCAACCTTATCGAAGGTCGCGGCGACGAACGCGATCAACCCTTCCTGCTTGGGGCGACGAACCCCGACGTGCCAGCCTACAAGCCGTGCTTCCTGGCGTTGATCCAGCATTTTCACGAGCTGGGAGTCGCTGAACTCAGCGGCCATCTCCTGTACGCCGTACCGGCCGGAGAGCACATCGTCGCCCGGGAATGGCTGGAGCGCCGGGGAATTCTGGCGCAGGCCGCCGAAGCCGTGGCGTCGTTGCGCGAGGGGAAAGAGACCTCGATTGACGCGATGTTCGAGCGGATCAGCGCCCGCTTCCTCGACGCCTGGGAAGATGACGCCGCACTGAACACCTTCGGGGAGGCGGTTGCCGAAGTGATCGAATTCCAGTCGAGCGAAGGTGAACCGGTCGAGACAAGCGTCGACGACTGGCGGCGCTTCGCCGCGCGCGCTTCGCTCTACGCCGCCCGAGAGAAGGCGCACGAACTCGGCGTCGAGGTGGACTGGGACTGCGAGGTGGCAAGGACGCCAGAAGGGTACTATCAGGTACGCGGCGGTATTCCGTACGCCATCGCCAAGTCGCTTGCGGCGGCGCCCTTCGCCGACCTGCTCTGGATGGAGACCAAGACCGCTAACCTCGATGACGCGCGCGAGTTCGCCGAGGCGATTCACTCGGAGTTTCCAGACAAGATGCTCGCCTACAACCTTTCGCCATCGTTCAATTGGGACACCACCGGCATGAGCGATGAGCAAATGCGATGCTTTCCCGAGGAACTCGGAAAGCTGGGCTTCGTCTTCAACTTCATCACCTACGGTGGTCACCAAATCGACGGCCTCGCCGCCGAGGAGTTCACACTCGCCCTCAAGCAGGACGGCATGCTCGCCCTCGCCCGGCTGCAACGAAAACTCCGCATGGTCGATTCTCCCTACGGCACGCCGCAAACTCTCGTCGGCGGACCGCGCGCGGATGCCGCATTGGCCGCCACGTCAGGGCGCACGGCGACGACCATGGCAATGGGCAAAGGCTCGACCCAGCATCAGCACCTGATACAGACCGAGGTCCCCAAGAAGCTCCTTGAAGAGTGGCTGGCGATGTGGATGCGGCACTATAAGCTCCCCGGCAGGCTCGGCGTCCAGATGCGGCCCCAACGCGCCGGCTCGGAGTTACTCGAACTCGGAGTCTACAACGAGGGGGAGGAGAAGCTCGCCAACGTCATCTTCGCCCCCATCCACGACCGGCGTGGCCGCAGCATCCTTTCGGTCCGCGACCAGAACACCTTTGCGGAGTCACTGCGCAAGAAACGCCTAATGACCCTCGTCCACCTCTTCCTGGTGCACCGTTTCAAGGCCGCCTCGGTGCACTACGTTACCCCCACAGAGGACAACCAGTACCAAGTCGCAAAGATGAGGTCTCACGGTATCTTCAGCGAGGTCAACACCGAGGTCGGCCAAATCATCGTCGCCAACGTCAACCGCCAGCGGGTCTCCGAGTTTTTGGCACCTGATCAGGAGGCGTTGGGGAGGCTGATTCGCAAGGAGAGATAGGTGTTTCGGCACTCGGCGATCAATCGAGATCGCCGGAACTGACGGAGGCGACCATTGGACGCGGGTTTTCTCAGACGCGATGGAGGAACTTGTCCGGCGCTGCCTGTGACCTTCCGACGGAACCGCCGGGACGTTGACGGCGAGATCGGTTTTTGTCTTACAGGAACAGCGCGCGCCCTGAGCCGCGTTTACAGTTCGCCCAGATTTCGTTGCAGCAGCTTTTGCAACTCCCGCGGCCTCATCACAACAATGGTGTTTCCTGTGACGCGCAGAAGCTTCTGGTCGCGAAATTTTCCCAGGGTCCGCGACAACGTTTCGCTCGTTGTTCCCATCTCTGCAGCAAGCACGCGCTTGGTTCGGTTGAGTTTAATTTCAAGTTGCGCCGAGCCGACCGGCCTTGGGCATTGTTTCAGCAACCAATTGGCCAGCCGGGTTTCCATATCTTTCAGAGTTAGATCGTCCAGCAATCCCACGATAACGCGAAGATGCTGGCTCATCGAGCCGAGCATGCGCAGTGCGAGATCGGGTCGCCTTCGCAGGAGATCGACAAAATCGTTCTTTGGCACAAGCAGAACAGTCGTGGGCACAGTGGCCCGTGCGTCGGCTGGGTAACCTCCTTCGGTTGCGAGCGTCGCTTCGGCAAACGATTCGATCGGCTGAAACAAATGGATCACCTGCTCTTTCCCCGCCGCATTGACCCGATGCACGTTTATGGCGCCCTTTTGTACGACATAAAATCCCTCGCTGCGATCGCCTTCGCGAAAAAGGTATTCCCCCTTGTCGAGGTGCTTTGAAATGATGAACGAGGCGATCGCTACAATATCTGCCGCGGGCAAACCCATGAAGAGCTGACAACTGCGCAGCGTGTTTTCGATTACGGCGTGTCTGAACTTGGCTGCCTCCAGCGGCATGCCGCGAAGCTATCCATCAACAACTGAATCGTCTCGCAAAAAAATCTCCGATTCGGTCCTGCTCAGGGCTAACTGCCGGCATCGATAGGCCTCTGGCCAGCAGGTTCCATAGATCCATCGAAACGCGAGTTTGCTAAAATCACTTTCGCGGTATCGCGACGACGGACCGAGTACCGGTAATCGGTATTTCCCTTCTACTGTTTGGACCTCGCGGGCGGAATCGAGCACAACCGCCTTGCCGTGCGATTCGACGAAATGGCCCGCACCAACAGAAGGCTGTAATTCGAGCGGCTCGCCTTTTATGTAATGAACAATGTTCTCAGTGAGGATCTCCGATTGAAAATGGGTCACGTAACTGGATTTCGATGAGGGCAAATTCGTCGCATCGCCCAGCACGAAAATGTTCGGGTGCTGTTTTGATTGCAGTGTCTGATGATTGGTCACCACGAAGTTAAGCTCGTCTGTGAGACCCGACCGTCCCATCGCTACGTCGCCGGTATTTGTTGGCACGGTCACCAGCAGGTCGTAACCAGCTTCTCTTCCATCCCGGGTAACAATTTTGTGGAGATCATTATCGACGCGGCCAATCTGGAAGTCGGTTACCACTTTAATGCGCTTTTTTTCAAGCAAATGACCGAGAACTTCCGCGGCGATTGGGCTGGTGAAAACGCGCGATCGCGGTGTGACGTAAACGACCTCGGTCTTGTCCCGCAATCCACGATCGATCAGCCAGGAGTCAGCAAGGAAAGCAAACTCCAGCGGAGCCACAGGGCATTTGATCGGCGTTTCCGTGATATGCACCACAATTCTGCCACCGTTCCACGCGCGCAACGCGTGATGCAGTGCCGAGGCCCCCTCGAACGTGTAGAAGTCAAAGACGCGAGCGCCCCAATCGCTACCCAACATTCCTTCGGTCTGCTCTGGAGCGGTTTTTACTCCGGTTGCAATGATGAGGACGTCATATTTGAAGCGTTCACCTGATCTGAGCAAGACGCGGTTGTTTTCCGCTTCCACCCGATCGATCTCCGCTTCCAGGTAATCAACGCCGTGCGGAATAAAGCGACGCTTCGGCTTAATGACGTCTTGTGGCGAGTAAATCCCGAACGGCATAAAGAGAAAGCCCGGTTGGTAATATTGCGTCGCATCCTCGTCGGCTATCGTAATCGTCCATTCCACGGGGTTCAGTCGCTTCCGCAAACGACCGGCCATCAATGTGCCTGCGGTCCCGGCGCCGAGAATGAGCAGTCTTTTCATACACTATTCGTCGGCGCTAATCGCCAATTTCGGAGCAAGCGCCCAGGCCCAAATCGCTGCGGCGAGGAGCCAGGTCAGTGCGGCATAGACAAGGTGACTGTTGCGCTCCGGTAGAATAAAGTCGGCGCTG